>NZ_JABWSY010000002.1:391611-394949 GCF_013396335.1 Bacillus sp. EB106-08-02-XG196
GTCACTCCAGGTTGGCTGGAGTGACTCAAATCCTATTTTTACTGCCTGTTCGGTCACTCCAAGTAGGCTGGAGTGACCCAAACCCTTTTTAAAACCACTGGTCGGTCACTCCAAGTAGGCTGGAGTGACACAAACCCTTTAAAACCACTGGTCGGTCACTCCAGGTAGGCTAGAGTGACCCAAACCCTTTTTAAAACCACTGGTCGGTCACTCCAGGTAGGTTGGAGTGACCCAAACTCTTTTTAAACTCGCTATTCGGTCACTGACCACCATCTTGTGACGACTTCTATGAAATATAGGTTGACTAAATTGAATCAATAATTTCCTATACAAAAAAACAGGCTGAATGATCAGTCTGTTTTACTTTTTATTGCTTCTTCGAGTATGGTTTAAAGGTTTCTAGAACTTCTACATATCGGTCTTTTGTTTTTATCGGAATGCCATGAATGAGCTCTTCTTGTTTTCTGCTTTCAAGCTTTTTTACATCTATCTGAAAAAAGGATTGGATGATTCGTGATCGGTCAGGACGGCCATTAAAAATGGTTAACACGCCATCCTCGGTAATGCCGAAATAACCATTCGCTTTAAGTAATGGTGAAATGTCATCCATTTGTTTTCTAAAAACCATGGTTGTTGCATCCATTTCAACTAACTGCCATTGGTCATACTTAGTCCAAAAGTTTTCAATGGACCAGTAAGAATCAAGGACAACTTCCTCACTAATTTCTCCATCAAGATAGATTCTTTCTAATATAATCGTCAACTGCTGAGGTTCCGTCTTTTGCTGATCTTGATGGTTTTCCACTTTTTCGGCAGAGCCAGTTAACATCATTCCTGGCAGCTTTCCGATGGACATGAAGAGAACAACCGCAACAAAGGCTAAACCAAGCCGATACTGTGTTACCCAATTGAACCTCATGCATAATCACCTCTTAATAGTAGAGATTTAATTGAATTTCACTACTAGTTTAGCCTTATTTTCCCTTTTTATCCTTTTTAGAAAAAATCAAAAGAGGCAAAGCTAATATCCGGCTTTGCCTCTCCTACTTATATCAATTATGCTTACGGCTATTAGGTTCTAATCGCTGGGAATCATTGTTTCTGTTGCCATCACGACCAAGTGCTCCGTCATCAATTATTACTTGAACTGACTTCCCATTGACCATGGGCTTAACGGCATCTTGGATGGCTCTTTTTGTTTCTTCAGCTCGTTTATTATTGTTTAATTTAACGGAAACCATAACAGAATTACCGTATAGAACGGAGCGGATTTCACGAACATTTTCAATGTCCGCTACCTTACTTTTAATTTTTTCTGTTATACGGTCCTGATTTTCAGGTTTCGTTGTCGTTTTTGTGTTTCCAAGTCTTTGATTCGTTTGACCATGATAATTCGCATCACTGGTACTAAATTGATTGTCTCTTTGAAAGAAATTATGGTCATGGTTTGCGAGCGGTTTTGTCGGGTTCGGTGGATTTCCGTTTTCATCTCTATCCCGAAACTGCTTTCTACGCTCTTCATTATTTGCTTGGTTTTCAATCCCAAGATTATGGTCCATTAATTCAGTGAACGGACCATCATTATCCCCCGGCATTCCATTGGAGCCATTTTTATGATTTTCATCCGAATAGTATCCCAATGGCTGCCCCATATTTTTGTGATCTTTGTCCATAGCAGCACGGTCATCATTTGCGCAACCTGACAGTCCAACAGCTAGCAGAGCGGACAGAGGAATCATCATCCACTGTTTCAAATTATACAAACGAAAAACCCCCTCTACAGTACGTGAGCATAAAGAATATGCTCACGTTTAGGTTGTGAGTTTAAGGGGGGTTTCATTCTGCCATAATCGACCATAAAAGTTATTTTGTCAGCATTTTTAAAGCGTCAATGAATTTTTTACGTGAGTAGTACTGACCAACACTTAAATTCATAATTTGATTATACTTATGCTGGTCTCGGTACGTTCCTTCACGAATGAGCCGGTTCCATTCACGGAAAATATCTGCAGGATAGGCTAATGCATACAGAAATGCCTTCTCGTTCAGTAAGTCTTGATATTGTGAAAAATGAGCAAGTCGTTCAAATGACCAATCAAGGCTAGGTAGAATTCGATTGGCATATTGTAAATAATCCAGTGAAGCTGGGCCAATACTAATTAAATCAAAATCAATGAGATGTAATATACCTTTTGAGTCACGTAAGAAATTATGATGAGCAACATCTCCATGAAGTATACAATAAGGTTCGTTGACAAACAGGCTGCGGTTTTGTTCCATTCCACTGAGTGACCAATTTGCCCAATCCACCATTTCAGTTAATATGTTTTTATTAACAAAGTATTTCAAGGTGGATAAATTTGAGGAAAAAGTCGCTCCCCTATCTTTCCATTTTTCAATAATAACCCCTTTTGGAATTAGCGTTCGATATCGTGATTCGAAGGACGAAGTTACCAAATGGAATTGTTCTAGAAGTTCAAGTCCCTCCTGCCGGTTTTTTTCAGATTGAAAGGAAAATGGTGTTTTATTCGGTGGAATGTATTCCATACACCCAAAGTAAGTCCCCTCGAAAAATAAAGGATCTTTCATTTGAGGATGGACAAAAAGATAGGTTTTTGCAAAACCTTCTTTTCTAAGGGTTGAGGTAAAAGCCTCTTGCAGCCGAAGACGTTTATTCGTATGAAAACCTTTAAGCATATAGGTATTTTTTTCTGTTTTTATTAAGATAACACTTTTTCTATAGGGCACCATTTCAACAATAGGTTCTTTAAACTGGGAACGTAAATAAGAGAGGAGACGAATGAAATAATCATCGTCTCCTTTTTGTTTAAAAGTCATACTCATTGCTTTCATCATCGTATCGCATCATTCCGTCCATTGGACCCATTCCATAAGGGTTCATATACGGAGGCTGCGCTGCATTTGCTGGTCCTGTATATGGTGCGCTATAGATAGGAGGTGTTGGCGGTACAAATGGCTGCTGCGGCATTAACTGTGGTTTTGGTCCACCACAGCCACAATCTCCACCTGCTCCAACAGGTAATCCCCCTTGAGCAGGATATTGTTGCTGCATCGCTGGCATTTGACCGCCGGCAAAAGGCATTCCCATATCTGGTGATTCAAAATCTTGAGCTCCCATTACATGAGGTGCTGGACCCATTTGCGGGTATCCGTATGGCATTTGACCATATGGTGCACCCATTCCTTGTTGTCCGAAATCTGGTCCCATTGGTCCTCCCATTCCTGGTTGGCCGAAACCTGGTCCCATTGGTCCTCCCATTCCTGGCTGGCCGAAGCCTGGTCCCATTGGTCCTCCCATTCCTGGCTGGCCGAAGCCT
>NZ_JABWSY010000002.1:395047-459763 GCF_013396335.1 Bacillus sp. EB106-08-02-XG196
TGGTCCCATTGGTCCTCCCATTCCTGGCTGGCCGAAGCCTGGTCCCATTGGTCCTCCCATTCCTGGCTGGCCGAAGCCTGGTCCCATTGGTCCTCCCATTCCTGGCTGGCCGAAGCCTGGTCCCATTGGTCCTCCCATTCCTGGCTGGCCGAAGCCCTGATCCATTGGTCCTCCCATTCCTGGTTGGCCAAAGTCTTGACCCATTGGCGCCCCCATACCTTGCATACCCTGTGTTTGAGGATCAAACCATCCTTGGCTTGCTGCAGCTGGTGAACCTGTTGGAACGTCAGAACTTTCATCAAATGAAGTCATTTGATCATCTGCTGGGAATTGATCGAACCCTCCCATCGGCATTTGGTCCATTCCTGGCATTTGACCACCCATCGGCATTTGGCCCATCATTCCTGGCATTTGACCGCCCATCGGCATTTGGCCCATCATTCCTGGCATTTGACCACCCATCGGCATTTGATCCATCATTCCTGGCATTTGACCACCCATCGGCATTTGACCCATCATTCCTGGCATTTGACCGCCCATCGGCATTTGGCCCATCATTCCTGGCATTTGACCGCCAATTGGCATTTGACTGCCCATTGGGTTTGTCATCGGTAATTGCGGCATAAAGGATGAAGACTCATCCTCATACCCATGTGGCATATATTCTGCACCGGCAACACCTGGCATTGGTCCAGGTTGATTAGGCAGCATATTAGGCATATGGTGCATTGCCATTCCTTGAACCTGAGGATATGGCATAAATCCTACAGGCGGACAAGGTGGCGGCGGGCACCATTTCGGTGGCGGCGGACAATATCCAGATCCTGGCATTATCGGTGACATTGGTGTACAAAAATCTTGTGGCATTTGCTGCTGTACAGGGAGCTGGTTTGACATTGGTGCTTCTTGTACAGGCATAACTGGCATTTCTTTTGCCGGCTCTTTTATTTCAGGAAGTATGTTTGCTGGTTTTGGAGGTAGAACAGGCTGTTTAACCTCCATATTGGTCATATTGTTCAAATAGTAGTTGTTAATATCGATTTCTGGGATGATTTGCAGGGGCATTTTTGGAGTATAGGGTGTTTTTGGTGCTTCCATAATTGGTGTTTTAACTGGCGCTTCCTTAATAGGTACTTCTTTAATTGGAATTTCTTTTACAGGTTTTTCTTTAGTTGGTACTGCTTTAATTGGCATTTCCTTTTTTGGAGCCTCTTTGATTGGCGCAGCTTTAATCGGCATTTCTTTTTTTGGAGCCTCTTTGATTGGCGCTGCTTTAATAGGTGCTTCCTTTATTGGAAACTCCTTCTTTGGAGCTGTTTTAATCGGCATTTCTTTTGGTTTCTCTTTGGTAAACGGTTGCCCAGCAATCGGCATTTCTTTCTTGGCGCCTAAGTTGATTGTGGCCCCCGGCTGTGTTCCCATAGGCGCTTCTTTTTTTATATTTCCACCTGAAGTTGGGACTTTTATTTTCATACCGGGCATAATCATATCAGGGTTGCTGAGCTGTGAATTCATCTTTTTCAGCTCTTCAAAATTCACGCCGTACTTCTTGGCGATTTTCCAAAGAGTATCCCCTTTCTGTACGATATGGATCTTCACTCTGATTTCCCTCCTATGCATAAGTCCATATATTCTATGTGATGATAGGCAAAGTGCTAACATTCTTCAGAAAAACTTATGCTTTTTTTCGGTAAAATATGAATCAACCCCTCGAAAATAAAAAAATAGATGCAATTTGTGAAAATTGCATCTATCTTATCATTATGCGTTTTGTAACATACGTTCAAGCGCTAATTTCGCATTTTCCGCTATTTCAGGACTAACCTTAATAATATTATTTGTATCTTCCAGTGTATCTAAGCTCCACACTAAATGCGGAAGATCAATTCGATTCATTGTCAAACAAGGACACATTGCCGGATTTAGGGACATGATTTTTTTATCAGGGTGATTTTTTATTAGTCGATTGACGAGATTCATCTCGGTCCCAATTGCCCACTCAGAACCTGGCTCAGCCTTTTCAATCGCATTAATAATATAACTCGTTGAACCAGCCATGTCCGATAGTTCCACAACTTCGCGGCGGCACTCTGGATGCACAATGATTTTCATATTAGGATATTGACTGCGTGTATCATGTACATTCTGAACCGTAAAATTCTCATGAACAGAACAGTGGCCTTTCCAAAGGATGACTTTTATTTTTAAAGGATCGCCTTCGTATTCAAGTGCATGAGTGATTGGATTCCATACGGCCATTTCATCTAAACCAATACCTAAATCAGCAGCCGTATTACGACCTAAGTGCTGATCAGGTAAAAATAAAATCCGTTCTTTTTGGGTGAACGCCCACTTTACCATTGTCTCTGCATTAGAAGAGGTTACGCTGGCACCGCCATGAGCACCAACAAATGATTTAATCGCTGCTGTAGAATTAACATAAGTTAATGGAAGAATTGTGTCACCAAAGATTCCCTGCAGGATTTCCCATGCTTTTTCAGTCTGATCTAGGTCTGCCATGTCTGCCATGGAGCAGCCTGCCCGCATATCTGGGAGAATAACCTTTTGGTTCTCATCGGTTAGAATATCTGCCGTTTCCGCCATAAAATGGACACCGCAGAAAACAATAAATTCAGCGTCTTTATTTTCAGCAGATAATTGAGCAAGCTTTAAAGAATCACCTGTTGCATCAGCAAACTGGACTACTTCATCTTTTTGATAATGATGCCCTGGAATAAAAAGTTTTGAACCTAATTTATTTTTCACTTCAATTACTCTAGCTTCTAACTCTTCCCTCGACATTTGTTTGTATTTTTCAGGAATCATCTTATTTTTTTGCATCGTCGCTAAAAAACTCATCTTTATTCCTCCCCTTTGCTCCATAGGACTTTGACGCTAATATCAAGCGCTTTATAAGAATGTGTTAAGAAACCGAGTGAAATATAGTCAACACCTGTATCTCGATAACCAGCTAAATTGGACAATTGAATACCGCCTGAAGCTTCGGTAATGAATCCTGCTGGTACTAATTTAATTAGTTCTTTAATTTCTTCCGGTGTCCGGTTATCAAACATAATGACATCAGCACCAGCGCTTACAGCTTCCTTAACCTGTGCTTCTGTTTCAACTTCGACCTCCACCTTCACCATATGACCGGCCTTTGCTCGAACACTTTCTACTGCATGTGAAATGGATCCAGCAAAAGAAATATGATTATCTTTAATCATAATTCCATCGTATAAGCCGAAACGATGGTTAAAGCCTCCTCCGGTGGTAACAGCAAACTTTTCAAGCATTCTTAAGCCGGGTGTCGTTTTACGGGTATCGCAAATTTTTGTATGACCGCTATCTAGAGTATCAACCGCTTTTCTAGTAAGGGTCGCAATCCCACTCATTCTTTGGATTAAGTTAAGAACCACTCTTTCCCCTTTTAGCAGATCAGATATTTTCCCAGAGGCTGTTGCCAGCTTCTGCCCATATTCAATGGCTTGACCATCCTTCACCAAAACCTGCGTTTCAATATCCTGATTTAAAAGCTTAAAACCCGTTTTTATAATCTCTTCTCCGCAGAAAATTCCATTATCCTTTGAGAGAAAAACGATTTCCCCTTTTGTATCATGTGGAAAAATTAAATCAGATGTAATATCCTGTTCCCCAATATCTTCTATAAAAAATTGCTCAAGTTGCGAGCGCAGTTTCAATGTGTTCATGGTTTCTCTCCATTTCCTGGCTATTTTTATGAATAATGGTTTTATTTAACCAATGTAGATTATCTTCCGCTGGGTAATCACTTCGATAATGACCGCCGCGGCTTTCTGTTCGCTTCAAAGCAGATTCAGTAATTAAAGTCGCGGTAATCAGCATGAAAATCTTCGTCATCTCTTCAAAAGAATAGGCGTCAAGATTATCGATTTGGTGGATATTAATACGATTTATCCAAGCTTTTTGTTTTTGAAGATTAACAGCATCCCGGACAATTCCAACCCGCTCCATCATACAATCCCTTATTTGTTGTATGTCTGGTAAGATTACTTTTTCTTGTGAAATATAAGGAGCATTTAGCACTTTCCCCTGGATTTTTTTTAATGCTGACTCATTTAACCATTTGGAAAGCTCTTCTCCCATATATAAACCTTCTAATAAAGAATTACTTGCCAGTCGGTTAGCACCGTGCAAACCTGTGCAGGCAGCCTCGCCAATCGCATATAGTCCATTAATTGAAGTTCGTCCGACTAAATCTGTTTTAACTCCACCCATTAAAAAATGACTTCCGGGAGCTACTGGAATTCTTCCCTCTGATAACTGAAGTCCATTTTCCTCGCAAATGGAGGTAATCGAAGGAAAACGATCCTTAAAGTTTTCTATATTACTAATATCTAAATATACATTGTTGCCATTTTTAAGATATTCATATATTTTCTGTGAAACAATATGCCTTGGCGCAAGATCCTTGAGAGGATGTACCCCTTCCATGATTGGCGTGCCGTCATCGGTAACAAGGATGGCACCCTCTCCGCGAACCGCTTCCGAAATCAACCCTTTTGTTTCACCATTTAGGTATAGAAGTGTTGGATGGAATTGAATAAACTCCATATCAACAATCTCAGCTCCTGCTCGATAAGCCATTGCGATTCCATCGCCGTTGACTGTTGCGGCATTTGAAGTATAGGTAAACAATTGTCCACAACCGCCAGTTGCTAGAATAGTATTAGTACTGTAGTAGTGCTTAATTGTTCCATCCTGTTCCTTCGCTTTGACACCAATACAGCGTTTCTTGGAATCCAGCAATAATTCATAAACAAATACGTTTTCATCAATGGTGACATTTTCTTTCAGCGTGCTGATAAGAAACTCAACCACGTTTTTACCTGTCGCGTCACCGCCGCCATGAACAATTCGCTTTTCGCTATGTGCCCCTTCCATTCCTAAAAGCAATTCACCGTTTTGATTTTTATCAAAAACAGATCCTTGTTCAGAAATGAACTTAATTAGCTCAGGTGCAGCATGAATGATTTGCTCGACTGCTTCTTGATTATTATGATAGCTTCCTGCTTCAAGCGTATCTGCAATATGTTTAGCAGGGTGATCATGCTCGCCAATTGCAGCTGCAATACCGCCTTGGGCCAGATAAGAATTGGCTGTTCTTACTTTTCCCTTTGTGAGTATCCTCACATTTAAATCCTTATTTAAAAGCGAGGCTAACTGCAGTGCAGCTATCCCACTTCCTAAAATTAACACATCATTATTTGTCATCATATTGCCTCCTGGATTAACAGGTGTCTTGACATCTATATTTACATAGATTTAAACTAAATACAAGAAATTTTTTATTTGAAAAGCGGAAGCGCCTTGCTCAGGGGCGACAGGCATAAGACGAGCCGGCGAGAAGGTTGTTCTTTAACCTTCTTGACGGATTGGCTTATGACCCCGAGCCCCTAGGCGCTGGAGCTAGACAGCTATCTAATGTTCAAAAATACTAATATTGGAGATTACTATGATATATTTTGATTTTGCTGCTACCACTCCGTTAGATCCTGAAGCTGCAGAGGTGTTTGTACAGGCTTCAACTGAGTATTTTGGGAATTCCAGCTCCCTCCATGATATCGGAGGACAGTCACAGGACTTACTAGAGAATTGCCGTGAAGAGCTGGCAAATCTTTTAGGAATTAATAAAAAGGGGCTGTACTTTACAAGTGGTGGATCTGAGGGGAATTTTCTAGCCATTGAGGCCTTATTATCTGCGCCTAAAAAACCTGGAAAGCACATTATTGCTGGGTTGGCTGAGCACTCTTCTATCCATGGAGTTCTCAACAGGTTAGATGGCTACAGTATTACCTACTTACCCCTAAATTCTTCAGGTCTCATTGATGTAGCAGAATTGGAGCGTAACATTACTCCGGAAACCGTATTGGTGGCCCTCCAGCATGTTAATTCGGAGATTGGGACCATTCAGCCAATTGAAGAAATAGCGCGAATTTGCCGGGAGCATGACATCTATTTTCACAGCGATTTTGTTCAATCTTTTGGAAAAATTGATGTGCGAAGTCTTATCCAGCTTGTTAGCAGTTTTTCATTCTCTGGTCATAAAATTTATGGTCCAAAAGGGGTTGGCGGTGTTTATATAGACCCAGCTATTTCCTGGAGACCATTTTTTCCGGGCGGTTCACATGAAAAAGGATTTAGACCAGGAACTGTTAATGTCCCTGCGATTGCAGCAATGACAGCTGCTGCTCAAAAGATACATGGGAATATGGAGCAAAATTACGATAAATTTTTAGAGTTTCGTGCAGCTTTTATGGAGTCGCTTAATCCTATTAAGGAATTTGTCCATATTCATCAGGCGGAGTCTGTGTCACAATTACCTTCAATAATTGGTTTAAGGATTTCTAGGATTGAAGGACAATGGATGATGTTAGAATGTAATCGGAATGGGTTCGCAATTTCAACAGGAAGTGCTTGTCAAATTGGCATGCAATCCCCAGCAAAGGTGACACAAGCCTTAGGATTAACCCCAAAAGAGGCCAAGGAATTTATTCGAATATCGTTTGGAAATTCAACCAAGAGGGAAGATGTCGTAAAGCTTGGGGAAACTATTGTAGATATCATAAAAAATTTTAAACTATAGAATTTATGCTAGAATATGGAGTAGGATTACGAGGAGGTTTTTATGGCTGAGCAAAAGAAGATATTAGGCGATGAAAGGAGAGCTTTCATTTTAGAGTCGCTTAAAGATAGTCCAGTGCCGCTTACTGGAAGTGAGTTAGCAACACGGACAAATGTGAGCAGACAGGTAATTGTCGGGGATATAACGCTCCTGAAAGCAAAAGATGAGCCGATCATCGCAACAAGCCAAGGCTATTTGTATTTTAAACAAAACACAGGCGACCCATTATTTGAACGGACCATCGCCTGCAGGCACATACCAGATGACACGGAAAAAGAGTTAAATTTACTCGTCGATCATGGTGTATTGGTAAAGGATGTAAAAGTTGAACATGCGGTATACGGGGATTTAACGGCGTCTATTATGGTATCTAATCGCCAAGAGGTCAAACAATTTTTGGAAAATATCCAAACGACGAGGGCATCGTTATTATCGGAGCTAACAGGGGGCATTCATCTCCATACAATCGCAGCATCCAATGTCCAAACCTTAGACAAAGCCGAAACCGCTTTGAAGGAAGCTGGCTTTTTAATTGAATACTAAATACGAAAAAGTACCGAGCATATGCCCGGTACTTTAGTTTAATTCCACCACTTTTGATGGGTAACTTCCCAATAATGTAACTCCACAGCCTAGTGCTTCGAGCTCGGCCATTGCGCCTGGTATCAATACCTCGTCCAGCTTCATTTCCAAATCAATAATGAAAAAATAATTACCTATTCCAGTTTTCATCGGTCTTGATTCAATCTTAGACAGGTTTATTTTTCGCCAAGCAAAGGCTGAAAGGACCATATGCAGTGTTCCAGCTTTATCGGTTGGAAGTGTGACCATCAGGGTTGTTTTATAATGGGAGGAGCCGCTAAGTTCCTCAAAATCCAGCCCTTTTTCTGATAAAACGAAAAAGCGAGTATGGTTATGATCAAAGTCATGAATATTACGTTGAACAATCGACAATCCATATTCTTCTGCTGCCAATTCATTGGCAATGGCTGCAATTCGCAATTCAGGGTGGTCCATCACCATTTTCGCTGCAGCAGCCGTGGAACTGATATTCTCATAAGGAATCCCGTGAAACTGAGTATGTAAGAATTTATGACATTGGGCAATCGCATGAGAGTGACTATACACCTTCTGAACATTCTGCCAATTTTCCCGATTATCAGGGTGAACCATTAAATGCTGCTTAATCGGAATGGTAATTTCTCCGACAATCGGCAATTGAACCACATGGGTTAAGTAATCTATTGTTATATTTACTGTTCCTTCAAGGGTATTCTCAATGGGAACAACCGCTAGGTCTACTTTTTCACTGACAACGGCATCCATGGATTCTGGAATCGTTCGGTACGGTTCAAGTTCAACTCCACGAAAAACCTTTTTCACCGCTAATTCAGTGAAGGTTGCCTTTGGTCCTAAAAAACCAACTTTCATGATTTCTCTCACTCCCTAACAAAAAAATCTCTCTGCTGCTATTCTTTATGCGCCTGTTCCAAGCACTTCTACTTTTTCTACAAATTCCAGCTTGCGTAATTCCGAAAGCAGATCATCTATATCTGTTGAAATCTCGGTGGTATTTAGCGAAAGTGTAACATTTGCTCTTCCCTGCAGCGGTATAGTTTGATGTATCGTCAATACATTGCAGCCAGAGGAAGCAACTACACCTAGCAGCTTAGACAATGTTCCTGAACGATCTTCGAGATGGAAAAAGAGTGTAACTAAGCGTTCCTTTACCACTGTTGAAAAAGGAAATACAGTATCCCTGTATTTATAATAGGCACTTCTGCTTAAGTCTACTTGTTGTACAGCATCCCAAATAGATTCAGCCTTACCTCTTTCTAGCATTTCTTTTACATCAAGTGTTTTCTTCATGGCTTCAGGCAAGACATCTTCTCTTATTAAATAAAATTTCTTATCGAATTTTTCATTTTTCATCTCTATCCCCACCTGATCGAAAAGCGTAAGCGCCCATTTGAACGTATCTGGGCGCTTCAGCTAGAATCCCCAAATTCCTCTTATTTCCTATTCAACAAATTCAAATTCGAATTCTAATAATTTAACGGTATCTCCATCTTTTGCACCTTTTTTCCTTAAGGCCTCATCTACTCCTAGACCACGAAGCTGTCTTGAAAAGCGGCGAACAGATTCTTCTGTTTGGAAATTAGTCATCTTAAACAGTTTTTCAACCTTTTCTCCTGAAATTACAAATGATCCATCTGGTTCTCTTGTAATATAGAAGGCCTCAGGATCTGCCTCATGCTTGTAAAGAACTCGATTAACACCTGTATCTTCTTCTTCATGATCAAGAGGAAATTCAGGAGTTTGCTCGATTTTGTCTGCAATCGCAAATAATAGCTCTCTCAAGCCTTTTCTTGATAATGCAGAAATCGGGAAAATCGGAAAATCTTCTTCTAATCGCTCTTTAAACTTTTGCAGATTCTCTTCCGCTTCCGGCATGTCCATTTTATTGGCAACAATAATTTGCGGACGCTCGGTTAAGCGGAGATTATACTCTTCTAACTCCTTATTAATTGTCAGGTAATCCTCATATGGATCGCGGCCTTCTATCGCAGCCATATCAATGACATGAACGATTACACGTGTCCTTTCAATATGACGTAAAAATTGATGGCCAAGTCCTACACCTTCACTTGCACCTTCAATTAATCCAGGCAAGTCTGCCATTACAAAACTTCTGTTATCTTCGGTTTCAACCATTCCAAGGTTTGGAACAATCGTTGTAAAATGATATTCAGCGATTTTAGGTTTTGCAGAAGAAACGACTGATAACAAAGTGGATTTCCCAACACTTGGGAAGCCTACAAGTCCAACGTCAGCAAGCAGCTTTAATTCAAGGATAACATCACGCTCTTGACCTGGTTCGCCATTTTCAGCCAACTCTGGCGCCGGATTTGAAGGGGTCGCGAAACGGGAATTCCCTCTTCCACCTCGCCCGCCTTTAGCAATAATGGCACGTTGACCATTCTCAACTAGATCAGCAATAACTTCTTTTGTTTCTGCATCCATAACGACTGTGCCTGGTGGTACCTTAACAATCATATCTTTGGCATTTTTACCGTGCTGATTTTTGGACATGCCATGCTCACCACGCGGGGCTTTCCAATGGCGCTGATAACGGAAATCCATTAATGTACGCAAACCCTCATTTACTTCAAAAACAACATTGGCACCTTTACCGCCGTCTCCGCCAGCAGGTCCACCCATTGGTACATATTTTTCACGGCGAAACGCGACCATTCCATTACCGCCGTCTCCGCCTTTTACGTAAATCTTCGTTTGATCGACAAACATGTGAATCCTCCTGATTTGACTGACAAACGAATGGAATACAAGCTTATACTATCGGCATAAAGACTTCTAAACTCAATTCGTTTTCTGAGAATTCCTTAACTACACACTGTATTTCAGAGGAGTTCAGGAATTGTTCAATCAGTTCTTTTTTTATTATTATTCCGCTAAAATCAAAAAAGAAACGAACTCCATCTGATTGCGGTTGAATTGTTATTGATAAATGATTTTCTTGAAACGCCTCAATCGCTTGATCTAAGCAAATAAAGAAGGATTTTGTCCAATTCGAGAGAATGTTATCATTTATTTCCACTGCCTCTAAATCGTTAATAACCTCATATTCAAGCAGAAATAAATGCCTCTCCCAATTTAATTTCAAGAGCAAAGAGGCAAATTTTGGCAGACGAAGATTCGACAACCTCGATTCATGCTGTGCCTCGATTACAATTTCATTTATATATTCTTTTGCCCGGTCAATTCTATTTAAATCCAAGTTGCCTTTGATTAACTGCAGCCTATTCAGCCAATCATGCCGTGAGTGCCGCAGCACTTCAACGATATCCCATTCTTTGTCCATAATCGCACTCCTAGCTAGGGTCTCGTAAAACTATTTGATGTTAGTATATCAAAAAAGTTCACATGAGTAAGCAATTTTGCGTGAATGTTTTCCATTTGAGGTATTATGAGGCTTTTCATAGGAGGTCAAATTGGAGCTTATAATTGGGTATTTTTTCCTCTTTAGTTAAAAAAGAAAACCCTAACCAATCAGGTTAGAGTTTTCTCTGAATGCTTACGCTTCTTGAGCTACTGGATAAACGCTCACTTTTTTACGGTCACGACCAAAACGTTCGAATTTCACAACGCCGTCGATTTTTGCAAAAAGAGTGTCGTCTCCTCCACGGCCTACGTTTTCACCTGGGTAAATCTTTGTACCGCGTTGACGGTAAAGGATTGAACCACCAGATACGAACTGACCATCTGCACGCTTAGCGCCAAGGCGTTTTGCTTGAGAGTCACGTCCGTTTCTAGTCGAACCTACTCCCTTTTTAGATGCAAACAACTGAAGATCTAATTTTAATAACATTTATTCCACCTCCTACTTTTTGAAGGTAATTTTTATGTGCTTTCCGTACTCTTCTTCAATCGTTTGTAATGATATAATCATACCTTCAAGAAGAAGCTGAACCTTCTCATTTATGTCTTCCGAAAGTTTCTCTGGAACAACACAGCGGAGAAAGCCGTCTCCCTGTTCAATCTCAGGCGTGACACCAGTTAAGGCGTGCACAGCATTGATTGCACCGATGGATACTGCGGATGCGCCTGCACAGACGATATCCTTTCCCCGATCAGCGAAAAATGCATGACCACTTATTATAAATGAATGAATGAATTCGGATTCAGTACGATTAATCGTAATATTAATCATCTATTAACCAACACCTTACGCGTTGATTGCTTCAATCACAACTTTAGTGTATGGCTGACGATGACCTTGCTTTTTACGGTTGTTTTTCTTCGCTTTGTATTTGAAAACGATGATTTTCTTAGCGCGACCTTGTTTTTCAACTTTAGCTGTAACTGTAGCACCTGGAACGACCGGGCTTCCTACTTTTACATTTTCACCGCCAACGAATAATACCTTATCAAATGTAACTGTTTCGCCTGCTTCTGCGTTAAGCTTTTCAATGTAGATAGCTTGACCAGCTTCTACCTTGATTTGCTTACCACCTGTTTCGATAATTGCGTACATAACTGCACCTCCTTATAAACTCAGACTCGCCATATACAGGCGCAAATGCATAAGCATCCAGCTTAATACCTGTCCTGTGCGGTTGTAGCACGGGTGCTACAAACATAACATTGAAAATTTTATCATGATATAGGCGTTAGTGTCAATAGGGTTCGCTAGCTTTTTGTGCAATCTCAGTATGATTCCCAAATTGTTTTACTACATAGTAATGAGAGATAGATGACTGGATTAAAAAATACACTTTGAATTTCAGCCATTCTTCTAACATACCAAGATGTGGTGCGATTTCATCTATTACAGCTTGTGTTGTTTCAACTAATACCGCTTCAGCATCTGAATTTCGGTGTTCTAATAATTCCCGCTCTAGTCGGAATGCTATTGTCTCTGCACTTAATATTTTACCTGTCCCTTCGCAAACCGGACATTTTTCCTGAAGAGCTTCCGATAGTGATACCTTTGTTTTCTTTCTCGTTAACTGAAGGATTCCCAGGGCAGTAAATCCGATAATCTTCGTCCTGGTTTTATCCTTTTGAAATTCTTTTTCTATCGTTTCCTGTATGTAACGCTTGTCCTTTTCGTTTTTCATATCAATGAAGTCGATAAGGATAATCCCGCCAATATCACGGAGCCTAAGTTGTCGAGCAACTTCGATAGCAGCTAGTGTATTTGTTTTCACCACTGTATCCTGATAATCCATTTTACCGGAAAACTTCCCGGTATTCACGTCGACAATCGTCATGGCCTCGGTTTCATCAAAGATTAAATAAGCACCATTGTCGAGCCAGACGATTCGCTTTAGTGCTTTATCAATTTCATGCTCAATTCGATGAACTGTGAAGATATTTTCTTTACCATTATAATAGGTAACTTTTAAAATAGGGTTTCTAGATTCGATTACCTTTTTTAAGGAAAGGTCATCAACAAATACTTCACCTGAGGTCATTTTATTTATCGAATCAAAGACCATTTCAGTGAAGGTATCATTTTGAAATAAGATTCCCGACTTTTTAATAACTGCTGCTCTCTCGAGAATTTCAGCATATTTACTTCGTAAGCTGTTTAATTCCTTTGCTATTTCCTCTTCTGTGGCAGCAGTGCTTGATGTACGATAAATAAGTCCCTCATCTTCACTTTTCAATTTCATCCCTAAATTGCGTAGGAATTCCTTTTCCTCGACTATCTTTTTAGAGATTGCCACATAACGGCCTTGCGGCATATAAATAAGGTTGTCTCCAGTTATCTCAATAATCCCTGTCACTCTTGCCCCTTTTGGACCAGTTGCGTCCTTATCAACTTGTACTATAAGCTTTTGTCCCTGGTGAACATAGGTAGTTACACTTTTCTTCTCCTTATCGATACTCCGCTCTGGCGATAAAACATATGATGCAAGCACATCTCGATGTAAATAAGCATTCTTCTCCTCGCCAATATCAATAAATGCTGCGTTCATCCCTGGCAACACCTTAGTTACAGTCCCATAATAAATATTACCGACCAGAGATCGCTGCTCTGGTCGGTCAAATATAATTCCTTCAACTGTATTATTCCGAATATGAGCAAATCTTTTTTCTCTTGATAGTGCATTAATAATTAACTTTTCCAATCGAACTTCCTCACTTTTTTCTTGTTGTTCCTATTATACCTAATTAGTATGAAAAAAGAAGGTCGCTGATTTTATCGGTTAATCGTTTTTCTGAAAAATACGCATGCAGTAGTTCGTTTTCGTCTAACATCCCTTTTTCTTTGCCATCGCTTTCAATAATAATTGGGTGCTTGCAGCCTCTTTGAAATTTTTCTAGCACGTCGATTAGCAAGTCTTGCTCATTCGCCTGGATTGGTTTCAGTGCATGGAGGTCGCTTTTCTTACCATAGTAGCGTTCGAGTAAAAACCTCATAAAAATATATCGGCGCTGCTTCCATTCATGGTAGAGCGAGAATAGTAAGAAGCCTACGATAATCCAGACATTTATTTGTTGCGGAGCGGCTAGCAGTGTTACTACCGAAAAGATTCCAATGCTGAAAAAAGAAATGATTAGTGTTAACCGGTGGGCTATGGGAAATGATTTTTTCAACGAAAGTAGCATAAAAATAAGCTTTCCGCCATCTAGCGGCCAAACCGGAAACATATTAAAGATAAAAATCATAATGTTGTAGTTAAAAAATAAAAAAAACAAATCCTCAGAAATAAAATCAAAGGAAAATAGTGCGTAAGCTGCTGCTACCATCCAGATGTGCTGAATAGGGCCTGCGAGAACAACAATAGCCTCTTCCTTCAACGGCCGGTTTCCGTGCTCCTCCATTTCAGCCACCCCTCCAAAGGGGAGGAGGGTGATTTTTTTTATTCTCCAAGAAAAAAAAGAAGCCGCAGCAGCATGCCCCATTTCGTGAACAAAAATGATGGCGATTAACAGGCAGAGCTCGAGGAAATGTGCTGTAGCAATTGATATCGCGATGACAATCCATAACAAGGGATGGATATATACATGTTGTAATAAATTAATGACTCTACTCAAAGCGAATCACCTGTATCGGATCGATGAAATCATCGCCCTTTTTGATGGAAAAATAATAGGTGCCCTTCGTTTTGTCTTCTCCAGCTGATTCCGAGGCTGTACCTACGATGGTTTCTGTCTCGATAAATTCATATAAACTAACCTTAATTTCATCGAGATTACCATACGTGGATTGTGTCTGATCTGCGTGCTGGATAATGACGGTCTTACCCGTATCTTCCTTAACGCCCGCAAACATGACATTTCCCTCTTTCATGGCTTCAACGGTAGCGCCCTTTGTTGTTTCAATCATGATGCCCTGCCCATTTTTTTCAAAGTTCTCGAGGACCTTCCCTGAAAACACAGGGATATCATGGTCTTTCTCAACAACGTTTTTATCTTCTACTTTCCCATCCTCTGAAAAAGGCAGAAGTGCTAATGGTTTACCGAATTGATCCTCGTACCATTTTGATACTGTGGCAAATTTAAAATCCTGCTCCATTGTCTTCATTACAAAATCCTTCGCTGGAGCAAATGTTGCTGAGTTTTCTCGGAACATAATAGCAATTACAAGAAATAAAACAGCGGATGCCAAAATCTTGAAGATGAAGACTTCCTTTTTAAATAAAGGATGAACGACTTCATCCTTGCCTGGGTCATAGGAAGAAAAATTGTTAAAACCATATTTTTCATCGTCCCCCGGCCAGCTTATTTCTCTTTCAGGGCCTTTTCCTGATGAACCACCATTTTCTCGTTTTCGCTTTGCGATTCGTCGTCGTATTTCCTCTGGTGTAGACCGCATTTTATCCACCAACCTTTAGACAGCTTTTTGTACAAGTCTATGAGGTTGTCTCACAGAGTATGACTATCCGATAAAATTAAGACTCCGCTTTCGGAAGGATGTTAATCACCCAAATCTTAAAAAATATACTCCTGCCTACATATAATTAGACAAGGATAATTGGATAAGCCACACGTTTTTTTTCCTTCTCCATATAATGGCTGTAAGTTAATTAATAGAGGTGAAGAATATTGTCTACCAGCCACAACCAAGACACCTTTCGTGGTGATGTTTACGATTTAATTGAGTTAGAGCAATTATTAAAGGGTCCTCACCAAATTCTTTTTGAGGGGAAAAGTCCATTTCAGGACGTGCTTTTGATAGAAACGAAGAATATCCGTTTATACAGGAACAATCAATTAGTGTGGAATTCCATGGATGAACGGATTTATTACGAAGCACTTGTTCATCCGGCTTTTGTTTTATCTGACAAGCACGAACGTGTCTTAATAATCGGTGATGAATGCGGAATGGCATTGCGCGAAGTTCTCAAATATTCAGATGTCTCCCACGTTAGTTTATTACCCCTATCTGCTGAAACCCTTTTAGCTGCGCAGACAACACAAGAAATTTCTGAGATAAACGAAAGTTCTTTTATCAATAGACGTGTTCAAATCATAAAGAGCAGCATTCATGACTTCTTCAAGAAAGAACAACAGCCATTTGATGTGATCATCGCTAATCTTCCTGATCCAGAAACCAAGGAAATAAGCAAAATGTACACAACAGAATTCTTTCGAAAATTATCCAATCTCCTAACCGATGACGGTATATTGATTTCGCAGTCCGCTTCGCCTGAAGACACTCCGTTGATATTCTGGAGTATTGATAAAACAATACAAAGCGCATCCCTTTATACCCTCAGCTATCATGTCAACGTCCCATGGTTTGGAGAATGTGGATTTCACCTCGCGGGGAAGAAAGTTCTAAGATGGTGTAGAGAGAAAATAGATGTCCAAAACCGTTCATTACCAAAAAATCTAAAAACATGGTTTACTTTTTCGCAGCGGTTATTGTCATTCAAAAAACAAGCTGTTGTCAACTCATTAAAGTGCTTACGCCTATGTGGATTCCTTCAGAATAAAGAGCAAGGTTCGGAAGACGTGAAAGAACTTCGTCATCTGCTCTCCAATTCCCATCGTATACTTTATGATGGTGGAACCAGAGGGGATCATGTAAAAGTTTTGGAGACAAAAGATGTACGTCTATATCTAGACAAACAGCTTCAGTTTAGTTCTCTAGATGAACAAATCTATCATGAGGCACTGGTTCATCCAGCCCTTACATTTGCACAAAAACGAGACCGTATCCTGATTGCCGGAGGCGGTGATGGGTTTGCCATTCGTGAAGCCCTTAAATACCCAGACGTAAAGCATATAGACTTAGTGGACCTCGACCCATTGATGATCCACATAGCCCGTAATATACCTAAAGTAGCTTCCTTAAATGGAAGAGCACTCCATGATAAGCGAGTAACTGTTCATCAAAAGGATATTCAGGTTTTTCAAAAGGAACAAAAGGAACCCTATGATGTCATCATTGTGGACTTACCAGATCCTGGCGATGAGATTTTGAGCCGATTGTATACGGTAGAATTCTTTAGCAAATTATCCAATCTACTAACGGAAGATGGCATTCTAGTCTGTCAATCACATTCACCAGAGTATGCACCCTTTGTTTACTGGAGCATCGGATTATCACTTAAAGGGACTGGAATGAATATCCGGAGTTACCATACCGAAGTTCCTTCGTTCGGGGATTGGGGATTTCATCTGGCATCAAAGAAACATCTGAATTTACAGAACAGAAAAGTATTTGTCCCGTATCAAACACTGCCTGAAGACCTATCTAGCTTATTTGTCTTTCCATCTAAGTACCGATCTGTTCGGGAAAACTCACACATGAATACCTTATCTAATTTAAAATTACATGAAATTTATAAACAAGAACTCAGAAGGTAACTTACAAAAAATTGCTCTACTCTTAATATCCTGCTTAATGAGTATAGCCTCTTTTGTGCAAGAAAAGTATTATTTCTATAACACTAGGACAACTGTACAATTTATTTTTCAAGAAATCTCATACCATAACTTACAAATGAAAACGGAGGGGAATGATGAGGTTTTGACCAAAGCTTCGACCAAAGAAGGAAAGCATATTATCATTGACGCATTTGAGTGTGATTCTTCCCATTTAAATGACGTTAAATTTTTAGAAGAAATGTGTAAAAAAGCGGCTCTTGATGCAAATATGGAGATTCTATACTCTTACTTCCACCAATTTCAGCCACAAGGTGTGACAGGGGTACTGGTTTTATCAACATCCCATTTATCCATTCATACATGGCCAGAAGAGAAGTACGTGTCATTAGATTTTTATACTTGTGGAACGCTGGAACTAACACCTCAAGTAGAATTTCTTATTAAAGAATTGTCTTCAAAGCAAGCAATGGTCTACTCCATTTCTCGGGGAGTTTCATATCCTCAACTGATTAAGTGTGAAGAATTAGGCAGTTAACATTGCATATTAAACCAAGGTGGAAACATATGAGAACTAAAAATGTAAAGCCATTTACTTATGGATCCCTATATAAAGAAGATCTTCCTGACAGTAAAATTATGCCTCTTGCGGCTGGAAACCTAATAGATTTTAATATAGCCGGGCCCTTTCAAAATACTAGACCTGACATTGCAGCAAATCAAATTACTGTTTACAAATCTGGTGTTTATCAGATTACAGCAGATGTATCCGTTATTTTGGAAGAAGAACAGTCGGCAGTATTCAACATCAACCGTCTACCTGACGGATCCGACCCACTGATAGGTTCTACCTTTGGAGCAAACGGGATAAGTACCGGCACGGGAATAATTGTTCAAGCTTATTTGTATGCTGGAGATGCAATTGGTATTTATATTTCTGATATGCATGCTCATAGAGGCAAACTGCCACGTTATATTAGAGCCGCACTCACTGTTCAATTGCTTGAATATTAAAATGCTAGGAACACTAAAAGGCCTGTCCACTTGAAGTGAACAGGCATATTTATTTATAATCTAATACCAAAGAACTTTTTAATTTTACCAAAGACACTCTTGTTTGTATGACTTGACTGCAAATTTTTAACTGGTATTGGTGTTTTTGGATTATGGACTTTTTTCATATAGATTTGGACTACTTTTTAGTGGTTTTGGACTATTTTCTTGGGGTTATGGACCTTTTTTTAATAGTTTTGGACTTTTTTGCCACCACTTTGGACTTATAGCCAAATATTACCAAAACGAGCTATAAAAAATAGCCTGTCCACAATTTAGTGAACAGGTCTATATATTATCTAACACCAAAAAACTTCTTAATTTTCCCAAAAACGCTTTTGTTCGCTTCTTCTAGCGGCTGCAACGGGATCGATTCCCCTAAAATACGTCGAGCGATATTTCGGTAAGCGATGGACGCCTTACTATTAGGATTCAAGGCAATCGGTTCGCCGTGATTGGATGCCTTAATGACTTCCTCGTCATCTGCGACGATTCCAATTAACTCTATAGATAGATGTGCAGTGATTTCATCTACATCCAGCATATCGCCGCTTTTCATCATATGATTGCGAATTCGGTTAATCACTAATTTCGGAGGCTCGATTGTCTGCGATTTCTCGAGTAATCCTATGATTCTATCAGCGTCACGGACAGCTGATACTTCAGGGGTTGTGACGACAATGGCACGGTCAGCACCTGCAATGGCGTTTTGGAAGCCTTGCTCAATTCCTGCAGGGCAATCAATAACAATATAGTCATAGTCTTGCTTAAGTTCATTAATTAGTTTGTGCATCTGTTCTGGCTTAACCGCTGACTTATCAACTGTTTGCGCTGCTGGCAGCAAATACAATAAATCTTCAAATCTCTTATCCTTAACGAGTGCTTGGTGGATTTTACATCTACCTTCTACTACATCTACAAGATCATAAATAATTCGATTTTCCAGCCCCATTACGACATCTAAATTTCGAAGGCCAATATCTGTATCTACTAAACATACCTTTTTTCCTTGAAGGGCCAATGCTGTACCTATATTAGCAGAAGTCGTGGTTTTTCCGACGCCGCCCTTACCGGATGTAATTACTATTGCCTCTCCCACATTAATGTCCCCCTTCTAATCTCGTTAAATTAGGCCTTAAATTTATTAAAACTTGCAATCTATCTACGATGATTTGATGGTTATCGTCGATGTACGCACATTCCATTTCACGTTTTTCATTATTTTTGGCGTTATCAGGCGCACGGTTTAGACAATCACTAATCCTAAGCTGTGACGGCTGCATGCTAGATGCAGTAATAACCGCTTGATCATTGCCAAAAACCCCTGCATGGGCTATTCCCTTTAACGATCCCATGATAAAAATATTGCCGCCTGCTATTACGGTTCCACCTGGATTTACATCGCCAATGAGCAGTAAATCTCCTGGAACTTCTAATACTTGTCCAGAGCGGATGATACGAGCAACGGTAACGACTTCGTTTTCCGCTTTCAGCTTGTCTACTTCGGCTCGTGTGACAACGTTTGATTCAATTTTATCGACCACTAAATCCTTTTTTTGACGGATAAGGTCTTTTATTTCTTCACGCTGAGCGTCAGTCAAATACCTGTTGCCCACATCTACTTTAACAGGTGTTAATTGACGCTCAGCCTGAGTTCTTTGATTTTCAGATAGTTTTTCATCGAGCTCTTTTTTCAGCTCATAATAGGAACAGCTATCATCAAGATGAAGGACAATTCCATCCTTCGTACCTTTAATCGTAACATTTTGCCGCTTTTTCATGGAGAAAACTCACCTCAAATAATAAGAAACACATTAGATACCTTTTCTATCCAAAGACACACTTCTATTATACAATTCGACACGCTTTCTGTATTCTCCTTTTTTAAAAAGAAATACAAAAATCATTCATCTCGCAAGCTTTCCGCAAAACTTTCAAAATGACGCTTTAACGGGTACGCCGCGATTAAGAGAAAGATTGCATTTAGAATGAGGGTAGGATAAAAACGCATCTCAAGATAACTCATAATTTTAAGAGTAGTGATATGGATTAAAAAGTCCATTTCATAAACTCCTAATTCAAGTAAGGCAATCCCCACTAAAGATACTAAAAATGCGACAATAATATTAGTCTGCAGCACGTGCATAATTTTTGAAATAAGGTATGCAATGAATGGAAATAGGAATAAGTAAATACCAATAATTTCAATCCAAACAATATCAAATAACAGACCAAAAATGGCTGCATAGATGATTCCATATTTTCTGCCCGTATAAATGGTCAAAAACAATATTCCTGCGAATAGAAAATGCGGCGCCAAAATGTAGTTGTGCCCAAAGACCTCTGGCGGAATATATTGGACGAAAATACTCTCTAATAAGAAAAGGAAGAGAAACAAAAGAGGAAGTAGGAATTTCTTCACAAATCCTCCTCCTTCCCTTCGGTTTCGCCCATATCACTTTCATTAGGCTGAGCCATCGATCGTGTGATCACAATAATATTTTCCAAATCATAGAAATCCGCACCCGGATCCACTAAAGCTGTTTGGTTCAATCCATATTCGTCCGGCTTAACATCAATGACTTTCCCAATTTGTAGGCCCTTAGGAAAGACTCCACCTAAACCGGAGGTGATGACATTTTGTCCTTTTTTAATTTCCACCCCTGAAGGGATCGCTTTTATTAACAACGCTTTTTTCTCTTTATCGTAGCCTTCGACCAGTCCAAAAACATCCGTCTCACCTTGGACGATTGCAGAAATCCGATTTTTTGGATCCATTGCACTTAACAATTGGACCGTTGAACTAAATTGATTGACTGTTTTTACCTTGCCAATCAAGCCATGGGCAGTGACAACCGCCATATTTTTCTTAATACCATTTGTTTTTCCTTTATTGATAATAATCATTTCATGCCAACGATCAGGGTTTCTACCTATTACTGTTGCCTGTAAAGGTTCAAAATCACTCAGGGTCTCTTCTTCACCGAGAATATCACGCAGCTCATTATTGTCCTTTTCAAGCTCATGTACCTGTGCTTCAAGGCTAACAAGTTTCTCCAGCCGTGACTTTAATTCTTTATTCTCTTCATATGTATTTTGCAAGTCCTGAAGATTTTCAAAGAAACCTGCAACTAAATGAGCAGGCTTTGAAACCAGGGATTGAACCAAGCCGACAGTATCCTTTAAGAACTGTTCCGGCCAGGATAGTTTACTTCTCTCCCTTAACGAAAACCCAATCAATGCCACGAGAACAATAATGCTTACCAGCAAAACGATCAATCGTTTATTCAAAAAGAACTGTGGCATGATTATACACCTCTATTTTAATGTCTGTGTTAAATGTGTGAGTTGATTTAACACTACCTTTTTTATTTGTTATCTTGATTCTTTTGCTTTGTTTTTGAATAGTTGGATATGGTCTAGCGCTTTTCCAGTACCGATAGCCACACAATCAAGTGGATTTTCTGCAATAAGTACAGGCATGTTAGTTTCTTCACTAATCACCTTGTCCAGATTTCGAAGCAGCGCTCCTCCGCCTGTTAAAACAATTCCACGGTCCATAATATCTGCAGCAAGCTCTGGAGGTGTTTTTTCTAATGTGTTTTTCACAGCCTCTACAATTGCATAGACAGTATCTTTTAAAGCAACACCAATTTCCTTCGCTGTGATTTCAATTGTTTTCGGCAAACCGGTTAATAAGTCCCGGCCGCGGATTTCCATATTTTCGATTCCATCCGGGTCACCAGCAGATCCAACTTCCATTTTAATGGCTTCAGCAGTACGCTCACCAATCATCAGGTTATAATTTTTCCGGATAAAAGTAACAATTGCTTCGTCCATTTCATCGCCAGCCACACGAATAGATATGCTCGTAACGATACCACCTAAAGAAATAATTGCTACTTCTGTAGTACCACCGCCAATATCAACTACCATACTGCCCGTTGGCTCCCATACAGGAAGGTTTGCACCGATAGCAGCCGCAAATGGCTCTTCAATCGTATAGGCATCCTTAGCACCAGCTTGACGTGTTGCATCTATTACAGCTCTTTCCTCAACAGCCGTTATTCCTGATGGTACACAAACCATTACATAAGGCTTACCTGAGAAAATGCTTTTACTCTTAATTGCTTGACGGATATGATGTTTCATCATAGCTGCTGTAATCTCAAAGTCCGCGATGACTCCATCCTTCATTGGTCTCATTGCGACCACATTTCCTGGTGTACGGCCAATCATGTTCTTCGCATCATTACCAACCGCCACAATTGACTTCGTGTCAGTCTGCATAGCCACAACAGATGGCTCTCTTAATACAATTCCTTTACCTTTAACATAAACAAGGGTATTTGCGGTCCCCAAGTCAATACCAAGGTCTCTTGTCCCAATTCCAAACATAGTTGTATCTCCCTTTCTGATACGAAAATAGCTTAGGTAAGTGAATATACCTACCTTCTAATCATGTATTTTTCTAGTAAAATTTATATAGTAATCACGAAAGATGTCCTAAAAAATCATAAACATTATTATATCCCAACGTCCCAAAAAATCATAGTATTATAAATATCCTTTTTCCTTGAGAGAGACAAATTTATTTTCGCCAATGATGAGGTGGTCGAGGACGTCGATGCCTATCATCTTACCGCATTCAACAAGCCTTTTGGTCACCTCGATATCCTCTCGGCTCGGGGCCGGATCACCGCTAGGGTGGTTATGGAGGCATATAATGGAGGCAGCTGATCGTTTTAGGGCCTCGCGAAACACCTCTCTAGGGTGTACGATCGAGGCATTTAAGCTTCCAATAAAGATGGTTTGTTTATGGAGCACTTGGTTTTTCGTATTTAAATACAAACAAACAAAATGCTCCTGTGATAGAAAGCGCATGTCGTTCATCACATAATTGGCACCATCTTCAGGTGAGCGGATCACATAGCGGTCTGTATAATTTAAGTTGGCAATCCTTCTGCCAATTTCAACTGCAGCCAGAATTTGAATCGCCTTTGCCTGGCCGATTCCCTTTATTTCAGTCATTTCTTCTAATGTGGCCGCTTTTAAAAGCCGTAAGCCTTCAAAATTTGTAAGCAGCCGGTTGGATAATTGTAAGACACTTTCATCCTTAGTACCAGTTCTAAGCAAAATTGCAATGAGTTCATGGTTTGATAAACTCTCTGGACCATTTTGTATAAATCGTTCTCTAGGTCTTTCGTCTTGAGGAAAATCACGGATCATTAATGAATTAGTCGACATTCTATTTCCTCCCTATTTTAGGGAGTTAATGAACTATCTAGTTGTTACGACAACTGGTAGCCTAGCCTTTTCAACTCACGATAGGTCCTTGAGACAGGCAGGCCGACAACCGCAAAATAGTCTCCATTAATTTTTTTGACAAGCATGCTTCCAAGCTGCTGAATACCATATGCACCTGCTTTATCAAGCGGCTCACCACTTTGTACATAGAAATTGATTTCCTCGTCCGTTAACTCCCAAAACCAAACTTCTGTTCTTTCATAAAATCGTGCAGTTCCATTTGGAGACAAAATGGATACACCTGTGTAAACATCATGCTTTTTTCCAGAAAGAATTTTCAACATTTCTCTAGCGTCTGCTTCGTCAGTCGGCTTTCCTAAAACCTGACCATCCGCAACGACAATCGTGTCGGAACCAATAACAAAAGCATTTGGATTTTCTTTAAAAATAACCTGCGCTTTTCGCTCGGCAAGATCCATAACTACATCCTCTGGAGAAAGCGTTGGATCAAAGCTTTCATCTACTTCACTGCTTGAGATTGTGAATGTTAATCGGAGGTTTTCTAGAAGTTCTTTTCGCCGTGGAGAAGAAGAGGCTAAAATGAGGTTCTGCATACAATCACCTTACCTTTTGCATCAATTAGGGAGATACATGTTAATCCTATCAGAATTTGTTGAAGCAAACAATTTTTATATCATTAAAGTTCGAAGATTTTTGTCAGATTATGCAAATAATATCTTTAAATCCGAGTTCAGAATATTATGATTTAAACAGGAAAAGCCTGTCCAAATTAGACAGGCTTACTTTATTAAAATAATTTCCCGGAAAATATCAGCTTTTGTCGACTAGAGTGAATAATAAATACTTAAAAAGTTTAATAAATGCTGTTGTGCTTCAATTAAACTATCTTCTTTCTTTTTTTCTTGAAAAGCTTCAACTTTTCCAAGTGCACTTGATATTTCATCATTTAGATTCTTTACCTTTTCATTTTTCAGGTCTGCGGATTGACTCAATTGATCACCTATACTCATGACTTCTTTACTAGCTTCAGATGATATACTTCCAGAAACAATGGCATTGGAAGTGACCTTTGAGAGCTGTTGATAGATAGCTGGAGCAGCCTCTAAAAAAAATTTTTCACTTTCATTTATATCCGATACTGTCTTTTCAGCAATAGGGATTTGTTTTGGCAGAACATCATCAAAGCCATTTGCTTCATAATGACTTTCCATTTGTTTTGCTGTTTCAATTGAGTCTGCCACACCTAAAAACATAAATTCTCTCTCATTCATCGTTAGTGTTTGAGCTGGTGCACCTTTACCTTTTGCCTCGTTTGCTGCTCCTGATGCTGCATCTTTAGATGAGAAGGCACCACCTTGAACAATAAACGCAGTTTGAGCACCTATGACAATAGAACTACTCTTCCCTCCGGTTGCTTTCGAATCTTTATCCGGCCCCGTATCTTCAACTGCAGGTTCAGTTACAGCTGGTTTGCTGTTATCAGAAATAACTAGGTTAAGCATCAGGACCCCAAAGCTCGTCCCAATCAAGATCGCAAAAACTGCAGTTACTAAGATGGACTTGAACACTCCACCATTCCGCTTTGTTGAAAAGGTTGAAAACGAAACAGGTTTCTTTTTCCCACCTTTATTCGACTTCTGGCTGTTAACAACTTTATACTCCTTGATGTCATTATCTGAGGATTCAGGAATAATCCAATCAAAGCTTTCGTCAACCGGATCCTTGGCGGCAGCAGTCTCAAGAAATCCATCCTGTCCGCTATTATCCTCGTCGATTGTTATCACTTTCGTAAAAGAATCTTTACTAGATTCTTGATTCTTCTTAATGGGTTCATCTGAAAAGGTTTGGGTTTCTCCATTTAACTTTATTTTGATGGTATTGCCACGATTCGGCTTGTCCACTAACTTGTACTCCTTCCCCTACCAATAGCAATTTCTACCATCCTAACATAAAGACAAAAAAAAATAACAAGACTTTTGTCGTCTTGTTATACAATGCTTTCGTCAAATTATTTGCAACTTCGCAATGGTGTTAATTTGTTTTAGTCGTATCAGTAAAAGTAGTTAAAGGATTTTTCTTGTTAGCTGGGCCTGGTGCATCAATTTTCGGCAAATCAGCAAGTAAATCATTCACTGTAGGCAGATAATAAGCAGAAACCGATAAACTGTAACTTAATTTCTTTTCTACTGGCTCTGTTTCTAAACTGGTAATTTCCTGGCCGCCAGTATAGTTAATAGATTCCACTACAACTATCCTGTTCAATGATTCAAGAGTACCAATAAACTTTTCCAAGTCTTCATAGGTTGGTGATTCGACACTCAAGCTAATGGTTAGCTTCTTTAAACCAGTGACCGTGTTAGCTGTTTGTGCTTCTTTTTCTGCCTCTACTTCTTGTACAGTCTTGACCTCTAGTGATTCATCAGTGTTCGTTTCACCATTCGCGCTTGTATTTTCTTGCACTGGCGGTGTAATCGTAACATCAGCATCCTTAGAAAAGCTCATAGATTTAACTAAACTATTTGAAACGTTTTCTGCTCTTTCTAGATCCAAGATAAACTGCTCTTGAAGTGGTGTGACAGGCACCTTCTTCTGTAGTTCTCTTGTATCTTCTACAACCTTAAGTGTTTCATCTGCCTTTTTCTGAGTAATAGCATCTAAAAGCTTTTGTTCTGTTTGTAGTGACTGCTCTTTCGTTACAAGGTCAGACTTCAAAGGAGAGAGCATCATGAATTGAGCAATGGCAATAAGTAATATAACGAAAAGAATGCCAGCTAACAGTAACAGCTTTTCCTTTTTTGAAAGTTTAAGCTTCATGATGCTGTCCCTCCTTCCTCATCACCTTCACCTTTGTTTAAGAGCTGTTTAATTGTTTCTTTTGTAAATTTAACCTCGAACTGACCAATATATCTTGGAACATATTTATTAGTCGGAACGGCAACCTTAGTTGTTTCTTTATCGTTTGTGACTGTCGGATTTACCGGTGTAAAGATAAACCTGGTTGGATCATTCGGGTCTAAAGTAACGATAAAGCTATCGTTAATATTTGGCTGGTTATTCTCAGTTTGAGTACCTGTGAAATCAGTAGGAGTTTCTTTCGCTTCTTCTACCTCTTGAGCATTTAATGAGCTGAGACTAGCTTCATTAATCCAATCAGATTCATTTAAATTATCAAGGAAGTAAGCAGCCTCTCTAGCACTATCAAATTGAACTGAAAGTGAAACCGTCCCTGCCTCCGTATAACTAAAGGTTTGAATAAATCCTCGTTCAGGCAGTAAACCTGTTAAGTGCTGCATAACTGGAACTGTTTGGATTGGATAATTATTGGCCCAATCCACCGCACTCTTTAGTACAGTTACAGACAGCTGTGCTTCATTGTTTCCAATATTTCTCTGTTCGATTTCAGCAAGTTTTTTAGTCGTAGATATACGATTTTCGACAGCAGCAATATCAGATTTTACTAATTGGATTTGCCAAAAATATATGCCTCCAATTACTACTAACACTGCGGCAAAACTTACTAACATGATCACGAGACTCTTTTTCCCACGTTCTTTTTGGGGAAGCAGGTTAATTTCTACTAGCATCATTTCACCTCTTTTAAAGCGAGACCTAAAGATAATAATAGATTAGCCGGTACGCTTCCTGTTTTACCATTAACATCTACTTCCTGCTGTATTCTCTCAACAGGAATATCAAATCTTTCGTTCATTTCATCAAAAATCGCTTCAAGCATTGGATGGTCACCATTTAAAAGAAACTTAGAAACATCCTTTTTTTCGTTTGATAGGGTATAGCGATAAAAATCCACTAGCTTGTTAATTTCATTCAGAATATCTTCAATCTGCATTGCTAATTCTTCGGTGTCACCAGTGTATTTAAACACCATTAACCCAGCGGTGTCCTGTTTGATTTCCCATTTCTCGATATCAAAGGGTAGTGGAAATTGTCGCATAACTAAAGGAACGGTATCTTCAAAAATACACAAGTTAACACTTGTTAAGTCAAACTGGACTGTAAATAAAACTTCGTTTTCTCCAGCTTGACCGAGTTGATGAAATAAACGATAAAGTGCAAGTGGTGATATATCTGCTGCAATTGGATTTAGCTTCAGACTAGAGAATAACTCTGCATATTCCATTACATATTGTTCCGGGGCAGCAAACAAAAGGAGATCCTTTGTTTTTCCGTTATTCGCGAGAGGAAAATAATCAAAGACAGGTTCTTCAAAAGGTAAATGAATACTTGACCCAAGCTCCAAATACAGATATCCTTTGATTTCATCATCTTGAATATCAGCAGGAATAGAGACTTTACGAATGATTACAAGTGGATCTGGGACAATGAAACGAACCTGACGACCTTTTATTTTCCATCCATCAATACACTCTTCGAGTATATTCGCTAATGAATCAATATCAATAATCTTCCCATCGGTTATAACACCCGGGGGAAGGAAGCGTTCGCACCATTTTTGTGCAGCAGGGGGGTTGTTTTGTTTTAATTCAACAAAACGAACCGAATGGTCATTTACTACCAGGTTAACGATTCGATTTTTTGATGAAAAGAGGGAAAATGCCATATTTAGTACCCCTTACTTAAAAAGCTGAATTAAGAAACTGTATATATAAATCGATGAGTTCCGAACCCCAATAATAAGCCGTCAATGTTCCGGCTGCAATAAATGGTCCGAACGGAATCGGCTGTTTTCTTTTAATAATTTTAAAAAGAAGTGCCAAACCGCCTATGACGGCTCCAAATAATGTAGAAAAAAAGAAGGATAAAAGTACTAGTTTAAAGCCTAACACAAAACCAAGTAATGCATAAAGTTTCACATCTCCGAAGCCCATCCCGCCGTTACTTACAAGCGCAATGACGAGCAAGAGGGTAAAGCCAGTAGCAGTGCCTAGAAGGCTGTCCCACCAGGGTGAGAGCGGCCAAAAAATTCGTTCAAATAAAAAAATCCCTGCAAACCAGATTAAGATCTTATCAGGGATGATCATATAGTGAATATCAGAAACAACAATTATGATAAACATTGAAATTAGTGTTAATGCTATTACTAATTCTCCGGACCATCCAATTACAAGTGGTGCAGTTGCAAACAAAACGCCAGTCAGTGATTCAAAAAACGGATAGATAGGAGAAATCCGCGACTGACAGCCGCGGCATTTCCCTTTTTGAAACAAATATGAAATTACTGGAATAAGTTCTAAAGCTGACAATTGATGTCCACAAGTGGAACATGCAGATCTTGGTGTTACAATCGATTTCTTTAATGGAACTCTAAGGCCGATCACGTTGAAGAAGGAGCCTAGAACTATACCATAGATAAAAAAAACTAAAATCATTAGTTAGTGTATTCTATCAATTCTTTTTCTGTTGCTTTGCCGTCTGCTACAGCACCCACACCTGCACCTGGTTTGTCTACTAAAGCAACCGACTTATGAGTTGATAATGTATATGTGTACTTACCTGATGAAGCAGTATGCGTAACATTAACAACAAAGGTTTCATCTTCAACACGATCTAGGTAATCATTTAATGGTACGTTAGTGCCAGTTCCAGTAGTAGCATCCAATGCACCAGTTCCATTCATATTCAATGTTAAAGTAGTAGCATTAGGATGTTCCGCAACATAAAGCTTAGCAGCATTAATAATTTGCAGACCTTCTTGCACTTGAGCTTTCTGTTCTGATTTTTTGATTACATTCCCAATGGCAGGAATTGCAATTGCAGCAATAATCCCTAAAATAACGATAACTGCTAGTAATTCGATTAATGTAAAACCTTTTTGTTCTTTAAGTTTTGAACCTAATTTTTTTAACATTTTACATCTCCTTCTGGTTCTATGAACCTAGTAATATTTCTCTATGAGTATACAATAAATGTAAGCTGATGGAAAGAGAATTTTATCGCATTTTGTCTTGATTTTGACATATTTGTAATATTTACTAGTATTTTGTTACATTAACTCATTTGGTCAAACATTGAGAACATTGGCATCATAATTGATAGGACAATGACTCCGACTACACCAGCTAGAAATACAATCATAATGGGTTCTATCAAGGACTTAAGTCGGTCAGTGCCTTGATCAACTTCTTTCTCATAGAACTCAGCAATCTTCGATAGCATCGCATCCAAAGCACCAGTTCCTTCACCAATCGAAATCATTTGCGTTACAAGTGGTGGGAATGCCCAATGGTTCATCATTGGTTCTGTCATTGAGCGACCTTTCTCAAGAGAATTTCTGGATTCTCGGATTACTCTGGCAATCACTTCATTTTCTACAACTTTTTCAACAATCGACATTGCTTGCAGTATAGGTACAGAACTTGAGAATAGAGAACTAAGCGTCCTCATCATTCGAGCCAGTGCAGCTTTTTGAAGCATATTCCCAAAAATCGGCATTCTTAAGAGAAAATAATCTAAATAATATTTTGTTTTTTTATTTTTCTTCATATACATAATCGCGAACACAAACCCAAATACGATAAGCAGTATCATCCACCAGAATGATTGCATAAACCCACTAGCATTTAGGACAAATTTCGTAATCCCGGGAAGCTCAGCCCCCATATCCTCAAACATTGTTACAAATGTAGGTACAACCCCAACTAGTAAGAAGATAACAGCACCAATCGCTAGAATCCCGATAACTGCAGGGTACGTCAAGGCAGACTTCACCTTTGACACTGTATCATGCTGTTTTTCAAAATCATCCGCTAGTTTTTCTAGTGTTTCATCCATGTTTCCCGCGACTTCGCCAGCTTTTACCATGTTAATAAACATCGAGTTGAAAATCTTTTTATGTTTTGCAACTGACTCTGAATAAGGATTTCCTTCTCGTAGATCCTGTTCAACAGCTTGTAATGCCTTTTTCAGGGCTTTACTTTCTGTTTGAACTGCGAGAATCCCTGTGGCCTCAACAACGGTTACTCCTGCTTTTATTAAAGTCGCAAATTGCCTCAAATAGATGACAAAATGCTGTAGCTTAACGGGATTTCCAATGGTTAATTCCATGGTCATAAGGGTTTCAGGTACTTCGGTCATTTCAATGACTCGGATTCCATCTTCTTTTAGTTTAGCCATTGCCTCTCTTCTAGAAGAAGCCGTTACAGTTCCCTCTTTTTTCCCTCGTTTGTCGCGTCCTGAGTATTTAAATCTAGCCATCCAGCATCATCTTTTCTTGTAGATATTTGGTTGCAGCTTCTTTTTGAATAAGATTTCGTTCGATCAAATCTCTTATACTCATTTCAAGTGTATGCATTCCTTGCGCACGCGACGTTTGCATTGTACTTTGAATCTGATGGATTTTTTCATTTCGTATTAAGTTTGCAATTGCCGGGTTATTTACCAAAACTTCCGTAGCGGCTTTTCTCCCTTTTTTATCAAGAGTAGGGAATAAACGCTGTGAGATAACCCCTACTAAAACAGATGCTAACTGTACCCGAATTTGCGGCTGTTGTGCTGGTGGAAATACGTCTATAATCCGGTTAATGGTTGATGGAGCACTGGATGTATGAAGTGTCCCTAATACAAGGTGACCTGTCTCAGCAGCCGTAATCGCAATTCCAATCGTTTCTAAATCACGCATTTCCCCAACTAGAATAATGTCTGGGTCTTGACGAAGTGCACCTTTTAAACCATTTGCATAGGATTTCGTGTCAAAGCCAACTTCTCGCTGGTCAATAATCGAATTTCCATGCTTGTGCAGGTATTCGATAGGGTCTTCTAATGTAACAATATGCTTTCGCATCGTCCGGTTTACATAGTCTATCATCGAAGCAAGTGTGGTTGATTTACCACTACCTGTCGGACCAGTGACCAGAATTAACCCTTGTGGTTTCTCGCAAAGTTCTGGGATAATTTTTGGCAAATCTAGTTCTTCGATGGTGGGAGTTTTAGAAGCAACTACCCTTAGTGCTAATGACACGCTTTTCCGTTGGTGATAGGCGTTAACACGGAAACGCGACACACCTGGAATACCATATGAGTAATCAAGTTCCCCTTTTTCCTTAAATAAATCATACATATTTTCCGGTATGGTTATTTTCGCGATTTCTTCTGTGTCTGCAGGAAGTAATATATCCTTCCCATAGCGTTTAATATCCCCATTTATACGAAAGATGGGCGGAACGCCAACGGTAAGATGGATGTCGGATGCCTTAAATTCTAACGCCGCCCTTAAGATATTTTCTATTTTTTCTCTCATAATTTTTGTCTCCTACTCCAAGATGGCTACACGCAATACTTCTTCCGTTGTAGTTAGACCTTGTTTAACCTTTAATAATCCATCGTCAATCAAGAAGATGGTTTTATTTTTTACTGCATGTTCCTTTAATTTATGAGTTGTATCTTCATTCATAATAACCCTGCGCATATCATCATTCAGGACGAGTACTTCATGAAGGGCAACTCTTCCCTTATAACCTGTCATATTACAAGATTGACAGCCTTTACCACGCGTGATTTTTTCAATCTTCATTCCCCGGCGGGCAAATATATCGATTTCACGCTTGGTAGCTTCTTGAACCTCTGCACAATCACGGCATACCTTACGAACTAACCGTTGTGCAACGATACCCGTTAAGGAGGAAGCAATTAAAAACGGTTCAACCCCCATATCAATTAACCTCGTGATTGTACCTAATGAGTCATTGGTATGAAGTGTACTTAACACTAAGTGACCAGTCAAAGAAGCACGTACGGCTATTTCTGCAGTCTCTTTATCACGAATCTCTCCGACCATAATAATATTGGGATCTTGCCGAAGAATCGAACGTAAACCAGCAGCAAAGGTCATCCCAACATTCGTGTTTACCTGAATTTGATTAATTCCTTCTAACTGATATTCAACTGGGTCCTCAATCGTAATGATGTTTACTTGTTCACTGTTTAAACGATTCAAAGCGGCGTAAAGGGTGGACGATTTACCAGAACCCGTTGGACCTGTAATCAAGACAATCCCCGTAGGCTGTTCGATCATTTCTGAGAATCTTTTAAGATTTAAAGCATTGAAACCAATCTTATTTAAGTCATTTAGGGCCGCTCCCATATCTAATATCCGCATAACTATTTTCTCGCCGTAAACCGTCGGCAGGGTTGAAACACGAAGATCAATGGGATGGAACTCCAAATTTATTTTAATGCGGCCATCCTGGGGAATACGGTGTTCCGTTATATCAAGATTGGACATAATCTTAACCCTTGCGGTTAACACACTTCTCATATGCCTTGGCAATACACGTTCCACTCGAAGTACCCCATCTACACGATACCGAACTACTACTTTTGTTTCCTGTGGGTCAATATGAATATCACTAGCCTTTTGGATAACGGCATTCGTAAGAATCTGGTTTACTAGACGCACAATCGGTGAATCGAGGTCATTAATATCATCGTCACGGCCTCGATCACTTGGTGAAAGCTCATCAAACAGTTCTTCAAGACCTTCGTCGACATTGTAATATTTATTAATTGCCCTTAAGATACCCTCTTTTGTTGCAATGGCGGTTTCGATTTGGAATCCTGTTGAAAGACGGAGGTCATCGATGACGATGAAATCCATTGGATCAACCATGGCAACATATAGTCTATTGCCTTCTTTTTTTAAAGGAATAATCAAATTACGCCTTGCGGTTTCTTTTGATACTAGTGAAAAAAGATTCGTATCAAATGGATAATGCATTAGGTTGATATTTGGAATTCCTAATTGAACCTCTAATACCTCAGCAAGCTGCTGATCTGTAATATAACCCCTTTGCAGAAGTGCATCCCCTATTTTTTGATTTGGTGCCTTTTCATCTAATGTTGATTGAAGCTGCTCAGGGGTAATTAACCCTTCTTCAATTAATAAATCTCCTAGTCGTCTGCGTGTTTGTTTCATTTATTATCACTACTTAGATTATTTTGGTTGCTCATTTGGTTTCCCCCAAAGGTCATCATCCGAATCTTGATCAATTTTCGCAGGTGGTGTTGGTGGATTTCCCGTAGAATCACCTTCATTTGCTGTAGCAGGTGTTTCGGTAGTAGCTGCCCCTTGTGTCCCTATTAAACCATGTACTTCAACACGGTAAACAGGTGGGTAGTAGTCCTCAAATAAAAATTCACTGTTTATCAATTGTACCCCTTGATAAGTTTCTCGATAAATTTTTACGATTTGCCCATCTCCACCAATAGCTAGGACCTTTATTTTTCCTGGTAGAAGTAATGGACTATATTGAACAATAGTTTTGGGCTTTAGTTGCTGAGCCTCTTTTTTGCTAATTTTATAATCGTAAAGGAACTTTTCTCCCTTAAGCGTAACGATTAGATCTTTATTATCTAATTTAAGTTCTACGGTATAAGGTGTTGTATTTGGATTAACGATAATGAAATCTGCACCAGTAGCTGCATTTACCTTCGCTTCAAATCCAACAGCTGAATAATTGGGAAGCGCACTACTAATATTTCTTTCAACAATCTTAAAATTCGTTGGTAAAATCGTCTGATAGATACCAGTTGCAATCACATTTAATGAAGAAGAACTTTCAAGCTTCTGTAGCTTTGCAAATTCAAGTAAGGAGAAATCAGCACCATCAGAAATTTGTATTTCAGGATTTGCAGTAACCAATGAAACCAAATCATTCGGAACTTCTGTTAACTTCACAATAGCTGTACTTATGACATTATCTTTTTTACTAGCTTCAGCAATAAGATAATCCTTATTCAAATTAAATTTATAAGAGCCTGTTTCAAGCTTTGCAGCTGTATTTTGCAGGTCTGTAATTAACTTAGATATTTCGATTCCTTTTAAGTCAATCTGTGGAAATTGTAATTGGATTTGATCCTCAACGGGCATTAATTCAATTGTCATCGAAACTATATTCGATTGTCCGTCCTTAATTGAATAGACTGATTGAGTTGCATCAAACCTAAAAAGGTTACTATCGAATGGTACAACTTTTTCACTATATTGCAGTTCAAACTTTGTATTTTTCACCCATTCCACATACTTCTCCTCTAACAAAGCAATCGTTTCACTTTCTGTTTTACCAGAAATATCTATCGAACCAACCATTGTCCCTTCTGAGTACATACCGGCAGAAGAATTCGTTATATTTTCGAATGCTTTGGCTCCAAAATGGGAAGAACTAAAAATAACACCTGCGCTTAAAAAAAGTACAACAAATAATTTAATGAATGGTTGATGCTTGTTCAAAATTTATGCCCCACTTCTTTTAAGTTATTTTTTGTAATTCGAGTACTTTCATTGGTTTACTTTCATCATTGTCAGTTGCTCTTGCTGCCGTAGCCTCTTTATCAGCAAGTAATTCCTCTAATTCAAAATCTTCTAAGTGAGATTCCTCATTGATGCTTTTTTCTTCATCGTCTACCAAGGTTAATTCTGCAAGCTCATCCAGCCAGCCTTCCTCATCAAGTGAATCTACTTCTTCCTCGTTGATTTCTACTGTCTCTTGATTACTTTCCTCTAGTAAACTTTCAATATCCGATAAGTAACCAACTTCAATTTCGCCATCCTCTAAGTCTTCCTCCGGATCACGTTCTATCTCTCGGTCTTGTAAAAAGGAAATGTCTTCTTCAAATGATTCAGTAGAAAAAGCATCTTCCTCTTGTTTAATTACAGATGAAGAAGCAGTGATTTCTAGTTCAGACAAATCCATTAATTCTAGGTCAGAAGTTTTCTCTGGTTGCTTTGTTAAAATAAATGAAGCGTCACTATCCGGAATTTCATTCTGTTCTATAAACTGCTCTTTCGTCATATAGATAACTTTTCCTAATCGACTATCCATTAAATAGGCTGCAAAAAAGGAGAGTGCGAGTAAAATCAATAACGTTTGCCAGAGAGGAATAATTACAACTGCTCCAAGTCCACCCAATGCTAACAAGCCACTAGATACAACAACGACAAACTTTCCTTTTGTCGTATACCCAAGTGGTAATAAAAAATGAATCAAGAACATCAATAGCATTGAACCTAATACCCAAATAACTGTTAGCATTCATTCACATCCCTTTAACTAGTTCATATATACTATAAAATTACATATTATTACAAAAAATTATCTTTTTTATCATCAAAAACTAAATTTAGACAAATTTCGTCTACTAGATATTGTATAATACTTTTGGATAGTTTAAAAGAAGCTGGAAAACATTTATAGGTATATGTTACTGAAATTTGTTATTTTTTGTCTAAATAATTTGTTAAAATGTATCTATGAAAATAGAAATATAATATTTTCTGCCCAGAAGGGAATGAATTTCATGAATATGATAAAGAGTGAAGAAGGTGTTACCTTAGTAGAGGTTCTTGTATCAATTACTCTTTTGTCAATTGTTCTAATTACACTAATGAACATTTTTCCACAAATGGGAATGATGAATAAATATAACGAGGATAAAGCTCAGGCAATTAATACAGCGAAAGAAATTCTTATCGATTGGCAGGATGCAGACGAATTAAAGGAGTTTATTAAGGAAAATCGTACTTCTGGGTTCACACCAATAGCTGGAAATACCAAAGTTGCTTATACCAATTTTTCTTATGATACGGAAGATGATGGCTATTACTATTTTGTAACAACTAAAGATCACTATGAGGTCCATATTAAAATAAAGAAGGCTCCAAAAATAGACTCAAGTTCAGGACAAGTAAATCAAATTACTGTACAACTATTAAATGAAAAAGGAAATGTTGTAGGTGAAACCTATGGTTATATAAAAAGAATGGGAGGGGATGAGGCTGTTGCGACAGAAGTTACTACTACAACCACAACCGAATGAACGCGGTCTAACATTAGTTGAAGCTTTAGTTACTCTTACCTTACTTTCAATCATCGGTATTATTATTTGGAGCATTTTCTTTCAAGGCTATACATTTTCACAAAAAGCAATTTCAAAAAACTTTATGCATCAAGAAACCAACATTTTAGTTGCAGAGCTGACCAATCTTCACCGTACTACTGAACAATATGAAATTACAAATACTGATTCTAATTGTACGATTACTGTAAAATATATAAGCAAAAACGATATAACAAATACAGAAAAAACAAAGGTATTCAGCCATTCAAACATGTGCTTTAAGTTTGAAAATGCGGTGACTAACCCAGTAAAACCAAATGAAGGAAACCTACGCTTAGAGTTAATCACTAACGATAAAAATATTCCTGAAAATAAAATTGCGTTAGATACGTTCCTCTATCGCATGAAAGGCAAGGGTGCGGATTATGGAGGTTAATAATAAGAATGAACAAGGATATGCACTCGTTACTGTATTGCTTATTGTAACAGTTTTCACAGTTATTTTCCTTTCATTTATGGGTCAGGCATTCTCAAGTGTAAAGCAAAATCAAGTGGTTGAGAAGACTACACGCTCTGTAGCGGCGGCTGAAATGGGAATATCCTATTATCAAGTAACAATCCAGAACATGTTTAAATTAAATCAAACTACAGTTACTGAATATGTCAGATCCATTATGGATGATGAAACAATAGACAGTGAAACAGTAGATTTTAAACGACTTGCAACAGAAAAAATGGCTGAACAACTTCAAATCATGATACCGGTTGAGTCTGGTTTACCCATAGAATCAATCAAATACATGATAGGAACACCAACAGAACCAATTCGGATTGACGACCATCCTAACGCTTCATACTATATAAAAGATTTTAAAGCAGAAGCTGTTAATGCTGAATCAAATAGACCCTATATAATTAATATCAGCTTTAATGTTGTTGGTACAGAGGATGGAAAGGATACTATACTCTCTACCAAAATGTTTATAGATTTAAATACAATTGTTAATCTTCCTACAACCGAAAACCCTGATAACTACCAAATGCCATCTTTCAATAACATCAAAAAGCCAACTACAAATACATGTATAACGTTAGCATGTAATAATGTTGTTATTGAAGGAAATGCAGATTTTCAAGGGAACAATGAACTTAAAAGTTTTCAAACCATATATGTTACTAGTACACCCACCCAGCCAGGTAACATATCGATAACTGGACAAGGTAATGAAAACAATATTACCAATATTAATATTCATGCTGAAGGTGATATTTATATTGGACAGAATATGAATAGACAAATAAAACTAACCTTAGAAACAAATGGGAATGCAACTTTTGGTCAAAACTTAAAAATTAATTCTTACTCAAACTTATTAGTAAATCGGAATCTTAAAGTAATAGAAGGATTAAGCATCGAGGATCATTCTTTTGCATATATTGGTGAAAATGCAACTGTTAATTCCTTAACCATTCAAACATCATCTAAAATGTGTGTGAAAGGTAACCTAAATTACAATCAAAACAATGGCATTACTGTAACAACCAAAAATAATGATGATTTACCAAGTAAGCTGTATGTATCAGGGGATGTAAACAAATACGCTGGATTGGATGCTAATAATAATCCAAAATATGTAATTGACACTGCAATGAATACTCTCTACAAAGTTAGTTCACTTGAATTCGCTAAACAGTGTGGTACCTATGTTCCACCAGAATTCGAGATTAACTGGGGGGACAGAATTAGTCCCGTAATAAGTGATGTTGAATATTAAATAAAAAAGAGGTGTGAAAGTAGTGTCAATAAACTACTCTCCCACCTCTTTTAACATGTCGAATATTCCGCAACCCGGTTCCTCCCAGCCCGCTTCGCCCCTACATACAACGCACGATCAGCATGCCGAATCAAAGCCAGTGAATCTTCTGCATCCTCAGGTGCCGTTGCGACTCCAATTGAAGCTGTTATTTTCACCTGGTGTTGGGCTAGATCTAATGATTGCTTTAATGTAAATGGCCAATTGGCAATGGCTTGTCTGATCATTTCAGCCATTTGGTAGGCTTCCTCTTTTTGAGCTTCAGGTAAGAGAACTACAAATTCCTCGCCGCCGTATCGGGCGATGGTTCCGCGTGAACCTATAAGGTTAGTTAATCTTGCTGCCAATTCACAGAGAATTTCATTTCCACTTTGGTGCCCATATGTGTCATTGACGGCCTTAAAATGGTCGATATCAAGAATGATTAAGGATAAAACCTTGCGTTCAAATTGCATTAATTTAGCAAATTCCTCAGATAATAATTTTTCAAAGTACCGATAATTATATAATTTCGTTAGTGCACAGTGTTCGCTTTGCCTCTTTGTAAGCTCATAATGCTTTGCATTTTCCATTGCCACTGCAAAATAGGAACAAAGAATATCGACAATCATAAGCTGAGATTTTTCATATGCCCTTTTTCGCTTTGAAGCTAGCATCAGTACCCCAATTGCCTTTTTATTTCTGACAATTGGTACCGCTAATATACTTTCAGCATCCGTTGGGAGAAAGCCCTTCGAAAAAGTCTGCCAATCTTTTTTTGCATTATATAAGCAGCCTTTTTGCTTTTCCCAAACAAAACCGCTTATTCCCTCATTTTTTCTAATCATTACTATATCGCTGGTTAACCCAGTACCGCCTTCAATTTGGCGGGTTAAGTGGAGTTCGTCTTCATTTACTACTTCTAGAATATAGGCGTAGTCAACCGGAAGCATTTCACTAAGCTTTTGGATGAAAAGGTCAATTACCCCATTAACCTCGAGTCGTTCTGCCATTTGGTGGCCAATTTCAGCAGCTTTCTGTAAATACTCATTTACTTTTTGACTAGAATAATACAGATTGAATATGATTGATAGACTAATAAAAGGAATACCTACGATTAATAGTGCCAAGAATCCTACCTGGTTGTAAAACATATATAACATTAATCCAAGTGGTAGAGTGACTAGAGTGGTACTTGTCTCGACAATAAACTCTTTTCCGAAGTAGGATTCATTCCTCTTATATATATAACGAATATGAATAGAAATAATAACCTGGTTTAAGAAGTAACTTACAACACCATATAAAGCAGCAAGCCATAACGATCGTGGATCATTCATAAGATTAGGTCCTGTCTGCCCTCCGAGTGAATAATAAAAAATACCACTCAGGAAAGAAACAAGAAAGAACATATTCAGATTTAGAGGAAGTCGGAAAGATTCTCCCTTCTGAATCCTTATTTTTAGAAGCAGAACGATTACTGCAATCTGCGCAAGAACCATTTCTGCAAATATGCCTAAACTTAAAAAGACGGCAAGGGATACCCATTGAATCAAAAAGATAGACATCTCATTGATAATGATTGGCATTGAGGCTACAACTGACGTTAATAACAAAAATGCCAGCAGTTCTAACCAGCGGCCAGAGAAGTCAGGAGGGTAAGTTTTGTAGGTAAACCACATACCTGGAGGTACTATCAAAAGCCATACAAGAAAGATCGCTCTTTTCATTTTAGCTTGAACTGCCACATAACTCCCCTCCCCACTTACATTATTTTGAAATCGAGATGTATTTATTTTACCAAAAATACTTTAGCTTGTCATAATGAAATTGTATTGTTTTTCAAAAATTCACACAAGTAAGGTTTAGCCTCAGAGATGAAATACAAAGACCCTGTAACAACTAGCACGGAATCCGGCTGTGAATTTTGGATACATTTGGCAAGATGAGAATCCCAATTTTCCCCGATACTTTTATTCTTCGAATGACTTAAAGCGAACAAATCAATCGCTTCTGCTGCCCGAGGAAAGTCAAACGAAACAAAGGAGATTTCATCTGCTACTTGATCCAATTGAGAAATCATTTGGTCTAGCTTTTTATCTTTTAATGCTGCAAATACAATATGAATAGTATAGTTAGAATAGCGATTTGATAGTTCATGAACAAGAGCTGAAATACCTTCGTCATTATGGGCACCGTCTATAATAACGAGTGGATGATTTGATAATATTTCAAACCTGCCTGGCCAATATGCTTTCTTTAAGCCTGTCCTAATTGCGTTCTCAGAGATGGAGAATTCTTCGTGATGATTGATAGACTGAGCCGCCATTACTGCTAATGCTGCATTTTCTGTTTGGTGCTGCCCAATCATACTGATTTCTAGTCCATTTAACAATTGCTCACCTTTTAAAGTAAATACCTCACCCGCAGGTTGAGGACTGTGGGAGGTAATGGAGAAATCCTGATTAAGAATACTCAAAGGAGCATTTATTTTTTTAGCTTGCCTTTTTATCACCTTTAAGGCATTTGTATTTTTAACTGCAGTGAAAGTAGGAATCCCCGCTTTTATAATCCCTGCTTTTTCAAAAGCAATTTCCTCATAGGTATGCCCTAATATATTCGTATGATCTAGTCCTATATTTGTTATGACAGAAGCAATTGGTTGAATAATATTCGTTGAATCAAATCTTCCCCCCAAGCCAACTTCGTATAAAACAATGTCCACCTGATTTACATTCGCAAAATAATAGAAAGACATCGCAGTGATCACTTCAAACTCTGTAGGTCCGCCAAGTTCGGTTTCCTCTAATTCGTCAGCAAGCGGCGCAATTACATTTGTCAATTCCAACACTTCTTCGTCATTGATGGGCTTTCCATTTACCGAAATTCGTTCATTGAATTGTTCAATATATGGTGAGGTAAAGGTACCAACGGAATAACCACCTGTTTCAAGAATCGAACGGAGATAGGTTACAGTTGAACCTTTGCCATTTGTACCGCCAATATGGACTGTTTTCATTTTTAATTCTGGATGTCCAAGTTTCTCCATCATCCATTCCATACGGGCAAGGCCTGGTTTAATGCCGAGCCTTAATCTTGCATGAATCCAGTCAAGGGCTTCGCTATAAGTTGTAAACATCCATGACACCTCTATTAAGTATTCTAAAAGAAGACGAATCCTAAAGCAGGACTCGTCTTACTTACTTAACTTATTATATACCTTTTAGCTCATTTAAACGTGCTTCCACTAACGCTCTCTTTTCGCGATAATCTTTTTCTTTGGCACGCTCTTCAGCAACAACACTTTCAGGCGCCTTTTTCATAAAGCCTTCGTTGTTGAGTTTCTTTTCAACTCTTTCAACTTCTTTTGTATATTTCTCCACTTCTTTTTGAAGACGGGCAATTTCTTCATCAATGTTAATCAATCCTTCCAGTGGAAGAATGATTTCTAATCCAGTGATCACGGCTGTCATAGCCTTTTCTGGCGTTTCAAGATTGATTCCTATTTGTAATTCTTCTGGGTTACAGAATTTTTCAATATAGGCTTGATTCTTTTCGATTGCTTTTAAAACTGAATCGTCCTTCGCCTTCACAAGCATTTTAATCTTCTTGCTCATTGGCGTGTTTACTTCGGCACGGATGTTTCGAACGGAACGAATCATTTCCATTAACATCTTCATTTCTTGTGCTGCTGTTTCATCCGAATAGACTGGATTAACCTCAGGCCACTTAGCGGTTGTAATCGATTCACCAGCATGTGGAAGGTTCTGCCAGATTTCCTCGGTAATGAATGGCATGAATGGATGTAACAAACGCATCGTCTGATCTAACACATGTGCGAGAATCGAACGAGTAGTTTTCTTAGCTGCTTCATCGTCACCATATAATGGAAGCTTAGCCATCTCAATATACCAGTCACAGAAATCATCCCAGATGAAGTTATAAAGGGCACGGCCAGCTTCTCCGAATTCATAACGCTCTGAAAGCTTCGTAACAGTTTCGATGGTTTCGTTTAATTGCGTTAGAATCCATTTATCTGCAACAGACTTTTCTCCGCTAAAATCAATTTCAGCATGTGTCATGCCATCCATATTCATTAGTGCAAAACGAGAGGCATTCCAGATTTTATTAGCAAAGTTCCAAGTGGATTCAACTTTTTCAAAGCTAAAGCGTAAATCCTGACCTGGAGAGCTTCCTGTTGAAAGGAAGTAACGTAAGGCATCGGCACCGTATTTATCGATGACATCCATTGGGTCTACACCGTTACCAAGAGACTTACTCATTTTGCGTCCTTGTTCATCTCGAACTAATCCGTGGATTAAAACATCTTTAAACGGTCGTTCACCCGTGAATTCAAGGCTTTGGAAAATCATTCTTGAAACCCAGAAGAAGATGATATCATAACCGGTTACGAGTACATCTGTTGGGAAGAAACGCTTGAAGTCCTCTGCTTCAACATTTGGCCAGCCCATTGTGGAAAACGGCCATAATGCAGAACTGAACCAGGTATCCAATACGTCTTTATCCTGCTCCCAATTTTCGATATCGGCAGGAGCTTCGTGACCAACAAATACCTCGCCTGTTTGCTTATGATACCAAGCTGGAATTCTGTGACCCCACCATAGCTGTCTTGAGATACACCAGTCACGGATATTTTCCATCCATCGCAGATAGGTATTTTCAAAGCGATTTGGCACAAAGTTTACTTTATTCTCTTTGTTTTGAAGCGCAATCGCTTCATCAGCAAGTGGCTGCATTTTAACAAACCATTGTGTCGATAAATAAGGCTCAACTACTGCTCCGCTTCGTTCGGAATGTCCAACTGAGTGCAAATGCTCTTCAATTTTGAAAAGAACGCCTTGTTCTTGAAGGTCTTTAACAATTTGCTTACGGCATTCAAATCGATCCATACCTTTGTATTTTCCAGCTCTATCATTCATTGTGCCGTCTTCGTTCATTACAAGAACTCGCTCGAGATTATGACGATTGCCGATTTCAAAATCGTTCGGGTCATGTGCAGGTGTAATTTTTACCGCTCCTGATCCGAATTCCATATCTACATAGTCGTCACCAACAATTTTGATTTCCCGGCCAACGATTGGTAGGATAACGGTTTTACCGATTAGATGCTTATAGCGCTCATCCTCTGGATGAACGGCAACAGCTGTATCGCCCAACATGGTTTCTGGACGAGTGGTCGCAACTTCAATATGTCCTGACCCGTCTGCTAATGGATATTTCATATGATAAAATGCACCTTGAACATCCTTGTAAATAACTTCGATGTCAGATAATGCTGTCTTTGTAGATGGATCCCAGTTGATGATGTATTCGCCTCTGTAAATTAAGCCTTTTTTATAAAGGGTAACAAATACCTCTTTTACAGCATCTGACAAACCTTCATCTAATGTGAAGCGCTCACGGCTGTAATCTAATCCTAAACCTAACTTTGACCATTGCTGGCGGATATGGGAAGCGTATTCTTCCTTCCACTTCCATGTTTCCTCAACGAACTTTTCACGTCCTAAATCATAACGGCTTTTTCCTTCACCGCGGAGTTTTTCTTCTACCTTCGCTTGTGTTGCGATACCGGCGTGGTCCATCCCTGGGAGCCAAAGAACATCGTAGCCTTGCATCCGCTTCATGCGGGTAAGTATATCCTGTAATGTTGTATCCCAAGCATGCCCTAAATGGAGCTTCCCAGTAACGTTTGGCGGCGGGATCACGATGGTATAAGGCTTTTTACCCTCATCGTTCTGTGCTTCAAAAAACTTGCCTTTTAACCACCACTCATAGCGTCCTTGCTCGATTGACTGTGGATCATACTTCGTCGGCATGGTTATTTCCTTTGTTTCCATTTGACCATCTCCTTTATTTCTCTTTCTGCCCATTAAGAAAAACTAGACAAACAAAAAACCCCATTCGTCATAAAAGGACGAATGGAGTTTGCTTCGCGGTACCACCTTTTTTCCAACCATAATGAAACTGGCTGGCTCTTAAATGGATAACGGATTTGATCCGTCCTCAACTAATAGGATTAGAAAATCCGTTCGCTGAAGAAGCTCGAGGGCGACCTTCCGAGTGTCTGCTTAGGAAACCTTCCAGCTAATGGCTTCCCTCTCTTTAAGCAGGTGAACATCGTACTCTTCCCTGTCTATGCTTATGTGTTTTTTATTATATTGTTATACTACCCAAAAAAGGTTCTAGACGTCAATAATGATAGCCAATTTTTTTATATTATATACCATTTTGCAAAAAACGTTAAGGAATTAGGAGAATTACCTATGTAGTAAGAATATACATAAAAGAAATGCCTTTTTGGAGAGGAAGGAAGTTATGAAGCGGAGGAAGTTCATCACCAAATACTCCTATACTCCCTGGTATCGAACCTGCAGGAGAGTATGTGAACAGCTGATTTTGCCGTTTACGATTTTTCAATTAATCCGGACGTTATTTATTCCTACAGTCTTTGATGTTTTATTACTAAGTATTTTTATTGCGATTGCCGTATCTATATATTTTGAAATTGTTTAAGAGCCCAAAAAGCAATCTTTACTGCTGCTGGGCTCCTTCTTTTGCCTGCCTCTCTTGTTCATCGAGTTCTGTCATTCTCATCACAACATACTCGGAATTCTTTAAATGCCAGTATTTGCGCTGCAGCATTCGCACAAATTTCAACTCATTTTTTGGCTGTTCTTTTTTATAATACCGTTCGACCACCTGGATAATCGGAATGGGATAAGCTAAATAGCTGAAGAAAAGAAGTTTTTCGTCAGTTTTAAAAGGAAAGTATTTAAAGTAATGGTACACCCACTCGATTGCCTCATCATTACGTGTTGGCTGAGTATTAAAGGAACGTGACAGGTATGGTAATAGATCATGAATCGGTGAGCCGTAACGGGCATTTTCAAAGTTAATAAAATATCCGTAACCCTTATCGTCGTAAAGGAAATGCTCGGATGATAATTTCCCATGGGTAATCACCATTCGTGCTTTTTCATCTTCCTTTGTCTTTTCATACCATTCTTCAAATTTTGTTTTTGAAAAACGAAGCGCCTGGCTTATTTCGTTATAGTACAAGCAAAACAAAAGTTCAAAAGGAGACATATAGGTCTTTTTTTCACATTCATCGATAAACCCGTCGAGAAGCTCCTGATTTTTATCGAGCAGCGCAATGGTTTTATCATAATGTTCTTCTCGTTCGTCTTTGTTCACATTGATTTCTTTTGCAGATAATGTGTGAAGCCTTGCTAATTCACGAAATAGCTGCAGGTGTTTATGAGTCCGGTCTTCCTTTATTTCATTGGACATCCAAGGCATTAGGTAATATAGGTTTTTATCATGGAGGACACCATATCTTCCGTCCATAGTAGGAAAAATGGGCACAATCCGATTGAAGCCCTTTTGGTAAAGAAGATGGACATGGCGAACAAAATCTGTCCCCGTAGTCGGAACGATTTTCTTCAATGCAAATGTCCCTTTATCGGAATAGATTTTTTTAATATTGCCGTGTTCCTCAACGAAATAGGGCTTTACTTGATAGTTTTTTAAAATGGGTATAAGTGGCTCCAGCTGGTTCGAATCACTCATCAGCATTCAACTGCCTTTCGCTCATGGAAAGTCCTTAAAAGGATGTGAGCAGGTTTTGAAACCCGCTCACACTTCTTTTGGTAATTATTTTTTTGCAAAGGAAACAGGTACATATAATACTTGACCCTCATATACATCTTGATTGAGTTCAAGATTATTGTACCGCAGCAGGTTTGGTACGGAAACGTCATAACGGTCGGAAAGACTGTCGAGCGTATCGCCCTTTTGAACTATACAAACTTTTAATCTAGCTTGATCTGAAGCTTCTTCCTTGCGGGCAAAGAACTCCGTTAATGTCATTGTTTTCTTCTTGGTATTTTTCTTTTTAGCTTGTTTTGGCGGTGCTTCTGGAGAGGATGAACTCTCTTCCATAACTGGCTCTTTTGGTTCTGCTGGGACTTCTATTTCTTGTTGAATTGGTTCCGCTGGAGCTTCTTCGACGATTTCCTCCATCTCATCGACTGGCTCACTTATTTCACTTCTGGCATGCTCAAAAACTAAAGGCCGCTGTGGCTCTTCTTCAAGCTCTTCTTCAGGCTCTTGATACGAAAAGGTTGGGAATTTCGGGAAAGCTTCAACCTTTTCTTCTTCTGGCTGCTTTCTTGCTTCAGCCTCAAACAGGAAAGTATCCACGAATTGATTCTCTTCTTGATGTGTTTCTTCTAGTTCTTGTACTCTTGGCACTTCTACCTGATACCGATGAAGTACTTCATACTCTTCCTCTTGCTCGACCACTTCTTCTTGCTGAGTGGAATCATACAAGCCGCTGATGGTCAGTTCTGCAGACAGTTTTAGGCAGCTGCGTTCCGGAATGGAATAGTCAAAGGACTCCACAATGACATCGATATCATAAATGCTCTGAATTCGATTGTTTGGAATGGTAATATCTACCGGAAAACGATGTGAAAATTCACAAAAGCCTTCCTCCTGTGGATCTACTCTTTCAACATACTTTTGGTTAGGGGCATTTTCTTCCTCTTCAACGGCACTTTCTTCGTCATTTCTATATTCGCCTGTTAATTCCAGCGAACCACGTATGGTTACGTATTGATCATTTTCCTGGATGGTAATATCCGGGTCTAGAGAAATCGACACAAGTTCAGCTACTTCCTGTCCCTTTCTAAACCACAAAGATTCCTCCAAGGAAAATCGCAGGCACGATTGATTCTCTTGAGACAAAGCGACTCCTCCTTTCGTTTCCTTTCACGCAAAATCACTATGTCACTTACACAATATGAACCAAAGCTTTTAAATATGATAAAAAAGCCTAGTGATGCGAAAAAGTTTAAGATATGGAGGGTTCTTTTGAATTGGTATGGGAGGAAATCCCGTGGAGTTTTGAGAACCGGCAAAAAATAAGCGGAGGTTTTCCGCCTAGATGCTGAATGGTGCTCGTTTCGGGGAAAATAGGCGGAGGTTTTCCGCTTAATCAAAGAAATATCTCCCATTTTCTAATTTATTGAGCCAATAGACGGAATTTCTCCGTCTATTTAAGCCACTTTTAGTAACATTTACTTATTAAGCGGAATTCTTCCGTCTATTTATCAGTTCGGATTTTAAGTGCAGATAGCTCAAAACCATAAAAAAACACTCACCTAATAGAAGATGAGTGCTTGAAAAAGGTATTATTTTAGTTTTGAAAAAGCAATTTCTACTGCTTTGATTGTATTTTCGATGTCCTCATCAGTATGTGCAGTTGATAGGAACAATCCTTCGAATTGAGATGGCGGCAGGAATACTCCTTGTTCAGCCATTTCACGGTAGTATGCAGCAAAATATTCTAGATTTGAGGATTTAGCTGTTTCATAGTTAATGACCTTTTCATTGGTAAAGAAGAAACCAATCATGGAACCAGCACGGTTAAAGGTTACAGGGATACTATATTTCTCTCCCGCAGCCGTAATCCCTTTTTCCAGCATATCACCCTTGCGTTTGAACTCTTCATAATGCTCTGGTGTTAATTGACTTAATGTCTCATAACCAGCTGTCATCGCAAGCGGGTTTCCAGAAAGTGTTCCTGCTTGATAGATCGGTCCTGCAGGAGCAATCTGACGCATGATTTCAGCTTTACCGCCGTAAGCACCAACTGGCAGCCCGCCGCCTATTACTTTTCCAAGACAAGTGATATCAGGCATGATATTGAAATAACCTTGAGCACAGTTATATCCAACACGGAAGCCTGTCATTACCTCATCAAAAATCAGCAATGCTCCGTTATCAGTCGTAATCTCACGCAGTCCTTCTAAGAACCCTGGAAGCGGCGGTACAAGTCCCATGTTACCGGCAACTGGTTCAACGATAATACAAGCAATGTCCTCGCCGAACTGTTCAAAAGCGTATTTAACACCTTCCAGGTCATTGTATGCCACTGTAATCGTGTTCTTAGCCACGCCTTCAGGTACGCCAGGGCTGTCTGGTAATCCAAGAGTCGCAACACCAGAACCTGCTTTAATCAATAAGGAATCACCATGTCCATGGTAACAGCCTTCAAATTTCAATATCTTGTTACGGCCAGTGTAGCCGCGCGCTAAGCGGAGCGCACTCATCGTCGCTTCTGTACCGGATGATACCATCCTTACCACTTCAATCGATGGCACACGTTCAATCACAAGCTTAGCCAGTTCATTTTCCATTAAGGTCGGTGCCCCGTAGCTAGTGCCAAGCTCAGCCACCTTTTTAATTCCCTCAACGACCCTGTCATTTGTATGGCCAAGGATTAGCGGTCCCCATGATAATACATAGTCAATATATTCATTGCCATCGATATCATAGATTTTTGAACCTTTTCCTCTTTCCATGAAAATCGGTTCCATATTGACTGATTTAAACGCACGTACCGGGCTGTTAACGCCGCCAGGCATCATGTTTTGAGCTTCTTTAAATGCTTCTACTGATTTTGTATATGAGCGCATTTTTTAGTTCCTCTTTTCGAGTTGTAGTTATTAGTCTTCTTTTAACCAACGGCATGCGTCTTTAGCTGCATAGGTAATGATAAGGTCTGCGCCTGCACGTTTGAATGCGATTAACATTTCCATAACCGTTTGTTTCTCGTCAATCCAGCCGTTTGCAGCAGCTGCTTTAATCATCGAATATTCACCGCTTACGTTATAGGCAACAACAGGAAGATTGTAGTTATTTTTCACATCACGAACGATATCAAGGTAAGGCATACCTGGTTTCACGATTAAGAAATCTGCCCCTTCTGCTACATCGGATTCAGCTTCCCTAAATGCCTCCATCCGGTTGGCAGGGTCCATTTGATAGGTTTTGCGGTCACCAAATTGTGGTGCACCTTCAGCAGCCTCACGGAAAGGTCCGTAAAAGGCAGAAGCATATTTAACGGCATAAGACATGATTGGAGTTTCCTTAAAACCAGCTTCATCTAATCCAGCGCGAATCGCTGCCACAAAGCCGTCCATCATATTCGATGGAGCAATAATATCAGCGCCTGCTTCGGCTTGAGCGATGGCTGTTTTTACCAATAACTCAAGGGATGGATCATTTAAGACTTTATCGCCTTCCACCATTCCACAATGTCCGTGGCTGGTATATTCGCACAAACAAGTGTCGGCAACTACAATCATTTCTGGGTAATGTTCTTTAATAAATCGAGTGGCTACTTGGATGATGCCGTGGTCATGAAATGCTTGTGTACCACATTCGTCTTTTGTAGTAGGAATCCCAAATAATAAAACGGATTTAATTCCGTGTGCAACGATATCATCCAGTTCAGCTTTTAGATTGTCCATTGATACTTGGAATACACCTGGCATAGAAGATACTTCTCTGCGGATGTTTTCACCTTCATAGATAAATAATGGATAGATGAAGTCCTCTGGTCGTAGGTGGTTTTCTCTTACTAGTGCACGCATGTTAGCGCTTGAACGTAATCGGCGATGACGTGAAAATTGAAGTTCCATTTGTATTTACCCCCAAAATTTTATTTTCTACTTCTTTCTAAAAACTCTATCGTGCTTTCAATCATTTCTTTGACCGTATATTCTTTTGGAGATACATGTACTGGCAGTCCAAAGGCACGTAGTTTTTTCTCTGTCACTGGACCAATACAGCTTATCACACATCTTTTAATATGACTCTCGAGTTGATGCTCCTTCACGACACTCATAAAGTGATTAACCGTGGAAGGGCTCGTAAACATTAAGATATCAATTTCGTCCTCGGCGAGCATTTTAGCCAGTTTCTCCTTGCTATCCTCTGGCATATATGTTTCGTAAATAACGATTTCCTCGACTAGGACACCATGGTTACTGAGCGATGCAGAGATATACTCCCGAGCCAGATTTCCCTTTGGAATCAGCACTTTAGATCCACTAGGAACGATTGGTAAAAACTCGTCTGTAAATACCTCCGTCACATAAGCAGATGGAACAAACTCCGCTTTTAATCCTTTTTCCTGCAATACCTCTTCCGTTTTTTTGCCTATCACAGCAATTTTCGGAAAGGTTTTATACTCTTCCTTTTTATAAAAGGAGAAGAAGGTTTCGACAGTGACATTGCTCGTAAAAATAATCCAGTCATATGTATCAATCTCGTTTATAGCATGCTGCAGCTGCTGTGTGATTTCAATAGGACGAAATGCAATAAGAGGGATTTCGATTGAAATCCCTCCATACTTTTCGACAAGTTGTGAAAAGGATTTTGCCTGGCCTGCTCCGCGAGGAACCAGGACCTTTTTGTCTACCAAACCTAAGGGTTTTAGCATTGACCTTCGAGCTCCCGTTTAACCCGATCAATCAGGTCCTTAGCTCCTTTTTCGATTAATAGGTCAGCTGCTTGAATACCTAGCTCTTCTGGGTTCGTACCTCTTAACTCCTCTTTGAAGATTTCTTTACCTTCTGGCGAACCAACTAGAACTGTTAGAGCGATTTCATCATTATCAGCGGCAGTGGCGAATCCAGCAATCGGCACCTGACAGCCGCCTTCCATTTTATGAAGGAAAGCACGTTCCGCTTTAACGGCTCTTTCTGTTTTTTTACACGTGAATTTTTCAAACAGTTCAAGAAGCTCTTTATCATCTTCGCGGCATTCAATCGATAATGCCCCTTGACCAACGGCAGGTACACAAATGTCTGCATCGATAAATTCCGTTACCGTGTCCGTTGTCCAGCCAAGACGAGAAAGTCCTGCTGCAGCCAGGATGATAGCGTCATATTCTTCATCTTGAAGCTTTTGTAATCTCGTATCAACATTTCCGCGAATCCATTTAATTTCTAAATCTGGACGTTCTGCTAAAATCTGAGCGCTCCGGCGAAGACTGCTCGTCCCGATAATCGCACCTGGCTTTAAATCCTTTAATTTAACATGGTCTCTGGAAATCAAGGCATCACGGTGGTCCTCACGGAAAGGAATACAGCCGATTGTAAGTCCCTCTGGAAGAATGGCTGGCATGTCCTTCATACTATGTACGGCCATATCAATTTCTTTATCCATCATGGCTTGCTCAATTTCCTTAACAAACAAACCTTTTCCGCCGACTTTTGAAAGGGTTACATCTTGAATCTTATCCCCTTTTGTCACAATTTCTTTTACTTCAAATTCAAAAGGTCCTCCGAGCTTTTTAAGCTGTTCAATCACCCAATTTGTCTGTGTTAGTGCCAATTTGCTGCGTCTAGACCCTACGATAATTTTTCTCATGACTTCCTCCTACGATTATGAGTACCAAAAGTGAAATGATGATAATTGACCAAATAAGAAAAAGTTAATTAATACAACTAAAAAAGACCCGGCGTTCCAAAGGGCTAATTGTCTGCCTGACATATTTTTAACAATACGCAGGTACAAATAGATACTGTAGCCTGTTAACAAAAGAAATGACCCAATTATTTTCATATCGTACCACGGCATTCCTGGAACCTTTAAAAAGGCCCATTGCAAGCCAAGGATTAAACTTAATAACAACATGGGAACCCCAATAACTACTAAAATATATGAGGATCGCTCCAGCTTGCTTAAATCTGCTAGTCTCAAAAGTCTTGTGCCCCACTTTTTCCTTTTCAACAAATCATATTGAATGAGATAGAGAAGCGATAGGACAAAGGACAAGGAGAATGCCCCATAAGATAGAATGGCCATTGTAATATGTATAAGCAGGAGCTCGGACATAAGCTGGTTGCTTATGACATGCGAATCATATTTAATCGGTGCAAATGTATGAATCGCGATAACAATAAAGCCAAGTATATTCGTAAAAAAGACGATAAAATCGACCTTAAGCAGCCGATTTATTCCAAGCGACAGGGTTACCAATACCCAGGCATAAAAATATAAGCCCTCAAAGATCGTTAACGCTGGAAATCTCCCTGTTTTTAACATATAGGAAGTTAAGAAAATCGTTTGTAAAACCCATACAAACGCAAGTAACCAGAAGGCGATTCGGTTTGCCTTCCGGTTATGGTGAATGAAATCGAAAAAATATAACAACACACTGAAGGCATATAGGACTACTGTCAATTCATGCAGCCGCGTCATATAGAAGTCAAACATAATTAGTACCTCTTATGACTGAAAGGAAGCCTGCGGTACATGAACCAATGCTTCTTTGGTTTCGGCTGCTTTCGTTTGTTTTTCAACAAGCTCTTCAATCCTGAATATTTTCATAAATAATTCCAATGCCTCATCAGCATCTGGACGAGCAGCCAATTCTTTTGCTTGTAAAATAGGATCTTTTAATAGCTGGTTGATAATACTCTTTGTATGTTTATTTAAGACTTTTCGATCACGATCTGATAAATTAGGAAGCTTGCGTTCAATACTTACCATTGTTTCAGCTTGAATGGCAAGTGCCTTATCTCTAAGAGCCGAGATAACAGGTACTACACCCAAAAGTCCAAGCCATTGCTTGAAATCAACAATTTCCTTTTCAATCATCAGCATGATGACTTGAGCCGCTTTCTTACGCTCCTGAAGGTTTGCCTCAACAATTCCTTCTAAATCATCGATATCATATAAAAATACACTTTCAAGCTCAGCTATTCTTGGATCCAAGTCACGTGGTACGGCAATATCAACCATAAATAATGGCTTACCCTTACGCTTTTTCTCGACCCTTTCCATCATTGTTTTGGTAATAACAAAGTCCTTTGCACCTGTAGAGCTGATGAGGATATCTGCATCAACCAATGATTTTTGTAGTTCTTCAAGAGTTTTAGCCTCGCCGGCAAATCGGTTTGCCAGAACTTTCGCTTTTTCATACGTACGATTAATCACGGTAACTTTCCTAACTCCATTACCATGAAGATTTTGGGCTGCCAGCTCGCCCATTTTGCCTGCACCAAAAATTAAAACATGCTTATTCTCAAGTGAACCGAAGATTTTCTTTGCTAGCTCCACTGCAGCATAGCTGACAGAGACTGCATTTGCGCCAATATCCGTTTCAGCATGTCCACGCTTCGCAAGAGTAATCGCCTGTTTAAATAGTTGGTTGAATACTGTACCCGTGGTTCCTAGTTCTTGAGCTAACATAAAGCTCGTACGAACCTGCCCCAAAATTTGAGTTTCCCCTAAAACCATTGAATGAAGACCGCATGCTACCTTAAATAAATGCTCAATGGCACCATCTTCCTCATAAACAAATAGAAAAGGTGAAAACTCAGATTGTTCAATTCCGAACCATTCAGATAAAAATTCTTTAATATAATAGCGGCCAGTATGCAGCTGATCTACAACCGCATAAATTTCTGTGCGATTGCAAGTGGATACGATTATATTTTCAAGAATGCTTTTTTTTGTGTTTAATTTTTTTATCGCATCTCCAAGGTCGGATTCGTTAAATGTCAACCGCTCACGGATTTCCACAGGGGCAGTTTTATAGTTTAAACCTATCACTACAATATGCATTTTGTTACCACACCCCCAATAAGTAATACAAGAACTACTAATACATTATTAACTAGTCTGATTATAACACGGGTTTTTTCAACATTTACCCGAAAAATGTGAACAGAAAACGAAACATTATGTTACTATATATAGGAAAAAAGTTAAGTAATAAATAAAAATATCATCTTATGTACAGTACCAAAAAAAAGAAAGTTATTCAAGTATACCTTACTGAAAGTGGTGTTAAAATGAAGAATCAGCGCATTTTCCCTGGAATCATTCTTATTGGCTTTGGTGCCTATCTTTTCCTACAACAGTCTGGATTTACTGCTTTACAGACATTGTATTCATGGCCTACTCTTCTTATTATCGTAGGCGTCGCTTTTTTAGGACAGGGATATTCTGCAAAGGATCATGAAGCAATTCTGCCAGGAGTCATCATTGCAGGCTTCGGTCTTCATTATCATATTGCCGGCAAAATTTTAATTTGGCCGAATAACACCATTGGGATGCTTGTATTGTTTATATCCATTGGCTTCTTTCTTCGTTTTCAAAAGACAAATAATGGCTTGTTTCAAGCCTTTCTCTTTCTAGTATTGGCATTATTGTTATTATTTTACGACAAAGTTGCTGAATATCTCGGATTCCTTCAAAATGGCCTAAGTTTTGTATGGAAATTTTGGCCTGCCATTATTATTCTGGTAGGAATTTATTTTCTTTTTAGGAAGAAAAAATAAACGTCAGGCTGCTGAGCCTGACGTTTTTCTTACATATAACTTTGCAAAATGGACCATGCTTTATCCTTACCTTCACCAGTTTCCGATGAGAATAGAACGATTTGGTCATTTTCATCTATATCGAGCGTTTCTTTTGTAACCTTTAAATACTTCTGCCATTTCCCTCTAGGAATTTTATCTGCTTTTGTCGCGATGATAACGCAGGGAATATCATAATGCTTCAGAAAATTATACATCATAATATCATCCTGTGTGGGCGGGTGGCGTAAGTCGACGATTAAAACTGCCGCTCTTAATTGCTCACGAGAGGTAAAATATGTTTCAATCATTTTCCCCCATGCTGCCCGCTCTGATTTGGATACCTTAGCATATCCATAACCAGGGACATCGACAAAATGGAGAATTTCATTAATAAGGTAAAAGTTCAGCGTTTGAGTTTTACCCGGTTTAGAAGAAATTCTTGCTAAGCCTTTTCGGTTAAGCATTTTATTGATAAAGGAAGACTTACCTACATTAGAGCGTCCTGCTAAGGCAAATTCTGGCAAGTCTGTTTCTGGGTACTGCGCTGGCCTTACGGCACTGATGACGATATCGGAACTAACTACTTTCATTGCAATCCACCTTCTACGAGTGCATGCCTTAAGACTTCATCGACATGCGAAACAAGCACAAACTCTATTTCATTTCTAACACTTTCTGGGATGTCATCGATATCCATTTCATTATCCTTCGGAAGGATGACCTTTGTTAAACCTGCTCTATGCGCACTGAGCGTTTTCTCTTTTAATCCGCCAATTGGAAGCACGCGTCCTCTAAGGGTAATTTCTCCTGTCATTCCTACTTCACGGCGAATCGCTCTGCCAGTAAGTGCCGAAACAAGAGCTGTCGCCATTGTGATTCCTGCTGATGGACCATCCTTCGGTACAGCACCTTCTGGAACATGAATGTGAACATCATATTTTTCATGAAAATCTTCTTCAATGCCAAGCTCACCGGCTTTAGAACGGATATAACTAAAAGCAGCCTGAGCTGATTCTTTCATAACGTCCCCGAGTTTTCCGGTTAACACAAGTCTTCCTTTACCAGGAGATAAAGAAACTTCAATTTGCAGTGTATCTCCACCGACAGTCGTATAAGCTAGACCGGTGGCAACCCCGACTTGATCTTCTGTCTCCGCTTGACCATAGCGGAACTTTGGTTTGCCTAGGAAATCCTCAACATTCTTTTCCGTAACGATGACTCGCTTTTTCTCACCTGAAACCACAATTTTGGCTGTCTTCCGGCAGATGGTGGCCATTTGCCGTTCAAGGCTTCGGACCCCAGCTTCACGGGTATAATACCTGACTGCCTTCAGAATCGCATCATCGCGTACTTGAAGGATTCCTTTTGTAAGCCCATTTTCTTTAATTTGCTTCGGCAGCAAATGATCTCTTGTGATATGAACTTTTTCGATTTCCGTATAACCAGCAATGGTGATAATTTCCATTCTGTCTAATAGCGGACCTGGAATCGTTGACAGGTTATTAGCAGTTGCTATAAACATGACTTTGGAAAGGTCGTATGTCTCTTCAATATAATGATCACTAAAATTATGGTTTTGTTCCGGATCCAATACCTCAAGCATGGCAGAGGATGGATCGCCTCGGAAGTCACTTGACATCTTATCAATCTCATCTAATAAAAAGACAGGATTAATCGTGCCAGCCTTTTTCATTCCCTGAATAATCCGGCCAGGCATCGCTCCAACATAGGTTCTTCGATGACCGCGAATTTCAGACTCATCACGCACTCCGCCAAGGGACACACGGACAAAATTACGATTTAATGAATTGGCAATCGAGCGTGCTAAGCTTGTTTTACCTACTCCTGGGGGTCCAGCTAGACAAAGGATTGGACCTTTTAAAGAATTCGTCAGTTTTTGAACAGATAAAAACTCCAAGACACGTTCCTTTACTTTTTCAAGTCCAAAATGGTCCTGATTGAGAATTTTTTCGGCACGAAGAATATCAATATCATCATCTGTCTTCTTCGACCACGGAATCGTAATCAGCCATTCAATATAGTTTCGAATCACAGCACTTTCTGCTGAGCTTGATGGCACTTTTTCATAGCGGTCAAGTTCTTTTAATGCAGTCTTCTGTACATGCTCAGGCATGCCCGCTTTGTTTATTTTTTCCGTGAGTTCGGCGATTTCACCCGTTTTTCCTTCTTTATCGCCTAATTCCTTCTGAATGGCCTTCATTTGCTCACGCAGGTAATATTCCTTTTGCGTTCTTTCCATGGAACGTTTCACACGCTGACCAATCTTTTTTTCAAGATTCAGCACTTCTTTTTCATTCTGAATCGTATCGATAACCATATTCATACGTTCTTTTACATCAATCGTTTCGAGTATTTCTTGTTTTTCCTTCAGCTTGATTGGCAAATGGGAAGAGATAATATCTGCCATTCTTCCTGGTTCTTCAATATCTACAACTGAGGCATAGGTTTCTGCTGAGATTTTTTTAGATAACTTTATGTATTGCTCGAAATACTCAAGCATTGTTCTCATTAAAGCCTGGTCTTCAACATCCTTTGTTGTAGACTCCTCATATGTCACAATGCTGACAGCATAATATTCTTCCTCATCATGAAAGGATTCAATTTTTGCTCTGTTCAGCCCCTCAACCAAAACCCTGATGGTACCATTCGGGAGCTTTAGCATTTGTTTAACCTTCGTTAACGTCCCAATTTGGTATAAATCCTCTTCAGAAGGATCGTCTATTGCAATATCCTTTTGAGTGGTTAAAAAAATTAAATGGTCATCTACCATCGCTTTTTCAAGAGCCTCAACCGATCTTTCACGTCCAACATCTAAATGAAGGACCATAGTCGGATATACAAGCAACCCTCGAAGCGGCAGGAGGGGGACGATCAATTCTCTATCTTTCGCCATTAAATTGCACCTCCACATGCATAAATCAATCTTTCCCGCTTTAATAGCAGAAATCGTCTTTGTACAATTCTATCTCATTTGCAAATATGTGTCTAATATTACGAAAGCAACAGATATCTGTTTGTCAATATAATTAATTTTCCCCAAGAAAGAGGATTTCTTTCGTTCTTTCCTGATAAAAAACACTTCGGTTAGGACAACCGAAGTGTTATCTGTTAAATCGATTCTTTTTTAGAAAGTTCTATGGATGCTGGTATAACCTCTTTATGTGCGAGATTGCTGACGAGTGCAATGTCAAAAACTTCACTTAAATGGGTAACAGGAACAATTCTGATTCCCTTTATTTCATTTAATATCGATTGCATATTTTCTTCTGGGATAATAACGGTTGTTGCTCCCGCTTTTTGAGCTGCTTTTACCTTAGGATATACCCCGCCGATTGGCTTCACATTGCCATGAATACTTATTTCTCCCGTCATCGCTACTTTGTTATCAATTGGGGTTTTGTAGATGGCAGAATAAATTCCCGTTGCCATTGCTATACCTGCTGATGGACCGTCAATTGGAACCCCGCCTGGGAAATTAACATGAATATCAAAATCCCCTGCTGGAACACCCATTGACCGCAGGACGGTAATCACATTTTCAATCGATCCGCGTGCCATACTTTTTCGGCGGATGGATTTCCCCTGCCCGCCAATGCTTTCTTCATCAACGATTCCGGTAATATTTATGGTTCCTTTATCTTTCGCTGGGATAACCGTTACCTCGATTTCAAGCAGAGCCCCTGTATTTGGACCGTAGACAGCTAGTCCATTTACCAGACCAATCCTGGAATCGTCGTTGATTTTTCTTTCCATTCTAGGTGACAGTTGACTAGAGTGAGCGACCCATTCTAAATCTTCGTCTTTGATAAATTCGCGTTCATCAGTAATCGCCAGCCCTGCAGAAATTTGAATCATATTAACGGCTTCACGACCATTTCTTGCATATGTAGATAATATCTCTAATCCAGCTTCACTAATGTCTAGTTTCACTTTTTCAGCCGCTTTTTTTCCAACTTGAATGATTTCTTCCTGTGTTAAATCTCTAAAAAACACTTCCATACAGCGAGAACGAATCGCTGGCGGTATTTCACTTGGAGTCCTTGTTGTTGCACCAATTAAGCGAAAGTCTGCCGGCAGTCCATTTTTAAAAATATCATGGATATGAGTAGGAATTTGGTTATTTTCCTCATGATAATAGGCACTTTCAAGAAAAACCTTCCGATCCTCAAGTACCTTTAAGAGCTTGTTCATTTGAATCGGATGCAGCTCGCCAATCTCATCAATAAACAGTACTCCACCATGGGCATTCGTTACGGCACCTTGCTTCGGCTGGGGAATTCCCGCCTGGCCCATCGCACCTGCTCCCTGATAAATCGGATCATGAACAGACCCAATTAGGGGATCGGCTATTCCCCTTTCATCAAATCTGGCAGTCGTTGCGTCCAATTCAATAAATACTGAGTTTTGTTTGAATGGTGATTTTTGAACTTTTTTGGCTTCTTCTAAAACTAAACGAGCGGCAGCTGTTTTCCCTACCCCGGGCGGTCCATATATAATCACATGCTGAGGATTTGGACCACATAATGCTGCTTTTAGTGACTTTATACCATCCTCTTGTCCAACAATATCTTCAAAGCTTGTAGGGCGTACTTTTTCAGCTAATGGTTCTGTTAATGAAATTGATCTCATTTTTCGAAGCTGTTCCATTTCCTTACGGGATTCCCGATCAATGGAAACCTTTTGTGTCCGCTGGTTCCTTAGCAAATTCCAGAAATACAGCCCAATAATAATTCCAAAAAACAGCTGTATAAATAAGGCAATCCCCGTCCAACTCATAATTTTCCCTCCTGCTACAAGTATACTCAATAGATATTAATAAGTATTTCCTGCATAGAGGTGGAATAAACCACTATTTGTAAGAAACTGTTTAGAATGGAAGGTATATTTTACATAAAAAAGACTAAGCAATATTCGCAGAATGGAAATTCCAATTGGAAAATAAGGAAAAATTTATCTATTCTTTGTGGGAAAATTCTATATAATAGATTTAGGTGGAGCACTCCCATGTATCGGGGCTCCATTTTTATTAGATAAAAAGATGGGGGCGAACATGCAATGTCTAATGAAAATGAGGTTTTATTAGATAAAGGAAAACAAAATGATTCAAGAAAAATAAAAGTAGAAAGGAAAGAGGGAGAACCGACTCCAGCTTTCATAGGGGCTTCTTGGGCAGCGCTATTAATAGGTGTTTCGGCTTATTTCATAGGTTTGTTTAATGCAGCGATGCAATTGAACGAAAAAGGTTATTACTTTGCAGTTTTAATTTTTGGACTTTATGCAGCGGTATCTTTACAAAAAGCAGTACGAGATAAAGAAGAGGGAATACCGGTTACCAATATTTATTATGGTATTAGTTGGTTGGCAATTATTGTCTCTATTTCATTAATGGGTATCGGTTTATACAATGCAGGAAGTATCGATCTAAGCGAAAAAGGTTTTTATGGCATGTCATTTGTACTTAGTTTATTTGCAGCGATAACGGTTCAAAAAAATATTAGAGATACACAGCGGGCAAGAGAAAGAAATTAGTTTTTCTTAAGACGACAGTGATTTGTCGTCTTTTTTCGATAAAAATGCGCAACAAAAAAGCAGAGATAACTCAATTTCGAATTATCTCTGCCTAGCAGCTTTTATCTATATGTCCATATGTTACTTTGATTAAGCAGATTTCTCTTCTGCTACAACGGTTCCGTCCTCTAGGACAAGCTTCGGAAGACTATTGTCGATCACCGTATCTTTGGTAATGATACATTTCTGGATATCATCACGAGAAGGCAGATCAAACATAACATCCAGCATGATTCCTTCAATAATAGAACGTAGTCCGCGGGCACCTGTTTTGCGCTCAATCGCCTTCTTCGCGATTTCGCTTAGTGCGCCTTCCTCAAATTCCAATTCTACTTCATCGATTTCAAGCATTTTTTGATATTGCTTAACTAATGCATTCTTAGGCTTCGTTAAGATTTCAATTAATGCTGACTCATCTAACTGCTCAAGACTTGCAATAACAGGCAGACGGCCGATGAATTCAGGAATTAAACCGAAGCGGAGTAAGTCCTCAGGTAATACTTTAGAAAGAAGCTCTTTCTGCGTAATATCCACCTGCTTAATGTCCGAACCAAAACCAATCACCTTTTGGCCTAAACGGCGCTTAATAATCGGTTCGATGCCATCAAATGCTCCACCGCAAATAAATAAAATATTGGTTGTATCGATTTGAATAAATTCTTGGTGTGGATGTTTACGTCCGCCTTGAGGTGGAACGCTCGCAACCGTACCTTCTAGAATTTTCAACAATGCTTGCTGTACACCTTCACCAGACACATCTCTCGTGATCGAAGGATTTTCTGATTTACGGGCAATTTTATCAATTTCATCAATATAAATAATACCCTTTTCAGCCTTTTCCACATCGTAATCAGCAGCTTGAATCAATTTTAAAAGAATATTTTCAACATCTTCCCCAACATAACCAGCTTCGGTTAGAGACGTTGCATCCGCAATCGCGAACGGCACATTCAGAATACGTGCCAATGTCTGAGCCAATAAAGTTTTACCACTTCCAGTTGGTCCAATCATAGCAATATTACTCTTAGAGAGCTCAACGTCATCAATCTTACTATTAGAATTGATACGCTTGTAATGATTGTAAACTGCAACCGATAGCGATTTCTTAGCTTGATCCTGACCAATAACGTAATCATCAAGAATCTCACAAATTTCTTTTGGCTTAGGAACATCCTTGAATTCTACTTCCTCTTCTGTTCCAAGCTCTTCTTCAACGATTTCTGTGCAAAGCTCGATACACTCGTCACATATATAAACACCTGGTCCGGCGACCAATTTACGAACTTGGTCTTGTGTCTTTCCACAGAATGAACACTTTAATTGGCCTTTTTCATCATTAAATTTAAACAATTCTTTCACCCCTTGAGAACGTGTTATAACCCTATTTAAAGTTGCGTAACACAAACAAAAATCCGCTATTTTTCGAAACTATTCAGTGGTATGTATTGCATTGTAACACATGGACCTAGCGGACTGGTAATAAAAAGCTTTTCAACTATGTTTTTTATGGAAGCGCATTTTTGTTTGGACACCCTTTAAATGATTCCTATGTACCCATTAAGCATAACCATTTTTTAATAAAATCAATCTTTCTTGAAGCGTGTTTTACTTAATTCGATATGTAATACTGTTTTTCCTGCATATGATATTTGTTCTTCTTGCTTGTTAAAAAGGTTTCCCTGTCTTTATTATAATATGTAATTGAAAAAATGTATAAAAACAGGCACGATATAATCGTGCCATGTTTTTACAATTATTATTATTTTTTATTTTCGATTAAGAATTCAACTGCTTTTTGCTTTTGAAGATCGCCTTTGATACCTTCAAGGCCGCCAAGTGCTTGCTTAATGTTATCAACTGTCATGTTGTACATGCCAGCCATTTTTTCAAGCTCAGCATTAACATCTTCGTCAGATGCTTCAATGTTCTCAGCTTTTGCAATTGCTTCAAGAGTCAAACCAACGCGAACGCGGTTTACAGCTTCTTCTTTCATTTGCTCACGTAAAGCATTTTCATCTTGACCTGAGAATTGGAAGTAAAGCTCAAGGTTCATTCCTTGCATTTGTAAACGCTGCTCGAATTCTTGAAGCATACGGTTTACTTCGTTTGTAACCATAACTTCTGGAACTTCAACCTGTGCATTTTCAGCAGCTTTTTCAACTAAAGAATCACGTAGGTTGTGCTCAGCTTCGTGCTTCTTGCTATCTTCTAAACGAGTTTTAATTTTTTCTTTTAATGCATCTAATGTTTCAACTTCGTCATCCACATCTTTAGCAAACTCGTCATCTAATGCAGGAAGTTCTTTTCCTTTAATTTCATGAAGAGTTACTTTGAATACTGCTGGCTTACCTGCAAGTTCAGCTGCATGGTACTCTTCAGGGAAAGATACTTCTACGTCTTTAGATTCGCCCGTAGCCAATCCTACTAACTGCTCTTCAAATCCTGGAATGAATGATCCAGAACCTAATTCAAGTGAATGATTTTCAGCTTTTCCGCCTTCGAATGCTTCACCATCAACGAATCCTTCAAAATCAAGAACAACAGTATCGCCAAGTTCAGCAGTACCTTCTTCTTTCACTACAAGCTCAGCTTGACGGCTTTGAAGAGTTTCTAATTCTTTTGCTACATCTTCGTCTGTTACAGTTGTGTCGAACTCTTCTACTTCTAATCCTTTGTACTCGCCTAATGTTACTTCAGGCTTAACTTGTACAGTCGCTTTGAAGATAAGATCTTTCCCTTTTTCCATTTGCTCGATATCGATATCAGGACGGTCGATTGGGTCGATGCCTGCTTCGTCAATCGCATTACCGTATGCTTCTGGAAGAAGAATATCTAATGCATCTTGATAAAGTGATTCTACACCAAAACGCTTTTCAAACATTGGACGAGGCATTTTTCCTTTACGGAAGCCAGGTACATTTACTGTTTTAACAACTTTATTAAAAGCTGCAGTTAAGCCTTCATTTACTTTTTCAGCGCTTACTTCAACAGTAAGGACACCAGTGTTTCCTTCTAATTTTTCCCATTTTACTGTCATACTATTTCCCTCCAACAATCTATTATCATTTCATTCGTAACGAAATTGACAGGATAATGAATTCATCCTCTTTTTTTATGTAAAAGATAGTTTTTACACAAAGCAACCCTTACATTATAACACAGGATTTTTTTCTTTCAACAGAGTTACCTATATATTGGGATAAGAAATTTCTTCTAATTCTCTTATTTTTACGAGTGCCTGCTCTATTTTTTCTGGTGTAATCTCGTATTCATTTGATAGATCCCTTAAATCCGAATCCATTCCGATATAATCAAGCACTAGTAAGTGAAAAGCACCTGCCCAGGCTGAAGCATCTTCAGGTGTGAACTCAAATGGATAGCTGATGAAAAAAATCCGTTCTACCATTCCTTTAATATTTTCAAAAAGATAGGGGTTACTATTTTCCAATCTTTTTTCTAGCAGCTTTTCTATTTCTTTCATTCTTGGCTGCGATTGGATGTCTGGAAGTTCTGCAGGTACAACACTTTGATCCTCACTAAACTTTTTAACCATAATTTTCTTATCGTATTCCTGTTCTTTTAATAGGGACAGCAGCATGGTTTTTAAAAAAGGATGGCCAGAGTCTGAGTTAAGATAATCTTTGATTTCGTCCATGTATGGACGAATATTCTTTTCCGCCAAACTGGAAATCGCAAGCATTTGCTCATTTAGACTTTTTAGTGATGAAAGTTTGAGTTCTTTTGGATTATTATCTTCTTTTGGTTCTTCAATCGGATCCTGATGACTGTCATTATCTGCCATTCGTCTACTAAATTGCAGGATGGTCAGGAAATGATCATGCCTTTCTGGCGGGATCTCTTTTTCGTCAAAGAGGGCTTCAATTGTCGAGACAATTTCCTCGTATTCGTGCAGCTGTATTAAAATGGTCAGGTACAAATCAACCATATGAAAATAGTCGCCAATTCCTTTTAGCAGCATTTCGTTCGCCAGTTCCCTGGCTTTTGTATAAGCTCCCGCTTCAAAGTATGCGAGCACGAGACCTATTAAAATATCACTATTTTCTGCGTCATGCTCCCTTGCCTCCTCAAGCAGGGTGATAGCTTCTTGATACCTCTTACATTGCAGGCTCTCAAGGCCCTTATCCGTTAATCTCTTTTCGAGTCCGGGAAGGAATATGATATTGTCTTTTCGTTTCGCTCGTTCCCGTTTTTTCATATGTATACCGTCCTCTGCATAAAAAGCGTCAGCGACTTGATAGGGGCGACCAGTGCTGGAGGTCCTGCTGGTGAAGTCAGTTCTATGACTTCATTAGCAGGACCTAAGCGACTCGAGCCCCTAGGCGCTAAAGCTAGACATATTCTATATGGAAATTAGTTTAGCATGAAATTTACTAAAAACAAAAAAACTCACCTTCTGCAGGTGAGTAATAAGTTTTGGTATGTAGTTAAATGGCGTCCCAGGAGAGATTCGAACTCCCGACCGTACGCTTAGAAGGCGTATGCTCTATCCGGCTGAGCTACTGGGACGTATTAGTATTTCAAAGACAAGATTTATTATATAATCCATATAATAAAAAGTCAACACTATTTGATAAAGTTTTTTTGATTAAAAAAAAACTTAGGCTAACCGCCCAGATATACTAGTTTTTCCATTAATATAACCTAAGGTTAATCATAAAAAAATGGACTGGAGTGACCATATGGCTTTCAGAAAATGCATTTGGGGCATTCCAGGCAACCTGGAGTGACCGATGTCCTTTCAGAAATTGCATTTGGGACAATGCAGATAGTCTGGAGTGACCGATGTCCTTTCAGAAATTGCATTTGGGGCATTCCAGGCAGCCTGGAGTGACCGATGTCCTTTCAGAAATTGCATTTGGGGCATTCCAGGCAGCCTGGAGTGACCGTGTCCTTTCAGAAATTGCATTTGGGGCATTCCAGGCAGCCTGGAGTGACCGATGTCCTTTCAGAAATTGCATTTGGG
>NZ_JABWSY010000030.1 GCF_013396335.1 Bacillus sp. EB106-08-02-XG196
AATTTTGGACAGATATTCCGTCAAAATACGGACACCTAATATCGTCAATTTCTGGACTATATAATAAATCAATAACACTATTCTTATAGTAGTATTGTAATTTAATAATGGGAAATAATTGATGAATTAAAAAGATAGTTTAATCTTTAAATAAATAAAAATGAAAATCTTAAAATTTATGTATTAGTAAGGAGCATCCTATGAGCCAAGCAAACACCAATCAGTTATGGCAGTTTTCGCCGATTCCGAATATTGAGGAGTCGAATTTCAATAAAATTTTAGAGAGATTTTTCAATTTAAGGATTCCGAGGTTAACTCGTGAGAATATACAAAATGCATTAGATGGGAGGCTACTTGATTTTGATGGACCGATTATTGTAACCATTAAAACTGGTACCATTAAAAAAGAGAATATCCCAGGAATTGACCAAGTGATTAGGCGGATTGAATGTTTAAAAGGACGCAACAGCTATACAAAAGAAGCGATTGCACACATGCGAAACAAGTTGGATCAAGACGAAGTAGCCTTTATCTCTTTCGAAGATTTTATACCGTTAATATTGAAGATGAGGGAGAAACACTTAAGGAATTGCGCGGAATTACTTCCAGTTTCATATGATCATAAACGAATGGAAGAAATTTAACTTACTGCAGCGAGTATAAGAAATACAAAATAGATTTATCTAGATACTAAATAATCCCATTACCGTTATAATATAGGTATATTTGAAAATGGAAGTTGGGTGACCGTTTTGTTAGATCTTACCTATTATCAATCTCTGTTTAATGAAGACAATACAGAAATTCGTTGTCGAAAGGTACTTGACGAGGTATCGCCAGTAATTAAGCCTTTATTCCAACGATTTGTTGACTCATTAGGGGTGACTCTTGGAGATGAGATTATTGTCAGAAGCTATGATTCCACACTTGCAACGACTTATAGTGATGCCCGGAATCCCACTTACGCGGAAAAGAAAAAGGATTCCAATATTGGCCGTAAATATTACATTAAGCTCAATCGTAAAGTGGACGAAAATGAGCATAACCTTTTGGCGCTTGAGTTTGATGGAATGAATAGAATGATTATGATCCATGCTGAGTTAAATTTCATACCCTTTTGGGCATGGGTGAGAAATGATAAGATACATAGCGTTTTACATACCATTCCGTCCCACTATTCCATATTTACAGGCTGGACGGAAAAAACGATTATAGAAAAAGATGAATTTATTCCGTATATTAAGGCTTGTGTAAAGCCGCGGAAACGGCCATGGTTCCAAGTGGGAACCAGTCTTCCATTGGAAGGGCATATCGAGGAAGAAGTGCTGATTAAGGAACTTGTTGATGCCTGGGAGAAACTGGGAGCTTTTCGTCATTATTATAATGAAGAAATCGATGTTTCGAAGAAAGCATATAATGCTTTACTATCTCTAGCTTCGACTCGGAACATCAAAGAAATCAATTTGCTCGGCCGCATCTATTCCGTTGATATCTCAGCACTAGAAAATGAAAAAACAAATGGGAAACGCCAAGCCTTTTTTATTCATGATGGAGATCAATTGGTCACCAAAGGGTTTCTCAGTTACCTGCAATTTCACGATAAGAATTCACCGTTTCAAACAATTATTGTACAACTAGAGGGTCATAATCATATTTTTACGAGCGCGAGAGAAATAATCGGGGATGGCACAAAGGATTGGTGGATTACAAAAGTGTTTGCGACACACAATCTGGACAACCATGCTGTGATGAATACTGCCATGCGCTTATTAAGGGAGCATGATTTTCAAGTCAACGGCACTTCCTATTGTGTCGGCAGCTACAATAATGAAACACAGACGTATGTTGAAGGCGCCGAGGCAGTTAAGAAGAACTTTATCAAATCAGCACTTCTTTTTGCCCATGCTAGTAAAAAGCTCGAATTACCTTCTGAGGATTCAATATCTGAGACAGCTGAAGATATTGGAATAGAAACTGATGAGGGCATGGAACCAAATTTTACCTTTCAAGAAATTATCAATATGATTTCAACAAGTCAATTTACTTTTTCAAAAGAGATTATCCGTGACCTGCATCTAAACCTTACTGCACTGGATGACAAGCATTTTGTCCTGTTAAGCGGGATATCGGGTACAGGAAAAACACAGCTCTGCCGCCTTTACGCCAATGCTGTATACGGATTGGAATATGAAAGTGAAAACCCATATTTCACCATTATCCCTGTGCGTCCGGACTGGACGGATTCGAGTGCACTTTTCGGATATTATAGTTCATTTGAAAAACGGTATGTAAAAACAGAATTTCTGAATGTTCTTTTGAATGCCTTAAAGGAACGGGAAAAACCTCATTTTATTTTGTTGGATGAAATGAACTTGGCTCGTGTCGAGTATTACCTAAGTGATTATTTAAGTGCGGTTGAATCACGAAAGGAAATTCCTCTGCACCAGGACGATTCGATTACGGATATTCCTAGGAAACTCTTAATTCCGCCTAATTTCTATGTATTGGGAACGATTAACGTCGATGAAACAACACATTCTATTTCCGATAAAGTCCTTGATCGTGCATTTATTATGACGTTGTCAGATGTGGATTTTGATTCATATTGGGAAAGAGCTGACCAGGACTTGAAAGCAGCACTAACCCGAGAATTTCAGATACTTAGAGAATTACATCAAACTTTAGCCCAATTTGAACTGCATTTTGGTTACAGGTCGATGGGGGAAATGCTCCAAAAATTATATGCTAACTTTCAGCTTCCAGAAGAGCACCAAATGGATCCTATGGATGCACTTGACAGAGTTATTTCTGAAAAAGTATTAACAAAAGTCAGGGGAGATGAACGGATTTCTGATATGTTAGCCAGTATGGAACAGTGGATGTCAGTGAATCTGCGACCTAATTCTGTCTCACTACAACATGTGAAACGGATGAGGGAGGAGCTGGAGTATTATGGAGCAACACAATTCTGGAGATAGCTATCTCGAACTTTGGGATGCCAGGCAGGGGTGGGTTCCCTTTCTGGATTCCTATTTAACTGAGGCAACAGAATATAAGCTTCGATTTAAAGAGGACCAGGTAGATGTTCGAATCCATGAAGTTCCCCTGCCATTTTACCAGCAGGAAAATGGTTATTTTGCTACGTTCATCACTCCGTTCCAATTCGGGATCTTAAAGATAACGATTAACGGTCAATCCTACGAAACATACATCTATCCAGATGATCGAAAGCTGACGGAAGAGCAGTTTAATGTGATGCTGGAAGAAATCCTTGAGGAGGCAAATAGCTGTTTTCAATTAAGCGGCTTAGAGACCAATGTAACTGCTTCTGGAAGAAACCGTGATATTACTTGGACACAGTGGAGCTATATTGACCAGTCTTTCTATCAACTAAAACAAGTGTTTTCTAAAATAGAAAAGCAGCCATTTCGTCGCTTAGAAAAGTTTTCAATGATGATGAAAAGAGAAAAAGTAAAGCATTCTGAACAAGTAACATTGCGTTGGCTGGATGTGAAGGGCCATGGGGAAGATATACCAAGTAATGTGGAAAATACTAAGATTCTTGAAAGTGTTAACCTTTACGAAAATCAAGTGTTAAAGCAGCAGCTGCAGGATTTGTATAGGCTCCTGCGAAAATATGAAGGTGTCGAGAGTAAGGGTATAGCTGGTAAATCTGCAAAATACAGGGCTGTTGTAGAACGGTGGCTGATTAGTCCGTTGATCACGGAAATAACTGCCAACAATGGTCCTTACACCATTACGCAAAAGTTTCGCAAGCATCCAGTTTACCGCATCTGGTACCAATGGTTTGACATGCTTTACAAACATAACCGGGAAGGGATTGGCTTTGATTATCCGATTTCACTAAAGGACACCTTTCAATTGTATGAAATGTGGTGTTTTATGAGGATTGTGAAAATTTTAAGGGAATCAGGGTTAGTTCTTAATACGAGCAGCTTATTTCAAACGAAGAAGGATGGAATTTTTCTGGAGCTGGCTGAAAATAAAGAAAGTAAAATTCAATTAATAGGCGGGATTTCATTATTCTATCAACGTACTTATCAATTTAATACAAAGAGCTTCCACACTTATACGCAAAGGATGATTCCTGACATCGTGATTGAAGGGGAAAATGGAATCATTATCTTTGACCCTAAGTACCGAGTACCAGACAATCTCGGTACAGCTCTTGGCGAAATGCACAAATATCGTGATGGAATTATCCATCATGAAACTGGCAAAAGGGCGGTACAGGAGGTTTTTATCCTAACACCTACCAAAGATGAGCAGGCGGAAGGGCTTAGGTATTTCCGAGAGGATTTTCAACAGAAGTACAGTATGGGAGCCATTCAAGCTGCGCCAGGGTTTGTGGAGGACAAGCTTAAGGAAAAGATACTGGCCAGTATCGAGAGTTTAAGTGCTTTACACAATCGATGATGGTTATCGTTGGAATGGGGAGATAAAATCGAGAATTTTTAAACATAAAAAAGGTGTAACATCGGATTTGCTTCTGGATTAACCAGAAGCTTTTTTATGCTATTTTTTTGAAAGTGTTATAAACAAATTAGAAAATAAAAAATTTTCTAATTATTATTGACAACTACCACTTAAAAGAAGTAAATTATTAATTAATTAAACAATGTTATAAAGTTATAAAGTTATAACATTATAATCAAGGGTGATTTGAATGCAAATTAATAAAGGCTTACATGTTCCTCTATATCGACAAGTAGAACAGGTGTTAGAAGAGAAAGTCAAAACTGGCCATTGGGAAACAGGATCTCAAGTCCCTACAGAACAAGAATTATCAGATATATTTGAAGTAAGTACAATTACAGTAAAACGAGCAATTATTGAACTTGTAAATAAGGGATATCTTTATCGGCAAAGAGGAAAAGGGACCTTTGTTTCGGGCTCTTTGAAAGAACAAGATATCAATTCAATTATTTCGTTGAAAACTGAGGAGAGTGGTGAACATCCACACGAATTAATCAGCTTTTCTTTAAATGTAGCAAATGAGGAGATTAGGGAGAAATTGAATTCCGATACTTTAAAAGTATTTAATGTAGTGCGGTTAAAAATTGAAAACGAGGAACCGAGTGCACTTGAATATACGTATCTACCATATTCTAAATGTCCTGATTTAACACAAGAAGATATTAATAATGAACTTATTTACAACATTTTAGAAAAGAAGTTTTTTATTGCATTAGGACGGGCAAAACTTTTTATTAAGCCCTTTATTGCTCAAGATGAAATCGCCGATTTGTTAAAAGTGGAACCTGGTACACCGGTTTTTGAATGGGAAAGATTTACCTACACGAAACACGAGGAGATTATCGAATATTCAAAGTTTTATGTGCGCCAGGATAAGCAGACGTACTACACTGAGGTCTTCTTCTAAAAATTACATGGGAATCAAAATAACAAAGGAGGTGTTTGGATGCATATTGAAAATCACCCCGTTTTTGGAAATACGCTTCAAGAACCTGTAACGATTTACTTTAACGATCAGCCACTTAAGGCATATAAACAGCAATCAGTTGCAGCAGCATTAATGGCCAATGGGGTAAAAAAATTAGGAGTCAGCAGGAAGTTAGTTCAACCAAGAGGTGTTTTTTGTTCTCGCGGAAGATGCTGCAGTTGCTATATGACAGTGAATGGAGAGGATCATGTTCGCTCCTGTATGACAAAGGTTGAAGATGGGATGAAAATATATCCAAACTTAGATGACCCCAAGGTGAGGTGCCATAACCATGGAGACTGATGTACTTATCATAGGAGCCGGGCCAGCAGGGCTTGCAGCAGCTTTTGAAACCGCATCGAGAGGATTACAAACAACCATCGTGGATGAATCTCCATTACTAGGTGGACAACTGCGACAACAAACACAACTTATCTCATCTTTACCAACTCCATATCAGTCGATGACAGGGTTTGAATTAGCCCAAACATTAGAGGCACAGCTGGAACAATATCCTGTGCATTATTTACTAGGTTACAGAATGATAGGGCTCTATAAAGATGGATGTGTTGGTTTATCAGATGAAGAAAACGTATTCCCCGTTAAATCAAAAATCATTATTGTCGCGACTGGAGCAGCTGAGAAAGCCATCGCTTTTCCAAAATGGACGCTTCCAGGTATTATCACCATTGGTGCAGCTCAAACACTCGTGAACCGTGACATGGTCCTTCCAGGACGAGATGCCATAATTGTTGGGACAAGTGACTTTAGCATGGAAGTGGCGCTTCAACTATTGGAACTAGGTGTTAGCATCAAAGGAATCTTGGAAAGTAACAATAAGGTAAAAGCAAGAAATATTGAAAAAGTAGACCAAGTAAAGAAACATGGTATTCCACTCTATTTAAATACCACGATTAAGGAAGCAAGAGGGATCGGTGAAGTTCAAGAAGTAGATATTCAACTTCCAGACGGTGTAATTACAGAAAGTGTCGACCTTGTTTGTCTTGATGGTGGGCGATCTCCTATCTTAGATTCTGTTTACCAGATAGGTTGTTCATTTGGATACCAAGAAGAACTAGGTGGTTGGCTCCCACAATATAACCGTTCCATGCAAACTAATCATCAAGCAGTATATATAGCAGGGAATGCAGCGGGTATTAGTACACAGGGAGTTATTCTTGTAACAGGAATGATTGCTGGAATTAGTGTATGTGAAGAGTTAAATGTATTAACCAAGGAAGCTGCCAAACAAGAAAGGACTTCTCTTTGGAGTGAGTTAGAAATCCTTGAAACGAAACTTTATCCTGATACCTGGAAAGCAAGAATCAAACATATTGAGAAATTTTCAGCACCATTGTTAAACGATCAATTTATCACTTAATTTCAATAGTAAAAAGACAAGAAGGTGAAAATTCATTGGATATCACAACCATCATTTGTAGGTGTGAAGAAATTAGCTGTGAGGAGATTGAGGAAGTACTAGAGAATGGTGCACGGACCTTTGATGATATTAAAAGACTCACACGATGTGGAATGGGTCCATGTCAGGCAAAGATTTGCACAAGTCTGGTTGCGAAAGCCATACATGAGAAAACAGGAAGAGGTTATCATGATATTCCGCTTCCAAGAATGAGGATGCCATTGTCACCAATAAAGCTTGAAACGTTAGCTACCGATAGCAAAACTTTTTCTACAGTAAAGTCTGTTTTAGATGAAGTGGAACTTAAAGGTGGTGAAGCTAGGTAAATGAATACAAACTATGAAACGATTATTATTGGCGGAGGGGTAGTTGGCAATAGTATCGCCTATCACCTATCTGAACGTAATAAAGAAGGAATACTAGTAATTGATAAAAAATTTCCAATGACAGGAACATCCGGATCGACTCAAGCTTGGGTTTGGGTACATAATAAAACACCTTCATCGTATGCAGAATTTAGTATGTATAGTGCCGAACTTTATCCTTACTTACAAAAAAAAATTGGAGATGTCGAATATAAACGAACGGGCGGTCTATCACCATTCTTTAATGAGAAGGATCGAGAAAAGGCCTTGCAGCTTGCTCGTGAATATCGGGAAATTGGTTTAAAAGTTAAGGTACTCTCAAGGGAAGAAGTGTTAGAAAAGGAGCCATCCATTAATCCAAATGTAGTGGGGGCAACATATAGCACGATTGACGGTAATGTAAATCCTTTTCGATTAATTGATATGTACATGAGGGCGGCAAAGAAGAACGGGGTTGAATACTCAACCTATAATCCTGTATCGGATATCCAAAAGTTTAACGAAAAGTTTGTGGTAGTTACGGATAAGGAAACTTACATAAGTAAAAACCTTATCCTCGCTGGTGGAACATGGTCAAGAGAATTAGGAGAGTTGCTAGACATTACGATACCAGTGAACCAATTGAGAGGACAAATTCTTGTTTCAGAGCCGTTACAGCCATTCTTAAATTATACAATCAGTGGGCTGAGACAAGCAAATAATGGTGAAGTCTTGATTGGCTATTCAATGGAACAGGCTGGTTTTAACCGTGCAACCACTTTGGATGTGATACAGGAGACAGCCAATATGGCACTTCATTATGTACCTTCCTTGAAACAAGCGAAAATTGTTCGTGCCTTTTCTGGAATACGGGCGATGCCAGAGGATGGCTATCCAATACTCGGAAATGTTCCAGGGGTTGAAAATCTCTATGTTGCAGCTACACACAGTGGAATCACACTTTCCCCATTAATTGGAACACTATTAACCGAATTGATCCTTGATGGTGAAACGTCTATTCCAATAGACAGGTATTCTTTAAGCAGATTTTCATAAGAGTTAAATTTATAGATCAAACAATTAGGAGGAATTCAAGTGCCGCATTTAGTATTTAGAGGCGTCTCCGTAGACCAAGTAAAAACAATCAGTAAATCTTTAGTAAATGAACTTGCTGATGTTTGTCGTTGTGGAACGGACAACTTTACGCTTGAAATCTGTTCTTCGACTTTTGTATTCGAAGAAAACGAAGTATCAGGTTTCCCTTTTATTGAGGTGAAATGGTTTGAGAGAGGACAAGAAGTCCGTGATCAATTTGCACGAGTTGTCACAAAACTTGTACAGTCACTAGAGATTCCAGAGGTAGAGGTTGCTTTTACTACCTTTCAAGAATCTGCCTACTACAGTAATGGTAAGAGTTTTTAAGATATCTAATGTGATGGTTCAATTTATTCTATTGAAATGGAGGGGATTCTGATGCAGGAAGTCTATCAATATATTGAAGATCATGCAGATTTATATACTAATTGGTTAATCGAAGCATGTAATCAACCTAGTGTTTCTGCCCAAAACCGTGGCATGGCTGAAATGAAAGAACTTGTTAAATCATTTCTTGGAAAAATTGGCGCCGAAGTAGAAGAGTTGCCTACTAGTAGGTACCCGATTATTTATGGTGAGCTAGGACAGGGAAAACCCAAAACACTTACTTTTTATAATCATTATGATGTCCAGCCAGAAGATCCTATTGGACCATGGTTAAGTGATCCTTTTAAAGCAGAAATCAGGGATGGCAAGCTATTTGCAAGGGGTACTGCTGATAATAAAGGGAATTTAATCGCAAGAATATGTGCTGTTCATGCTTACCAGCAAGTTTATGGCGAGTTACCCGTTAATCTCAAATTTGTCTTTGAAGGAGAAGAAGAAGTTGGCAGTCCTCATTTAGAGTATTTTGCTAACGAGTTTCCAGAAAAGTTAGCAACGGATGGAATTATTTGGGAAGGTGGCGTTAGAGGTGTTGAGGACAGACGCTTACACGTGGGCCTAGGGGTAAAAGGTATTTGTTACGTTGAATTAATTGCCAAAGGTGCAAATACTGATTTACATTCTTCAGAAGCGGCTGTGATTGAAAACCCAGCGTGGAAGTTAATTTGGGCACTTAACACTCTGAAAAATGAACACGAAGAAATTTTAATAGAAGGCTTCTATGACGATATTTCCCCATTAACGGAAACAGATAAAAAGTTTATCCAATCCATTCCCTATGACGAAGAAGCTACGAAGAGACTATATAGCATTAATCAGTTCTTAAAGAATGTTACAGGCAATGAGTTAAAGGAACGATTAACAGCTGAGCCAACTTGTACGATCTGTGGCATTGAATCAGGTTATACAGGAGAAGGGTCAAAAACCGTTTTGCCTTCAGTTGCAAAAGTGAAATTAGATTTTCGTTTAGTCCCTAATCAAACACCAGAAAAAATTGCTCAATTATTAAGAACTCATTTAGATCGCCATGGATTCCATGATATTGAGATTAAACAATCCCATGGCATGCATCCATTTAATACGAACCCAACAGATCCTTTTGTGAATACCGTGCTTCAAAGTGTTGAGGAAGTATATGAAGAACCTCCGGTAATTCTACGGAATCTAGCAGGTTCGAGCCCGATGTATAAAATGTTGAAAAATACCAATATCCCTGCAGTACAGATTGGTGTAGCCAATACACAATCTAGTTATCATGCACCAAATGAAAATATATTTTTAGATGACTATATACAAGGTATTAAGGTGACAGCTGCTGTTATTAAAAATTTCAGATAGAATTCTTGCATCTTTTAAAGTCTGAAATTTCAAAATAAAAAATTAATGGGGGTAAAGCATGAAAAAGTCTTTTAAATTAGTCTCTGTTGTTTTGTTAATTGTGATGCTCTTGATTACAGGCTGTAGTGGTAATTCCAAAACGAGCAATGAAGAGAAACCTTCAAACGACGAAGGTAGCAAACAAGAGAAAACCCAATTGGTGATTGCACAAAGTGCTGATATCACCACACTCGATCCACAAAACTCCTTAAGTACAAATGGCGATCGTGTGTTTAGAAATATGTTTAGTCGATTGTTCCAACGTGATGCTAACATGGAAATTCAGCCAGAATTAGTAGATTCATATGAAAATACAGATGATGTTACCTGGAAATTTAAATTAAAAGAGGGCGTAAAGTTCCATAACGGTGACCCTCTAACTTCCGAAGACGTTAAATTCAGTCTTGAACGTGTCATGAATGACCAATCCTTAAAGGAATACCCATATTTCACACAGCTAGCAGAAGTCAAAGTCATTGATGAGCTTAATTTTGAGATTATTACCGATGGCCCAATGCCTACGATTTTACCTTTACTAGCTAAGAGTGGCTCAGATGTAATACCAAAGAAATATTTTGAAGAAGTTGGATTAGAAGAATTCCAAAAGAAACCTGTTGGCTCTGGTCCATACAAGTTTGTTGAGTGGAAACGCGATGATAGAGTTGTCTTAGATGCAAATGAAGAATACTTTGGTGGAACACCAAAGTGGAAAGAAGTTATCGTACGCGCGATTCCAGAAAGCTCTACTCGTGTGGGTGAGTTGTTAACAGGTGGAGTAGATTTAGCGACAGATATTCCTCCAAATGAGTGGGACCGTGTCAACAATGAAGAAGGTGTTTCGTTAGAATCAGGTGATACTACACGGGTTATGCTTTTAGTTGTTCGTACAACAGAAGGCTTTGAAACTTCTGATCCAAAAGTAAGGGAAGCCATCGATTTAGCGATTAATGAAAAGGCAATCGTTGATTCTGTCCTAAAAGGTACTGGTGTACCTGTACGCTCTCGTGTTCCCGAAGGGGTAATTGGCTCGAATGCAGATTTATACGATTCTTATGTTTATGACCTAGAAAAAGCAAAACAATTATTAAAAGAATCGGGTCATAAAGATCTAGAAATTACCTTAACAGCACCAAAAGGTCGATATCCACTTGATGGTGAGGTTGCACAATTAGTCGCTAGCATGTTAGGTGAAGCTGGTATCAAAGTAAACTTAAAGTTGCTAGAATCTAGCGCTTTCCTTGATGTTTATAATTCTAACTCAAACGAAGAATTAATTATGATTGCTTTAGCAGATGGTCTACTTGATGCATCCTATTCACTCGTACACTATACAAAGGATCGTGCCAAAGGCCAAACGGATTATTTCAATGAGACTGTTGAAAACCTTTACCATGAGGCGGGACGAAACTTGGATAGTAAAGAACGTATTACACAATACCAAGAAATTCAAGCCATTGTTGCAGAGGAACGACCACATATTTTCTTATATCAACAAAATGCAAACTATGGTGTAAGTGATGGTGTAGGCTTTAAACCAAGATTAGATGAAGTTATTAATTTCTCTGACATCACGGTAAAATAGTAGTCTTTTAAACAATTAAACAGCGGGGCTAGAGAACGTTCTATTTCTAGCCCCGTTTGCAGATTAAGGGGGCTTGGAATTGAAGAAATATCTGGCGAGGAGACTGCTACAAATAATACCTGTCCTTTTTATCATTACTTTTGTAGTCTTCGTTTTAGTTTATTTAGCAGGTGATCCTGTTGCTTTAATGTTACCAGAAGATTCCTCTGAAGCGGATCGAGAAGCTTTAAGAGAGGCACTTGGTCTAAATGAATCCTTTCTTTATCAATATTTCCACTTTTTAGGGGACTTGTTTAGAGGGAATTTTGGAACATCCTTCCGATATAATCAAGAAGCTTTACCACTCGTATTAGAAAGACTTCCAGCAACGTTTGAGTTAGCAGCTGCTTCTATGATAGTTGCGATTATCATCGCAATTCCACTTGGTATTTATTCTGCTAGAAAAAGAAATAGCTTTGTTGATCTATTTATCACAGGCGGATCAGTATTAGGTAAGGCAATGCCAAACTTTTGGCTTGGTATCATGTTGATTCTACTTTTGGCAGTAAACTATCAAATCTTTCCTGTTTCAGGAAGAGGAACTGTTACCCATTTAATCCTACCAGCGATTACACTCGGAACTGGAATCGCTGCAGAAATGACAAGGCTTATCCGTTCAAGTATGCTGGAAATTTTACATCAGGATTATATTCGAACAGCAAAGAGTAAAGGTGTGAGTGATACACTGGTAATTTTTAAACATGCATTTCGAAATTCACTCATTCCAGTCGTAACAATTACAGCATTACAAATCACTCATCTTGTGAGTGGAGCGCTCATTACCGAAACCGTTTTTTCTTGGCCAGGTTTAGGTCAGCTCTTGGTTCAAGCAGTTAATGGTAGAGATATGGCAGTTGTTCAAGCAGCTGTATTTGTAATCGCCTTTTTAGTCATCTTCATAAATTTAATTACTGATATCGTTTATCGATTACTTGATCCACGGATTAAATATTCATAGGGAGGTGTGGATATGGAAGCAGATGTGAAGACCACATCGTTGGTTGAAACCAAAAATAATAAGGTTAAGGGAAAACAAAACTCTCTATGGCGTTGGTCAAAATTATTGCTTCAAAGTAAGACAGGGACATTGGGATTTATTATTGTTCTTTCAGTTATTATTGTCGCGATTTTTGCGGATGTCATTGCTCCACATGACCCTGCGCAAAATAATTTGGGAGATATGCTAAAACCACCTGTATGGTTAGATGGTGGTTCGTCTACTTATATCCTTGGTACAGATAACTTAGGTAGAGATATGTTAAGTAGGATTATTTTCGGTACACGTGTTTCTTTATTAGTCGGTGTTTTTTCTGTAATTTTAGCTGGTATCATTGGGGTTTTAGTAGGGATACTTGCAGGATATTACGGCGGGTTCATCGATAATGTGTTAATGAGAATTGTCGACTCATTTCTTGCTATTCCAAGCATTTTATTTATCTTAGTGGTTCTTGCCGTTTTTGATCCAAGTATCATGGTTCTTATCATTGTAATTGGGTTTACCAATTGGGTTACATATGCACGGGTTGTCAGAGGAGAAGTATTAAGTATAAAAGAACGGGAATATGTAAAGGCATCTAAATCCATTGGAACGAAAAATACCACGATTATGTTAAAGCATATTTTTCCGAATATCGTGTCATCGTTTATTGTTATCTCGACTTTAAGTGTTGCTACAACTATTGTATTAGAAGCTTCGCTTAGCTTTTTAGGGTTAGGGATACAACCTCCTACCGTATCATGGGGCGGAATGTTGACAGATGGTAGAAATTATCTAGCTACAAATTGGTGGCTTGCTACATTTCCTGGGATAGCGATTACGGTTACAGTTCTTGGAATCATTTTCTTGGGTGATTGGCTCCGTGACGTTTTGGATCCAAGAATTAAAGGGAGAAAGTAAGGAGGAGATGGGTATATGAGCGGATCTGAAACTCTTCTAAAAGTAAATAATTTACACACCCATTTTTTCACAGAACATGGTGTCGTACCTTCTGTAAATGGAGTATCCTTTGCGGTTAGGAAAGGTGAAACAGTCGGCATCGTGGGAGAATCTGGCTGTGGAAAAAGTGTTACCTCACTCTCACTTCTTCAATTAGTGGATGAAGCAGGGAAAATTGTTAATGGAGAGATATTATTTGAAGGACAAGATTTGACGAAGTTCAATAAGAAACAATTAAGGAAAATCAGAGGCAATAAAATATCGATGATTTTTCAAGAGCCGTTAACATCCTTGAATCCTGTGTTTACCATTGGTAGCCAAATTTCAGAGGCAATTCAACTTCATCAAAACGTAACCAAAGAAGAAGCAAAGAAAAAGACGATTGAAATGCTTAAAAAAGTAGGTATCCCTAGGGCTGAAAGGCAATACTATTCTTTTCCACATTTGCTCAGTGGTGGTATGAGACAAAGAGTGATGATTGCGATGGCATTATCTTGTAATCCTCAATTGTTAATTGCCGATGAACCTACAACCGCATTAGATGTTACCATTCAGGCACAAATACTAAATTTAATGAAGGAATTGAGTCAGGAATATCATACTTCCATCATCATGATTACTCATGATTTGGGTGTTATTGCGGAAATGGTTGATCGAGTAATTGTAATGTATGCCGGGCAGATTGTGGAGCAAAATAATGTGTTTGAAATATTTAAAAACCCTAAACATCCATATACGAAAGGGTTATTAAATAGCACACCAAAAATTCATCAATTAGAAGATAAGTTGGAGTCGATTGAAGGGAATGTCCCTAGTCCGTTAGAAATGCCAACCGGGTGCAAATTTCATCCGCGTTGTCCATTTTCTACAGACATTTGTCGAAGACAAGAACCGTCTTTGTATGAGGATGTAGACGGCTCAGAAGTTAGATGCTGGCTTTATGGTGAGCAGGAGGTGGAACAAGCATGATTGTTTCCGATGAACGAATCAAAACCGACGAGTGTTTATTAAAAGTGGAGGGGTTAAAAAAGTATTTTCCCACTTCCACTGGTTTGTTTGGAAGGTCAAAGCAGTTTTTTAAGGCTGTTGATGGGATTGATTTCTATGTGAAAAAGGGGGAAACGCTAGGCATTGTTGGTGAATCAGGCTGTGGAAAATCAACAACAGGGAATACCATTTTAAGATTACTAGAGCCAACCGATGGAAAAATTATTTTTGAAGGAAGAGATATTACAAAAATCTCTGACCGTGAGATGCAAAAAATAAGAAAGAATATCCAAATGGTGTTTCAAGATCCTTTTTCTTCGCTTAATCCTAGAATGAGAGTTTTTGATATTATTGCCGAACCCCTTCGTACTCATAAAGTCGCAAAAGGCAAGGACCTTGAAAATACCATTTATGAGTTAATGGAAACGGTTGGATTGGACCGCTCCTATGCAAAGCGTTATCCACATGAATTTAGCGGTGGTCAAAGACAAAGAATTGGAATTGCACGCGCGCTAGCTTTAAAGCCAAAATTGATTATTTGTGATGAACCCGTTTCGGCGTTAGATGTCTCCATTCAAGCTCAAATATTAAATTTATTAATAGATTTACAGAAGAAATTTGATTTAACCTATATATTTATTGCTCATGGTATTCCAGCGGTAAAATATATCAGCGATCGAATCGCTGTCATGTACATGGGTGAGGTGGTAGAGCTTTCCACAAAAGAAGAGCTATTTAGTCATACGATGCATCCATATACGAAGGGTCTAATTGCTGCTGTTCCTGTACCTGACCCAACACTAAGGAACAGAGAAAATAGAATGATAATAGAAGACGATTTGCCAGACCAGACCAACATGCCAACTGGCTGTAGCTTCTATTCTAGATGTCCTTATGGAAATGAAAAATGTAAAACAGTAAAACCTGAATTCAAAGAGGTAAGGGAAGGTCACTTCGTAGCCTGTCATTATCCTTTAAATTAAAGGTTTAAAATAAAACTGAAAGGAATGTGAATTTTTGAAAATTGTGGTGATTGGAGCAGGTATTGTAGGTGCTAGTACAGCATACTATTTAGCAAGAAGTGGTATGGAAGTGGTTATCGTCGACAAACTTCATGAAGGACAGGCGACTTCAGCAGGAGCAGGTATTGTTTGTCCTTGGATTACAAGAGTCGAAGACGAGGATTGGTTTACATTAGCTAAAGGGGGCGCATGTTATTATCCTTCTTTAATCGAACAACTTGGACAAGACGGCGAAAGTAATCTAGGTTACGGTTTGGTTGGAGCACTAGCTGTTAGCAGTGATGAAGAGGAACTAAATACAATTGAACAAAAGGTTAGAGAACGTCAAGCGGAGATTCCAAATGTTGGTGTAGTGTCTCGATTATCACCAGAAGAGGCTCGCCAGCTATTTCCACCATTACGAAAAGACCTTGCCGCTGTACACGTAACGGGCGCAGCTCGTGTAGATGGTAAATTGTTGCGAGATGCCATGATTAACGGGGCGAAGAAACATGGAGCATTACTAATCTCAGGTATAGCTAACCTTGATGAAGTAGAAGGGAAAGTGACAGGCGTTCAAGTAAATGGTGATTTCATTTCAGCTGATTCTGTCGTCATTACTGCAGGTGCATGGGCATCAGAGATTCTTGAACCTTATGGTTTCCGTATTCCTGTTGAACCACAAAAGGGACAAATCGCCCACTTGAAGCTTCCAGGGAAAGATACATCAAACTGGCCAGTTGTTTTGCCGCAAAGTAGTCATTATCTGGTTTGTTTCGATGATTCACGGGTGGTTGTTGGTGCAACGAGGGAAACTGGTTCAGGATTTGATTATCGTGTTACAGCAGCAGGAGTTAAAGAAGTAATGGAAGAAGCTCTTTTCGTTGCTCCAGGTCTATCAGATAGTACCCTGCATGAAGTGAGAATTGGCTTTAGGCCTGCAGGACCAGATATTTTGCCATTATTAGGTACAGTTCCTACTTTAGAGGGAGTTGTTATTGCTACTGGTTTAGGTGCATCTGGATTGACAATGGGGCCATATGTAGGAACATTAGCAGCGAAATTAGCCCTTCAAGAGGAACTTAATTTAGATATTACGCCTTATTACCCTTTTAGAAATGCTTTAAAGGTGTAAAAGTGAATAGAAATATATGATACTAGGAAGGAAGGGGTCTCTTCGTCCTCTTAGTGATGGAACAAGCACTCAACTTTAAGATGGGAAGTAAAAGCTAAATTTACACATTAGAGGATAATGAGGAGATATTAATGAAGCTTACTAGATTTTTACATGATTCTGTAAAATATACAGGCATAATTACAGACAATACCATTCGAGAAATAAAAGGGGATATTTTTAGGAATTGGACTTATACAGGTAAGGTTTTCACAGTGGAAGAGGTAAAATTTCTTGCGCCGATTGAACCGAACCAGATTATAGGAATCGGAGCAAATTATGTTTCTAAAAAAGAAGAATTACCGAGTGAGCTTCCGGAAATTCCGGTATTTTTCTTTAAACCCACTTCATCAGTAATCGGTCCTGAAGACAATATTGTTATTCCTAAGGGGATTGAAAGGGTCAAATTTGAATCTGAATTGGCCGTTGTTATTGGAAAAGAAGCTAAGAATATAGTGGAATCAGAAGTGTTTGATTATGTATATGGTTATACCATCGGCAATGATGTGACTGCTCCACAATTTTTCCATCAGGATGGGCATTGGACCATTGGGAAATCCTTTGATACATTTACACCGTTAGGTCCCGTCATTGAAACAGAGCTTAACCCGTCAGGTGTAAGTGTTGAGGCAGTGGTAAATGGGATAGAAAGGCAAAATAGTTCTACAGATTTGATGATTATATCAATTAGCAAAATGATATCCTATCTCTCAAATGTGATGACACTGAAACCTGGTGATGTCATTCTTACCGGTAGTCCTGTGGGCGCTGATTTTGTCGGTGAAGGGGATACGATTGAATGTGAAATAAAGGAGATTGGTGTCCTTCGAAATAGGTTTGTTACACAAGAAATGGCCGTTTGAACTACACTCATTAGAAGGTGGAAAGCTTCGTGGATAAAAACTCTACGGGGCTTTTGTAATATCAATTAGAGGAAAATGAGAGATAACCTGCTGTCCCTTTGGGGTAGACTTTTAAGGGCTTTTCCCTTAAGATATTTCTCTTGAAAATAGAAATAGAAAAATACACTAATCAGGAATTCAGCACTTAGACCTTGCGATTTATTTTTTCTATTTAAATCATTACAGGTAGAGGCTAACTCCCTTTTAATAGCCTTTTAATAGCTAGTGGCTCTCACCTCCGCATTCACTGGCTCTGTTGTCCGCAAACAGTGGCTCAAAACTCCGCACGGCCGTCTTATTCTGTCCGCAATCTGTAGGGATTTTTTATCTTTTTAACCGTAAGGAGCCCAACTCACTAATGAGCAGGGCACATGTACAAAATTTTTTACTAAATCATGGATTTTCCACATTACAAATAATAAATTGCTCATGTAGACCCCATGATTCCTATAATGTTATTAAACGATATAGGCCATCTCGACCTTATATTTTTCTTTACTAGTAGGAGTTAGCCAAGCTTCTAGAATGTATTTACCTTTTTCTAAATTTAACTCAGCTAGGTCTATATCATAATGTAATTCTTCCCCTGGTTTAAGCGTTTCTTCACCTAGTACAGCCATAAATAGGGCAACACTTGAGAATAGAAATACCTGTTCACCATCTTCCGTTTTCAACGCATAATCAAAACGTTGGCTGCTTGTAAACTGAAATGTTATGTCTTTATCTGTTGGATTGGTTATGTGAAAACGAAACTTTCCATTTCCTTTGTCAACTAAACTCGACATGACATCCTCCTGTCCTTTTGCTACTTGGTTGGTTTCAAAATTTCCAAAGTACACAAATAATCCAATAACCGTCAAGCTTACTATTAATAACAATGAAATCATTTTTTTACCTATTCTCATATGATCACCCCGTTATCATAATGGTTCTTCACTTATATAGACCTATTTAAATGGAAAATGTTACAAAGTAGCTTTGCCTATTAATGAGGATAGCCCCTAAACGCTTTTTCTAATACAGTTCAGTTCGAGTTCTTACCTGCAAAAAGAAACATCCCCGTGCTCTAATTTGGAGTCGGGGATGTTTTTTTTGTGTTATTTCCCTTTAGCTTTGGAGTGGTCAAGCGGAACTGAATTAGCCGTTTCGCCTGTGCAATTTTAAATGTATCTTCTTGAATAAAGGCTAAATCCCATTATGCTCTTTCCTTGTTTTGATGGACCGCCTTTAAATTTACTTAACATTAGAGTAGAAAACCAAGATGCAAAAGTCATAAAAAACCGTCAGAACCGACCCCATTGTCTCAAGGTATTGTAAACTATGTTTATGCCATATGGTATATGAGTTATACTTAGTGTATGATGAAGATGGAGGTGAATAATGTGTCTATTTCAGAAAGAATTATCAAGGAGCTTGATATGTTAAATGAAAAAGAGCGTCTAGAGGTATTAGAAAAAATCAGAGAAAAATATATGTCAAAAGATGTAATTTTATTAAATAAGAATTATGCCTGGTGGGATAACGAGGAGGATGACATATATAATGAATAGTAAAGTGAAGCAGGGTGAAGTTTGGCTGGCAGATGTAATTTTTAAAGATTCCCTTCAATCGAAACTGCGCCCTGTTCTTATTGTAGGCAATGAATTGGCGATAGATGTTGATGTGATTATTGCTCCAATTACAAGTCAACAGCCTCGAAATAAATTTGATGTTGTTCTGGAGTATTGGAGAGAAGCTGGGTTACAAAAATCATCACTTGTTCGTACTTCAAAAATTATTTCTATACACGGAACTGAGTTAAATCGTAAATTAGGCGTGTTACATCGGCATGACCTTGATAGAGTATTACATATGTGCAGGGAATTATTCTAGTTTAGTAATTTAATGTCAGTATTATATTCTTTAGAGTCCACGAGTCTTTTATTGAGATAAAATTCAACAATTAATAAATAACCTCCAAAGTTTTCCACTTCTCTTGCGTATACCTCATCAATTCCACTACCATGCCCATAAAATTACTTGGTATCCCAAAACCTCTATGGTTGATTTTTTCTCTGATAATATGTCAAAACATCCCCGTGCTCTAATTTGGAGTCGGGGATGTTTTTTTGCTTTATTTCCTTTTAAGAACGCCTTTTTTCACAAGATTAACAAGTGTGCCCTTATTTTTATAACGATTATAAGCAATTAACCTATTTAAATCTTTTATGGTTAGCTCAGTTGGATTGATAGCCAGTTCAAATTCTTCTTTTACTTTTTCAATCAACGAGAGTGCATATTCGATCTGTTTTGCTGATAATGTGTAATCCTCATCCTGGAGGGGAACTTGGTTTGTTTCTATTGCTGCAGCATGTTCCTTTAGCTTGGCGTCCACTAGTGCCTCTACTTCAGCTTGACTTATAGATTGATTGTGAGAAGTATTCGTAGATTGACTAGTTTTAAATAGTTTATCGATTATTCCTTTAAACAATTATTTCACTCCGCTCTTTGTGAGACCTACCATTTTCTTTTACTGGTCTTATTTTCCTATAATACTATTATTAAAAGAATATAGTGGAAAATACAATACTTTTGGGGAATTTTTGTTAATTTTGGTAGAAAGTAGTCAAAGAATATCGAATGACTCTTACGTATTTAGAAGTTTTTTGTAATATTATGGGTGAAATGGCCTAATTGTAGTATAATGTAGAAAATTGCAATTTTTGGAGCGGTTGTTATGGCGATTACGATTCCTGAGACAATTCGATCTTCTGCTACAGCAGGGGAGAGACTGTTTTTCCGGACGCTTAAAACTTTTCTACCAGATGATTATATTGTTTACTTTGAACCAGATATTCAAGGGAGAAGACCTGATTTTGTGGTTATTGGGCCTGACCTTGGCATTGTTGTGTTAGAAGTGAAGGATTATACGAGGAATACCCTTTTTCAAATTAATCATGATGAATGGCATATTGTTACGACCTCTGGAGATCAAGCGGTCATTAAAAGCCCGATGAAGCAGGCACGGGATAATATGTTTCATGTGGTGGATACGTTGAAAAAAGATAAAAATCTGATTCAATTAGACGGTAAATATAAATTTCAATTAAAGTTCCCATATGGTCATGGTGTTGTTTTTACTAGATTGTATTCAAAGGATTTTGTCCAGGAGGGACTTTACACAGTCATTGAGCCCAATCTATGTTTTACCAGGGATGAGATTGACCCGGACAAAGAGGGATTTTCAGAAGAAATATTAATGGAAAAGATCCTCAATATGTTTGTCGTGCCATTCCGATTAAAGGAATCGCTATCGATAGAGGACATCAATGCTATTCGATATCACTTATTTCCTGAGGTCCGGATTAGTGCTGAATACAAACCACCTGTACCTTATCAGGACCAGCTTCTGTTATCCTTGCATGATATTAAAACCATGGATCTTCACCAGGAGAATTTAGCGAAACAGATAGGGGATAAAAATCGCTTAATACGTGGTGTTGCTGGAAGCGGTAAAACGATCATATTAGCAAGTCGGGCAAAGATGTTATCAAAGCAGAATCCAGACTGGAAGATTCTCATTCTCTGTTATAATATTTCTCTTTCAAATGCGATCCAGCAAATGATCCATCATATGCTCAATGAGCCTGAGGATTTATTTGATTTTGATCCAAATGCGAAATCTGTACAAAATGAGAATATTATTGTGAGGAATTTTCATTCCTGGTTAAAGAACGATTTAAGGATACGGGAGCAGCAGCTGCCAGATATCATAGAAAAACTAGAAAGAAATGAAGCCATTCTACCTACATATGACGCCGTTTTGATTGATGAGGGACAAGACTTTGAAGCCGACTGGCTGCGGTTAGTTAGTTTACTGATTAATGCAGATACACAGTCTCTATTATTAGTAGAGGACCGCGCTCAGACGATTTATCAGCGGAAGCGTTCCTATTTGCAGGATACCGGCTTAAGTTTTAAAGGAAGATCTAAGGTTCTGTCTATCAACTATCGCAACACCCAGCAGATTGTGAAATTTGCTTGGGAATTTTACCGAAAGCATTCAATGTTTAAGAATAAAGTGGTCAATCGTGAACTAGAGGGTGAGATCATTGCACCACAGAGTACCAAGCGGAGAGGTCCAGAGCCAGGTATCGTAAAGGCAGCTACTTTTTTTGAGGAAATGAGAATTGTTGCTCGCTCCATAAAAAAATTACATATCGAGAAAAAAGTCCCGCTCGAGGACATCTTAATTCTTTACCGTGTCAAACGGACTCATAAGTATCCAATCATTGATATTATTCAGCGTGCATTGAAGGATGAAGGAGTACCTTACTATTGGATCACCGAAAGCGACGTCTCAAAACGCTCTTATGCAAAAGATGATGGTAAAGTTAAAATCAGTACTATTGATAGCAGTAAAGGATTAGATTTTAGAGCCGTATTTATCGTCAATGTCGACTCGATGCCTTTTCCACTTGAGGAGAATAAGGAGAGGGAAGTTTCATTGCTGTACATAGGGATGACAAGAGCTAAGGAATACCTGTGTCTTTCCTATTCTGGAGAATCTGAATTCACTCTACATCTTGATAGTATTTTGGAAGTGAGGAAACAGAAGAAGATTGATATCGAAAAAGTTAATTAATTTTTATACAAAAATGAGCCTATATATTTGTATAGACTCTTTTTGACTATTTTAGAAAGAGTTCGGCAGTCTTTATTTTTCGCTTTTTTAAATGGATTAAAGGATCTTAAAAAAAGGAATTATAAAGAAGGATAAAGGAAAATTAGTGGTTATTGGAAAAATGGAAAGAGGTCTTTTAATTGAAAGATAAGTTAGTACATATGAGAGATAAACTTAATGATATTAGCAGGCGCAATCGTTCTATCCGATTATTGAAACTTTATAATAAGTGGAGCTTTGATGTAACCGAACTGGATACGCTAGCCTTGTTATCAAAGGAGAAAGTAAGTTCACTTGTTGTGGAGCAAATTATTAATCAGTCTAAAAATGAAATTACTTTACTTAAGCCCACCATTACGAATGAAAAGTCCATGATCATTTCTAAAAAGCTGACTGATTTGTATCGAAACATAAAAGCAATTGAAGAAGAAACAGGAATCCACGATTTTTATTTAGGTTTTCCTTTTTTGTCAGGGAAACTTTATGACGGTACGTTTTTTCAAGCCCCCTTATTTCTATATCCAATAAGACTTGAAAGAAACAATGTGAATTCACAAAAATGGGTGTTAAAACTCGATGAAGGCAGTCCACAGATTAATCGTACTTTGTTTTTAGCATTTAAAAAGTTAAATAATCTGACGTTTGCCGAAGAGTTTTTTGAAAAAGCTGCCGAAATTTCAACGAATTTTAACTACGATGAATGGCTATCCTTTTTGAAGGAAAATGAAATGAATGTTTCGTTTATTCCCAAAGGTATAACGAAATTACGTGAATATAAAACAGATGAAGTTCCTGAAGTGACGAATCTAACTTTATTGGAAAATGCCATTATCGGGAACTTCCCTCAAGGAGGTTCCTCATTAGTAAAAGATTATGAGGAACTAATTGAACTTTCAGAAGAAAGTGATTTGTCTCTCGCTGGAGAACTCATAGACCCACAAGATCATGATCTCGATAGAGACGGAGGTCAAGTTGAAAACGAAAAAGACAAGATATCGGAAAAACCCGAGATATTAAATCTCTTACAAGCCGATGGCTCACAAGAGGAGATTTTGGTTGAGGCACGCTATAAAAAAGGGATCGTTGTCCATGGACCACCTGGTACAGGGAAGTCACAAGTCATTGTTAACTTAGTATCCGATGCCATTAATCAAGATAAGAAAGTATTAGTCGTTTGTCAAAAACGAGCTGCTTTGGATGTAGTATATCAACGAGTTGAAAGTGTGGGATTAAGTAATCATGTTGCACTTGTTCATGATGAAAAAAATGACCGAAAAAAGCTCTATGCAAAAATTGGTGCCCTGCTTGAACAAAATCAAGTTGCATATGAAAACGCAATAAAAGATTTAGCTTCAACCTCCAAGAAATTATCTACTCAGGAAGATTTATTAAATAGAATTGCAAATGCATTATATGAGTACCAGGACTTTGGATTAAGGCTTTACGATCTGTACGGATTAGCAAAACCCATTGAAAATACCAATCAAATCATTGATTTAACAGAATTATTATCAGCATTAAATAAAGATGTTTTAGAAGATGTATCTGAAAAAGCCTATACATATGCTGAATGGTTTGAACGGTATGGAGATGAGGATTACCCATTAAAAGAAAGAAAATCCTTTGCGAATTTTAATATGAAGGAGAAGCTAGAAGCGATAGAATTGCTGAACGAAATCATTGAAAAGGCAAAAAAGTCAGTTGAGTACCTGGATTCATTAGATCATGAAAAAATTACTCCAGCTTATACGTGGTTAATTGAAAATAAACTCGATAAAATTTATCCGGATATAGAAGATGGTACTAAAAAAACATTACAAGGGCTTAGACTATGGTGGTGGACCTCATTTTCCGGTAAGACGATTATAGAAGAATTATTGGAAGGCCAAAAGTTTAAAGGCACGAGTTCGCCGGAATGGTTAAAAATAAAAAAATCTCTCATAATGATGAATCAATTGGGTAAAGTTACAAAAACAATGGCTGAAGAAATGGACAAGCTTAAAAAATATCTAAATGATGCAACTATTGAGGGTTTTAAAAATAGAATCTCAGAAGGGGATATCCCTTTAAATGAATTAGATAAAATGGTTGAATATTTCCATCGGGATTTCGAAGATTTACAGCAAATGGATGTCTATTGGAATCTTTGTTCTGATCTAGAGAAAAAGGTCATTCTTTTACTACAAAAGAAAAAAACAACTAATGTATTAACACTTTCTGACTATTGGGTAGAGTTATTTAGAAACTCTGCGTATGTTCAATGGATTGACCAGACGGAAAAGAAATACCCAGAGGTGCAAAAAGTTTCAACCAATGAATTTTCAAGGATAAGAGAATCTTTCGCAGCACTAGTGGAAGAGAAGAGGAAGATTGCCACTCATTATTTAATAAATAAACTAACAAAAAAAGTGGAAACAGCACAAGCCATCCATCCTAAAGGTATTAGGGAGTTAAAGCATCAGGTAGGTAAGAAGAGACAGGTTTGGTCCCTTCGGAAATTAGTCAATCATTTTGCCGGTAACGGACTTGTAGATATCATGCCTGTTTGGCTGGCATCTCCGGAAATTGTTTCTTCTATTTTTCCATTAAAGGATGGGTTATTTGACATCGTCATTTTTGATGAAGCCTCACAATGTACGGTGGAAAGTGGAATTCCGGCGGTTTATCGTGCGAAACAAGTGATCATCGCTGGAGATGAAAAGCAGCTGCCACCTTTTAATATGTTCCAATCTTCCTTGGTATCCGATGATGAGGAGGAAGAACAATATGATACAGATGATTCACTTAGTTTATTAAACTTAGCTAAGAGAAGATTCCCGGAAAGGTTGCTGCAATGGCATTATCGTTCGAAATATGAAGAGTTAATCAATTATTCCAATCATGCCTTTTATAATGGGCATGTCCAAATAGCACCTAATGTTGTTCCTTTTAAAAATCCGCCAGCGATTACATGGAAAAAGGTGGAGGGAAGATGGATTAATCAATCCAATGAAGTAGAAGCTATAGAGGTCGTTAAAATATTAAAAGACCTATTAATTAAGCAGCCTGGAAAATCCGTTGGGATTATAACCTTCAATGCGAAGCAGCAAACGAAAATACAGGATGTTATTGATAAAAATTCAGCTGAAGATCAGGAATTCAACTCCGTTTATAATCAAGTCATGGCGAAAGAGCTGGATGAAAGAGTCTTTATAAAAAATATCGAGAATGTTCAAGGGGATGAAAGAGATATTATTCTTTTCTCAATCGGTTATGCCAAAAATGAGGAAGGCAGAGTCTATAACCGGTTTGGCATGTTAAATCAAAAGGGTGGAGAAAACCGGTTAAATGTTGCTGTTACAAGGGCAAAAGAGGGAATCATTGTGGTATCAAGTATTGAACCCGAAGAACTTAATGTTGCAAACACCGCCCAAATGGGACCCAAATTACTTAAAGCCTATTTAAAATATGTTAAAGCTGTATCAAACTCACATGTTGACCAGGTTAAGGCAGTTATTCAAGAAATCAATGAAAATGTGAATACACATGTACAAGATTTAGAATTACATTTTGATTCTCCATTTGAGGAACAGGTGTATAATCAATTAAAAAGCTTAGGATATGAGGTTGCTACCCAAGTAGGAATGTCAGGCTATCGAATTGACTTGGCCGTTTTTCATCCGCATGACTCTTCCAGATATATTTTGGGAATAGAATGTGACGGAGCCATGTATCATAGTTCTGCAAATGCAAAGGAAAGAGATGTTTACCGACAACGATTCCTTGAAAGTAGAGGATGGACCATTGAACGAATATGGAGTCGAAATTGATGGAAGAACTCATCTGCTGAGATAGAAAAAATCGATCAGAAAATAAAAGCATTATTAAAAAGTCAAGATATTCGAGATAAAGTGGTTCATAAATAATATAAATTGAAGTTCCCATAAAGGTGAATTCATTCATCGATATGGGAACTTTTCTATTTTTTTCGACCAACAAATTGCAGGTTTTTATACCTGTATTTTATTTTGAGATGGACCTAGTATTCCTAGAGACAAAAGTGATAAATCTAGGATTCTTATAATTTTCTACGCAAAAAAGTCCATCAGAACCGTCCCCCCGGTCAAGACCAATCTATAAAAATAGGAATATAGCAAAGGGAAGTTTACTATTTATTAAATATTGAAACTTTTTTGTAAAATAGCCGTAATAAAACTATAGACTTGCAGAAAGAGGGGGGACGAAATGGCTAATTTAAATAAAATATATAAAATCGTTGGCCTTATTTTTTTAGTAGCAATCGTCGTTATGGTCGGTTTCACCACTTGGTACACCGTCGATGAAAGTGAGCAAGCAGTTATTATTACCTTTGGTAAGGTTGAAGAAGGGGTAAATGAACCCGGGTTACATTTTAAGCTTCCGTGGCCCATTCAATCTGTTGAAACGTTATCAAAGGAAACCTTTAGTCTACAATTCGGTTATGAAGAGAAAGATGGGGAAATAAAAGAGTTTCCAAATGAAACGAAAATGATTACGGGTGATGAAAATATCGTTTTAGCGGACCTAGTCGTCCAATGGAAAATAACAGAGCCAGCCAAATATCTTTTTAACGCTGAGAAGCCAGAAGAAATATTGTATAATGCTACATCTGCCTCTTTAAGAAGTATTATTGGAAGTTCGAAAATTGATGACGCTTTAACCTCAGGAAAGGCTGAAATTGAAGCGGATGTCCGGGATTTGTTATCTACATTGGTAGAAAAATACGATATCGGGATATCGATACTTGCGGTCAAGCTTCAGGATGTGGAGCTGCCCAATGATCAGGTAAGAAAGGCATTTACAAATGTTACAGATGCCCGTGAAACAATGAATACAAAGATTAATGAAGCAGGGAAATATCGAAACAAACGGACCAATGAAGCCAAAGGGGAAGTGGCTGCCATAAATTCAGCAGCCCTGGGTGATAAAGCAGCAAGGATAGAAACAGCAAGAGGGGATGTTTCCGTATTCAATAAATTGTACGATGAATATCGTACCAATCCTGACATTACTCGTGAGCGTTTAATTTTGGAAACGCTTGAACAGGTTCTCCCTAATGCTGAAATTTATATTATGAACGATAATGGAGATACATTGAAATATTTCCCAATCCGACCTTTGGAAAACCAACAGCCAAAGACAAATGGGGAAGGAAGTGAAAAAAATGAGTAATGACAATGTAGTCAACATAGAGGGTCGCGGTCCAAAAGGATTTAACTGGCGGAACTACAAAAAAATAGCCATCTTTATCATTATCGTAATCGTCCTCTTAGGGGTATTCCTTTTAAACCTCATTGTTGTGAAAGAAGGCCAGTATAAAGTGATTCGGCAGTTTGGTGAAGTGGTACGAATTGTGAAAACCCCAGGGTTAACCTATAAAGTTCCGTTCATTCAAAGTGTCACGACTCTGCCAAAATATCAAATGACGTATGATGTTACCGAAGCTGAGATTAACACCAAGGATAAGAAGCGGATGCTCATCGATAACTATGCCATTTGGAGAATTGAAGATCCGAAAAAGATGATCACCAATGCTAGGACCGTTGAAAAAGCAGAATCCCGAATGGAGGAATTTATTTACTCCGTCGTTCGTTCAGAACTCGGGCAGTTAAACTATGATGAAATTATTAATGATGAAAAATCTTCACGTGGTTCTTTAAATGATCGGATCACTGATAAGGTGAATGACCTTCTCGGAAATGATCATTATGGGATTGTGGTTACGGACGTAAGGATGAAGCGCACGGATTTACCTTCAGAGAATGAACAGTCTGTATTCACCAGAATGATTTCTGAACGAGAATCGAAAGCACAGGAATATCTGTCTATGGGTGATGCAGAAAAGAATAGAATAGAAGCTGATACGGATCGCGAAGTGAAGGAATTGCTATCAAAAGCGAAAGCGGAAGCTGAAGCCATTCGTGCTGACGGGGAAGCTGAGGCAGCGAGAATCTATAACCAGGCGTTCTCAAAAGATCCAGCCTTTTATTCCATGTTCCGAACTTTAGAATCATACAAAAAGACGATTAATGATGAGACCGTTATCGTCCTTCCATCCGACTCCCCTTATGCACGTTTGTTGATGGGATATACAGATTAATCATATATACCGGCAAGTTAAATGAATGGTAATGCCCTGCTAGTAGCTTCGGTGTAGCAGGGCTTGTCCTGTCTGGTAAGAAAAAGGTTTTTTTAGGAGAAACATAAATAGAAGGGAGCGAAATGAAATGAATCGAATACGAATCGTTGCTTGTTTTTCATTGATAGTTGGCTTTATGCTTATGCTGCTCCCAGTGGACAGCTCTGCAAAAGGGGAAGTTGTCTATGTTGTACCGATTGAAGAAACAGTAGAAAAGGGATTGTACGCCTTTTTGAAAAGAGCCGTTGAAAGTGCTGAGAATGAAAATGCGGAGGTGATTATTTTTGAAATCAATACACCTGGTGGAGCCGTTGATGCTGCTGTAGATATTGGCAGGCTGCTTACTTCCACGAAAACCAAGACAGTAGCTTTTATTAATAACCGAGCGTTATCCGCAGGTAGCTATATTTCATTAAATATGGATGAAATCTACATGGTGAAAGGAGGGACGATGGGAGCGGCTGCGATCATTGACCAGCAAGGGAATACTGCTGGAAAGAAGGCGGAATCCTATTGGTTTGCCGAAATGAAAAATGCGGCAATGCATGCCGACCGGGATCCCATTTATGCACTGGCAATGGCGGATGAAAATGTTGATTTACCAGAGTACGGAGCCGAAAAAGGGAAATTATTAACATTAACCTCCGAACAGGCTGTAGAGGTAAAATACGCTGAAGGCATTGTTAACAATCTTGATGAACTGCTTGAATTACTCGGATACCCCGAAGCGGATTTACGAACTCTTGAAGTAAGCATGGCTGAAAAAATTGCCCGCTTTATCACAAATCCATTTGTTTATTCGATGTTACTAACGATTGGACTTCTTGGTCTCGTATTGGAATTATTCTCACCTGGTTTCGGTGTTTTCGGGTTTACTGGAGTGTCATCATTGCTGCTGTTTTTTTATGGACATCTCGTCGCGGGGCTTACAGGTTATGAAACCCTTATCCTATTTATTATCGGGATTGCCCTCATACTATTAGAGTTGCTTATATCAGGTGGTATTGCAGGGATCCTCGGCTTTATCGCAATGGTTGCAAGTTTCTTTTTGGCAGCAGATAATGCAGTTTATATGGGTATATCCCTGCTAGTGGCCATTATTGTTTCCATCTTGATATCTATTTTATTGATTAAGGTCTTTGGTAAAAAAATGAGCCTGTTTAAAAAGCTCATTTTAACCGACTCCACGAATACAGAAAGCGGTTATATCGCAAATATAAGCCGTTTAGAATTAATCGGACTGGTTGGGTCTACGTTAACAGTCCTGCGGCCATCTGGTACCATCGTCATTGAAGACGAAAGGCTAGATGCTGTAAGTGAAGGTGGCTTTATTGGTAAAGGATCCAAAGTAAAAGTGGTGAGTTCGGAAGGGGCCAGAATTATTGTAAGAGAAATACCAAATATGGATAAGGAGCATTCCTGTTAGAAGGATTTTCGGGGACTTGAACAACAAAGAGCCCTCTTGGTATGATACGGGGTGTCAAA
>NZ_JABWSY010000031.1 GCF_013396335.1 Bacillus sp. EB106-08-02-XG196
TTTAGCAGCGAATTAGGAATCACAAGAGTAGACAAAATTCCCGCTATTGTCGAAAAATTCGCTTGATGGCTATGGTGTCTGGCACTGTTCGCTATAACCTCGATGACTGACCACTCTTTCTTCTGACTTTTCAGTCATCTCCCAATAGAAGTTACCACCTTATGGTCATAAAATCAGTAATATCGTCCCTGCCGTTATGACAATACCACCGATGATCGTGTGTTTAGCCGCTTTTTCTTTTAAAATAGTAAAACTTAATACCATTGTGAGAACCACACTAAATTTATCAATAGGGGCGACAATGGATACTTTGCCCATCGCGATTGCTGCAAAATAACATAACCATGATAAACCAGTAGCCACTCCAGACAGTACTAGAAAAAGGTACCCTTTTTTCGAAATGCTTTTCAATTTCTTGTGAGTGCCTTGGAAAAATACAATGGCCCATGCAAATATAAGGATTACAATGGTTCGTAGAAAAGTCGCCACATTGGAATCGACATCTTCCATACCGATTTTTGCTAATATGGACGTTAAGGCCGCAAATACGGCTGCTATAATGGCGTACACTATATATCGTTGGGATCCTGAAAACCGTTTCTTTTCTTCGTTTTTTCCAATCAAAATAAACGTTCCTATCGCGATAATCGCTCCTCCAGTTAACACATGAGGTTCCGCAGGCTCCCCTAATACTAGAATGGAGAAAATAATGGTGAGTACTACACTGGATTTATCTATCGGTACCACTTTGGAAACATCGCCAATGGCCAGCGCTTTAAAGAAAAACAACCAAGAAAACCCCGTTGCTAATCCAGAAAATAGAATAAACCATAATGCGCTGGTAGAAATCTGAGGTATACTGTCTAGTTGTCCGGTTATGATCACAATCAAAAATGCCATGATTAATACGACAATTGTTCGAATGGCTGTTGCTAGGTTTGAATTTACATTTTCAATGCCAACTTTTGCTAAGATTGCTGTAAAGGAAGCAAATAAAGCTGCCAATAATGCTAAAACAATACTCATTATGCACCTGCTTTTTTCTATATTTAAATTTTTTAAGGGTCATGTGTCTCCTTATCACTTTTACCATTATGTACGACTTTTGTTTTCAAATCTCCTTCTCATTTTTTATGTTTTATTAAACATTCACTTCGAATACAGTTGAAGAATGATTCATCCTATATTAAATTGAAATTGAAAAGGGCTTATTACAATAAAGTTAAATGATTCCGTTTTGAGGTGCTTTTCTAAAAACAAGTGCCAAAATGGTAGTCGTTTTGACATCGTTAATGGTATATAAAAAAGGCAAAACTCTCCATAATTGGCGGGTTTTGCCCTTTTTATATACCTAAAGCTTATTTTACTGCATCATTTGTTGAAGAACAAAATTCAGAAAATATATTTATGTCTTCCTTATCACAAGGAAGGAAATGTTAATCTAAAGTATTTTTAAATTTTCTCTTTTTATGTTCCATACTCCATTCGTGCATTGAATCTAAAATCGGCTTCAATGTCATTCCATACTCAGTTATAGAATATTCCACTTTAGGTGGGACTTCACGATATACCTCTCGACTTATGAGCCCCTCCTCCTCTAGTTCTCGTAATTGATTTGTTAGCATTTTGGGGGTAATACCTACAAGTGCTTTTTTTAATTCTCCATATCTCATTGTGCCTTCCGACATTAGATACAATAAGATGATAGGCTTCCATTTCCCAACCAAGATGGAAAGAGCATCGTGTACTTTACAAAATTCAGGTTTTATTTTCATCTTTACCTCCAATAGTATCTTTTCACATACTATATATCTTCAAAGTGCATACTTATATAATTGATTTTAATGGTTTATTATGAGTATGAAAAGGGGGCAATTAATATGAATACCGAAAATATTAAACGTCGTGAAATTAAAAAAGTATGGACAGTAACCGAACAAAAAATAAGCAATATTCATACCGCAAGTCCTATCCTTGCACCTGGCAACTGGGTAGATTATGACCCGTTCTTATTACTAATGGAAGATAAATTTCAAAAAGGAGCATTTAGTGAGCATCCTCATCGTGGTATAGAGACCTTAACATTTATCATTGACGGAAGGCTTAATCATTATGACAATGCTACGGGGGCAGGTGGAATCCTAGAAAAAGGGGACCTTCAATTTATGACTGCTGGTAGAGGAGTGATCCATAATGAGTCACCTCTTGACGGTGAAACAGTTCATCTTCTTCAGCTTTGGGTTAATCTACCTCGTAAATATAAAATGGTAAAACCCCGTTATCAAAATATGCACGCAAAAGATATGCCTGTTCATCAAGAAGACGGTGCCTTAATTCGAGTATATTCAGGTTCGTCTGGAGATATTGTATCGAATACCCTGAATTACGCACCTGTCACGTTTGTAGAAATGGTGTTGGAAGAAGGAGCATCCATTAGTCAAGACCTTCCTGGTACCTATAATGGCTATATTTATGTATTAGAAGGAAGTGGAACATTTGGTGAAAATAAAGTTGAGGCAAAAAAAGGGCAAGCAATGTGGCTAGGTTCCGCAAATGATGGGTTTAGGAGCAGTATTCGCATTTCTGCAAACGAAAAATTACGACTTGTTCTTTTTGCAGGTGAACCTCTAAGAGAACCTGTTGTAGCATATGGACCTTTCGTAATGAATTCAGAAGAAGAAATACGACAGGCTTATCGGGATTATCAGGAGGGTAAATTCGAAACTAGTTGAGTGAATTTGATTAGCTCATCAACGAACAAATTAAATAAAGATAATTAAAGGAGAAAAAAGATGATAGGGCTAGGTTTATTGTTAATACGCTTAGTAATTGGATTGTCATTCATAGCTCACGGAGCCCAAAAGTTATTCGGCTTTGGTGGCGGCGGTGGTTTAAAAGTAACTGGGAAGCATTTTGAAAAATTAGGAATAAGACCAGGGGTAACAATGGCGTTACTCGCTGGGCTATCGGAATTAATAGGTGGAGCTATGTTTGCGTTAGGGTTACTTACCCCTCTTGCAGGCATTGTGATTGCTGGAACAATGGTAGTAGGGATTTTTAAAGTTCACGGACCAAATGGTTACTGGATTACAAAGGGTGGATTTGAATACTGTCTTGCTGTATTAGTAGTAGCAATTGGTGTAGCATTTACGGGTGCAGGACAATATTCACTCGATGGTATTTTATTTTTAAATTAAATCCACTTTTAACCGCAAATGTTTTGGATTCAAGGAAACAAACGCTCAGAAGCTAATTCTGAGCGTTTGTTGTGAAACCATCACTAAGATTTCTACATTGATTAAAGGGTCTTTGTATGGGACAGGCAACGACATTCTTTATTCAATTTACGTTTAGTTAGTGCAAGAAGAAAAAAGCGATCGCCGGAGCCATCCCAACAGAATTTAGAGGATCACTCCATCACTTTTTAACTTTTATTTTCTCAGGTATAGTCTTCCAGTACATAGGGTCTTCTAAGCCAAGCCGCCAAATCCCGATTCCTCGTAAGTTATATTTTTCTACAAGATCTAGCTTAAACCGCAGACTATAGCTATTCTCAAACCATGCCTGGTGGCTATGTTGTTCTTTATCTATGTAATTGAAATGAGGTGTTTGCGAACGGCAGTCCCATATATCCTTAGCATTATATTTAGTTTTCTGATTCATTAACTGTGCATAGGAGCTATACGAGGCTTTGTTTGTTGTTGTATCCCAGTCCCATCCATAACCAGCGATACCGAGTAAAATTTTGGATGATGGTACTCCATGTTTCAGAGCATAACGAATCGTTGCTTCTGTCCAATTGACTGATGCCGTTGACCCAGGTGCTGTTCTTGGGTTGTGCTCATCATATGTCATAATCATTAACCGATCTGAATATTGACCAAGCTTTTCATAATCAAACCATGGTGACCAGGGATTAGCACGGGAATCACCTGTGTTAGCCGGGACTGAAACCGTAACTACTTTTCCATCACGATTTAGTGCATCAGACAAATTTTTTATCAGCAGACTAAAGGAATCTCGGTCAGTCAAATACAAATTTTCCATGTCAATATTAATTCCGTCATAATTAAACTGATTTATTTCATTGCGTAAGTTCTGAATGAAAACATTGCGGTTTGCATCGTTATCGAGGACATTACTCGCTACCTGCTTGCCCTTCTCCACGGTTTCATAAAATAGATTATGTACAAGCATATATACCTTCAGGTGTTTTTTATGAGCACTCTGAATCACCTGCCTTTTATGGTCTGCTGTAACGGAAGCTATAAGACTGCCTGGTCGTTTATCATCAAGCTTATACCAAAAGGGTGCAATAATGCTCAAATTGGCGAATTGCGAGTTCACTGTAGGTTGCGACCCTGGATACGTTCCCTCCTGCTCTGTGTAGAAACCTAAAACTTCACGTGGAGTTTTATTCTTATTGGATTCCTCTTTTCTTTGTAACTGACTACAGGATGACATTAGAAATAATGCCATGCTTACAGATATGATGGTGAATGACAGATAACTATTTTTCGCCATAATACACCTTCTTCTACTTTTTATATTTCTTAAGTTGATACGAAAAAGACGTATGCAAATTCATACGTCAATTCTTGTGTCATTTATTAAGAAAGCACCTGAAAACGGAACCTTTTACAATAAAGTTAGTAAGCCTTTTTGGAATTCTAGGTAATTATTATTCAAAAGTCCCGATTAATCATTGTTAAACCTCTCGTGATTATTAAAGACACTGCGCACCATTTGATTAAATCCGCCATTCATCCCTTCTGCATTTCTTCCATTTTGTATTTGGTCCCTATATTGGCTCATCTGTCTGACGAAGTCACGATTGCTTGAAATATATACATTACGAATAGATGTGTCTGCAGCCCTTACTTGTTGTGCAATTTGATCTTCGATGTAAGGATAAAGCTCGCCATGAAAGTCATCAGCCATAACAACCGCAACATAAGCATTACGGTTTGCAGCAATGATATTCGCACTTTTAACTTCATGTAAGTTCTCAACATTCTCTTCAGCTTCATCTACTACCCGTAAGCCTGTTTTATTAACATTGTTGGAAGTATTATTCATATTATTTAAGTTTAAATTGGGATTACCTAAACCATTTCCAATATTTAAAGCACCCGCATTGCGGTTATTGATTTCGCCGTGCTCATCTGTTTCTCTTCCTTCTTCCTTCATATTACACCCAGCAACTAATACAGAGATGCATAAGCAGGTGAATAGAATCTTAAATTTGTTCATATGATTCCTCCTAAAATGAGTTCATGTTTACAATTACCTTTATCCCCTTTTTTTATGTAGAGATTAGGAGGAATCTTTAAAAAAAGAATAAAAAGAAACCATTACAAACACACTAAACCATTGAGATTTTGTTTGAGGAGGATCCTTATGGATAGTGTGTTTGATTATGAAGATATTCAATTAATTCCCGCAAAAAGTGTAGTGAATAGTCGTACTGAATGTGATACTACCGTGTCTTTTGGCGGCAGAACATTTAAGCTGCCTGTCGTGCCTGCCAATATGCAGACCATTATTGATGAACAGATTGCTGTCTACTTAGCGGAAAATGGTTATTTTTATATCATGCATCGCTTTGAACCAGAGAGGCGGCTAAATTTTATTAAAGATATGAAATCACGTGGGTTATTTGCCTCTATTAGTGTTGGTGTCAAAGAGGAAGAATATCGATTCATTGAACAAGTAGCAGACGAGCAGATTACCCCGGAATACATTACGATTGATATCGCACACGGTCACTCTAATGCCGTGATTAAAATGATTCAGCATATTAAACAAAACTTGCCACAAAGTTTTGTGATTGCTGGAAATGTTGGAACTCCAGAGGCTGTTCGAGAATTAGAGCGAGCTGGCGCTGACGCGACAAAGGTTGGGATTGGACCAGGAAAAGTATGTATCACGAAGATTAAGACGGGATTTGGAACCGGCGGCTGGCAGTTAGCAGCTCTTCGCTGGTGTGCAAAAGCAGCAAGTAAGCCAATCATTGCGGACGGCGGGATTCGTACCCATGGGGATATTGCGAAATCGATCCGATTTGGAGCCTGTATGGTGATGATTGGTTCCTTATTTGCTGGACATGAAGAATCCCCTGGGAAAACGATTGAGAGAGATGGGAAGCTCTATAAAGAATACTTCGGCTCAGCCTCGGAATATCAAAAAGGGGAAAGGAAAAATGTAGAGGGCAAGAAAATGTTAGTGGAACATAAAGGTGCTTTGATTGATACTCTCATTGAAATGGAACAGGATTTACAATCCTCTATTTCATACGCTGGTGGAAACAAGCTGGAAGCCATCAAGTTTGTAGATTACGTCATCGTGAAGAATTCTATTTTTAATGGTGATAAAGTTTATTAGGTAGATTTTCACAGAAGTTAGACCGTGTTGGAAAATTTATTTATAAGAAGGCTTCCTGACTTTGGCCAGGACTAAGGCAACTTTTCCATTTTCTGTCCGAAGTAGCTTTGACTTCGGACAAGACTGACGGAATTTTGCCTTCGTGTGTCCGAAGATGCCTCGACTTCGGACAGGACTGACGGAATTTTCCCTTCTTTTGTCCGAAGATGCCTCGGCTTCGGACAGAACTAAAATAATCTTGCCTTCTCGTGTCCGAAGTAGCTTTGACTTCGGACACGACTAATGTAATTTTGCCTTCTTTTGTCCGAAGATGCCTCGGCTTCGGACAGAACTGACGGAATTTTCCCTTCTAATATCCGAAGATACCTCATCTTCGGACAGGACTGACGGAATTTTGCTTTCTTCTGTCCGAAGATACCGTTTTTGCTATAGTTAAACTGCCTGGACTTTATTTTTTTGAACTTTCTCCACCTGTTGGTCCAGCCATGTAACCATATCTTTTAGAAACTGCTCTTTACCTGCTCCATCAAAGGGTCGATGCTTAGCTGCAGGGTATTCAAATAGCTGTTTATCCTTTGATGAAACTTGCTTAAAAAAGGTACCAAGCTTTGTTGGCGGTGTTATTTTATCACGAAGTCCGTACTGTAACAAAAACGGCATCGTTATCAAATGTGCTTGATCTAATACCCTTGATACCCCTTGGATCAGCCCGCGTCCTAAACCAGGTGTAATGGTATTGTGCCGTAAAGAATCTGAATAAAATTTAGCTGTCATCGCTGAATTCTTCTTCATTAATTGAAAGTTTTTCGACTTATTGATGCTGAGGTCAGGCTTCAATTTACCCATTAAGGTTATACCTAACCGCTCAAATCTGGTCACTTCATAAGAGATGGCAGGAGCAATTGCAATGATCCCTGAGATACCAGAACTAAAATCTATAGCATAATCAAGGGCAATAACCCCGCCCATACTATGTCCGATAATATATAAAGGCAGTCCGGGCTGCTTTTTCGAAACTAACTTTCGAAACTTGTGTAAGTCGCCGCGATATTCATCCCAACTCTTTATAAATCCTCGTTTCCCCGAGCTTTTTCCATGACCGCGCAAATCAAATGTATAAACGATATATCCTTCTTGAACCAGGTTATAACTAATGTTGTGTAGACCGCCGCTATGGTCTCCGTGCCCATGGACGATAATAACTGTTGCTTTTGGAGCCGTTGAAGGTTCGATCATTCGATAAAATAATTCTGCTCCATCGACACCAGTAAAAGTCCCTTCTCTTGTCATTCTCGGGTAATCCTCCTGTTGAAGCCAATATATAATGATGTTTAGTATATCACAACGTTTTTAATCATATCTAATGAATTAATTTCTACAATTAAACTATATGGAACAGTGCTTTTCTCCAATAGGCTAAATGTTTTGTCGAGCATAAGGTGACATATTTATCAACATCGTTGAATAAAAATAGTATAAATATACATTTTCACTGGAAAGGGGAGTTTCTTCTTATGGATGTCTGCATTTCTTGTGGAGAGGAATTATGTATTATGGAGAGGAATCGTTGCGAGTGCTGGGATTGTAGAGACACGACAACCGAAGCATATACAGAAGATGAATAGTTGTTATATCCTAATTGAAGAAATTCTAAAAAGGCCGTTTGATTCATTCAAGCGGCCCTTTATCTGCTTATTTTACAAATTATTCGGTAACCCATGATAGTCCAAGAGTTCCAACACCCGTATGAACACCAGCAACGGTGATGAGCATTAATTTCTCTGTTTCTATATTTGGAAATGTTTCATTTACTAATTTTTCAAGACTAGCAGCCCTTTCACCGTCATTCGCATGGACAATGGCCACTTTCTGAACCTTTTTTGAAAGAAGGTCATCCTTTAAATGATTTACCATCCAAGCAAGAGCCTTCTTTTCCGTCCGGACTTTGTCTTTAATCTTGGCGGCTCCATCCTCAATTGATAAAATCGGCTTAATATTAAAGAGCGAGGCTAATATTTTTTGGCTTCCAGACACTCTGCCGCTTTTGTGAAGCTGATCGAGGTTTGATGGGACCAAGAATAATCGAGTGTGCCCGCGTAAAGAATTTAATTGTGAAACAACCTCGTCAATGTCGAGTCCCTTTTCAACTAGTTCTACCCCTCTTTTCGCAAGGAACGATAAAGGATATGAACCCGTATGGGAATCAATCGCAAATAATTTGAATCCAGCCATTTCCGCTGCCATAACAGAGGTTTGATAGGTGCCGGTTAATGTACTAGATGCATGTATGGCTATTCCAAAGTCATATTCTTCTTTTAACTTTTCATAAAGTTCAACGATGTCACCGATATTTGGCTGGGATGATTGGAATTTTCCTTCCTCATTCTTCATTCGATTATAAAAGTCTTCTTCGGTAATATCGATTGTTTCTTTATAAAATTTATCATTAATGACAACATGCAGGGGAATAACATGTATGTTATGCTGCTTAATAAACTCTTTGCTAAGAGAAGAAGTCGTATCTGTAATCCATGCAATTTTAGGCTGTTTCATATTATCCTCTACCTTCTTAAAATTCACTTAATCTGTATAATGGAAGTGAAATAGTAGTATTGTAATGAGGTTAAGATTACAAAAATGAGTACTTTTTCACCAGTTATATTTGTCATATATGACAAAGTTTTTTCGGTCTGACAAACATAAATGTCACCACTTTGACAAATCTGAATCAAAATTACCCTGATTTAATTAAAATAGTGGTATAGTATAGAAAAGAATTTTTACTATTCCAAAAAGATAATTTTTAAAGTAATATAGAGTTTAAAAACTGAACTTATAAATAAGAATGAGGTGTGAGCATGAAACAGGAGATTTCATTTATTCCAAGAGAACAATTAAAACCAAAGCCAGATCCCGCTTCACTTGGTTTCGGCAAGTATTTCAGTGATTACATGTTTGCCATGGACTATCATAGTGACTTAGGCTGGTTCGATCCGAGAATTACTCCTTACGAGCCGGTAACGCTGGATCCTTCAGCAATGGTTTTTCACTATGGACAAGCAATCTTTGAAGGTATGAAAGCATATAAGACTAAGGATGGGTCCATCCAATTATTCCGTCCGGAGAAGAATATGAAGCGTTTCAATGATTCTTGCGATAGGCTGTGCATTCCCCAAATTGATGAGGACTTCTTATTAGAAGGAATTAAACAATTAATTATTACCGAAAAGGATTGGGTTCCTAGTGGTGAAGGAACTTCGCTTTATATTCGTCCGTTTATTTTTTCAACGGAGGCGTATCTCGGTGTCCGTCCAGCGAAGCAATATAAATTGTTAGTCATCCTCTCCCCTTCTGGTGCTTATTATGGCAGCCAATTGAGTCCCGTTAAAATATACGTGGAAGAGCAATTCGTCCGTGCGGTAATTGGAGGCGTTGGCCATGTTAAAACAGCAGGCAACTATGCAGCCAGCTTGAAAGCGCAAGAAAAGGCAGATGCAGGCGGCTATGCCCAAATTCTTTGGCTCGATGCGAAAGAGAATAAATATGTGGAAGAGGTCGGCAGTATGAACATCTTCTTCAAAATCAATGGTGAAGTGGTAACTCCGAGATTAAATGGCAGCATTTTACCGGGTGTTACGCGTGATTCAGTGATTCAATTGTTAAAATATTGGAATGTTCCAGTACGCGAAGAGAAAATTTCCATTGAAGAGGTATTTGCTGCACATAAGCGCGGTGAACTTGAGGAAGTCTTTGGAGCAGGAACAGCTGCAGTTATTTCGCCTGTTGGTGAACTGACTTGGAATGATCAATCTATCATTATCAATAACAATAATATCGGTCAGTTATCTCAGGATATTTATAATGAAATGATAGGAATTCAACTTGGGAAAAAAGAAGATCCATTTAACTGGACCGTTAAAGTTGCCTCAGTAGAAGCTTAAATTGAATACTAACTTTGTAAAGATCCAGTTTACCTGGGTCTTTTTTTATGTATGGTTGAAATATATGGAAATCAAAAAATTGAAACAATGGGTCCATTTTTATCGTCTTAGATGTTGAAAAGATTTTTAGGTAAGAAAGGAAATGCAATTTTGAAACTTAACGGGCGAGGGAAACTATTTCTCACATTATTTATTGTTTTTATCCTTTATTTCATTATGAAAAATCCTTTAGGTTTTAACTTGCTTAATAGATTAACGATGGACTCTGCAGATTTACCGACCAAACTCCATCCCATCGTGAAGGAACGGAGCAATCAATTAATCCAGCAATCTGCCGCAAAAGGGATTGTGGTCTTAATTACGGATGACTTTCGCAGTGCGGAGGATCAGGATCGACTATTTGAACAAGGCCGGACAGCGGAAGGAAATATCGTAACGCATGCTAGGGGCGGAGAATCCTTTCATAATTTTGGGCTTGCCATCGACTTTGCCATAAAAACCCCTTCAGAAAATGTCATTTGGGATATGCAATACGACGGGAATCAGAATGGGAAATCAGATTGGGACGAGGTCGTGGAAATAGCAAAAGCTCTTGGTTTTGAATGGGGCGGTGACTGGCCTCAATTTAAAGATTATCCCCATTTACAAATGAATTTTGGATTAACACTTGCAGATTTACAAAATGGTAAGAGACCTGACGATTCATCTTTAACAGTGGATACCCACTAAGTAGAATTGCATTCCAAGATCCAGATGCCGCTGGATATTTTTTTCGTGTTCCGCTATCTTGAAATACGCGCTACTAATAGTAAAGAGTGTTATGATTGATAAATTGTGATTGATTTTATAAAAGTTTGTTTACAATGCTAATAATGATAAATACAAGAGATAGGATGAAAACATGAAAATAGAAGTCAGGTTAAAGGTGAAATCAAAGTTCGTTACTAAATATAAAAATGGCTACCCTCTCATTACAAAAGACACTATTATAAATCCTACTGCTTTAGATCAAGAAGGCTGCACCATAAACCTTGTTGATGAACAGAACCACTTTATTGCCAAAGGCTATTATGGGAAACAAAATAAAGGTCTCGGCTGGGTGCTCAGCAACATTGAGAAGGAACAATTTGATCATCGTTTTTTTGAAAAGACGCTAAAGGCTGCCTTTGATAGAAGAGAGCATTTTTTTCAGAGCTCTGAAACAACGGCATTTCGAGTATTTAACGGCGAAGGCGATGGAATTGGCGGTTTAACGATTGATTACTTCGATGGGTATTACGTCATTACCTGGTACAGTAAAGGCATCTTTCACTTTCGGGAGTTTATCATAGATTCATTGAAGAATTTGGTGGAGTATAAAGCCATTTATCAGAAAAAGCGGTTTGATGAAAGTGGTAAGTACATTGAAGAAGATGACTTCGTCGCTGGCGAACGAGGAGAATTCCCCCTCATCGTGAAAGAAAATGGCGTCAATATAGCGGTTTATTTGAATGAAAGTGCCATGGTCGGTGTTTTCTTAGATCAAATCGAGGTTAGAAAAAAATTACGAGATGTCTATTCAAAAGGGAAACGGGTATTAAATACGTTCTCCTACACCGGCGTGTTTTCAGTGTATGCCGCTTTAGGCGGTGCGGCAAAAACAACCAGTATTGACCTCGCGAATCGAAGCAAAAGTAAAACGATTGAGCAATTTAATGTGAATGGAATTGCTGCGGAAACTCAGGATATCATCGTCGAGGATGTATTCAAATACTTCAAATATGCAGTGAAAAAGGAGCTGCTGTTTGATGTCGTGATCCTTGATCCTCCAAGCTTTGCAAGATCAAAGAAGTTTGTCTTCAGCGCCGAAAAGGATTATAAAAATCTATTAAAAGAAGCCATTTCGATCACCGAGGATAACGGAATAATCCTCGCGTCAACCAATGCCAGCTCCTTTAATATGGACAAATTTAAAGGATTCATCGATACCGCCTTTAAGGAATCCAATAAACGCTATAAACTAATGGAAGAATTCTCACTTCCTGAAGACTTCAGAACCAACAAACATTATCCAGAATCCGACTACCTAAAAGTAGTCTTCATTAAAAAGTTAAAATAACTGTCCGCCTGAGGTGGACAGTGTCCACGGGCGGTGCCTGTCACCGTGACTATACGCGGAAAGCATAGCGCCTGGAGCGTAAATCAACAGCCTAGTTTAACACAGCCTATAAAAAAAAACAAACCTCTTGAACAGTATTGGATTGTCTGTTATATTTATTTATAATTAAATATTTTCTTACTTCATTACCTTTTGAAGTGAGGATAGAGGCGCAATGACCATTAGTACGCAGTTTGAGGATGATGAGGTCCTAAGACGATTGTGGAAAGGGGAATTTGCCGAAGCGGATGGAATCTCATTTTTCTAGACCGCTGGTTCTGCTATTGAAGAAATACAGAACTGTCATATAGGAGACTATATGGAGGGCTATCTTACGCAAAGGAACGTTTTTTTTATTATGTTTCTACTGCAGTAGCGAGCCTTCGCTGCTGCTTTTTTGCGTTAACTTTTGACTGACCTAAAGCCACCTCTAATTTTTCAAAAAAAATGATAAAAAGGGTGAATATGATGAATTTTGGCCAAGTGTTAACAGCGATGGTAACGCCATTTGATCAGCATGGTGAGGTTGATTTTAACGCAGCTCGAACACTAGTAAATTACTTAATTGAGAATGGTACAGATGGATTAGTGGTTGCCGGAACCACGGGAGAATCCCCGACATTAACAACAGAAGAAAAAATAGCTTTATTTAAATTCGTTGTCGAGGTTTCAGCCGGCAGAGTGCCTGTCATTGCTGGAACTGGCTCCAATAATACTAGAGCTTCTATCAGTTTAACAAAACTGGCTGAAGAGGCTGGCGTGGATGGAATTATGCTCGTTACACCATATTATAATAAGCCTTCACAAGAAGGACTGTTTCAGCACTTTAAAGCGATTGCCGAAACCACTTCCCTACCGGTAATGCTTTATAATATCCCGGGGCGCAGTGTCGTAAACATGTCTGTAGAGACTGTTGTCCGACTCTCAGAAATTAGTAATATCGTAGCGATAAAAGAAGCCAGCGGAAATCTAGATGCCATGGCGGAAATGATTAGCCGGACTTCAGATGATTTTACCTTGTACAGCGGTGATGATGGATTAACTATACCTGTTCTATCCATAGGCGGTGCTGGAGTTGTATCTGTTGCCTCGCATATTATTGGGAATGAAATGCAGGAAATGATCAACCAATTCAAAAATGGACGCGTGCAGGAAGCTGCAATTTCACATCAGAGACTTCTTCCTATCATGAAAGCTTTATTTGCGGCACCAAATCCAACACCAGTAAAAGCCGCACTAAATATGCAAGGTGTCCAAGTGGGTGGTGTCCGCCTGCCAATGGTTCCTTTAAATGATGAAGAAAAGAGTGTACTCCAAAAGGTCCTGCCTGCTAAGACTTTGGTTTAATGTAAAAACAAATTTGCCTGTCCCTATTTAGTGGGGCAGGCTCTCTTTTTTTCTTAAGCTCTGTTAAAGACAGATGTTGATTTTTCTTACGGAAATCCTTATGAAGGACTAATCTCATTGGGAGCTCTCCTGATTTGTCTTTCATCATGCTTATGAAGGACTAATCTCGTTGGGAACTCTCCTGATTTGTCTTTCATCGACCACATTATACTAATAATCAACAATCAAATTTAACAAAGCTTTATCCTAAATATACTGATACATTTCTCATTTGTTTCCCTATTACTGTTTGGATTTAATTCAGACAGGAAACACTATTGGATAGGAAAAAAGTGGAATAGGGAGAGAATTCAATGACAACGAGTCATGACGCACGATTGAATTATTTAGGACGTAATCTATTATCGGGCTGTTTACTTGGCCTTGGTTTTGTTGCTTTTATTGATGAGGCAGTTTTCCACCAGATTTTACATTGGCACCATTTCTATGACAAGTCTACACCTGATATTGGTCTCGTTTCGGATGGACTCTTTCATGCCTTTAGTTGGTTCTCAACAATTACGGGGGCATTTCTTGTCTCGGATTTACGGCGAAGAGATGCCTGGTGGCCAAAAAGATGGTTTGGAGGTTTTCTATTTGGAGGGGGTGCGTTTCAATTATACGATGGAACCATCCAACACAAATTAATGCGAATCCATCAGATTCGGTATAATGTGGAGATTGCCCCATATGACTGGGTATGGAATATCATTGCTGCCTTAATGATGATTGCTGGTTTGATTCTTATTTTTCGAACAGGACGGGAATCGAAAGTGATAGCAGGGTCTGCATAAATGGAAAATAACCATGTCCATCACGCCAGTGGGTCATCTTTCGAACTTCTACTGGCTCTCCCTTTTGTTCTGGTAGTTTTGTTTTATATTCTACTTGCATTAGTCTCAAACCGCCGGCATAAACGTTGGCCTTTCTTTCGATACTTATATTGGATTTTGGGAGTTCTTTCAGCATCGGTTGCTCTAATGGGTCCCATTGCTAATCTCGCTCATGAAAACTTCATGGCTCATATGGTTGGTCATCTATTCCTTGGAATGCTTGCTCCACTTCTTATATCCTTGGCTGCTCCTATGACTCTTCTTTTAAGATCACTTAGTGTGACTCGTGCTAGAAATCTTGCCCAAATATTGAAGAGCTGGCCAGTCAGTATTTATAGTAATCCTGTAGCCACCGCCCTTCTCAATATTGGCGGGCTATGGGTTCTCTATACTACAGAGCTGTACTTATTGATGCAGCAAAATGTACTTTTACATGCAGTGGTTCATTTACACGTTTTTTTAGCCGGATATCTTTATACAATTTCTATTATCTATATTGACCCGACACCACATCGGTATAGCTATACTTTCCGAACCATTATTCTCATCCTATCCTTTGCAGCTCACGGAATTCTATCAAAATATATCTATGCCCATCCGCCAGCTGGCGTACCTATTGAACAGGCAGAAGCCGGGGGAATGGTTATGTATTATGGCGGGGACATCGTGGAGATCTTGCTAATTTTCCTATTTTGCCAGCAATGGTATAGGAGCAAACGGCCGCGAACGCCAGTCGTTTTGACTTCTTTATTGGTACATAAAAAGTAAAACTCGCCACACAAAAATTGGCGAGTTTCTTTATTGTTCTCGGGAGCATGCCCAAACAGAGTCGCTTCTCCCTACCCCTTACTCATTCAGTGCTTTTTGAGCCACTTTATTAGCATGGATGAATGTCGTGTCAAATAAGGGAATGGATGTATCATTTTGCTGAATCAATAAAGGTATTTCGGTACATCCGAGGATGACGCCCTCTGCCCCGCGTTCTACTAATTTGTTGATGATATTCAAATAAGCTTCTTTCGATGCTGGTTCATTGATTCCTTTACATAGCTCCCCAAAAATGACATCATGAACGACTTTTCTGTCTTCTTCTTCTGGGATAAGAACCTCGATATTATTGTTAATCAATAGTTCTTTATAAAACGGCTGTTCCATTGTAAATCTGGTCCCTAATAATCCTACCTTTGATAAATTCTTCTTTTTAATTTCCTCAACCACACAATCGACGATATGAATTAGCGGCACATTAACAGCATCCTGTACTTCGTCTGCCATCAGGTGCATCGTATTTGTACAAATGGCAATGAGATCAGCCCCGCCATTTTCTAATACCTTTGCGGCTTCTATCATCTTATTTGTGGCTAATTTCCATTCGCCCTCTCTTTGCAGCTTTGCAATTTCTTCGAAGTTGAATGAATAGATTAAGCATTTGGCCGAATGAAGGCCGCCTAACTGCTCTTGAATATATCGATTTATATAATTGTAATAAACAGTTGTTGATTCCCAGCTTAAGCCGCCAATTAATCCGATTGTTTTCATAAAAATCGCCTCCTAATCATTACTTCCAAGATAGCATGTTATACTGGTACTACACAGAGCCAACAACAAGGAATCTTTATAGTACCAGTTTTGAAATAAGTCGGAGGTGCAGCCATGTGGTTTCAAGTGGATCGTACGAATAGCAAAACCTTAACACAGCAGGTATATGAACAACTGAGGCAATACATTTTAAATGGTGATTTGAAAACGGACGAGAAGCTTCCTTCTACACGGGAGCTGGCCAACTCACTTGGAATATCTAGAAATATTGTTTTAGAGGTCTATGATCAATTGGGGGCTGAGGGCTATTTAATCGTTCGCCCAAAGTCAGGCAGTTTTGTAGCTCCAGGATCGCTTTTTTTGAAAAATAAGCCACATTTACAAGTAAAACAAAGCGAACTGTTTACGATGGACCATCAAGATATGATTGATTTTAAGGCTGCAACTCCAGCGATGGATCATTTTCCCCGAAAGATTTGGGGACGACTTGCAAAGGATATATGTTATGACTCTCCCGATACGATTTTCGGATATCAGTCAGCTGAAGGGCTGCCTGCTTTACGGGAAGAAATTTCACGTTATATTTATAGGACTAGGGGAGTCGTTAGTGAGCCACATCAAGTGATGATTACATCGGGGGCAACACAAGCCCTGTCTTTAATTACAGAGCTTTTAATTAAAAATAATAAATTCGTTGCAGTTGAGGATCCAGTGACAGACGAAATGCGAACGATTTTTTCATACGCTGGAGCCAGTCTCTGCCCAATTCCCGTAGATGAAAAGGGGATAAATCCTGATAGGTTATCACAGGAGAACCCGCCTGCCTTCATTTTCGTTCTACCCTCTCATCAGTTTCCGATGGGTGTTACCTTAACGATTCAAAGGCGGATTCAGTTAATTGAATATGCACGGAAGCATAACTGCTATATTGTCGAGGATGATTATGATAGTGAGTTTACCTATGAAGGTACCCCTGTCCATTCGGTTCAGGGACTTGATCCGGGCAAAGTGATCTATGTTGGAACCTTTAGTAAAATTCTATCCCCCGGCTTACGAATTGGTTATGTTATTTTACCGCAGGAACTCATTGAGCCTTTTAAAAAGATGAAGTGGTACACCGACCGGCATCATTCTTCTCTCGAGCAATTAATCCTAACCAAATTTATGATAGAAGGTCATTTTGATCGCCATATTCGTAAAATGAAACGAATCTATAAACAAAGACGTGAGGCACTGGTAAAAAGTTTAAAGAAGCAATTTCCGGACTGTGTCATTTTAGGACATGCAGCCGGGATGCATTTAGTTGTAGAAATCCCTCGGGTCAACATACATCAATCCTTAATCGAATGGATTCAACATTATGGGGTGCAGGTATATTCGGTTGATCATTACTCACTAGTTAAGAATATACATGGTAATAAAATGGTGCTCGGATACGGGAGCCTGCCTCTAGAGAAAATTGAAGAAGGGGTCAGGAGGCTTAGAGAGGCAATTGAGAATTACCATTTTTCCAGCCTAAAATAGATGATTCAAATATTTAGCTATTTTAAACTTATTTTCCAAATGCCACATGTACTGCATAAGTTTAACACTAAATAAATATGATAAAATAAGTATCCTAAAAAAGGAGTTGTTTGAATGGAAGTCTTTAATAGAATCGCTCTATTCTTTGTAGTTTTATTCTCAGTCGTTATTATCTTAAATACTTATTTAGGAGAAACGGAACGGGCACAATCCAATGTTATTTACTTTTTGATGAATGGGTTTGCATATATTGTATCAGCTATGGATATGGAAAAAAGAACAGTGGAACAGTCGAAGATCTAGATATCAGGTATTTAATTAAACGTTTGATTAGTAGCTTTAAAACTCAGAAAATCCTTTTATACCAAGCCCGCAAATCATTTAATCAAACGTTTAATTAGTTTATCTCCCGATTTAATCAAACGTTTGATTAGTTTTTTTATTGATTTTTTTCAGCTATTCTTTTTAATTCTAATGCACGCGAAGCGATAAATCTTCTCATATACTTCTCCAAGAACAATTTATCAGCAATTACACCTAAAAAGCCAAAAGGTGACTTATATTGAAAATGATCAATCATTGTAGTCCCCTCTTCTTCATCAATAAACTGATGGATATGGATGAAGGACTTGAATGCTCCCTTTACCATTACATCCACAAAACTTTGAGGCTTTTCCATAAAAATTACCCTTGCGGTTAACCTTTGTTTGATACCAAAGTGCACAGCTTCCCAAATTACACTGTCACCTTCCTCTAACAGCCCCTCTGTTACACCCCCAACAGCCCTTTCCTTTGTTTTCAAGGTAGTTTGAGTATGAACATTGACATCTCTGGCTAGATTAAAACAAACCTCAATTGGCGCCTTTATTAACTGTTTATGCTCGATAACAGGCATTTCTACTTACTCCATTTCTAAATTTAAGGCTGTGTTATGATTCATTGTTGATTTTCGTGTAAGGTTAATCATTCATAGGCGGAGAATTTCCGGCTAATGTATATAAAGGAACCTTAAGAAGCTGATATAAGCGGAAATATTCCGGTTAACTGCTTTAAATAAGACAAAATCCAATGATTTGGATACCATAAGCGGAAAAACTCCGCTTATTATGAAGGAAATATGGGTATTTCCCAATTTAAGCGGAAATTCTCCGCTTATTTTCCAAACACAGTAAAATCAACATTCAGCTTTAACACAGCCTAATTTAAAAGAGTTTCCCAACTGGTAATATACTCCGTTTGCTCATTCGGAAGAGGCAAGTCTGGTTTTTCAACTCTCCAACGTCCTTCAATATCTAATTCCTTACAGGCTGATTCAAATTGACTCATGGCAATTCCCAAATCCAAAAGCTGCATATCATATCCTAATTTTGAACTATAATTCGGTGTATGCTCAATGTAAAAATGACAAACCTTTCGATTAGGAGTTAATACAAGTCTCCATGGCTGTTTATTTGATGCAGATGGTCCAAGTCTAACCATCTCGATTGGTACTTCAAGTAATCCCGCTTTTTGTTTATCCAATGGAATATCGAAAGTTGAATCAAAAAATAGCTTATCCCATGGCTTTTTATTATCAGCTTTTACAACGTATCGGAGTGCCTTATCAAAAACCCGTTGTTTTTGATTCGGGTAGCCGATTGGTGTTATACAGGGGATGAATTCTTCTTTCCCAAGCTGAATTTCCTGTTCAAACGAATTTCGGTTGAATGTACCACCCATCCAGCAAGTACCGATTCCTAATTCAGTTAACAAGATAACTAGTTTTTGAAAGATGTAAGCAAACTCTACAAGTGAGTATTTATTATTTTCTGTTACTCCAACTAAATATGCTTGTGGATTTTTAATAAATCCATATGTTCCTAACTTTATGCCTTTATCGCTTACATTATTGGTTACCTGAATCAGCTTAATACACCCTTTACTTCCAAATGGTCCTATTAAGTTGTCTTGATTATTTATGTAATCGTTAATTATTTTCAAATGAGAATCTGTTATGTTTTGAGTATCAAATGTCCTGATTGATTGTCGTTTTTTCATGGTTTCAATGGCTGCTTGATTAAAACTCATCATGGACCTCCTTTCTCACTCGGTTATATAATACAGATGTTTCCAACACGGTTGCACTTGTAGTCTAATAGTTACCACTTTCACGATTTTCCATCGCTTTCGGTCACTTATAACGCCTATTAGTTACCGTCTCCACTATTTTCCATCGTTTTCGGTCACTTATAGCCCTTATTAGTTACCGCTTCCACGACTTTTCATCGTTTATGGTCACTTATAAAAAACACTGGCCTCAATTCTTATTGTAACCACTCATGCTAGAAAATCCTAGAATAAGGTTATTGTCACTTTTCTATAAATAAAAAAAGAGCGATTACTAGTATTAGCAATCACTCTTTTTACTATGTATGGGCCTAAATGGACTCGAACCATCGACCTCACGCTTATCAGGCGTGCGCTCTAACCAGCTGAGCTATAGGCCCTTAATTGGAGCGGGTGATGAGAATCGAACTCACAACATCAGCTTGGAAGGCTGAGGTTTTACCACTAAACTACACCCGC
>NZ_JABWSY010000032.1 GCF_013396335.1 Bacillus sp. EB106-08-02-XG196
ATACGTGGACATTATACTCGTCTACATCCGGACAGGCAATACCGTCAACTATCGGTAATTTATGGTTGGCAAAAACAATTACTGAAATAGACAATTTGAAAGCTTTAGGAGTTAAAGAGAAGGATTTAATCGTATTTCTATTTTCAAAAGGATATGTTGTAAACATCGATAAGTTAAGAAGAACTTTAATTGATTATGTAGAAGAAATGGTTTCTAATTTCAATTATTTGCTAGAAGTTGTTGATGATGAATGTAATAAAGAATGGGTTGTAGAACAAATTGCTGAGGAAAACCTTCCTAAACAGAATACAGGAAGACCTAGTAAAAACAACCTTAGCCAAAAAATAATAAGAAGGAAAAAAGAAGAAGAGAAATTGTTATCTGTACTAAATGTTATTAATGAAATCTTTTCTAATGGACACATAAATAATGAGACATCTTTAACGTTTCTAGAACAGCTAGGTTATACCTCTAGGAAATCCAATTCAGATGTATTTTACCCCCAGAGATGGATGAATGTTAGTAGTTGGAAAGAATCCATTCAAAAGGTTTCTGATAAAGACATTTCAGAAGTACAGTTGACTTTTAAATTAATAGGGTTATACGAAGATTATTTTAAGGCGAATGAATCCAAGTCGGAATTTATTGATCACTTCATTTCACCGTTTATAACAATCTACAAGAACTCAGGGCTTGGTAATCCGCTACTGGAAGCAAACCTATTAAAGTTATTAATTGTTCTGTTCCTTGTTAACCAAGAGCTATATAGATTTTTAAACAATTTTTTAAGTTTAAATGGATATATTAGAGACTCAGAAACACTCAGTGTAACACTCCCTCTTGTCCTACAAAATTTGGACAAGGAGTTGATAGGAGGTGTAAAAAAATAAATGAGTAACTTCCTTTACACCTTTTCACTTAGTCTTGTTATTAATCATATGTTAATTTACTTTACTGACTTTCTAAAAATAGAGGTATTAATTGGAGGAAAGTCAATAAGTACACCATTAGTTATATGCCTATGTTTTTTACTTTTAAATACTCACAAGAAAACCAATTTTAATAGTGTTATAGACTTGTTAGATAGATGATAATATCTCAAAATAGTTTATAAATTAGGATGAATGCAGAATCGAAACTCCTATTTAATTATCAATCAGCCGATATGTTCCACGCAAAACTCTTAAGCAAACGTTATTTGCTTTTAACATTTGATAAGGGGTTTCCACCTTTATCTATACGGCCATATCGGCTAAGGCTGTACTTACATCTACCCAGTTATTAGGATAGTGGGAAACAATCCAATCTCTGATTTCAGTAATTGTTCTTTCAACTCCTAAGTCTTTAAAAGCTTCTATTCCTCCATCATATACACTCATTTAAATTACCTCGTCTCAGAACAATATAGATGAACGTTTACTCGAATTACTTGAGCTTCAAGATAGGTATCTAGAAGCATTCGAGCAAAAGACTTTTCCCATAGCAGTTCTACAAGAACGGTTCCAAAAGGTTACAAATGAAAAGGTCGAATTAGAACAAAAGAAAAGTGAAATATCTATACACTTAGGCTTTTCTGACTCAAAAATTATTCAACCCGAGCTTATTCAAATGCTCTTGGATCTCTGCCGTCTATGGCAAGCACCGAGAGAAAGACAAAAATACTTACTTCAGCTACTTCTTCATAGAATTACAATCACGAAACGCAGTGGTCAACCAAGAAAGGTCGATAGAGTTGAACTAGACTTTGACTTTACAAAGGTCAATGTTTCAAAGACCTTTACTCTTATCCACATGTTGTGTTGAGAAACGGATAATAAAGATAGTTATTCACAGTCAATACCCGCTTCCGACAACAAAATACAACCTTATTTACAACTTTTTTGCCTCTATTTATGGTACGGTTCACCGTACCATAAGTTCCATTGAAGTAGATTTGTAAGCGTAAAAAAACTTTTATGTTAATTTGAAAAGGTAATATTAATTTTCCTTTTTAAAACCTTTTTCAATCCTATTTGGTAGAAATTCAAAAACTCCTTTACAGGATACTGAACATTTGAATCTTTTTGACTAAAGGTTATCCCAAAATCTTTCATATCACTTAATAACTTATTCATTGAAACAGCTAGATCATCCTCTTGCTGATGTTCCTTTATCCATTTTAAAATAAACTTTCGCCATATCGCTGGCTGTCCATCGATAAAGTGATCACCGCTAATTGGATGGGATAGTAGTTTTTCCTTAAATTTTTCCCGATGCTCTTTTGCTATTTTCTCTTCTGTTGTCTCAAACGATGCTACTGGCTGAGCCTGAATTGACCAATTGGTTCTTTTTGCGTACGTCCTTCCTGTTTTTTGTACCATTCCCATTCTTCTGGGGACATACTTATAGGTCGCTCGTTTGCAGCTCTTGCTATTTCCAGCATTTCACGCTCTATTTGTTCGTCGGATATTTGCACTCTTTCATACTCGGTCTTATAACGGTCTTTTGGTTCCATACTCCATTGTTCTGAAACTGCCTTCTTTTCCACTTCTTCACGCTGCAATTTTTCCAATGCTTCTTTTTGAGCTTTTTCCTCATCTTCTGCCTGCTTAATCTTTCCCATTAGTGATTGCATAAAAGCCAGGCGCAGATCCTCTTCATTTTCACGGTAAAGAAGGAAATCATCCAACTGATTATTCAAAGTTAGTGCTTGTTCCAAAGGAATCGTAGGTTCCGAAAGTTTGTAAAAAGTTAGGTTACGATTATTTTTTTCTGCCTCTAAAAAACGGATAATTTTGCATGTTCGACTTTCAATATTTACGTATGCGATACTCTTGGTGTCAATTGTGACGTCAATCCTTGTTTTTAAAAATTGTAATGCTGGTCTAGGAATCTCTTGAATTAAATACTGATCCCAGTGCTGGTCTTCCTTACTCTTATTGGCTGCCTGCAATTCAGCAATCAACAGCGTCCCTTTATTTGTTTCTGAATTTATCGCTAGCCAAATGTCATCAATAAAAGAAAACACTCTAAATCCTTCTGCTTTATATGCATTCATCCGTTTTGCAAGATTATGAGCATAGCTGCCTTCTGAGATTGAAGTATAATAATCAATCGCCCAAATTTCTTTCGAAAATGGAAAGCTCACAGTAAAATCAGGAATAAAGGAAAGCTTCTTTTTATAAAAATAGCCGCGTTCTATCTCGGCACCAAAAGGCTTAAGCTGACCTTCTAGTATCTCTCTAAATACCGTCAATCCGATATCTTTCTTTTTCTTATCTTGATTGGAAGAAACCTGATTTTCATAGGTTTTGCTATTTTCTGAGTAGGTACATTTTTTTCCATCTAGGTGCTTAAAGTAAAAGGGTCTTCCTTCCTCAACTGTTAGATTCATATTTACAGGTTCATCACAGCAAGGGCAGGTGAATGCTTTTTTCTTCGAGAAAGCTCGTAATTGATCATTAAGCTTTCTTTTAATCTCACTTCTATTTAAATTTTGCCCTTCAAGCTCCATTCTCATTGCTTCAATGTTCACTAGATCCCCATGTAATAACGCCTCATCCAAACTCCACACATCCCTTTTGGAAAAATACCTATATTTTACTATTATTATAATATAAGTAAATTGAAGTGGGTATTATTTCCCTATTCACGCTTCCCTCTCCCAACAGATGGCTATATAGATTACTACATATATGGCCTTCTCCTAATTATTTATGGAGGAATTTTGGCGACACATACCAGAAGACTGGGACCTTATTGATTATATTGGATTAATTATGAATATACTCAATGATAAGGAAAACGATATATACATCTATTTCAAAGAGAACTTTAATCAAAATTACTTTATTTTTGCCGATGGAAATAGTTGGATTGTAATTATAGGAGAAGATGGAATTATTGATACAGCCATGATTGCCGATAAATATGACAGTTATTTAGATGTTTCAAAGGGATATAAATATATCGGTAAATTAAAGGAGGTTTTACATTAATGGATTACTTAAGGGATATTGAAGAGTATGGTGAAGATGTTAATGATTTTGAAGTAAGTCCATTTGAAACGATTGATATGTTACATCGTCGCAGTCGATTAAATAAAGAGTTCTCTAAAATGACGTTAAGAGAGCGCATTCTTCTAATGAGATATGATTTACGATTGCTGGAAAATATGGAACGAATGGTTAAGCATATAGAAATAGTTTATGACTTTTCCAATTCTGTCGAACCACTTGAAGAATGGTGGTGGCACCTGGATAAGGTAGCAACAGGTGAATTAGAAATAGAGATTGGGTTGAGCCCTAAAGACAAAGTCCTGTAAATATTTAAATACACTCTCTAATGAGCACGAAAAAGACATGGCTAACAGTGGCGGCAGGAAAACTTTTTTTACCCCACTTTTGTAAGGCGCCCAATCATTTTTTAAAATTGCCATTCTCTTTTACACTCTTTTCAAGATACAGTGCAAGCCAATGTTCGCTAGGTTCACCGTATCCTATCTAAATGCGAAAAAACAAAAAAGAGGGATTATCCCCCTTCACTCACTACTGACCATTTGTGCTACCTTTATAATCTGCATCTCCTTTTGAACATTGCTTATTGACGTAATACTACTCTTGGATCGTTGAGCTAAATCATTAGGTAGCTTTTGTATCTTTTTTATAGAGGCATCTAACTCCTTCTCTAAACTTTCATTTGACCCAATTTCAGAAATGCCTTCATTTTCCTTCCAGAACTGCATTGTATTTAGCGTATTTTCCCCCATTTCCTTGGCTGAATTAATAAGGGATTTAGTTTTATTTACGGTAATTAAAACGCCTGAAGATAGTTCAAGAACATTATGAGCTTCTATAGTAGTATTCCTTAAGTCTTCAATCTGATAAATCAAGTTTGAGTTTAACTCTTGTTCAATTTGAAATAACTTCTCAATGCTTTTTTCCTTTTGATATTCTTCGAATAATAAACTTAACTCTTGATGAGAATCACTCATCTCTTGTTTAATAACTGTTAATTTCTCCAAACCAAATAATAAGCTATCAATTTCATCAACTTGACTCTGTGCAAAATCTAATATATTACTTATGTTACCTATAGGAAGATTAACAACAGTGTTGACTCCATTAAAGACTTTAAGTGCCGGGTCAAATTTACCTATTGCATCCCTTATAGGAGCTAATTTTCCATCTAGCCACTCAACTTTTTCAACTAAAAAATTTATATCCTGATTGTATTTATCTAGATCGCTAATTATTTTTGGTAGTTCTGTTTCTATTATTTTTAACGAATTGTTTCTAGCTTCATTTACTTGGTTTTTCATAGTATTTATCTCTGTTGTGTTACCAACACTATTGTTAACAACTATTTGACTAGCGGTAAATCCGATAGAACCTGAAATTAACATGGATGAAATAATTGTAATAGGAAACAAATTTCTTTGCAGTATCTGTTTCAGGTTAGTTATAGCCCTCTCCTTCTCCAATTCCATATATGGCTCTCTCCTCTCACATTACGGGAATATTTTTGTAATTATAACCATTGTCAACCTACCTAAGAATTGGATTACAATATTTAGACTTATGCCGATTCTTTATCCATTTGGATTATCCGTTTGCAAACATCATAACACTCATCAATATGTGAATTTCCAAGGTATTTCATGGCACCAAAACTAATTCCAGCAGAAACTGCTTGACCTACGAAAGGTATAAACTTTGTAACTTGTTTAACTGCAATACGAGCTCCAACCTTTTTTAACAAGAGCATTACAGTTTGTTTTGTTATTAGCTTACCAACCAACTGACTTCCGATAGAGGAAATAATAACCAATATCTTACCTTTTATTGCTGCGTCTAGATCGTCAATTTGTACTGGAGACAATCCAAATTTTCTATTAATTGCAGGAAGTAGTTCCAACATAATGGCTACGTCAGCACCGACATCCGCCCCTGGTACTGGAATAACTGCTGCAGCTGCTGAAGCCGATGCTCTTTTATTAACCATGGATTTACATTCTTCCTTTATTCGGTCTAATTCAGAAATTGACTTTGGTATCACTTTTATTCCCCCTACTTTTATCCTAGTTTTTAATTTATTCGACAGAATTTTACGGTATTCCTCTTTTATCCAATAATTTCTACAATTTTCTACCATCTTTAGTTCATCAAAATTTCAAAAAAAACAAAAAGGAGAAGAGAAATCATCATCAGACAATTTCTCTTCTCCTTTTGTTGCAAATCGCTCTACAAATGCGAACGGTGCCAGGCACAGTTCGCTTTAATCTAGTTACCCCTTAGAAACCTACACCTATTAATAAGCTCTACTTGTAATCATTTTTTGGTCCTTTATCCATTATAACTTCTACCATATTGGAAGAACCCATCCTAAGTTTAGGTCTATTCTCTGAGTTCGGTGAACTATAAAGCTCCAATGGGCTAATCATTACTCCTTCTGAGGTATTATGAAGGATTCCGGGTACACAGGAATAAATTCTATCATTGTTATTTGCATTTTTTGCAGATATAGTAACTGAGGTTCCATTATGATTATCTATACTCATGGACACCTTGTATCTATAGAATGAGCCTGTCCCATTTGACTGAGCAGAATAGACCACAGGAACAACTGCGAGAATATCATTATTTAACCTTAATTTAATAACTTCTGTCTTAGTTGATCCGCTATTTCTCCTAACATCCCCCATATGTTCTACTGCTCCGTTGCCAAAACTTCTGAGCGGAGGTGTTCCTTTTGCCCCAAACATAGCAACATCTATCTGCTTACCTTCCTTTGTATAGACTAAAGCATATATATCATAATCTGTCCCAGTCTTCCAAGATACCGTAGCCGTAATTTCTGGTGTTTTTTCAATAATCACTGGTCTTTGGCCTTTTTCGAGACTTACTTTACCCTTTACCTTTTCAAGGCTTATCAGTGACATCGTGTTATTTTCAGGAACAGTTTGAGGTGTATCAGGTTCTTTTGCGGTTTGTTTTTGAATAGGTTTAGGTTCAGAAGGCTTGCTTTGCTCATCAGATTCAACCTCAACACCGTAATTTTTACATAACCCTTCAAGTCCAGAATCAAACCCACGCCAGATTGATTTTGCCTTTATCTGGCCATTCCTTAGATATAATTCTAATACTATGATCCCATTTTCATTTGTGAAACTAGATGGGGTTAACTGGATAATCGTATTATCGGTACATACCTCTGCCTTTAAATTCTTTACATTTGAAAATCCCGTGCTATTATCCTCTGTAAGAGTTATCGCTATTTTCGTAATACCTTCAGGGACTTTACTCATATCAAAATTAATTTTATGTACTTTTGTATTACCTACTATTTCAGTTGGTATAAGGGTAGCTACACCAGAAGCACTCTTTGGTTGATTATAAAAAATAATCCCGCTATCTCCTTGTACCTTGTCTGAAGCATTTAAAAGAAAAGCTGTTAAAGAAATATCGATTGAATTAGAAATCTCATGGCTAACAGTAACATTACCTTTTGGCGAACTTAAAACTGTATTTGCTCCCATCTGAAGAAATTGATTCATTTAAGACCACTCCATTCCTTTATCTATTTATCAAACCTCACTTACTTACGATACGCTGACCGTATCATAATTTCCAATGAATTAGATTTCTATGTGTAAAAAACTATTGGTGTAAATATGCTGAGACGTAAAAGGGTAATATGCAAGAACGATAAGAGATACCAAAACTGAAACTTTCCCACCTGCCAAAAATCACTTATCAATTAGTCCATTGGTGTATAGGAACATTCCCTTTACCTAAAGATCTTTTATCCGCCAATCAATCTCATTACTCCCAATTTCTCTCAAGTACATATTCGCTTTAGAAAATGGCCGGCTGCCGAAGAAGCCATTATGAGCAGATAATGGGCTCGGGTGAGGTGATTTAATAATAAAGTGATGGGATCCAGTAATCAATTGTTGCTTTTGTTGTGCGAAATTACCCCAAAGGATGAATATGATTGGTGTTTCCCTTTGATTCAATATTTCTATGACTCTATTGGTGAACAACTCCCAACCGAAACCTTTATGAGAGTTTGCATTTCCAGCGTGGACAGTCAGCACGGTATTTAACATTAGGACTCCCTGTTTTGCCCAGTCCACTAGGTATCCATGATTAGGTATAGAGCATCCCACATCCTCCTGAAGTTCTTTATAAATATTACGTAATGATGGAGGGATTTTCACTCCCGGTTTCACGGAGAAACTTAAACCGTGGGCTTGTCCTGGACCATGATAGGGATCCTGGCCGATAATAACTACTTTCGTATCTTTATAGGAAGTGTAGTGGATGGCGTTAAAAATATCTTGTTGCTCTGGATAAATGACCTTTGTTTGATATTCCTCTTGCAGCTTTTTCCTTAAGTCTTGATAATACGTTTTCTCAAATTCGGCCTCCAATAAAGGCGCCCAATCATTTTTTAAAATTGACATAATCTTTCACTCTCATTTCTAGATTGTTAGATTATTTTAATTATAAGTATAAAAAGGAGGGTTAGAAACACTTCGAGCCATAAAAAATGCGAACAATGCTAGGCACTGTTCGCTTACTCTCTGCTATAACACTATTTATGATATGGTTCACCGCACCTTAAATAACCCCAATGCCAATTAATACAAGGATAGGTTATAAACGGGGCGTGACAAAAACACCGACTACATCACCAGCTCATATAAAGCTTCTTTAAGTACTTTACAACCAGCAATAATATCATCTAAAGTGGTCCATTCTTTAGGATTATGACTTATTCCCTCTTGGCTTCTAACAAAAATCATTGCAGTGGGTACATGTTTTCCCATAATCATAGCATCATGTGCTGCCCCACTGGGTAAAAATACAGGCGTAAATCCTGATTTCTCTACTGCAATTTCTACAATATCCCTCACCCAATCATGAGTCAGTACGGGGTTAACTTTTAATTTTGTCTCCATTATTACTTGCAGACCACGCCGTTCAGCTATTTCTATAGCTAAATTCTCAATACTTACTATCAGGTTATCTCTGCTCTTTAAATAAATATCGCGAACATCAACAACTAACTCCACACGACCAGGAATGACATTAATCCCCCCAGGATAGACATCTATTTTTCCAACTGTAGCAACCGCTGTATCACTATATTTACCTGGCATACCTTCAAGTTTGGTCATAAATTCACTGGCAGCTGCCAATGCATCAAGCCTTTGTCCCATAGGAGTGTTTCCGGCGTGCCCCGCTTCCCCATTCCATTGGATCCACAAATTAGCCGGTCCTGCAATACCTGTCACAATGCCAACAGGACTATTTTGCTGCTCAAGGACCTTTCCCTGTTCAATGTGAATTTCAACAAAAGCGTAGATCTCTTCTGTTTTTCGAACAGCCTTATTAAGAAGTTCTATATCTAACCCGTCTGCTTTCAAGGCCTGTGTAAATGATATACCTTCTTCATCTATTTCTTCTCTTAGGGATTGAGAAGATGCGTCTCCCATCATCACTCGACTCCCTGTTAAACCACCATTAAAACGAATACCTTCCTCATCAGAAAAGATTACAACTTCTAGACTCCTATCAGGTACAAACCCAGTTTCAGTCCATACTTGCGCAACTTCGAGAGCGGTAAGAACTCCTAAAGTCCCATCAAAGTGGCCGCCATTTGGAACAGTATCAACATGTGAGCCCACAAGGACAACTGGAAGGGATGGATTCTTCCCAGATAGCCGCCCAAATACATTTCCAGCTTGATCCTCGTAAACCTCTAATCCAATTTCCGACATCCATTTCTTGACGGTTTCTTTTGCTGAGCGTTCTTCCTTGGTATAGGCCATTCTATTTGACCCGCCAGCGTTCGTCATTCCAATAGAAGCAATTTGAGAAATTCGCTCCGCTATTCTCTTTTCATTAAATTCTGATAAGTTATATAAATTCTTAAACTCACCTATTAGTTTGGTTTTAACTCCCATTACTCTTCACCTTCTATTAAACGTTAATCCTATTTGTTTATTTATAATTTTTTAAAAATAAAAATGTAATCACAGATAGATGCTGCGATTACATTTCTCTTTAACTGACTGGTTGTAAATTTTGCAAGAACTTCGTAACACGTGGATTATTATTTGATCCAAATATTTCATCAGGTGTTCCTGTAGTCACAATTTGACCATCTTCCATGAAAATTACTCGATCAGATACTTGTTTTGCGAATCCCATTTCATGCGTAACAATCATCATGGTCATTCCTTCTTTGGCTAGACCTGTCATAATTTGAAGAACTTCATTTACCATTTCAGGATCGAGTGCAGAGGTAGCTTCATCAAACAGCATAACACTTGGTTCCATGGCCAGAGCCCTTGCGATAGCGATCCGCTGTTGCTGACCCCCAGATAGATCACTGGGATGTTCATTTCTTTTATCGTATAAACCAACCTTCTTTAATAATTTATCTGCAATTTCAATGGCTTTTTCCTTTGGCATTTTTTTGACAATCATGGGACCCTCGATAATATTTTCAAGAACCGTTTTATGTTTCCAAAGATTAAAATGCTGAAAAACCATACCGACCTTGCTTCGGACTTTGCTCATCTTTATTTTAGATGCTACAGTCAATTTGCCAATGGAGTTTACTTTATAATCAATTGATTGCCCCTCAATAAACACATTTCCTTGAGATGGAACCTCTAAAAAATTTATACACCGAAGAAGAGTACTTTTTCCTGAGCCACTGGGTCCTATTAAAGAAACAACCTCACCCTTGTTGACCGTTAATTGAACATTATCTAAAGCAATTTTATCGCCATATTTCTTTTGAATATTTTCCATTTTAATGGTTTCCATGAATATACCTCCTTTCGTTCCCATCACTTATTGTTGTTTTGAGTCTTGAGCTTCTTCTCTGTCCATGACTGTATTAACATCAGCGAACTAGTCATAACAAGGTAAAGAACTGCCGCAACTCCAAGAGTTTCCATAGGAAGATACGTACTGCTATATTGGGTTTGCGCATTAAGCATAAGATCTGGAACCGTAATCACGGATATTTGTGCCGATTCCTTAAGTAATACAACAGAGTTATTTATATAGGGTGGAATAATTAGGCGAACCGTTTGTGGAATCCGAATTCGAAACATGATTTGTAAAGGAGTCATGCCAATAGCTTCAGCTGCTTCGACTTGACCCTTTTGAACTGCCATCATTCCAGAACGAATAATTTCAGCCTTATAGGCCGTTGCGTTCAATGTCATAGCGAACAAAGCAGCAGCAAAAGCACTTAAAGTAATCCCAAATGGTGCAGCATAGTAAAATAAAAATAGTATGATCAAAAGAGGTAATCCTCGGAATAGCCAGATATATAGAAAGGCGATACTACTTACTATTTTGTTGTGTGACGTCCTAAGAAGACAGATCAGGAAGCCGAGCACCGTTCCAATTACAATAGCTAATAGGGATACTTCTAAGGTCACTAACGCCCCTTCTAAAAAGTAAGGCATCGCATTTGTAATTACATCCCAATTCATTTTTGCCCCCCCTATTCATCTCCAAGATCTTCAAAAGATAGTCCAAAATATTTTTGAGAGAGCTCATTGTATGTTCCATCTTCTTTTTTAGCTTGAATAATACGATTAATCTCCGCCTTCAATTCTGCCTGTTCTTTAGGTATAGCAACTCCAATTCCCTTAACATCAAATGGCTCTCCTATAATTTGAATGTCTTTTCCAGATGGAGAGTTTTGAATATACTCAGCCGCTGCAGGCAAGCCAATTGCAACTACATCAACACGGCCAGAAACTAAATCGGAAAAACTTTCAGCAGCACCAGGATATACTTTTAATTCTTTATATCCTCCAATTTGCTTAACAACCTCTTCGAATGCAGACCCTGCATTTACCCCTACAACTTTACCCTCAATATCATTAATACTTTTTACTGAGTTAGATCCTTTTTTAATAACAGCAACGGCTCCGTCTTGGGCGTAGGGTTCAGAAAAGTCAATCGATTTAGCGCGTTCTTCCGTAATGTTTACACCAGATAAAATAATATCGAACTTATTAGCTACTAAACCTGGGATTAATCCAGAAAATTGACCTGTAATAAACTCTGCTTCAACCCCTAATTCTTCGGCAATGATGTTTGCCCATTCAATATCGTATCCCGTCAATTCGTTATTACTGTCCATATACGAGAAGGGACGATAATTACCCGTTGTACCAATTATTAATTTTCCAGAGTTTTGAATTCTTTCTAGAGCGTTCTCTCCCTCAGCTGTTTCCTTGTTTCCTTCTTTAGCTTTGCTAGAGTTACTTCCACATGCAGTCAAGCTTACTAATGAAACAACAATAATTAAGAATAATAGGAACTTTTTCATATAACCCCTTCTTTCCTTTTTAAAATTGATTTATTTTCCCATAAACCTTTGATTTTATCTAACTTTAGTATAAATTTTCGCTAATTCTTGAATCGTTTGGAGCATAATATTTGCACCAATTTCAATGTCCTCCCATGAGGTAAACTCATCAGGGTGATGACTAATGCCGTCCTTGCTAGGAACAAAAATCATTCCCACATCCGTTAACGCAGTTAACGAATTTGCATCATGGTTTGCTCCGCTAAACATATATTGATATGGTACATTTTCCTCTTTACAAACGTTTTCAATACTCTCTTGAATGGACTTTGACAAGGAATTTGGATGTTTCTCTACGGCGATAGAAATCTCTGCATCGATATTTTCCCTTGCCCATATCCGTATGGAGCCTTCAATGTTCTTCATTTCGTTCCAATCGCTTCCTCGAATCTCGATCATTAATTCCGCTTCACCAGGAACCACGTTGGCAAGGTTGGGAGTGATTCCAATTTCTCCAACTGTCGCGACAATATCACTTTGAGCCTCGACCGCTAATCGATTTACTTCTTGTATTAATTGGGAAGCACCCAGTAATGCATCTTTTCTTAAAGGCATGGGAGTGGTCCCAGAGTGACTCGCCCGACCATGGATCGTAACAAATAATCTTAGAATGCCGGCAATAGCTGTTACAATCCCTATTTTCTTTTGGTTGGTTTCCAATACTGCTCCTTGTTCAATATGAAGCTCTAGGAAACAACGAAAATCGTCACTTGTACGTCTTACTGAAAGGCAATCCTCCCATATAAAATCAAACTGCTTCAACTTCTTATCAAAATCTTCTGATGGAGCGATTAAGCCAGATACCGCTCTGCTTCCAAATGTCCCGCCAAGAGGGTTTGCCTCTTCTCCAACAAATGCCACTAATTCAAGAGGTACCTCTGGTTCATAGCCATGTTCGACTAAAGTTTGCAAACACTCCAGTCCAATGACTACTCCAAGAGCTCCATCATAAAGGCCTCCTTCAGGAACGGTATCAAGATGTGAGCCAAAAGAAACAGCCGCCTCTTCTCTATCTCCCCATTTTCCATATACGTTCCCCAATTGATCTTGGGATATAGTTAAAGGGAGATTGGCAAGCCTTCCCTTAAGCCAGTCTAAAGCTTGCTTTTCTGCTGGTGAAAATGCTGGTCGAGTGTATCCCTTTTCTCCCAAATTCGCATTTGAACCTAATTCAAGGAGATTATTTTTTAATCGGTCAAGGTTTACCTGTAACGGTCTCACGCTATCCCTCCTTTATACTTCTACTTTTTGTGAAAAAGATTTTATCCACTGGCTAAAATGTTTCATCTGATCTAACCCCATCGTTGCTTGAAGAACGGATTCAACCTCATTTGCATTACCAGTTTGTGTTAACATGTTTTTATATTTTTCTACTAATCTTTTTTCAGGCAGTGGTTTGTCATAGCCGCCTGATGCATCCTCTACAAAACTACTTTCTTGACTGCCATTCTTCATCATAAGGGTCACCCTGGCTGCCCGTTTATTCGGTAACAACGCTGTCATTTCAGGGTCTTCTTTAACCATAATCCTTTTGGCTAAATCGCGAATGGATGGATCAGAGAAAACAGGTTCTTTATCGCTTTCATAGAGGTTATTCCCATGCAGCAAAGCAGATAATACGTACGGAATTGAAAATTTTGCAGAAAGTGCATTTTGGGGATCTGGATTTCCTAGACGTGCAGCTAAGCTATATGTTTCTACCAAACCTGATAAAATTTGGGAAGAGTCAAACTCTTTTTCCTGCAAGTTTTCTAATAATGCATCTATGGCAGAATGGGTAAAGCGACAGGACGGATACAACTTAAAATAGTTCTTCTCTATAAGTGGTGGTGACCATAAATCATTAAGGAACAACTCATAATCTATTCCCTTTGACATGATGCTTCCCCAAAGATGATCGACAACGCCGGGACTGCTTTGGAATCCAAAGGATTGAAACTGTAAGGCATGAATGGCGTGAAGACTACCTAATCCCGTATATAAATTTCTTGCATTCATCCCAGTAACCGCTGCTTCCCATGATGTAGCGATAGGGAACGTTGCTGCTAAAAGAACTGATTCTAAAATTTCGTTACTATTCTTTTTCTGTAAAATACCAGCAGCAGTGGTTCCTCCAATGATGCCCCAAGTTCCATGCGGATGCATGTCATCATTCATATTGCTGGCGTAAGCTAATCTTGCTGCCACCTCATACCCAATGATAAAAGCATGGATAAATTCTTGGCCTGATACATCATTTTCAATTGCCGCGATGAAGGAGGGAGCAAATAAATGTGCTGCTGGATGACCTTTAGCAAATTGATTTCCTTCATCCAATTCGTTACAGACAATCGCGGTACCATGTATGATGGCACTATTTGATGGTGTAGTATAAATGCCTGTTCCCACAATAGGAATAGTGTTAACTGGACATTTTTCTCGGGTACCAACACTTTGAATATAATTTTGAAGCTCAGGGGATGAAACACCGTACCAAGCAGCAAACAAGGTATCGGCAATCATCCATTTTGCCCGTTCAATTGTACTCTGTGGAATATCCCCCCACTTTAAACTCAAAAGTTTTTCAAGCATCTCTGTAAAATGGTTTATGGACAAAATTTACTTCCTCCCTGCTACGACCTTTTTAGCTGCTTTACCTGGAACGAAACTTCCGAAGCCCGGTTTCACGGTTACTTCATTTCCGTCATATACTGTAGTACCTCGAACGATTGTTTGTACAACTTTACCTTGTACCTTACAGCCATGAAATGGTGTCAATTTAGAATGGGAGCGGAACTTTGTTTCATCCACGATCCAAGACTGCTCTGGATCAATGACAGTAAAATCCGCATCATATTGAACTGCAATCTTCCCTTTTCCAGGGATTTGGAAAACCTCAGCTGGGTGTTGTGCCATTAACTTTGCGAATTCAACTGGCGTTAATCTCCCCTTAGCTACTCCGCTATCAAACATAAGTGGAGCGATAATTTCTAATCCAGGCAATCCCGATGCTGCAAGAAAAATGTTGTCTTGACCTTTTTCCTTATGCTCAAGGCCCCAAGGTGCATGATCTGAAGAGATTAGTTCAATATCCCCGGCTTGTAAGTGCTTCCATAATCCCTCAACGTCTTCCGGATTACGTAAAGGCGGGTTATTCTTAGCTCTTGGACCATGCTTTTCTAAGTCATTAACATCGAGAAGTAAATATGGATAACATGTTTCAGATGTAACCTGTACACCTTGTTTTTTAAATAAATTAATTAAATCAATGGTACGAGGATGACTTACATGTACAATGTGCAGCTTAACACCTGTCCAATAGGCAAACTCCAAAAGTTTTAACACAGCACTTGTTTCAGTTACTGGAGGTCTTGTTTCCATATGAGCACGTGGGTACACTTTATTTTCCTCTATATATTGATCAATCAGATCGACAATGATTTCGTCATTTTCCGAATGAAAAGCAGCAACCAAGCCTGTTTCACGAATTAATTCCATCGCGCGCATGATCTCAGGATCTGGAATTCTTGGGAAACGGTAAGCATCAGTCTCAAACGTTGACATTTTGAAAGCTACCGCACCTGCTTCTGCTAGTTTATTAATCTGGTCGGTCCCGCCCGTTTTAGAGATGGTTCCCCACAAGCAAATATCGACAACCGCTTCTGCTTCTAATTGTTTCACTTTTCTTTCAAACTGATCTACATTATTAATGGGATTTGGTAAATCATAGGGCATGTCCAAAAAGGTTGTCACACCGCCAGCTGCTGCAGAAGAACTTGTTGTAATAAATCCTTCATTTGGGTTGCTAAAACAATGTACATGGACATCAATCATTCCAGGAAATACAAAGGACTTCCCAAAATCTAGAACCCTACTGCCTTTTAACAAATTGGTCTCTTTTACAATAGAACTAATTTTCCCGTTATTAACTCCAATTTCACCAATTACAACTTCATCTTCTAAAACTAATTGTCCCCTTACAACTAAATCAAAGTTCTCCATAAAAATCCCCTCTCAAATGTGGCCTATAAATATTTTTCTATCTGATCCTTTGCCAACTGTAGGCAATCAATTAACGATCGTTCATCTTTTTTAAGCATTCTTTCGCTTGGTCCTGCAATGCTTACTGCTGCAACAACCTGATTATCCATATCTCGGATAGGTACCCCGTATGCTATTACTCCATCATCCACTTCTGAGTCTGAAATCGCGTAACCCCTATTACGGGTTTCCTCTAGTTTTCCCTTGAGCTGCTCTGGATCAACAATTGTATTTACCGTAAAGCTTTTTAATAATTCCAGCCTTGATAATTCGTCTACGGTCTCACTTGGCATATGGGCAAGTAGAGCGATAGAGGAGGCTCCAGCATAAAGCGGTAATATTTTTCCTTGGTCAGAAGATACTTTAATTGGTTCAGGGGAAGTAATCACTTCTAAACAAATCGCATTTAGCCCTGAAACAATAGTAAGAATAGAAGTTTCCCCCGTCTCGTTTGTAAGATTTCTCATGATTGGAAATGCTATGGAAGAAATGCTGCTGTCTGTCTTGACAATTTTAGCAAGTTCTAAGAATCGATAACCAAGCTTGTATAGGCCCCCATTACTTTCTATCAAATAGCCTTTCTCTTTAAGAACCCGGAGGTGTCGATAAACAGAACTTTGTGGCTGATTTAGCTTCTCAGCAATTTGAGGGACATTTAACTCCCTAGTTTGAAAATTAAACAAATCTAATATTTCTAAAGTTTTTTCTGCACTCACCTTGACTGTCTCATCCTTTCCTTCGATTTACTTTGAAGTAAATCTATGATTTTTTATTCCTAGTGAGTTAAGTTAGAGAAGATCAGGAATAAGTATTTTTATTTTTGATAATTGATAATCGATTATCAATTATTAAATTTGTATTTTAAATATACTATTAAATCAAAATATTTTCAATAATAATTTTTAGAAAATTCTAAACTGATGGTAAAACCTAAATTTTTATCCTCTCGCTTGTTTTCTTTGATCCACTTAAAATAAAGCTGCACCAATTTACAGCCGGTCCAAGTGTAGTGGAAGAGCCGATTGAACTCGATCACACTTTTGTTAGTGATAAAGTTCCTCAAGCTTTTGTTCAATCCGTAAAATACTTCTTTTCTGATGCAAAAACAATTGAAGAATACTGGCATATGGTACAAATCGCTGCATTTCGATTTGAATGTGAACAAAATACAGTTGACGTTCTCACAATCGCGATTCAGTCCTTTAAGCAACTTATCCGTAAACTGAAATCTACCAAGCTTGTAGTAAAACCAATTGCCTTCTTTTATGGCATTTTGACCAACAAAATAAAAGAATTCTATCTTGAACAATTATTTGAAAATCGATGTGAGAGTAAGCCGTTCCGTTTTGTGCTCGAGACAGGAGAAGTTATGTACTATGACTGGCTGCACGCTTAATGGGAGTGGAATAAGATAGAAGGTTTTACAAGCCGTAATTGAAATGGATCTGCCTCTGTCTCTTCTAATTCATCGTGGATATTTTTACAATAATTTTTAACCTAATTTATTTGTTTTTCACTTAATAAAAATAGATCATGGAATATCCAAGCTCTATCAAGGTGATCACTCTATAAATTCCAATGTCTTAAAAAAAATTTACGAACAGTGCCAGGCACTGTTCGTAATGATGGAGGGATTTTCACTCCCGGTTTCACGGAGAAACTTAAACCATGGGCTTGTCCTGGACCATGATAGGGATCCTGGCCGATAATAACTACTTTCGTATCTTTATAGGAAGTGTAGTGGATGGCGTTAAAAATATCTTGTTGCTCTGGATAAATAACCTTTGTTTGATATTCCTCTTGTAGCTTTTTCCTTAAGTCTTGATAATACGTTTTCTCAAATTCCACCTCCAATAAAAGCGCCCAATCATTTTTTAAAATTGTCATTCTTTTTCACACTCTCTTCAAGATTTTTAATTTAATTATAAGTATATAGAAATACTTATCACCATAAAAAACACGAACAGTGCAAGGCACCATAGCCATCAAGCGAATTTTTCGACAATAGCGGGAATTTTGTCTACTCTTGTGATTCCTAATTCGCTGCT
>NZ_JABWSY010000033.1 GCF_013396335.1 Bacillus sp. EB106-08-02-XG196
AGCTTCTCAGCGCCGATGGTAGTTGGGACTTTGTCCCTGTGAGAGTAGGACATTGCCAGGCAAACGAAGCACAACCTGATTAGGGTTGTGCTTTTTTGTATTGTCCGAAAGGACAATAGGTTGTAAATAAAATGTGTGGATCGAGATTCGTGCCCGTGCGGCGGCACTTTTAGAGAAAACGGTAACGAATAGCAGGTATCCATGCCCGCGCGGCGACATTTTTAAAGGAAACGGTAACGAATAGAAGCTATTCGTGCCCGTACAGCGACACATTTAAAGAAAACGGTAACGAATAGCTCTCATACCATGCCCATGAAGTCACCTTTTCCTAATATCCTAACTCATCAGGTACTCATATATCAAAAATGGGCCTTTATGCAGCGTAATCTCTAAAAATGTTTTTATGAAGGGATAATCCCGATTCGGCATCATTTTGGTTAGTTCACTCCACCATTCCGTTTCATATCTTGCAATCATACTTAAATTATAAAGCAAGAGATAATGGACCAACAGCTCTGGGAAAACAAATAAATTTTCCTTTTTAAGCGGCAGTACAAAAGAACCGTTTTCTAGATTAAATTTAATCGGTGAAATTCCCGTAAACGTACTTTTGTTGAATTGAAACAAGAGACCTTCATTTGAAAACTCAATCTGATTTCCTGATTTTGATGTAAGAAACTCCTTCAATCTTTCCTCTGTCATATGATATTGGTCCAATATTTTTTCTGGTACTGCCAATTGCCCATGCAGATTATATATGGGAGTAAAAATGCTTTTTGACTCATGTTTCATAAACAGGTCATCTAATTCGGGAATGAGCTCTAACAGCTCTTCCATTGTAATTTTATCCCCTTCCAAACGTTTCATATGAAACATTTTCTCCGACATAAATGGAAAAAGTCCGTTCTTTTGAAACTTCACTTCGTCTTGGAAAAATTGGTAATTTTGCTTTTTTCTTTTCCTAGTTGAAACTCCATGAGCTAAAACAGATGTCGTTTCCGGATATGCCGGGTCTATCGTTAATATACATGCTTTAATTAAATGTACGAGACCATAAAAAAGTAAGATTGGTTTTAGGATAAGCGGTGCATTTTCTGCCTGTTGATAATAAATTTGCCCATGCTCGAGATAATAAAGAAAGGCATAGCAGTTTTCATAGCTTTTTTGTTCAGGGTTATCGATATTCCACTTTTTATAATTGCTTTTTAAATAGGTCTGACAATGCTCTGCAGAAAAAAAACTTGCATAGCTTTTCCATCCATTAAAGTTTGCTGCCAATGGTAATCACCTTTTTCAGAAAAATTAGACTAAATCGTTCTCCTTGACAGTATTTTGTCCAATTGATAACCTACAATTAAAAATTTTTTCCTGGAGGCCATAAAAATGTGGGAGAGTAAATTTGCTAAAGAAGGTTTAACGTTTGACGATGTCCTATTAATTCCTGGTAAATCAGAAGTACTGCCGCGTGATGTAAATCTTCAAGTAGAGTTGTCGCCTAAGGTGAAGCTAAATATTCCAATTATTAGTGCAGGGATGGATACCGTAACAGAGGCAGAAATGGCGATTTCAATGGCTCGCCAGGGTGGACTGGGCATTATCCATAAAAATATGACAATTGAACAGCAAGCTGAACAGGTTGAAAAAGTTAAGAGATCTGAGAGTGGTGTTATCACCGACCCGTTTTACTTAACCCCAGAGCATCAGGTATTTGATGCCGAGCATTTAATGGGCAAATATCGAATTTCAGGAGTGCCAATTGTGAATAATCTTGAAGAGCAGAGACTAGTTGGCATTATAACCAATCGTGACCTGCGGTTTATTCAAGATTACTCTTATAAGATTTCAGATGTGATGACAAAAGAACATCTCGTTACGGCTCCAGTAGGAACTACTTTAAAAGAGGCTGAAAAGATCCTGCAAAAGTATAAAATAGAAAAGCTTCCGCTAGTAGACGACCAGGGTGTTTTGAAAGGGTTAATTACCATCAAGGATATTGAAAAGGTAATTGAGTTCCCAAATTCAGCAAAGGATAAGCAGGGGCGTTTATTAGCTGGTGCAGCAGTTGGGGTAACAAAGGATACGATGCTGCGGATTGAAAAGCTGGTAAGGGCAAATGTGGATGTTATTGTTGTAGATACAGCTCATGGTCATTCAAAGGGTGTACTTGATACCGTTAAGGAAATAAGAGGTCAATATCCTGATTTAACAATCGTTGCAGGGAATGTGGCAACGGGAGAAGCTACGGCGGCATTAATTGAAGCAGGGGCGGATGTCGTGAAGGTCGGAATCGGACCTGGGTCCATTTGTACGACACGAGTAGTTGCAGGTGTAGGCGTGCCGCAAATCACAGCTGTTTATGACTGTGCTACAGAGGCTAGAAAACACGGCAAGAGTATCATTGCAGACGGCGGCATTAAATATTCGGGCGATATCGTGAAGGCACTCGCAGCAGGCGGTCATGCTGTTATGCTGGGAAGCATGCTTGCAGGTGTTACCGAAAGCCCTGGAGAAACTGAAATTTTCCAAGGACGCCGCTTTAAGGTATATCGTGGCATGGGTTCTGTAGCAGCGATGGAAAAGGGTTCAAAGGATCGTTATTTCCAGGAGGATAATAAGAAGTTTGTTCCTGAAGGAATCGAAGGGCGCCTACCTTATAAAGGACCATTAGCTGAAACCATTTACCAATTAATCGGTGGCTTACGCTCTGGAATGGGCTATTGTGGAACAAAAGACCTAGAAGAATTAAGAAATAATGCTCAATTTGTAAAAATGTCAGGGGCAGGACTAAGGGAAAGTCATCCTCATGATGTCCAAATTACAAAAGAGGCTCCGAATTACTCATTATCTTAAGCTAAAACAGAGAAGCACTGCCTTCTCTGTCTTTTTTTTGTAAAAAGATAGTCCAATCCTCTGTCTATGATTTGAACTTTAGTTATGTTAAAATAACCAAAGTGTACAAAATCGTTGGAGGGTATTATTGTGAATAGACTTTTTTATCGGAAACTTATCGCCAGTTCCTTGGCAATGATCTTGATTTTTAGCCTTTTTGCAGGCATAGATAAAGCAGAGGCAGAAACTGTGGGTTTAGATGTTAATGCATCTGGAGCTATATTAGTTGATGCAGATACGGGCATGATTCTGTACGAAAAGAATTCTGAAACTGCTCTGGGAATTGCAAGTATGACAAAAATGATGACAGAATACTTACTTTTAGAAGCTGTAAAAGAAGGGAAAGTAAAGTGGGATCAAGAGTATGTAGTTTCTCCTGAACTTTCTAAAATGTCGCATGACAATAGTTTAAGTAATGTTTTTTTGCGTGTTGAAGCAAAGTATAAGGTAGAAGATTTGTATGCCGCAATGGCCATTGAATCCGCTAATGCTGCTACAATGGCCATTGCTGAAATTGTTGGAGGATCTGAAGCAAAGTTTGTAGAAATGATGAATAAAAAGGCAGCGGAGCTTGGTCTAAAAACGTATAAATTTGTAAACTCTTCAGGTTTAAATAATCGTGATATTTTAAAGCATTTTCCTGAAATAGTGGGTGACCCTGATGAGGAAAACATCATGTCTGCAAAGGATGTTGCCGCATTAGCGTCCCATTTATTACATGACTTCCCTGAGGTACTGAAAACATCCAGCATACCAGAAAAGATTTTTGCAAAGGGTACGGAAGATGAATTTGTAATGGACAACTGGAACTGGATGCTGGAAGGATATGAAGAACTTGCTGCGGATTACCCAAATTATCAACAATTCGTTTATGATGGTTTGGATGGTTTAAAAACAGGCTCCACTCCATTTGCAGGTTATAACTTTACAGGAACAGCTATTCGAGATGGTCAACGATTTATATCTGTTGTTATGAATACAGGTTCCCAATCTGAAAGATTTAAAGAGACAAGAAAGATTCTAGACTTCGCGTTTAATAATTTTAAAAAAGAAGAGATTATACCAAAGAATTATCAAGTTAAAGGCAATAAGACTTTACCTGTAATCAAAGGTAAAGAGGATCAAGTGAAAATTTATACAAAAGATGCTGTTAACATGGTTGTAAAGAACGGGGAAAAGGATAATTTGAAAACCGTTTTAACACTCGATAAAAAGAAGGTTAATAAACAAGGCGAACTTACGGCACCTATTAAAAAGGGTGAAAAGGTTGGAACTTTATCCATTCAACCTAAAGACGCTGAAAGTTTAGGGTTTTTAACAGATAAAGGGCAGAACAATATTACCGTTGATGTCATTGCAGCCGAGGATGTTGAAAAGGCAAATTGGTTCGTTTTGATGATGAGAGGAATCGGTGGATTCTTTGGAGATCTTTGGGGAGGCATCTCTGACACGGTTAAAGGTTGGTTTTAATAAATAGGAAATATATAGCAAAGGGATTCTTGTCTTGACAGGAATCCTTTTTTGTTGCTTTAATTATTTTATGGAAACAATCTAATTCCGAATGAATTAACAATATTTCCTAAATTTATACGTTAATTTTTTGCAATATTTATAAAAATGGAACTTACAAGGGGGATTTATCATGAAAACAGGTACAGATCGAGTAAAACGCGGAATGGCCGAAATGCAAAAGGGCGGCGTCATCATGGACGTTGTAAATGCGGAGCAGGCAAGAATTGCTGAAGAGGCTGGCGCAGTTGCTGTAATGGCTCTAGAGCGTGTACCATCTGACATCCGTGCAGCTGGCGGTGTTGCCAGAATGGCTGACCCAAGGATTATTGAAGAGGTTCTAAATGCAGTATCAATCCCAGTAATGGCGAAGGCAAGAATTGGACATATTGTAGAAGCACGTGTGCTTGAAGCAATGGGAGTTGACTACCTTGATGAAAGTGAAGTTTTAACACCTGCTGATGAAGAATATCATTTATATAAAAGTGACTTTACTGTTCCATTTGTTTGTGGCTGCCGCGATCTTGGTGAGGCTGCCCGCAGGATTGGGGAAGGAGCTTCCATGCTTCGTACGAAAGGCGAGCCTGGAACAGGTAATATCGTTGAAGCTGTTCGCCATATGCGTAAAGTGAATGGACAAGTTCGTAAAGTAGTAGGAATGAATGTAGATGAGCTTATGACAGAAGCAAAACTATTAGGAGCACCATTTGAATTACTTCTTGAAATTAAGCGTCTTGGCCGCCTTCCGGTTGTTAACTTTGCAGCTGGCGGTGTTGCAACTCCTGCTGATGCGGCATTGATGATGGAGTTGGGTGCCGACGGTGTATTCGTAGGTTCAGGAATTTTTAAATCTGAGAACCCAGCTAAGTTTGCAAGAGCTATTGTGGAAGCTACTACTCACTACCAAGACTACAAATTGATTGCTGAGCTTTCTAAGGACCTAGGAACACCAATGAAAGGTATTGAGATATCTTCACTAGCTCCTGAAGCACGCATGCAGGATAGAGGCTGGTAAGATCATGGTTAAAGTAGGAGTCCTTGCCTTACAGGGTGCTGTGCGTGAACATATTCGCTCTATTGAGGAATGTGGGGTCGAAGCCGTTGCCATTAAGCGAATAGAAGAATTAAAAGAGATAGATGGCTTGATTCTTCCCGGTGGTGAAAGCACTGCGATGCGCCGCTTGATTGATAAATATAATTTCATGGATGCACTTAAGGAATTTGCTGCGGAAGGTAAACCGATGTTCGGTACATGTGCAGGTCTTATTCTATTAGCTAAAAACCTAGTAGGCCACGAGCCTCATATTGGTGTGATGGACATTACGGTCGAACGAAACTCCTTTGGACGCCAGGTCGATAGCTTTGAGGCCGACCTCGCGATAAAGGATGTAGCTGACAGTTTCCCTGCAGTCTTTATCCGTGCACCGCATATTGTTGAAGCTGGTTCAGAAGTAGAAATTCTTTCAAAGCACAATGACCGCATTGTGGCCGCACGCGAAGGCCAATTCCTTGGCTGCTCATTCCATCCAGAATTAACAGATAAGCATGAACTTACGGCTTATTTTGTTGACATGGTAAAGGAAGCAAAAGCAAAACAATTGGTATAATTTGTTTGCATTTTGCGAATAATTATAGTAAATTTTTAATAAATAAATAAAAGTTAAAGCAATGAGAGGAACTAGTAACAGGAAGTTCATTCTAAAGAGAGCCGGTGGCTGGTGTGAATCGGTGTTTGAAGCTTGTGAATCCCTCCTCGAGTAAGGTGCGGAACACCCTATATGGGTCAGTAAGTACTTTCGGTAAAAACCGTTAATTTTTTTCAAGGTGGACAGACTAATAGCTGTCAACCAGGGTGGTAACGCGGGTAACTCTCGTCCCTGTTTTGGGGACGGGAGTTTTTTGTATTTATTTTTTATTAACCTAGCTGCAGCGCCTAGGGGATCGGGGTCATAAGCCCCTGAACAAGGCGCTTACGCTTTATAATAAAGGAGCGATAAAGATGTTAGATATTAAAGTATTAAGAGCTAACTTTGAAGAGGTTAAGGGAAAACTTCAACACCGTGGGGAGGATCTAACAGACCTTGGGAAATTTGAGGATCTAGATCAGCGCAGACGTGATTTAATTGTTGAGGCTGAACAATTGAAAAGCAAGCGGAATGAGGTTTCTCAGCAGGTTGCAGCACTAAAGCGTGAAAAAGCCGATGCTGACCATCTTATTGTGGAAATGCGTGAGGTAGGAGATAGAATTAAAGTATTGGATGAGGAGCTCCGCAGTGTCGAGGAAACCCTTGATTTGTTGTTAATGAGCATTCCGAATATTCCCCATGAAAGTGTTCCAATTGGTGAAACAGAGGATGATAACGTTGAAATTAGAAAATGGGGTCATGTCCGGGACTTTGAATTTGAAGCGAAGCCGCACTGGGACGTTGCGGACCACTTGGCAATTCTTGACTTTGAACGTGCGGGCAAAGTTACCGGCAGCCGCTTTGTTTTTTATAAAGGGCTTGGGGCCCGCTTAGAGCGTGCACTTATGAACTTTATGCTTGATCTCCATGTGGATGAACATGGCTATAAAGAAATTTTACCGCCTTATATGGTCAACCGTGCGAGCATGACAGGTACTGGACAACTGCCAAAATTCGAAGAAGATGCATTCTTAATTGAAAATGAAGATTATTTCTTAATTCCAACCGCAGAGGTGCCTGTCACCAATCTCCATCGTGATGAAATATTAAGCGGAGATGAGCTTCCAATCCGCTTTGCAGCGTACAGTGCATGCTTCCGCTCTGAAGCTGGTTCTGCAGGACGTGATACGCGGGGATTAATTCGCCAGCACCAATTCAACAAGGTGGAACTAGTGAAGTTTGTTAAGCCAGAGGATTCTTACGAGGAGCTTGAGAAACTGACAAGTGATGCAGAGCGTGTCCTTCAATTACTCGAGTTACCTTACCGTGTGTTAAGCATGTGTACAGGTGACCTCGGCTTTACGGCTGCCAAAAAGTACGATATTGAGGTTTGGATTCCAAGCTATGGCACCTACCGAGAGATTTCTTCTTGCAGTAACTTTGAAGCTTTCCAGGCGCGTCGTGCCAATATTCGCTTCCGCCGTGATCCAAAGGCAAAACCTGAGCATGTCCACACACTAAACGGATCTGGGCTTGCTATTGGGCGGACTGTTGCTGCTATTTTAGAAAATTACCAGCAGGAGGATGGCAGTGTGGTTATCCCGAATGTGTTACGTCCATATATGGGAAATAAAGAGGTTATCGTTCCAGAATAATAAAAAATAATTTTATTTTATTAATTTGTTGACACGAGTAGATTACTGTGTTAATCTATATCTTGTCAACACGGAGGAATACCCAAGTCTGGCTGAAGGGATCGGTCTTGAAAACCGACAGGCGGGTCATACCGCGCGGGGGTTCGAATCCCTCTTCCTCCTCCATTAATTTTAATTTTAATATAATCGCGCATAAAACTGGAGATAAAATCCGTCCCAAGTAATTTGGCGGATTTTTTTTATGCATTTTTTTAAAATAATGGCTGTGTTTAAAGGTAAATGTTGATTTTAGAACCTGTTGATTTGTGCGGAAGGCGCGAGACTCCTGCAGGAGGACGGGACAGGGGAGACCCCGCAGGCGCTTTAGCGCCGAGGAGGCTTCCCGAACCGCCTGCGGAAAGCGAAGCGCCTGGAGGACAAATCAACAGCCTAATTTAACACAGCCAAAATAAAAAAGAAGCACATATTGGATTACCCAATATGTGCTTTTGTCATATTTAAAATTTCCCTTAATCGCTCATCCACTTCACGACATACTCTTATCGCATCCTCTGGCCTATTAACAACATCCGTATTGTCCATATCAATAATCAAGACATCACTGGCATTATAGTTATTAATAACCCACTCATCATAACCCTTCCAAACTTCAAAGTAATATTCTTTCAGTTCCGGGTTAATTTCAAAGCTTCTGCCACGGGCCATAATACGATCAATTACCGTATCGAAGGAGCCTTTTAAATAAACCATTAAATCAGGAGCTTTTTTAGGAAGTTCATTTAACTCTTCCATCATGTTTTCAACTAAATCTTCATATATCTTAAATTCAAGTTCAGAAATTCTTCCTAGATTTTTGTTTACATAAGCAAAATACCAATCTTCGTAAATGGAGCGATCTTGAATGGTGTAAATAGGTTCTCTCCAACTTACACAATCTTTTACCGTTTTAAAACGTTTATTTAAAAAAAACAATTGTAATAGGAAGGGAATTCTTCTTGCATCTAGTTCCTCAGGTGTTAATTCATAATAAAGAGGAAGAATTGGATTATCATCAACAGTCTCATAAAAGACCTTACTCTCAATGCCGCTTTTTTGAAAATGTGCATTTAATGTATCAGCTACACTTGTCTTACCAAGACCTATCATACCACCAATAACGATACTCACTTACATCCCCCAATTCTCATACTGTGTTAGTCGTGCTGCTTTTTTTTAATGAGCCTATAAGCTTTTCAATAATAAAATTTAAATCATCTTCATTTTTTACAAAATCTACTTCATCACCATTAAAACGAAGAACAGGAATTTCAGGATGTGTTTGCTCAAAGCTCGTTATCGTTTGTTCGTAATCAATCGATAGCTGCTCTAAATATAAGGGACTGATATTTTTCTCTACTTCGCGTCCACGTATTTTAATTCGCTTTAGCAGAGTATCAAGACTCGCATTGAGATAGATAATTACATTTGGCTTTGGCATGTCTTCTGTTAGGAGCTGATATATTTTATAGTATTTTTGATATTCAACGGGGTTTAGAGTCCTCTGGGCAAAAATTAAGTTCTTTAAAATATTGTAATCTGCTACAACAGCCTGACTTTTACTTAAGAAGTGGGTATTGATATCCCCTAATTGCTTATAGCGATTGCAGAGAAAAAACATTTCCGTTTGGAAACTCCATTCCTCGATATTGTCATAAAACTTCCCCAAAAATGGATTTTCATCAACGATTTCTTTTAATAAAGCAAAATTAAATTGATCTGAAATGGCTTTTGCGAGAGATGTCTTACCTACACCAATCGGCCCTTCAACGGTTATAAAGGGAGTATACCCCATTGCATGTCCTCCTTCTCCAATTGCCTGCAATTTCTATGTTTAACCAGCAATATGCCGGAAGTACTTATTCAAAGTTCAATAAAGGCACAAATAATATATTATCATAATCTGCCGCAGGAAGGGATATGGAAATTATTGAAGAAGAAATATAAATGTCGATTATATGAAAAAACTGCCGAATATCGGCAGTTTATGGAGGTAATAATATTAACTTCTTTTAACCACATTGAAATTTTCAACAATTAACAGCCAATTTTGCGGAAATGCTAAGCCAAGCTTCCAATAACTCATACCGCGAATCTTTAACTCTTTAATCAAATTAAACTTTGCCTGAATGGAGCGGGCATCTTCAAACCAAACCTCATGCCGTTTACCATCAGCTGCACTGTATCGGAAGAACGGTGCCTGTGCTTTTGTATCATACTGAATTGGAACATTGTTACGAGCTGCAAGCTCAATTGCTTGTTGAGGACTGACTGCTTTTGCTACTGTTCCCTGAACAAAAGGAAGTGTCCAGTCATATCCATATAAATTCTGTCCCATTAGAATCTTATTTGGAGGCATTTCAGTAAGAGCATATTCTAAAACCCTTCGAACCTGATCAATAGGTGAGACAGCCATGGCTGGGCCGCCGCTGTATCCCCATTCATAGGTCATAATAACAACAAAATCAGCTATTTGGCCGTGGGCTCGATAATCATGGCCTTCATACCAATTTCCTTTTTGCGTGGCACTTGTTTTTGGCGCAAGGGCGGTACTCATCAACCAACCTTCATTGTTAAACCTAGCTTTTGCCTTCCTTAAAAAACGATTATAGGCTTCGCGGTCTACGGGACGTATGAATTCAAAGTCAAAATGAATATCTCTGAATCCATATTTTTTGGCTGTTGCTACGATATTGTTCAAAAAGCGGTCTTGGATAGCGATATCATTTAATAAAATTCGGGCTAACTCATCACTAAATTGGTCATTTTCTTGGTTATCAACCACCATCATTAACGTGTTTCGATTCGCTCTTGCGATGGCTGGAAAATTATTGAGCAAGGGTTCTCTGAGGGAGCCATCACGTAATGCATGAAAACTAAATGGTGCTAAATAAGTGAGATAAGGGGCAGCTTCCCGTGCGCTAGTTTCTAGAGCTGGAGCAACAGAGGTGCCGCGTGGTTCAACATAGGCATTAAATTCTGCTCTTCTTTTAGCTGCCTGGGGGATATAAAGACGAAATCCAACATAGAGCTGCTGGTTTAATGAAATCCGATTAACTGAGGCAATTTGTTGATAAGGCACGCCTGTTTTTTGCCCAATAGACCATAGACTATCTCCTGGCTGTACATAATAAAAACTGCCAACGATCGGAATCACCATTGCTTGACCGACAACAAGATTGTTTGGATTAGGGATGTCATTTGCTTCAACAATATCATTAACAGTTGTGTTATATGCCCTGGCAATGGTTGTCAATGATTCATTACTTTTCACAACATGAATTTGCATATTCTTCCCCTCCTAAGCAAGAACGCTACATCTATTCTATGAGTGAATGGGTTGAATCATGATATAATGGTAAAAATATCAATCTAACGTGTTGAAATGATGAAGATAATGTAAGGCGGTAATCCTTATGACTATTGAAGAATTTACTGATGAATACTATATGAAAGAAGCTATAAAGGAAGCAAAGAAGGCAGAAGATTTACGAGAGGTGCCAATTGGGGCAATTCTTGTTATCGATGGAAAGATTATTTCCCGTGCACATAACTTACGTGAAAGTAAACAAAGTGCGGTTGCTCATGCAGAGCTGCTGGCGATTGAACAAGCATGTAAAGAAACTGGTTCATGGCGTCTGGAGAATGCACATCTATATGTTACTCTAGAGCCCTGTGCAATGTGCTCAGGAGCAATTATCCTATCCAGGGTCAGTAGAGTAGTTTTTGGTGCATCAGATCCAAAGGGCGGTTGTGCCGGAACGTTTATGAATCTCCTGCAGGATGAACGGTTCAATCATCAAAGTGAAGTAAAGCGCGGCGTCCTGGAAGCAGAATGCAGTCAGTTACTTTCTGACTTCTTTCGTAAGCTGCGAGAACAAAGGAAATTAGCAAGAAAACAAACCTTACAGGAATTTACAATTGATAAAGATTGATTTTTTTGTTGAAAGTTAGTATACTAAAAAGGCGTCAGATAAGGCGCCTAAAATTATTATCAACTTTGCCGTGCTAGGCGGGGAGGTAGCGGTGCCCTGTACTCGCAATCCGCTCTAGCGAGGCTGAATCCCTTCCCGAGGCTGGTATCCTGTAGGGTCCGCCTTAAGTAAGTAGTGTTGACGCCCGGGTCCTGCGCAATGGGAATCCATGAACCATGTCAGGTCCGGAAGGAAGCAGCATTAAGTGGAAGCTCCCATGTGCCGCAGGGTGGCCTGGGCCGAGCTAACTGCTTAAGCAGCGCCTATGGGTGCGAAGTCGACGGAAGGTGCACGGCAGTTTATAATGTAAAAGCAACTCATCTCATTGAAGAGATGAGTTTTTTTGTATTCACCTAGAAAAATTGAAAAATTGAAAAGGGTTAAGTTATAATGGTTAGGAGAGAAACTTTGGAGGGGGCGATGTTTTGGCTTATCAGGCTTTATATCGTGTTTGGCGTCCTCAGCAATTTATTGATGTAGTAGGACAAGAACATGTAACGAAAACATTGCAAAACGCCCTACTTCAACAAAAAATTTCCCATGCCTATTTATTTAATGGGCCGCGAGGAACTGGTAAAACAAGTGCAGCGAAAATATTGGCTAAAGCAGTAAATTGTGAACGAGCACCCGTTTCTGAACCCTGCAATGAATGTGCTGCCTGTAAGGGAATTACAAATGGAACGATATCTGATGTGCTTGAATTTGACGCAGCTTCCAACTCGAGAGTGGAAGAAATGCGGGATGTTCTAGATAAGGTAAAGTTCGCACCAACCTCTGTTCGCTACAAGGTCTATATTATTGATGAAGTGCATATGCTTTCGATTAGTGCCTTTAATGCTTTGTTAAAAACATTGGAAGAACCGCCTCAGCATGTTATCTTCATTTTAGCTACGACTGAGCCTCATAAAATACCGCTAACCATTATCTCCAGGTGTCAACGATTTGATTTTAGACGGATTACAGCACAATCCATTGTAAATCGAATGAAGTTAATCGTCGAAGAAACTGGGGTTAATTGCGAAGAGGATGCTCTAAAAATGATTGCGAGAGCGGCTGAAGGCGGTATGCGTGACGCATTAAGTCTTTTAGACCAAGCTATTTCCTTTAGCCAGGAAAGCGTAACAGTTGAAGATGCTTTAACAGTAACTGGATCTGTCTCACAAGGATTCTTAAACAAGCTTGCAAGGTCAGTTCTGGACAAGGATGTAGCCAGCGGTTTAGAAGCCTTAGAGGAATTGTTATTTCATGGGAAGGATCCTTCAAGATTTATCGAGGATTTTATTTTATACTACCGAGATATGCTGTTATATAAAACAGCACCAAATCTTGAAGAGTCATTAGATAGAGTCTTGTTAGATGAGGAGTTCCGTCAAATTGCTGAGTCTGTTCCTTATGATCAGATTTACCAGCTTATTGAATTGTTAAATAAAACTCAACAGGATATGCGATGGACCAACCATCCGAGGATCTTTTTAGAAGTTGCGATTGTTAAGCTGTGTCAAACAGAGGTAAAACAGCAGGAGCAAATGCCTTCTGGACAAATGTCTCAACTGCTTGCCAAACTAGAACAGCTTGAGCATGAACTACAACAGTTAAAAACGAATGGACCAGCAGTTGTCCAAGATGCAGCGCCACAGGCTGCGCAAAAGCCTGCACAAAGAAGTTCAAGAAAAGGATTCCAGCCGGCTGTTGGAAGAATAAATGAAGTATTAAAGAATGCGACAAAGAATGATTTAAATCAAATTAAAAGCAAATGGGGTGAAATGAGAGGTCGATTAATGAAATCTCATGCAGCTTTATTGAATGAAGCAGAGCCTGCTGCTGCTTCAGCCAATGCTTTTATTTTAAAATTTAAACATGAAATTCACTGTCAAATGGCCATGGATAATAACCGTTTTATCGAGACGATTACGCTTGCTCTTCAAGAGCTAACTGGAAATAGATATCTCGTGCTTGGGGTACCAGAAGAGCAATGGGTTTCGATTCGAGAAAACTTCTTAAGTACTCAGCATCTAGTTGAAGGAGAATCTTCTGAGTCTAAACCAGAAGACGAGCCGCATATTGCGGAAGCCAAAAACTTATTCGGTGCGGAATTTGTTGAAATAATTGACTAATTAAATGGAGGTTGAAGGAAATATGCGTGGTGGAATGGGAAATATGCAAAATATGATGAAGCAAATGCAAAAAATGCAAAAGAAAATGGCTGAGGCACAAGAAGAATTAGGTCAACAGAAGATTGAAGGAACAGCTGGCGGCGGCATGGTCACTGTCATTGTTACAGGACATAAAGAAGTGGTAGACGTACAAATTAAACCTGAAGCTGTAGACCCTGACGATATCGAAATGCTTCAAGATCTTGTGTTGGCAGCAACAAACGATGCCCTAAAGAAGGTTGAAGAGCTCACAAACAATACAATGGGCCAATTTACAAAAGGAATGAATCTTCCATTTTAATTCATGATGATCAAGCATATGCGCCTTTTTAAAGGCGCATATGCTTTTCTAGGAGAGGAATAATAAAAGAATGCATTATCCAGAACCGATTTCTAAGTTGATTGACAGTTTCATGAAGCTGCCTGGCATCGGACCCAAAACGGCTGGTCGTTTGGCCTTTTATGTTTTAAGTATGAAGGAAGATACTGTGCTGGATTTTGCTAAAGCACTTGTAAATGCCAAACGAAATTTAACCTATTGTTCTGTCTGTGGACATATAACAGACCAGGATCCATGCTATATATGTGAAGACCAACGCCGAGATAAGAGTACAATTTGTGTTGTTCAAGACCCAAAGGATGTCATTGCGATGGAAAAGATGAAGGAATTTAATGGCAAGTATCATGTTTTACATGGTGCGATTTCACCCATGGATGGTATTGGCCCAGAGGATATTAATATTCCCGATCTCCTAAAGCGTCTACATGATGAAACTGTACAGGAAGTGATCTTAGCAACGAATCCAAATATTGAAGGAGAGGCAACGGCGATGTATATTTCTCGTTTGCTGAAACCATCAGGCATAAAAGTCACAAGGATTGCTCATGGACTTCCTGTTGGAGGAGACCTGGAATACGCAGACGAAGTTACTTTATCAAAAGCTCTCGAGGGTAGAAGAGAGATCTAAACCGAAAAGCGGAAGCGCCTTGAACAGGGAAAAATGCAGTTCAATTTTTCCTAGGCGCTGTAGCTAGACAAGTACCGGGGGAATAACGATGTTTTTTAAGCGTAAAGGGTGGCTTCGGAAAGAGTTTGATGAAAAACTTTTAACCCAGTTACAGGAGTATAAAGAACATTGGCAGGAGCAAAAACAATTATTAGATAAAAGTTTTGACCCTTCAGAGGAAGCAATTTGTCAGACAAAAATCGCCCAAGCAAAGTACTTCTTTCTATTAAAGGAAGCAAAAGAAAGAAATGTAAGGATTAAAAGGTAAAAATTAAGCTATTCCTATTCAAGGTCTATTTTTTATAACTTGTACATATGTTGTTATAAAAAGAGTTGAAGGGGGATAGCTTTATTGGAACCAATTATAGTCATTTCGATATTAGGCGGGCTTGTACTTATTCTTTTGTTTTCTGGAGCTCCTTTTAAGCCAGCAAGATTTATTAGTCAAGCTGTTGTCAAATTATTAATTGGAGCAATGCTATTATTCTTCTTAAATACTGCGGGTAATAGTTTTGGTATTCATGTCCCAATTAATTTTGCAACATCGGCTGTATCAGGTTTTCTGGGGATTCCAGGATTAGTGGCGCTAGCTGCTATTCAAAAGTTTATCATCTAATCTAAAACTGCCGCTGGAAAACAGCGGTTTTTTACTGCTCTAAAAACAATTATATTTAATTAAGTAAAATCTATTGACCAATCCTAGGTTGTGCTGTAATATAGGAAAAGTCGTCACAAGCGACAGCGCAACAAATTAAAAAAGTTATTGACATTAATAACTTGATTATGATATATTAATAAAGTCGCTTTTGAGCGAAAGAGAAAAATTGATCTTTGAAAACTAAACAAACAAGAACGTCAACAAACAATTTTTTTAGCTTTTTATAAAAGCTAAGCC
>NZ_JABWSY010000034.1 GCF_013396335.1 Bacillus sp. EB106-08-02-XG196
CCTCCGATCGTTGTCAGAAGTAAGTTGGCCGCAGTGTTATCACTCATGGTTATGGCAGCACTGCATAATTCTCTTACTGTCATGCCATCCGTAAGATGCTTTTCTGTGACTGGTGAGTACTCAACCAAGTCATTCTGAGAATAGTGTATGCGGCGACCGAGTTGCTCTTGCCCGGCGTCAATACGGGATAATACCGCGCCACATAGCAGAACTTTAAAAGTGCTCATCATTGGAAAACGTTCTTCGGGGCGAAAACTCTCAAGGATCTTACCGCTGTTGAGATCCAGTTCGATGTAACCCACTCGTGCACCCAACTGATCTTCAGCATCTTTTACTTTCACCAGCGTTTCTGGGTGAGCAAAAACAGGAAGGCAAAATGCCGCAAAAAAGGGAATAAGGGCGACACGGAAATGTTGAATACTCATACTCTTCCTTTTTCAATATTATTGAAGCATTTATCAGGGTTATTGTCTCATGAGCGGATACATATTTGAATGTATTTAGAAAAATAAACAAATAGGGGTTCCGCGCACATTTCCCCGAAAAGTGCCACCTAAATTGTAAGCGTTAATATTTTGTTAAAATTCGCGTTAAATTTTTGTTAAATCAGCTCATTTTTTAACCAATAGGCCGAAATCGGCAAAATCCCTTATAAATCAAAAGAATAGACCGAGATAGGGTTGAGTGTTGTTCCAGTTTGGAACAAGAGTCCACTATTAAAGAACGTGGACTCCAACGTCAAAGGGCGAAAAACCGTCTATCAGGGCGATGGCCCACTACGTGAACCATCACCCTAATCAAGTTTTTTGGGGTCGAGGTGCCGTAAAGCACTAAATCGGAACCCTAAAGGGAGCCCCCGATTTAGAGCTTGACGGGGAAAGCCGGCGAACGTGGCGAGAAAGGAAGGGAAGAAAGCGAAAGGAGCGGGCGCTAGGGCGCTGGCAAGTGTAGCGGTCACGCTGCGCGTAACCACCACACCCGCCGCGCTTAATGCGCCGCTACAGGGCGCGTCCCATTCGCCAATCCGGATATAGTTCCTCCTTTCAGCAAAAAACCCCTCAAGACCCGTTTAGAGGCCCCAAGGGGTTATGCTAGTTATTGCTCAGCGGTGGCAGCAGCCAACTCAGCTTCCTTTCGGGCTTTGTTAGCAGCCGGATCTCAGTGGTGGTGGTGGTGGTGCTCGAGTGCGGCCGCAAGCTTGTCGACGGAGCTCGAATTCGGATCCGATATCAGCCATGGCCTTGTCGTCGTCGTCGGTACCCAGATCTGGGCTGTCCATGTGCTGGCGTTCGAATTTAGCAGCAGCGGTTTCTTTCATACCAGAACCGCGTGGCACCAGACAGAAGATTACAGGTACTCGACGTTACCGTCGACGCTGATCGCCTGGCCGGTCACGTTGCGTGCGGCGGGCGAACAGAGGAACAAGGCCATGGCTGCCACGTCTTCGGCGGTGACCATGCGCTTGAGGGAAATCTTGTTGAGGTATTCCTGGCGCATCTCGGCTTCGGGCACGCCGACCTGTTCGGCACGCGCACGGATCACGCCGTCCATACGCGGGCCTTCGACGATGCCGGGCAGCAAGGCGTTGACGCGGATATCGCTCTCGCCCAGCTCCGAAGCCAGGGATTTCATCAAGCCGACGATCGCCCATTTGGTTGCCGCATAGGGCGTGCGCCACGCGTAACCCAAGCGCCCCGCCACCGAGGCGATATGCAGCAGATGGCCGTGGGACGATTCCTTGAGCATCGGCACTGCGTGGTGGGCAAACCGGTATTGCGCGGTGAGATTGATGTTGATGGTGGCTTGCCACTCGGCGTCGCTGATCGCATCGATCCCGCCGGTGGGCCCGGCGATCCCGGCGTTGTTGACCAACACATCGAGGCCACCGAGATGCTCGCGCTGCACCTTGAACACCGCCTCGATCTGCGCGGCGTCGCTGACATCGGCGCGGGTGGCGACGGTGCCTGGGTATTTGTCGCGAAACACCGCCAGGGCCGACTCGCTCACATCACACACATGCACCTGGGCACCGGCTTCCAGATACGCCGCCGCCAGCACTTCACCAATGCCGGCAGCCCCGCCGGAAATCAACACACGTAACCCAGGATAGGGCTGCAGCCGTTGTAGGACACTATGATGATGATGATGGTGCATATGGCCAGAACCAGAACCGGCCAGGTTAGCGTCGAGGAACTCTTTCAACTGACCTTTAGACAGTGCACCCACTTTGGTTGCCGCCACTTCACCGTTTTTGAACAGCAGCAGAGTCGGGATACCACGGATGCCATATTTCGGCGCAGTGCCAGGGTTTTGATCGATGTTCAGTTTTGCAACGGTCAGTTTGCCCTGATATTCGTCAGCGATTTCATCCAGAATCGGGGCGATCATTTTGCACGGACCGCACCACTCTGCCCAGAAATCGACGAGGATCGCCCCGTCCGCTTTGAGTACATCCGTGTCAAAACTGTCGTCAGTCAGGTGAATAATTTTATCGCTCATATGTATATCTCCTTCTTAAAGTTAAACAAAATTATTTCTAGAGGGGAATTGTTATCAGCTCACAATTCCCCTATAGTGAGTCGTATTAATTTCGCGGGATCGAGATCGATCTCGATCCTCTACGCCGGACGCATCGTGGCCGGCATCACCGGCGCCACAGGTGCGGTTGCTGGCGCCTATATCGCCGACATCACCGATGGGGAAGATCGGGCTCGCCACTTCGGGCTCATGAGCGCTTGTTTCGGCGTGGGTATGGTGGCAGGCCCCGTGGCCGGGGGACTGTTGGGCGCCATCTCCTTGCATGCACCATTCCTTGCGGCGGCGGTGCTCAACGGCCTCAACCTACTACTGGGCTGCTTCCTAATGCAGGAGTCGCATAAGGGAGAGCGTCGAGATCCCGGACACCATCGAATGGCGCAAAACCTTTCGCGGTATGGCATGATAGCGCCCGGAAGAGAGTCAATTCAGGGTGGTGAATGTGAAACCAGTAACGTTATACGATGTCGCAGAGTATGCCGGTGTCTCTTATCAGACCGTTTCCCGCGTGGTGAACCAGGCCAGCCACGTTTCTGCGAAAACGCGGGAAAAAGTGGAAGCGGCGATGGCGGAGCTGAATTACATTCCCAACCGCGTGGCACAACAACTGGCGGGCAAACAGTCGTTGCTGATTGGCGTTGCCACCTCCAGTCTGGCCCTGCACGCGCCGTCGCAAATTGTCGCGGCGATTAAATCTCGCGCCGATCAACTGGGTGCCAGCGTGGTGGTGTCGATGGTAGAACGAAGCGGCGTCGAAGCCTGTAAAGCGGCGGTGCACAATCTTCTCGCGCAACGCGTCAGTGGGCTGATCATTAACTATCCGCTGGATGACCAGGATGCCATTGCTGTGGAAGCTGCCTGCACTAATGTTCCGGCGTTATTTCTTGATGTCTCTGACCAGACACCCATCAACAGTATTATTTTCTCCCATGAAGACGGTACGCGACTGGGCGTGGAGCATCTGGTCGCATTGGGTCACCAGCAAATCGCGCTGTTAGCGGGCCCATTAAGTTCTGTCTCGGCGCGTCTGCGTCTGGCTGGCTGGCATAAATATCTCACTCGCAATCAAATTCAGCCGATAGCGGAACGGGAAGGCGACTGGAGTGCCATGTCCGGTTTTCAACAAACCATGCAAATGCTGAATGAGGGCATCGTTCCCACTGCGATGCTGGTTGCCAACGATCAGATGGCGCTGGGCGCAATGCGCGCCATTACCGAGTCCGGGCTGCGCGTTGGTGCGGACATCTCGGTAGTGGGATACGACGATACCGAAGACAGCTCATGTTATATCCCGCCGTTAACCACCATCAAACAGGATTTTCGCCTGCTGGGGCAAACCAGCGTGGACCGCTTGCTGCAACTCTCTCAGGGCCAGGCGGTGAAGGGCAATCAGCTGTTGCCCGTCTCACTGGTGAAAAGAAAAACCACCCTGGCGCCCAATACGCAAACCGCCTCTCCCCGCGCGTTGGCCGATTCATTAATGCAGCTGGCACGACAGGTTTCCCGACTGGAAAGCGGGCAGTGAGCGCAACGCAATTAATGTAAGTTAGCTCACTCATTAGGCACCGGGATCTCGACCGATGCCCTTGAGAGCCTTCAACCCAGTCAGCTCCTTCCGGTGGGCGCGGGGCATGACTATCGTCGCCGCACTTATGACTGTCTTCTTTATCATGCAACTCGTAGGACAGGTGCCGGCAGCGCTCTGGGTCATTTTCGGCGAGGACCGCTTTCGCTGGAGCGCGACGATGATCGGCCTGTCGCTTGCGGTATTCGGAATCTTGCACGCCCTCGCTCAAGCCTTCGTCACTGGTCCCGCCACCAAACGTTTCGGCGAGAAGCAGGCCATTATCGCCGGCATGGCGGCCCCACGGGTGCGCATGATCGTGCTCCTGTCGTTGAGGACCCGGCTAGGCTGGCGGGGTTGCCTTACTGGTTAGCAGAATGAATCACCGATACGCGAGCGAACGTGAAGCGACTGCTGCTGCAAAACGTCTGCGACCTGAGCAACAACATGAATGGTCTTCGGTTTCCGTGTTTCGTAAAGTCTGGAAACGCGGAAGTCAGCGCCCTGCACCATTATGTTCCGGATCTGCATCGCAGGATGCTGCTGGCTACCCTGTGGAACACCTACATCTGTATTAACGAAGCGCTGGCATTGACCCTGAGTGATTTTTCTCTGGTCCCGCCGCATCCATACCGCCAGTTGTTTACCCTCACAACGTTCCAGTAACCGGGCATGTTCATCATCAGTAACCCGTATCGTGAGCATCCTCTCTCGTTTCATCGGTATCATTACCCCCATGAACAGAAATCCCCCTTACACGGAGGCATCAGTGACCAAACAGGAAAAAACCGCCCTTAACATGGCCCGCTTTATCAGAAGCCAGACATTAACGCTTCTGGAGAAACTCAACGAGCTGGACGCGGATGAACAGGCAGACATCTGTGAATCGCTTCACGACCACGCTGATGAGCTTTACCGCAGCTGCCTCGCGCGTTTCGGTGATGACGGTGAAAACCTCTGACACATGCAGCTCCCGGAGACGGTCACAGCTTGTCTGTAAGCGGATGCCGGGAGCAGACAAGCCCGTCAGGGCGCGTCAGCGGGTGTTGGCGGGTGTCGGGGCGCAGCCATGACCCAGTCACGTAGCGATAGCGGAGTGTATACTGGCTTAACTATGCGGCATCAGAGCAGATTGTACTGAGAGTGCACCATTGCGGTGTGAAATACCGCACAGATGCGTAAGGAGAAAATACCGCATCAGGCGCTCTTCCGCTTCCTCGCTCACTGACTCGCTGCGCTCGGTCGTTCGGCTGCGGCGAGCGGTATCAGCTCACTCAAAGGCGGTAATACGGTTATCCACAGAATCAGGGGATAACGCAGGAAAGAACATGTGAGCAAAAGGCCAGCAAAAGGCCAGGAACCGTAAAAAGGCCGCGTTGCTGGCGTTTTTCCATAGGCTCCGCCCCCCTGACGAGCATCACAAAAATCGACGCTCAAGTCAGAGGTGGCGAAACCCGACAGGACTATAAAGATACCAGGCGTTTCCCCCTGGAAGCTCCCTCGTGCGCTCTCCTGTTCCGACCCTGCCGCTTACCGGATACCTGTCCGCCTTTCTCCCTTCGGGAAGCGTGGCGCTTTCTCATAGCTCACGCTGTAGGTATCTCAGTTCGGTGTAGGTCGTTCGCTCCAAGCTGGGCTGTGTGCACGAACCCCCCGTTCAGCCCGACCGCTGCGCCTTATCCGGTAACTATCGTCTTGAGTCCAACCCGGTAAGACACGACTTATCGCCACTGGCAGCAGCCACTGGTAACAGGATTAGCAGAGCGAGGTATGTAGGCGGTGCTACAGAGTTCTTGAAGTGGTGGCCTAACTACGGCTACACTAGAAGGACAGTATTTGGTATCTGCGCTCTGCTGAAGCCAGTTACCTTCGGAAAAAGAGTTGGTAGCTCTTGATCCGGCAAACAAACCACCGCTGGTAGCGGTGGTTTTTTTGTTTGCAAGCAGCAGATTACGCGCAGAAAAAAAGGATCTCAAGAAGATCCTTTGATCTTTTCTACGGGGTCTGACGCTCAGTGGAACGAAAACTCACGTTAAGGGATTTTGGTCATGAGATTATCAAAAAGGATCTTCACCTAGATCCTTTTAAATTAAAAATGAAGTTTTAAATCAATCTAAAGTATATATGAGTAAACTTGGTCTGACAGTTACCAATGCTTAATCAGTGAGGCACCTATCTCAGCGATCTGTCTATTTCGTTCATCCATAGTTGCCTGACTCCCCGTCGTGTAGATAACTACGATACGGGAGGGCTTACCATCTGGCCCCAGTGCTGCAATGATACCGCGAGACCCACGCTCACCGGCTCCAGATTTATCAGCAATAAACCAGCCAGCCGGAAGGGCCGAGCGCAGAAGTGGTCCTGCAACTTTATCCGCCTCCATCCAGTCTATTAATTGTTGCCGGGAAGCTAGAGTAAGTAGTTCGCCAGTTAATAGTTTGCGCAACGTTGTTGCCATTGCTGCAGGCATCGTGGTGTCACGCTCGTCGTTTGGTATGGCTTCATTCAGCTCCGGTTCCCAACGATCAAGGCGAGTTACATGATCCCCCATGTTGTGCAAAAAAGCGGTTAGCTCCTTCGGTCCTCCGATCGTTGTCAGAAGTAAGTTGGCCGCAGTGTTATCACTCATGGTTATGGCAGCACTGCATAATTCTCTTAC
>NZ_JABWSY010000035.1 GCF_013396335.1 Bacillus sp. EB106-08-02-XG196
GTTTCAAAGAAAGAATAGGTCCATTTTGGTAAAATTGAAAGTTATTCGCTTAGCTTGATGGCTATGGTGACAGGCACGGAAATTTTGTTATAAGTATATATCTCGTTCCACTTTGATAGATAAACATATCATGTTCAAATTTAGTTTAAAACTGGAATAATCAAATACTTTCCCTTTTTTACACTCCCTAACCATATGTTCCACTTTATTCCAATCTCCTTTCATCCTAGGACTTAACTGTCCTTCCTTCTCCCTAACCTTTTGTAAAGTGGTTAAATGTCGGTTAATCAGAGTCTCGTAATTCAAGGTTGAATCTGTAGTTTGAATGTAATTTATTTTTCTTTCCCGATTTTGATACTGCATTGATCGCCAGTATGCTTCTTCTTCCTGTCTTCGTAGCTCTTTAACCTTTTGTTTAACATTTCTGTTGTATTGATGCAGGCGTTCTAAATGTTTGTCCAAAAGAGGTAGACCTAAAGATACAAACTGTTCTATCTCTTCATCATGAAAGTCATTTGGTAAATCTACTAGGTAGTCCCTTTCAAATAACAACTTTTCGATTATTTCTTCTTTTATCTCGTTAGGGAACCTAACTATAAACTTTCTTACATCTGGATGTAGAGAATGAAAAAGTTTTTCTAGCTTAAGTACCGAGTCGTGTTCCCGCTTTAATCCTTCAAGCAGGGCCAATTGTTTATCCGTTAAGGGTAAGCCTAACTTGCTTTGGTTGAGAATATCTTTTGGAATATTGTTAATCAATTGATAGGGAGTGATGTCGGTATACTCTTTGGATGCTACCTTATACAAGATTTCATCCCGCTCCAAATCTATCTTATGAAAACCATTCAATATGTCACTTACAACATCAGATGGTAGGTTAGTGTGGTTTTTGAAGCAAGTTTTTCCAAGACCGTATGTTTCTTGCTGCTTTTTGTTGAGCACTATATACTGGTATCTTAAGTTAGTTCCACAAATACAGCGATAATTTTTATTACCATACCCACTGTCTAATATTTCTACTAGAATCCAATCATCTATAAGGTTCTCGATTTCTTCTACTGTCATCCCTTCCTGAATATCAAATCCTTTTTTCTTTGCTAATACTTCTAGCCATTTACTCTTTTTGCTCTGTTTTATTGCACTTAAAAGGTATTCTTGTTGATCGTTAGTAAGATAAGACATATACTGATTAACTTGCGCTTTGGATAGTGGTTGCATTTATCCTTTCCCCTTTAACGAAAAAATAACTAAACTGATTAACACCTCAGAATTTTTTTACTTTTTCTCCTCAACTTCTTCTAAGAACGATACAGGAAATTCATCTACAGATTTATCATTAAACAAAAATTCCTTAAATTCTTCACTAGTATTTAGTTCAAGTTTTTGAATTGCTTCGGTAATACCTGCTCTTATAAGTTCCCTTACAAATGGAACCTTTTTTAATCCTAATGATTTAGCAATTAATTCCAATTTTTGATTATCAATTTCATCAAGTGAAACAGTAAACTTTACCTCATTTTTTTTATTCTTCATAATAGATTCGCCAATAACATAATCAATAAATTTAGAAACTTCACCCAAAAATATCACTCCTTAAATATTTTATTTTCAGTTATATAATATAACCTTTTGAATAACTTGTAAAGTAACTAAATAAACACCGGCCATTCTCAAGAAATACAAAAAAGTAAAGGAAGATGCTTTATTCGAAATCAGGTTAAGAGACATTGGAAAAAAAATTATCCATAAACGTTTGTAAATCACTGCAGTTGCTAATACGAAGTGGATACGTAAGCGACAAATAGCCCCTTATCCCAAAATCTGGATAATGGGCTATTTGTCGCTTACGAGGTTATCAATTAAAAAAGGGAGGTGCTAAAATGGATTATGAGCTTTCTACTACATTATCTGCAATTTTAAATGAACTTAAAGCAATCAACAGCAAGTTAGATAATATCGATTCAAATACTAATGGTACTGAATCCAATGTATCAAGTTTGGAATATAAATTTGATGAAATTAAGACTGCAATTGAAGAATTAAAGTAAATTCCTCTAATTCTGACGGAAACTTTTTTTTAGGCAGAGCGACTGAGCCTAGGTCGTAACATATAGCGGGTGGGATGCCCGTAGAGCAAGAGTTAGTCGCTCACTAAAAATCCGTGTCTGTGGGTTGTAATCCCAAAAGTAGACAATATATTTTAGGTTTTATGAAAAGTAATCAATATTCGACAATAAATTAGGAATTCCTCTTGATTGTCTAAATAATGGCATAAGAAGAGTAGCGGTATATGGAAAAATTTTAGTTTATTTACACCTGGCACCCGTTTTCGGCAAGCCACCAGTTCCGGTCAACTTTTGGGTGTTTTCTACCTATCTAAATTACTAGTAATCTTCGATAAAACTCGGGGAGTGACAGGCACCGATATTAACTTGCTAATTAAGGTGCAAAGAGTCCATCCCCTTCTCCCTGTTACTCTATACCAAGACGCATTAACGTCATCACTTCCAAAATAGATTTATCTGTTAAGTTGTCTTCACCAGTTAAGACTAATTATGATGATAATCTGCGGGGATAATTCTCACGAGATTACTTGTTACATTTAATATTAAATAGCTTATTAAAAGAGCCACAAACGCTCTTAAGGCATCAAATAAAACGTCCTGATAGGCGGCTACTCTTCCCGGTATCATGAAAATGGTTTCTTATTTTAAAAATATTTGAACCAATTTACTATCTGGGCACAGATATTAATTTACCAAACTATTAAGGTTTAACGATAATCAGTTCGTCTGGATTTAACCCTTCTTTCACAAATAATTCCGGGGTGTCTTCCTCTGATATTCCCTCAAGCATTAATGCAGCTTTACCTTGCTCGAAGGCTTTTTTTATAGATAGACCGAAGCCAATTGCGGAATAAAACTGAGCTGCAAAAACTCGCGCTGCATCATCACCTATTGATGTAGTCATACCTATTGCAGCTTCCACATGTATTGTTAACGCCTGAGCTTGTGCATATGAAAAGCAGGTATTAAAGAAAATTAGCTTTATGTTATCAGACGCACTCATAATAGTTTGGACGATCGCCTCTTTAGAGACGAATTTTGCATTCCCCTGATTATCTTGAAAAACAATTTCATCATTTTCAGATCCATGCCCACTAAAATGAATAACGGTTGGCTCTTCTTCATTAATAGCTTGTAATAAATCCAGTGACCTCGTTGCCCACCGAGTTTTAAACAATACTGAATCTCTATGTTCTGATTTTCTTATCATTTCTTGTATTTCTCTAGCCTCTTCATCCAATCTTAATTGCGGTGCATTTAATGGATTAGAAGCAATAAATAGTACAGTAATTTTTTCAGGAAGGTTTTTTAATTCTTCAAGAGTTTTATTCGCTTCTTGATGCATTTTACTGTGTCTTTCTAACATTCCACTAACCTCCTTCATACGCTTTTCATTTTCTGCAATCCTTTTCTTTTCATCCGCATTTCTCTTTTTCTGCTCGCGATCACTTTCAAGATTCAATTTCTTTTCCTCAGCCATGATCTCAGCTTCCTTCTTCGCTATCTTTCGATCAATCTCTGCGACTTTCTTATCAATTGCAGCCAATGTACTTTCCACACGTTCTATCTCTCTATATTTAGATTTAATAGTTGTAATTGACTTTGTTCGTTGCATGGCTTTTTTTGCATTTAGTATTTTATTGGTTTGTGTTGAAATCTTCTTTGTTTCATTTGCTCTATCTGACTGTAATTTTGTTAACTCATTCTTTTTTCTCACAATATTACTTCTACAAGAATCTAATAGTCCCAACCAATTCTCCCCTACCCTTCTCATTTTTTATTAATAGCCTTTTATCTAATTCCAGATATCTTTTATTGTCATCAAGAGTTATTTTTCTAGAATATTGGATAAGTATAATTAATTTACAAAATGCACTCCATAGGATGTCTCTAGCTTATCTCTTTAAGTACTGAATACTGTGCCTAATTGTTCCCCTAGCACCACCAAGGTCAATAACTACATGCCATGTACCTGTATAAGGAACAATTATATCAATGGGAGATTTTAGTGCTCTGCCCCCGTAATATTTAGCTTGTCTTCCATTACGAAAATTTGAAAAATTAATGCCATCGAAAATTCGAACGTTGGCCTGCTTATCCAGTGCAACCCTTACAGTATCACCTTGATTTAAGTATTCCTCTGCGTGTATAAACTGCATAATCTTACCCCCTTTTTTCTAACAAATTCGACGAGAGGTAAAATTCCCCTGCTATACTCTTTCACTAAATGTGACAAATAGATGTATTTTACACTTCAAAAATACAAATATAAAAAGCTTTTCTTTTGCACTGTTCACCAAATGTTTAAACACGGCTCCACTTTCTCGTGTGATGTGGTTAGTCTTACACTGTCAACCTTCGAAAAAACACGGGCTGTTACAGGCATCTGAATTGAGGCCTTCTATTTTTCTATCTTATTTATAAAAGAATTTTGAATTAAATAGAAGGTTGTAATATAATGGTATTAATTCAACTAAGGTTGAGGGCGTCTTGCAAATTGGTTGCAAGAGAGATAAGTTTCAACATGTCAAGCCTCTGATTATCAAAGACTTCGACGAATAACCAGACCACTTCTACAAGAGCAATCATCATTTGCAACTCTGGACCTAATGAACTTATCACAGTTATAATACACTCCCTGTAGATATTATAATTGAATTGTTTAACGAATGTTTAGTGGTCACCGGGCGCTTCATTTCATTGAATCCCAACAACGAATGCTAGGAGGTTTTCTGTTATGAAACAGAGTAATAGGCCACGACAATTACATAACCTCCCTAGCTCTTCGAAGATTGACTGGACGAAATATGATACAAAGCATTACCTACACTTTGACGAGCCTATACATATCGAGCATGTAAAAAATAAAATCCAAGATAGTTATTGGGTTGCTTCACATGCTTTTTTGCCATCTATAAATTTTAATATTACTTTTAACAAGTATGTAACAATTTCTAACGATAAGACACTTCCAATTAGTCAACGGAAAGAGAAGAAGAAAAAAGTACGTCAAATCTTTTACGCAGCACACAAAGACCGTTTTATCTATAAATACTACGGTGACTTATTAAATAACGCTTACAATCAATACGTAAAAAACAATAGCATAGATGACATTGCTTTAGCCTACCGTAATAACAAGCCCGGAAAAAATAATGTTGATTTTTCCTATGAAGTATTTGATTTTCTATTAACCCAAGATCAAGCTGTCGTTATTTCTTTAGATTTTACCAAGTTTTTTGATCATATTGATCATAGAACACTTAAACAAAATATCAAAACAGTGCTAGGTGTGGAAGAGTTGCCTATTGACTGGTATAAGGTCTTTAAGAATCTAACACAGTTTACCTATGTTAATAGATCAGACATTAATGGTTTTCTAAAACAAAAGTATGGTGTCAAAAAACTAAAAGAGCTCTTGGAAATGCAAAAGTTATCAAAAGTTATGACACCCGCCGAGTTTCGTATTTTTAAAGAACTTCATCTCTATAAAAATAAGAAACCATATGGTATTCCTCAGGGTTCAGGTATGAGTGCTGTTTGTTCTAATGTGCATCTCATTCATTTCGATCAAGAAATTAAAGCTTGGGCAGAGACACATCAAGCTCTTTATCGTAGATATTGTGATGATTTAATATTAATAATACCAGTACCAAGTACAGCAGCCATAGCTACTGAAACACTAAAGAATGAAGTTCTAAATATCATTCAAAGTTACAAGTCACAAGGTTTAATTGTACAGAAGGAAAAAACAGAAATTCGTATTTATTCAAATAAGACTATTTTAGACGAATCCCTACAAAAAAGTACATTAGATTATCTAGGCTTTGTAACAGATGGCCAAACTGTAAGAATTCGGGAAAAGAGCCTATTTAAATATTATTGTCGGGCATATCGCAAAGCTGAGACAAGTCGACGGATTGCACTTGCAACCAATCGGAAGGGACCAAAAGAAGAGTTATATAACATTTATACTCATCTTGGTTTCAATTATAAAGACCGAGGAAATTTTATCACTTATGCGTATAGGGCACACGATAAAATGGCAAGGTTAAAAACGCAAAGCCTTATTCGAACCCAGGTTAAGAGACATTGGAAAAAAATCCATAAACGTTTATGAATCACTGCAGTCGCTTACCAGATTTTCATTTAATTTTCTACCTATCTTAAAGTCTAGCAATCTTCGATAAATTCCGAGGAGTGACAGACACCATAGCCATCAAGCGAATTTTTCGACAATAGCGGGAATTTTGTCTACTCTTGTGATTCCTAATTCGCTGC
>NZ_JABWSY010000036.1 GCF_013396335.1 Bacillus sp. EB106-08-02-XG196
TTGGGACTTTGTCCCTGTGAGAGTAGGACGTTGCCAGGCAAACGAAGCACAACCTGACTAGGGTTGTGTTTTTTTGTCGTCCAACAGGAAGAATCGTGCCTGTATGGCGTCGTTTTTATGAAAAGAGGGAACGATAAACAGAGAATTGTGCCCGTATGTCGTTGTTTTTAGGAAAGGAGGGTACGATTTTAATAGTTTTCAAAATGAATAGAATACAAACATAGATGGGAAAAGACGAATGGGTATTTTCTGTGATAAGATATTACTAGCTAAGATTTTCAAACGAGCAAAAAGCTAGGCTTATTATATAGAAGGAAGTGCTTATATTGTCTAGTACATTTACAATAGACGACAATATTTTAAAAGATTTACGGGCTGACTGTGAAAATTGCTTTGGTTTATGCTGTGTAGCTTTACCCTATGCAAGATCAGTAGATTTTGCCTTTGATAAAGACGGCGGTACTCCTTGTCGTAACTTACAATCCAATTACCTATGCGGTATACATAAAGATCTTCGGAATAAAGGGTTTCGAGGCTGTTCAGCTTATGAATGTTTTGGAGCTGGACAAAAGGTATCTCAAGTTACATATAAAGGCATGGATTGGCGCTCGAACAAAGATGTAGCGCAAGAAATGTTTGATGTTTATCCGATTGTGCAGCAACTTCATGAGATGCTGTGGTACTTACATGAAGTATTAACAATCAATTCAGCAAAATCGATTCATAAAGATGTAAAGCAGATTATTGAAGATACAGAAAATCTAACTAATAAAACTCCAGAATTTATACTGAGTATAGATGTTGCGGATCATAGATCCAAGGTAAATAAGTTACTGATTTGTGCTAGTGAATTGGTTCGTGCCCAAGTACCTAAAAGGCAAAAAAATGCACGACGGGGAATGGATTATTTAGGTGCAAAGTTAAGAGGTGCGGATTTAAAGGGAGCAGACCTAAGAGGTGCTTTACTAATAGCCGCGGACCTTAGAAATGCGGATCTGAGATGGTGTGATGTCATCGGAGCTGATTTTAGGGAAGCGGATATTAGTGGGGCTAATTTAACTGGGAGTATCTTTCTAACACAAGCTCAAGTGAATGCCGCAAAGGGTAACAAATATACTAAATTACCAGCCGCATTAGTGCCGCCAGTTCATTGGCTGCAAAAAGAATAGATTTTTAGGAATATATCAATTTTTTATAAAAAGGAAACATACTTGAATTTTTAATATAAGTAAGCCTAAAATATAAGAATGGAAAGTTTACAACGATATTAATATGATAAGTAGGGAAAACACATGATAGCAAAAACAGATGAAGATATTAAAGCTTTGAAAGAAATCGGCAAAATTTGTGCCGAAATTAGAGATGAATTGGTACAAAGAACGGTACCTGGCATAACTACAAAGGAACTGGATGAAATAGCAGGACAGCTTTTTGAAAAAGCGGGTGCAATCTCTGCACCAAAGGGTGAATATGATTTCCCTGGGTACACATGTATCAGTGTGAATGAAGAAGTTGCACATGGCATACCGGGTAAGAGGGTCATTCAAGAAGGTGACATCGTAAATATTGATGTCTCTGGTTCAAAGAATGGTTACTTCGCTGATACAGGTATTTCATTTGTAGTAGGTGAAGGAGAAGAGATATTAACAAAGATATGTGATGTCGCAAAATTGGCTTTTGAAGCAGGCTTGAAGAAAGCAAAACCTGGTTCAAAGAAAAGCGGGATTGGAAAGGCCGTCATCCAAACGGCACGTCAACACGGATTAACGGTTATCATGAATCTTACAGGACATGGAATCGGACGAAGAATACATGAAGCACCTGATCATATTTATAATTATCATGATACGTGGGACGATGAGCTTTTAAAGGAAGGCATGGTTATCGCTTTCGAACCTTTTATTTCAACAAAAGAAGAAGAAGTTTTTCAAGTTGAAGGTGACGACTGGACTTATGTGACCGAAGAAAGTTTTGTTGCGCAATACGAACATACCATTATCCTTTCGAAAAATGGACCTATCATAACAACACTATAATAGTAATTACAAGTGCCGGCTGCCTTTCGAGCTGGCGCTTTTTCATTTTTAAGGAATCATCTTTTCTTAGGCATTATCATAAAGTACTAAGTGATTCTTATTTTTAAGGAAGGCTGTGTTATTATTCATTGTTGATTTTCGTGTAGGGGTGATCATTCATAGGCGGAGAATTTCCGGCTATTGTAGATAAAGGAACCTTAAGAAGCTGATATAAGCGGAACTATTCCGGTTAACTGCTTTAATAAGACAAAATCCAATGATTTTGGATACCATAAGCTTGAAAAACTCCGCTTATTATGAAGGAAATAGGGGGATTTCCCAATTTAAACGGAAATTCTCCGCTTATTTTTTAAACACAAAAAGGAGGGACATTAATGTATTATGCACGGCTAATACACTATAAATTGGGAGCAAATCAAAGACTGATTGCGGAAAGATTAACACAAGATTTTGATAAGATCAGCAGGAAAATGACTGGGTTTAGAGGAAGTGTTTATTTTTTCGATGATCCATCTGGAGAATATCGTGCATTGAACTATTGGGACACGAAGGAGGAAGCTGAGCGGGCTAATAAAGTTTTATTCCCGAAATTAGTGCTGGAACTTCAAAATTATACGCAGGAGAAACCAACTGTTAAATTAGTCGAAGTATTTGAAGCAACAAATGATGATGACATTGTGAAATCACATATTAAATTGTGGTAATCAATATATATAAAAGCGGAATCCAAAGGATCCGCTCATTTTTTATTCCTTTTTAAATTTAATTGTACTTCTAACAGTATTAATTGGACGTACGAGTCTTTCAATTTGTTCACGTTTTGATTCGAGGAAAGGTGGCAAGGATAGTTTTTCACCGAGGGTTTCATAGGGTTCGTCACCCATAAATCCAGGACCGTCGGTTGCAAATTCAAATAAGATTTGAGGGGCAACTCTTGAGTATAGAGAACCGAAAAAGTAGCGATCGACAAAACCAGATGTTTGTAATCCATAAGAGCGCATATGTGTATCCCATTCATCAAGCACAGAACGATCTTCAACCCGAAACGCAGCGTGGTGAACTGTACCGAATCCTTGTCGTGCCTGTGGCAGGACAGTGTTATATTCAACTACTACTTGTCCTCCATTTCCTCCTTCACCAACTTCGAATAAGTGAAAAGCTCCTTCTTGAGCAATCTCTTTAAAAAGCAGTACTTTTTCCATCATCTCTTTAAAATAATCAAAGTTAGCAATTCTTACAAAAATCGGACCTAAACCGGTAATAGCGAATTCTAATGGGATTGGACCTTTTTGCCAAGGTACACCTGCTGAGACTCCCTCATTGTTTTCATCAGAAATTAATTGGTATTGTTGGTCATCGAAATCAACAAACGAGATCGTTTTCTTCCCAAATTGCTCTTTTATTCCTGTATGGGTAACGTTTAACCTGTCAAAACGCTTTTGCCAATAATCTATTGCTGCGTTACTTGGTACACGGAAAGAAGTTTTTGAAATCTCATTTGTTCCATGCACGCCTTTTGGAATACCAGGGAAATCGAAAAATGTCATATCTGTTCCAGGACTTCCGGTGTCGTCTGCAAAAAATAGGTGATAAGTTTGAATATCATCTTGATTTACTGTCTTCTTTACAAGGCGCATTCCTAATACATAAGTAAAAAATTCATAATTTTTTTCTGCGCTGCTCGTTATAGCCGTTACATGGTGAATGCCTTTTAAATTATTCAAGTTTATTCCTCCATTAATAGTATGTCTTCGTTTATTTTTCCCCTATGACAGGGATTAATCAATCTCTTGAAGTTAAACATCTTTAATTCGAGATAAATATATCACGTATAATAATCTCTGTCAATTTCACCGTCCATAAATTTATCACATTTTAAAGTTTATTTATGTACCAATGATGTTAATCACAATCAGACTTTTTAAAAGGTGTTATTTTATGTATGAGATTAATTATCAATACCATTTAAATCAGAGCAACTAGTGAAGGAGAATACAAATGAGTGAATTAATTAATAATCGTGAACAACTAACTAATAATCCAAGTAAACGTCAAGCTATCTTAAAGCAAATCTTTAAAGATCTTCATGACGGAAAAAATGTTAAAGAGGTAAAAGCACATTTTGATGCGTTTATCGGAAAAATAACGATTGATGAAATTTCCCAGCTACAGCATGATTTTGGAGACCTTACAGTAGAGGAAATGCATCGTTTACATGCTAAACATACAGAAATCTTTAGAGGATCTATTGAAGAAGTTGAAAAAACATATAAGCCTGAGGAGCAGCCTGGACATCCTATCCACACCTTTATATTAGAAAATAAAGAACTAGATAAATTGGTAAATACCCAACTTCAAGTACACTTAGAGCAATTTGAAAAGGACGACAGTTCTGAGAATATTATTAAGCTTTTAGAGGATATCAATCTTCTTCTTGATATTGACAAGCACTACAGCCGGAAAGAAAATTTAATTTTCCCTTATTTAGAAACGTATGGCATTTACGGACCAACAAATAATATGTGGAGAATAAATGACTTTATTCGAGATGCAATTAAAGATGCTAGGAAGAAGCTTAGTTCGTATAACGGGGACAAGCAGACAGTTATCGAAGTATTAAAATTTGTTATTCAAGAAGTTATCACCATGATTTACAGAGAAGAAAATATTCTCTTTCCGATGGCATTGAATAATTTTACCGAAGATGAATGGGTAAAAATTGCACGTGAGAGTGATGAAATTGGATATTGCTTGATTGCACCTTCAGAGGTTTGGAAGCCTGAAAGACATGCAATGGAAGAGAAAGCAATCTCTGAAGGGTACATTAAAATGGAAACAGGCATATTATCTTTAAAACAGCTAGAGCTATTGTTAAATCATTTGCCTGTTGATCTCACCTTTATAGATCAAGATGATGTAGTCCGTTACTTCTCTCATGGGAAAGAAAGAATTTTTGCTCGTACAAAAGCAGTTATTGGCCGTACTGTCCAAAATTGTCATCCGCCAAGAAGTGTCCACGTGGTGGAGGAACTGTTAGCGGACTTTAAAGCAGGCAGAAAGGATACAGAAGATTTCTGGATTAAGTTCCGTGATAAATATGTTTATATTCGTTATTTTGCCGTTAGGGATGAAAGTGGTAAATACATGGGTACGCTTGAATTTACGCAAAATATTGAACCGATCAAAGCGATTGAAGGGGAAAAGAGGATTATGTTTTAGGACAAGATATTTTTGAACGCGTGGAGAGTTTCCACGCGTTTCGTTTGTGTGTAAGCATAAAAAGCACGATTCTTTTTGAAATTAGTTAGATGTCTTTTGGAAAATATTACTATTGAACTGTATGCAAATAAGATGTTATTATATAAAAGTTCCCTTCGAGAGCGAGTAAAACTTATGAATGAAACGTAAGAATAAGTTGACTTTCACGGAGTGAATATTGTATTATATTTTTTGTTGCTACTAAACTAGCAATCTTGTTCTTTGAAAACTAAACAAACAAGAACGTCAACAAACAATTTTTTAGCTTTTTATAAAAGCTAAGCCAACGTAA
>NZ_JABWSY010000037.1 GCF_013396335.1 Bacillus sp. EB106-08-02-XG196
TGTTTTTGCCAACCATAAATTACCGATAGTTGACGGTATTGCCTGTCCGGATGTAGACGAGTATAATGTCCACGTATAAATCCGGAGAAAGGAAAAGACGTCTCCCATAATGTATAACTGCGCCAACAGCTATACGGGAGACGTCCCACATAAACAACTGTGATTATTGTATCAGATTACAAACTTATTGAAAATACCCTTGGGGTTTTTAGTTAGGGGTGCGGGGAGGATTCCTTCTCCCTGTTGTAGTAAAAGTATGAGTGTTATTGGTACAAGAAATAGGAGATCAAAAGAAAGCTCAGGGGAAACTAGAGTTTATAATATCCGACGCTTAAGATGTGATAACTGTGGAAGTATTCATCATGAATTGCCAGATTTTTTAGTTCCTTATAAAAGATATGAGTCAGATTGCATTGAGAAGGTTCTTGCGAACCCTTCTAATCATGATATACCTGCAGATGAATCAACCCTATATCGTTGGAATGAGTGGTTTAAAAGTTTTCTAGATTATTGGGTCGGTTGCCTTATTTCTATCATGCTTCAAACTAAACAGGAAAATATCCCTCTGGATTTAACGTCCGTAAGTTCAGAGACCGCACTTCATAGATTAGGACGTCTAGTGGGGAATGCCCCCAGATGGCTGGCGAGAATTGTCCGGCCAATAGTAAACATAAATTTATGGTTACATACCCGTTCTGCATTTTTGTCCTAAGAGGGTTAATTTAAACTCATGATATACACATTGAGAGGAGTGTAATCATGGGAAACCATAAAAAAGTTGAAGATACTGCAGTACAACGATTCCAACTTATTGCCCCACTTTTAGAGGAGGGGCTTGATGCTGGAAAAGCAAAGCAGCTAAGAGATCAGATTTCTAAGACCACCGGTCTTTCAGAGAGAACAATAAGAAGATACCTTTCACAATTTCGTAGCGAAGGTTTTGGAGGGTTAAAGCCTAAAGGAAAAACAGCACAAACTAAATCAGAGGCAATTCCTTCTCATCTATTGGAACAGGCTATATTACTTCGTCGGGAAGTGCCTAGTCGTAGTGTTGCACAAATCATTCAGATACTTGAGTGGGAGGGTTTGGCAGAACCGGGTCAAATAAAACGCTCTACCCTACAAGAAAAATTTACTGAAAAAGGTTATAGCTCCCGACATATGAAGTTGTACTCACAATCGGGAGTGGCAGCTAGACGTTTTCAAAAAAGGCATCGAAACCAACTATGGCAATCTGATATAAAATATGGACCGTACCTTCCTATTGGTCCAAATGGGACAAAAAAACAGGTATATCTTGTAGCTATCATCGATGATGCGACACGTTTTGTTTTACATGGTGCCTTTTATCCAACACTTGATTCAAGGATTGTGGAGGATTCATTCCGACAGGCAATACAAAAATATGGTGTACCCGAGTCCGTTTATTTTGATAACGGAAAGCAGTATCGAACAAAATGGATGTCTCGTACTTGTTCTAAATTGGGTACACGACTTATTTTTGCAAAACCATATTCACCAGAATCAAAGGGGAAAATTGAAAGATTTAATAGAGTTATAGATTCCTTTCTAGGTGAGGTAACGCTTGAAAAGCCGCAAACATTAGACAGGCTAAATGAACTGTTTCAATCGTGGCTTACTGAGTGTTATCAAGAAAAATCCCATTCAGCTCTAGGTGAAAAAGTTAGTCCACATTCAGCTTTCCGAAGTGATAAGAAAGCACTTCGTTTCATTGATCCTGATACAATGGCTAATGCTTTTTTACATTGTGAAACACGGAAAGTTGATAAATCGGGATGTATCAGCTTTATGGAACAGAAATATGAGGTTGGACTATCATTCATTGGTCGCCAAGTGGACATTGTGTACGATCCTTCGGACCTAGAGGAATTGACTATAGAATATGGGGGGCATTCTCCTTGGAAGGCACGAAAGTTGGTCATTGGTGAAAAGGCTGGAAAACGTCCAGGATTACCATCTCATCTCCAAGCACAGGAAGCGAATTCATCTAGACTATTAAAAGCTGCGGAAAAGAAACACCAAGAACGACAAATCGAACTAACACCTGCAGTCACCTTCCGTGCTATTTGGAAGGAGGACTGAAGCAATGTTTGAAGCTGCTTATGGAATGGAACATACACCTTTTTCAAGGGATGTTCCCACAGACAAATTATATGATTCTCTAATGATGCAAGAAATCCTTGGGAGGCTCAAATATGCGGCAGAAAGACAGTTGTTTGCCGTTTTAACCGGTGATTGTGGCACTGGTAAAACAACTACAATTCGTAGATTTGTAGATCGACTTGATAAAGGAAAATTTCAAGTGCTCTATTTGTCTGATTCAAAATTAACTCCTCGACACTTTTATAAAGGATTGCTTGAACAATTAGGGTCAGAAGCAAAGTTTTATAGAGGAGATTCTAAACGGCAACTACATCGAGAGATAGAGTTGATGAGAGGAATTCGTGGTATTCAGCCAGTTGTTGTGGTAGACGAAGCACATCTGCTAGATAAGGAAATGCTTGAGGAAGTAAGGTTCCTGCTTAACTTCAAAATGGATGCCCAAAGTCCAATGGCACTTATTCTTGTTGGTCAGAGTGAACTATGGGACCGCCTTCGTCTTCAATCTTTCTCAGCGATACGCCAAAGAATAGATATCCAGTTCAAATTGGGTCATTATGATCGGGCCCAGGTTGGAGAGTACGTGGCAAGGCATTTAAAATATGCAGGAGTAGATCAACAATTCTTTTCCGACGGTGCTTTGGATGAAATTCATCGTTTTTCTGGAGGATCCGCTCGGCTCATAAATAAGTTATGTACTCATTGTCTACTTTATGGATCTCAGAATGGATTTCGAATAATAGATGATCACATGGTTAAAAGGGTTATTGAGGGAGAATTGTCGTGATTCTCCCTTTTTCAAAATAATTTTGGACAGATATTCCGTCAAAATACGGACACCTAATATCGTCAATTTCTGGACTATATAATAAATCAATAACA
>NZ_JABWSY010000038.1 GCF_013396335.1 Bacillus sp. EB106-08-02-XG196
TATAAATGTCAACACAAATATGTACACTTTCGCTTGTTTAAGAATGTACAAAACTACTCATTTTCCTTCGCTAAATGATTCCTCAAACGATATGACTCTCCTACGATTGTAACGACAGTCGCGTGATGCAAAATTCGATCTAATATGGCGTTTGCTAACTTCGGCTCTTGAAAGATCTCATCCCAGGATTTAAAATTCACATTTGTGGTTAATATGGTACTTCGCTTTTCATAACGCATATCAATTAGCTGGAAAAAGAGCTTCGCATCTTCGGCATCAATCGGTAAATAGCCAATTTCATCGATAACCAGAAGCTTGTACTTTGTATAATGTTTCAAGCGAGATTCTAACCGATTTTCAAGGCGTGCTCTCTTCAGATTTTGAATGAGGTCATGGCACTTGATAAAATATGTACTTGTCCGTTTCTTTGCTGCTGCTATTCCTATAGAAGTGGCCAAATGGGTTTTTCCCACGCCACTTGGTCCTAGAAAAACGATATTTTCGTTCTTTTCAATAAACCGTAAGGTTAGAAAGTCTATTATCTGTTGCTGATTAAGGGAAGGTTGAAAGCTGAAATCAAAATCCTTTATTTCTTTTAAGTGTGGAAATGCCCCCACTTTGACCATGGATTGAATCATATTTTGCTCTCGAACATCAATCTCATAGCTTGTTAATTTTATTAGCGTATCAATGAACGACATTTGATTGTTTACGCTAAAATCTATGACTTCGCTCAAATGTAATGTCATTTGCTTTAACTTTAAATACTCTAAATTGTGCAAGAGTTGTTGGTAATTGGTTGTCATCGGATTCATTACTTATACACCTCTCCAATCGCTGCTAAGTTTCGTTTAGCCAGATCATCTATATCCGGAAAATTAGGCATGGATACATTGATTGCCTCGTGATAATGCGCTTCCTGATAATTAAGCTTCTTGTTGCTAATAGGGTGTTGTGCGATCAGCTCTGTGTTATAATAAATCCATAATTGATCATCATACACTTGTAAGCCTACTTTCTTTCCTTGGTACTTTGCCGGTACCGAGTATTGATTGGATTTGTAGGAAATCATGTTTGACGCATTGACTTTAACAAGCGTATGTTTGATGCGATAAGAATCTCTTACTTTTTCAGTTGGTAGCTGGTGTAAGAGGTTCTTTTCTTTTTTAAATTCAAAGATTGGAATCTTGCCTGTACCTTGATGCAATTCATGATTGATACGATTACATAAATCTTGGACAAACTGGTGTAACTCCTCGAGGCTCAATTTCCCTTGGTAAGCATAAATTTCATCAAGCAGTTTCATTGTTGCTTCAACTTTTCCCTTTGTTCGGGGACGACCAGCTATACATGGTTTTACTTCAAAACCGAAATCCTTCGCAAATTGAGCGAATTTAGAATTCACTTTTCCGGCAGTATACTCTGTTCGTGCTTCATCCATTACGGTTTTCATATTATCCGTTACGATTTCACTAGGTACTCCTCCAAATGCTTCAAATGCCTCTGTTAAGAATGAGAGTAGCACGTGCTGCGATTTTGAAACACTCAAATGAAAGGTACGGAACCGCGAATAGGAGAGAAGGAGTACAGCCACATTCACCTCTACTTGTTCCCCGTCCTTTGTTTCAAAAATAATACTTTCTTTCCAGTCCAGTTGAGCTTGTTTAGCTGGGTGTGTTTCATAACGAACGGTCCCCTTTGGTGAAGCAATCCGTTTTTCCTCCTCAAAGTAAGCTTTGAATTCTGGTGTACGTGCAATGTATGCACGAAAGGTAGAACCCGAACAATCTAGGCCATGGTTATCCTTTAAATATTGCCATAGTACCCTCCGGTAGTAGAACACCTGCTTTGAGTCCTCAGAGAGAAGTGCTGCGATTGTCTCATAATACTCATCAATTTTGGAAGGTTTCTCTCTCTTACGTTTTGGGATAAAACCATTTAGGTATTTGTCAATCGTCCTCCGATCAACACCTAGTTCCTCTGCTAATTTACTCTTATTGATTTTCATTTTTAAATGCTCCATTAGTTGTTTAAATTTTGGTAAGTCTGAAAGACTAGTAATCTCAAAATTAGTTTCAACATTTAGCGTTATGTACATACTAATCACCCCAGGATTAGTATGAATTGACCAATCAATTTTGTACATCTTTATTCAAGCATGATTGTACATATTTAAATTAGCATTTCTA
>NZ_JABWSY010000003.1 GCF_013396335.1 Bacillus sp. EB106-08-02-XG196
ACTTTGTCGAAAAATATTTTTTTGATGCACTATCAATGGCTCAAACCGTTGGTACATCAACATTTATAGAGGGAGGAGAATAGGAAGTGACGAACATTACTCAACAATCAATTAAAACTACTAATTTTGAAACATATTTAAATCGTTCTGGTGAAGGGAACTCGGAAGTGATTTTATTTTTACATGGCTCAGGACCAGGTGTTACAGCGTTTGCCAATTGGCGTTATGCCTTAAATGCCTGCTCAGAAACATATGACTGTCTTGCACCAGATCTTCTAGGGTTTGGAAACAGCAGTCATCCGCAAAGTTTGCCAAAGAATCGACAAGGTTGGATGGATTTATGGGTAGATCAACTTATGGAGCTTCTAGATGATTTAGGCGTTCAAAAGGCCCATTTAGTTGGGAATTCGTTGGGGTGTTCCATTGCACTTGAGCTTCTGTTAGAACACCCAGAGCGATTTGGCCGAGTGGTTTTGATGGGACCAGGAGGAACACCAAATACAAAATTAAGCCCAGAGTTAGCTCGTGCAAAAGGATTTTATGATAATCCATCACCTAAGAAATTGCGTCAAATTATGAGCTGGTTTGTATATGATGCGGAGGCAATGGCGCCAATCATCGATGCAATCACCGATTATCGATATGAAACAGCCATGAAACCAGATGTCCGAATTTCCAATGATTCTATTTTCGCAACAGCTGCGGTGCCTGTTCCTGTAACAGCACTAAGAAGAATCGAGCATCCAGTCCTGCTCGTTCATGGTCGAGATGATATGGTTTGCTCGGTAGAGTCCAGCTATTACTTACTTTCACATCTTCAGAATTCACAATTGCATGTATACGGTAAATGCGGTCACTGGACACAAATCGAAAAGCAGGAAAGCTTCAATCAGCTCATTCAAAATTATTTTGCAGATATCATTTAATTAATAAAAGGAGGAATGTAGAATGTCTTTACCTGAAATTGCAAAGTTAGGGCATGTAGCACTCGTAACACCGGATCTTGAAAAATCACTTTGGTTTTTCCGTGATGTAATCGGTTTAGAAGTAACGGAGGAAGTAAACGGTACGTATTATTTACGTGCATGGGGTGATTTTGAACACCACTCACTTTCATTAACAGCAGGGGATAGAGGATATGTTGATCATATCGGCTGGAGAACGAAGCGTCCAGAAGATGTGGAAGGTTTTGCTCAGCTGCTTGAAAAAGCTGGAACAGAAGTAAAATGGATTGAAGCAGGAGAAGAGACTGGTCAAGGACGAGCGATTCGTTTTAAATTGCCAAGTCAGCATTCCTTTGAAATCTATTATGATGTAGAAAAACCGAAAGCGGATGAAAAAAGACGTTCAGTTTTGAAAAATCAAACATACAAGGCTTGGGCACGTGGCTGCTCACCTAGAAGATTTGACCATGTAAATATTGCTACATCCATGGATGTTCAAGAAATTCTAGATTACTTGGGTAACCAATTAGGCTTTAAGCTGCGTGAATATGTAAGGTATAACAATGAAACAACCTTAGCCGGCTGGATGAGCGTAACGCCTCTCGTTCACGATATAGCTGTTATTACAAGACCACAGGCAAAAACGCCAAACCAGCTTCACCACATTTCCTATTGGCTGGATAACGCACAGGATGTTTTAAGGGCAGCAGATATTTTAAGTGAAGAAGGCATAAAGTTCATCGGTCCTGGTAAGCACGGAGTTTCTCAAGCTTTATACTTATATGTAATTGATCCAGGCAGTGGCTGCCGTGTTGAATTGTTTAGTAATTCCTATTTAATATTTGAACCGGATTGGGAGCCTGTCGAGTGGACAGAGGAGGATCATTCCATTGCTAACACCTATTGGGGCGATTCCGTTATGGACAAGGAAATGAACAAACCAACAATTGAGGCTTAAATTAAAAAGCTGACTCAAAAGTAATTGAGTCAGCTTTTTTCAAAGAGATTTTTAGGTGGAAGTGTCCACCATAGGAAAGAGGGCAGATCGTAATGAGTGATAACAGAATTTATGAAACAGATATTGTAGTAGTCGGTGCAGGAAATGCTGCAATGTGCGCAGCCATTTCAGCTAGGGAAAATGGCGCTAATGTTTTGGTACTTGAAAAATCGCCGGAAGCTGAAAAAGGAGGGAACAGTACCTATACTCATGGTTCCATTCGGTTTGCTTATAATGGTGTCGAAGATTTAAAGGAGATAATGCCAGATCTTTCTCCAGAGGATATTGAGTCTTCAGATTTTGGAGTCTATTCCGAAGAAAATTTCTATGAAGATATGTGCCGTGTAACAGATTACCGGACTGACCCAGAATTAGCTTCGATTCTAACAGGAAAAAGTTTTGAAACGATTAAATGGCTCTCCTCCCATAAGGTACGCTGGGTACCTATTTATGGTCGTCAAGCCTTTAAGGTTGACGGTAAATTTAAGTTCTGGGGCGGAATGATTGTTGAATCCGTGGGCGGGGGACCTGGATTAGTAGAAGCCCTGCATAAAGAAGCATCTTCATTAGGTGTTCAAACTCTATTCAATGCCATGGCGACTGAGTTGATTCATGATGACAATGGTGTGCATGGAGTGATATTTAAGCACAATGGCAAAACAACAAGGGTACATGCTAAAGCTGTGATCTTGGCCTCTGGGGGCTTTCACGCAAATCCTGAAATGCGGACGCGATACTTAGGACCAAAATGGGATTTGGCTCATGCTAGAGGGAGCCGATTTAACACCGGTGAAGGTATTCAGATGGCATTAAACATTGGTGCTCTTGCCACTGGTAACTGGTCGGGCTGCCATTCGGTCGGCGGGGACAGGTATCTCCCAGACTTTACGGAAGGCTTTCAAAAGCTTAGCTATCCTTTTGGAATCATGGTAAACGCAGAAGGAAAGCGCTTTGTGGACGAGGGTGCTGATTTTCGTAATTACACCTATGCAAAATATGGAAGGTTAATTCTTGAACAGCCGGGACAATTTGCCTGGCAGATTTTCGATCAAAAAACAGCTCGACTATTACGAGAGGAATATAAAGGCCGACAGGTTACAAAAGTTAAAGCCAATACTCTGGAGGAATTAGCTGGAAAACTTGAAGGTGTTGACTCTGAAGGGTTTTTACAAACTGTAAAAGAATACAATGCGTCTATTCGGACAGATATCCCGTTTAATCCAAATATCAAAGATGGCAGATGTACAGAAGGATTAGCGGTACGTAAATCAAACTGGGCAAACACATTGGAGGACGGTCCGTTTGAAGCCTATGCCATTACTTGCGGCATCACCTTTACCTTTGGCGGCTTAAAAATTAACTCAACGACTGAAGTTCAAGATGTATTATCCAACTCTATTCCAGGACTATATGCTGCAGGAGAAGTTGTAGGTGGTTTATTTTACTTTAACTACCCTGGCGGTGCAGGATTAACGGCTGGATCTGTTTTTGGAAAAATTGCAGGTGAAAATGCAGCCCAATTTATCAAAATAAAGGAATTACAAAATTCGTAAAAAATTCCTTACTATATTCTGGTCCTGGGGACAAAGCCATTAGTTAAAATCCTAAAAACTAATAAAAGTTACCTAAAAACATTTGAAAATTGAAAGGTTTTTACCCTATAAAAAGGTTTTGAAATTTTCTAAAATTTAAATAAGATCTTAAACGAATACGAGAAATAAAGTTGAAAAGGAGATTTTATAATGAACAAAGTAGCCTATAGTGACACTTATCTTGTAGATAAAGCAAAATTACTTGTTCCAAAGCTAAAGGAAAGAGCTAAAGAAACGGAAGAAATTCGCCGAATTCCTGAAGCAACCATAAATGAATTAAAAGAAGCTGGGCTTTTTAAGCTGCTTCGTCCACAAGTTTATGGCGGTTATCAAACGAGTATGAGAACCTATTCTGATGTTATTATTGAAATTTCCCGCGGCTGTGCTTCGACAGGCTGGATTTTATCACTATGTGCTATTCGTGAACTGATGGTAGCGGAATCATTTACGGAAAAAACACATCAAGAAATATTCGGAGAAAATGAAGATAATGTTCTTTTCGCAGGAGTCTATGAACCTAGAAAATGTATCGCTAGAAAAGTTGAGGGTGGTTATTTAATCGAAGAAGGCTTTTGGATGTTTTGTTCAGGTTCACTTCATGCCACTTGGGGATACTTCGGAATGGCGATCAGGGATGATGAAGGAAACCTTGTAGATCAGGCCTTAATGACAGTGCCTTTTGAAGAAGTAGAGATAATGGATGACTGGCATGTTATGGGCTTGAAGGGTACAGGAAGTAACAGTGTGAAAATGACGAACGTATTTATTCCAGAACACCGAGTGGTTTCATTTGCAGAAGTTCTGAATGGACAATTTAAATCAGATCATCTCAGGGATATACCTTTATATAATACAGCACTTTTTCCAGCTCTAGCATTGTCTCTGGCATTGCCAGGATTAGGATTGGTAAAGGCAGCGTTAGAATTTTTCCAGCAAGTACTGCCTAATCGAAAAGCTGCCCATATTGGTGTAGAAAATTTAGTTGATTCACCTACTCTCCATTCATTACTTGCTGATGCTGCTTTGAAAATTGATACCGCTTCCATGCATTATTACCGTGTGGCAGATGAACTAGATGCATGGGCTGCCAGCGGAGAATTCATGGATAAGCCAGCACGAGTAAAGGCCTTAGCAGATATCGGTTATGCCAATCAAGTAAGTAAGGAAGCACTCGATATTCTAATTCTTGCAAGCGGTTCTGGTTATGTGTATGAAGGTCACCCGCTGCAAAGGATTTTCCGTGATTTTTGGACGCTATATTCACACAGAACACTATCACCTTTAATCACCAAAGAAAATTATGGCCGCGTTCTATCCGGCTTAGAATCGAATGCACTGAGATATTAGGACACTCCTAATCTATCAAAAAATCTTAATCAAGAAGAAAGGAGACTATATGGAAACGATCTATATAAACCATGATAATTTAGCAGACTGGCAGGGAAAAGCAAATGCATGTGTAATGGCCCTTGGTTTTTTTGATGGACTACATTACGGACATCGAGAAGTAATTAAAACGGCTTTACGGATAGCAAAAGAAAAGGATGTATCGCTCGCAGTTATGAGTTTCTTTCCACATCCAAAGTCTGTCCTGTCTAATGGGGAAAAACAAATTGACTATTTAATGCCGCTTTCTGTTAAGGAGAAAATTCTCTGGGGGCTTGGAGTCGATACGTTTTACATTGTTGAATTCACTAGGGGATTTGCCGCTCTTTCACCTGAACAATATGTTAAAGATTATCTGGTCAATCTAGGGGTTATCCATGCAGTCGCTGGTTTTGATTTTACTTATGGTTCTAGGGGAATTGGAAATTTAGAGCGGTTGAAAAATGATTCCGGAGGAATCATTGATGTGACAAAGGTGGAAAAAGTGGCATGCCGTGGCGAGAAAATTAGTTCTACCAGCATTCGTGAAAGATTAGTTGCAGGCAATGTGGAGGAACTGCCAGATTTTCTTGGGTGCTCCTATGAAGTAGAAGGAATGTGGGATGGTCAATTCTTCAAACTAAATCCATACTATACACTGCCTGCCCCCGGAAGGTATACGGTAACGATTAAAATAGGAAATTTCTCAAAACTTACAGAAGTGATCGTGGAAGAAAAATCTATCAAACCTGTTTCAGAACTGCCGTTATATATATTTGGGGAGCTATCGATTGTTTGGCATCAGCGTATCTCCGAGAAGGCTCCCTCTTCTCGTTCTATTTTAAAAGTTGGAGGATTAACTCTATGAATAAATGTCAAGATTTTCAAAAGCTGCTTCGGGAGCCAGGTTCCTTTATCCTTCCTGGAGCCTATGATGCGATGTCAGCGAAATTAATAGAAGAAACTGGCTTTAAGGCGATTTACGCAACAGGAGCAGGTATATCCAATGCACAGCTTGGCTGGGCTGACGTAGGACTCACTTCTCTAAAGGAAGTGGTTGATATTGTTGCAAGAATGGCCGACGTTACCAATATTCCAATAGTAGTAGATGGAGATACTGGGTTCGGAAATGCAATCAATGTGATTCGGACTGTAAAAGAGTTTGAACGTGCAGGTGTCGCTGCCATTCAAATGGAAGACCAGGTATCACCAAAGAAATGCGGTCATTTTAACGGAAAAGAAGTCATTACGAAGGAAGAAATGGTCGGAAAAATCAAGGCTGCCTTAGATGCAAGGAAAGATGAAAATCTTGCCATTATGGCACGTACAGATGCAATAGCCGTTAATGGTGTTGAAGACGCGATAGACAGGGCCTTTGCTTATTATGAAGCGGGTGCAGACATTATTTTTGTTGAAGCACCAAATACGATTGAAGAATTACGGCAAATTACCAGTTCGCTAAAAGGAATCCCACAGGTTATTAACTTAGTAGAGGGCGGCAAAACCCCGCTTATTTCCTTAAAAGAAGCAGAGGAAATCGGTTTTAAAATCATGTTGTGTGCAAATACTGCTCTTCGTTCAGCTATTAAAGGAATCACAGAATCCTTAAGAATTCTGAAAGAAGACGGCTCTCAGGAAAATCTATTACCTTTAATTTGTACTTGGGAGGAAAGACAATCACTTTTCAAATTGGGTCAAATCAAAGAGTGGGAAAAGAAGTATTTATATAATAATTAATACTAGGAGGTAACGAAAGTGGATAGAGAATTGGATTATGACATTGTAGTAATTGGCTGCGGTGTGGCAGGAACAGCAGCAGCTTTGTCCGCTGCGGAAAGTGCCAAGAAGGCAGGAAGAAATTTACGAATTGCGATCTTAGAACGCACGGATTACGATCATCGGGGCGGAAATTCCAGATGGACAGCCTCTTACATGCGAATGAAGAATATTGATGAAATCGCAGATAACTTTGTAGAAGATATGATGGCATTCTCAGATGATTTCTCCGATAGGGAGTACATAGAAACTCTCGCAGAAAACGCTGGCAGTACACTAAGGTGGGTCGAGGAAAAAGGGGTAGATTTTGATTACTTGCCAACGATGTTTTTAACTTCTTCCAAACCGAGGCTGCTTCCAGTTGGCGGCGGCCGGGCAATCATTGATACATTATCACGCCGTGCTGGCGGACTTGGTGTCGAGATTATTTATGAAGCGACTGCTTGGAAATTACTCCTCGATGATGAAGGTGCGATAAATGGACTGATGGTTCGGGTTAAGGGTGGAAATTCTCTTCAGTTGAAAGTCGGTGCCATTGTTCTTGCAGCTGGCGGATTCCAGGGAAATCAAGAGATGATGGCACAGTATGTTGGCAGGGATGCACATAAAATTCGTACCGTTGCAGAAGGCGGACTTTACAACAAAGGGGAAGGTATTCGGATGGCCATGGCAATAGGGGCGAAAGGAGCGGGGCAGTTCGATGCCTTTCATGCAGAACCAGTTGACCCGAGAAGTAAGCGGGAAGAAGCAGCCGTTATGACCTACCCTTATGCAATTTTGGTTGATAAAAATGGCAACCGTTTTGTCGATGAAGGAATTTCCACTATAGATGAGCAATACGAAGCGGTAGCCCGCAAAATCTTCTACGATCTCTCTGACCATATCGCTTATATGATTAGTGACCAAAAAATGTACGACATTCCGAATTATGAACGAGCAATCGAAACGGATAAACCGGCGATTGAGGCCGATACACTAGAGGAATTAGCTGTGAAAATTGGGGTGCCTGCAGATCAATTGATTGCAACAGTGGAATCCTTTAATGCTGCCGTACAGCCAGGGGAATTCCACTGGGATAAGAAGGACGGAAAACAGGCTGTGGGAATTAATCCGCCAAAATCAAATTGGGCCATTACGATTGATAAGGCGCCATATATTGCCTACCCAATTGTCTGCTCCAATGTTTTCACTAATGGAGGCATTGCTTCTGATACAAATGGCAGGGTTTTATCGCAGGATGATGATGTAATTCCAGGATTGTACGTCGCAGGTGAAACAGCCGGTCTATACTATGGAAAATACCCTGGCGGCACATCCGTGCTCCGAGGACTGGTGTTTGGCCGACGTGCTGGTGAGCATGCAGCTTCTTACGTTAGCAGTGATAAAAAACTTGGGGTGTAAAGAAGGGGTGATTAACTTTGGATTTGAAAAATAAAGTTGCATTTGTAACTGGCGGCGGCAGGGGAATTGGTCGGGAAACATGTATACTCCTAGCAAAACAGGGAGCAAAAGTAGCCGTTTTTTCTCGCAGTTTAACAGAAACTTCGGAAGTGGCTGCTTTTATTAAGGAAGAGCTAGCTGGCGAATCCATCGCTCTCTCGGGTGATGTACGCTCTGAGGACGATGTGAACAAAGCTGTTCAGGAAACGGTAGAAAAACTCGGAAGTATTGATATTTTAATCAATAATGCCGGTGTCATGCTGCTAAAGCCATTCGATGAAACGACAGTTGAAGAGTGGGACTTTGTCCAAGAAATCAATACCCGCGGTGTATTTTTATGTGCGAAAGCAGTAGTACCGCAAATGAAAGAGAAAAGAAATGGTGTCATTATCAATCTATCATCTATTTGGGGAACAAAAGGCGGTCCCGATAGAAGTGCCTATATTACTTCGAAATGGGCCGTAATTGGTTTTTCCAAAGCATTAGGAGAAGAGTTAAAACCGTTCAATGTTAGAGTAAATGCGGTTTGCCCAGGTCCAGTAGACACAAAGATGATGGAAGATATTGCACCAGATGCGTACAAAGATAATTGGTTACATCCAATTGATATGGCAACTGTAATTGTTGATTTATGCCTGCCAAAAATGAAAGCCGTTTCGGCAACAGTAATTGAAGCTTTTGGAAATGGAAAACCTGTAAATTTATAAAAATAATAAACTATTATGTTGATAGAAATGGGGAAAGAAGATGGAAAATTTTACAACAGCAATTGAATCAAAAAATATTAGCTTAGCTTTAGCAAATAAAATGCTCGAAGCTGCATTAGCAAAGGGACAAGAACTAGGAATGCCGTTTAGTATTGCGATTGTTGACAAACCAGGTAATTTAAAAGCATTTTATGCGATGGATGGTGCTCCAGTTCTAAGTCTTGACATCGCTCAAAATAAAGCATTTTCTGCTGCCGCTTACAATCGTGCCACACATGAATGGTATGACAGGCTGAAGGATGATCCTCCATTGCTCCATGGTATCGTACATACACCTAGACTCGTTATTTTTGGCGGCGGATATCCAATCAAAATCAATAACGAATTAATTGGTGGAATTGGGGTTAGCGGAGGACATTATTCTCATGATATGCAGGTCTGCCAAGCAGGCTTAGAAGTGTTAAAAGCCTTTGAATCAGAGGAGTGATAGCATATGGAATGCTATGAATTGATCATATTAGGCGGCGGACTTGCAGGAATGTGTGCAGCAGTTGAGGCTGGGGAGCAGGGCGTTAACGTCCTGCTGCTTGAAAAGCAGGATGAACTTGGCGGCAGCACGGTCCTCAGCTCAGGGTATATGGCATTTGCAGGGACGGATATGCAGGAGAAAGCAGGAATCATTGATTCAACAGAATCACTATTAGCTGACATGGTGGAAGTTGGCGGTGGGGTAAATGATCAAACCCTAGTTGCAGCTTATGGCAAGCAGCAGCTAGAAACCTATCAATGGCTGGTTGACCACGGTGTTGAGTTCAGATCGTTGGAAGCGGTAAGTGGTCATAGTGTTCCACGTGGGCATATTATTGATCCTCATCAAGCAATCCAGTCCTTATACCGAAGGGTTAAGCAGTTACCAAACGTGACAATTTGCTTTAATGCTCCAGCACGAAGACTACGTAAGAATGCTGAAGGTCGGATTGATACGGTATTATATGAGGCCGAAGGTGCAGAGAAACAAGCGCTCGCGACTAAAGGGGTATTAATTGCCTCTGGAGGGTTTGCTAAAAGTGAAGAGCTGCTTGGTCATTTTGCACCGCAATTAAAGGGAGCATTAAGGATAGGTGGTGCTGGGAACCACGGTGACGGAATTCGGATGGCTTGGGAACATGGTGCATGGGTCCAGGATCTGCCGTATTTAAATGGAACGTACGGTTTCCATCCAAGTGCAGCAGGACCGGTAAAGTCGCAGGGCTTGGCTTTTTACAAAGGTGCAATTATGGTTAATCAGTTTGGCAGAAGATTCGTTAATGAGTCTATTTCTTATAAATTATTAGGTAAGGCAGCTTTCGAGCAGCCGGAGCAGATTAGTTATCAGGTTTGGGATCAGACTGTCATGGATAAGAGTGTATTTGATGATCCCCTCTATGACTTTGAATTGTTAAAAAGACGCCGACTGCTATACAAGGCTGATACCTTGGAGGAATTGGCAGATTGCATTGATGTTCCAATAGAAGTATTGGAAGATACCATTTCTAGATATAATCAAGGTGTTCTTAACGGAGAAGATCCAGACTATGGCAGAAATTCTTTGACACATAACTATGGAAAACCAACACCAATTGAAAAAGCCCCATTCTATGCATTCGAATCAACGGTCGCTATGCTGGCAACCTATGCAGGTGTGTCTGTCAATGCTGAAGCCCAGGTAGTAAATTCTTTCGGTGAGCCGATTCCAGGATTGTATGCAGCGGGAGAAGTAACTGGAGGATTCCATGGGGCCGGATACATGACGGGAAGTTCGTTGGGGAAGGCAGCTGTATTTGGAAGAATAGCAGTTAGGCAGGCATTAGCAGAAAAGCAGTGATTTAATTTTTTGTGATTGGAGGAACGAAGATATATTGGAGAACTCCATTTTATTTTTAAAAAGGCTTTTTTTGGCATAGATTGATGTTACTTAAGGTTCCTTAAGGACAAATCAGATGTCCCGTCAGAAGGATTAGTCCTTAATCAAGGGTCTTAAGGACAAATCACACTGCCTGTCAGAAGGATTAGTCCTTAATCAAGGGTCTTAAGGACAAATCACACTGCCTGTCAGAAGGATTAGTCTTTAATCGAGGGTCTTAAGGACAAATCACACAACTCGTCAGAAAGATTAGTCCTTAATCGAGGGTCTTAAGGAAAATCGCACATCCCGTCAAAAGGATTAGTCCCTAATCCAGAGTCTTGTACAAAAGCATCAAAGTTTATGAAATATCCATATACAAATCTATGAAAAAGGAGGTCTTCTGTATGAAAATTTGGCATCAAAGTCTTACAACTATTGACCGGGTTCCCCATTATCGGGATGCAATCATCAAACATGTTAGCAGAATTGCTCGCCCGGATGTCGAAGTGGTTTTACATGGTATGTCAGAAGAGACGTATCCTTCCCACTACCCTGGAATTTTTATTACCCATTCCTACCTGCAAAATCTCCACCGGGAACAGTTCGTACGAGCTGCACTTACAGCTGAAAAAGCCGGGTACGATGCAATGTTCATTGCAACCATACCGGACGTAGGGCTTTTAGAAGCACGTACGTTGGTAGATATTCCTGTGGTGGGGTATGGTCAAGCCTCCTTCCATATGGCATCCATGCTTGGGGACCGTATAGGAGTAGTAAATTTCCTAGCTCCATTAGCAGATCAACTCCGTCAGAATGCTGAGAAGTACGGATTAGGAGGAAAACTTGGTCCAATCGCTCAAACTGAGGTGGGCTTTGACGACATTATGGCCGGTTTCAATGACCCTGAACCGATCATCGAATCCTTCAAAAAAGCAGCGGAGCTGGCTATCGCAGAGGGAGCCGATGTGATCATCCCGGGCGAGGGTCCGATGAATGTCTTTTTAGCTACACATGGAATTTCTAGAATTGGTGATGTACCAGTGGTTGATTCCTTTGCGGCTGGAATCAAGATGTGCGAGTCACTTGTAGATTTGCGCAAAAATTCCGGTGTCTATATGACCCGTCGTGGATTCTACAATGCAAAGCCACCTGTTGAGGCAGTGGAAAGACTAAGAGAAATGTACGGACTCATACCTTCTCCTCATCCTAAAGACGACAAAGGGCTATCCGTTAAAGGAATAGGAGTTTAAAACGAAAAAGTGAACAAATAGAGAGGTGAAATTGAAATGCACATCGTTGTCTGCCTTAAACAGGTTCTAGACCCGGAAATTACACCAAAATATTTTAAAATAGATCCCGAGACGAATCGTCCTGAAAATTGTGACACTGATTTGGTACTCGACTCGTTTGCCGAGAATGCACTTGAACTAGCTGTTCAGCTTCGTGATAAGGTTCCTGGAGCTACTGTAACAGCACTTTGTCTAGGTGATGAGGAATCGGAGGAGGTACTACGTAGGGCTCTCGCCTTTACTGCGAATGCAGCTGTAAGGGTGTGGGAGGAAGAATGGGAGAATCTAGACGGACAGGCAGTTGGCCATATTCTAGCACAAACCATTAAGTCCTTAGGTGGGGCACAACTAGTGCTGACAGGTTACCAAGCAAGTGATATCGAGGAAGGTCTCGTTGGACCTGTGATGGCTGAAGAACTAGGAATTCCTTGCGTGACACTTGTTTCAGATCTTGAGGTGGAAGAGAATAGTGCAAAGGCTACTGTTGAAGTTGAAGGTGGATATGCGGTTGTTAGTGTTCCATCTCCTGCGGTATTTACCATCATAAGCTCTGAGACAAACGTTCCAAGGCTTCCGAAGGTCAAGGATATTAGACTTGCGAGAAGTAAACCAATTGTGCTATTAGAATCAGATGATCTTAATCTTGATCATGAGCGCTGTCAACCAGGTGTTAAGCTGGAGCGGGCATACGTCCTGAATAAGGAAGTTGCTTGCGAGGTCCTGCCTGGTGATGATGGTGCTGATCTTGCTAGTGAATTAGCTGATAGGCTATTGGCACTCAAGCTTTTATAGGAGGATTTCAACTATGTCGAGAATTCTTGTATTTGCAAATCAACAGGGGGATGGATTGAGTTCAGGTGCCAAGGAAGCGCTAGCATTTGGCAGTCGCTTGGCTAGTTCAACTGGCGGCGAAGTTCGTTCTGTCACACTTGGACCCTTCGCTGAGGCCGGCGCTAAGGAAGCAATAGCTAGTGGGGCAAGCATCGCTTACACCATTGCTAATCCTTTGTTAGCTGAATATGATGTTGAACTGTTTGTGAACAGCATCCATACAGTTTTTCAACAGTCTGGAGCCGATATCCTTATCCTGTCCTTCGACAAAATGGGGAAGGATTTAGTAGGCAGATTAGCTACACGCACTGGCGCATCTGCTATTACGGAAGTAGTTGATTTTCATACCAGCAACGACAAACTAACATGGGTTCGCCCAATCTATGGTGACAAGGCATACGGGGAATACACTACAACCCGTTCTAAGGTGGTAGTTGGTCTCCGCCAAAAGAGTCAGGAGTTAGCGGAGTTTGACGAGACAGCAACGGGTGAAATCATTCCAGTAGATTATTCTCCTTCAGAAGAGATAATTGTAACGAAATTAGTTGTGAAGATTCAGTCGGCTTTGTCAGATATTCGGCTCGAAGATGCGTCAATTATTGTTTCTGGTGGACGAGGTATCGAAGGTGCTGAGGGCTTCAATATGCTTCATACACTGGCAAACTTACTGGGAGGTACTGTTGGTGCTTCGCGAGCAGCCTGTGATGCGGGCTGGGTTCCTTCTAATCTTCAAGTGGGGCAGACTGGTGCAGTTGTGGCTCCAGACCTTTATATTGCTGTAGGCATTTCAGGTGCCAGTCAGCATTTAGCAGGTATTACAAATGCAAAAACTGTTGTTGCGATTAATACAGATGCCGAGGCTCCAATCTATAAAAGAGCAAATATAGGAGTCGTAGCTGATTATAAGACTGTCATTCCGGCACTAACTGAAAAATTAAAAAAAGTCCTAGTATAATATAAAGAAGCGTTAAAAAGGTAATAGGTGCCTAATAAGCCTCTAAAATAAAAACAACCACCTAACCAATTGGCAGGGTGGTTGTAATTAATATTAAGCCGTTATTTTAATTCCAACATGTCAATTAATAATTGAGCTTTGTGTGTCAAGTTCAGTTTTGCACTAGTAGAGATGTAAGCAGCGTTACTTTTATTGTTAATTTCTGATATATATTTCTCGATGAATTTTAGTGCTTGATCATCAGACCCTTTTTCCAAGTGGTGTTCTGCTTGTTTGAATGAATTTTCTAATTTGGAAGCTAACGGTCCAGTCAATTCTTTATTTAAATTATATTCTGCCATTGTTTTTTCCAAAACTGACATCAAACCTGGTGTCGAAAGATTTGGAATAGGGACCTTTGCCCAATCAGTATCACTTCCGAAGTAAAAGCTTGTATAGGAAGGCTGATTATAGGTTGTACTTTGTCTTGCCACCTCTACACGGTATTGAGCATCATGCATCAACGTATACAATTTGTGGTCAGTCACCTCAGTACTTGTGTAAATACGAATCGCTGAACTATCAGCTGTTCTGACTAGAAGTTCTTCTCTCCAGTCACCCATGATGTCTGCAACTAAACTTGGGTTACCCTTTGTGCCGTTATTAGTTCTAGTACCCACTGCTGTAAGAACTCTGCCTTTCTGCCAGTCTTCAATAGTGGTATCTGCATTACCTGAGCCATCTACAATTTGAGTAGTCATATCAGCGGCCCATTTAATATTCATATTTGTGCCAGGTGCAGTGGAAGAAATTTTTTCGCCTGCTGCTGTCCATAATCCTACACCTGTATTAGCCCAAGTTTCTAAACCAGGCTGGGATGGATCTATATCACCGACCATTCCTCGTCCTGTATCCCTGCCGGTATAGCCTCCATAAAGAATTTCCCCTGTTTTAGCATCCCGTAATGAATAACCGTAAGGAGCCCATGCACCGCCTTCATGTACCATAAAGATTTCCATTCCCGGCCTGTTTGGATCAATATCGGTTACGTGCATCGCATCTCCATGGCCAAGTCTGGCTGTGGTTCCAGGTGCTCCACTTTCTGCAGGCATTGTATCCATTGAACTGTATAACAAGGAGCCATCATCATCAATAGTCGCACTGCCGTATACGATTTCTTGTTTGCCATCGCCATCAACATCTGCTGCACTCAGCGAGTGTGCACCTTGAGTTGTCAGGGCACCAAATTCCGGATCAGTCCCGTCTCTGCCATGTGGCCCATCATTAAATGGATTTGTCATTGGTGTCCATCCGCTGTCAACAGTCCAATTTTCTTTTAGTTCTTTACCATCCCAGCTATATGTAACGAGATTGGCTCTTGTGTAATAGCCGCGGGCAAACACGGCGTATGGCTTTTCACCATCAAGGTACGCAACATTCGCAAGGAAACGGTCGACACGGTTACCTGGTTCAATTCTAGACATGGCATAATCGCCCCACATCAGGCCATCATCATGTCTGCCTGGTTTGTAATCAATTGTATCCATTTCTTCGCCCGTTTCACCATTGAAGACCGTTAAATACTCTGGACCCTCTAAAATAAAGCCTTCAAACGCACGTAAATTATTCCGGGAACTTCGACCTGGTGCATATTCATCGATGAAATAATCTGTTAAACTCTCAGCATCCGCTTTTGATAATGGATAGCTGTATTGATTATCAATACCAAAGGCTTCTTCAAGCGTGCTTGGCCAATTTCCGTTCACCACTTCTTCATGCTCATGCCAGCCCATAAACATTTTTACAACATGATTATAATAGTCTTCGCTGCTCATCCGGTAATCATCTTCATTACTATATCCAGCATCGATATCCTTTTGAGGCATGGTAATAAATTTTTCAGAGGTGACATTTCCTTCTTTATCAAACTTAACAATCTTAGTACCAGGTGCAGTTTTGAACATAATTTCGGATTTGCCGTCACCATCAAAATCATAAACTAAGAACTGGGTATAATGTGCACCAGAACGAATATTAACGCCCAAGTCTATCCGATATAATAGAGTCCCATCAAATTTATAACAATCAATATAGGTGTTGCCGGTGTATCCTACCTGCGAAACGTCCTTTGAGTTGGAAGGATCCCACTTAACAAAATACTCATATTGTCCGTCTCCATCAACGTCTCCGACACTCATATCATTTGCAGAATAGGTATAATTCCCACCTGCAGGAGTGACACCATCAGCTGGTTTCTTAAGCTGTAAATCAACATAGGATTGCTTCCAAGGTGTAATAGTAGAACTTTGATCCAGCTCTTTTCCATCTAATACGGAACGAACATAATAGCGGGAATCGGAGTCGCCATCTTGATCTACAATGTTGGTGCTGTCTTCAACACTTGCAATCAAATTACCATCACGATATACATTGAAGTTGACACCTGTTAATCCTGTTTCAGAATAACTTTTTGCCTCATTAGCTAATAATCTCCAGCTTAGGAATACTCCCTCAGAAGTTGGTGCAGCAATTAAGCCTCTGTCGAGATACTCTAATTGGATGCCTGCTAGATTACTAGGTACATTGTTTTTCTGGACCTCAACAGCAGATACACCAGAAACACCTGTTAATAAGAGGGGCAATGCTAAAGCAGTGGATAATACTTTCTTTGTAAAAGTCTTCTTCAAATTTGTTATCCTCCTTCATTTTTTTTGATACGGTTCTTCATAAAAGATAAGAATGAACACGCTTACAAAAATTATATTTTAAATATTCCGAAAACCGAATTTAATAATCAGTTCTCTTTATCAAAAAAACAGTGCTATCTAGTAAGAAATACCACCGAGTATGTCTATTTTCATAGACTAAATGACCTATTAGACTACAAGTTGGATTATCATCATCAATTCTCCATGAAAAAACCGCTAAATAGAACGAGTGAAAACACTGTTTTTTAATAAATAAAAACTGAATTTTACATTAAATACTTAAATTAGTTTAAATATAATGAAACTGTATACCCTGGAAATCTTTTTTTTAAAATTAACCTTACCAATTTTCACTACATAAGAGGAGGAAATCATAAATGCATAGACTTGAAATTGAACAGAAAATTGAACTCTTGATTGATAACTTAATTAACCTAAACGATCCAGACGGGAAATATGCGATACCGCTGGCTGATGGCAGAAAAATTGATAATAAGAGCTTTAACTATTGGGAATGGACAGCAGGTGTAGGCCTTTATGGAATGATGAAATATTATAAATTAACCAAAAAGGAAGAAGTATTAACTATTATTGTAAAGTGGTTTGATGATCAGTTTAAAGAACCTCCTGTCGAAAAAAATGTTAACACGATGGTACAAATGTTAACGCTTGCATACCTGTATGAAGAAACAGGGAATCCAACCTATCTTCCATACCTAGAAACCTGGGGTGACTGGCTGTACTACGATATGCCAAGAACTAAGGATGGCGGCATCCAGCATGTTGTTTTTGGAAATGAAAATTATCAGCAACTATGGGATGACACGTTAATGATGAGCGTACTGCCTTTAACAAAAATTGGTTTATTGTTAAATAAACCGGAATATGTCGAAGAGGCTAAAAAACAATTTTTGATACATATAAAGTATTTATTTGATAAGAAAACTGGATTATGGTTCCATGGGTGGACATTTGAAGGAAATCACAATTTTGCAGAAGCATTATGGGGGCGTGGAAATTCTTGGGTAACGATTGCGATTCCTGAATTCCTGGATTTAGTAGAATTAAATGAAAAGGATCCCGTTCGTCAAATCCTGATTGATACGTTAGAAAGACAATTAGAAGCACTTGAAACATGCCAAAATGAAAACGGTTTATGGCATACCCTGCTGCTCGATCCAACCTCCTATGTTGAGGCATCCTGCACAGCTGGTTTTGCTTTTGGAACATTAAGATCGGTCCGTAAACGCTATGTTGGAAAGAAATACATGGATATGGGATTAAAGGCCATTAAGGCTGTTATTGAAAATATAGATGAAACTGGAGAGTTACAGCATGTATCAGCTGGAACAGCAATGGGGGAAACACAAGAGTTTTACAAGCAAATCCCTGTCACAGCTATGCCGTATGGACAATCAATGGCGATTCTATCACTAGTAGAATACTTACATTACAGAATATAAAAAGAATTATAGGTGGGGATGTAAATGATGAACATTGGAATAAGAGCACATGATATTGAAAACCTGCCACTGGATGAATTAGTACAAAAAATTGATGGTAAAGGATTTACATCCGTTCAGTTGGCTTTAAGTAAATCATTAGCGAACATGAATACGGATACAGGTAGTTTAAGTCCAGGTTTTGCCCAGTATGTTGGAAGTGTATTCGCAAAGTATAAAGTTCAAATTGCGGTATTAGGCTGCTATTTTAATATGATTCATCCGGATTCAGATGAGAGAAGAAAAGGGATGGAGCGCTTTAAAGAGCATATCCGCTTTGCCAGGGATTTTGGCTGCAGCATCGTTGCGACGGAAACCGGAAACGTAAATGCAGAGATTTTCTATACCGAAGAGAACTTCAAGGAAGAACCTTTTTTAGAAGTGGTTGAAAGTGTCACTGAACTTGTTAAGGAAGCAGAAAAGTTCGGAGTCATTGTTGGTATTGAAGCAGGAGTAAACCATCCTGTCCACTCGCCGAAAGTAATGAAGAGACTCTTAGATTCTATCCATTCTAATAATTTACAAGTGATTCTTGACCCGGTAAATCTATTAACAATAGATACATACCAAAATCAAGAAGAGATTTTTCAAGAAGCCATGGATCTATTTGGTGACAGAGTAGTCATGCTGCATGCAAAGGACTTTATCATTGAAAACAACCAGCTAATACCAACCGCAGTTGGTAAAGGACTATTAAACTATGAGTATATTTTGAACGTTGTAAAAGAGAAAAAACCATATATAAACATCCTATTAGAAGAAACAAAAGAACCATTTATTGATGAAAGTATAGCTTTCTTAACGGAGAAATATTAACTTTCACTGATATTACCAAGGGGGTTGACAATGAATAGAATCGTAGTTTGTGGGTTAAGTAATCGAGCATTAGGAATGTTTATTCATTCAATCGTTCATCAATTTGGTTCAAACAATCAAGTTGTAGGAATACTTGATACCGACCCGCGAAGAATAGAAATCTGCAAAGATAGTTTTTCTGAATTAAAATCTGTCCCTTCTTACAATCCAGATCAATTCCAACAAATGATTGACGAAACCAATCCTGACACAGTCATTGTAACAAGCAGAGATGATACCCATATTGATTATATATTACAAGGTTTAGAGAATAACCTAACCGTAATTACAGAAAAACCAATGGTAACAAAGGCGGAGGATGCTAGAAGAGTAGTAGAAGCAGAACAGAAAAGTAAGGGAAAAGTAATCGTCGCCTTTAACTATCGATACAATCCGTTCCACCGAAAAATAAAAGAGCTGATTCTAGAAGGAAAAATAGGCAGAGTCACTTCCGTAGACTTAAATTGGTATATTGATACCTATCATGGCGCCAGTTACTTTAAAAGATGGAACCGCAGCCGAAATTTTTCAGGCGGCTTATCGATCCATAAATCCACACACCATTTTGACCTAGTCAACTGGTGGCTTGAGCAGAATCCAGAAGAAGTATTTGCATATGGGGCCTTAAATTACTTCGGAAAGGACGGAGAATTTAATCCAAGCCAAACCGATAACCGTTATTGTAGTACATGTGACGAGAAACTCTCGTGTGCATACTATATGCGCTGGTCAAACCGTAGAAATAATATAGCAGTTAAAGACGACCATATTAAAGCCGATAGCATAGAAAAGTCGGCACAAAACTATACCCATTATCGTCCTGATTCTTGTATCTTTGATCACGAAATTGAAATCGAAGATACCTATGTAGCCACTGTTAAATATGATAAAGGTGCATTCTTAAGCTATTCCGTAAATTTCTCGCTTCCATATGAAGGATATCGGTTAGCCATTAATGGAACGAAAGGAAGAATTGAAACCAATGAATTTCACGAACCAAGCCGAATTCCATTTTCTGTTCCAGAACAAACGATTGAGTTCTATCCATTATTTGGCGGGGCAAAAGAGACCATTCATGTTCTCCAAACCGGAGGGGGACACGGCGGCGGAGACCCTGTATTGTTAGAGGACCTCTTTATGGGAGTTGACCAGACTCGTCCTTACTCCATCTTAGCTGGTGCAGAGGCAGGAGCATACTCAATTGCAGTTGGTGAAGGCGTATGGCGTTCCGTGAAAGAAAATAAACCGATGAAGATTAAGGAATTATTAAATAGTAATGTAGATCTCTCTTTGCAAAAGTCTGTTTTTTAGAGCTTTTGGTGACCGTTGAACACAGAAAATCGAGGTAGAGGGAATCAATGGGCCTTTTGGTTCCAAATTAAGGAGGATATGTATGCCACAGTTAGTACTTGAAGAAAACAAGGTATCTCAAGCAATTGAGACGGTTGTTGAAAGAACATATAATATGGATTTTAGTTGGGATTGGCCAGGAGGTGTTGCTTTTTTTGGTGTAGCCGAAGCATATGAAGCGACCGGAGAAGAGAAATACCTTCAAAAGATTAAGGAATGGGTTGATGCAGAATTAGAGGATGGGCTGCCAAGGTTAACGGTAAATGCCTCCTCGATTGGTCACGTGCTATTAACTCTATACAAAGCGACCAATGATGAAAAGTATATAGAGACAGCAATAAAAATGGCAGATTATCTCCTTCATGATGCCGAGAGGTTTGCGGATGGAGTGTTGCAGCATACTGTAAATGGCACGAAATATCAATTCCCAGAGCAGGCATGGGTTGATACCATGTTTATGGCCGGATATTTCCTTTTGAGAATCGGGCACCTGTTAAAAAGGGAAGAGTATTTTAACTTTGGATTAAAGCAATATCATGGTCATGAAAATTTTCTCCAGGATGATAGGACAAACCTGTATTATCATGGCTGGGATAACATCGCCCAAAATCATATGTCCAGTATTTTCTGGGCACGGGGAAACAGCTGGGCTGCTTATACAATGGCCAGAGCACTAGAACTTATCGAGGTTCAGCATCCATCATTTATGGTGATTCAGGGTTCGTTGCGTGATCAGTTAAGCTCATTAGTAAGATTACAATCAGATTCAGGTCTTTGGCATACGATTGTTGACGACCCGGACTCTTATTTAGAAACTTCAGGCTCAGCCGGGATTGCTGCAGCACTGTTAACGAGTGGGAAATTATACAATAAATATACTCAAAAAGCAGTTGAAGCCATTCTCAGCCAAATCAAAGAGGATGGTTCTGTTATGGGGGTTTCTGCAGGAACGGCTGTAATGTTTGATGCCGATGGATACAAAGAAGTCCCTTATAAACGTGTACAGGGATGGGGACAAGGACTAGTACTGGCCTTTTTATCGTTACTATTAAAAAGAGAAAATAGACAAGAGTAAAAAATAACCTGTGGAATAACTGGATGTTCCACGGGTTATTTTGCAGGTAGAACTCTTATTAGTTAAGAGATTAAGAGATTAATAGAAATTACTGATAAAGGAGGATTAATCATTGAAGCTTTCCTATCTAGTGATCGATGGTAATTCCACGTTCTCCCTGCCTGCAACGGTCACCACCCCGGTCAGGCATGCAGTGGACATGATCATGAGAGATCATGAAAAGGTATTTGGAAAAATGCCAAAACTCTGTTCTCCAAATAGTGAGGCTGCCGATATAGTCATTCGATATGCCGCACATAATGAGGAATGCCCACAAAGACCAGAAGCCTACGGCTTTCGGTTTACAGAAAACAATGGGAAGTGTTCTTTCCAAATCATTGGCTATGACGATTTAGGAATCATCTATGGTTTACTTCATTACAGTCATCAATACTTAGGTGTGGACCCTTTTTGGTTCTGGGCAGATTTGCAAATTATACCCAAATCTGAGATTCATATACCAGCTGTAGAGTTTAATTCCTCTGAAAAAAAGGTGAAATACCGTGGCTGGTTTGTCAATGATGAGGTCTTTCTGATTGGATGGAAGGAAGATTACCCTCCGTCAAAAGAGGTATGGTATCCCGTTTTCGAAGCATTATTAAGGTGCGGCGGGAATATGGTTATCCCCGGTACTGATCTACCGAAAAATGGCATTCATGGTGATTTAGCAGCGGAAATGGGTTTATGGGTTACCCATCATCACGCTGAACCTTTGGGGGCAGAAATGTTCTTAAGGGCATTTCCAGGAAAGAAACCCAGCTACAAACAAAATCCAGAGTTATTCGAGTCTTTATGGGAAGAAGCCATTGAGAAACAAAAGAATGAGAAAATTGTCTGGGTACTTTCGTTTCGCGGACAGGGAGATGCTCCTTTCTGGCAGTACGATCCGGAATTTGATACACCGGAAAGTAGAGGAGCTATGATATCAAAAGTTGTGCATAGGCAATTTGAAATGATTAGGAACTCCGTTGAAAACCCTGTCTGTTCCATGGCTTTATATGGTGAAATATCCGAACTGTACAAAGCAGGACATGTGAAGGTACCTGAAGGAGTTATTAAAATATGGGCTGATAATGGGTATGGGAAAATGGTGACCCGGAGACAGGGAAATGAAAACTACAGGATTCCTTCTCTTCCGGCAGCTAATGAAACAGGGGAGCATGGAATTTATTATCATATAACTTTCCATGACCTCCAGGCTTCGAATCATTTAACGATGTTTCCATCTCCGCCAGAACTTATTAAAGAGGAGCTAGAAAAGGCGTTTGATGCTGGTGCATTATCCTACTTGCTGCTTAACAGCGGCAATATCCGCATGCATCTTTACCCGCTGGATATTGTCAGTGAATTATGGAATCACGGCACTATAAATATAGAAAATCATTTACAAACATATATTGAACGACTTTATGGAACTGAAAACAAAGAAATTGCAATGCTTTACAAAAGATATTTTGAAAATACTATTTTCTATGGTCCTCATTCAGATGACAAAGCAGGGGATGAATTTTATCACCATCCTGCAAGGAAGATTATTGGACATTGGCTTCAGGGGAAAACAAATATTCCGATGGAAAGACTGTACTGGGCCACAGGAGAAATTACTTTTACCGATCAAGTGAATTGGTTCTTGAAAAAGTGTGAAATTGGGTTAGTACATTGGGAAGAATTTTTAAATCAGTGCAGGAATCTCTCTTTGAAGCTGCCAAAAGAAGACCGTCAACTTTTCTCCGATCAGCTGATTCTGCAAGCGGAATTACATGCCTTCGGATGTAAAGGTTTTATATCCCTTTGTAAAGCCTATCTTTCTTTTACCAAAAATGATAATCCGCTTGCTTTTGTCTATGCATCGAAATCAATCGATCATTACAAGGAGTGTAAACGAGCTTTAAAACGTGCAGAGCATGGAAAGTGGGAAAATTTTTATCGTGGTGATTGGTTAACAAACATTGACAGCACCATTTATTCTTTGGAAGCTCTGCGTAAATTTCTACGGATGCAGGGAGACAGTCCTGATTTCTTTTTATGGTACAAAGAGTACCTAATGCCGGAAACGGAAAAGTATATTTATTTGGAGAATACTCACCGAAATCCGTTATCAGATGATGAACTGGCACGAAGATTAGCAGTTAAGTTCCTTCAAGATTAAGGATTAAACGATATTTAAAGGGAGGGGATAATATTGACGAATATATTCTTAGCTGGTGACTCTACCGTTGCGTGCTGTCCGCGGAATGAGGCGCCAATGGCCGGCTGGGGGCAAGAGTTTCAATCCTTTTTTTCAGAAGGCATTAAGGTTCATAATTTTGCAAAGGGTGGAGCTAGCACCAATACTTTTATTGAAATAGGTTATTTAGGTATAATACTAGAATTCATTCAGAAGAACGATTACCTGTTTATTCAATTTGGACATAACGATCAAAAATCGTTCGGTACCCAGCCCTTTACCACCTATCAATCATATTTGACGGAATATGTAAACTGTGCACGGGATAAAGGTGCAATCCCGGTCTTAATTACTTCTGTTCACCGAAGAAATTTTGATGAAGAGGGCCGAATGGTAAATACTCTCGGGGACTATCCGGTATCGATGATGCAATTAGCAGAAAAACTGGATGTCCAGCTTATTAATTTATGGAAAAAAACAGAAAAGCTTTATCAATCATTAGGCACTGAAGGCTCAAAACAATTATTCATTTGGTTTAGTGCAAATGAAAATCCAAATTACCCTGATGGCATTCAGGATAATACCCACTTTTGTGAACACGGTGCAAAGGAAGTCGGCAAACTGGTAATCGAAGGGATAAAAGAATTGCAATTACCAATTACCCAGTTTATTAAGGAATAGATTGATAGAACTCTGTAAAATGAGGTGAAATAGATGAGTAAGAAATTATATCATGGTGCTGCATACTACCCAGAGCTATGGGATGAAAAAGTAATCGAAGAAGATATTATCGAAATGAAAAAGACCGGTATTAATGTTGTCAGGATCGGAGAGTTTGCCTGGGCATCGATGGAGCCTGAAGAAGGTAAGTTTGACCTTAGCTTTTTTACAAGAATGATTAACCAACTTTATGAAAATGGTATTGAAACGGTCATGTGTACACCGACACCCACTCCTCCTATCTGGTTTTCTCACAATCATCCAGAACGGATGTATGTGGATGCTGACGGAAAGGTAATGGGGCATGGCTCAAGGCAGCATGCCTGTACCAACCATCCTTATTTTAGAGAAAGAGCAGCACTTATCACGGAACATATCGCAAAAGCATTAGGAAGTTTGCCAGGTGTGATGTGCTGGCAGCTGGATAACGAGTTTAAGTGTCATGTCAGCGAATGTATGTGTAATACCTGTAAGGAGTTATGGCATGTTTGGTTAGAGGAACGCTATGGAACGATTGAAAATCTTAATGACGCATGGGGAACAAAAATTTGGAGTGAATATTATCATAGCTTTGAACAGGTGCCACAGCCAGGGACGGCACCATTCTTACACAATTCTTCACTGAGTACTATGTATCAATTGTTTTCAATGGAAAAAATTGCTCAGTTTGCCGATGAGCAGGCTGAAATCATCCGGAAATATTCCAGTGCCCCTATTACCCATAATAGCTCTGTTTTCTTTAGTGTAGATAACGAAAGGCTATTCCAAAACCTGGATTTTGCATCTTTTGATACGTATGCAGCCATCGATAATTTTCCAGCTTACTTGATTAATAGTGACCTGTGGAGAAATCTTAAAAAGGACAGACCTTTCTGGGTTATGGAGACGAGTCCATCCTACGCCGCGTCATTAGAAAGCTATGCAAGCCCACATCCAAACGGGTATTTAAAAGTGGAAGCAGCAGCCGCTTATGCACTGGGAGCAGAAGCCTTTTGTTATTGGCTTTGGAGGCAGCAGCGTTCGGGCTGTGAACAGCCGCATGGTTCTGTCTTAAGTGCCTGGGGTAAACCTACGATTGGTTATCAAAATGTCTTAGAAGTGGAAGAAATGCGAAAAGAATTTGAACCAATTATCGTATCGACTAAACCAAGTCAGGCAGAAGTGGCTATCACTTATTCAGACAGGGCTAAGGCTTTCTTAAAAACAGAACCACATCGAAGCTTAAATCATCGCGGTTTAGTTACTGATTTTTACAAGCGTATTTTATCAATGGGTATTCATCGCGATGTGATTCCGGAAGGTGCAGACCTTGAGGGGTATAAGGTACTTTTCACTCCATTTATTCAATATTTGTCACCTGAATATAATGCCCGGGCACGGCAGTTTGTTGAAAATGGCGGGATTTGGATTGCAGGACCATTAACAGGTGGACGAACTGAAAATCATACCGTCCATACTGATAGGGCATTAGGTGAACTTGAAAAAACAGCTGGTGCTGAAGTATTATTTACCTTTCCTTTAGATGATACCGGGACAATCGGACGTGCTTTTGATATCTCTGCTCCTTTAGGACTGTGGAGTTCAGTTATGGAGGCAGACTCCAATCAAGCAGTCGGCATCATCGAAGAGGGACTTGCTAAAGGGAAATCCTTTATCACAGAGCATAAGCTTGGTGCAGGAAAAATGGTTATGCTTGGCTCAATGCCAATGGGCGAGACGGGGGATGTGTTACTAAGGAAGCTGATTGAGCACTACTCACAAGAAGCAGGAGTTACCCTCCGAACCGACGTTTCAGAAGGGACTATCGTTGCTCCACGCCAGGGAGCAGGTTATTCTATTTGGTTTGTAATTAATATGGATGGTAATGGAGGAAGTGTTACCATTCCGCAGACAGGAATAGATTTGCAGACGAATAGTGCAGTAGAACCAGGAAAACTGAAACTGGGAAAATTTGAATATAAAATAATTCAATTCAATCAAAAGTGAATTTTTAAAGGGGGATCTTATGATTCGAAAAGCATCGGTTATGAAAGTGTTCAAAGGATGTCAGGAAGAATATAAAAAACGCCACGATCAATTATGGCCGGAAATGGAACAGGAATTAAAAAATCATGGCGCACATCATTATTCCATTTTTTTAGACGAGAAGACCAATAATCTGTTCGCATATGTAGAAATTGAGAGTGAAGAAAAATGGAGTGATATGGCGAAAACAGAAATTTGTCAAAAATGGTGGGACCATATGAAAGACATTATGGAAACCAATCCCGATAATAGCCCCGTTTCATACGAATTAAAGCAAGTATTTTATTTAGATTAAATAGCTCCACTTATTAAAAATAATAGATTCGATCAAAAGCCCTCAAGAACCTTTGAGGGTTTTTGGCTTGTACGTACATATTTGTCGAAACACTAAATATATAAAATTTTTCATAATTTTCTATGAAAAAAGGTATATAAATGATAAAATCGAATTAATTTCATACGGACAAGTTGATTATTTTTTATTTTTATTAATTTGGCTACGCTTACAATGGAATAAAAAAAACAAACGGAGACTTACTCTATATGATGAAGGTACTTCAAAGACTAAGGAAGCAGTATTTGAACCTAAAAATAAAATACAAACTTTTCTTACTTGTGTCATGGATCATGGTAATTTCATTTTCTTTTACCTTTTTCGGATTAACATATGCTTTTCAAATTTATGATGAGCAAATTTATAGTAAGTCCTCACAAGTTTTAAGTACATCCTCTAATAGTATTGAAAGTGAATTAAAAGATTTAGAGGACCTATCCTATAATATTTTGACAGATCCCCAAATTCAACAATACTTATCTTCGGTAAGAGAGGATAGTACCGAATATGAAAAATTTCGCCTGCGCACCAACATGTTGGATAAGCTGCTAAGCTATGCAAACAAAGAAGAATACATCCAATCGGTTAATGTAGTTGATACAAATGGAGAAGAGTATGTGGTGGGGCCAAGGACATTTGAATTAACGCCAGAGCAAAAAATCGATATTACTAAGTTAGCCATCAAGGCTAATGGCAGTAATGTCTGGCTAAATCCAGAGAAAAATGATTTTATATTTGCTACCGCACGAGAAATAAGACAGTTTCGGAATTTAAGCTTTGACAATTTAGGTACGATTATCATCTATCTTAATATGGATAAACTCGCTGGAAATATATTAGAGGGATCAAAAAAAATGGATGGGGAATTTTTAATCGTTAGTGATAACAATCAAATATTTCCAAAAGAAACAAATTCTCCATTTAAAGAAGCAGCAATATCATTAGATTCTGGCACAATCAATTCAGGCTATCAAATCAAAAAAATTGATAATAAAAATTACTTTCTAGTACATATTAAATCCAGCTACTTTGATTGGGGTTACTTGAATGTTATTCCCTTTAATCAAATCTTTGAAAATATCAATAAGGTTAAAACATTTTTAATCATCATATTTATTCTGATGTTTGTTGGCGTCACGATTTTTGGTATCCGATTTGCCAGAAACATTACGATTCCTTTAGAGAATCTTGTAGCGGGCATGCAATATGTGAAAGTGGGGGACTTTAAGGAAGCAAGAAAAAAAGCACTTAAAACCTCGATTTTGCAGGATGATGAGGTGGGTAACCTCCAGCAAAATTTCCAGACCATGATCCAACAAATTGATGAACTAATAAATGAAAATTACTCTAAGCAGCTTACGATAAAAGAGACTGAGTTTAAGGCGCTGCAAGCCCAAATTAATCCTCACTTTTTATACAATACGCTAGAATCCATCAATTGGTTAGCAAAAGGCAATGGGCAGACACAAATTTCTAGAATGGTAGAATCACTCGGGTTTCTCCTGCGTAATTCAATTAGCTTAAAAAAACCATTGATAACGATTGAAGAGGAGCTTAGTATTGTAAAAAATTATGTGATTATTCAGAAATACAGATTTGAAGAAAGATTGGATTTCCACATGCTGGTAGATTCAGATATTTACCCATACTATATTCCGAAGTTAACACTGCAGCCACTTATTGAAAATGCCATTCATTATGCACTAGAGCCGAAGATTGATTCTTGTAAAATTAGTATTTATTCGATCATAAATAAAGAAGCTATTAAACTAATTGTAGAAGATGATGGACCGGGAATGGAGTCTGCTTTTATAGAAAAGTTAAAAAAAGGAGAAGTGAAAACCCGTGGACAAGGGGTTGGCTTATCAAATATTGATGACAGAATAAAATTGTCTTATGGGGAGAAATATGGAGTAAGGATTGAAAGTGAACCCAATAAAGGAACGAAAGTTATCATTGTTTTACCTTTCGATAAGGGGGAAGACCATGTATAAGGTATTATTAGTCGATGATGAAAGAATCATTACCGAAGGAATGTCAAAGGTCATTAATTGGGAGTCGATTGGGACAAGTTTAATTGGGACGGCAAGAAATGGTATAGAGGCCTACAACATAATCGAACAAAACAAACCAGATATTGTGATTAGTGATATCAAAATGCCTGGTATGAATGGTCTTGAGCTAGTTGCAAAAGTTCATAGCGTTTTTCCTGAAATACGATTTATTTTATTATCAGGATTTAGTGAATTCGATTTTGCAAAACAAGCCATGCAATACGGCGTGAAGCATTATCTATTAAAACCTTGTAATGAGAATACGATAATGGATGCAGTTTCGGAGATTTGTGAGGATTTTAATCAAAACCAAAAGAGAGAACAATTTATCCAGAAAATGAAGGGAACTCTCGAAAGTGTTCTTCCCTATGCCAAAGAACAGCTGCTTAAAGAGTTTATTACCAATCATTATGAAAACAAAGACTTAGAGTATTATCAAAACCTTTTTAATATAGATTTAAATACTCCCAAGGTTAGGCTCGTTTTATTTCAACTAGAGGGGAAATTTGAATTTGAGCACATGTTTGCAATCAGAAAAATTGCTGAAAATATTTTTGATTCATATATTGTTAGTTGTTCAGTAGGGGAAACCATATTATTTCTAATTGAGGATTACTGTAACTACCCTAAACTTTATTCACAAATTGAAAAAATTAAACATACATTCTATCAATATTACCAGATTGATTCGACAGTTGCGATTAGCGAATCAGGGAAAATTAGTAATGCCAATAAATTATATAATGAAGCCCTCGATTGTTTAACGTATCGTTTTTATTTAGGGGAAGGGGGAGTCATAACAAAGAAGGACATTGCCTATCAAAACCCTTCAGATGAAATAGAATTCTATTATGATGATCAAACCTTCTGTAGATTAGTGAAATCAGGGTCCTGGACAGATGTGACTAAAGAAATAAACACATTTTTTAATCATTTAATAGATTTAAGACTCGATATTAATATCACAAAGTCATATGTGATCCAATTATTTAATGCCATGATACGGTTATGTGAACCTAAAGATATGACTATGTATTTAACAAAATTAACGTTTCTCTTAGAAATAGACACGATTCAAAATTTAAAATCCTTTTTTGAAAGCGTTGCCCGAGAAATTACTCTTTCCTTTTTTGAACACAATAATAATAAACATTCAACGATTATCAATAAAGTCATCGAGACGATTGATCAGTATATTGGTAATCAAAATTTATCCTTGCATTGGGTTGCAAATGAAATGTTGTATATGAATGCTGATTATCTTGGGAAGCTGTTTAAAAAAGAAACAGGAGAAAAGTTTTCAAATTATATAACGAGATTAAGAATTGAATTGGCTATTAATTTAATAGAAAAGGAAAATGATGTAAAGGTATTCGAAATTGCTGAAAAAATTGGTTATGGTGAAAATCCTCAATATTTTAGTCAGGTATTTAAAAAACACACTGGTTTTACTCCATCAGAATACAAGAGAGAATCCTTACAAGGATCGTAAAATATAGTCAAAGGGGAAAAAAACGATGAAAAAACTATTGTTTTCAACTTTATCCCTAGTAATGGTAATTTTCACTGGTGGTTGCGGGAAATTGAATATCGTAGATTCCGCTGAGAGTAAAGCTAAAGAGGAAATTACTTTAAAAATTGCCTGGTGGGGAGAACAACCACGACACGACTATACAATGGAAGTAATTGAATTGTTTGAGGAGAAATATCCAAATATTAATGTTGAGCCCTTATATGCAAATTGGGATGATTATTGGAAACGACTCGCCCCGATGGCAGCGGGTAATAAACTTCCTGACATCATCCAAATGGACTTGCTTTATCTTAGACCATACAGTGATAATAACCTACTAGAGGATTTAACCCCCTATATTAAACAAGATGTAATTAAGACAAAATCAATCAGTACGGGAATTCTTTCTGGCGGAAAAATCGGCAAAAATTTTTATGGATTTCCATTAGGAATTAATGCACCAGCCATTATCGTAGATCGCCCATTACTTTCTTCAGCGGTCGATGACTATCCAAAGCCTGATTGGTCATGGAGTGATTTTGAAGAAATTGCTTTACAGGTTCAAAAAGAAAAACGAATTTATGGTACAAACGGAATGAAATCCCCGGATGTATTCTTTTCGTATTATTTACGGACGAAAGGAATGAATTTATATAATAAAACTGGAACTGGTTTAGGATATGAGGATGATCAATTGTTTATTGATTATTTCGAGATGCAATTAAGAATGCTGGAAAAAGGGGCCTTTCCAAGAGCAGATGTTACAGAACAAATAAAAAGAATAGAAGATGAGTTAATCGTAAATCAACAAACTCCGATGCAATGGGCATATTCCAACCAATATTTCGGTTTTTTGGAAGCAGCAAACCGGCAGCTCGAGCTTATTCCTCCACCAGGACCTGGCCAAGAGTTAGGACTTACAGTGAAGCCTAGTATGCTTTTTTCAATGTCAAAAAGTTCAAAGAATAAAGAGGCAGCTGCTCTATTCATTAATTTCTTTATAAATGATATTCAAGCAAATAAGGTAATTAAGGGTGAAAGAGGGGTTCCGATTTCTTCTAATGTAGTCGAGAAAATAGAAGAAGATTTATCCGAAAATCAGAGAATCGTATTCGATTACGTAAATAAAGTGAAAAATTCAAATAGTAATGTTGAGAAAGCGGATCCCCTTGGAGGTATCGAGGTAGTGAAAATTTTACAAGATGTTTCAGAACAAATCTTGTTTAAAAAACTAACCCCACAGGAAGGAGCACAAATTTTTAGAACGGAAGCAAATAAAATCCTATCAAAAAAGAATTAAGGTTTCTTCAACGATAAAGGCTCCCATGGAACAAGCAATAGACTGCTTATTCCATGGGAGCTTTTCTATTTCTTTGAAATGTCTGATTTTTGAACAAACTAAGCGGAAAATTGGATTCAGACAATTCCGACAAGATTTTATAATAGTAAATGTAAACACTTACATAAAAGTGTAAAAAATAAGGGGGAGAAAAAATGAAAAAATTCTTAGTTTTATTATTAACTTTTGTTTTAGCCTTTTCATTAGCTGCATGTAGCGGTAGTAGTTCAACAAGCAGCAACGATTCTGATTCTGATTCAAAAGATGATAAAAAAGATGAAAAAGTTACTCTTCGAATTGCATGGTGGGGCTCGCAGCCACGACATGATTATACTCTAGAAATTATTAAAATGTATGAAGAAAAAAATCCAAATGTAAAAATCGAAGCAGAATATGCAGCATGGGATGACTACTGGAAAAAGCTAGCTCCACAAGCAGCAGCAAATGAGCTTCCTGATATTGTCCAAATGGACCTATCATACTTCTCACAGTATGCGCAAAATAACCAAATTACTGATTTAACTCCATATTTGGATAAACAAATCAATACAAAAGATATTGCTGAAAATATCATCAACGGCGGTAAACTTGGCGACAAGTTATATGGAATTAATGCTGGTGTAAACGTTGTTGGTTTCCATCATGATCCAGCAGTACTTGCAAAAGCTGGTGTAGATTCTATCCCTGAAAATTGGACTTGGGACGATTACAAAGAAATCGCAGCAAAAGCAAAAGCTGCTGGCGTATTCATGGATACAGGAATGAAAGCCGATGTATTCTTCAACTATTACTTAAGAACACAAGGAAAGTCACTTTATAGCAAAGATGGTGCATCTCTAGGATATAAAGATGACAAGCTGTTCGAGGATTTCTTCAACATGACAGCTGGTTTAGTAAAGGATAAAGCGGTTCCTACACCTGACTTCTTAGCACAGTTAAAAGGGATCGAAGATGATCCTGTCGTTACTCAAAATGCAATTGGTATCTGGCAATGGTCTAACCAGTTTGTAGGGCTTCAACAAGTGGCAAATAGAGAACTTGCTATCGCTCCAATGCCAGGTCCTGACAGCGAAAAAGGTTTATATTTAAAACCAAGTATGTTCTGGTCTGTTGGAAATAATTCAGAACATAAAGAAGAAGCTGCAAAGTTCATCGATTTCATGATCAATGATATTGAAGCGAACAAATTAAATCTTGGTGACCGTGGTGTCCCTGGTTCTTCTGTTGTTAAAGAAGCATTAAAGCCACTGCTTTCACCGGCACAAGTCCAAGTATTTGATTATGTTGATTGGGCAGAAGGAAATAGCTCAGAATTCGATGGTCCAGACCCAGTTGGTGCCGGAGAAGTAATTGAAACGCTTGACAGTTTAGCTGAACAAATGGCTTATGGAAATCTATCAGTGAAAGATGCTGCAAAACAGTTTAGACAACAAGCTGAAAGCGTCCTAGCACAAAACAAATAATAATTTCCACTTCGGTAGCTGATCACTTAATTAGATCAGCTATCGTCCTTTCATCTTAGGGAAAGAAGCCAAAGAATAAGGAGTTGAATAAATGAATACACGTGTGATAAAGGAAAATGTAAAAGTAGATATCCCCATTCGCTCTGTTAGCAAACGAAGCCGTGCCATCAAGGAAAACTTGACAGGGTATGCGTTTATCAGTCCGTTTATTATTGGATTCCTTGCTTTTACGTTAATTCCGATAATAGCGTCTTTATATTTATCATTTACAAACTATAATTTATTTGCTGCACCACAATGGATAGGAATTGAAAACTACAAAAAAATGTTTACATCTGACCCGCGCTTATTGCAATCATTAAAAGTTACACTCATCTATGTGCTTGCTGGGGTTCCTTTAAGACTAATATTTGCATTATTAATTGCTGTGATATTAAATACAACTTCAAGAGCAGTTGGACTCTATCGCTCATTGTTCTATTTACCATCCCTAATTGGCGGCAGCGTTGCTGTTGCGATTATGTGGCGTAATGTTTTTGGTGACTTAGGTATTGTTAACATTTTACTTGATTTACTTGGACTTCCAATCGTGAAATGGTTTGGTAATCCGACTGCGGCATTATGGATGCTCATCTTCTTGTCAGTATGGCAATTTGGTTCCTCGATGCTGATCTTCTTAGCAGGATTGAAAGGTATTCCAAAAAGTTATTATGAAGCTGCTAGTGTTGACGGAGCCAATGGTATACAGCAATTCTTCAAAATTACTCTTCCAATGCTCAGCCCGGTTATTCTATTCAATACGGTTATGCAAACAATTGCTGCATTTATGACATTCGTGCCAGCGTTTATTATCTCAAAAGGTACAGGCGGACCGTTAGATGGAACACTCCTTTATTCATTATATTTATTCATCCAAGGTTTTGAGTTCTTCAATATGGGATATGCTTCAGCAATGGCATGGGTCATGCTTATTATCGTAGGATTTTTAACAGTCATTATTTTTACGACATCAAAATATTGGGTTCACTATGAATCAGAAGGAGGCAAATAACCATGACATCGAAGTTAAAATCACCAAGATGGTGGATCTATCATATACTAGTCGGTGCCTTTGCGATTTTAATGCTTTATCCAGTTATTTGGCTCGTGATGAGCTCATTTAAACCAAGTGATACAATCTTTATTACGGCTAAATCACTGATACCAGAAACCTGGATTTGGACGAACTTTGTAGACGGGTGGGAAGGGATTGGCGGAAATTCATTCGGTGTATTTATCAAAAATACTGCCATCCTAGTCGTGATTACCTTAATTGGACAAGTAATATCGTCTGCATTTATTGCCTTCGGCTTTGCACGTTTAGAGTTTAAAGGAAAGGCAATTTGGTTTGGAATTATGATGCTTACCTTGATGCTTCCACATGATGTGTTAATGGTACCGCAATATATCATTTTCGCGAAACTAGATTGGCTTAACTCTATTAAACCACTTGCAATACCAGCATATTTTGGACATCCGTTCTTTATCTTCCTTCTCGTTCAATTTATACGGACAATTCCTAGAGAGCTCGATGAAGCGGCCATTATTGATGGCTGCGGTACCTTCAAGATTTTCACGAAGATCATTTTGCCATTAATTAAACCATCTTTAGCTACAGCAGCAATTTTCTCTTTCTATTGGACGTGGGAATCCCTATTAGGGCCTGTATTATATTTAAACAGTCCTACAAAATATACCGTTTCCATGGCTCTAAATATGTTCCTAAGTAATGAAACCGTATCGAATTGGGGTGCCATGTTTGCGATGTCGGTGGTTACCTTGATTCCTGTATTCGTCGTATTCTTCCTCTTCCAACGTCATGTTGTCGAAGGAATCAGTACGAGTGGATTAAAGGGCTAACATGGTAACGAAAGTATCTAATTTGAAACTTTGCCACTTCTAACTGTAGATGGAAGTGGCAAAGAAGCAAAGAGAAGAAAGAGCGGTCACTCATAGAGGTTATGAGAGCCCGGAAACAGCAAAAAGAAGAAAGAGCGGTCGCTCATAGAGGTTATGAGAGCCCTGAAACAGCAAAAAAAAGAAAGAGCGGTCGCTCATAGTAGTTATGAGAGCCCGGAAACAGCAAAAATAAGAAGGAACGGTCACTCATAGAGGGTACTTATAGAGGCTACCGTCTAACTTCAAGGCAGGAAAGAGCAAATAACAATGGTTAAGTACAACTGTTCAAGGAGGATTACAAATGGACACTTCAGGATTTATAGAAAGTTTAAATAAATTGCTTGAATGGATTTCAAGACTAGCATTCTTAAATTTATTATGGATCTCATTTTCTCTTCTAGGTATCATCTTCTTTGGATTTTTTCCTGCAACGGTGGCGATGTTCGCAGTTGTTCGAAAATGGATGCTAGGTAATGATGAAATGTCTATTTTTAAGACTTTTTGGACTGCATATAAACGAGACTTTTTGAAGAGTAATATTCTTGGAGTTATCATTCTTGCTATTGGATTGATTTTGTATATTGACTTTCAGTTCGTACTAAATGCATCGAATAGTTTCGTATCAATTCTTTATGTTCCATTATTCATTATCACGTTCATATTTATTTCAATGCTGTTTTATATCATTCCGATTTTTGTGCATTATGATATGAAGCTTAGCAAGGTAATTAAGAACTCATTCTTTGTAATGATTATGAATCCTCTTTCTACTTTTTATTTGCTGATTGGCAGCTTCGGTATCGTTTTTGTCCTATCCTACGCACCGCCAATTTGTATACTTTATAGCGGTAATCTATTAGCACTATTTATTATGAAGCCGGCAACCAATGCTTTTGAAAAAATTAATCAAAAATCAAAGCTATTAGTAAATTTATAATGATGAAAAGGAGAGATAGTGAAGCCATTTACTATTTCTCCCTTTCATCAGTGGAACTAGTGGAGGAATAAGTATGAATATAAAACTTACTATAGGAAAGATACCTTTATGGGACAATGTCAAACTAGTAGAAAATGAATTTAACACAGATTGTCCTAGTATCGAGCCCTTTTTGGTTGAGGGAGATGGGCAGTATCCGGTTATGATTATCGCTCCTGGAGGAGGTTACTCTCACCGTGCAGAACATGAGGGATACCCAGTAGCGCAGTGGCTAAATTCCATTGGCATTTCTGCAATCGTCCTCCATTATCGAGTAGCACCATTTAGTCATCCAATTCCATTAGGCGATGCCCAGAGAGCTATTCGAATGGTAAGATATCATGCTTCTGAGTGGAAATTAGATCAAAATCGTATTGGAATCCTTGGGTTTTCTGCAGGAGGTCATTTAGCTTCAACCGCTGGAACACATTTTGACTCAGGAAAAAGTCAGGCAGAAGATCCGATTGAACGGATTAGCAGCCGTCCTGATGTCATGGTACTTTGTTACCCAGTCATTACCATGGGGGAGTATACCCATGAAGGAAGCAGAATCAATTTATTAGGTGAAAGCCCAAGTTTAGAAATGATTCAATTATTATCAAGTGAATCTCAAATTACAGAAGATACTCCACCGACCTTTCTCTGGCATACAGCCGATGACGCAGCAGTTGACGTAGAAAATAGTTTGCTTTTTTCCACTATGTTAAACAGGCTAAAGATTCCCTTTGAACTTCATGTTTTTGAAAGCGGTCGACATGGATTAGGGATGGCTGAGGAACATCCTGAAGCAAAAGCTTGGCCAGGGTTATGTGAGGCATGGTTAAGGAAAAGAGGGTTTTAGTTAAATTTAAATACCAACTTCCCTAGTTAAGATAAATTTTATAATAGTAATTTACCCCATATGAATAACAAATAACCGATTGGTAACCATTACCATTCGGTTTTTTTATGCAGAAAATACCATCAATATATTTTGAAAAAAAATCAAAAATAAGAAGGCAAAAAAACATTTTTGCAAGGGGGTAATCAGGTTGATAAAAAAGTCATTTGGCTTGCTGCTATCAGGGGTTTTAACATTTGGTCTAGCTGCATGTAACAATGGAAATGATGCAGCAGATGAAGTCCGTACAGGCAGGATAGATCGAGACCAAACCACTTTAAATGTTGGTAATGGAAGAGATGACGGGATAGACCATAATGGTCCACTAACCGAGGATTACACCAATAATGATAATAATGATAGCGATTGGGATCGAGGTACAAATAATCGAAACAATAATGATGATTTTGTAACCAATGTAAATAATGATCGTCAGACAAATCGAATCCACAACAGAAATGTAAATCGCAATCACGTAAATGTGGATAAAGACAACAATAATAATGATGCATTAAATATCTCAGCAGATCGAACAACATTGAATAGTAAGAATTACCCTCATACAAAAGCGATATTAATTCAACATGCTCAGTATAGGTACATTCCATTCGGATCTGTTCAATGGTATCAATTTGGAGGTCAACAAGGAAAGACTCCAACACAGCAGCAACAACCAACAACAAAAGCACCAACTCAACAACCAGCAGCACCGGCGCCAGCGCCTGCTGCACCGGCACCAAAACCAGCGGCACCAGCACCAGCACCAAAACCAGCAGCACCGGCACCAGCACCAGCAACTGGCGATGTAAGTGCATACGTTAAACAGGTGATTGATTTAACCAATGCACAACGTAGTAAAAACGGTTTACCGGCTTTAAAACATGATACACAATTAAGTGGAGTTGCACAAAAGAAATCTGTAGACATGGCACAAAACAATTATTTTTCACATACGAGCCCTACCTATGGTTCACCATTCGATATGATGAGGGACATGGGCGTTTCGTATAAGTCAGCAGGGGAAAATATCGCCCAAGGACAACGTACACCACAAGAGGTCGTAACAGCATGGATGAACAGCGAAGGGCATAGGAAGAACATTTTAAGCGCTAACTTTACTCATATTGGAGTTGGTTACGAAAAGTCTGGCAACCACTGGACACAAATGTTTATTGGTAAGTAAAAGTATGAAGAGAGACAGGAATCTAAGTGGATTCCTGTCTCATTCTCAGTTTTATTGGATATTGGAACTTTCTCTATCCTGCTGAGATAAAATTTAATATTTCCTTTTTACCTTTCATTCTTCGTACAGGTATTTTTTAACTCATGTTTTTTTATATGATACTGTAAACTTTGCCGGGTAATCCCAAGCAATTTAGCCGATTTTGAAATATTCCAGTCGTTTTGTTCTAAAACCCTCTGAATATAATGCTCTTGGGAGTTACTAAAAATAGATTTAATCGGGTTTTTCGCCATTTCCTTTTGTTTCTTATTCTTTGACGAACTTTTTGATACTAGTTTATTTCGTAAATAGGCAGGAAGATGCTCAATATTTAATTCACTTTCCAATTCACTAGTTTGTATGATGATATTTTCAATTAGATGCTCCAATTCCCTGGTGTTCCCAGGCCAAGGATATTGAAGGAGTGTAGATTGTAATGTTTTTGAAAGACCCGGCACAGTTTTGTTAAATTTCTTTTGATGTTTTTCAATAAAGTGGTTGATAAAAAATATAATATCCTCGCTACGTTCTCTCAAAGGGGGAATAAAAAGACTCGTATGAGCGATACGGTAAAATAAATCAAGACGCATCTTTTTTTCTTCTATCAGTTTAATTGGATCCTCATTTGATGCACTAATAACTGTGCATTCTACCGGGGTAACGTCATTCGATCCGACCCTTCGAACCAAACGTTCTTGCAAAACTCTCATCAGTTTCGATTGAAGTGTAAGCGGCATAGAGTTAATCTCATCAAGAAAAAGTGTACCATTTTTTGCATGTTCGAAAAGCCCAATTTGATTTGATGCTCCGGTAAAAGCCCCTTTAACAGTTCCAAATAGTGTGCTTTCCAATAAGGTTTCAGGAATGGCTGCACAGTTAACTGCTACAAATGGATTTTCTGCCCTTGGACTATGGTTGTGAATACTTTGAGCAAATAGTTCCTTTCCCGTTCCAGTTTCTCCGACAATTAACACATCGGTATTATGTATCGCGATATTTTGAGCTTCTAAAATGAGATTTTTTAAGGTGAAACTTTTACCTTTGATATTTTCAAATGTAAACGTGGTTCCGTTGTTAAAATGCCGGGAACCAGATTCAGAAGCTTGGATAATTTGCCTTTTTTGCTCAATAGCTTGGTGTAAGCGATTCTTTAGCTGTGATTCATTTGTACTTACTGAAAAAACAGCGATTGTATCTCCATCTCTTTGAATAGGAAACGTACTATAATTCACATACCGGGGTACTCCGTTTACTGTTGAATGAGCTCGATACCGCGAAAATATGGGCTTTCCTGTTTTGAAGGTATGTTTATGCTCGGAATATTGCGGATTATAATTATAAGCAGACCAAAGATGCTTTCCGATAATTTCTTGGCTGTCTAATCCCTCAAGCTTTTCCTGTGCATGATTATATAAGATAATCCTGCCCTCATTGTCACTCATCATGACCCCTTCATCTAAAGATTCCATTATTTTCTCAAGGCAGTATAATCGTGCTGATTGATTTTCTATTAAATTTGTGATGTCTTCGATGCAAAGAATAATGTATTCACTTTCCGCAGAAAACTTTTTTACCTCAATAGAGAGCTTTTTTTGATTCAATGTTAGGGTGAATTTTTCATTCTCAACTAATTTTTCCCGCTTGCAGGGGAAATGGTCTAAAATATGCTGCCCTTCTATTAGATCCAATTCAACGACTGGATGCAGGTCATACCATAAAATATGAAAGGTGTCATCTAGGACAACCACTCCGTCAACAAAACTTTTAATAATAGAACCTATCGATTGTGCAATCATATTCTTTACCTCCTTTAAAAAGATAATCCTTATCAGAATATAACACTTATTTTGAATTTTATTAATAGTCTGCATGCAAAAAATATCTGCACGCAGAATATGTAATCGTTTTCAAGGGTAATTATGTTTACATGATTTTATAGACAAAAGCGGTGCAAAATCTATCTGCGATATTTTTGAAGATATTTCCATTTACTTGTTTGTTTTATTGTGATTTATAAGTTTCCATACAGATCCTTTGCGGGAATTTAATTAAATTAAGGGAATTTCAAAAGTTGGCACGCAACTTGCAATATCTAAAGTGAGTAGAGTTAATACTACATTTATTTTTTAGGAGGAAATGTATATGTCAAAGCCAGAAATTTTATATTCCGTAAAGGCACAAAGAGGAAATGTACTTCGTTGTAAAGGTTGGAGACAAGAGTCAATCCTAAGAATGCTTGAAAATAATATGGAAAATGCTGAGAAACCAGAAGAACTCGTTATTTACGGCGGGATTGGAAAGGCTGCACGAAACTGGGAGTCCTACCATGCGATTGTAAAATCGTTAAAAGAGCTTGAAGATGATGAAACACTTGTTGTTCAATCTGGTATGCCTGTTGCCGTCTTCAAAACTCATAAATATGCACCAACCGTTGTTATGGCAACAACTAATATTATGAAAGCCGACTGGCCAACTTTCTATGAACTTCAAGATAAGAACTTAACAATGTATGCTAACTATACTGCTGCTCCATGGGAGTACATAGGTACACAAGGTGTTATCCAAGGGACATTTGAAACCTTATCGGCTATTGCCCGCCTTCACTATAATGATTCCCTTGTTGGTAAGATCCTTCTAACTGCCGGTGCTGGCGGAATGGGCGGTAACCAAACAAGAGCAATGACCATGCATGGCGGGGTTGCGATTCTATGTGACTCTAACATTGAAATTATTAATCGAAGAATTGAAAAAGGATTTATAGATTGTGTCGCAGACACATTAGATGAAGCAATTTCAATGGCTAAGCAATATGCGGCAGTAGGCAAACCTCTTGGTGTGGCTGTGGTAGGAAACGCTGCAGATATATTCGAGGAAGTACTTCAAACAGGCTGGTTACCAGATATCTCAACCTCAATGACACCGGCACATGACCCAATCTCTTACTTACCATCCGGTTACACTGTTCAAGAAGCAGAAGAGTTGCGCGACACAAATCGTGATCTTTATTTAGAAAAAGCCCGTGAAACAATGATCCGTGAGCTAGAAGCATTAATTAAATTATTGGATCTTGGCGTACATTCCTTCGAGTACGGCACTAGTATCCGTAAGGAATGTATCGATGCTGGGTTTGATGCAAAAGAAGCAAAGCGTCTTCCAGGATTCGTTGCTGAATACATTCGTCCGCTATTCTGCGAAGGCCGCGGACCGTTCCGCTGGATCTGCTTATCAGGTGAAGCAGAAGACTTACGTAAAATTGATGAAATGATTCTTGAAGAATTTAGTGATGACCTCTTAGTAACACGCTGGATTAATTTGGCAATGAAACATATTCCAATCGAAGCTTTACCTGCACGTATTTGTTACATGGGCTTTGGACAGCGAAAGAAATTTGCCCTAAAAGTAAATGACATGATTAAGAAAGGTGAACTTGCAGGACCAGTAGCATTCTCCCGTGACAACCTTGACTCTGGTTCCATCGTAAACCCAACATTCGAGTCTGAGAACATGAAGGATGGCGGCGACTTAATCTCTGACTGGCCGGTATTGAATGGTCTGTTAAATGCAGTTGGTATGTGTGATTTAATCGCATTACAAGCAAACTACTCGATGGGTGAAGCGGTTCATACGGGTGTAACGATGATTGCTGATGGTACTGCAGAATCTGATATGAGACTTGAAGTGGCAATGACCGTTGACTCAGGTATCGGAGTTGTACGACATGCCCAGGCTGGTTACGATACAGCCCGTGATGTAGCTAACGGAAAAGGAAAACTGACTGATGAAAGCATTAAGATTCCATTATGGTGGTCACCGAAGGCAACATTTGGTCCAAAGGATCTTGAAAAGGAAAATGTAAAGGCTTAATTTTACTCTGAAATATGGCTGTCCCAAGTAAAGGGGTATGAACCTGCCATTCAAAAATATCTAGATGAAATCGGTATGATCTTAGAATGGAATAGAACTTAAGGGGCAGCCCTTTCTTTTGAATAGGCTCTTTTGTAAACTTAGTTGCTTTCTATACAAATTACTCTAAATTAATCGCAACTTCGGACAAGTTTGTTGAACTTTAGAGGCATCATGCCTGAACCTGTAGCAACTTCAGACAAGTTTGATGAACTTTAGAGTCATGGTGTCCGAACCAGAGGTGACTTCAGACAAGCTTGATGAATTTAAGAGTCATGGTGTCTGAACCAGAGGTGACTTCAGACAAGCTTGATGAATTTAAGAGTCATGGTGTCCGAACCAGAGGTGATTTCAGACAAGCTTGATGAATCTAAGAGTCATGGTGTCCGAACCAGAGGGAACTTCAGACAAGTTTGATGAATCTAAGAGTCATGGTGTCCGAACCAGAGGGAACTTCAGACAAGTTTGATGAATCTAAGAGTCATGGTGTCCGAACCTGTGGAAACTCAGACAAGTTTGATGAGTCTATGAGCCATGGTGTTCGAATCAGAGGCGACTTAAGCAAAAAACGTAATTAACCAATAAAAAAACCACAATCTTTGCGAAAATAGCCTTTGAATAAAGAATCCCCAAATACTCCGGTTAATTATTGAAAGAGGTGAACATATGAGTAAACTTCAAGAATCCGTTGAAATCCATCAGCCAGGGCTCAAACAAAATACTGATTTTCTGGCGCCCATTAATACCATTCCGAACATTATAAAGTTTTTACTGTTCAGCTCAATTGGTATCTTCATGTTCTTTATTCCAGTCGAATGGAACGGGAAAAGCTCTATTCCATTAGATCATTTCGTGACTTGGGTTCGATCATTGGTTGGAAATGGGGCATCCTATTATGTCTTAATCCTTGTTGTGTTAGGCGCCATCCACCCCTTTTATAAGAAGACATGGAATAAAAATGCTGTGGAAGTGGTTTTTTCTTTATTTAAAGTTCTTGGGGCAATTGCAACCGTTCTTGTCATTTTTAAGGCTGGTCCCGCCTGGTTAATGGCTGAAGATATGGGGCCTTATTGGTTAAACTTCTTACTCATTCCAATTGGTATGCTTGTTCCAATCGGAGCCGTTTTCTTAGCCTTGTTGGTTGGATATGGATTATTGGAGTTTATCGGTATTTTTATGCAGCCAATCATGAGGCCAATCTGGAGAACACCGGGAAGGTCTGCAATCGACGCTGTTGCATCATTTGTTGGCAGCTATTCTATTGGACTTTTAATTACAAATAGGGTGTATAAAGAAGGAAAATATACGAAAAGAGAAGCGGTGATTATTGCCACTGGCTTTTCAACCGTTTCCGCCACATTTATGATTGTTGTCGCGAAAACACTGGATTTAATGCATATTTGGAATCTTTACTTTTGGTTAACATTAGTTGTTACATTTGCGGTTACAGCCATTACGGTACGTCTAAGACCAATCAGTAAAATGAGTGATGATTACTACTCGGGTGAAGGCTATCCTGAAGAGGTAATAAAGAAGGACCGCCTGAAAGTAGCATGGAATCAAGCGATGGTGACAGCCTATTCAGCCCCTAAACTGTGGCGGAATATCTTTGAAAATGTAAGAGACGGAGTCCTAATGGCAATGGGCATTCTGCCTACGATTATGTCAATAGGCTTACTAGGTTTAATATTAGTAAACCAAACACCAGTTTTTGATTATATAGCCTATGTATTTTACCCGCTAACAGCGCTTTTGCAAATCCCAGAGCCATTATTGGCAGCAAAGGCTGCAACAATTAATTTAGTAGATATGTTTGTTCCTTCTTTAGTCGTTTTGAAGTCTAGTTTAGAGACAAGATTTATCATTGGATCTTTATCCATTTCTGTCATTCTCTTCTTTTCTTCGTTAATTCCGTGCATCATGTCAACAGAAATTCCGTTGAAGATGAGAGATATCATCTCTATCTGGTTCTTAAGAACGGTATTTTCTCTTATGCTAATCACACCGCTTGCTTTGCTATTTTTATAAATTGCATGTTTGTGATTTTGTATAAATTAGGAAAGAATCACCTCTAGTACAACTAGACATGTGAAAAATAATCATGGAGGTATGGCTAAAAATGTCTAATACCAAGGTAAAGATAAAGGTAGATTTAGTAATCTCACAGGCCGCAGAAGCTTTAACCTGTGTTGGAGATAGCATGGAAGACATCGGCATAATTACAAATGCCTGGATTGCAATCAAAGATGACAAAATAGTCGGAGTCGGCTCCGAAGAAGAGATCAAAGCTCAATTTGAATTTGATTCGGGCAGTGTAGTTAATGCTACAGGCAAAGTTGTTGTTCCAGGCTTTGTTGACTCCCATACCCATTTAGTGTTTTATGGCACAAGGGTGGAAGAATATGCGGCTAAGTTGACAGGAAAGCCGGAGAAGCTTGAAAAGCTTTTGATGACAATAGGGCCGAATCGAACAATTGAGCTTACACGGAATACCCCGGCAGATGAATTATTCGAACAATCAAAGAAACGTATGCTGACAATGCTTGAGCATGGAATTACAACAGTGGAGAGTAAAAGCGGCTACGGTCTAACGACAGAAAGTGAAATTAAAATTCTAGAAGTAAGCAGAAGACTCGGGGAAGAAACGCCGCTTGATGTGATAAATACATTTTTAGGAGCACATGGAATTCCAGAAAACCTTTCGAAAGAGGAATATATGGAAGTCATTATCAATGATATGATTCCAAAGGTTGCTGAACGAAAACTGGCTGAGTTTTGTGATGTATGGTGTGATGCTGGTTATTTTACAGCAGAGGAATCGGAAAGGATTCTTAAGGCTGGCTTAGAGTACGGAATGAAGCCAAAAATTCATGCAGATGCCTACTCCTACATTGGGGGTTCTGACCTGGCGGCTGAAATGAAAATGGTTTCCATTGATCATTTAAATTACACGCCAGTGGAAGTAATGAAAAAGCTGGCAGAGGCAAAAGTAACAGCTGTTTTAATGCCGGCTCTTGATTTTGCTGTTGGTCATAAGCGACCATTTGACGCTAGACAGATGCTCGATTTAGGAATGAACATCGCACTGGCTACAGACCTTTGCCCTGCATCCTATACGCAATCAATGCAGTTTGTCATCGCTCTTGCTTGCCGTTTGTATAAGTTTTCCGTGGAGGAAGCGATTAAAGCAGCCACAATCGCGGGTGCGAGGGCACTCAACCTCGATGACCGAGGAACCATTCAGGTAGGAAAATTGGCAGATTTACAGATTTGGGATGTTCCAACCTATAAGCATGTGGCATATGAACTAGGAACGAATGTCGTAGAAACGGTTATAAAAAACGGCATAGTGGTTGTTAACCGCAAGTCTAAATGAATAGAGGTATGGAGGGGTATGAATGCAAACTAAACTTAAATCAAGTGCAGCTGAGCATGTAAATGGAGAGCGTCTTTTAGATTTATTTTTGGAATTAGCCAAATTAAACGCACCGAGTACAAAAGAGCAACAAGTCGCTGATTATTTAAAGAAGGCTTTACTAGAGCTTGGGTTTACTCTTGAGTTTGACGAAGCACATAAAAATTTTAATGGGGAAGTAGGCAATCTGATTGCTTGGCATGAAGGGACAGATCCAACAATCCCGCCATTATTCTTCTCTACACACATGGATACCGTTTTACCAACAGAGGGTTTGAAGACGGTAATTAAAGATGGTGTGATTTATTCTGACGGGACAACGATTTTAGGGGCAGACGACAGAGCGGCATTAGCAGCCTATCTTGAGGCCATGAGAGCCATCATTGAGGGCGGTATTCCACATGGTCCAATTGAATTTATATTAACGGTAAATGAACAGCCGGGATTAGTTGGTGCCCGCTATATGGATTACTCTAAAGCAAAAAGTAAAACAGGCTATATTTTTGATAGCAGCGGCGATGTTGGTCAAATTATTCTTAAAGGTCCATATAGCAGCCGTATTTGTATGGAGGTTCAAGGCAATGCCGCACATATTGCGCTTAATTCAAAAGAGGGCAATAGTGCTATTTTAATAGCTGCTGAAGGTCTATCTAATATGAAGCTTGGTGAAATCGAAGAAGGAACACTGGCTAATATCGGGATTATTAACGGGGGAGAGCTTACCTCTATTATTCCTGGCAGTGTCACAGTGACAGGCGAAGTCAGAAGCTTTTCAAAGGAAAAGCTTAATGCTCAGCTAAAGCATATGGAAGAAGTCATGCAGCAATCTGCTGAAAAAAAAGGCGGAAAGGTAAAGGTAAGAATCGAGAAAAAGTATTTTGGTTTTGATATTCCTAAAGATGATATTTTAGTAAAGACAGTTTGGACAGCCGCGGAAAATATCGTTGTAAAACCTTATTTAACAGAAACATTGGGCGGAGCTGACACGAATGTATTAAATGAAAATGGATTAACTTGTTTGACACTGGGACTTGGGTTTCAGAATATCCATTCTTTCAGGGAATGTATCAGCATTGAAAACCTAATTAACACTGGCAGACTAACGGCGGCACTCATTGAGCAATGGTATACCAATCATATAGAATCATAATCGATGAGCAAGACCAGGGGGAATGTACAGAAAAGAATATTTTATTAAGCCCAATATCTCTTCAAAATTTATATGTGGCAAGTTGCTTTTTTCCAGGGATGGCGGAAAAAAATGAATTTATTAATTGGTCAAATTATGAGGGGGGCCTATATGTTAGATAATCCTGTACTAATATCTGTACTTGTTTTAACGGTCTTAAGTCTTTTGAGGGTACATGTCATTTTTGCTTTGCTTTTTGCCGCCATGATTGCCGGGCTGACAGCCAAATTATCACTATCGGAAACGCTCTCAACTCTAATCGGCGGGATGGGGGGACAGGCGGAAACGGCTTTAAGTTATATTTTACTTGGTGTTTTTGCCGCCATGATTGCCTACTCAGGAATTACCAAGATATTAATTGACAAGTTACTGGCAAAGAAAAAGCAGAGCAAATATGTATTATTGCTAATGATCGCTGGACTTACCTGTCTTTCTGGTACCTTAATTCCTGTCCATATTGCTTTTATTCCAATTTTAATCCCGCCTCTATTGCTTTTCTTTAATTATTTAAAAATGGACCGAAGAGCTGTGGCCAGTGCCCTTACTTTTGGTTTGAAAATGCCATATATCGTAATTCCAGTTGGTTATGGAATCATTTTCCATGGAATTCTGGCTGCGGAAATGAAAGCGAACGGTATGCCAATTGCTCAATCTCAAATTCCACTTGCTATGATACTGCCAGCGGCTGGCATGTTTGTCGGTTTATTTATTGCTATCTTTTTCTCTTATCGTAAGGCAAGAGCATATGAAGCAAGTCAGGACCAAGCTTTTGCCGAGGTCAGTGCAACGAATGAAACGGCTGCAAGAAGGTTTCAGGTTAGAGACTTTATCACGATAGGAGCCGTTGTTATCGCTTTAGCCACACAGCTTATCGTCGGGTCAATGGTATTAGGAGCTCTTGCCGGGATTCTTGTTATGTTTATAGGAAGAATTGTAACATTGAATGATGGGGAACAGGTTGTACAGGACGGTGTTAAATTGATGGGGGCAATCGCTTTTGTGATGTTAATTGCTTCAGGCTATGCTACCGTTCTTAAAGAAACTGGAGCTGTTAGTGAAATGGTAGGAGCAGTAAACTCCCTTGTCGGGGATAGCAAGCTTTTGGCAGCTATATTATTACTGCTAATCGGGCTTTTAGTAACGATGGGAATCGGTACATCATTCGGTACTGTTCCAATCTTGGCAACTGTGTTTGTGCCGTTATGTATTATGATGGACTTTAGTCCCCTAGCAACCGTGGCATTGCTTGGTACAGCAGGTGCCTTGGGGGATGCTGGATCACCTGCATCTGATAGTACTCTTGGGCCGACATCTGGATTAAACGCGGATGGGAAGCATGACCATATATGGGATACATGTGTTCCGACGTTTATGCATTATAACATCCCACTATTTGTGTTTGGTGTAACAGCAGCATTAGTTTTATAATAGAGTCAATGTACAGAATATTATTGCGAAAGCACTAAAGGGAGTTTGATAGCGAATGGGTTATAGCAAATTAGTAGATTTGGAAGTAATAGAACTTGACGGACTGACTCTTGATCGTTACAAGATTGAAAGTATTGTGAAGGGGAATGCAAGCGTTTCCATCCCTGAAGAAAACCGAATTCGAGTTCGAGCAAGTCGTAAGCGGATTGAAAAACAAATAAATGATGGAAAAGTGATTTACGGAGTCAATACCGGTTTTGGTAAATTAAGTGATATTGAAATTGAAAAGGAAGATATTGCAAAGCTGCAGCTGAACCTGCTTCGTGCGGATGCGGTTGGCGTTGGCGAACCCCTGCCAACTCCGGTGGTTAGGGCAATGATGACACTGAGGGCAAACTCCTTGGTCAAGGGTTTCTCCGGAATTCGGGAAGAAACACTAGATTTGTTAGTGGATATGATCAATGCTGGGGTTCACCCAAACGTACCTTGTAAAGGTTCAGTCGGTGCAAGCGGTGATTTAGCTCCACTTTCGCATATTGCCATTGTATTAATTGGAGAAGGGAAGGCTGAATATAAAGGAGAACTTCTTCCTGGAGCAGAGGCGCTTAAACGAGCGGGGCTTACTCCTGTTTCACTAGAGGCAAAAGAAGGGCTGGCTCTAATTAACGGAACACAAGCTATGACGGCAGTGGGAACCATTGCACTAAATGAAGCAGAGCGTGTAGGGTTAGCTGCAGATATGGCAGCCTGTTTAACAATGGAGGCTTTAAAAGGTATCATTTCTGCCTTCGAAAGCGAACTTTTGGCAGTTCGCCCGCATCCAGAGCTGGAATTGGTTGCATCCCGGATGCGAAAATGGCTTGAAGGCAGTAAAAGGATTACTCATCAGGGAGAAGTTCGGGTTCAAGATGCCTATTCGATTCGCTGTATCCCTCAGGTACATGGTGCTTCCTGGCAGACAATTCAATATGTGGAAGACCGCTTAAAAGTCGAAATCAATGCGGTTACGGATAATCCCATTATTTTAGAAAGCGGTGAAATCATTTCGGGAGGTCATTTCCATGGTCAGCCGATTGCGTTATCAATGGACTTTTTAAAGGTGGCTTCAGCGGAGTGGGCTAATATTTCTGAACGCAGGATTGAGCGGCTTGTTAATCCTCAGTTAAGCGGTTTGTCTCCTTTCCTTGCTGTAGACCCAGGTTTGGAATGTGGATTAATGGTTGCGCAATATGCTGCCGCTTCCCTTGTTTCTGAGAATAAAGTTCTTGCTCATCCTGCCAGTGTAGATTCCATTCCTACATCTGCAAACCAGGAAGATCACGTCAGCATGGGCACCATCGCCTCAAGACAAGCAAGGGAAATTATTCATAATTCTGCCCGAGTAATTGCCATTGAAATGATATGTGCTTCTCAAGCCATCTACTTAGAAGGGGCTGAAAGAGACCTAGCCCCTAAAACAAGAGAGTATCTAGAGAAAATCCGTGGAATTTGTCCGCCACTGGAAAGTGACCGCGCCATCTCGGAACAAATAGAAGAATTGGCACAATTTATTTTAAGGGGAAATATTTTGAGATAGTATACGCTAGAAGTGCCCATAAATTATGGGCACTTTTAATATTAGGGCTGTGTTAAAGCTGAATATTGATTTTACTGTGTTTGGAAAATAAGCGGAGAATTTCCGCTTAAATAGGGAAATCCCCATATTTCCTTCATAATAAGCGGAGTTTTTCCGCTTATGGTATCCAAATCATTGGATTTTGTCTTATTTGAAGCGGTTAACCGGAATATTGAGACTGTCGATTAATTATGCAAGTGAAATTCAGCAACTCCAATTTGATGAAATTGTGACCAAATATTTGCTTTTTTAGCTACTTTTTATAGTTTTTTATATCTATTTAGGTAGAAAATAGTTGGAATCTTCGTTTTCTAAAAGGTTAAATGAGTTAATCGACAGTCTCATATTTCCGTTTATATCTGCTTCTTAAGGTTCCTTTATATACATTAGCCGGAAATTCTCCGCCTATGAATGATCAACCCTACACGAAAATCAACTATGAATAATAACACAGCCAATATTAAAAAGACTCAGAGTCTTCCTTAGTGTTAAACATATTACCTTTTGGATATTATATCGGGCAAACTGATCGGAAGTAAAAATATGAAGAGTCCGGTGAAGGTTGACATGATTCCTGGATTCATAAACACTTTTTTGTTTACCAGGAAGTTTGGAGTGCTTGCTCATCCAGCACGCTAAAAAAATGGATAAAAGCAGTATATAAACAGACATTGATACAAGCCACAGAAATTCTTTTACAATTGTATAAGAAAAGGAAATATCTAATGAGAATAAAATGAGGGCAGGTAAAGTGACATTCAGAATCAGCTGTGTCAGCACATCGTTAGCATGGTCAATTAGGATTCCTTTTTTTCTTGCAATAAACCCCAATAATGCAATACCGTATAGGACGAACATTTCCTGTAAAAATAATCCTGATGAATGCATCCACATTCCCCCCTCGTTTACTGTATGAGGGCAGAAATAAAGATGGTTAATTTAATTAAGTTTATAATCGGTTTTCTGTCCTTTTACTATTACAAACATTAATCGGATGAACTGTTTTCAGCAGGGGTATGGTTTCTTCATATAAAGAGTGGAAATAAAACTTTCAACTTTGTTTAATTCATCGCTTTCTCATATAATATTAATAAGACTAGGTTTGAAAGAAGGTGTTTTCTATGAATTTACCTGAAAACCGATATATTACCCTTGAGGAATATGAAGAATTAAGGAAAGTATCAGATCAGCAATTAGAGTATATTGATGGTGTCCTTTATATGTCCCCGTCCCCCAATACGAAACATCAAAGAATATCTATGAAATTATCCTCATTTTTATTTCATTTACTAGATGGAAAGGATTGCGAAGTTCTTGCAGCCCCTTATGATATCGAACTAGTCGATGGAGAAAGTGACGAAAAAAAAATAATAATACCTGACTTATCAATCATATGTGACAAAACAGGTTTTACTGAACAGAAATATATTGGTGTTCCTGAATTGATTATCGAAATTATTAGCCCTTTAAACCAGGCACACGACTTAATTTTTAAAACGAATCTTTATCAAAAATTCTGTGTTAAAGAATATTGGATTATCAACCCAATATTGAATAATATTATGGTTTATTCATTAGGGGAAGACAATCAATATCGCCTAATTGAAAATGAAAAACAAGGTTTGATAAAATCTAGCATTATAAATGGTTTCGAAGTAGATGTTGAAGCAATATTTAAATAGATGAAAGTACCTGTTGCACGGGAAATAGATGAGAGCCAGGCACTTTCTCTTTGAACGCCTTTTGTGGACACGAAAAATAATCCTATCTATTAATGTATTATTCTCATGCATAATTGTCTTTATCACGATCTAATGTATAGTCTATCATCAAAATAATGGGAGCTGTTTATGAACAACTCCCATTGATATTTAATTATTTATTATTCAAGTTTGGTTAGCTTTGTTGCAGGAAATCCTCGGTCGAAATAACATTGGCATACATACCGTTAAGTGCGCTGACAAACGCATAATGAACCTGTTCAGCTGGTACAACCACATCTTGGTAAGATAACTCCCTTGTCGCACATGCATCTTCAATTAGTGTAGTTTCAAAACCTAGGTCGACTGCAGCTCTAACGGTTGCATCAATACACATATGCGTCATCATACCTACAACCACTACCTTGGTTACACCTTGTTCTCTTAATTTGCTTTCTAAATCAGTCTTTAAAAAGCTGTTAGGGAAATTTTTTACGATAATGTTTTCGTGTTCTAATGGTAGAACCGTTTCATGTAATTCAGCTCCCTCTGTATTTGGAAGGAAGAAGCCTAATTCTGGACTACTTGCGATATGCTGAACATGAAAAATAGTATCTTGGTTATTTTGTCTAAACCATTCAAGAACTTTAGCAGCATTAGCGGCTGCTTTATCAGGATTGCTTAACTCCATCTTTCCATTTGGAAAATAGTCGTTTTGTATATCAACAATGATTAAAGCTGTACTCATTTTATCCACCTCAATAAAAAATTTTTATTACAAGTATGATGATATACAATATCTTAATTTCTATCGATACTTTGATGAAACACTTTTAGCTCAAATCATTTCATGGTGAAAGGAATTTATAATGGAACTTGATAACATTGATTTTCAGATCCTTCGGTTACTATCCGAGAATTCACGTATTCAATGGAAAGACTTAGGTGAACAAATTCATATGACGGGACAAGCTGTAGGAAATCGTATTAAAAAACTTGAGGAAAGTGGTGTGATTAAAGCTTATTCTCTCATAGTCGATGAAATGAAAGTGGGACTAATCTTTACAGCGTTTGTCATTATTTATATGAAAACAGCAGACCATGATTCGTTTATACGTTATATTAATGATCAAAATGAGGTAGTTGAAGCGCACCGAGTATCGGGAGAAGGCTGTTACCATATAAAAATAAAAGTTAATTCTCAAGAAAAATTGAATCTTTTTCTTAATAAAATTCTCGATTATGGAAATTATACTTTGTATCTATCAATACAAGAGATTAAAAAACATAATCCATTGGCGGCAACATTGGAATAAACAATTTATTTTCTAGAAGGTTACAAATTTTAAGCCTGGCTTCTTATACCAGATTTTGAAATGACCAAAAATAAAAACAAATCAAAACAATTCCGTTGACATTATACCTGTGTGGGTATAGCATAAAAGCATGAACTGTTGGTTAAAAGTAGATAGAAGAGGTATCGCCTCTTTTATTTTTGAATACTTTAATACCCTGTTGGGTAATTAGAAAACATTAATTAGGGGGTTTTATGATGTCGGATGAAGAAAAACAAATCAAGGATTGTTCCAGGACTGGTTCTTGAGGAATCAGCCGGACAAAGGTTTCTGGAGATGGAAAACAGGTTAAACAACCGCTTCCAATATGACCAGGAACGTTTGTATGGCTCCTGGCAGGAGTCATTTACCTGATTTATAAAGCTTTTAATTGATATTCTAATTTCATAAACATGAGAAGAATCTCAAAAGAAGGGGGGAACCGGTAATAGAGTTTATCCAAATTGGTTCTTTTACTATTATGATGAAATGGTTAGTTCTTGGTATCGCCGTTGTAATCGGATTTGTTTTTCTGAAATTATGGCTGTTGCAATCACAAAAAAAAGAACCTGGTAAACAATTATTTGATTTGGTATTTAACAGTATTTTTTGTGGCTTTCTGATTTGGAAAGGTAGTCAGCTGCTGTTGGAGCCGAAATTAATGATTGAAAGTCCACTGTCGTTATTATATTTTACCGGAGGAACGAAGGGATTAATTTTAGGAACGCTCGGTGCATTAATTTATTTGATTTTTAAAGCCAGAAAATTAGAAATAACAAACCTGATGGTTCTACAGTCGACACTGGTTTTTGCGTTTGCCGTCATGAGCGGGTCTTTTTTATTGAACCTTTTCTTAAATGAGGATAAGCCGAAAGTGAATACAGTCAGCACAAAGACAGTAGAAATTGGTCTCCAGGAAGGAAATAAAGCACCTGATTTTCAATTAAAGACATTAGACGATGCTGACGTTAAACTGTCTGATTTGCGAGGAAAAAAGGTCATTTTAAATTTCTGGGCAACCTGGTGTCCGCCCTGTAAAGCAGAAATTCCACACATGCGGAATTTTTATGTATCAAGCGACAAATCCAAAGTAGAAATACTCGCCATTAATTTGACCACATCAGAGAAAAATCCAAAAAATGTAAAGGGATTTGTAAAAGATAGAAATGTAACTTTTCCTGTTTTACTCGACCAAGATGGGGATGTAGGCGTCCAATACCAAGCGATTACAATTCCAACAAGTTACCTGATTGATTCTCAAGGGATTGTTCGCAAGAAAATAGTCGGGCCTATGGACAAAGATATGATGAACCAATTAATAGAAAATGTTGATTGAAGGAAATAAAACAAGGATAGAAATTTTATAAACTTAAAAAGGCAATGGAGGTACTGAAATGGTCAAAGTAACACATGCTGCAATTTCAGCCATTAAAAGCGAAGTTCAAGATGTCATCAATGAGGGTAAAAAACCGCTGATCCGCTTTACAATGGGCATTGGCTGAGGGGGTCCGCAGCTTCGTCTGACTCTGGAAGAGTCGGCTTTAGAAAATGATGAAATCTCTGAGCAAGATGGAATCGGCTTTTTAGTAAATGAAAGACATCAAGTTTATTTTAATGATGTAAAGATTGACTATGTAAAGTCATTACTCGGAGGCGGACAGTTTACTGTGCTTCGGGTTTAAGTGAAAGGGCTATTTAAGCCCTTTTTTCACATTTGGATTATGACAAAAAGGAGCAGAATTATATGAACAACCACTGGAATACTCGCTTTCTAGCTGAGAATTATGTTTATGGTACGGAGCCAAATGTGTTCATATCTGAAATGCAGAAAAAACTTCAGTTATCCGGAGATGCTTTGGCCATTGCTGAAGGTGAAGGCAGGAATGCCGTTTTTTTAGCTGAACAAGGAATGAGGGTGACATCTTGGGATTTCGCCGAATCTGGACTGCTAAAAACGGGGAAGCTTGCCGAGAACAAAGGGGTAACCGTACGAACAGAGCTTGTCGATTTAAACGAAGCTGTCTGGGAAAAAGAGCGGTGGGATGAAATAGTTTGTGTTTTTGGACACTTCCCAAAAGAAACACGTAAAAAAACACTTGAAGGAGTAAAAAAAGCAGTAAAACCAGGTGGTTATTTTGTGACAGAAGTATATTCGATTTATCAACTTCCCTATAAAAGCGGGGGTCCTAGAGATATTAATTTCCTCTATTCTCCGGAAGAGTTCCTGCAAACCTTTTCGGATTGGCGGATTGTTCATTTCTTCATGGGTGAAGCTATTCGCCATGAGGGAGAATTACATACCGGCTTAGCACATGTTATTCAATTTGTTGGCCAAAAACTTGAATAAATCACGGTACAGGGGATAAGCCAGAAGACTAATCGGGGTACGATTATAATAAAGAAACGGATGTTACTTTAACGTTTTAACCAAATTTTTTTAAGGGGGCTTATTAAGCCTCCTTTGTTATATTAATTAGCCAGTCATCCATGTATAATATCTGGTTTTTCCCTCTTTTATTTTTCCTTATTATGCTCTCCCCAGTGGCACATTTCCTAGATAAGAGGCCAAAGAGTTTGCCCTTTTTGAGTAAGGCTATATTCGACCTTTGGAGGAATTTGTGGATATTCCTTTCGATGAATTAAGCCATCACTCTCCAATTCCTTTAAAGTAGAACTGAGACTGGCGCGTCTACTTGAACTATAGGTATAGATACAGTTGCTAAGTGAACATTAAAATAAACGTTTATTATTTTTTAATACTTTACATACCCTATGAGGGTATGGTAAGATGAAATCAATTTAGGAGGTAAGACTGATGGAAAACTCAATGAAAGTAGAAGATTGCCATACTGAGGGTGTTACTTCTTGCCGAAAAAGTCATCATCCTGAACGTGTAAAAAATAATTTAACCTCACGATTAAATCGTATCGAAGGTCAAATTCGAGGCATTAAAGGAATGATCGACAAAGATGTATACTGTGATGATGTAATTACACAACTCTCTGCCACCCAATCTGCTTTAAATAGTGTAGCCAAAATTCTTTTGGAAGGTCATCTAAAAGGTTGTGTGGTCGACCGTCTTTCAGTAGGTGATGAAGAGGTTTTAGATGAATTAGTTGTGACGATTCAAAAGCTATTGAAAAAGTAAAAATTTTTTATCTTCATTATACCCCTATGGCGTATATTATGCAAAATAACATATCATTTTAAGGAGAGAGAAAACATGAAAAATATAACATTAAACGTACAAGGAATGTCTTGTGGTCATTGTGTGAAGGCAGTTGAGGGAAGTGTTGGTAAATTAGAAGGCGTTAATGGAGTAAACGTTAAACTAGAGGATGCTCAAGTAGAAGTAACCTTTAATGAATCACAAGTTTCACTAGGACAAATTAAAGAAACGATTGAAGACCAAGGATATGACGTAGAATAAGAGTGCTCCCTTTGCACTCTCTTATTTTCAAAAAAAATATACCCCTATAAGGTATAGGAGAGGTGGAAAGCATTATGAGTTCAGCAGCAAAAAGTGTAGCTGTTAAGGAAGCAAGTATTGGAATTATAGGAATGACGTGTGCCGCATGTGCGACACGTATTGAAAAAGGGTTAAATAAAATGGAGGGTGTCGAGCAAGCAACTGTCAACTTAGCACTAGAAAAATCATCGATTAAATATGACCCGTCAAAACTAAGTGAAGCAGATTTTGAAAAGAAAATTGAAGCACTTGGCTACGGTGTTGTGAAACAAAAGGCAGAATTCGAGATTACTGGAATGACCTGTGCAGCATGTTCCACACGTATTGAAAAAGGGTTAAATAAGATGGAAGGTGTTGCAATTGCGAACGTCAACTTAGCCCTTGAAAGAGCAACCATCGAATTTAATCCATCGGAAGTTACGATTGCTGATATTATTGCAAAAGTTGAGAATCTAGGTTACGGTGCACATCAAAAGCAAGACGAGCAAGCTCAGGTAGATCACCGTGAAAAGCATATTAAAGACCAGCAACGTAAATTTATTATTTCGGTGATTTTATCGTTACCACTATTATGGACGATGGTAGCGCACTTTTCATTTATATCGTTTCTATATGTACCAGATATCTTAATGAATCCATGGTTCCAACTAATCCTGGCAACACCGGTACAATTTATTATCGGGAAACAGTTTTATGTTGGTGCTTACAAATCACTTCGTAATGGCAGTGCTAATATGGATGTGCTCGTTGTCATGGGTACTTCAGCAGCCTATTTTTATAGCGTATATCAAGCAATTGTCACAGCTGGAACACACCATGCACCACACCTATATTTTGAAACAAGTGCGGTACTGATCACACTGATTCTATTAGGGAAATTATTTGAAGCAAAAGCAAAAGGCCGTTCATCTGAAGCAATTAAAAAATTAATGGGGCTTCAAGCTAAAACGGCGATTGTTGTACGTGACGGAGTAGAAAAAGAAATACCGTTTGAGGAAGTAGTTATTGGTGACACTATTTTAGTGAAACCAGGTGAGAAAATTCCAGTTGATGGAGAAGTATTAGAAGGAACAACAGCCGTTGATGAATCAATGTTAACAGGCGAAAGCTTACCAGTAGATAAACAAGCTGGTGACGTATTATATGGATCTACCATTAATAAAAATGGTTTCATCAAAATGAAAGCAACAAAGGTTGGGCGTGATACAGCGTTAGCTCAAATCATTAAAGTAGTAGAGGATGCACAAGGTTCGAAAGCACCGATCCAACGTTTAGCGGACCAAATTTCAGGTATTTTTGTGCCGATTGTAGTAGGAATTGCCATTCTCACATTCTTAGTTTGGATTATCTGGGTTCAACCAGGTGAGTTTACACCGGCGCTTGAAGTGTTAATCGCGGTACTTGTCATAGCTTGTCCATGTGCTCTTGGTTTAGCCACTCCGACTTCCATTATGGCAGGAAGCGGTCGTTCAGCAGAATTTGGTATTTTATTCAAAGGCGGCGAGCATTTAGAACAAACACAGGGCATTGACACAGTGGTGGTAGATAAAACAGGTACAGTTACACACGGTAAACCTGTATTAACAGATGTTTTAGCAGCAGATGGTCAAGACGAAGAGAAGTTTTTATCGCTGATTGGTGCAGCGGAAAGACAATCTGAGCATCCATTAGCTGAAGCAATCGTTCAAGGTATTGTGGAGAAAGGCATCGAACTTGGCAACGTCCAGTTCTTCGAAGCAATTCCAGGTTATGGTGTTCAAGCAACAGTTTCAGGTCAAGGGGTTGTCATTGGTACACGTAAGCTTATGCAGCAATATGGGATCGATATTACAGCAGTTCTCTCAAGCATGGAGAAATTGGAGAGTGATGGTAAAACAGCGATGCTAGCTGGTATTAATGGACAATACGCAGGGCTAGTGGCCGTAGCGGATACTATTAAAGATACATCTCGACAAGCTATTCATCGTTTACAAGAAATGGGCATCAACGTCATTATGATGACAGGTGATAATGAGCGTACTGCGAAAGCAATTGGGAAAGAGGTGGGAGTTGACGCAGTCATTGCGGAAGTCCTTCCTGAAGGTAAGGCAGATGAAGTGAAAAAGTTACAACAACAGGGTAAAAAAGTTGCAATGGTCGGCGATGGGATTAATGACGCACCAGCACTAGCCACAGCGGATGTTGGGATGGCCATTGGTACAGGTACAGATGTCGCAATGGAAGCTGCGGATATTACACTGATCCGAGGAGACTTAAACAGTATTGCCGATGCAATCTTAATGAGCCGTAAAACAATGCGTAATATTAAGCAAAACCTATTTTGGGCGTTTGCCTATAACGTAATCGGGATTCCAATTGCGGCAGCAGGATTCCTTGCACCATGGGTCGCTGGTGCAGCGATGGCATTTAGTTCTGTGTCGGTTGTGTTGAACGCATTACGTTTACAAAGAGTGAAATTAGAAAAATAAAGTTACTGTTAGCTGTAGAGTAAACCACGATTTGCGTAGTTTACTCTATAGCCTTTCTATTCTGGAAGATGTATATTTTTAGGAAAATAGATTAGTAGGATGTGAGAATGGTAATGGATCACAAGGAGAAAAAGGTTAAATTGGCTATTAACGGTGGGATAGCATTCGGTGCAAAACTAAATGTTAAACAACTAGGCGTCATTGCCCAGTACATGAATGATGGAGATGAACTGGAGTTGACCACTTTCCAACAACTTTACATTGAGGTACTTGAAAGTAAGGTGAAATTCGTCAAGGGAAAGTTTATGGAAGTGGGATTGTCGTGTTACCCAGTAGGAAATTTCGTGAAAAGCTTAAGAACCTGTAATTTTTGTAAAGGGGAAGAAGAGGAAGGAATGCCGGTAGCCATTGAACTAAATAAGCGAATAGCAGGAAAAACAGTTCCCTTTACACTTCGCCCAGCCTATACAGGATGTCCGGTTGGATGTGGTGAACCTCTAGTAAATGATATCGGCGTCATGAAAGTACAAAACGGATATGATTTATACATTGGAGGAAAAGCAAAAGGAAAGGATGCCCAAATAGGTACTTTATTTATGGAGCAACTAATGCCTGAACAGTTATACAAGATAGTCGAAAATATCATTACTATCTATGCTGAACAAGGAAAAAAGAGAGAACCGTTATTTAAATTTATTAACCGTTTTGGATTCGAAAACTTAAAAAGTCAAGTAACTGGATAAATAAATGAACCGATGGAGCTTCCTGGGCAATTATTAAAACTAAGAATAAAATATGACCCGGAAATTTATTTTGGCCCCTGGCATTCGAAAAATGAAAGGGCTACTTAGCCCTTTTTGTGTTCAATAAGACATTAGAGTTGATTTCTTATTTTTCCTTCCTACTTTTTTCATACAACTTACGTGCCATTTCCTCCAATTAGCTAATTAACCTACATAATAATTGTTATTAATTGTTCCCTTGAACCGTGATAGCGGAGTGGTGAGGGAACGATACTTGGATAATCGTTCCCGTAAACAACGAAAAAAAGGGGTATAGGGAACAATAATCGTAGAATCGTTCCCTGGAACTGCGAAAACGTAGTGTACCGGAACAATACTAGTTTCATATTAAAATGGGCTCTCCAAGAATGGGGGAGCCCTTTTATTTCGTTTATGAAAATATTCTATTCTAGCGAATTACTTAATTAAGCCTGTAACTCCATAGACACAGATTCAGGACGCTCACATGTACTTTCCATTATATAATGTTTACCACTATCAGAGGAATCATGGAAGCCATGCATCGCCTCTAAGACGTGATACGCTAATTCGCTATTTGCTCGGTATTTCCCACCTTCAAGGATTGCTTTGGCCATATCAGCAACGCCAAGCCCTCGATTGTTTTGGGAATATCCATATGCAAGAGGTACCTCTTTAAACTCATTTTCGTCACGTTTCCTTATTTTGACAGTCCCGCCGAACGTATTGGGATCAGGGACAAGTAAGGTCCCTTCACTGCCATAAATTTCAATAGGGGGCAGCGAGGTGCCGCCAAAGGCATCAAAGCTTGTGGTAATACTTCCAATTACCCCCGAGGCAAAATCGATCACACCTGAGATATGTGTAGGGGTTGATACCTCAATTTTTGTACCCGCTTTTGGTGTGCTAAGCACAGTTCTATCATGATAACTGATACGAGTAGAACCAGAAATTCGTTTGATTGGTCCTAAAAGAGCCACTAAGGCTGTTAAGTAATAAGGTCCCATATCAAACATGGGTCCGCCGCCAATATCATAATAAAAAGCAGGGTCTGGATGCCAATGTTCGTGCCCGCGGCAAATCATGAATGCAGATGCACCAATTGGTACTCCAATTTCACCTTGTTCTATTAGATGGATAGCAGTTTGAATACCAGCACCTAAGAAGGTGTCAGGTGCACTGCCAACAAGAAGATTATGCTTCTTAGCTGTTTCTAAAATTTGTTTTCCTTCCTCGCGTGTCACAGCAAGTGGTTTTTCTGTATAAACATGCTTTCCAGCTTCAAGTGCCTGAATGCAAACAGCAGCATGTGCTTTAGGGATGGTTAGATTAATGACGAGTTCAATTGCTGGGTCAGACAGTAACTCTTCAACGGAACAAGCCCTAGGGATACCAAACTTTTCAGCTTGTAATTGTGCCCGCTGTACATCCAAGTCCGCACAAGCAATTAACTCGAGGTGAGGGAACTTCTGACAGTTTTCCATATAAATAGAACTAATATTTCCACAACCAATAATACCGATTTTAAGTTTTTTCATAGGAACCTCCAGTATATTTTTATGGATTAGCTTGCCTTCCGCCTTACTGACTGTCTCCCATGCCGGTGTAGGTCCGTACATTTCCATAAATAGACGCAGCGTCCCATTCTCCGGCCCGTTTCTTACCTTCAGCAGCCCACAAAAATCCGCGTCGCATGATCAGCGAAACTTCCGGCATAGCGACAATATTCGCTTGATGTCCTAACGAACTATAAAACACATTCCCATTGCCCCAGCGTTTTGTCCAAACCACAGGCATATCTACTGCTTTATTCGCCGCGTGCGGTCCGTGAAAAACCGGGAAACGAGTGGTAGCTAATACTTCAACAGCTGGATCGTAGTGAAGGTAATACTGCTCACTTGCGACTTTAAAATCAGAGATACCCTCTAATAATGGACTTGAGGAATACTTGATATTGACCATGTATTCTACACTGTCATTTCCGGGATGGGCCACCCAATTACCCCCGGTCATAAATTGCCAGTCCACATTATTTCGAAAAGAGTCACACATTCCACCATGGCATCCCGCTAAACCTACACCAGCGGCCACGGCTTCCGAGATATTTAAGACATACTTCCTTTCAATTTCACCCATCGTCCAGTGGGGAACGATTAAATCTAACGATTTTAACTTTTCCTTGTCTGCGTATGAGTCTAGTGAATTGGATACCTCTACTTGGAAGTTTTCTTCCTCAAGGATCCCCTTAAAGATTTCAGCTACCTGTTCGGGCTGATGGCCATCCCAGCCGCCCCAAACAATCAATGCACTTTTTTTCATCGTAATCGCACTCCCTATCATTTTTTATACCTCAGATATTCGGATCCATTGGCGTTTTTCAATCGATAAATCAACCGCTTCTAAGACTTCCTGGCACTTTACACCATCACGGAAGTTTGGAACAGGCTGTCGATTTTCCCGAAAAGACTCCATAAGTTCGACGATTTCATGAATAAACGTATGTTCATAACCAATCGTATGTCCTGGCGGCCACCAGTTTTCTGCATAAGCGTGTGCAGGGTCAGTCGCTAGGACGCGGCGGAAGCCTTGGACATCGTCTCGATCATCAACGAAATAAACCTGAAGTTCATTCATCCGTTCAAAATCAAAGATAACACTGCCCTTACTGCCATTGATCTCAAATGAATTCGTACAGCGGTGTCCAGCCGCAAAGCGAGTAGCTTCAAAGCTTCCTAGAGCTCCGTTAGCAAATTGAGCTAAAAACAGGGTAGCGTCATCCACTGTCACTTCGCCCTTTTCATTACTTTCACTGCCTGTTGCTGATAAGCCCGTCATCTGAGAAGGAATTGGACGTTCTTGAATAAACGTTTTGTTCATCCCAATTACTTCGGTAATATCGCCAATGAGGTAGTGAGATAGATCGATTAAATGAGCCCCGAGGTCTCCGTGAGAGCCTGAACCTGCAATTTCTTTCTGAAGTCTCCAGACACGCGGAAAGTTTGGGTCCACGAGCCAATCCTGTAAGAACCAGGCACGAAAATGATAGATTTCGCCCAATCTTCCTTCGTCAATAAGCTTTTTAGCCAGCATAACAGCAGGGGCAAAGCGATAGTTAAATCCAACCATATGTTTGATCCCGGCAGCCTCAACGACATCGAGCATTTCTCTAGAGTCTTTTAATGTAAGCGCTAACGGTTTTTCGCAAAAAACATGTTTGCCTGCTTGTGCAGCAGCAATGGTTATTTCTTTATGTACATCACTAGGTGCATTGATATCGATTAAATCGATATCATCTCTTACTAAGAGGCTTTTCCAGTCGGTTGTATATTCCTCCCAGCCAAATTGCTTGGCTGCAGTGGTCACACCATTTAGGTCACGGCCGCAAATAACCTTCATTTCAGGATGAACCGTGTTCGGGAAAAACAGTGGAAGATCACGGTAAGCATGACTGTGTGCTTTTCCCATAAATTTATAGCCGACCATTCCGATTCTAAGTTTTTCCATAGCTTATCTCCTTTTTTATGTCATCAAGATTACTCTAATATGGATAAATCTATCATTTACAGGTTTGACACAACAAGTAAAAACTTATATAATCCTAGACAAAATTTACTCTTTACTGGGGTTGTTCTTAGTATGTTGATATATGAAGCACATCATTTTGATTTAATATCAAACTATCATACATTGAATCTAAACTTTCCAAGCCATCTCCATCGTGGTTTTGAATTATTATTCCTCGTTGATGGGGAAATGGAAGTCATTATTAGTCAGAGAAGTTACCATTTAAAAACTGGACAATTCTTACTCATATTGCCGTATGAAATTCACTCGTTTATTACAGAATTACATTCTCGAGCTAAAATTTGTATTTTTTCGCCAGACTATGTTCCGACATTTCAAAAAATGATAGAAAATAGTTCACTTGAAAATCCAGTTTTCAACCTATCTTTAGAAGCAAATACACTAATTTCTAGGACACTTTTCAAAGAAAGCCTAAATCTGCTTGAACAAAAAGCCTGTCTCTATTTAATATTATCAGAGCTAATGGGACAAACTAGCCTAATTAAAGGTGAAAAACAAGATCCAGAGTTGCTACATAAGTTGCTAACCTATATTCAGGACCATTTTACAGAATCAATCTCTTTAAAAAGTATCGCTAGTACTTTAGGTTACAGTTATAATTATTTATCGAAGTATTTTAATACCCATATTCATATGTCTTTTGTGGATTTTTTAAATGAAACCCGAGTAAACTATGCTTGTTACCTATTAATCTATACAGAAAAAAATATGACCGAAATTTCTTTTCTTTGTGGTTATGAAAGTATACGTTCATTCAATCGTAACTTTGTAAAGATAAAATTATGTACACCAAAGGAATACCGAGAAAAGAAACCCCAGTCGTTTATGGATTTGTATCCTATCAATATTACATAATCCTAGATTTAGGGGGGAAGTTACAAGCACAGTCTCTTAACTGGCATGAGACCTGCGTGCCAGGTTCTGGTGGTGTGAAAAGTAAACCAAATCCACCATTAGAGTCTTCAATTTATTTTGCTTGAATATTACTAACAAAAATAAAAAGCCTTGGAAAAGTAAAGAAACCTTTTTGGAAACAAGGCTTTTTTCCATTCTTTGGAGAATATATAAAAGAAGGGTACAATTAATAAAATTGAAGTATAGAAAAAATGGCGGTGATATTGATGTTATCACAACAAGAAATCCTAGAAGAATTATCCAAAAATATAAATTCATGGAAAGTAAAATACGGTGTAAAACGAATTGGTTTATTTGGGTCTTATAGTCGGGAAGAACAAAAAGATAGCAGCGATATTGATGTGTTAGTGGAATTTGACCCTTCTAAATTGTCTTTTGATAACTATATTGAATTAAAATTCAATCTTGAAGACCGATTTAGAAAACCAGTAGATTTGGTAATAATCGATGATATAAAGCCAGCGTTGAAACCTAGTATTTTAAGGAGTGTGAAGTATGCAGAGGGAGCCTAAAGTGTTTTTAGAAGATATTTTAGCCGCTGCAATTAAAGTCGAAAAATACATAAAGGGGTTATCTTTTGATGAATTCGTAGATAATGATTTAGTTTCTGATGCAGTCATAAAGAATATTTTAGTTATTGGAGAAGCTACAAAAAATATTCCTGATGTAATAAGAAATGTAAATCCAGAAATAGAATGGAGAAAGATGGCTGGTATGAGGGATATGATGATACATGGTTATTTCTCCATTAATGAAAGAATAGTCTGGGATGTTGTTCAAAATAAAATTCCTCCATTAAAAAAACAAGTAGAACAACTACTACAAAACCTTAGTTGAATACGGTCATTTACGATGATAAATAAAAGTTTTTTTATTTTAGAGAAGAAAAATTAAGTCATGATTTTAAATTTCTTGAGATAAAATTACCTAGAGCAAAACTAGCTTTGGGAAGCCTTTTGTGGTTTTTCCAGCACCTGTAGGACCGACAATAGCCACTTTTTCTCCTATTTGGTGTTATCGTTGCATTTATGCTTTATGACATTATTGAAAGTGGAAATCATAAAGAATTACTTTCGAAAAATGGCTTTTATGCGGAGCTTTACAACAGTCAGTTTGAAGAAGCTTCGTAATTTGAAGTTTCAATAATTGCAAAGCGAATCGAATAGCTACATTCAAATAACACCACAGAATCATAGTTATTAATTGTTCATTTGAACCGTAAAAACGGAGTATCAAAGGATCGATAGATGGAGAATCATTCTCTTAAACAACGAAAAAGAGGGTTCTAGGGAACAAAAATGATAGAATCGTTCCCGGGAACTGCGAAAAACGTATTGTAACGGAACAATACTTAGAGCATTATCATACCAACCTGTCCAATTGGATAAGTTTTTCATAGTAAAAAGGGCTCTCCAAGAATGAGGGGAGCCCTTTTATTAGGTCGTGGTGGTTTGAACTACATTCCGTAGAATAACTATGCCTTTATTCCAGATGTAGATGAAGCGTTAATGGGTCATCAATACACCAAATGTAGAATTTAATCTTTCATTAAGATTGGTTGACAGGAGAATTCTAAATAGTAAAATAACTATTATTTGATCTGATAATATAAATAATTAATCTCAATCTATTAAATAAATGATAATAGTGAATTTTGAAAGGGGATACATGATTTTGAACTCAAAATATCTAGATTTACTTCTTCAGAAATATGATTGTGAAGAAAAAGTGGTAACTGAAATTATTAATCTAGAAGCCATTCTTAATCTACCAAAGGGGACAGAACATTTTGTCAGTGATTTACATGGGGAGTATCAAGCGTTTCAACATGTGTTAAGAAATGGATCAGGGAATGTGAAAAAGAGAATCAGAGACTTGTTTCAAGATGTTTTATTTGATAATGAAATAAATGAATTTGCAACATTAGTATATTATCCTGAAGAAAAATTAAAATTAATTAAAAATCATTTTGTCAATGAACATGAATTAAACCAATGGTATATAGTAATCATTGAGCGGATGATAAGGCTTATTTCTCATGCTTCCTTCAAATATACACGTTCGAAATTACGAAAAGCATTGCCGAGTCAGTTTGTGTTTATTATAGAAGAGCTGCTATACAAAACCAATCAATCTGAAAATAAGGAGCAATATTATAAAGAAATTGTCGAGCAGATTATCTCCTTAGGTCAGGCTGATAAACTTATTACAGGGCTTGCGTATACCACTCAAAGATTGGTTGTCGATCATCTTCATGTAGTGGGGGATATATATGATCGTGGGCCGGAACCGGATAAAATTATGGATACTCTGATCAATTATCATTCCGTTGATATTCAGTGGGGAAACCATGATGTACTATGGATAGGTGCTTTTGCTGGTTCAATGGTGTGTCTAGCTAATATCATTCGTATTTGCGCAAGATATGACAATCTGGATATAATTGAAGATGTATATGGAATCAATCTTAGACCACTGCTGAATCTTGCAGAAAAATACTATCAGGACAATCCGGCTTTCAGACCTAAGGTACATTCAGATAAGAAGCAGTCCGATCATGAAACATTACAAATAACGAAAATTCATCAAGCCATTGCGATAATTCAGTTCAAACTCGAAATGCCTATTATAAAGAGACGCCCGTATTTTAATATGTCAGAAAGGCTTTTGCTGGAGAAAATTGATTATGACAAGAACGAAATAACGATTTATGGGAAAACCTACCCTCTAGAAAATACTTGCTTTGCAACGGTAAATCCAGAGCAGCCTGATCAATTATTAGAAGAAGAAAAGCAGGTTATGGAAAAATTATTATTTTCAGTCCAACATTCAGAAAAGCTGGCCAGACATATGAATTTCCTTGTGAAGAAAGGGAGTCTTTATTTAAAATATAACGGGAACCTATTAATACATGGTTGTATTCCTTTAGATGAAAAAGGGAATATGGAAAAAATGGTTATTGAAAATAATACCTTTTCAGGTCGTGAATTACTTGATGTTTTTGAACGGTATTTACGTCATGCTTTTGCACACCCTGAAGTCACAGATGACCTTGCGACAGATATGGTCTGGTATTTATGGACAGGAGAATATTCATCACTCTTTGGTAAAAGAGCAATGACAACGTTTGAGAGGTACTTTATAAAGGACAAGGCAACCCATAAAGAGAGGAAGAACCCATACTACCATTTACGCGAAAATGTAGAAATTTGTCGCAATATCCTCACAGAATTTGATCTGAATCCTGACCAAGGTCATATCATAAATGGTCATACACCAGTTAAAGAAATTGAGGGAGAAAATCCTATTAAAGCAAATAGTAAGATGATCGTGATTGATGGAGGTTTCTCCAAAGCCTATCAATCAACAACAGGCATAGCAGGATATACGTTACTATATAATTCTTACGGGATGCAACTGGTCGCCCATAAGCATTTTAATTCAAAAGAAGATGTTCTCCTTAACGGGACAGATGTTTTATCAATTAAAAGAGTAGTGGATGAAGAATTAAAGAGAAAAAAGGTTAGAGAAACAAATGTTGGAGAGAAATTGTTACAGGAAATCTCTATTTTGAATAGTCTAAGAGAATATCGCTATATGAATTAACACAATTAGGAAGAGATTTAAATAAGGAGAGGGGTCTATTCGACAACTCTCCTTAAATGGTTGTTCTATGAACTGGAAAAAGGATTATAAAATTATGGGAAATGTTCAATTCATTGCGACACTAAGACGGCAATATCCCTCTCAATTTATTACTTTTCCCTGACAATCAAGGCTGAAATCCAGCCTTCGATCCCGTTTGCGGTTTGAACTTTTAGCCACTTAATTCCCTTGGAATCTACTTGTTCTTCATTCAAAAAGTGCATGATTTCTCCATTTGCAATCGTGTATAGACGAGGAGCGGTTAGTGCAGGAGTTTCACGAATATTTCCGCCTTCTTCATAATTCTTATTTAAAATTAATTCTTTTTGATCAGGGGAAGCCCCGGATGCCTGTATGTGCACATGTTCTAGGTTTAACCATGCCTCAGCTTTCTTCCATGTTTGTGTATACCACTCATGTGGATTGTTTATGATTGCAGCAGTTAGCAAAATCACTAAAGCTGTGGCAGAATAGAAAGTCCATCTTTTAATCCCAGTTTTATTCCTTTTCCGTTTCATGAAAAGCTGAATCATTTTGTTGAAAAAACGTTCGAACAAGGCAAACATTCCTTCAATGATATCAATCCAAACAGGAATGCCAGATTTTCCTGTATCTCTCCGACTCCTTTGCATTGTGCAAAGAAGTGCCATGATTGGGTAAGAAATGAGATGAAGCATTTTTTTCAACAAACGGCACAATAAGTTTAAGAAGGGAGGAACAATGTACAACAAAATCAGCCTTGCGAGCTGTAGTAGCAAAAAGAGAGCCAAAAAAATACGCATCCATTCCGGCAGGACAGAAATAAGTGACCAGATCCAAAACAACTGGTTTAAAATGGTTTCCACAACCGCTATTCTCCTTTATTTAAATAGGATGAAAGTTCTCTTCTTGGACCAGATATCTGTTTTTTTCTATTGATGTTTTCCAGATTGACGGGGAGGTAGGGAAATAGCTTTTTAAGCTTGGCCAATCTTTGTTCTGCCTCAAACTGGTCAATAGAGTGATCGTTGATCAAGTTAAAAAGTTGTTTGTTTACCTCAAATTTGAAGGCTTGATTTTGGCTAAACTCTGATTCCACTAACCGCTTTGCCATTTCATTCTTTTCTCCAAGCTTCCCTGCAGTGATAAAATCACCTGCTTGAAGGGCTTCTTTAATCGAGGCAGAAATCCGGCGGGCTTCCTCCAAGTCCAGAGCCTCTTGATAGGCAGATAGTTCTGCGTTCCGGTCTAAATTAGCGATCGCCTCATCATGGCACTGGTCCCGAATACCTTGCCGGATCAAGACACGAACATTTCGAACCACAATACCAGCCTCTCTTAACACCTTGACTAATGGCGAGGTTTGAAAAAACTCTTCAATATGCCGTGCAAAACTCAGATCCTCTTCAATAGGATAAAATCTTGCTTCCGACTCCACCCAGAAGGGCAGATTATTGTTAATAATGGTGCCAATTTCTCCTGCATTTTGTTGAACTAACCGTTCGGGGTGTTCAACGGCAATATCGATAAATAAATTGACAGAAAACTGTCGTCCTCTTGTAGACGATGGGACTTCCTCCTTAAAGGTAATGGTTTGCTGCTGCATATTGACTGTATAAACCTTTTTATATTTGCCAATCCGCAATTCACTACGTGACAAACGCTCTCCATTTTTAACTGCATAGTATTCGTTTTGATTATTAGCATAAACAAAGGCATGGGTCATAGACGACGCTGGCGGTTTTTCCAAAAAACTAAATTTCACGTCTTTTACATCTTCAATAAAATGCATTCGGTTATTCCCTCCAAGGTTCACTATTTTCATTGAGAGATCACATACGCTTGTCTACATTCTATGCAGACAATCAGAAGAAAAGCCCAAATTACGCAGAAATCGGAGGTTGAGGGAGTTGAAGTAACATCATCTAAAAGGAGTAAATATAAGGGGGCTTTGATTAATGAAGTATTTCTTCATTACTACCATGTTAGTATTTGTTTGATTATAGTAGATTCTTAAGGGATAAAAACAGCCTGGAGAAAAGAACATTTTCTACGGGCATTTTATTTAATATTTCTTCAAACAATATCAAGACTTTTGTACGTCCTGAAGAGAATTTGAACCTCCGACCTACAGTTTAGGAAAAGTATGAAAATGGTTAGGATATGGTCATTAATCTGTTCAAAATGCTTATTTATCAAGCTTTTTTGTAAATTAAAATAAATTTAATACAATTAAATTAATATGGTTTTATTGAGTTTTTCGGCAAATTTTCGGCAATTTCTAATACTCAAACGTTCAGGGCATATGAAATACAAGTACCGGTTGTTTTAGTCTTCTTGCTGGATACATATCCGACAGAAGAGGGAAATACTAAAATTGAATTTCCCTTTAGTTGTTTTCTAGGGTTGTTATCTTTTTAATATAATCCATGGTAATATTTGTGGCTTCTTCGGGAGAATAACTTTTTCTTTTATTTAGTAATCTGGTAAGCATGGCAGTCCAAATCAAAACGCTCATATCAGTAACATCATCAATGTTGTCTGCTGTAATTAAGTCTTCTTTATACGCCATTTCTAGTAAACCTTTGTTTCTTTTTGTTACTCATTGAGGGTGTTTATCCAATTCTCGCTTTTGTGGGATTTTGCGCTCCTACTGGAAACCGTTCACTCGTACAAGCTATCATGGGAATGAGTTGAAATACAGGGAAATTGTCCGTGCAGCATTAGAAAATATTGCCTATCGGGTTAAGGATGTTATCGAACTGATGTAATCGGAGTCCCTATAATTAAAATATGTATAAGCATGTAAATTAATATATTAATAATTTTTATTCATTATTTCATAAGTATTCAAGGTAAGTGGAGTGAAACAATTATGCATAAGCTTAGCACAGAACAATTGCTTGAAGTATATAAAGAAGCGATTAACTTAAATGTGAGCAAAGACTTTATTTTATTATTATCTGAAGAAATAAATAAGCGATTAATCACTGAATCTATTTAATAACTAAAACTAAAGCCGATAGCACGCTGATTAACTCGTATGGGTCCCCAACATTGATTCTAAACCACCCAGATAAAAAAATTTCCAAGTGGTTTGTTTTTCTATATGAAACAAAAAGGTCAGCTATACTATTCTTACTGATGAATCTACTAGTCTAAGCATATTCTCCTTTATATGATTAGCAGATATATAGCCAAATACTGTTGTTGGTCCTAATGTAGAACCTGGACCAGGGTAAACGCGACCCATTACTGAAGCTGAGCAATTGCCTGTAGCATATAATCCTTCTATCGGAATATTATTGCGCAGCGCTTGGCCATACTCATTTGCTACAATTCCGCCTTTCGTTCCTAAATCTCCGGGGAAGATTTTACAAGCATAAAATGGCGCTTTCTCGATTGCTCCTAAATTTGGGTTTTTGTAAGTAGGGTCCCCATAATAATTATCATAAGCTGAGTTACCACGTCCAAAATCTTCGTCTTTGCCTTTCTCAACGAATTTATTAAAGCGTGTGATGGTGGCTTTTAATCCTTCATAATCAATTTGACATTTTTCTGCAAGTTCTCTAATAGATTCAGCTTTAATTAAGAAACCGCTTTGAATAGCCTCTTTAGGTGTTCTTCTCGGCAGCATATCACCGAACAAATATTTATTACGATTTCGACTTTCCATTATTAGCCAGGAATGAATTGCTTTACCATTCTTCTCTTGACGTTCAAGTATAGCATGGCCTGCATCTGTATAGGACTGAGATTCATTAAAATAGCGTTCGCCAGTTTGATCCACAATGATACAGTGTGGCATAGAACGTTCATAAACTAAAAATTTTCGTGAACCGCTTGCGTCCAAAGTTGTTGGTCCCCACCAAGCATCATCTAATAAAGCTGTATCAATATTATGTTTTTGAGCAATTAATAACATATCTCCGGTATTATCTGGACTTGCAGCAGTCCAATCGGTTCCAACATTATGATATTTTTTACGTAGATATGGATTTCGTTCGAACCCGCCGCCAGCTAAGACAACAGCTTTACTTTTCAAGAAAAATGGTTTGCCTTCATTTTCTACTTCTACACCAATGATTTTATTATTTTCAATAACTAAATCAGTTAATGGTGTTGAGAGTTTAATAGCTACGTTATGATTAAGTGCAATTTTTAATAAGCGGCCTACTAGGCCGGAACCAATTGATATAGCATGATGGCCTTTCACTTTATGTTTAAAGCCATTGATAAACATTCCGACTACGGTATTAAAATCTTTCGCATTTGTAAAAGCTTTCGGTAGGGAGGCTACCTTGCCAGAGTATAAGGGTAATGGAGCTTCAATTTCTCCCTTCCTTAACGTTTTTTCATAGTCACCTAATAATCTGGCATCAAAAATTTCACCTTCAATAGAACGACCAATTTTACCTCCTGGTTTTTCTGGATAATAGTCAGGGTATAAACTGCCTGGAACCCATTTCATCCCTAAATCCTCTAAAAATTTCACCATTCGATGTCCATTTTTAACATAAGCTACTTTTCGTTCGTATGTTGAGGCTGGTCCTGTATCCTCAATTACTTCTTGCATATAAGTGAGCGCTTCTTCCTCACTATCTTGTAAACCTGCTTTCTTAGAAACATGATTATTTGGAATCCATAATCCTCCTCCAGATAGTGCTGAAGATCCACCCCATTCGCTCCCTTTTTCAACAATAACGGTATTTAAGCCTTGATAAGCCGCTGTGATTGCTGCTACGAGCCCCCCGGCGCCACTACCAACAACTACAACATCGTATTCTTCATGCCAATTCATCAGACCCCTCCTAGTAATACATACGTTAAGAAAATTTTATATAAAATTACTAAAACCCAATTTGATTTCAACCACTGCGCTTTATTTTTCTGTAAATTTTGATAATATTGAAAATAACTATAACTAAAGCATATACTTGACCCAACTGTGTTTTCAAACGACAATTTGATTGAAAATGTCTATTTTTCGAAAGGGGGAGATAGTTGATGAATGATCCTATAGGGGATGAAGTTTACACTCGTTGGGTAATCAAGGAGGCTTTTACTGAGTTACTAGGAGTTTCCTCTTTTGAGAAGATTACCGTTCATTCGATTGTTCGGAAAGCCGGTATTAGTCGTTCAACCTTTTACTTACATTTTCAAGATAAATATGACTTGCTAAATCAAATGACAGAACAAATTATCGAAGAACTTCTAGAATTATATGGGAAATTTGAAGATGATGAAATGTTATTAAATATGAACATTGCATATACCAAAGGAAAGCCGTGTCAAAATGCTGTCGAAATCTGTGAACACATAAAAACAAATAACCAGTTTTACTGTAATCGATTTAAAGATATAAACTTTGTAAATAGCCTTACTGATAGATTATTTTCCCGACTAAGGTTGATTTATAAAGATGAATCACACGGTATATTTGCTGCATATGGTACAGTTGGTTGTATTAGCCGTTGGCTTGCTGAAGGGTTAAAAGGATCTTCAGATGAAATAGCATTGAGAATGGCAAGTGTAGCTTTACCACGATAAGTGTAGTAGATAATAACCATATTAGGTCAAACTAAAACTTTCTAGATTCCGTTAATCCAATAGGGAGAGCGGAATTTAGTGGTTTTTTTTTGCAAGGATTGAAAGATTAAGTTGTAAAATCTGCCCAATCGTACATCTTTACATGCCCGAATGTACGATTTTTTTTATTCTCAAGTTTAATAAAATAAAAGTGGTAAATAAAGTGCTTTCAATATTGCGCTTACTAGAATTGGAGGAATTGAATCATGGGACGCTTAGATAACAAAGTTGCCATTATTACAGGTTCGGCAAGTGGTATGGGATTAGCTGCTGCAAAATTATTTGCCAGTGAGGGAGCAAAGGTTGTTGCAACTGATATTGCCATTACACAACTAGCAGAAGCAGTTTCTAATTTTGAGGGAGACATTCTCGCTCTCGAATTGGATGTTTCTTCTGAGGAACAATGGAGTAGTGTCAGTGAACGGGCAAAAAAGGAATTTGGCAAGATTGATATTTTAATAAACAATGCTGGTGTATCCGTTCATAAGGGCTTATTAGAAGAAGATTTAGAAGGATGGAATAAGGCAATTGCATTGAATCTAACTTCCGTATGGTTAGGGATGAGAACCGTTATCCCTTATATGCAATTGAATGGTAAAGGTTCGATTGTTAACTGTGTTTCATTAGCAGCTTTAGTTGGAGGTGCCGACAGTGGTGCCGCTGCATACAGCGCTGCTAAGGGAGGCGTTCGCTCCCTTACAAAACATGCAGCCATAAACTTTGCTAAAGATCATATTCGTGTAAATTCCGTCTATCCAGGTGCAATCTTAACAGGTGCCGCAAGGAAATATGGTGTTACGTCCCAAGAGCAACTTGGTCAAGCATTTACCGACATTATTCCCCTACCACCACACGCAGGGGAGGAGAATGATATAGCCTATGCATACTTATACTTAGCTTCTGATGAATCAAAGTTTGTTACAGGAGAAGAGTTAGTGGTTGATGGTGGCTGGAGTTCCCATTAATCGAGAAATAGTTTCTTTTACCTGTAGAAAACTCTATTAGTTCAGTTCAAAAGTCCTTAAAAAAGGGCAGATATATGTTGCCCTTTTGGACGTTATGTAAGGGGTTTATTATTGATAGATTATAAGAAACAGTTATATTTTTTCCAAAAACATGCAAATCCTCTATCTAGGCAAATTTGAGAAAGGAAGGTTTATTCATGAAACATGTAGAACAAAATGTACCTCAACATGCAATATTAGGAGTTCTGAGTGGCAAAAGTGGAGAAAACCCATTTCCACTATTCGCTCAAATGAGGGAAATGGGGTCAGTTATTCCCATCCCATTTCCGTTAGGCGGATCTGATAATCAAGCTTGGATCGTCACACATATGGAAGAGGCGATGAAGGTACTTAAAGATAACGCCCACTTTTGTGTAGACCCTAAGACCATCGATAGAAGTAATGACACTAAACATTCTCTAACAGGCAGCAAAGAACAATCTCACTCCAATTTGTTTCTCGCTAATTCCTTAAACGCAATTGATGAGCCCGATCATCGGAGGTTACGAACGTTAGTTTCCAAAGCCTTTACGCCAAAATATATGGAAGGATTGCGCCCCCGTGTACAAAAAATAGCGGATGAATTACTAGATCGGGTACAAGACAAAGGAGATATGGACCTAGTCAAGGATTTCGCCAATCCTTTGCCAGTCAATGTTATTTCGGACATGATTGGAGTGCCTAAAGCGGACCATTCAAAAATCCATAAATGGTCAGAAGGAATTGCTAACGGTCTTGGTTTGGGAAGACTTGACCAAGAGGTTACGGATAGTCTTCAAGCCTTCGGCGACTATATTAAACAACTTATAGCAGACAAGCGTGAAAACCCTTCTGAAGATTTAATCAGTCAATTAATCTCTATTGAAGAGGAAGGAGATCGACTTAATGAAACCGAATTGATTTCATTGGTTCAGCTATTAATCTTTGCCGGACATGAGACAACCTCAACCTTGATTTCCACTGGAACCCTAATGTTGTTGGATCACCCGGAACAATTGGAGAAGCTTAAGGCTGATCACAGCTTAATCCCGTCTGCTGTAGAAGAATTGTTGCGTTTTAATGGTCCTTCCACAATCGCTGGACCGCGTTATGCTATAGAGGATATCGAACTTGGCGGGCAACAGATCAAAAAAGGGGATATACTTCTTCCGTTATTAAAGTCAGCCAATCGAGATGAACATCAATTTACAAATTCAGAAGAGCTAGATGTTACGCGCAAAATTAAACGTCATCTAGCCTTTGGTCAGGGCATTCATATGTGTTTGGGTGCACCACTCGCCCGCGTGGAAGCGGATATTGCGTTTACCACACTTCTAAAGCGCATGCCAAATCTTCGCCTTAGTATTCCTCGGGAGGATGTCACCTGGCAATTTAAGCTAGCCGCTCAAGGCTTGGCCACTCTTCCTGTGTCATTTTAAGCCGAAATCTTATTGGTGAAATAATTTTAAACAATTAACATTTCTTAAACATTTATTAAGCAATTCTCAAACATTTTACCAGTATCATAGAAACATCAAATGAGGAAAAAATCATTTGAACTAATAAATTAGTGAAAACTTATCAATATTTATATGGGAGGATTGCTTTTATGAAACTTAAAAATAAGATTGCTGTTGTAACGGGTGCAGGTTCTGGAATGGGGAAAGCAATTGCCATTGTTTATGCTCAGGAAGGTGCTAAAGTTGTGGTTTCAGATATTAATGAAGCCTCAGCATATGAAACAGTAGAAGAAATAAAGTCAGCTGGTGGAGAAGCTATTGCCATTCTGGCCAACGTAGCTAAAGAGGAAGATATTCAAAATCTGATTGACAGAACGGTTGACACATACGGGACCTTAGATATCTTAGTTAATAATGCAGGGATCATGGATAATTTTGAACCTGCCGGCGACATTGTAGATGAACTTTGGGGAAAAATATTTGCTGTGAATACTACAAGCGTGATGCGTGCAACAAGGAAAGCTCTACCTATCTTCTTGGAAAAACAACAGGGGGTTATTATAAACGTGGCTTCGAATGGTGGAATGCAAGGTGCCAGGGCAGGGGCAGCTTATACAGCTTCAAAACATGCAGTTGTTGGTTTCACCAAAAACACGGGTTTCATGTACGCGCAAAAAGGAGTCCGCTGTAATGCCATCGCTCCAGGAAGCGTAGAGACAAATATTGTATCTAGCATGACTAGAATCAATGAATTTGGCATGGGAAGAGTACGTCCAGGATTGGGGATTAATCCGCGTTTAGGGAAGCCAGAGGAAATTGCAAAGGTAGCATTATTCCTTGCCACGGAGGATTCAAGCTTTGTTAACGGTACTGTCATTGCAGCTGATGGGGGCTGGACTGCCTATTAGCATATATACGATTTGAACTTCGATTTGCCCTGGGGGAGATTACTATTTATTATGTCTAATATAATGAAGAAAAAACAAGAAATTTTGGATGCATTCAATTTCAGACATGCAACAAAGGAATATGATGAAAGTAAGAAGATTTCTAAGGAGGATTTTAATTTCATTTTGGAGACTGGAAGGCTGTCTCCGAGTTCATTTGGTTTTGAACCTTGGAAATTTTTGATTGTGCAAAGCCCTGAGTTTAGAGAAAGATTAATGAAAATAGCTCCAGGAGCAAAAGATAAACTTAGAGGAGCAAGTCATTTTATCATTATTCTTACTAGAGTTGATATTCGATATGATTCGGAATACATCATCCATCATATGAAAACTGTTCAAAAAATGCCTGATCAGTTTGTAGAAATGTTAGTTCAAGGGCTAAAACAGTTCCAAGAAACCAATTGGAAACTATCTGAAAATGACCGTGCATTATTTGATTGGTCATCAAAACAAACCTATATTGCATTAGCAAATATGATGACAGCAGCTGCACAAATTGGTATTGACTCTACACCAATAGAAGGTTTCAACTTTGATGAAGTTCGTGCCTTTCTTGAACGTGAGAGTTTATTGGATAAAGGGCATTTTGAACCATCAGTAATGGTAGCCTTTGGTTATCGTAAAGAGGAACCTAAAAGACCTAAAACAAGGAAAAATTTAAACGAAATTGTTCATTGGGTGTAATTAAACCAATAAATAAAAAAACCGAAACTATGAAGTAACAATTCAGGGTTTTGGTTTTTTTATTTACGTAGAATGGATTTTTTTACAAAGTTTTTTAATACTGTTAATTTAACCATTTATGTACCGTTAATTTTAAAAAAGAAGAGTTCTTATTAATGTGTGAAAGCTGACTTGAACATTTATAAAGTCGGCTTTTTCCTATTAAATGTCGGGTTAATAGTTTCAATTATTGGGTCATTAGATTAAGATTATGGTACTAAAGGGCATGCCCCATAGGGCATGTTATATGTCTAAAAGTAAATTATAATGAAGAAAGGCGGTGATTCAATGAATAAATGGAATAAGAATATGGACTCTATTTACAATATTTCTGATGGATTATTAGTATCTAAAATTGCGGTTGTTGTTTGGATATTTTTAATTTATATAGGGACAGTGGTACTTCAGTATATAGAAAAACCACTTTTTATCCAGAGTATCGTTTTTACCATTGCTATCTTAATTTATATATTATTCTACTGGTACTCTCGTTTATTGACAGATAGAAGAAAGTGGGTTTACTTGCTCGCACAAGGCAGCCTATTATTTATATCATCTTTTCTTGTTCCACATGGGTCTCCTATTATTATGGCAGGTCTGCTTCCACTTTTGGTATCTCAAAGTATTGCTATTTTTGAAAACAGTTTAAAAGTAATCATTGTATTTATTGGAGCTTATGCCTTATATTGTGTAGCGATCTGGCTAAATTATGGGTTAAAAGAATTGCCAGTATTCATCCTACTTTTCTTCTTTAATGTTACGATCGTTAATTTCTATACTGTCATTTACAATAGACAGGTTAACGCTAGGCTAAGGATGAAATATTATCTGCAAGAACTGGAAACAGCCCATCGAAAAGTTGAAGATCTGACACTTTCAAACGAAAGACAAAGGATGGCAAGAGATTTACATGATACTTTAGCACAAGGCCTGGCAGGTTTAATTATGCAGTTAGAGGCAGTTGATGCACATCTGCAGCGTGGAAATACGAACCGGTCTCATGAAATCATACAACAATCTATGATACGGGCTAGAGAAACATTGAAAAATGCTAGGACAGCCATTGATGATTTAAGATCAGATTCTATTGAAGATACTGATTTTTATCGTGAAGTATTAAAAATGATAACAGATTTTAAAGAAACTGCTCTGATCGAGGTAAACGATCATATCGAACCTATTAAACAATTATCTGCTTTAACAATGGAGCATAGTTTATATATCATTAGTGAGTGTCTAGCAAACGTCGCAAAGCATTCACAAGCAAAGATGGTGAACATAACCATAAAAAAGGTAAACAAATATTTAGTAATAGAATTAATCGATAATGGAATTGGATTTAAAATCAATTCCATTGGCAAACATTCGGGAAAATATGGCTTACTCGGTTTAAAAGAACGAGTTCGGTTAGTAGGAGGAAGGATAGAAATGAATAGTAATCCTGGCAAGGGAACAAAAATTTCTATCACAGTCCCTATTTAAAAGGAAGGAGCCCATAAAGTGCAAAAGAATAAAGTGTTAATCGTTGATGACCATTTGGTTGTTCGTGAAGGACTAAAATTAATCTTGGAAACAAATGAAAGATTTGAAATAATAGGTGAGGCTGAAAATGGGGAAGTAGCACTAAAGTTCCTTGAAACTCAAAAACCGGATGTGATATTACTGGATTTAAATATGCCCACTTTGAACGGATTGGATACAATAAAAGCGTTAAATGACCGAGAAATCTCGATACCCATTATTATTTTAACAACCTATAATGAAGATGAATTAATGATTAAGGGGTTGGAGCTAGGGGCAAAAGGGTACTTATTGAAGGATACGGGCCGGGAAGATCTATTTCGGACGATTGAATCTGCAATCAGGGGAGCAACATTACTACAACCAGAAATCATGGCCAAACTACTTGGTGCTAAAGAGAAGAAATCTAAGGTTTTAACTCCCTTTGAAGCAACTAAACTAACTGAAAAGGAACTGTTTATTTTACAAGCAACAGCCAAAGGTTATCGAAATAAAGACATAGCCTTTGATATGGGAATTGCCGAACGGACGGTTAAGGCACATTTAACTAATATTTACAATAAACTAGGTGTCAACACTAGAACAGAAGCCGTTGCGGTCGCACTAGAAAGTGGAATGATACATCTATAATTGACCAGTCAGGGCTGAACCAAAATAAGACAGCCCAAAAATTTTTGAATATAGGGGATACCCCATAACAATTTATGTCTTATGTCAGGTTAATTTTCTATCAGATGATGTTTTTCTCTATATTGTTTTGGAGTTATTCCTAAATGTTATTTAAACACTTTTGTAAAGTAACTTTGGTCGGTGAAGTTGAGCAATGAACATATCTCGGAAATTGGTGTTTTACTGTATGTTATTAACTTTTTGGCTTCGTCAATATGAGAGTTTAAGAGAGTGTATAACTTTAAATAGTAAGTTTGAAAATGCATCATACTGGACTCTAAATTAAGAAATGCCCGAGTAAAGAAATATTTCTCGGGCATTTTTTATGTTTTGGAGTAAGCCTGAAATTAGTATATTTCAGATACCTTTTTTCTCTAAAATACTAAAATAAAAACTAAAATACAATAATTGATCATGATGAAATGCTATTCTATTCGAAAAGTATAAAAAGTATTGAAGTGAAAACCCGGACTTTACGTATTATCTACACATCTATTACGAAAAGTCCTATAAATGTAGAGAGAAGGTTGTGTTATGGATTATAGACAAGGTAAAGTCCTTGCGAACGAAATTAATAAAAAGCCTCTTATGCTGGTCTTAATTTCAGGTGCTTTTGTGGCGGTTTTAAATCAAACCATATTAACTACAGCATTACCTGATATTATGAAAGATTTAAACCTGAATGCCAGTGTAGCTCAGTGGTTACAGTCTATTTTCTTACTGGTAAATGGCATTATGATACCAATCACTGCTTTTTTAATTGAACGATTTACAACCAGAGGATTGTTTCTAACGGCGATGGGACTGTTAGCCATAGGGACTTTGATTGGTTCTGTTTCACCTAATTTCGCTTTCTTAATGCTTGGAAGGATTCTTCAAGCAGCAGGTGCAGGTATTATTATGCCCTTAATGCAAACAATTGTATTTCTAGTTTTTCCTCTTGAAAAACGTGGAACAGCAATGGGTCTGTTTGGATTGGTTATAGCTTTTGCTCCAGCGATAGGTCCAACTTTATCAGGTTGGCTCGTAGATCATTTTGATTGGAGAAGTTTATTTTATATCCTTTTGCCGTTTATTTTGAGTAATTTAATAGTTGCCTTTTTTATTTTGAAAAATGTAACAATACAAAAGTTCTCTAAAATTGATATTTTGTCTATTGTATATTCTACACTTGGTTTTGGCGGGATATTGTATGCTTTCAGCACAGCTGGCGGAAGTGGATGGAGCAGTGTACAAGTTATTGTATCAATGCTGGTTGGCGCTGCTTGTCTAGCATTGTTCATTATACGCCAGGTAAAAATAGATCACCCTATCTTACGTTTTAGTGTATTTAATTACAGGGTGTTCACTGTCACTACAATTCTTGGAATGATCGTTTTTTTGTCCCTAATTGGCGGATCCGTTATACTGCCGATTTATATGCAAAATATGTTGAAGTTTACGGCATTTGAATCTGGATTAATTCTGTTACCAGGTGCAATTGTTATGGGGATTATGAGCCCTGTTACAGGCAGACTTTTTGATAAATTTGGTGCAAGATGGCTATCAATTATAGGTTTAATCATATTGGTCATAACTACATTTATGCTAAGTAATTTAACCCAGAACACAACGTTCATTTACTTAGCAGTTGTTAATGCGATAAGAATGTTTGCTGTTTCGATGGTATTAATGCCGGTTACAACAGCTGGATTAAATGAACTGCCACCCGAATTAATAGCACATGGTACAGCAATGAATAATACAATGCGACAAGTAGCGGGAGCAGTAGGAACAGCGGTACTTGTCACTGTAATGACAAATTATTCAGTGCCTGCAGCAGGTGTTAGTGGATTAATCCGTGGTGTAAATATATCGTTTGTTTTTGCAGGTATTATCGCTTCAATCGGTCTGTTACTTTCTTTTTTAATAAAAGCCAAACAGCCTAAAGTAGAATCCTTCAAAGTTACCAGTTTGGCGAACGAGAACAAATAAAATTATATCTCTTTTACAAAGTAGCAGGTTAGTAACGCTTATATTATATGCGGTATTAACCTGCTTTTTTTTTGTCATAGTAGTATTTTGCGTTAAGATCAATTCACACTGGATCTTCATTTATCTATTAGATGGTGTCTTTCTCTGAATTGCATAGGAGTGATTCCACAAGTTTTTTTGAAAACTCTTGTAAAATAACTTTGATCGTTAAATTGTAATAATGCAGCTATTTCTGATATTGAGGTTTTACTGTAAATGAGCAATTTTTTTGCTTCGTCAATTCTAGTTTGCTGAATATAATCACTGACAGAAATGCCAGTCTCACGTTTAAATAATATAGACAAGTACTTTGGGCTCAGGTCAACCTTTTCGGCTATATCATCATGGTTTATCTTTTGATAAATATGCTTATAAATATAGTCTTTACAAATGATGATCGTTTGGGAATATTTTTCATCATTTATTTGTTTTACATTCTTGGTAAATGTAGTAAGAACTTCTCTTGCTACTCCCTTAACTTCATCTAATCGTTGCATATCCTCTAGATTTTGAATAAAACTATCATGTAAACAAAAAGCTAATTCTTCATTTAGGCCACCTTCAATAGCTGCCCGTGATACTAAAGTTATGAGAGAAATAATATGGTTTTTGAGTGAGCGAATATAGCTTGATTTTGATAAAATACTTACAACCTCTTCTTCTTTCCTTAGGGAAGCGACCTTTTTTAAGTCCTCTACCCTTCCTTCTTTTACGATTTGTAAGATTTTCTTTTCAAATAAATTGTCACGACGAATTACTTTGGATTTCATATTTTCAAAAACGTCAAAGTGCACTTTTTCCATTAACTTGCTAGTATTTGCAGATACGGAATTCTCATTAACAAATTGAGGAGAAATTAGTTCGTTATTAAATAAGTGATGGACAAAAATACTTACACTTTTTAGTTTCTCAGATTCTATAATAGGCAAAGTTTTGTAATACTTCATTACACTTTCACGTCTAAAAAATGCATGGGTATCATTAATTAAGACATCAATCTTATCTTCAGATAATGGATAAGAAAGAATGGGTCCAATTATTGCAGTTCCTTCGAAAATTTCATCATTCACCACACTAATTAAGATGTATTTATCAAAATACGATGATTTCCTAATAACAGGAAAATGGAAATCCTTTCCGAACTGATAATCCAAATGTTTAAAGAAGTTCTCTTTTTCGTTAGATAATAAAGGATTCAAAACTTGATGATTTGGATCTTCATATATTACATTTCCGTTTGGGTCAATAAAGAAAATCGATAAATTTAAAATATCTACAATAAGTTTACATTTATTTCTAATATTTTCGGTGTTAGCGCACAAATGTATCATCCCCAATAAAAGACATAATTCCCTATTAAATTAGAATTTTAATAAATTTCTAAAACTTTATTCTTATATTAAAAAAAAAAGTACTAGAATGCAATAAGGGTTTTTAGAATTGGTTTATTCTATATTTGAAAGTGCTTCCACCTTACACTTGAAAAGTTGAGAGGTAATTATTAGGAGTGGCGGTAAGCGAGTACAAGCCTATATATGTGGAAGCATTATCAAGCGATGGCAGAGTTTTTAGAAACGATTGAAAGTGAGGAAAGTCAGCATGGCAAATGTAAGATTAGGAGTTATCGGTTTAGGTGTACAAGGCGGAGCGTATTCTGGGTTTTTAACAGAAGGTAAAGTTAAGAATATGGTGCTGGGAGCTATTTGTGATAACGATCCTGCTAAAAAACAGCTGGCAGAGGAAAAGTATCCTGGCGTTCCTTTTTATGACAACTATATTGAAATGCTTGAAAGCGGTGATGTAGATGCAATCGTGACATGTGTTCCCCATTATCTACATCCTGAAATGGGCATTGAAGCAATAAAAAGAAACATTCATGCATTGGTGGAAAAGCCTGCTGGCGTTTACACAAAACAAGTTAAAGAATTAAATGATCTTGCAGCGGCCAAACCTGAAGTAAAGTTTGGCATTATGTTCAACCAACGGACAAATCCGCTTTATCAAAAAGTAAAAGAAATTATTGACAATGGTGAAATTGGTACGATTCGTCGTACGAACTGGATGATTACAACTTGGTGGAGATCACAGGGTTACTATGATCAAAGTGAATGGAGAGCAACCTGGGGCGGGGAAGGCGGCGGTGTGCTTGTAAACCAAGCACCACACCAAATTGACTTATTACAGTGGATTTGCGGAATGCCGAAAAAAGTATATTCGAATGTAAAATTTGGTTACCAAAGGGATATTGTAGTTGAAGACGAAGTAACCGCAGTTCTTGATTATGGCAACGGTGCAACTGGGGTATTTATCACATGCACACATGACATAATCGGAACAGACCGCTTTGAAATTTTGGGAGACAAAGGGAAAATTGTCGTTGACGGCAGTAAGAAAGTTAGTATCAAACGTTTAGTAAAACCAGAGAATGAAATGAGTTTAACCATGGATATACGGGATGTGATGAGAAGTGTCATGGGCGGTAATCCAGGTGAAATATACTCTGAAGAAGTAATAGAGTTTAACAGCGTATGGGGCGCTCAGCATATTTCCGTCATGGAAAACTTTGCAGCGGCGATTCTAGAAGATACCCCTTTATTAGCTCCTGGCAGCGATGGTATTAACGGTGTAGCATTAGCCAATGCGATACATCTATCAAGCTGGCTAGGTAAAGAAGTAGAATTACCTTTTGATGAAGAATTATTCTTAACCGAACTAAATAAAAGAATTGCTGAAGAAAATAAATACCCTGTAAAACAATAATTAAATTCATTCAAAACGCACTTAGGGGTGGAGGAATAGGAAATGAAAAAGGGCAAAATTGGCGTACAAATGATGATGCTAAAAAGCAAAGTAGATGAACTTGGTGTTTATGAAACCATGAGAAAATTACATGAACTAGGTTTTGGAGCTGTAGAGGTTTCACAAATTCCTATGACGGTTGAAAATGTTGCTGAGCTTAAAAGGGCAAGTAAGGACTTTGATATAAAAATAGCCGCGCTAACTGCCGGGGTTGATCCAGTATATCCGGGTGCTCCAGGTGAAACATTAACCACTGATTTTGAAAAGATTGTAAACGATTGTAAGACATTAAACTGCAATTTTTTACGAATTGGTATGGTACCGTTTTCGGCTATTGGCCGCAAAGATAAAATTATGGAATTTGTCAAAAAAGCTGAATCAGTAGCAGAAAAATTAGCAGAGCATGGAATTGACCTTTATTATCATAATCATCATGTCGAATTCCAAAAATATGATGGTGAATACTTATTAGATATTATTAAGAATAATACCTCGAAAATTGGTTTCGAAATAGATGTTCACTGGGTTCATCGTGGAGGTTTAGACCCAGTCGAGGTAATCAAAAAATTCGAAGGTCGGGTAGCATTGATTCACTTAAAGGACTACCGTATTGGGCAGTTTGATTACAGAGTGTTAGAGGGCGGGTTCGACCGAAGTAAATTCAATCAAGCATTCCATGGTGTCATTGAATTCGCCGAGCTTGGTGAGGGAAGCCTTAACCTTAAAGGTATTATTGAAGCCGGCCTTGCCAGCGGATCACAGTACTTCCTAATCGAGCAGGATGATGTCTATGGCAGAGATCCGTTTGATTGCTTAAAAACATCAGCAGATTATTTAAGAAAACTTGGATATGCAGAATGGTTCTAAAATAATCTATAGTTACTTAGTTTACTAATCTAATTTATTAAATGTCTTGGTTATTATATATTTTTTTAAAGAGTAGAAACGTTTTATTTTTAAGGGGGTTAATAATATGTCAAATGTTACACTAAACGGTGGTCAATCATACAACACAGCAAAGCTATGGCAAATTGCCTTATTTTCTTTAAATAACAGTTCTACGAATCTCCATATGCTTATTTTAACCTTTGTTACGTATTACGCAACAGGGATTGCAGGACTTGCTGTTATGGTAGTAAGTTCGCTATTAATGGCAGCACGGTTATTCGACGGCGTAATCGATCCCGCGATTGGCTATATTATTGATAAAACAGAGGGGAAATTTGGAAAATATTCACCGTTGATTGTAATAGGAAACATTATTTCGGCAGGAAGTATTCTTGTGATTTACAGTGTCACTCATAATCTGCCAGAATCCATGCAGTTTCTGTTCTTTACAGCTATGTTAATTATCAACAAAATTGGTTATTCACTACAAACTAGTGTTACGAAGGCAGCCCAAACGGTCTTAACTAATAATCCAAAACAGAGGCCTTTGTATGCGATTTTTGATGGAATCTTTAATGCTGTATTTTTTGTTGGTGGTCATCTTTACGTTTCAGCTTTTCTGGTTAAAAAACATGGTGGCTTTACTCTTTCTGTATTTACTGAATTAAGCTTTTATGGACTTATTCTCTCAGCAATATTAGCGGTATTGGCAATCATAGGAATTTGGTCAAAAGATAAAAAAGAATATTATGGTTTGGGAGAAGAAGGGACAAAAACCACTTTACGTGAATATTGGGGCGTAGTTAAAGGAAATAGACCGTTGCAAATGCTTTCGATTTCCGCGGCTTTTGACAAACTGGGATTAACTATTGCTAGCTATTCTGTCGTCGGTGTTATGTTGTACGGTATTTTATTAGGGGATTATTCTTTAAGCGGTAAAATAGGCCTTATAACCTTAGTACCTGGAATAGTAATTACCTTTGCAGCAGTCGGAATCGCAAGAAAGACCGGTTTAAGAAAGTCCTATATTATGTCAGCATGGGTAGGGGTGCTTTCCTTCCTGGGATTAATTGCTCTATTCTTGTTAATCGATGATCCATCATCTATTTCACTATCGAATATAGGAGCAACAACTATATTATTCCTAGTTTTAATGGCATTAGCAACCGGTTTTTCAAGGATTCCAACAACACTGGTTATTCCAATGATTGCGGATGTTTCTGATTATGAAACAAATAAATCTGGACGGTATGTACCAGGTATGATGGGCACAATTTTCTCGTTTATTGATCAGCTTGTTTCATCGTTAGCACCAACCATCGTTGGTATCATAGTTGGTATCATAGGCTACAAAGAAAAATTCCCTGAGGTTGGCGAAGCGCTAACAACACCTTTATACGTTGTAACATTATTGTTAGCATTCGGTTTACCTGCTGTTTGTTTATTGGTATCTATTACTACTATGAAGTTTTATAAACTGAATGCAGAGAAAATGGAAGATATTCAAAAGGGAATTGCTGAAGTAAAAACGAGAGCAAAAAAAGAAAATATAGAAATACATGAAAACCTGAATTAAAGCTAGGCTGGGTTAAAAATCGATTAAGGACAATATATAAACAATTTCCTTACTCTATTTTTCCTTGTTTAAAAGATTAAAATTCAAAGGGTATATTCATAGATACTAATAAAATGTTAATAAAAAAAGTACTAAACTACAATATTTGATGGCGTTTAAAAATTATCATAAAAGGTAGGTTAAGTTAATAGGAGGGGTTTAATGGGAAAATTTGATGGCAAGGTAGTGTTAATTACTGGTGGTGCAAGAGGTATGGGGGCAGCTCACGCTCGAGCATTTGTTCAAGAAGGAGCAAGAGTTGCTATTTCTGATATTTTAGTAGAAGAAGGGGAAAAATTAGCTGCCGAACTTGGTGAACAAGTGAAGTTTTATCATCATGATGTAACCAATCAGGCACAATGGGAAGCGGTCGTAGATGATATTGAGAATACATTTGGCCCAATTCATGTATTGGTTAACAATGCAGGTATTGTTTTAATGAAATCAATATTAGATATGTCGGAGGAAGAATATCGTAAAGTCATTGATATAAATCAGGTTTCCGTATTTCTAGGAATGAAAAGTGTGTTACCTTCAATGCTTAAAACAAAAGACGGATCCATTATCAATATTTCTTCTTTAGCTGGTTTCCGAGGCTCTAGTCGCGGTTCCGTCGCTTATTCAGCTTCTAAGTTTGCGCTTCGCGGAATGACAAAAGCCGTAGCTCTAGAAATGGCTGGCGAAGGTATTAGAGTAAATACGGTTCATCCTGGTCTAATTTTAACTCCTATGACTGTGCAGAAAGGTGCAGAAGAGATTATCGAACATCTTTCCAAAGAAATTCCAATGAAACGGGCAGCACAACCGGAAGAAGTAACAAAGCTTGTTATGTTCTTAGCTTCTTCAGATTCCAGCTACTCAACGGGGTCAGAATATATTTTGGATGGAGGACAATTAGCGGAACTGTAAATATGTGACCTATTAATATACTAATAAATGATAAGCGATAAAGAATTTAGGAGGAGTTACGATGAGAAAAACAATACTTATTAATAAAAATTGGAAATTCGTAAAGGAAAATGTTGGAGCTGCGGAAGTGTTTACAGCACCAGGTGATAAAGTTAATATTCCTCACACATGGAATGCTATTGATGGACAAGATGGAGGCAATGATTATTACAGGGGAACCTGCTGGTATGGGAAGACTTTTTCTAAACCAGAATTTAATAATGGTGATCAGGTATACCTGGAATTTAGAGGTGCAAACTCTACAGCAGAAGTTTGGGTGAATAATCATAAATTATGTACACATGATGGAGGTTATTCTACTTTTAGAATAAACATAACAGACGCTTTAAAAGAAGAAAATGAGCTGGTTGTTTCTGTTGATAATGGACCTAATGATAGGGTATACCCGCAGATGGCGGATTTCACGTTTTATGGTGGGATATATCGGGATGTATACATGGTAATCGTGCCTAACAGCCATTTTGATATGGATTATTTTGGAGGGAATGGATTTCAAATAACTTCCGAGATAAATGACAAAGCCGCAGATGTAGCCTTAAAATCAAATATTTCAGGGGAAGCTGAAGCTGTTCGCTATACTATCAAGGGTGTAGGAAGTATAGAAGTACCTGTTATAGATGGAGTTGCTTCTGGTAGTATGATAGTTTCAGAAGTTCACTTATGGGATGGAGTAGAGGATCCATTTTTATATCAAGCAAAAGCAGAACTTATCAAAAATGGTCACGTAATTGATCAGGTTGATAGCCGTTTTGGCTGCAGAACTTTTTCCTTTGACAAGGATAAAGGATTTTTCTTAAATGGCAGGTCATATCCTCTTAGGGGTGTATCTCGTCACCAAGATAGAATAGCTGTAGGAAACGCCATTACGAAAGAAATGATGCAAGAGGACATGGAACTGATAAAGGAAATAGGTGCAAATACTATACGTCTCGCACATTATCAACATGACCAGTACTTTTATGACTTATGCGACGAATATGGAATGATCGTTTGGGCTGAAATACCTTACATTACTGAACACATGCCAAATGGCAGAGAGAATACAATTAGTCAAATGAAAGAATTAATCGTACAGAATTTTAATCATCCGTCTATTATTTGTTGGGGATTATCGAATGAGATTTCCGTTACAGGTGTAACAGATGATTTAATGGAGAATCATAAAATATTAAATGATTTGGCACATAACATGGACCATACTAGACCAACCGCTATGGCTCATGCTTTTATGCTTGAGATTGATGAACCTTTGGTATTTTTACCTGATGTTATGTCCTACAATCTTTATTACGGATGGTACTTAGGTAACGTGACGGATAATGACGTATTTTTTGATGACTTCCATAAAAAATATCCAGATAAAATTATTGGTTTAGCTGAGTACGGAGCAGATGCTAATCCTAGATTACAATCTGCAATGCCTGAGAAAGGAGATTATACGGAACAATACCAGTGTGTATATCATGAGCATTTGATAAAAATGAGTGCAGAACGTCCTTATCTTTGGTCGACGCATGTATGGAATATGTTTGACTTTGCAGCAGACGGTCGTGATGAGGGCGGAAAGAACGGAATAAACCAAAAGGGACTCGTTACTTTTGATAGAAAATATAAGAAGGATGCGTTCTATCTCTATAAGGCAAATTGGAGTAAAGAACCCTTTGTACATTTATGTGGAAGAAATTATATAGAACGTCATGAAGAAGAAACGGAAGTTAAGGTCTATTCAAATTATGACAATGTTGAACTTTATAATAACGGAGAACTTGTAGAAAAGCAAAGTGGTGAAAAAGTATTTACATTCAAACTGAAACTACAGGGTAACCATAAAATTGTAGTAAAAGCAGGTAATTGTTCAGATGAGATCACCATATGTAAAGTGCCAGAACCAAATAAAGCTTATCAGTTAGAGGGGAGAGAAGTTATTAATTGGTTTGATGAGCCAGACATGAATTGTCCAGAAGGCTATTATTCTATTAAGGATGTCATGGCAGATATACGGAAATCCGCTGAAGCAGCCAAAATTTTAGATGATATGATACTTTATGTAAAGTCCAAGCGTGGAGACGTCGCAAAAAAAGTAAAACAATCGAAATCCATGGCAAAAGCTATGAATGCCATGACTGTTGAAGCTCTGATAAAGCAAGCAGGTGGATCTATTCCAAAGTCAATGGTTGTTGAAGTCAACAAATCCTTAAATCGAGTCAAGAAAGTAGACGATACGATTGTTGAGCTAAAAGAAGAAAACTATTCAATTTAATCTATTTCCTTTTCTTAACTGTTTAACTTTATTGACTATGGTTTGAGTTAGATATCCATTAGAATAGAAGGTAATTTTCATGGAAATTGCTGTTCCTGCTCATATGAAGAAAATCAACAAAAGTGTAATATTAGCTAACATTATAAAACATGGAATGATTTCGAGGGTAGATTTAGCTGCTATAACCAAGTTAACGAAGGCCACTATATCAACGCAGGTATCACATTTAATTGAGGAAGGTTTACTCATTGAATCACGTAAGGAGTATTACAGTGTTGGGAGAAAGCCAATCATGCTTTCTCTCAATTCCCATGCTGGTTACGCAATTGGGATTGATTTGGACTATCGGGATATTACATTTACTGTATCAGATTTAATTGGAAAACCAGTTCATTCCGATATAGTAGAGTTAGGAAACTCGAACTATGATGAGGTTCTTCAAATCTTAATAAGCCAAATTAATAAATATAAGGAAACATATTCTCAAAGTCGTTTTGGAATTGTCGGTGTGGTTATTGGAATTCATGGAACGGTAAAGAATGATGAAACCATAGGTTTTGTTCCACAGCATCAATGGCTTAACATGGACCTAAAGGGAGACCTTAAGCAACATTTAGATTTGGCAGTATCTATTGAAAATAATGCAAATTTATGTGCATTTGCAGAAAAAGTATTTAGTTGTCAGACTAGTGGGAATTTAATCAGTATTAATATGTACTCTGGAATAGGTTTAGGAGTCGTAGTGAATGGGGAATTGGTAAAAGGGTATCTTGGATACACAGGAGAAATTGGTCACATGATTATCAATCCTGATGGCAAACCTTGTAATTGTGGGAATTCTGGTTGTTGGGAGCTTTATGCTTCTGAAGGCAGCTTCTTTAAACAATTAACGGAAAAACTTGATCAATCAAAATTGGACTATGGGGATGTCAAAAATTTTATTAAAGCTAAAGACCCAGTAGTCTTGCATGAAATCGATGAGTTTATTAAGTATATCGTAGTCGGTTTAAATAATATCATTAATTTGCTAAACCCTGAGACGGTGGTATTAAATAGCGAACTATTGAAACTTTTTCCTGAAGCAGAAAGTAAAATTAAATTGAAATTAACCTCCTCGATTAGTAGTTATAAAGAGATATTATTATCAAAACTTGGAACAAATGCATGTGTCATGGGTGCCTGTGCACTAGCTATTAAGAAGTTTTTAGAAATCCCCGAGTTAAGCTTAGCTGTTGCCTAAAAGAAATGATTCACCTATACGTTGATTAATCGTACAAACGGAGCTAGCCCGATTGTACGATTTTTTTATGTTTTCTTTTCGCTGTACATTTTCACCTCTAAATTACTAAAAAAATTACTAAGTTACCATACAAATATGACGAGGAAATTTAAAATATTTATGAGATTTTATTAAAGTAAAGTCTGCAAAAATTAAATAAGCCTCTTATTTGCAAGTAAGTGTGCCATGATATAATGAAAATAAAATTTTAATAGATTTGTAACATGAATTATTAGATTATTCAAAATGTTACGTTTGATATGAACCTGGAATACATGGATTAACTCTTTCGGAGGTACCAATGGAAAATAAAAAATATCGACAATTATACAATTCCATTTCATTTAAAATTGTTTTTTATATCATTATTGTTCTTACTCCTCTTATTTCAGTGCTTATATACTACAACTATCAAACTCATGAATCTCTGCTAAAGCAAGTAGAAGATACCCATAGAAATATGCTGGATTCATATATGCTTCAGCTGGATTCACAGTTGAAAAACTCAATGACTTACTCACTAGATATGGCCCTATTCCATGTCGATCCAAAAATTTTAGTTGCTAACAGCGACGAAACCGATATTGCATTCGCCAAACACAGGATTTTTATGAACCAAACAAACAGATTGCTTTCAAACAACTTAATAGATGCATTTTTTGTATATGTGAAAAGTGGAGATTATTACATAATCGCTTCCCAAAATAGTGTATCGGAAAGTGAATTAACCTCATTAAAAAGGTATGTGATTACCCGTTTAAAATTGGGTAGTTCGACTGCCTCATACCCAAAATCAAATTGGATTACTAATAAGATAGATAAAAATAATGGTTTGATAAATATTTCTTACGGTAATGGAGATATTATTGCTGGATCGTATACAAATACAGATAAATTGGTAAGAAAATATAATAGGAAGAATTCAACGCAAACAAAATTACTATTTATTTCATCTGATTCCCTTACTAATATAAATGGAAACCAACAAAAGGATCATGTACTAATAACTAGCCAGTCTTCCGTTGCAAACATTTTATTGGGGGAAACCCTATCAAAGGCAGAAATAGAAAAAACATTACCCATAGTACAAAGATATATTTTACTAGTTTCTATATTTTTCGCTTTAATGCTGCCTGTATTAATCTTACTAATGAATATTACGGTAGTTAACCCTTTACGGAAGTTGACCAAATCAATGGCTAGAGTCCGAAAAGGGGACCTTACACATAGAATGAAACTTCAAAAAAGTTCCAATGTGCTAGAGATGGTCAATGCTACCTTTAATGAGATGATGGATACAGTACAAAACCTAAAAATCAGTATATATGAGGAACAGATTAAAGTACAAAAATCGCAGCTTCGAAATTTGCAATCGCAGTTAAATCCCCACTTTTTGATTAACTCTTTAAATATGGTCAATAATCTGATTCAAACTGGAGACCTAAATACTGCCAAAAAGCTAATTCTAAATTCGGTAGACTACTTCAGATTTAGAACAAAAGTTGATAACGATTTTGTCCCTCTTAATGATGAAATTAAACATATTTCTGATTACCTTGAAATACAAAAAATACGTTATAAAGATAAGTTCACCTATTCTATAAATGTAAATCGACTCATAGAGGATATGTTGATTCCTCCTATGCTCATTCAGAACTTTGTAGAGAACTCCATTAAATATGCCATTGAAATGACCAGGGTGATTCATATTTCTATCACAGTAGAATATTTTGAGGTTGAGTATTATCCTTTTGCAAAAATAATTATCACTGATACTGGTGTTGGATACCCAACTTATCTTTTTGAGCCTTTAAATTCCGGAATGAAAATAACAGATTCACTCGGCGACCATATTGGCATTTTCAATTGTGTTCAACGCATCAATATTTTATATGATGGAAAGGGCAGTTGGAGGTTTTATAATGATGGTGGAGCCATATCCGAGCTAACTTTGCCTGCATTGTTTGAAAATATGGATACTTAATAGCTTATAAAAACTGATATCAATCTATGAAAAAAAATAGAAGAAAGGGTGTTTCGGAATGAATATTCTTTTAGTAGATGATGAAATCAGTGCCATTGAGGCAGTACAAAAAGGTATAAATTGGAGTTTGTTAGCCATTTCTTCCGTTTATACAGCTACAAGTATGAAACAGGCAATGGAGGAATTAAACAAGCGTGATATCGATATTGTACTCAGTGATATTGAAATGCCAAGGGGGACGGGACTTGAGCTATTACGGTGGATCAAGGAAAACAAGCCTGGGGTGGAGTGTATTATTATGACATGTCATGCGGATTTTCGATATGCTCAGATGGCCATCCAATTGGGGAGTTTGAATTATCTTTTGAAACCGCTTAACTATGAAGAGGTAGTCCAAACTGTCACAAAGGCAATGGAGAAAGTACGATACGAGAAAACGTTACGAAAAAACAGTGGAGCATGGGTTGAAAATAAGAAAATAGTTCTGAAACAATTTTGGAAGGATTTCTTTGTTGGAGATATTTCTCCGGATAAGGGGAGTCTATTAAAATATATACAAGCTAAAGAAATTGATATTGATATAGAAAAAACATTTATTCCCATATTAGTATGTATTAAAAAATATCCTGAGGATTTGGGAAGGAATGAAAAAAGATTATTGGAATTCTCCATAAAGAACATTTCGGAGGAGCTCTTTGAAATAGGGGGCACCAATATAGAAGTGTTGGAGTTCACAGAAAACTCTATTTTGATCATGTTCAACATCAATCAAACGATAAATAGCAGAGAACTCACAGAGGAAATCAAAGCAGGATGCGAGGAATTGATCAGGGTCATAAAAATTTATTTTAAGATGACCATAAGCTGTTATATAGGTAATCAGGACAATATCATATCAATTCCTAATCAAATCGAAAAAATGCAGTTGATAGATTTTAACAATGTAGCATTCCATAAGGATATATATCTTTTACGTACTTTCAGACACTATCATATTGAATACAGTAACTCAAATTTTACTAAATGGAGTGAGTATATTCAGAAAAATGAATTTGAAACATTGTTAAATGAGATTAAAGCGATGCTAACTGCAGAGGAAAATTTGAAGAAAATAGATAGGAAATTCTTACAGAACTTTTATAAGGATTTTTACTTTGTTCTAATGTCATTCGCAGCCAAGCATAATGTTTTTTTAAGTGAATTGTTTGGTGATAGCACCTCGAATAAGATATTCCAAAATGCTTTCATATCTTTAGATGATTTATTGAAGTGGGTTGAGTACACAATCAATATTATAAAGGATTACGTAGATGATAATGAGAATATAGAAAACCCAGTAAATAAAACAAAAAAATATATTGAAAGTCATATATCTGAAGAAATATCAATGGATGACTTAGCCAAAAAAGTGCATTTAAATCCAGATTATCTCACAAGAATTTTTAAAAAAGAATCAGGTGTTTCTATTAGCAGATATATCATTAATCGTAGAATGGATATAGCAAAAAGGCTGTTAATAGAAAGTGACAAAAATATTGGTGAAATAGCTTTGGAAGTGGGTTACTACAATTATTCCAGCTTTAACAGGATTTTCACTAAAATCGTTGATATGTCGCCACAACAATTTAAAAAATTATATAAAAAGGAATTGGTATAGCAGATGAGTGTCATTTTCATCTGTTTTTTCTTTCGTTTAGCAGTAAAAAGATAAAATGACATACCATACCAAAATGAAAATAGGAAAGGTCGGAAATGTAAATCAAACAAGTCGGATAAAGTATAATGGTTTCTGATTTGTAAGCGCTATAATTAGTGTAAGAATTCAGAAAATAACAAAAAAGAGACAGGGAGGTATATATTTGTATACAGCAGAAACAAAACAACAAATTAAAATAACCAAAATCGTAACAAAGAAGAAAAAAGTACAGTATAAGCAATTTATTCCGTTGTATTTAATGGCTGTTCCGGCATTGATTTATTTATTCATAAATAACTATATGCCGTTATATGGTATGAAATTAGCCTTCACGGAACTGGATTACTCAAAAGGGGTATTCAATGGGGATTTCGTAGGTCTGGATAATTTTAAATTCCTATTCTCAACTAGTGATGCTTGGATCATGATTAGGAATACAGTCCTTTATAATTTACTGTTCATTGTTTCTGGAATCGGCTTCGGATTAACTGTAGCATTATTATTTAACGAAATTTTAAATAAAACAGCCAGAAAATTTTATCAATCTGCAACTTTAATTCCTTATGTCATTTCAATGGTAATTGTTAGTTATTTAGGTTTTGCATTTCTCAGTAATGAGACGGGATTTATTAACAACTCCATTTTAAAACCTTTAGGAATCGATGCGATATCTTGGTATCAGGAGCCCAAATATTGGCCTATCATATTGCTGTTTATACATACCTGGCATGGGATTGGCTATTCTCTATTGATGTATACCGCTCGTATCGTGTCTATACCACGTGAGTACTACGAAGCCGCAGAAATTGATGGTGCGACAAAATGGCAGCAAATAAAACACATTACTTTGCCTTCACTTAAGACTGTAATTTTATTGATGACAATGTTAATGGTTGGCAGAATGTTTAATTCAGACTTTGGACTTTTCTATCAAATTCCAATGAATTCTGGTGCATTATATAATGTAACAACCACAATAGACACATATTCTTTTAGAGCATTGATGAAGCTTGGTGATATAACCATGGCATCAGCTACAGGTGCTTTCCAGTCATTAGTAGGATTTATACTCTTAATCTCAGCAAATGCCGTTGTTCGAAAATTCAGCAAGGATGATAAATTATTCTAAGGAGGTGGGAGTAAGTGAAACTTGGCAGGTATAAAAAGTGGGAATTAAGTGGACATATATTGTTCATTATAATGGCTTTTCTAGCTATTATTCCCTTTGTACTTCTGATCATTTCATCATTTTCAGATGAACAAGCAGTCGTAAGAAATGGATATAGTTTTTTTCCAGAAAAATTTTCTCTTACAGCCTATCATTATATTTTTGAACAATGGGAGATGATAGGCGGCGGGTACCTTGTAACAATCATAGTGACTTGTGTTGGCACATTCTTTGGAACCACGATGGCTGCATTGATTGGATGGACACTAAGCAGGAAACATTTGCCTGGTAGAAGTATGTTACTTTTCATTGTGACTTTTACCATGATGTTCCATGGTGGTCTTACAGCACAATATATTATCTATACTCAGATATTTCAACTAAAAAACACAATTTTGGGATTACTCATACCAAACCTAATGTTAAATGGATACTTTATCATGACTTTCCGAAATTATTTTGAGCATTCGATACCTGGTACATTGATTGAGGCAGCAAAAATTGATGGAGCGAGCGAAATAAAGACATTTTTCAAAATCGTCCTTCCTATATCTGGACCCATCATCATTACAATTGGCCTGCCGCTTGCACTTATGTATTGGAATGATTGGACGAATGGTTTATATTACCTAAGCCATGACAGCAAGTTACAAAGTATCCAAACCATTTTGAATAATATCAATGAAAATATTAAATTCCTGCAAAGTAATGATTTAGGAAATGCAGCAGCAGCATTAAGTACCGCAGAATTACCATCAACAACAATTAGAATGGCAATGGCAGTAGTAGGTATTTTACCCATCATTTTGGTATTTCCATTCCTTCAAAAATGGTTAGTCAGAGGTATGACAGAAGGGGCAGTTAAAGAATAAGGTGTTTCTATTATTAATATAAAAGGGGGATTTTTATGAGAAAGAGAATTTTAAGTCTATTGTTTGCTGTTATTTTTATGATGGTACTTGTTGGGTGTAGTGAAGACAAAGAGACAAATACTACTGCCAAGGGAGATGGTATCAATTTTGATGAAGAGCCATTTACACTTACTGTGGCATATGCTGTAAATGGTGATACTCCTGGGGATTTGGCAAAGGTTCAGGAAAAAGTGAATGAAATTACATTAAAGAAGATCAATGCTAAGGTCGAGTTTAAGCCTGTAGCCGTCTCGGCTATGGCAAATACCTATACTTTGGCAGCTTCAAGCGGTGAAAAGCTAGACTTAATTATGATGCTTCCAGGCTCAAGATATATTACACAATATGCTAGTACGAACATGATTAGACCACTTGATGATATTGTAGATCAATATGGTAAAGATATTAAAACTAGTTTAGGAGATATTCTAGAGGTAACAAAGGTAAATGGAAAACTGTATGGTATCCCTGGGAAAAGAAGCTATGTACAGGCTAAGGGATTCTGGCTGCATGATGGTCTCGTAAAAAAGCATAATATTGATGTATCTCAAATTAAATCAGTAAACGATTTAGATCCGATTTTAGAAAAGATTCATGCTTCTGAACCAGATGTACAAACCTTTTTCCCTACAGGGGTATCTCATTATTTATTAAACTTTGATAACCTTGGTGACGGCTTTGGTGTGTTAAGGGATGCCGGGACAAAGGATTTAGAAGTTGTTAATATGCTTGAAACGGAGGAATATATTAATACTGTTAAAAAAGTAAGAGAATGGTATCAAAAAGGCTATATTTCTAAGGATTTTGCGACAACACAGACTACTCCAACGGAGATGATGGATGCTAACAAGCTTTTTGCTGCTCCAAACTCTACTGATTTTGCTAACGCGCAACTAGGAAATAAAGTACCTAAACAGTATGCCACCATTCATGCACCAGTTGACATAACGACTAATAGGCAAACCTATATTTGGTCAGTTCCTGCTATGGCTAAAAGACCAGAAAAGTCGATACAATTTTTAAATCTTACTTTTGAAGATCGGGAACTCGCAACACTACTGAAGTTTGGAATTGAAGGGGAACACTTTACAAAAAATAGTGATGGTTCTATCGACACTTCTAAGGGCAATTCGAAAACTTTCTTACAGTATTGGCCAATCTGGGGAGATGGCGAGAAGTATCCGATAGAGATGAGAGAGTTAGTTGGACTTGGCGGAGACTTAGAGAAATATAATAGTGCTTTCGAAGAGTGGAAAAAGAATACTAAAACTTCAAAGGCATTTGGGTTTATGTTTGATCCCCAGCCAGTTAAGACAGAATTAGCTTCATGTACAGCAGTAATGGAACAGTACCAAAAGTTACTCGAGGGCGGTGCCTTAGACCCAGACAAATATCTAAAAACTATTAATGATGAATTGTATGCAGCAGGCCTGCAAAAAATTATTGATGAAAAGCAGAAACAATTAGATGCTTGGGCAAAAACACAGAAATAAGAATTAAAGAGGATAATAAGATGGCAGGTTTATTCGATATTGACAATCGTTTCTTCAGATTTGCAACAAAAGTAATGAATTTATTTCTATTAAATATACTCTGGATTATTTTCAGTTTACCCATCGTAACAGTGGGTGCAGCCACTTCTGCAGTATATTATGTATCTTTGAAGATGGTAAGGAATGAAGAGGGATACATTATCAATAGTTTTTGGCTTGCGTTTAGGCAGAATTTAAAACAAAGTATAATAATAGAATTTGTTTTTTTAATAGTAGGGATTATTCTGATATGGGACATTAAATACTTCTTGCAAATGGATAATGTTTGGGGCTATATTTTTGCTGCTATTTTCTCAATTGCATTAACGATTTATGTTTTCATGTTGATATTTACGTTCCCAATATTGGCGAAGTATAGTAACACCATTTATGGAACATTGAAGAATGCGGTAATTATGTCGTTAACCCACTTGCCAGCCAGCATTGCCATTGCAGTTTTATTAATGGTCATGTTATATGGATTTTATGTATCTGTACCCTTAATGATTATCTTCTCTACGATAGGGGTAGCAATATATGCATATTTTGGTTCCATTTTATTCAGAAATATTTTTGAAAAGTATTAAGAGCTAGTTTCTTACTATTTAGGAGTAATTCAAAATGTTTATAATTCATATGTCGTTGCTCCTGCAGAAAATAACCCTACAGGATATCTGTAGGGTTAATTTTTTTCTAACAGATGATGTCTTTCCCTGTATTGCTTTGGAGTTATGCCGACAACCTTTTTAAATACCCTAGTGAAATAACTTTGGTCATTAAAATTTAGTAGTGAACAGATTTCAGAAATAGGGGTTTTACTATAGGCAAGTAACTTTTTTACCTCTTCAATTTTTGTTTGTTGAATATATTCGCTAACTGTAATGCCAACTTCTTTTTTAAACAGTGCTGACAAATATTTGGGGCTTAGGTCCACCTTTTGGGAAATTTGATTATGGTTAATATCTTCATAAATATGTTTGTAAATATGATCTTTGCAAGCCGTTATTGTTTTGGAATAACGTTCATCTTTTACTTGTTTTACTTTTCCTGCAAATGTATATAAAACGTCTCTCGCCAAGTGTTTAACTCCATCAATCCTATTTACTTCCTCGACTTGTTGGATAAAGCGATCATGTAAGGAACAAGCAATTTCATCATGTAATCCGCCCTCAATGGAAGCTCTAGAAACTAAAGTGATGAGGGTAATCACATGGTTTTTAATGGATCGAAGATAACTAGACTTGGATAAAATACTAGCTTCTTCTTCATTAAAAGAAGAAAGCTCTTTTATATCCTCGACTCTTCCTTCTTTTATAATAGTTAAGATTTTCTTTTCAAAAAGTCGATCATGAAAGACATGGGATTGTAGATTATGAGAAACAGCTATGTTCATTTGTTCATTTTTGGGGGTTATTTCAATTAGTTTGGAATTCTCATTCATTACCAAATTAACTGAAAGTAATTGTTTATTAATCAAATGATAGATGAATACACTCATATTTATTAGTTTTTCAGATGTTATTATCGCTATTGATTTGTAATAATGAAATACTTCTTCACGATAAAAAAAAGCACGGGAGTCGTTAACAATGCCATTTATTTTTTCTTCAGATAATGGTATCGCAAGTGTAGGTCCAATGATCAAAGTTCCTTCAAAAGCCTGATTATTAAATGCACTAATCAAAATATATTTCTCGGAAAATACGGATCTCCTTATAACTGGGAATTGGTATTTTACACTCGAGCGAAAGTTTAACGGATTGAAAAATTTTTCCTTTTGGTTTTCGTATAATGGATTTAGCGATTGATTCCTTAAGTTTTCATAGATTACTTTCCCTGTTGAATTGATAAAGAAAACAGGTATATCAAATGTTTCAGCAACGAGATTACACATATCATTTATACTTTCGAAGTAAGTGCTCATATATGATTATCCCCCTGGGTAAATACGATTCTATTTTTTAATTAATGATACTAAAAAAGATACTAAAATACCATATAAATTCACAGAATATTGTTAATATCGAAGAGTTAAATGAGTGGAGGGATGGTTTTAAATGATAACACTTACATATCCGGTAGAATCGTCAAAGGTAAAATTTGCAATCGATAAATTAAAAGCTATCATTACAGAAATGGGTGAAGTGTGGAACGTTAGCTCAGAAAAAGATCCACACACACACAATATTATTATTTTGACTAATAACATGGATGGAAACCAAAGTTTTGGATTGAAGGTTAATCTATCTGTAAGCTCAGAAGGCTTTCAAATCCTACGGGCAGTCGATCAGGGGAATATTACTGTTTTTATTTTGGCAAGCGATGAGTCTGGTGCAATGTATGGAATTTTGGAGCTCTGTGAGCAGCTTCAGACTCACGGTGACCTTACTAGCGTAAACGAATGTATTATTAACCCAAAATTTTCGTTCCGCGCTTTGAAATTCAATCTTCCTTGGTCATCTTACAGGCAAAATGATAGTTTTGAAGTACAAAAAGAAACTGTCCGTGATCTTAATTTTTGGAAATCATTTTTGGATATGATGGCTCAAAATCGCTATAACGTGCTAACTTTATGGAGCATGCATCCATTTCCATATATGATAAAACCCAAAAGTTTTCCTAAAGCTACTCCGTTTACCGATGAAGAAATGGGAGAATGGAAGCAATTTTGGACGTCCTTGTTTCGAATGGCAAAAGAGCGTGGCATTGAAACGTACTTAGTAACTTGGAACATTTTCGTCTCTGAATCGTTCCGAGAACACTACGACCAAAATGCCATTAGCGATGAAAAGTTTTATCATCTTGGTGAGTCTTATTCTACTGAGCAAATTAAACAATATAATCGTGAGTGTGTGACACAGTTGATTGATGAGTATCCTGATCTTACTGGATTGGGCACTTCTTTAGGTGAAAGAATGGGCGACATGTCACCAGAAGAGCGTCAGTTATGGGTAGAGGATGTTTATTATCAAGGAATGAAGGACGCCAGCAGACCTGTTAAGTACATTTATCGCGCGCCATTTACCATTGATACATCTCTTACAAGAAATGTTATGGAGAAGATAGATTTTTTACCTGAACCAGTCTGGTTGGAACTAAAGTTTAATTGGTCTCATGCCTATTCAACTCCAAAGTTACGAATAACGCATGGGGGGCGAAGCGATGGGTTAAAGGGATATTGGAATCCAGATCCGAAAAATTACAAAGTAACATGGATGGCTCGGAATGAGGATTTCTTTACATTACGTTGGGCTCAGCCTGATTTCATAAGGGAACATATTAAGGAAAACGGTCATGATTATGTAGGAGGATATTTTATCGGATCAGAATGCTTTATTCCGGCCCATGATTATTCTCACTCTAGAGATAGTGATCATTTCCAATGGACATACGCTTTCGAAAAACATTGGCTGTACTACATGTTATGGGGAAGATTATTATTCGACCCTTCAACACCTGATGAGGTGTTTGCAAATGCACTGGGCCGACGATACGGTAAATCCAATGGATATCCTTTACTTAATGCATATTCGTCTGTCAGTAAAATGCCATTGGCACTTGCGTCCTCTTTTACAATCTTATGGGATTTTACTTTATATGCAGAAGGTTTCCTATCTACAGATACTAGAGGATATAACTCGGGAAAAGCGTTTATTTCGCTTGAAGATTTACTAAATACAAAGCCAATAGAATCAACTTATCTATCAATTCGTGATTATGTTGATTGTAAAATTAATGAAGAATCGACTGAAGAATTTGTAACACCGATTCAATTAGCAGATTTATTAGAGAAAGATTCAAAGCACGGCCTTGAGTTGATTGCGTCGATAGATAATGATTCACCACTAATATGCTGCGAAAAGGCTGATATCAAGGCTTGGGCATTATTAGGTTTATATTTTGCAGATAAACTCCGTGCTGGGGTCTGTTACCAAATGTTCGTTAAGACCGGAGATGAGTCTGAACAGCAAAAAGCATTACAATGGTTAGAATCCCCACATGCTATTAAGCACTGGGACGATCTTATTGAGGTAACTTCATCTCATTATGTGGAGCAGCCATTGATGCACCTAGGCGATACACCATTCTCCTGGAAGCGTTTCCGTCCACAGGTTTTAGAAGATATCGACTTTGTACTTGGGCGTAAATAAAGGGGAACGGTTTTTGTACTTAAATAGAAAAGGGAGTGTATATTAATGAAAATTAAGAGTATAGAAACGTTCTCTACAGGATATGTGACGATTGTCCGTGTGAGAAGTACAGACGGTCATGAAGGTTTTGGCCAAACGGCCCCCTATCATGCGAATATTACCGCACTGATTGTGCATCAACAACTTTCACGACATGTATTGGGAAAAGAAATTGATACCATTGACCAGCTTGTAGAAGATATCATGAGAGCAGAACATAAATATTATGGTTCTTATCTATTTAGGGCATTAAGTGGTCTTGAGACGGCACTGTGGGATTTAAAGGGAAAACAATTAGGTAAAAGTGTCTGCGAGTTGCTAGGAGGTGAACACCGTCCCATAGAAGTGTACGGTTCTAGCATGAGAAGAAATATAAGTCCAGAAGAAGAAAGTGAACGATTGAAGAGAATACAACAAGAATATGGCATTCGAGCATTTAAATTTAGAATTGGCAATAACTTTGGCAATGACGTAGATGTCTATCCAGGCAGAACAGAACAAATCATACCAACCGTACGGAAGGCACTGGGGGAGGAAACGTTGTTGTATGCAGATGCTAACAGCGCATTTACACCTACACGTGCTATTGAGATTGGCAGATTGTTAGAACAATATGGTTTGGTACACTATGAGGAACCATGTCCTTTTCCTAATTTAGAATGGACCAAACAAGTAACTGAAGAGTTGGATATTGCTGTAGCCGGTGGAGAACAAGATACAGATTTAGTACAGTTTCAAAGAATGATTAACATGAAAGCCGTTGATATCGTACAACCAGATATATGCTATATCGGTGGACTAAGCAGGGCAATTAAAGTCGCTAACATGGCAGAGGAAGCTGGTATGATTTGCATGCCCCATTCTGCCAATCTGTCCATGATTTCTGTTTTTACAATGCATCTTACAGCTGCCATTCCAAATGCTGGTCAATTCATGGAATACTCAATTGAAACTCGTCCATGGGAGGAAGAATTGTTTACTAGTAGTTTCAATGTAAGTGATGGAAAAGTAAAAATCCCTGATGGTCCAGGTTGGGGTGTGCAGATACGACCAGAATGGCTTGATAAAGCAACATATCAAATTAGTGAAAGTAAGTATGAAAAAACGGTAATATAAAAAATGGAAGCAAGGACAAATGCTTGTCCTTGCTTCCATTTTGGTAAGAATACGGTTGTAAAATCGTTATTTTGCTTTAATAAAATCTTCTGATAAGGAAATTAATTCACGAACAGCATAAGGTAAATATTTATCTTTTCTCCATACCAAGCCAAGCTCTAGACTAAGAGTTGAGTTCATTAAATCAAGTACAGTGATGTTTGGATTATGAATAGAATGAGCAATTCTACTAGGTAATAGAGTAACACCTAATTTAGCTTCCACCATCTCTACTATAAAATCCTTTTGGGAACTGTTACATACTACTTTAGGATGATAGCCTTTACTCAGGCATTCTTCTATGATGCGGTCATAAAGAGAAAAGTCTTGTTGATATAAGACGAAATGCTCATTTTTCAAATCCGATAGTTCCACTTCTGTATAGCTAGCTAATCTGTTTTGCTTATGAACTACCAGCATTAATGGATCATGAGTAACCTTCATAAATTCAAATTTTCCATTGTTGACCGGTAAATTGCAAATTAGCCCAATATCTAACGACCCATCTTCTATCCCCTCTTTTATTTTTTTGGATCCAACTTCAGTCAAAATAATTTCAATATAGGGATAAAGCTCCTTGTATTTACTAATCAATTTAGAAAAAAACGCGGGTCCTACTATTGGCGGGATACCAATCTTAATCTCACCCTTTTTTAATTCGAGAATATCTGTCAGTTCCGTAGTTAGGTTCTGAAAAGCCTCAAGTACATGCTTGGCGTTAACTAACACTGCTTTTCCAGCATCGGTTAATTCTAATTGCTTAGACCTATAAAATAAGGGGACACTTAGTTCTGACTCAATTTGCTTAATAGCTTTACTGAGGGAAGGTTGAGACACATGTAAAGTAGAAGCAGCCTTTGTAAAGCTCAATTGTTTAGCAACTTCAGAAAAATAAGCTAAATGCCTTATATCCATAAAAACACCCTTTCGGAGATGATAGTTTGTTAGGGTTATAACTAAAATGAATAATTGTAATTCGAAATATGTATTTTTCGAATTGATATATCCATTATATAATAGAAAAAAAGGAAGAGTTAGTAAAAAGTTGAAAAAAGAAATCAATTTCTGAACGTACTTGAACAAAGTTTAACAAACTTAAGGAAACTGGTTCTTAATCTACCGTTTACTTCATTATAGAAGGAAGGTTAATGATGTGAAAAATGCTGTCCTCTTTTTGTTACAATTGTTTATTTTAATTTTCATTTATATTGGGTCAAATTACATAGCAAAAGTAACAAACCTGCCCATTCCTGGTAATGTCCTGGGGATGATTCTGTTATTCCTAAGCTTAACCATGCGAATCGTAAAGTTACGTTATATTGAAAAGGCAGCAGAGTATCTGATCAAACACCTGGGATTATTTTTTATTCCATATGCAGTAGGTTTCATGACTTATGGTGATTTAATAATAGCTAGTGGCTGGCAATTACTACTAATGGTCATTGGAAGTACAGTTATAGGTTTAGTAGTAACTTCTGGAAGCACACAATTCTTATCTTCAAGGGAGATACAGAAACATGGCAGGTCTAACTCTATTTAATATCAGCTTAACGATATTCATTTACATTGGGGCGAGAGGATTATATAGGCATTTCACCAACCCTTTTACCACTCCAGTATTGTTAGCAACGATTATTGTCATAATCGTTCTAAGAGCAGCGGATATTACCTATGTGGAATACACACCTGCTAAAGAATCGTTGACTTACTTGCTGGGTCCTGCTACGGTTGCGCTTGCCGTTCCTATGTACAAAAATCGATTCGTCATTAAGGAAAAAGCGTTACAGGTTTTATCGGGTTTAACGTTGGGGTGTTTTGCTACCATAGCTTCTGCAATCGGGATTTCAAAACTACTAAACTTTTCCGAAATCATACAGAGAACTTCTGCGGTTAAGGCAGTAACAACCCCAGTCGCAATAGAAATCGTCACTATTATTGGTGGAGATCCCTCATTAGCAGCAGTACTTGTTATTACTGCAGGAATCTTTGGAGCTTCCTTCGGCTCAATGTTTTTAACATTATTTAAGATTCACGATCCTATCTCACGAGGTCTGGGAATTGGAACTGTGTCACATGGTATCGGAACAAGCCAAGCTGCAGCTGAGGGGACATTACAAGGAGCTGTATCCAGTGTTGCTATCGGTGCTGCTGCAATCCTCACTTCTATTATACTTCCAATAATATACAATCTCCTTTAATGGATAGGGTAAGTATACCTTTCATGTGTTTCAATTGATAAAGAAAGAAGTGAGTACGATTATGTTTACGATGTTAACGTATATAAAACCATACAAATGGTTGATTGCATCCATCATTACATTAACATTAGCGAGTACCTTATTTGAATTGTACATTCCGACACTAATGGCTAATGTGATTGACATTGGGATTACAGATTCAAATTTACCTTATATCATCCAGAGTGGTGTGTGGATGCTTGTCCTTAGTATGTTAACAATACTTGTTACGATAGTAAGTATTTATTTATCTTCCAAAGTTGCTACAGGCTTTGGTCGAGATTTACGTCGTGCATTGTTTGTCAAAGTAGAGAATTTACCAATAGAAACTCTAAACAGTTTTGGCCCAGCAACCCTTATTACTAGAACCACAAATGATAGTAAGCAAGTTCAAGATGTGTTAAGTCTGATTTTAGGGACCGTTACTCGAGCTCCACTAATGCTCATTGGCGGCATCATTTTAGCAATTAACAGAGAACCTAAACTAAGTTTAATTTTCCTCGCTGCTTTACCGATATTAATCTTTCTAATCGTTGGTGTTATGAAAAAAGCCATACCGCTATTTGAGGTTCTGCAAACGAAGACAGATCGATTGAATTTAGTCATAAGAGAAAGTCTAACTGGTATACGTGTTACTCGAGCCTTTAATCAGGTAAATTATGAAAAAAAACGGTTCAACATTGCGAATGAGGGCTTTCGTGATAATGGGATTAAGGTCAATAAGACAATGGCTTTATTATTCCCCGTTATGCAATTAATCATTAACTTTACTAATATTGCAATTGTTTGGTTTGGTGCCATTCGAATCAATGAAGGAACGATGATGGTTGGTAATATGATGGCATTTTTACAGTATGCATTAATGATATTTATGGCATTTATTATGTTATCGATTGCATTTATGAAGTTACCGCGTGCATTAGCATCTGTAAAACGAATTAGTGAAGTTTTAGAAGTGGAGGCAATTGTAAAGGATCCAAAAGAAACGAGAGAATCAAGTAAGAATAAAAGTGGCTTTATACAATTAAAAAATGTTACCTATCGTTATGAGGGAGCAGAGAGAGCTGCCGTTGAAAACATATCTTTTAAAGTTTGCCAAGGACAGACCACTGCCATTATTGGTGGTACAGGTTCAGGTAAAACGACACTAATTCAGCTTATTCTGCGCTTTTTTGATCCCGTGGAGGGAGAAATCTTAGTCAATGACATCGATGTTCGTTTCATATCACAAAGAAAATTTAGAGAAAAAATAGGCTATGTTCCTCAAAAAGCCATTTTATTTAGTGGGACAATCGAGGAAAATCTGCGTCTCAGTAATAAAGATGTAACAGAAAAGGAAATCGTGGAAGCATTGACGATTGCAGAAGCAATTGATTTTGTAAATTTGAAAGAAAAAGGGATTCATAGCGTGCTTCATCAAGCAGGCTCCAATTTATCAGGTGGACAAAAGCAACGTCTTTCGATTGCACGTGCGCTTGTTCGAAAACCAGAAATTTATATTTTTGACGATAGTTTTTCTGCTTTAGATTATCAAACAGATGCTAAATTAAGAAGAAGTTTGAAGGGAAAACTGGACGCAACCATAATCATTGTGAGTCAGCGGATCAGCTCGATAATGGATGCAGATCAAATTATAGTATTGGACCAGGGGAAAATGGTTGGTCAAGGAACACATGAATACCTATTAAGAAACAGTATAGTTTATCAAGAAATTGTGGCATCTCAACAAATAGAGGAGGGAGTTTCATGAATAGCAATAATGAACAGACTACTGCTTTCTCTCCTCATAGAAAAGGTTTCGAAGCTCCCAGGGAGCTAAAAAAAACATTAGTTCGTTTAGCTATTTATTTGAAGCCGGAGCGCAAAAACTTATTCATTGTTTGTATTTTCACTACATTATCTACTGTATTTAATGTGTCTAGTCCTACTATTCTAGGAAAAGCTACTACTTCTATTTTCGAAAGTGTAACGACTGATACTGTCGTAAATTTTAGATATCTAGCCTGGATTATTATCATATTAATCTTTCTTTATGTATTTTCCTCTTTATGTTTGTTTTTGCAGTCTTTCATAATGGCGGGGGTTTCTCAACGGGCTGTGGCCGCACTACGTAAAGAGGTTAACGAAAAATTCGCGAAATTACCAATAAAATACCTTGATCAGCATTCAAAAGGTGACTTAATAAGTAGAGCCGTGAATGATATCGATAATATCAACAATTCTTTTCAGCAGGCTTTAACCCAATTTATTGGCTCAGTTATCACTGTCGCAGGGATGATTGTGATGATGCTTTTAATAAGTCCCTTAATGACCATTGTTATCGCTGTTACAGTTCCACTAAGCGTTTTCATCATAAGATGTATCTTCTCACGGTCTCAACCGCTTTTTAAAAAGCAACAAGCAGTCCTTGGAAATGTGAATGGTTATGTCGAAGAAATGTTCACAGGCCATCATGTGGTAAAGGCATACGGTTACGAGGATAAATCAGTTGAGCGATTTGATGAAATGAATAAAACATTATATAAGGTTAATCAAAAAGCCCAATTTCTATCAGGAATTATGAACCCTTTAATGAACTTCGTTGGGAATATAGGTTTTGTGTTTGTCAGTATTATCGGAGGTGTTTTCGTTCTTAACGGGAGTATGTTAATTGGTAATGTGCAAGCATTTCTTCAATATTCAAAACAAATCACTGGACCTATGATGCAAGTATCAGGTATTGCTAACTTAATCCAAAACGCACTTGCTTCTGCAGAGCGTGTATTTGACCTACTAGATGAAGAAGAAGAACAAAAAGAGAAAGATGCATGTATCGATTTGGACCAAATGAAGGGGCAAGTGAAGTTTGAACATGTTAGTTTCGGTTATGAAAGGGATTCCCGTTTGATGGGAGATATAAATTTAGAAATAAAGGAAGGGCAAACAGTTGCAATTGTTGGTCCAACTGGTGCTGGGAAAACAACCTTAATCAATTTGCTCATGCGTTTTTATGAGATAAACAGTGGAAATATTTTCATTGATCAAATAGATAGTAAACATTTATCCCAAGAGCAAGTAAGAAGTTTATTTGCCATGGTCCTTCAAGACACCTGGTTATTTAGTGGAACGATACGCGAAAATATTTCTTATGGTAAAAAAGATGCGACTGATGAGGAAATCATAGCTGCAGCTCAGTCCGCTTATGCCGATGACTTTATTCGTAAGCTGCCTGAAGGTTACAATACCGTATTATATCAAGATGCTTCCAATATATCTCATGGACAAAAACAGCTTTTAACAATCGCTAGAGCGATTATATCAGATCCAATAATTTTAATATTAGATGAAGCAACCAGCAGCGTGGATACACGTACGGAACTAAAAATTCAAAAAGCGATGAACAATCTAATGAAAAACCGAACAAGTTTCATTATAGCTCACCGCTTATCAACCATTAAAGGTGCCGATTTGATATTAGTCATGCACCAAGGGGATATTATTGAAAAAGGGACTCATCAGGAACTAATGAAGGAAAACGGTTTTTATGCAGATTTATATAATAGTCAGTTTTAAACAGTTACAGCAAATATTAGATGTAATACTAAAACTATTAAACATTTAAAGGATTTTGAAAATTCACAAAAAATATTACCAAAATACAATAATTACATATTGATAGATATTATATTTGTAACAAGGCCAATAATGTGTGTTGAATTGTACGGGTTATTGGGTCAGGAAAAAATTATTTTTTTACACAAAAATAGAAACGCTGTTGCTTATTACACAACAATGGAGGTGTTCGTATTGATCACTACAGAACTTATTACGGAATTACAAGATATTTTATCATCTGAGCAAGTCAAGGAAGGGGAGAAAAATCATCACCTTGGGAATAACGGCTTGGTGAAGGTGTATCCGCAATCAGAGGAAGAAATTTCAGCTATTCTGAATTACGCCAATGAAAACGGTAAAAAAGTATTCATTGAAGGAAATGGAACTAAAAGAGGGTTCGGAGGCTTGACGGAGTCAGCAGATATTCTACTTTCATTATCCAACTATAAAGGCATTGTCGAACATGGTGTTGGTGACATGATGTTAACTATTAAGGCAGGAACTACTTTTAAAGAATTGCAGGAGTATTTGGCAAAGTTTAATCAAAAAATTTCACTTGACCCATTCTCACCAGAGTCAGCAACGATTGGTGGCATTATTGCTTCCAATGACAGCGGTCCTAAGCGGTTGGGCTACGGCTCTTCAAGAGATGTTGTAATTGGCCTAAGAATAGTCTATCCCGATGGTAAAGTCATTCGGTCAGGTGGAAAAGTGGTGAAAAATGTAGCAGGTTATGATATGAACAAATTATTTATCGGTTCGATGGGTACCTTGGGGATAATATCGGAAGTAACCGTAAAGCTCCGTCCTCTCCCCAAAAATGAAAGTTTGATTTTACTATTTTTCCCTCAAGGAAATATGGAAGAAATACGGTCTTATGCCACAAAGCTTCTTGATTCTACGATGGAACCTGTGACATTTGAACTCCTTAGTCCAACACTAGCTGGAAAATTAACCGGCCATAGCTGTTATACTGTAGCGATTGGACTCGAGGATGTACAAACATCCGTACGCTATCAAGAGAATTTTATTCAAAGCACTCAGCCCAATCAAACAGATTTAAAAATACTTGACGCAAATGAAGCTCATTCGTTTTGGAACCACTTTTATTCCGTTCATTTCATTTCCGCTGCAGAAGGTACCCAGGCTTCTTTGAAAATTGGTGTTAAGAATATGGATGTAATCCACGTACTAAAAGAAAGTCAGCTGCTTATTGATTCTCACAACCTAGATGTTGAAGCGCATGGTGGATTAGGCCATGGTTTATGTCAAGTAAATCTAAAAGGTGCAAAAGAGGATATCATTTCAGCTGTTAAGAGACTGAGAGAATTGTCCACAAAACTTGGCGGGTACACCGTAATTAAACATCTTCCTTTTGCCTTAAGACGGGAAATAGATACTTGGGGTAACAAACCATCACATTTCTTCCTTTTCAATGGAATTAAATCTAAGGTTGACTCAAATAAAGTTCTCAATCCAAAACGTTTTATTGGAGGGATTTAGTGATGAGCACGAAAGAAGCAGATTTAAAAAAAGCTCCGGCTTGTACCACCGGCTTAAGTAATTTTCTCTCGAAGGATCACCCAGATGAAAACAAATGGAGTGATTGTGTTCATTGTGGTATGTGTTTGGAATCATGCCCGACGTATGAGATTACCGGTCAGGAGCAGCATTCTCCACGCGGACGTGTACATTTAATAAAGTCGGTGGCAGAAGGAAGACTTACTGTCAATGAACAATTTATGGACCCTGTTTTCGCCTGTCTTGACTGCCGAGCTTGTACGACAGCATGCCCAGCGGATGTGGAAGTCGGCGGTCTAATCGAAGAAGCTCGGGGACAAATTCGTCAAGCGATGCCGTTAACAGGCCTGAAAGGTGCTGTAAGCAAAATGTTCTTGCAAGGTCTCTTCCCTCATCAAAACCGGCTCAATACACTGGGAAGCCTTCTAAAATTCTATCAAAAAAGCGGCATGCAAAAGGTCGTACGAAAGTCAAAGCTAATTAATATCATGCCGCAGCATCTTGTTGATATGGAAGCCATCATGCCGGAAATAAAAGAACCGGTTCGTAAAAAGTACAAAGATGCCAAAATCATTAAATCCAGGGGAGAAACAAAGAGAGAGGTCGCATTCTTAACGGGCTGTGTCATGGATGTGATGTTCAGTGATATTAATGAAGCATCCATTAATGTATTAACGCGTAATGGAAATGACGTGAGTATTCCGAAGAATCAAACCTGCTGCGGAGCGCTGCATGTCCATGCTGGGGATCGCGATATGGGAAGGAAGCTCGCAAAACAGAATATTGAGGCGTTTAAAGATGCTGATAAGGTAATAGTAAATGCGGCCGGCTGTGGCTGTGCCCTTAAGGAATATACTGAATTATTCCATGATGATCCCGAATGGCATGAAAAAGCGGAAGAGTTTTCGGCGAAGGTAGAGGATATTTCAAAATACCTGTATGAAACAGGTTACGAAATACCAAAAGCGGAATTAAAAACAAAAATTACCTATCATGATGCCTGCCATTTGGCACACGGACAGGGAATACGAAAGGAACCGCGCGATTTGCTGCTTAACATACCTGGTGTGGAAATGGTTCATATGCCGAATTCGGACCGTTGCTGTGGCAGTGCAGGAATCTACAATATTACCAACCCGGAAATGGCCTCTCTTGTACTTGATAACAAAATGCAAAATGTTCCTGAGGATGTTGAGATGATTTCCATGGGGAACCCGGGATGTATGCTTCAGATGGCAATGGGGGTACAAAAGCATGGAAGAAATCAAAAAATCGTCCATACGGTACAACTGTTGGATTGGGCTTATCAAAAAGAGGACGGGAAGGGTGAACAATAAATGTCTGTCAAGGGAATCAAGTCTAAAGATCAGCATATTAGGAATCTGGCAAACATTGTAGGGGATGCCCGTTCGATCATTTACCATAAGGAAGATCTTATCGCCTATGATTGCGATGGATTTACACTGCATAGGCATTTGCCAAAAGCCGTTGTTTTCCCAAAAAACACAGAGGAAGTCTCTGCCTTGGTTAAATATTGCGCTCAACATCAATTGCCTTTCCTTGCACGTGGAGCAGGAACAGGCTTAAGCGGAGGGGCAATCCCTTTAAATGGAGAAGTGGTCATTAGTCTAGTCCGAATGAAGAAACTATTAAGTGTAGACTTTGAGAATCGACGTGCTATTGTCGAGCCGGGGTTTGTTAATTTAAAATTGACGAATTCCATTTCCGATAAGGGATACTACTACGCACCAGATCCATCCAGCCAGTACTGTTGTACCATTGGTGGAAATGTTGCTGAAAATGCGGGAGGGGCCCACTGCTTAAAATATGGCGTGACAACAAACCACATCCTTGGACTGGAGGTTGTTCTGCCAAATGGCGAGATTATTGAAATTGGAGCAAACGGCATTCTTGATGAACCAGGTTATGATTTGCTGGGACTTTTAACAGGTTCTGAGGGGACCTTGGGAATCGTCACGAAAATAACGGTGCGTATATTGAAAAATCCGGAATCAAAGAAAACAGTGTTGGCCTATTTCGATAAGGTTGAAGACGGATCTCAGGCTGTTTCCGATATTATTTCAGCAGGGATTTTGCCTGCTGCGTTGGAAATGATGGATAAAACGGCCATTGAAGGGGTAGAAGCAGCTGCATTCCCGGTAGGACATCCAAAGGATATCGAAGCAGTACTCCTCATTGAAGTGGATGGAATTGAAGCGGGCCTTGATGAGCAAATCAATCAAATAGTAGAAGTTTGCCTAAAAAGAAATGTCCGAGAGGTAAGAGCTGCAAAGGATGAGGCAGAGCGCAGCAGATGGTGGGCTAACCGAAAAACTGGTTTCGGTGCCATGGGAGCGATTTCGCCAGATTATTTAGTCCAGGATGGTGTAATTCCTCGGAGCAAGCTCCCTGAAGTGTTGAAAAGGATTAACCAAATCAGTGAAGAATCAGGTCTGCGAATCGCAAATATTTTTCATGCAGGAGATGGAAATCTGCACCCGTTAGTGCTTTTCGATGCCAGAAAACCTGGACAAAGTGAAAAGGCTTTGATAGCAGGCAGTGCATGTCTGCGGGTATGTGCGGATGTAGGCGGCACAATTACCGGTGAGCATGGTGTGGGGATTGAGAAAAGAGAAGAAATGCGTTTTGTCTTCACAGAGGAAGAAATTAGCGCCCAAACCGATATCCGCGATGTGTTCAATCCCGGAAACCTATTAAATGCCGGGAAACTATTTCCAACACCAGGACGCTGCGTGGAGATCAAGAGGGAGTTAAAAGAAAAAGAAACTGCCGCTACATTCTAAATTGATTTTTCATACTAGTCTCGAACACTGCTATTAAACACATTTTAAGGAGGAAATATCCCATGACCACTTATGTAAAAAAAGGAAAACTTCAGGTAGCTCAGGAACTCTATGAATTTATTAATTCAAAAGTCCTTCCAGGAACCTTCATTACCGCAGATCAGTTTTGGTCAGGATTTGAATCATTAATAATCGATTTAACACCAAAAAATAAGGAACTGCTTGCAGTTCGCGATGATATTCAAAACAAATTGAACACCTGGTATCTCGAAAACAGAGGGCACTTTGACTTTGATACCTATCAGACATTTTTAACAGAAATTGGCTATCTTGAACCTGAAGCAGAAGATTTTGAGATTACAACTGCCAATGTTGATGACGAAATTACCGTGCAAGCAGGACCGCAGTTAGTTGTACCTGTAAATAATGCTCGTTACGCTATTAATGCAGCAAATGCCCGGTGGGGAAGCCTTTATGACGCCTTATACGGAACCGATGCTATCAGCGAAAAAGATGGAGCAAATCTTGAAGGAGGCTACAACCCAGTTCGCGGTACAAAGGTCATTGAGTTTGCAAGAAATTTTCTTGACAAAGCAGCAGCATTAAAAAAGGCCGCGCATAAGGACGCTGTGTCCTATTCGATAAAAGAAGGGCGGTTAATTGTATCACTTAGTAATGGTAACACAACTGCATTGGTTGATGAAACAAAGCTTGTAGGATATCAGGGAACTCAGGAGGAACCATCGGCCATCCTATTAAAAAATAATGGACTACACTTTGAAATCCAAATAGACAGAAATCATCGCATTGGCAGAACAGATAATGCAGGTGTAAAGGATGTCATCCTTGAATCTGCCATTACAACCATCATGGATTGTGAAGACTCTGTAGCAGCAGTAGATGCTGAAGATAAAGTACGTGTTTATGAAAACTGGTTAGGCCTAATGAAGGGAACACTCTCAGCCACTTTTGAAAAGGGTAATAAAACGATAAAACGGACCTTAAATTCAGACCGTCGCTATTTAACACCAGATGGAGAGGAAATCTCTTTAAAAGGTCGATCCTTGCTATTTGTCCGTAATGTTGGACATTTGATGACAAATAGTGCCATTCTCGATCCAAACGGGGAAGAAATTCAAGAAGGAATCCTGGACGCAGTTGTTACAAGTCTTATTGCCAAACATACACTTTTAGATAATGGTCCATTCCAAAATACCGAGAAAGGTTCGGTCTATATCGTAAAACCAAAAATGCATGGTTCTGAAGAGGTGGCATTTGCAAATAAGCTTCTTGACTCTGTAGAGGATTTGCTTGGACTTGAACGCAATACACTTAAAATCGGTGTCATGGATGAAGAACGCAGAACCACCTTAAATTTAAAGGCGTGCATTAAACAAGTAAAAGATCGGATTGTTTTTATAAACACGGGTTTCCTTGACAGAACCGGCGATGAAATTCATTCCTCCATGGAGGCAGGTCCAATGATTCGCAAAAATGAAATGAAATCTTCCGAATGGCTCCAAGGCTATGAACAATCCAATGTAATGACCGGACTCTCAAGTGGTTTTCAAGGCCGTGCCCAGATTGGAAAGGGCATGTGGGCCATGCCGGATCTAATGGAAGAAATGTTGAAGCAAAAATTGGCTCATGTCAAAACCGGGGCCAATACTGCTTGGGTGCCATCTCCTACGGCTGCGACACTTCACGCATTGCACTATCATGAAGTGGATGTAAGAGAAGTTCAAAAAGAAAAGATGCACCAAACTGGTGCATTCCGAGAAGATATACTTAAATTCCCGGTAGCTCAAGATCCTTCATGGACTTCTGAAGAAATTCAGGAAGAGCTAGAGAACAACTGCCAAACTTTATTAGGTTATGTTGTCCGCTGGGTAGACCAGGGAGTTGGCTGCTCTAAAGTGTTGGATATCAATAACACGGGCCTAATGGAAGACCGCGCAACATTACGGATTTCCAGCCAGCATTTGGCAAATTGGCTTCACCATGGTATTTGTACAAAAGAGCAAGTTCTTGAGACATTGCAGTGCATGGCAAAAGTGGTAGATGAGCAGAATGCGGAGGACCCATTATATCGAAATATGGCACCGAACTATGGTGATTCGGTCGCATTTCAGGCCGCTTGTGACTTGATTTTTGAAGGTTATAACCAGCCAAATGGGTATACCGAGCCTATTCTTCACCGTAGACGGATTGAAGCAAAGGAAAAGTTTGCTTATAAAACAATAATCTCTTAGTGTGGCTTGTCCGGCCCATTCTAGTGATGAGTATACCTTGGAAACGACATCAAATATTTGTTGAAAAAAAGAGACTGCACCGAGCCTGAGAACCACCGGTTACAACACTATTCTAGTAAATTGGAAAAATAAATGGAGGTTTTGAGGCAATGAGAAACTTAAGAGAGATTTCTCTCAATCTTCACAAGCAGTCACAGGGGAAAATAAATGTCAATGTTAAGGTGCCAGTAGAAACTGCCTATGATTTAAGTTTGGCTTATTCACCAGGGGTAGCAGAGCCTTGTAAAGAAATCTATGAGAATCCTGAAAAAATCTATGATTATACGATGAAAGGAAATCTTGTTGCGGTTGTATCGGATGGTTCAGCCGTATTAGGTCTCGGTAACATTGGTCCAGGGGCTGCAATGCCTGTTATGGAAGGAAAAGCCGCTTTATTTAAGGCCTTCGCAGATGTCGATGCATTTCCAATTTGCTTGGACACAAATGATGTGGAACAAATTATTCAGGCTATAAAAATAATGGAACCAACCTTCGGCGGGATTAACTTGGAAGACATTGCAGCACCTAATTGTTTTATCATAGAAGACAGACTAAAAAGAGAAATGAATATCCCGGTTTTCCATGATGACCAGCATGGGACAGCAATCGTAACTGCAGCGGGACTGATTAACGCGCTAAAGGTTGTTGGCAAACGCCTTGGAGATACAAGAATAGTAGTCAATGGTGCTGGTGCGGCAGGAATAGCAATTACATACTTACTTTTAAGTATGGGTGTATGCGATATTATCTTGTGTGATACAAAGGGTGCAATCTATAAGGGCCGCTATGAAGGAATGAATTCAATCAAAGATGATATTGCCGAAGTGACAAATAAAGGCTGTATTCAAGGGGATTTATCGGAAGTGTTGAAAGGAGCAGACGTATTCATCGGTGTATCTGCTGCCGGAGCCGTGACACAGGAGATGGTTAGGTCCATGAACAGGGATGGTATTATTTTTGCGATGGCGAACCCAATCCCGGAAATCATGCCGGAAGAAGCATTGGAAGCCGGAGCCCTAGTGGTGGGAACCGGGCGCTCCGATTTACCGAACCAGGTGAATAATGTGCTGGCCTTCCCGGGTATTTTTAAGGGAGCGTTGAAGGTTCATGCATCTGAAATAAATGAAGAAATGAAGATGGCTGCGGTATATGCCATTGCAAATTTAATCACGTTGGAAGAGCTTACCCCCGAATACGTTATTCCGCATCCTTTTGATAAAAGAGTCGCAGAAGCAGTAACCACTGCTGTTGCAGAAGCTGCCATCATAACGGGTGTTGCACGTAAAAAAGTGGACCAAGAAAAACTAATCGAGAGGAAGTAGTAATATGAAATTTATTAGATATACACATGGTTCAGCAGTTTACACAGGAGCGTTAAAGGATAATGCAATCCATGAAATTAAAGGAGATATTTTTGGCGACTGGCAATATACCGGTAAAACATTGGCTGTCGCTGACGTGACTCTAAGAGCTCCTTTAATTCCCAATCAAATCATTGGTATTGGCGCCAACTATGTTTCCAAGCTTGAAGAACGGCCATCCGAGCTTCCGGAAATTCCGGTTTTCTTCTTCAAACCTACTTCATCCGTTATTGGGCCGGAAGAAGAGATTCTAATTCCGGAGGGGGGAGACAAAGTGAAGTTTGAATCGGAGTTAGCCATTATTATTGGCAAAGAAGCAAAAAATGTACCCGAGTCAGAAGTATTGGATTATGTATTCGGATACACCGTTGCAAATGATGTAACCGCCCCTCAATTTTTTCATCAGGACGGGCATTGGACAATCGGCAAATCCTTTGATACCTTCACACCACTCGGACCTGTGATTGAAACAGAACTTGATCCTTTCACAGTAAATGTCGAAGCTAAATTGAATGGTGTGGAGAAGCAAAATAGTGCAACAGACTTAATGATTATTCCAATCCGCACAATGGTGTCCTATCTGACAAAGGTCATGACCCTTAAACCTGGAGATGTAATTCTGACAGGCAGTCCGGTGGGGGCAGAGCTGGTTGGTGATGGAGATATCATAGAATGTGAAATCAAAGAAATTGGAACATTACGCAATTCCTTTATATTGGCAAAAGAACATGTAAATTCATTCTCATAACCTGATTTTGAATGAAGAATAAGCAAAAAAAAGAACATTTGTCTGGTATGAACGATATATCAGCAAATGTTCTTTTTTTTTGAAAAAACGAAAATATTATTTTAGTCCTAAAAACGATACCAAATTACAATACCTGCAACTTGGGCTGTTCTATCATTAAAAAATAATAGCAGCTGCAATAAAAAGAGGGATATAGTTTCAATTAGTCATTGAATTGGAGTATGAAAGCGGTTACTTATTAGTTTTAAAACTGTGAAAGAAGGTTTGCTATATGATTATTACTTCAGATTTAGCCTATCCGATCATAAAAAAACTAAAAAAGTTTGTAGATTATAATATTAATATTATGAATGAGAATGGGATTATTGTTGCAAGTAGAGATAGAGATAGGTTGCATCAAATCCATCATGGGGCAGTTGAGGTAATCAAAACTAAAAGGGAAATTGTTATTTACCCTGAAAATGCAGATCAATACTTAGGAGCAAAATCTGGTGTTAATCTGCCTGTAGAGTATCGAGACACAGTCATTGGAGTCATTGGTATTACCGGTCATCCAGATGATGTCTGGAAATTCGGACAAATACTAAAGGTGACAGTCGAAGTAATGATTGGTCAGATGGAATTAAATAACCAATTACAATATCAGAATAAAATAGTAGAAAATTGGGTCAAGAATTTCGTTCATCCAACACAAGTAGACATGGAAAAATTAACATCTGATGCGATTCACTATTTAAATATTGATTTTGAGCAAGAGGTAACCATCTTTCTAGTGAAGTATGAGGATTTAAATTCCGTTAGTACCGATCTCGAAGTAAATATGAGATATCAACAAATAAGAGATGATCGAATGAAAAAAATAAGAGCAGCCATTCCGAATATCGTTTTTTCTGCATTTATAGAGGGGAGCTGTTGTTTAATTGCACTTCATTCAATGAAACGAAATAGTTATCTGTCTGTCGCTAGATTGATAAAAGATTTATTTCCCGCTAAAAAAACACAAATGAAAATTGGAGCTGGAAATGGTTATAAGGGTATAGCAGGCTATAGAAAATCATATCTAGAAGCAAATAATAGTTTACAGTTATTAAATAGATTCCCAGTGACAGAAAATGTCGCTCATATCTCAGAATGGGGGATAAAAAATTTAATTAACCATGTGTCAACTGACATATTAATGAGCTTCCATGACCAATATTTGGAGGGTGGTGAGAAACTCACTAATGAGCAAAAACACACGTTAGAGCAATTAATAGATACGAATTTAAATATGAAAATTACCGCTGAAAAATTACACATCCATCGAAACACGCTCATATATAGACTGGATGCAATTGCAAAGCAAACAGGATTAGATCCAAAAAGTTTTCAAGATTTAATGATCCTTCACTTTTTAATGACGATAGATCAGCTAGTTGATAAATAGTTTAACAGCTGGAAAAATTATGAATGTGCAATTGCCTAATCTTTTTCGATATTATTCCACATTTTTTTGGTTAATTTACCGATGTTTCTAGTACATTATTATAGTTTAATAAGAGTGTACAAAAAATTCAGAAAAAGGTGGGAATATGAAAATAGTTGTTGCTCCAGACTCGTTTAAAGGGAGTTTGAGAGCTTTCGAGGTAGGAAAGATTATTCAAGAATCACTTTTAAAAGAAATTCCGAATGTTCAAGTTGAATTGAATCCAATGGCTGATGGAGGTGAGGGGACCCTAGAGACGTTGGTGTATGCGACAAAAGGAAAACGCTTCCCAATTCTATCTTCAAATCCGTTAAAGGAACAGGTCACTACTGAATATGGCGTCTTGGGAGATGGGAAAACAGTTGTCATTGAAATTGCTGCGATTTCAGGGTTGACTATGGTTCCGCTAGATAAGAGGGATCCGTTGTATACGTCAACCCATGGCATTGGTGAAGTAATTCTTAAAGTAGCAAAGGAGGGATACCGTGAATTTATTGTTTGCCTGGGAGGAAGCTCCACAAATGATGGCGGTCTAGGTATGCTTCAGGCACTTGGTGTCCAATTTGTAGATGAAGATAATAAAGAGGTTCCTCCTTTCGGCAAATCTATTTACAAAGTGAAAAGGGTTAATTTTACAACTCTAGATCCTATTATTCATGATTGCCATTTTACAATCGCAAGTGATGTTGATAGTCCTTTATGTGGTGAAAATGGTGCTACTTATATATTCGGGCCACAAAAAGGTGTGAGGGAGGAGCATTTGGAAGAGTATGATCAAGCAATGCACCGATATGCAAGTTTAATAGAAAATCATCTTGGGATAAATGCTCAAAAACTTCCGGGTGCAGGTGCCGCTGGAGGACTTGGCTTTGCTTTTCTATTATTAAACGCCAAGATTGAATCAGGTTCTAGAATCATTGCAGAAGCGACTAACTTGAGAAATAAGTTGAAGGGTGCAGATTTTGCTATAACAGGTGAAGGACAAAGTGATTACCAGACATTGTTTGGAAAGGTGCCTTCCTTTGTAGCAAAACTTGCAAAAGAGGAAGATATAAAGACGGTTCTACTTTCTGGGAGCCTAGGGAAAGGGTATGAAGGTTTGTATGACCACTTTATGAGCTGTCATTCCATTGCTACCGGACCAATTACATTAGAAGAATGCATGAAAAATGCTGAAGCTCTCCTAGCAAATGAGGCTAGGAACATTGCTCGATTTCTGAAAGAGATTAGTGAGGAACGAACACGCGAAAGAATTTTATAGACCCGGAAGCACCGCTGACCAAAATCGGGAATCGGTTTGGAGTCTTCTTATTCTAAATTAGTATGAATATTAAATTATTCAACGACAAGGCAAACAAATCTCACGAATGATAGGGCTCAATAATAAGGAGGAAATTAATCTATGCCAGAAATACATTCTGTACTTGTTACTACGTATTTAACCCCCGAAAATCAGGAACAGCTTCGCAAGGCGCTTGAACCGGCTGAGGTGGTATTTTGCAAACCGAACGATACAGAGATTATAGCTGAGACTATTCAGAAAGTGGATGTTGCAATTCTAAATAGTGATGTGGATGATTTAATCCTCTCTGGACCTAAGTTGCGCTGGATTCACTGCTGTCGAGCAGGTTTGGACAAGTCTGCCAAACCCGAAATTTTTGAACGGGGAATTATTCTTACAAGTTCATCAGGGCGTTCTGCCCCTGCGCTTGCGGAACATGCATTGATGTTCATGCTTACATTGACCTACGATATTCCGCTGCTTATGAAAGCAAAGCAGGAGCATCGGTGGGTTGCAACCCGAGAGTATTTCAACAAAACCGGTATGTACGGTAAAACCATTGGTATACTTGGTCTAGGAAAGACAGGATGTGAGGTGGCAAGGCTGGCAAAAATGTTTGACATGAAGGTACTTGGCTGGCGACGGTCTGCAGATGTGCCTGAAAATGTAGACGTGGTGTATTCCTCTGAACGTCAGGACAGCCTTCGGTCACTTCTGGAAGCCGCTGATTATGTGGTTTTGTGCGTGGAACTCAACGATGATACTTGGCACATTCTGGGTAAGCAAGAATTCGAATGGATGAAGCCATCTGCTTTTGTCATTAACATGGGTAGAGGGGAACTCATCGATGAGCCTGTAATGATTGAGGCTCTTCAGAATGGAAGGATTGCCGGTGCCGGTCTGGATACCTTTGAAGTGGAGCCTCTCCCTACGGAAAACCCGCTTTGGGATATGGAGAATGTTATTATTACACCTCATATTACGCCGCGGCTGCCAGACAGGGAAGAACGTGCATTGGAATACGTTTATCAGAATATCGAGGCTTATCGCAAAGGGTGCGGTTTCGTCAACCGCCTCTCAAAAAGGAATATTTACACAAAGGACAAAGTCAAGGGCTGATACCTGGTCGAGCTAGATAAATCGTTAGGAGGATTAAGATGAAACATTGGTGGAATGGATATCCTTGGCGGATGGTCCAGACAAATTTAAGAGAGATTGATATGGAAGATATTGACGCTGTCGGCTATGCAAAGGAGCTGAAAGAATTCGGTGCAACGGTGGTATTGCTTAATGCTGCCGGAATTATCGCCAGTTATAATTCGGAGCTGCCATTTCATCCAAAAAGTGAATATCTACATGGTGATAGCCTGAACAAGATTATTGAAGAGTGCCATAAGGAGGGAATCCGTGTAATTGCAAGAATGGATTTCTCCAAGATTCGATACTCAGTCTATGAACAGAATCCAGATTGGGCTTATCGAACGAGAGAGGGCAAAATTGTCAACTACAACGGGGATGTACACACCTGTCTAAACAATGATTATCAACAGAAATATATGTTTGATATTCTCCAGGAAGTACTCACAACTCATTCCTTTGACGGTGTGTTCTGCAATATGAGCGGATTCAAAGTTGTAGACTATAGTTATAATTATCATGGGCCTTGCCACTGTGAGAACTGTCAGCGCAAATTTAAAGAGCAATACGGTTTGGAACTCCCAGAAAAGGACGATATGCGCAATCCAGTGTACCAAACATATACATTGTTCAAAAAGGATTGTGAAGAGGAGCATAAAGAGAGGCTGCACCGTCTGGTGAAAGGAATTAGTTCAGAAATCGCAGTAAATGGATTGGATTATATTCGATGTGAGTCGAATACCGAAATAGGAAGACCTCAATGGCAATACAGCGCCTCGTCAAACTCCAGGGTGATCAGCGGTCCGTCACGTACTCGTCCTTCGGACAATGCCAGTGTTGATTTTATTGGCTTCCGGTACCGGCACACTTCAGTATCACCCGCTTTAATGGAACTTCGTCAATGGCAGAATTTATCGAATTCCGGCAGCGTTAGTTTGTATATAATGGGTAGACTTGATAAACATCCAGACACTTCCAGCTATGAAGGCACTAAAAAAGTATTTCAGTTCCACAAAGAACATGAAAAACTTTTTAGCAGTCTTGAATCGATGGCGAAGGTTGTTGTCATGAGGAAAGCACTTTGGCAGAACGATCCGGAAGTATATGGATGGATTCGGGCACTTACTGAAAGCCATATTCCATTTGACGAGATTCGACTTGCTGAGCTCAATGATATAAATCAGTTTGATGGTAAAGAGTTTGTGATACTAGGAGATATGAAATTCCTGTCAGACCAACAGGTCAAAATACTCGATGATTTTGCTGCAAATGGCGGGACAGTTATTGCTACAGGAGAAACGGGTTTATATGATGATCAATTTAAAGAGCGCAGCGGTATGGGATTAAATTGTCTTGGTATTGAAAAGGTCAAAGAGATTCAAAATGGACTAATGTCTTCGATATTTGAAATCCCGGAGGCAGAAAAAGAGCTGTTCCCACGCTGCAAACAAACGCCATTTATTGCACCTGGACCCAATTTGGTAACAGTTCAACCGAAAGATACCGTACAGCAATATTTACAGTTGATACCAGAACATCCCTTTGGTCCACCAGAACGTTGTTATTTTAATGGGGTTACGCAAGAGCCGGGAATTCTAGTATCGAAGTTTCATAAGGGACGTGGGGTCTATATTCCTTGGCAGATTGGTTCGTTCTATCGTCAGGAGGGCTATCAGAACACACTGAACATGATGCAGGATATATTGTTTTCTTTATGTGGAATAGAAGAGTTAGCTCCGGGACTTACTCCTATGGTGGAAGTCAATATTTGTAGAAATGAGAAGAAACAAATTATTCAGCTTGTCAATAATTCAGGATGTTTTGCGAATAGCTATTTTAGCCCGGTACCTATTCAAAATATTACTCTATGTCTAAAAGCCCAAACGGAAAGCGCTTTAATTAAAACGTTACGGGGTGGGCAAGTTGATTATCAATATAGAGATGGATATCTAACCATTAATTTAGATGTATTGAATGATTATGAAGCTATCGTTCTCTCATAAATGCTTGTAAATTGAAAACGAATGTCAAGGTAGAAATTTTTAATGGTCGTATCCCAATGCCCGGTGTTTTTAATAGCAGTTATTACGATTAGTAAACTAACGCAGCAATGTCTAAACAGAAACCATTTTTATGAAATTTAGGGGGAAATGTCATGGGGGAGAATTCTACGATTCAATACAATCGTGCAAAAACCTGGCAGATTTTGCTGTGGCCTGGAAATACAAGTATTAACAGTCTTATGGGCATATTGGTGATGTTTAGCAGCTATATTGCGGTCGGAGGGTACGGACTCGCAGTAGCAACGGCAGGTCTAATCGCCTCCTATTCCCGAATCTTTGATGGTGTTACTGATCCATTAATAGCAGTAATCACAGATAGAATGGATACAAAATACGGGAAAATCCGAATTATTATGGTGACAGGTTATATCATCCAAATTCTATCAGTATTAACTTTGTTTGTATGGGGAATCGGTCAAGGACTCGTATTTTATACGATTATAACTTTGATTTATTATATTGGTTCTACGCTAAGTGGTATTGCAACCAATACAGGAAATACAGTTTTAACAAACGATCCTGAGCAACGTCCAAAGATTTACCGATGGTCACTGACATATACAACAATACTTGCTTCACTTTTAAGCTTTTATAACTCAACAGTTTTGTTTCCAAAGTATGGAGGTATTACTACTGAGCTTTTGCAGGAACTGTGTATTACTTTTTTGATAGTATCACTTGTTTTACAAATTATAGCTTTTCTTGCAATCAGTGAAAAAGATAAACCAGAGAATTTTCCAAAAAAAACCAATGGAAAACGTATCAATTATAAAGATGCCTGGTCGTTACTTAGGAATAACCGGGCACTGCAGGTTTTAATTATTTCCGGATCCAGTGATAAACTTGCACAGCAGGCTGCTGGACAGGCTGTTATTTCCACAATCATTTTTGGTATTATCATTGGAAATTATGAATTTTACGGTATTTTCAAATTGATGGATGTGATACCCACATTGCTGGTCCTATTCTACGTGACCCATATGGCTGGTAAAAACGGTACAAAAAAATCCCTCATTAAATGGACGATTATTTCTATGGTAACTGCTGCTGCTATGATTATTTTCATGTCGCTCATTGATCCGAAACAAATTAGTGTTGCAATTGTGCCAACAGCTTTTTTCGTGATCTTATATGTTGCTTTCCATGCAACCATGATAGCAACTGCCGCTTGTACGCAAGCTTTGAAACCAGATATTACCGACTATGAGTTATACAAGTCAGGAAACTATATGCCAGGAACAGTGGCTGCAGTCTATGCTTTTTTAGATAAAGCAATCTCATCTTTTGCAACAACTATCGTTGCCGTCACTATTGCGGCGATTGGCTATGTCACAGTGCAGCCACAGCCCGGAGATCCTTCTACACCAGCGGTCTTTTGGGTAGGGATGTTCTTGTGGATGGGGTTACCAATTATTGGATATATTATCTCCCTTATTGCGCTGAAGTGGTATCCGTTAGACAAAGAGATGATGGAAGAAGTGCAACGTAGTAACCAAAATTTCAGGCAAGGTCCAAATCTGAAATTAGGTTCAAATACCAGTAAAGAGATTAGTGGATAACTGTTAAGTTTTTTAAAGAATAAGTATATTTAATCCTTGTGTATGACTTCCATTTTCGGACATGATTCCAAAATGAAACAGGATAAAATTTTATGTATGATGGAGGGAATAAAAATGAAAATTGGGTTGATTGGTTTAGGGATCATGGGTAAACCTATGGCGAAGAATATGATCAGAGGCGGCTACACCAATTTAATGGTAAGCGATTTACACGAATCCTCGGTAAAGGAACTAGTAGAATTCGGCGCCATAGCAGGTACCAATGCAGAAATCGGTATCTCCTGTGATATTGTTATAACTATGCTGCCAAACTCACCTCATGTGAAAGCAGTTATGCTTGGAGAGAATGGTGTTGCCAGTTACATGAAAGCTGGACAGGTCTTAATAGATATGAGCTCAATTAATCCTGTGGCAAGCAAGGAGATTGCAGCTGAACTTGCAAAAAAAGGCGTAGAGATGCTGGATGCACCTGTTTCCGGGGGAGAACCAAAAGCCATCGACGGTACATTGAGTATTATGGTAGGAGGTAAACAGGAAATATTTGATAAATGTAAAGGCTTATTAGAGACAATGGGCACATCCGTAGTTCGCTGCGGTGAGATTGGTGCTGGGAATACGACTAAATTAGCGAATCAGATTATTGTAGCATGTAATATTCAGGCGCTTGCTGAGGCACTAACAATGGCTCAGAAAGCAGGGGTTGACCCACAGTTGGTGTTTGAAGCCATCAAAGGAGGATTGGCTGGATCCACAGTAATGAATGCTAAGGCACCAATGATGATTGCGGGTAACGACGAGCCAGGTTTTAAAATTGACCTGCATATCAAAGACTTGAACAATGCCTTGGATTGCGCCCATGCAGTGGGAGCAGTTGTACCTATGACTGCAGGAGTACAGGAGGTTTTACAATACCTCCACCACAGCGGACATGGTCATAATGATCATTCTGCCATTGCCAAATATTATGAGAACCTCACTGGAATTCTCATCGGCAGATAGCTTCGGACGGAATTGCTTTACACTGTTAGTAAATTAAACGTAAGCTGACTTGTTTCATTACAGAGTCAGCTTTTTTCTATTAAAAGAATAAAAAGTACAATTTTTCTGACGATAGTACAATATTCCGATTGGGCTAGTAAATATAATAAATAATACAACAGAGGAAAATGAAAATAGTAATCTTTCCTTCATTTGATAAACTATTGCAGATAATTGGAGTGAAACAAAGATGAATAAACTTAGTACTGAAGAATTGTTAGATATATATAAGAAAGCAATAAAGTCCGATGTATGTAATGATTTCATCCTATTATTATCGGAAGAAATCAATAAGCGATTAAATAACAATGATAGATAGGAAACTTATCGATTGGATTATTGAAATTATGTTATATTTGTTTAAAATTATTTAAACTTTCATAACTTATAAATTAACCCGAGATAAACCCATTAGGTCTATAAATAGCGTGGTTAATTTGATAGTGTTTGCCACTTAGGGAGGTACATCTGATGCGTATAGCAATAGTCGAGGACGAAATTAATTATCAAGTACAGTTGATAGAATTTCTTCGAAGGTTTGAGAAAGATAGAGGGGAAACCATTGAAATAACGACATATTCTGATGGTGATGAAATCGTTGAAAATTATAAAGCACAGTTTGATATCATATTAATGGATGTTCAAATGCGCTTTATGGATGGAATGTCAGCAGCCGAGGAAATAAGAAAATCGGATTCTGAAGTGGTGATCATTTTTATTACGAATGCTGCGCAGTATGCGATTAAAGGATATGCTGTCGATGCATTGGACTATGTATTAAAGCCTATCTCATATTTTCAGTTTTCAGAGCGTTTGAATCGAGCTGTTGATCGGATGAAGAAGAGAGAAACCCATTTTCTAACGATAAATGTAAAAGGCGGGGTTAAACGCCTGCAAATATCTGATATTTATTATGTGGAGAGTCAAGGACATAAACTTATTTTTTTCACAAAAGAAGGAGAGGTTACTGCAGCAGGAACGATGAAGGAATTGGAGAAAGAATTATCAAGTTTTCATTTTTTTCGTGCGCATAAAGGTTATTTGATTAATTTGGAACATGTTGAAGGAATGAAAGAGAGCTGTGCGGTAGTTAAGGGGGAAGAACTACTTGTCAGCCGTACGAAAAGGAAAGGGTTCATGGAAGCTTTAGCTAATTATTGGGGTGAGGTGATTAAATGAGTGAAGTCCTTCCAGATATCCCTAGGGTGTATACAGCGTTGGCTGAGTGGATGGCTTGCCTCATTTACATCTCTGTATTGAAAAAGCTGCTAACTGGATGGAGGCTTGTCGCTTTTTCAGGTGTTCTTCTGATTGGACAAGCTGTTTTTTTAGTAATGACGAAAGATTTACCGATTGTTTTTTGGATTCCAAGTATGGTTGTGGCAATTGGGATGATGTTTTTGTTTATCTATAGGAGTTGCGACATTACGGCACTAGAGGCTGGATATTTTAGTGCAAGGGCATTTGTTGCAGCTGAGTTAGTGGCTTCATTGGAATGGCAAGTGCATTTCTTTTTTTTGAATGGGAAAAGCAGTCATTGGTTATGGGCAGTGTTGATTTTAATTGTTGTTTACGGGTTTTCGTTTTTATTGATTTGGTTATTAGAGAAACGCCAAATACCGGATGGCGGGAAATTAAATATTCGACCTCGTGAATTATGGTCAACGGTTGTGATAGGAGCAGCCGTTTTTGGTATAAGTAATTTAAGTTTTGTGAGTGCAAGAACGCCTTTTAGCGGGAAATATGCTCAAGATATCTTCAATATTCGGACTCTGGTGGATTTAGGCGGGTTTACGATGTTATATGCCTATCACCTTCAATTAAAGGAATTGAGGGTTAGACATGAGCTTAAGGCCGTGGAAAATATCCTTCAAAATCAATATTCACAATATCAACAATCAAAAGAAAGTATCGAAATTATTAACTTTAAGTACCACGATCTGAAAAATCAAATTATCGCTTTAAGAGCAGAAGAGGACTCAAAAAAGAGAAATGAGTTTCTGACAGAGATGGAAAATGAAATTAAAACTTACGAAGCCCAGCATAAGACGGGAAACCATGTGTTGGATACATTACTGACTAGCAAAAATATGTATTGTTTGAAAAAGGGCATTACATTAACCTGTGTAGCAGACGGTACATTGCTCAATGGGATTGATGTAATCGACATTTGTACAATTTTTGGAAATGCTTTAGATAATGCGATTGAATATGAGCAAAAAATCGAAGAGGAAGAAAAAAGATTAATTCATGTTTCCGTATTTTCTCAAAAAGGTTTTATCATGATCCGATTTGAAAATTACTTTGAGGGTGAGCTTACGCTTGAAGGGGACTTGCCTGCAACAACAAAAGAAAATTCAAATTATCATGGTTATGGGTTAAAGAGTATCCGATATGCTGTTCAGAAATATGGCGGGGTGGTTAATCTGGATCAGAAGGAAAACTGGTTTGAACTAAAGATTCTAATTCCCAAACCGGATTAGCGTGTGGTAGATGACGAAAATAGTAAGGCTTGGATTATGTGAACAATACATAACCAAGCCTTTTTTAATTGTTAATGTGCTATGTATGTGCAGTTCATGCAAAAATTCCTACAGTTTAAGCAAGCGCTCAAATAGAAACAAATATATGTGTTAACATTTCGTTGTAAAGCGGTTTCGAGGTGGTAAATCGTTTATGTAAGCGTAGACAACGATAGCCGTTTTCTTGATGAAAAAACAGATATAGAGAGGGGAACAATGTAATGCAACAAACTGAAAAAACCAAGATGAGCAAGAAGAAAAGGAATATACTCATCTCTTTAAGTACCTTTGTGGTTTTACTTGCTGGAGTGCTAATTTACGGATTTGTCATCACATCATCAGGTTACTGGCTGCTGGCAAAATTCAAGCCAGATACACAAGAACAAAAACTTTCGTACTCCACAGCTGTAGAGTCAATTGAGAAGATTACAGATGAGGGCTTTGTATTAATGCAAAACAACGACAGTTTCCTGCCAATTGCAACTTCTAAAGAAGAAAAAGCGAAGATTAATGTTTTTGGGACAAGATCTGTCGTCACATTATTTAACTCAGGCGGTTCAACAGCAACCAATGTTGAAAATGCAGTAAAACTTGAAGATGCCCTTCAAGGCCCTGAAGGGAATTTTGAGTTAAACCAAGATTTATTATACCTTCATTATAATTTTTATAAAAAGGGCAGCATTTCCATTGATAAAACGTCTGCACCTGAAAACAAAAGTGATTCAGAAATTTTAGGAACCGCTGAAAACCTTATACTCCCTGAAGTACCTAAGAAAGCGTATGAAGATACTAATTTATATAGCGATGGAAAAACTGTTATCGAACGCGCAAAAGAGTTCTCGGATACAGCGATGGTTGTAATTGGTCGTGGCGGCGGGGAAATGACAGAATTAGGACCTAATGACCTCGGGCTTTCAGCAGAAGAAAAAGATATGGTTGACGTTGTTAGTTCAAACTTTAAGAATGTTGTTTTAATCATTAACTCAACTAATGCTTTGGAACTAGACTTTTTAGACGAATACCCTTCGATTAAAAGTGTTGTATGGATTGGATTCCCTGGAGAATCCGGTACAAAATCTTTAGCAAGAATTTTAAACGGGAAGGTAAATCCTTCGGGACATTTAGTAGATACATGGGTTTCGAATGTAATGAGTATGCCTGCAGCAAATAACTATATGAAACTTGAAGAAAATGGGGACTGGGCAGAAGGCAAGAATCATTACACAAATGCACCTCAAGCAAAAAATCCTCTAACACAGAAAACTGAGGATATAGGGTTCTTTACTCAGTTACATGAAGGAATTTATGTAGGTTATAAATATTATGAAACACGTCATATGACAGATAAAAATTACAATTATGAACAGGAAGTTGTTTTTCCATTCGGTCATGGCCTAAGCTACACTTCATTCGAGAAAGAAATCGTGAAAATGAGTGTAGATGGTGATGAGGTAACTGTGCGAGTAGCTGTCAAGAATACGGGAAAAGTACCTGGAAAAGACGCAATTCAAATCTATTATAATCCTCCATATACGGGTGCAATTGAAAAATCTACAGTAAACCTAGTGGAATTCAAAAAGACAAACGAAATTCAGCCAGGTGAAACAGAAATTTATCCTCTTACATTTAACCTAGAGGACATGGCATCGTACGATTATAAAGAAAACAAGGCGTATGTACTTGAGGCCGGTGAATATGAAATCATGCTAATGGAGGATGCTCATACAAAACTTGACTCAGAAAAATACTCTTTAGACAGCAATATCGTTTATAACTCTGAAAACGGCGGTAGATCCACAGATTCTCAAGTGGCAACTAACCAGTTTGAAGATGCTCTTCATTTTGCTGATTATTTAACGAGAGAATGGAATCAAGATAGTCGTGCCTTTACTGGACCTCAGGATTCAGATTTCGTTGCTTCACAGGAAATACTTGATGCAATAAAGTACCAAGTACCTACTGACAAAGAATTGGGACTTACTTCTGGTGATTTACCAAAGTATGGACAAGAATTAGATAAAACGATAAAGCTTTCTGATATGGTAGACGTGGATTACAATGATCCAAAATGGGACGAATTTGTTTCGCAATTAACACTTGAAGAAATGTCTAACATCAGTGGTACTGGTGCTTACCAACTACTTGAAATTGAAAGACTTGGAGTTCCAAAAACATTACAGCCTGATGGTTCGATGGCCATTGCTTCCAATACCTATTCCGGCCCTATTATGGGAGTAGAGGGTGTTGGTGTTACGTATCCAGCACCAAGTGTTACTGCTTCTACGTGGAATTCTGATGCCGGTTATCTCATGGGAATAAGTGTCGGAACAGAAGCACAAGCATTTGGATATAACGGCTGGTATTCTCCTGCAATGAATATTCATCGTACACCATTTAACGGAAGAAACTTTGAATACTATAGTGAAGATGGTGTTCTTTCAGGTAAGATTGCCGCTCAAGTGGTAAAGGGAGCAAATGAAAAGGGTGTAATCACTTATATCAAACACTTTGCTTTAAATGAACGTGAAACAGGTGTCCGCTCAACCCTCTTTACTTGGTCCAATGAACAGGCAATTCGCGAAATCTATTTAAAGCCATTTGAAATTGCTATTAAAGAAGGCGGAAGTCTTGGTGTGATGTCTTCGTTTAACTTCATTGGTTTACATTGGGCAGGTGGACATGAAGGTCTGCTAAATCAAGTTCTTAGAAATGAATGGGGCTTTAAAGGGTTAGTACTAACCGATGCCCATATGTATGAACATATGAATCCTATGCAGATGCTCTATGAAGGTGGAGATGTTTCTCTAGACGTTATGGCAATTTGGAAGGGTGGAGCAAACAACAGCAAAATATGGCTGGAAGCAGCTAAAGATCCATCTACTCAAATTAACACAATTAAAAACCTACAGAGAGCGAGTAAGAATACACTTTATGCAGTTTCTCGTTCTTGGAAAATGCAAAACTAGTAATGAAGTAGTTCAGTCACATCGTGTGAAAATCAACATGGATAGAAAATAAAATTCGGCGGTTCTTTTTCCAGGGACCGCCGAATGTATAAATGAGGTTTTTTAAATGAAATATAAAGACTTAATTGCAAAAATGACTCTTGAGGAGAAAGCATCCCTAATGTCAGGAAAAGATTTCTGGCAAACCCAGGATATAAAACGGCTGGGAATCAACAGCATGTTTCTAGCTGATGGTCCTCATGGAATCAGAAAACAAGCCGCAGCTGCAGATCATCTCGGACTAAATGAGAGTATTCCTGCAACTTGTTTTCCAACAGCAGCGACAGTAGCGAATAGCTGGAACATAGAGCTTGGAGAAAAAATGGGTGAGTACCTAGGTGAAGAGGCTGTTGCACAAGGAGTGAATGTTCTTTTAGGACCTGGGATCAATATGAAGAGAAATCCTTTAGCAGGTAGAAACTTTGAGTATTTTAGTGAAGATCCATACCTTGCAGGCAAACTGGCTGCAGGCATGATTAGAGGAATTCAATCACATGGAATATCTGCCTGTGTAAAGCACTTTGCTGTCAATAATCAGGAAGAGCGCAGAATGGCGATTGATACCATTGTCGATGAACGAACGCTTAGAGAAATCTATTTAACTGCATTTGAAATTGCTATAGACGAAGGTAAGACCAAAACAATGATGTCTGCTTATAATATGCTGAACGGCGCCTATACGAATGAAAATACTCATTTAATGAGAGAAATCCTTCGGAATGAATGGAAGTACGAGGGTGTTGTCGTGACAGATTGGGGCGGAAGCAATGATAGGGTAGCAGGATTAATTGCTGGCAATGAGTTAGAGATGCCGACAACCAACGGCGAGACAAATGAGGAAATCATCCAAGCCATTAAAACTGGAAAAATAAAAGAAGAAGTACTAGAAGAAAATGTTGATCGATTGCTTGACCTTCTTTTTACAACAGAGGAAGCTCTGCTCGAATCTCATAAAGAGATTGATAAGGAAAAACATCATCAAATGGCACAAACCGTTGCAGAAGAGTCCATCGTTCTTTTGAAGAACGAAGATGAAATATTGCCCATTCAAAAGGGAAAAAAAGTCGCGATTGTCGGAGAATTTGCAAAAGAAGCACGCTATCAGGGCGCAGGTTCATCCATTGTAAATCCTACGAAATTAGATAGTACATTAGAGTGTGTCAAGGAATGCGGATTTGAGACCATAGGATTTGAAACAGGATTTGCACGCTATGGGAAGAAAAGTCAGAAAAAAATAGATGCTGCATGTACACTTGCAAAAAGAGCAGATGTTGTTCTTATCTATATAGGACTGGATGAAGTAACGGAAGCTGAAGGATTAGACAGACAAACCATGAAGATTCCAGAAAATCAAATTGAGTTACTGAACGCTTTATACCAAGTTAATAAAAATATTGTGGCCATTCTATCTGCTGGGGCAGCAGTTGAAATGCCATGGATTAATAAGGTAAAAGGGCTAGTACATGGATATTTAAGTGGGCAAGCAGGGGCAAAAGCGATTCTAGGGATATTATCAGGTGAAGTGAATCCATCTGGAAAACTAGCAGAATCGTATCCGATGCGCTATGAAGATACCCCTTCTTACTATCAATTCCCGGGGAAAGAGGTAAGTGTCGAATACCGTGAAGGTCCATATATTGGCTATCGTTATTACGATACAGCAAATGTAGATGTTTTATTCCCGTTCGGTTATGGACTAAGTTATTCAAAATTCGAATACTCGGATATCCAAGTTGCCAAGGATAGAGTCACCTTTAAATTGACGAATACCGGCGGAATGGCTGGAAGTGAAGTTGCACAGCTATACGTTGGCTGTAAGTCTACAAATATTTTCAGGCCAAAAAAGGAGTTAAAAGGATTTACAAAAGTATTCTTAAAACCAGGTGAGACAAAAGCAGTGACGATTCCTTTTGATGATAAAACATTCCGTTACTATAATGTTAAGACAAATAGCTGGGAAATTGAATCTACTGATTATGAAATCTTAATTGGTTCTTCAAGTACAGATATCAGATTGGCGAATGTGATTGCGATTGAAGGGACAAGAGCGCCGCTTCCATACGATAAAGCAAAACTGCCATCTTATTATTCTGGGAAAGCAAACAATGTCAGTTTAGCAGAATTTGAAACCTTGCTTGGAAGCAAAGTACCAGAATCAAAATGGAATCGAACAAAACCGCTAGGCTATAATGACACGATTGCCCAGTGTCAGTATGCAAAGGGTGGAGCTGCTAGATTTGCATTCAAACTAATCCATTTCTCTCATTGGTTCCTTAGAAAAATCGGAAAGAGAAGTACGGCCAATCTTATAATGATGTCCATCTATCATATGCCATTCCGTGGTGTTTCAAGAATGACAGGCGGTGTAATCAATATGCCAATGTTGGATGGAATCTTGATGATGGTAAATGGTCAGTTCTTTAAAGGTTTGCGACACGCACTTAAGGAAAGAAGGAAAAAGATGGAGGGAGAAAAGTCAAAAACAACCATGGTACAGGCAGCAAAGGAGATGTAAACTAGGATGAGTAACGGTAAGGCAGAAACAAATAAAACGGGGGCTGGAATGGCAGGTTTCTGGAATAGATATAAGGATAAGCATCCTAATACAGCTCAATTCTTAGTTTTCTTTTTGCTAAGTAATGGGATTACGCTATTGCAACTTGTATTAATGCCAGTGTTTAAGAGTATATTCGCTCAAACTCCGTTAGTTAGTACGAGTTTTCAAGTTTTACAGTTTGGACAAAATTTCGATGGCAGTAACTATTTTGTTTTTGATTATGCTGCAGGTTCCCTTGCGTCGGGAGGCGGGGGAGGGCTTGCCTATTTCCTTGCTGTTCAAATTACCATTGCGATCGCTCAGATCATCAACTTTTTTGCCCAAAGAAGTATTACATTTAAATCAAACAGCAACATTTGGAATGCGGCTTTTTGGTACCTAGTCGCGTATATTGGAATCACGATTGGTGCGGCCGCAGCTCAAGGATTCTACAAAGCCCCAATTTATAATTTATTCATGAATACATGGGGAATGGGCTCAGTCGGTGAGACAACGGCGGATGTGATTACGATGGTCATCAATAGTGCGATTTCCTTCTGGGTATTCTTCCCAATATTTAAAATCATTTTCAAACAGGAGACTCAAAAATAGTTCCTTACTTGCTTCATTTGTTAGTTAAGTAACGGCTGACAAATGAAGAAGCAACTAAGGAATTATAGTAGAGTTATAACATAAATAGCACCATTTCGTTCTTGGTGTTTTTCTAGAACTTATAAATATTTTTACAACAAGAGCTAAACTTCAGGAATCAGGAAGGTGGGAAGACTATGAAATTATTATCGATTGTCGTTCCTTGTTATAATTCACAGGAATATATGAGATATAGCATTGAGTCCCTTTTACCTGGTGGAGAATGTGTTGAGATACTGATCGTAAATGATGGCTCGGTTGATCAAACAGCAGAAATTGCCAATGAGTATGCTAGAAAGTATCCAACCATCATAAAAGCGATTCATCAGGAAAATGGCGGACATGGTGAAGCGGTCAATGCAGGGATCCGAAATGCCACAGGAACTTATTTTAAAGTTGTAGATAGTGATGATTGGGTAGATACACGAGCGTATCTCAAAATTTTAAATGCTTTAGAAAAATTTGTTGCGGAAGAACAGTCAGTGGATATGTTCATAAGTAATTTTGTCTATGAAAAAGAAGGCGCAAAGTATAAAAAAGTGATGAAATATGAAAATGTTCTTCCAGAAGGAAAAATTTTCACTTGGGATGATATCAAGCGTTTCCGTAAAGGACAGTATCTATTAATGCACTCTGTGATTTATAGAACACAGATTTTGAGAGAATGTGGACTTGAACTTCCCAAGCACACCTTTTATGTAGACAATTTATATGTATATCAACCATTAGCGCATGTGAAAAAAATATTCTATCTCAACGTGGACTTTTATCGATATTTTATAGGCAGAGAAGACCAATCGGTTAACGAAAGGGTCATGATTAAAAGAATAGACCAACAGATTAAAGTGAACAAGCTCATGATTGAGCAAGTTGATGTGAACGATATTTATCATCCAAAGCCTCGTGAATATATGCTTCATCATCTTGAAATTGTTACGGTGGTTTCCGCAATCTTGCTAATTCGTTCAGGCACGAAGGAAAATTTGATAAAGAAAAAAGAGTTATGGAAATATATTAAGGATAGAGATCATGAATTGTATCATGAAATTAGATATGGCATGATGGGTCATTTAATGAATCTACCCGGTCGAGCAGGACGCAGTATTTCCGTAGGTGCATATAAAATATCACAAAAAGTGGTAGGCTTTAACTAATAGGAAATATAGAAAACAGTTTCAGCATCGCCCTGAAGCTGTTTTCTGTAATTATGATGGTTAGTTTATGTGCGTGAAGTTAGAAACAAACCCACAGAAAAAAATTGGGAGTCGGATCACAATGAATAGTAGAAAATATGATTTTTTAATTGTTGGAGCTGGTCTTTATGGTGCGGTTTTTGCACATATGGCAAAAAAGGCGGGAAAAACCTGCCTGATTATTGATAAGCGGAGCCACATTGCCGGAAATATTTATACAGAAAAAATCGAAGATATACAAGTACATAAATATGGGGCACATATTTTTCACACCACCAATAAAAAGGTATGGGAATTCGTAAACGAGTTTGCTGAATTTAATCGATATACGAATAGTCCAATTGCTAACTATCATGGTGAAATCTATAATTTACCTTTTAATATGAATACGTTTAACAAAATGTGGGGCGTTACCACTCCAGAGGAAGCAAAGGAGAAAATTGAGCAGCAGCGCAGGGAAAGGTATGTTGATAACCCGCAAAATCTTGAAGAGCAGGCTATTAACCTCGTGGGAAGCGATATTTATGAAAAACTGATTCGCGGTTACACAGAAAAGCAATGGGGACGTCCATGCACAGAGATACCTGCGTTTATTATCCGAAGATTACCGGTTCGGTTTACGTATGACAATAATTATTTTAACGACCCTTATCAAGGAATCCCAATAGACGGTTACACCGCAATGGTTGAACGAATGATAGAAGGCATTGAAGTGAAACTGGATAGTGACTATTTAAAAAACAAAAGTTATTGGGATAGTCTGGCAGATATGGTCGTGTACACGGGTCCTGTTGATGCTTATTTCAACTATCAGTTTGGTGTATTGGAATACAGAAGTTTACAGTTTGAAACGGAGGTTATGGATACAGATAACTTTCAAGGGAATGCTGTGGTCAATTATACCGATCGCGAGACACCTTTTACACGAATCATAGAGCATAAACATTTTAATTTTGGCACTCAGCCCAAAACAATCGTCACACGTGAATATAGTGTCGAGTGGAAACTAGGCGATGAGCCATATTACCCAATTAATGATGACAAAAACAGTGCGCAGTATAAAAAGTATCAAACATTGACGGAAAAAGAAGGTAACGTTATTTTCGGTGGGCGCCTAGGGGAATACAAATATTATAATATGGACCAGGTTGTTGAGGTTGCTTTACGTAATGTAGAAGAAGTTTTGAGGAAAAGGTAGTTCTTTGTTTGTTATTAATAGGATTGAAGTTGGAATTCAGAGATATCCAATGGTATCAGGATTCCATTTTTTATACTTGGAGATTCTCTGTTAGATAAAGAATAGGTCGATTAGAAACATTGCAGGTGAAAAAATGAAAACGAATGAAGAAATTCTTAAGGATTTGAAAAATGAATTAATACGAATTGGGTCTACTAGACAAAGGGATTATGATCTTTCTAAGAAGAAAAATAAAGTTTACAGTACAACCATTTGCCGAAGGTTAAAATTAAGTTGGCCGGAATTGGTTAAACAGACGGGCTTACATCTAAACAAAGGGGTAAACATGTGAAAAGTAAGAAAGTCTCAGCTGAACGTTTATAGGTTGGCTGTGTGTCAGATGCAATGAAATTCCCATTTAAAACATACTTTTTATAATAAAATGTATTAAAGGTAAGTGGAGTGAAAAAATTTATGCATAAACTGAGTATGAAACAATTACTAGAGATATATAACGAAGCAATAAACTTCAATGTAAGCAGTGATTTCATAATATTATTATCCGAAGAAATCAATAGGCGTATAATTAATGAATCTTTTATGGAAAACTGAGATTGATTAAAATATTAAATAAGAGCAAAATAAAGAGCCTTGAAAAATCAAGGCTTTTTGACGTCCCGAAGAGGATTCGAACCTCTGACCTACAGCTTAAGGAATAGTATGAAAATGAGTATACTGTGGGCATTATTCACTACAAAATGTTTATTTATCAAAATCTTTAATTAATAAAAATCAATCCAGTTCAAATAAAAAAATAGGGTTTTATTGAGTTTTTCGGCAAATTTTCGGCTATTACGTACCCTTAAATTCATATCCATTACCGATATTTCGAAAAAATACGGTCTTCTAATTTTTTTTTGATTTAAGGGATGCATTAATTTGCTTTTTCATTTTTCCTCAATTCAATCCGAACATTATAGCCGTAATCTTTAAACATTTGAATCAAATTGGCACCATCTAAAAGAGTCAGTGGCTTCCCCTTGGCGAACTCTCTTGAATCATTCCCATAATAACTAGTTGTAACTAGGATTCCTTTAACTGCTCCTTCATCTCCCATTATCCCATTTAGCTCTCTGACTGCGGAGATTGGAACAACTTGATTGTATCGCTTTGCTTGTATGATGAATTTGCCCCCTCGAATGGGATCAGGGTCAAATGCAACGGCATCGATACCTCCATCTCGGCTTGCTTTCGTTACTTTTACCTCTGCGCCAACTGTGGCAAAATATTTTTCAAACAGTTGCCTGACTAAATGTTCAAAATCCTCCCATGGCATTGCTGCTAAATTAGGAATAGAGTTAATTTCGGCTAGTATTTCTTTTGACTCCACAAACCGTTTATCATCACGGTTAAGTTCCATAATCGGTCGTACAGGTGCTAATTGATATAAGGCACCCGCATTTAACCCTTTCAAATTACGGAAACAATCTTTTGGAACGACTTTTTCAAGGTTTAAGGATAAAAATTCGCTTCTTGTTGCTTGTAGGCTAACAATGCAAGAATGAAAATCTTGACCAGTTGAAGTATCAACACCATGTATCCATCCATTAAAAACGATGAGCTCGGTTGTACTTGCATAATCAGAACTAAAACACTCGTATATGTTTCGAAGTGTTAATTGGTAAATGATATCCTCATAGTGTTCCTCGAACTCTTTTTTCTTCATAGTTCTAAGTGTAATTTCTTTGCGGGCTAGCACAAATTTATACTCAATGATATCGGGAACCTTTTTGGGACCAGGTAAATCAAAATCAATGACTAAAGCTTTTGCATCTGATACATATTGAACATTAAAATTTTTTTCAAATCCCTTTGGATATGTGGATTGATTAATCACAGCTCCGAAGTATCTCTCTAAAAATGGAGGAATTGATTCTTCATAGGCAAGCTTAAATTGATCGACCGATTCATTTATCTCCTTTTGTTCATTTAAAAATTCGTTTTTGGCACTATGATAATCAGTATAGGCATTATGATATTGCCTTTCTGCTTCCTTCTGCTTTGTAAGCCTCTTAGTCGTTAGAGAGGAGAAAAAAAACTCAATAAATTTATCCTCCTTTGGAACATTTATAAGTTCAATAAATGTTTCTAACTCAGGTTCCTCGTCTTGGTAAGTATCCTTGTTATATAGCTTGTCCCAGTCAAGAGCGTGCTTTCGATGTAATGAGAAGTGGAGCAGATTCCGATATTCTTCAATATGCTCTAAAGCACCTTTAGTATCAGCAATTGCCATTGCTTTCATCTTTTCAACTTCTGTTTGCTCTTTAGCTTTCAACTCTTTTTCTTTCCACCGTTGCTTTTGTTTTTTTACTTTTTGTTCTAACTCCCATTGGGTCTTAGCAGCTATAACCTTATCTTCTTTAAGATATCGATTGGATATGTGAGTACGAAACACTAGTATTAACCTCCACTATTTTCCTCATTAGTAAAAGTTTATCCAAAAAATTAAAAAGTAAAAATACAGGCAGATATTAAACGTATTGTGTTTTAGAACATAACGGGTGTAGAGTTTTTTATAACGGCAAGGTCAATATATTCTAGGGAGGTTTTTGTATTTTGGAAGGTGGAAAAAAGGAAGGTTATCAAAAAGGTGTTGAATATGTAATTTCTAAAATCTTAAAAAATAAGAAGGATATGTCATTGGATGATATTGCTCATATGGTTGAAGTAGATGTTTCATTTGTTCAAAAGGTCAAAACTGAATTAAAAAAGAGGAGGGTTTATTCTTTTGAAGATTGAATTATAGTTGACAGAAAATAATTTAATGATATTACAAAAAACTCTAAATCACAGAAACCTTATTCTATAGCACTTATGGGACTTTTTGATACAAAAAATAAATACGGTATTGAATTTCAAAACTGATTGAGAACTGCGTCCCCAATCAGTTGGGTTCGATTTTATGTTCATTTTCGGCAATTGCTTTTTGCATATTTTTAGCAAAATAATAAGCCTTGAAATATCAAGGCTTTACTTTTTAGTTAATCAAATTCAAACCATTACGATAAAAGAAATATAGTTTTATTGAGTCTTTCGGGCAAATTTTCAGCAAACTCGAAATGGAATTACCCATTTAAATATTAATTCCTAAATCATCAAATATTTCATTTAGTGAATCAGCGGCTTTTTTATCTGCATCTTCAAGTAAATGACCATAAATATCCATCGTTGTACCAATTTTTGCGTGACCAATTCGTTCACTGATAACCTTCATGGAGTTATTTTTATCGATTAATAACGAGACTGAAGTGTGCCGAAGCCCATGAAAGGTTATCTTTTTTAAATAGTCATTTTTTTTAAGAAATCTATTCCACCATTGAGAGACACTATCTGGACGTATTGGGTGCCCAAATGAGTTAGGAGTAGTAAAAACAAAATCTCCATCTGTTCCTTCCCAGGTATTGATTGGTCCTTCTTCAGCTTGAAGAAGGAAAGTTTTCTTTTCATTATTTAAATCTTCAAGTAATTTCAATACAGATGAAGGTAAACTGAGTATCCTAGATCTGTTTGTTTTTGTTGATTTAACTATAACGCCTTCACCCTTTTTTAAAGTCAGAGATTGCTCAATTATAATTGTGCTATTATCAAAGTCCACATGTTTCCATTCTAAAGCAACCAATTCTCCTTCTCTTGCACCAGAAAAAAGACCTAATGTGACTAGTGCTCTCCACATTAGTGATTCTTTGTTGAGAGTTTGCATTAACATCACTATATCTTGTTTTTTTAATACATTTTTTCGCTTTTGCTCAACTTTTAATTTCTTTATTCCCTTCATTGGATTTTCCTTCATAAAACCTCTATCAACTGCAAAAGAAAAGATACTTCCTAATAGAATGTGATGATTGTTTATGTGAGAATTTGAAAGTTTTTTCTCTTTGCCGTCGACTGTAATATTAGTCTGTTTGAGATTATCAATAAAATTTTGTACTTGAATTTTTTTGATATTAGATACTTTTAAATGTCCAAAGTAAGGGAGGATACGTAGATTTAAGTTAGACTCATAGCCTTGTTGAGTACGAATAGCAAGATTTGCTGCATGTTTTTCACGCCAAATTTCCACTAAATCCCTAAAATAAACGTTTCCTAAATTAATGTATTCACCAGTTTCAACTTCGTAAATATACTGTCTTAACATTTCCTTTGCCAAAGTCTTATTTCTTGCCTTTACGTTTTTAGTTCTCTTTAAATATTTCCCGTCTGGTCCTTTTCCTAGAGAAACAGTTAATTCCCAGCTATCTTTTCCTCTTTGTCTAAGTGATCCACTGCCCGCCATTTATTAACACCTCTTCTGAAATAAATAAAAAATATGGTTGATAGGTTGCATATTCAGTATTTTGAAAATAAAGAGTATGAAGATTCTTTTGTAGAGTGTTGGTATAGTTTAATACATCTAAAAGTATGGACACTTTAATGAAACCTTAAAATTCATCTTAAAAAATAATCATAAAAGTTAGGAGAGAGTTTTAAAACCTTTGAAAAATTGGATTTATCCATTTGGTTACATTAAACTAAAAAAAGTGTTAATAAAAAACAATAGTTTTATGGGTTATGTGAATTGCCTCATTCCGCTATCTATTCTTCATCTTTTTAAAAATGTATTAAATAAAATTTATGTAACCGACTTAATTTAGTTTATGGTTTCTAGAATTCTAATTTATTAGTATTCTTCAAAATGAAATGAATATTTTTGTATAACATCGCCTCTCTGTTGCATTCTTTAGGATTTGTGTATAAAATTAAATTAAAGGAAGTCAATAGCCTTATATAAAAATTAATAGTATCTTTTGATAAAGAGAGGAAGAACCTCCAGTTATCAGTTGCGAATAGTGTCTAAGCACTTCTTCAGCATCTGTAATTGGGGGTTCTTTGTTTCTGAAGGAGGAACAATATGGGGAAAAATCTAAAGCCTATTAAAGAACTTGAGGAAAATTCATATACCCAGAAAAGAGAGGTGTACTGCGTTGATTTTCAGGTTACATTTCGGGAATTTGTGAATTCATGGTTTTATGAGGAATATAAAATAATTGTAGGACCTTACCTTTTTAGTTCTCGTTGTTTCGATATGGATCATATTCTGCCAGTGTTCGGGGATAAAATGATTTCTGAAATATCTATGAAAGATATTTATATATTTTGTAATGACCTTGAAAAAGGAGGATACTCACAATCAACAATTAGCAATATTCTCGCACTAAGTTCTGAATTGTTATACGAAGCTAAGAAAAGGGGATTAATTTGTTCAATTAAAAGGTAGTTTCGCTAACTACTATATAGGTACAAATCATGCAAAAACATTTTTTGGGGGATGGAAAATTATTATCCCCCTGTATTTCAATTTATAATTAGTTTGGGCAAAACAAGTGAGACGGGATTATCTATAGAATTAAAATACTTGCAAGTAAATTTAGATATTTTTTTATTCTCCCTTAATTACTTCTTGTTCTTTACTTGTTACTTTAGAATCCCTTGAATTGTGGAATGTAACTACATTTGGACTTATCATCACAACTGAAGATAAGGTTTGCAACGTAAGTTTATTGCTTTGTAGACTTCCTCATTTTCTGGCACATGTATATTTAAATTTCTAATATAGTTTGGTTCAATATATGATCTAGTTGATGACAGAGCAATATGATTAAGCAATTGTTGAATAGTTGTAATTAAGGAACCTGACTCAAACATTATTGTTGCAAAGCTGTGTCTCGTAGAGTGGACATTAACATTTGGAAGATTCGCAAAGGTAAGGTAAGAATTAAGTAAATCATTTACAGAATTATATGTTAAATCATAAAATAGCTTGTCAGATTGTGAAAGTTGATTTTCAACGCAATACTTTTGAATAAATTTACCAATACCATCTCTTAAAATTAAATAATGAGAACGATTGTTTTTTGTTTCTTGAAGAAATACTAAATCATTAGCAAAGTCTATTTTATCAACAGTTATATTTAATATTTCATTTTTTCTAGCTCCGGTTGACAGCAATAAAATAAATAGTAGTAAATCTCTTTTTATATTTTTACTATGTTTGACTATACTCCGCAAAAATCTAATAATTTCATGCCGGTTTAGTATTCTGGGGGGCACTCTTAAAGGTGTATATAGTTTTAATTTAAATTCAGTTTCTAGCATCACATTATTAAAGTTATAGTTCCTTAATAAATATTTAAAGAAGCTTTTAAGTGCAGCATGACAAACTGAAATCCAAGAATACCCTAGAGTAGTTCTTGAAAATAAAAATTGGTCAATTAATACTGCATTTAAGGGTAGATATCTTACAGTTTTTCCGTTTATGTCAATTAATTCATATATTTTTTCTAAGTGTAAATCTGCATAATTTTGTTCGGTTACTTCAGATAAAAATTCACCAAAATGTACAAGTTTTTCTTTGTATCTTTTTTTGGTATTATCCTTATAATTTGTACTAATTATAAAGTTTTCTATTTCCTTACAATATAGTTCCATAATACTTGACTCCTCTTACATAATTTCTTTAAGCAATTCTTCTATAGGGAAAGGGTATTTTTTCATTACTTCATCTCTTAAATCAACTGGAAGGAGTTGAGTGTAAATAGATGTAGTAGCAGGGTTTCTGTGTCCAAGTACTTGTGAAAGGATATGAATTTTCATGCCTGCTTTTAAGCAATTCACAGCAAATGTGTGTCTGAATGAGTGAGTTGTAAAGTGACTTTCATTTATCTTTGCATCTTTAAGAATGTTACTTACTTGATATTGAAGAACCCTATTAGATATCATTTTCTTTCTGATATTATTCTCGTCCCTCGAAAATAAATATCCATTACAATCACCTATAATAGTTACTCCTGTTTTGTGCAAGTAATTTATTAATTTCTTTTTAATTTCTGGGTATATAGGTATGACTCTTTCTTTATCCCCCTTACCTTTTACAAAAATAATGTCATCTTTAAAATTTATATCTTTGATTTTTATGTTAGTTGTTTCATTAATTCTGCACCCGGTTGCCAACATAAAACATACCATAGTATGCCAGCGGTAACCGTAGGTCCTTTTATAAGAGTACTTTAAAATTGACTTTACCTGTTCATCGTCAAAGTATCTGGGAAATAAGCCAACTCTATTCGGTTCAAATCTAAATGATAAGTCTCTATCAACATATTCAACAATATAAGCAAACTTATATAGTCTTCTAATAATAGCAATATATTTATTAGTCGTATAATTAGATATGTCTTTCTTTTTTTCTTCTTCTTTCATGTCAAATTTCTCTTCCTCATTTGAAAGTATAACCTTACTGTTCCGTGGTTTAAGAGTAGAGAAGAACCTATGAAGAATTACTTCATTAAAGTGAACTAAAGGTAAATTAGGATCAATTTCATTTTTAATAAATTTTTTGATTCTAGTTATGAAATTACTGTACGTTGTTAAGGTTGTTTCACTCCTTTTATTAATTTTGACAAGCATCTCCAAGTTCTCTATGAAGTCATTTGCAGCCTTTATAAATGAAACCTTGGACAAAGATTTTGTATTAGTGTCGAAACTCGATAGGGACATCAAAGTATCCATAGTAATACCTAATTCTTTACAAACCTGTTCATAATCAATGTTAGATTGAATCTTTTTTGTCATTTTAATTTTCCTCCTTAAGATACGCAACAGGATTATGTGGTAGTGAATTTCTTTTAAGTCTCTCAAGACTTTTTTCAAGATAATATTGTGTAGAAATCCAATGCAAGTGCCCCAATGTCTTGGACACTGAGTCAAAATTATTTTTCTTCTCCAATGCATTTGTAGCAAAAGCATGCCTAAAAGATTTTGCTGTATACCTTATTTCTCCATAAACTTTTTTGTTTGCGGAAGCATAAATTTGTCCAACAACATTTACAGTAAGTGGTTGGTTTCTTGATGATAAAAATAAAGTTTTCCCTTTATAATCTAATGATTCTCTAATTTGTAGGTACTTTCTTAGTACTTTCATAACCAAACTACTTAACTTAAGCTTTCGCTGACCTGATTTTTTACTTCTAAGAATTACAGCAGATTCTGATTTTAATACATCTTGAATTTCTATATTAGTGATTTCTAAGGGTCTACACCCGGTATCTAGAATAATTAAAAAAATAGATAAATTTCTTTCAGGCATTGTAGAATAATCAATTATTGCATCTATTAATTTTAAGGTTTCTTTAGATGGGACATATTCATTGCTTCTTACATGTTGAATTTGAAATTTATCTGGTACACAATATCTGAAACTAATAAATTGAAGTCTTCTATAAAATTGAATGAACAAATTTAAACACCTTAATAAATTTAATGCTCTACTAGGTGAAATTTCATTAAGTGCAATTCTTCTAGCCAAAAATGTATGGTACGACTCAATATGGTCTTTATTTAACTCTTTAATATCATTTTCTTGCAGTGATCCAGGTATTTTAAACTCCTTATATTCTTGAGATAAAAACTTTAAAAAGTACATTATATTTTTTTTATAAGTATTTATTTGACTGTAGTTCTTAAGTGTTAAATCTTCTAGAAATGAATGAATCACAGGTGGAAAGCTTTTATTTTTTTTAGTTGATTTCTCAATAAAGGTCCCATTGAATATAAAGCTAATTTGGTTGTTCCTAAATAGATGCTTAGATAAGGAGTTTATTACTTTTAAATCACTTTGGGCAGAGACAAGTTTAATAGTATTTCTACTCATTTTAATTTCCAAAGAGGTCTTATAAGAATTAAAATGATCTAAAGACAGAATTTTAATTTCCATCTTTTGGGCATCGTAAACTTTTAGAAAATCCGTTAATACTCGTTTAACCTTCCTTTTATATTCAGATGAAATATTACTTCTATTAAGAAAAGAATTTATGCTATCCGGAAATACATTAGTGTCTTTTGTTTTGAAAAGATTACAATTATCTTCATTTATTACAGGCATATTATTCATTATTTAAAACCTCCAACTAATCTTCCGTGGAAATATTTAGAATATATTGATAAAATACAATTGAGCACCAACTCATTTAAACTTTCAGCTCATGTTATTTTTCCGCAAGCAAGTCATGCATTGATTCCAGTATCACCAAAGAAACTAGGGTTGATTCAATTTTTCTTTACCCCGTTAAAGGAAATTTTCGTGGAATTTTTATTCTACGAAAAAACTTTTTATTGGGTTAAAGTGCTAAAGGGGAGGGGATAATTAATTGTTAATTAGGTTAAAGCTTAAGCTAATTAAGACAATTCAAAAATGTTATATGGAAAAAAGGATAAATTATTGGAAAGCAATTATGTTTAATGATGGTCTTTTAAAGTTTTATCCTGTTTTAGGGATACTGGAGATATTGCATGATAATAGGACTTATGCTTATTTTGGTGATGAGCTATGTCCGAAGAGCCGAAAGGGTACGAGAGAGATCAAGTGAAAGCTGCAATAGAATTTGCGCTTGGAAAAATAACACAAAAACAATTAGAGAGATATCATCCAACAGGGCAAGGTGTAAAATGGAAACATATGAAGTATTTGAAAAAGAATTCTTTTATTTGGTATCAGTTAATTGAAAAATTACCTGTCCATTTTAGGCTTAAGGCATTGTTGGATTCAGAAGATTTATCAATTCCTAAACTTAAAAAGAATATGCATATTACCAATGCAGATAATTACATTAATAAAGAGAACTTTGCTTTAAAAAGTAAGGGGATTCCTCAAACCCTATTAAAGTTAGCAATAGTATTCGATGTACCATTAGGATATGTTCGTGGATTTGATACTAACTTATTGAATCTTTCAGGTTTTGAAGAGTATGATTATTTAATGATAAATGAGATAACACCACTAAAAGATGCAATCACATGGACATTGAATGAGGTGATTTATCGTAGAATACAAGGCTTTATAATTGATAATTCGAAGCAGCAGGCAATTTCATTTATAGATGATAATAAAGCGTATGTTCGAGTTGATAAGAATGAGTCCTTTTTCCGATTTGAAATTTTCTTAACTTCAAAACCATATGCAGATGTAAAACAAATAGAACAATTAGTTAATCAGTTTAAAGGATTAGTTCACTATATTTATAAAGAAAATTCTTTACTCAGAAATACACCTAAATTAACACTAATTGGTACTTATAACCTAAAAATATCACAGGAATTTAAAGATTATATTAGCAAGATAAATAGACAATCTGGTGTAGAGAAAATATATCCGTTTTAGTGGATAATTAAAAATCTCACATAAAAATGAACTCCTATTATTACATATCTAAACAGTAATAATAGGAGTTTTTTGATTAATAAATGTGTAAAACTGATAAAAATGGAGAGGGGAGATGGTTAATACATCCAGATTTGAAAAATAAAACTGCAGTACCTACATTAGTATAAGGAAACTTGAATTTTATAAATTTATCCGTTTTTCAAGATATAAGTAATATATACATAAACTTTAGACAACCTCTTATTACACTTTCAAAAGTAATAGGAGGATTTTTTATGAATGAAAAAGAGAACCAAAAACTTGAAGAAAAAAAAAGAAAAGTATTAGAAATTTTAAATCTCTGGGAGTCTAGAGAGATAGGTAGGGTAGGAAATGAGACAAGAACCAGAGAAGAGAAAAAATTAAACATGGTAGAAGATGATGCACTTGAGAAATGACCATGACGTTAATAATAAAAATAAACGAGAAGATTATCCCCTAGTATTAACTGCAAAAGAGATCAGTGAAATTTTGCAAGTTTCAAAACCTATTGCTTATCAATTAATGAATCGAAATGATTTTCCTACGATAGGAAGTATTGGTAGATGCAAAAGGGTATTGAGAGAAGAATTTTTTGAATGGATAAGTAATCAATAATTATTAAAATATTTTGTTTAAAGATGCTTTAAATACTTTGAACATCTAAGAAATTAAAAATCAAAAGAATACCCTTAAAAATATCGATGATGAATTTAATAATTTGGGTTCATATTATTATGATATAAGTATTGCTACGGACTCTAACCGTGACGGACGGCAGCTGCAAGAATTCGGTTAGGTTCCGTGTCATTTGCATAAAAAGGTGAATTGACATTTTAGTGGTTATTTTGTACTGAAGAATAAAAACAATTAAAGATGAAGGCTAAAACAAAGCCAAGCTGAAAGATTCTAAAACAATACCCACTACTCCTGGAGCTCTTCTAGCTACTTCTGTGAAACTATACCCGCTACTCCTCGAAATATACTTGCCACTTCCTAGAACTCTCTATCTACTCAGTGTCAAACCCTCTAACATAGAGTTGGGCTTTTATTATGAATGTTTATTAAATATTGTACATAGAATTCTTGATGTGCTAAACAATAAAGACGTAAATCCAGCCATAGTTAGCACAAAGTATATAATCAATACACCTTTATAAACTGCTAGTTTTGGAAAATAAGATAAGTAAAATACTCCGAGATTTAGCAGTATAAAAGTAAACATGATTCCAATGTAATCAGAGTATTTACTCCTATTCGATTTCAAATCAGATTTATTTTGAAAAATTAAACAAGCAATTACCAAAGCACCTAAACCAAGGGCTACACTTACATTTAACTTAGAAGACTCCTTCATTAATTCAAAGAAATTTGCAGAATCATTAATCGTACCTGCTAAAGAATTATCAATAATTAATAGAGTAATAATGATCAAAGTGAAAATCGTCCATATATTTTGTAGAAAATTAAACAAAGTAATTCCTCCGTAAAAAAACATCTCAGTTGAGTTGGGCTTTACCACATTTTTATAAACTAAGTTTCAAGTTAATCAATTTATCAAGAGTTTCGCTTAATCTGATAGTATTTGGTGAGGTGAATCCTTCGGACATTCCAACTAATATCATTTTATTTCTTAAAATTTCAATTTTCTTCATTAAATCCTCATTACTCACTCTTTTTCGCTCCTATTTTACAAAAGATGGGATTATTTTATCAGGTGAAACGGATTAAAAAAAGAGTAAATTTGACAAAAATTTGAACATTTTTTATATTCCTTCATAAATTTTATTCCATGACATAGATATTAATAGTGTATTTTAATACGATAAATATATTTATATAATAATTCGAGGTGTATTGGTATGGAGAAAACATACGTTATTTATAAAGGGATAGAATATGTACTCATTCATCAATATGATTCTGGTTACTGTGAAATAAATGAAGAGGGAAAACTAAATGAGGAAATAATACTTGTACATTATTCTGAATTGACAACGATAGTAACATCAAAATAATATTAGTTTTTTAAAAAAATCAGCCTAAACTTAGCTGCATATTGAAGAGATGGAATCATCTTCATTTGATGCTTTAGGTAAGCAGTTTCTATCCTATTGATGTTTATGTTTGTGATAGTGATAAAGAGCAATGGAGCATTTATTTTAATGGCAATGGTAACGGAGGCTCCATTCGTCTTATCCTTTAGTTACATGATCCAAGTGAAAAGACATCCGGTGCGGCAAACCTAGATATTGTAGACCCTACCGTCAAAATAGTTGATTTTGTTATGTATCCACATGGAAAAGGTTTTTGTACTGAAGTGATAAAATCCCATATTAATTTCATTGAATCTTCGAGATTATGATGTTAAAAGCATAAGACCTCAGAGCAGCATCATTTTGGCGTAAGGTTAGATTTAAAGAAGTTGATGGTTATCTAACTTATGCTCCTAGAATGACAAGACCGTTAAATAAACTAATTTAGGAAAATAAAATGAGAAAAAAACTAAGTTATAAAAAATATTCCGTTTGCGATAAAATTGTTCCCCAAGATTACAATATTAAAAGGAAGGTTTGAATTTAATATAAAAGGAAAACATCTTTACAATCATGAATGAGATTTTCATGTAAAGATGTTTTCGTACTATATAATATTGGATCTCCTATTACCTCATGTTCACTAATACTCTCTGTGTCCCAGCTCAAATTTAATTATTTGATGGTTTCGGTTTATGTTTAAATTCAAAAGTAAAATGAAAAACTACAAATAAAAGACTTAGGAAAAATAATATATTTATTTCGATGTCCATAATTGTCATTTTTAAGTCAACCAGTTCAGTTAAAAAAATAAATGCAAAACTAAAAACAGAACTTACCGAAAAATTTAAAAGGAAATCATACATTGTCCTTAAGTCCTCCTTGTATTTGTTCATCCAAACCTTTAATCAATAAAGGTACTGCTTGTTTTAATACTACATAATCATCGATTAGTCCATTTAAACTTAGAATATTGAAAAAGCCTCTTCTCCAAACAGGTTCAGCTAATAGTAAGGTAATCATTAGTTTAATGAGCAAAGGATCTAATAAGAAATTATTTAATCCAGCATTTTGATAGAATTGTACTAATGGTCCTACATAAGACACATAAAATGTTGAATTTAACCCTTCTTCCTTAAAGAATCTCTGATACATACCAATATAAACTAAAATCTTCTGTACCTCTCCTAAATCCTTTTCAGAGGAATCACCACTAGTGTTGCATAAATAATGTCATAATTTTCAGTTTAATAACTTTTCCTACTTAGAGCCAAAAAGGTTAATACCTAACTAAAGGTGGCTCCATCCATTTGGAAATTTATTTACAATTAGACATTAGTGACGACGACAATTCGATTATCAAGGAATGGCCTTTCCTTCAATTTTTTGAAGCCAGATATTCGCTGGCTTCCACAAAGCTGCCCTTAAATATCGACTAATTTGTAAGGTTTTTCGCTTACTTTTCGTCTCGATTTGAACGAGAACATGTAAGCAAAAAACGATTAGTGCGATAAACACTTGATTATGAATCGCCCACTCGCTTTGACCGTAAAATTTTTTGATGCTGAGATGTTGTTTGATCCATTTGAAAAACAGTTCAATAGCCCAGCGTGATTTGTACATCTCTGAAATTTCTTCGGCACTCAAATCAAAACGATTTGTAATTAAATGGAGTTCATTTCCTTTTGAATCAATGACTTTTAGTAGGCGAAAGAAATTTTCGGCACGGTTTTGTGTTGTACCAATCAACACCATTTGATCCGATAAAACAGCCGTATCATCGGGTAGTTTAAAGTTGTATACTTCCCGTACAGAGGTCTCAGGTGATACTTTCCCAGTGTTAAAAATCTCCTCAATCAAGTTTAAAATTGACTGTATCTTATTTTCTTCGATTTTCTTCTTATTATCTAAACTTACTAATCTATTTGTACTTGGTCGACCTGGTTCAAGTTTCGGTATTTTCTCCAAGGCGATTTCTTCAATTATAAATTTTCGGTCCAATCTATCCTGAGTCTTTTCTAGTAAAACTTCAAATCCTTCTAGCATGGATTCAATATCATTAAGTAAACTTTTTTTGAATTTTTTAAAGTCTACTAAAAAACCTTTTGTGAAAAGGTAATAAATCAATTCCCTTACAGCAAACCCATTTGATTTTCCCTTTTCAATTTCTTTTACTATTTCAATTGTATTGTTAGGAAAAAGTGTAGTTACTCCTTGTCCTTTTCCCTGACTAATTTTTGTTGTTATGATCAGTCCATATTGGATATATCTCCGAAGTTGACTTTCGGTTAATTGAATATGATTTTGTTCTGCTAGCATTAAAACTTCTTCTTTTAACATAATATCCCTCCTTGGTTTTTATTTTAGATAACAAGGATTAGTAAAACAACAAGGGGAAGATGCGCAAATGAAAACTAAATAAAAGATTTACTAATATTTTTTTTATTTAAATGATTACAGCCATTGAAATGTACCACCTCTGACATAGTATTTTTCACCAGATTACAGGAAGTGTACCCCTCACTTTTACTGGTTATAAGAGGTATAAAACTAAATTTAAAATATCTAAAATGTTAAAAATTTGATTGAATTTATAAGATCAGCCTTCCGCAAAAGGGACTAATTATGGGGTAGCTATTTTATTACATTGTAGACTAATCCTGCTTAGCATAGGACTTAACTATCAGCTTACTTTGTAAAATAATACTTTTAAATTTATAGAATCCGAATGTGAGGGGATTGTAGTGAGTTATTAAAGATTGAAAAACGAACCACAACCAGTTAATTATAATCTGCATGAAAAATACTCACCCGTTTCGATGGAGTGCTGGGATGAAGAACTGATTGGACCCGATGAATACGGTGAAAAACAGCGTGAAAACCTGCTGTTATTACTTATCTATAACATCGGTATTCAAGGACTTTGGAAATTATTGCGGAAAACAAGGAGGACAAACCTGCGAGACCCAACAACGATCCTTTTCAGAAGAAGAAGCTAAGTGATGCTATTTCTAAAAAAACAATAGACCACTCAATTGATTTTGATGAAATTAGAGAAACAACACATTAACAAACGGCCAAGGAGTTTCTCTTTAGAGGATAGTATTTTAAAATAAATACAAACATTCGTTCTTTTGTATTTTTATTAATCACTAATATGTATTATAATTATTATAAGGATTTTCCAAATTTAGGTGGTGTTTTGATTGTTCAGAAATGAAGAGAATTTTAAAATTTTATCTATAGACGGTGGTGGAATAAAAGGTTTGTATTCTGCGGTGATTTTAGCAGATTTTGAAGAAAAATATGGGAAGTTGAGTAAGCATTTTGACTTAATTTGCGGGACTTCAACAGGTGGAATTATTGCTCTAGCATTAGCAGCAGGAATTCCAGCAAAACAAATTGTTAATTTTTACGAAGAATATGGGCCTAAAATATTTCCGTATAAAGCAAAATCATTTAGACTTTGGGGCAAGATTAAACAGACTGTTTTCAGTTCAAAATACCCTGAAAATAATTTAAGAGAAGCACTAACCAATGTATTTGGTAATAAAACATTAGCGGAATGTGAAACAAATGTATTAATACCCGTATCGAACATAACAACGGGGCTACCTCGTATAATTAAAAACGATCATAGCCCGAATTTAACATTAGATAATGGACACAAAATGGTAGATGTTGCAATGGCTACTACAGCTGCTCCAACATATTTTCCCATTCAGAGTATATTAACAATGTCAAATCCTGAACATCAATTTGTAGACGGAGGGCTTTACGCTAACAACCCTTCTTTACACGGGATTCAAGAAGCGTATCGATATTTTATTAATAAACCAAATACTAACTATATGAAATACAGCCTTTTGTCTATTCCCACTTTACATGAGAATTTTTCATATAAAAGAAAGTTGAAAATCCATAAGCGTCCTGTAATACTGTGGGGAACTAAATTACTTCCTTTAATGATGGATCTACTATCTGTATCAACCGATTTCCATATTAAATATCTAAATGAAACATTAAAAGGACATTATGTAAGAATAGAAACACCTGAACTTACAAAAAAAGAAAATAAATTGATTGCATTAGATAACTCGAGTAAGAAATCCCTTGAAATATTAATCGATAAGGGACATCAAAGTGGATTAAAATATATCGATAGTTCAGAGATTCAAGTGTTCTTCAATAAGGAACAACATGGTGAATTAGAGTATATCAATGGTTCTGAAATCCAAGCGTTCCTATAATAAAAACAATAGATTAGGAGAGTGAGTTAAATGGCAGAATGTAATGATTTATTTTTAAAATTTAATAATGAAATAAAACTGGGTTCAGAAAAAAAGAAATCTTTACGTAAATCTAGAAATGCAATAGGGAAAGATATTCAAAAATATTTTGATGAGACCCTAAAAGTTACAAAACCCAAATTCTGGGGACAAGGTTCATATATGATGAATACAATTATTAATCCTATTGAGGGAGAATACGATATAGACAGTGGTGTTTATCTAATGCATTTATCAGATGTAGAAGAAGAGGACTGGCCAGCAACAAGTACTGTACATAATTGGATTAAGAATGCTGTCAAAGATCGAACTTCCACCCCACCACAAGATAAAAATACATGTATCCGTGTAATTTATAAAGATGATTATCATGTAGATTTACCTATTTATATAAAAAATGAGGATATGGAACATCCGAAATTAGCCCATAAATCAAAAGGTTGGATAGATAGTGATCCTAAAGAATTAACTAAGTGGTTTACAGATGAAGTAAAAGAAAAAAGTGATCAATTGAAACGAATCGTTCGTTATTTTAAAGCATGGAAAGATTTCAAGGCTAACGGAGATAAATTTCCAAGTGGAATGATTTTCACAATACTTGCGGCCAATCATTATGTGAAAGGTTATGATGATGATTCTGCTTTTGTTGCAGTTGCTAAGGAAATTTATGATACTTTAGATGGGAATTTCTCATTAGAGAGGCCTGTATTTCCGAAAGAAGAATTATTAGATACTTGGTCTGCAACTGCTCAAACCAATTTTTTAAGTAAACTATCTTCATTAATTACAAATGGTCAAAAGGCTTTAGAGGAAGAGGATACGGAAGAAGCGTCAAAAATTTGGATAAAAATATTTGGAGATAGATTTCCTAGATACACACCACCAAAAGAAGAAAATAGAATGGATAAAGGCTACGCATTGCAAACATCTGAACCACCTGTGTTGGGTAATTATGGAAGATCTTCATAGTTTAGCTGATATTTATGAAAAGTATAAGGAAGTTGCGATAAGTTACTTACAAACTAATTATGGTGCAGTGCTTTTAGAGTCTGAAAACAAAGTTAAATATCCAACATCCCTATTACTTAATCTACAAGTGAATAATTTAGTAGTATCCTTAATTATTAATATTCCATTTAATTTTCCAGACGCTTTTCCGCAAGTTAAGTTAGATGAACTATCTTTCGAAAAGGTTTTTCCGATACCCCATTTAGATATTTTTAAAACGCTATGCTTATTTGATGATGTAGTGGCTAGTCCCAATCCTCGAAACCCTATAGGTTTATTAGAGGTAACGTTGGAAAAATCATTAGAAATTTTGAGCAAAGGTATTTCAAAACAAAATGTTAATGAATATATAGAAGAGTTCGATTCATATTGGTTGCAAGAAAGTGAGGTTGGATTGTTTTTATCGCTTGTGGAACCGTCAGAAGAAATAAAAACAATATTTTTACTACCGTGTGCTTTAAAACGCCAAAATAGAAGGGGGATTTTTGCTGACAAAAAAAGTGAAGCGATAAAATGGATACAGAATATTGGTGGGAGATATGATGAAGAAGAAACTATTGAAACACTATATGTACCTTTAAAAAAACCAATGTCATATCCGTTTCCTAAGAATAACAAAGAAATATATCATTTGTTAAAAGAAAATGAGTTACCTAATTTGAATGAGTATATTACTTATCTCGATAAAAAACCCAGACCATCAAAAGTATTATTTTCAATTGAAGTAGATGGAATTAATACTTGGGGGATTTGGGAGCATACCGAACCATTTAAATGGAATACTCTTTTATATAAGGGGAGGAAAAGAACCCAAAGAAATTTAAAAGGGTTTAGAAAGAAAACTAGAAATGGGCGGCTAGAAATAATTAGAGATTTTCCAGAACAGGAAATTAATAAATACTATGTTGAGGATGTTAGAGCTTCAAGATTAAGTATACGAGGTGGAGATGGCGATTTAAAGAACCATGCAAGGAATGTTGTTGTTATAGGTTGCGGTGCTGTAGGAAGCCATTTGATTCAAGGGCTTTTTGATATAGGTGTACAGCATATGCTTTTAATAGATTACGATACGTTAAGTTTTGAAAATATTAATCGACATGTTTGTGGTGCTAGTGACGTAGGAAGCAAAAAGACTGACGCGATAAAAAATAAATTAAGACAGCATTATCCTACTAGTCAAATTCATGTATGCAGTGAAGACATTATGACATTTTTGAAGTTATATCCAGAAGGATTAAATTCATATGACTTAATAATTTCTGCTATTAGTAATGCACCAATTGAACAAAGAATGAATGAATTACAGTTAAAAGGAGTTATAACTCCACCAGTATTAAATATCTGGGTAGAACCTTATTTGGCAGCAGGGCATGCAATATGGATTGAATCTACTATTGGAATCAATATAAGTTCGCTTTTTGATAAAGGTAAATATAAATATCAGGTACTTAAAAATGGAAATCAATATACAAAAAAAGAACTTGGCTGTAGCACTTCCTATGTTCCATATGGTGCATTAGAATTAAAGAAATTTACTACAGATACATTATTATTTATTTGCCAACAATGGGAAAAGGGTAGGGAGGAAAATATTGCGTTTACATGGCTGGGTAATTTAACAGAGCAACGAAAAAATCAAAGATACTTAGAACCACGTTGGGTTGGCGCAACTGATTTTTCAACAAGGTACAATTATTTAGAAACTTTTAAAGAAAGTGCAGAAGACGATGATATATAAGTATGGAGACAAATATGTTGTATTTACCGACGAAGTTGTTAAGATCTTTGATAAATATAAGCAATACAATCACACACAACATGAGTCAGGTGGCATTTTATTAGGTAAAGTTTATAATGATTTAATCATTATTGACCAAATATCAGAGCCTTCTAGAGAAGATAAGTCTGGGCGCTTTTATTTTATTAGAAATGTTAAAAGGGCTCAAAAGATCGTAGAACGGGCATGGAAAGAGTCTAATGGTGAAAGGATATATCTTGGTGAATGGCATACACACCCAGAAGATATTCCCACTCCATCAAAGGATGATAAGATACTACTTAAAAATATGTTCAGACATTCACGTATGGAAATTGATTTTTTATTTATGGTTATTCTAGGGAGAATTAGCCCCTATTTTGCAGTAATACAAAAAGGAATGAAAGAAATGATGCCTATAGAAAGAATACATTTAGCAAGTGGTTTGAATATTATCATTTATAAAAATCAATATAAACAAATTTATGGGTTTCAAGCAAGTGGATATTTAAATCTTGCCCAAAAAGGTTATGACATCTACAATGCTGCATTTTCACAAATATTCATGGGTACTATTAATTCTATAATAGCACTAACTAATATACAGGCTAATATTTTGGAGAAAGAGCCTGCTTTTATTAGATTTATTATTCCAGATATCAAAACTGCTGACGAGAAGGCTAAAACGATATTGGAAGCTATGGAAGTGCAAGTAGCAATGGTAATTGAAGAGATGAAAAGTAAAGGACTTGATCATCGTATTCATATAGAAATTAAAGGTTAGTTATATAGATTGAGTTAATATTTTTGGTTAATCCATTAAGGGCGCTATTGTTGAAGATTATAAGCCTAATTCCTCGCAAAAAATAAGGAGGGACTAGGCTTTTTATCTTTCAAAATCCTTAACGTTGTAATCCCGTACTTTCTTGACGTGACCACCATTGGTAAACTTGTTTGCAACTAGCGGTAAATTCATTGGGAATACTGGTAAAAAACATGGCAAAAAAATCTCTTGACCGTAATCATAGGGAAAAAGTAATTAAATTTATCTAAGAAAAACAGGAGACTAACCATAAGTGTTTTCATTCATTTTCGGCAAATTTTCGGCAATTGCCATTTGCATATTTTTAACAAAAATAAAAAGCCTTGATTTTCAAGGCTTTTTGACGTCCCGAAGAGGATTCGAACCTCCGACCTACAGTTTAGGAAACTGTTCGTTATGGTCCGGTGAGCTAATCGTTATGTAAATCGCTAATGTCATCGCATTGTCATCGAATTGATTGACCGATAGTGTCGACGTTAGTCCTACGGCTTTTTATTTTGTAACCTACATACGTAATTTTGCCGAATAGTTGGCGGATTGTCAAGCGGTGTCGGACGATGTGGCATTATATTGAGATGGATACCGAATAACTAAGACGAGCCCACGACAAAATCTATTCCGAAAATTGCAGAATTAACGATAACAAATGCCTCAGCATTTGGCGCCGGCGTTTTATTTTGATTTTCAATTAAATAAAAAACTTGTAAACTAATAATGTGAATATTACATTACTAGGAGCCTAATAAATGAAAAATATATTTCTTAAGCCATTTAAACCATTATTAGTACAAGTTTCCGGAATTTTGTTATTCTTTGTTGGTATAGGTTTGGAAGTATTAAAGTACATAAAAACCTATCCTATTTACTTTGCTATTGTGTTACTCATTTATTATTTTGGTTTAGTATATATGGAATGGAACAACCAAAGAGAACAAAAGAAACAAAAAGAAGAACATGAAAAAGAAACTCTTAGACTCAAAGAAGAATACGACAAAGCATTAAAAGTAAAACAAGAAGAGTTAGAAAAAATAAAACAACAATACATTACTAAAAGTGATTTTAATCCAAGTAATATAGCTCAAATTATGGATTTAATTGATTCTAAGTTTGAAAAAAACAAATGGTATCCGCAAGGAGACCTTTGGAAAGAAATTTACAATATCACTTTCACTAAATATAACCATGACTACAAAAAACAGATAATGCATGGTTTAGCTGAGCGGGACTTAATAAAAATCAAAGATGTTTATGGACAATTTCACTTTATGAGTAAGAAGTAGTGTTAAAATCTTTACTATACTTACTCATTAGGTTTCTCAAAGACTCCTCTTTCTGTTCTTTACTTACATTGGCTTACAAATTAGATATGAAGAAGATTATTTTTAGGACCTTAATGGGTCCTTTTTTATTTTATTTACACATAGAACGCTTGTTCGATATAATGTGGACGAAGGAGATGATCAATATGGCAATACGCGATAGAGGTAAAAAGAAGTGGGCACCTGCGTCATTCATGCCGGAAGGCTTCGCCATGACTCGCGAAATGTTTAAGGATAAAGCGCGACAAGAAAAGCCGATACTGGACGAATACCAGACGGAGGAGTTCGACCTACGCATTGCTTATGCGATGGAATATAAACACGCGGTTAAGCTAACTTTATGGTCGGACGGATTTACTTCGGAAGTTTCGGGTGGTGTTCACTACGTCGACCCAATAACGAAGCAGCTGCGGATTGAGACGAAGCCTGGCGAGTTTGAGCGGGTGGCTTTCGAGGATGTTATCGGAGTGAAGGTCAAGTGATAGAAAAAACGACTAATTAAAACAAGGGCCAATTAAAGGCCCTTTCTTTTCGTAATTGCATTTACAGACTCCAGCGACCTTGCAATCTCTTCTCTAGCATCGACAAGACCCAAAACATAAGCATCGTTTGCTAATTCAGCAACCAAAGCTTGAGCAAGGGCGGGATCTTGTGTTTCTTTTACGAGTTTTGCAACATCGGAAGCTCTTAAATTGATGTCTTTTAGTCTATTTACATCGGACATAGTACTTGCCTCCTTTTAGATATATATATATATAAATATTTATATCCATTATATAACATATGTGTCGATTAATGTAATTATTTTTTAGTGACATTTACATCTGTTGAACGGTGGCCGTAGATTAGACGGACATTACAAATATATCTATAAGGGGTACTTAACGGAAGAAAATCGGAGTAATTGCGATTTATGGCGAATATGAGCAAGTGGCGTTCGATAGTGTAGTCGGAATGAAGGTCGTTAATTGACGCGATTTAAAAAAGCCAGGTTGACCTAATCACCTGGCGAACTACATAATATTAGTCCGTAAATTAACCGAAAAATTTAAACGAACTAAAAAATGGCACGGAGTATCGCAATACAATATAAATCATTATAACTGTGAGTGCGATACCTATAATAGGTCGAACAATTAGTTCTTCTAACAATTCTAAAATAGCATTGATCAAGTAAGGTTACCTCCGAATTATGTATTTTTATATGTAAATAGTACCATTTATATTCACGAATTATTGTTACATTTGGATTAAATTGTTATTTCAATTATGAGGAGAATAACCTAGCTACGGTTCCGACCAACATTAGTGTATTGCCGAAACGTTCCTTTTTTGGACAAATACGAGGGCTTAGCATCTATTTCACCAGCCCAATGCGCCCGGTGCGCGAGCCCTGTCGAAATCCCACCGTTCAATCGGAAATAGTCACGGGAAATACACGCCGGTTTATGCACTGCGATAGCCAGTACGGCAGCTCTTCGATCGGTACAAATGGCGTTATATCAACGATGTATAAAAGAACGCATATCGTCGTTGTTTACATAATGAATAAACGTTGATGTAGAGCGGTTGTTGTAATAGTTAATTGCGGATAACGCACATTTTACGCAATTATGTTGAATATGGTATGCAGCGCTATGCAACGTTAGCCATGTCGAAAAAAGGCCCCGGCGGGGGTCAAAATCTCCGACCCTCTCCAGGTAAACTCAAACCGCGAGCAACAAATTTTAGCTCCCGGGGTAAAAAAATTCGCTACAATTTCGAAATAATCGCAGGGTTGATCGCCATGTCTCCGTTATAGCTTTATATATAAATATATATGTAATACGTTACCGAAAACGTACACTTTTTGACGCAATACAAAAAGGCCCGACAGCTTGCCGAGGCCTACCATAACATTTTCCCTAATTCATCCCGATTAATAAGTCTGACTCTATTTACCTTCGCAAGTTCAACGGCTGCAGGTGTGAAGTATTGATTTGTTACGACAATAGCGCCATTTGCGTTATAAAAGTTAACGGCTGCAACGACTTGCTGAACAGCGCTTACTCCAATATTACTGTTATATCTCTTCGCCTGAACAACGTATACTTTAGTGCCTTTCCGTAATATTAAATCAGCTCCATAATCGCCTGACCCTTGCGTAACTTCAGCGAGATAGCCTTGGCGCTCGAATACCGGTTTTAGAAATTGCTCGAATTCCAATCCGTCCATTTTATCAATTTCTCTTATATCGATAGGAAGGCCGCTCTTATACCGTTGGGTCTTTATAAATACCGAAATCATGCCGAATACAAATTTGCGGAATGGCTTATGTGTTAAAGCCAAGAAGAAAGGCATTAATAACATAATTAATCCGGTAGAAACATCGCTGGGATTTTCGAATATAAAACTAAAGGAACCGATATACCAGGCAATAACAAAGTAGCCGATCATTAACTTGTTTAATAAATTTTTTCTAAGTTTGCGAACGATTTTGTACATATGGAAACGCTCCTTAGGATGTTTATTTATATTTTTAGCTAAAAATTACCACATTATACCATTGTGAAATTAATAGATAAGCTGACGCAAATATGACGATTAACCACGCTGGAACATGTTACTGTATAATGAACTCTCCCTTAGATTTATAAAAGGAAGTAGGATCAGCTTATCTTTAGGAGGATATCATGGAAAAAGTAATGCTTGATGTGAAGGACGTAATGGCAATGACAGGAATAGGGAGAAACAACGCATATGAACTTCTTAAAAGCGGAGAGTTTCAAGTAAAACGTATAGGAAATAGATATTTAGTACATAAAGAAACATTCGAAAATTGGCTTAAAGGTGAGACCACGAAAAAGAAATCACGTTGGTAACTGGTGCATTTAATAAAAGAGCTGAAAGTTCAAATTTACGGACACACAACGTCCTCATTTCCTCGCAGGTATCGGCAGCAAGTCATCGAATTCCTAACGTAGGAAAGCGAGGCGATCACGATGTTCTTATTTCGGAAAATGGACAGCATTAATATTAAGGTAAGGGCGCTAAACGCTGGCGGCTATGATGCAACGATAAGTGACGGCACAATGACCGTATATAATAACTACGGCAGTACGCGCGAAGCTGCGGAGGAAATGGCGCGGTACCAGCTACGGAAATATAAAGCGGACTCAGGTAAACCGCGGACCAGTTACCACGATTTTACGACGCAAGCCCGACGCAATAAAAATAATTAACCGCGCTGGGAACTTTTACCTTATACTAGACGTAGATAGATATATCCATATTAAGGGAGGGTTACATATGAAAAAGTTACTAGTTTCATTGTCTGCGGTACTATTATTTGCATTAACCGGATGTGGAGCGGACAAGGCTACGGAAGAGCTCGACAAGAACGACAAGAATAAGGCGGAGGCTAAGGTCGAAGATGAAGCGAACAAAGCGGAAGACAAGAGCGCTGACACTTCAACGGAAGACAAAAAAGCGGAAGACGTCTGGACGTATTATGACAACGCGAAGTGGTCCGATAACTTTAACGGCTTGAAGCTTGACGTTGAGAAAGTCGTTGTTAGCGACATTGCACCGACCATGGAAGATGAAAATGCGAAGGCATCTGCAGTTGGCGTTAAGTTCAAAATGGAGAATACTACGGAAGGCAAATTTACTATTTATCCTGACCAGGCAGTCTTGGTAACGAGCACTGGCGAACAAATAGACATGCCGGATATGTGGGTATCGGATAGCATCGGTGGTGAAATTGACAAAGGAGTAATCAAAGAGGGCAATATAATTTGGTACTTAGAACGAGGACACGCTGCAGATATTACTTGGATTAAAATGAGTTTTAACGGCCGTGTTGGCGCAGAAGACCAGTTTGACGGTGAATCGAAGGACTTTGAATTCGAAATTAAATTGAAATAAAAGAAGGCCCGGGCGCTATGCCTGGGCTTTACGTTTGGATATCGCGAACTTTAACGTCGTGCTCATCGATGTACTCAACAACGCCAAGTAATCGCTTAATGGCGTAGTCCTTGTCCGCAGTCTCATCCGCAATCAGCTCGCCAGTAAGGTCAAGGAGCTGCGTTTTAATGCGGGCTATCGTTAGTTTTGCCTCTAGTAAATCGTTCATATACTTTCCCTCCGCTATTTCAACTCGATAAATTTGTCAAAATTCCCTGTTTTTTTGCCGAAAATCGAACGAAATCTTATTCTTTCTCCGATTTCCAGCAAATATTATATTTGACAAAGTAAAAGTTTTTTGTATAAAACACAATATGTAGTAGTGTCGAAAATATTTTCGGTACTATATATTGATTTGTATACCTTGGCTATGGTAATTTTAACTAGTATGATAGATTGTACAAATCGTTCATACCTCTATCTTTAAAAGGAAGGAGGAATTGCCATGAACTGGGAAGATTGGGAAAGGTTGATTTTTCGATTAGTTGGGGCTACGTTTCAGGCATTAAGCTGGAACAATAGTCGTAAGCTTCTGAAACGAAACAATCCGCCAAGCCAGGAAGGCAAGACGGATCATCACGTAGGATAGTTTCTTTTCTTTTCTTTGGAGACCTAGTGTGGGAGCTATGGTCTCTTTTTTTCTATTTCTGTCGAAAATGTCTATGTTTTTATATTAAGTTAGCGTACTTCTTAAGTCAACCAGAAAAGTTGCACCGTAGAATTTATTTTTTATGCGTCATTAAACTCGTCTTGTAGGGATTCGAAAATGACCGCTATTACCGCAATTTTTATTTAATAATCGAAGTCTTACACTTTCCCCAAGGACGCTGACTCTTTCTTAAGTCAGCTTATTCGGCCATTTCCGAAATAATGCAGGTCCAGACGGTCATACCGCTAAATTTATTTTACGTCCTCTTTTACCGCATACAGGTCGTCCACTTTAACGCCCAGCAACGCAGCTAATGCGAAGGCCTGCGGTATTGACGGATAAGTCTTGCACGTGCACCAATTCGATAGAGTGTTCTGTGATATGCCGAACCTCTCACATATCTCCGGCCTACTATACTCCGATTGTTTTATCCACGATCCTATTAAGCTTACCACCATGTTCGCATCACCTACTATATAAATTCGACGAAGTTGTCCGAAAACCTTTCACAAGATTCTTTGTAATTTTCCGAAAAAAGTTGTGATAGTTTGGTATTACCGCTCATACCATTTACTATCAAGCGATAGGAGGCGTTAAGGATGAGCAATAAGAGAGTTAAGTCGGTTTCTTTTAATGTTACCAATCCGCAAGATAAGGCGTTTTTAGACCGTCTGGAAGAAGAGAAGATTGAGTTTAGCGGATACGTAAAGGAGTTAATTTTCGCAGATATGCAGAGGCGGAATGCTCCGCTCAAAATCGTAAAGCGAAGCGATAGCGGAGGAATTAAAATTGTCGTAGGCAAGTAATACCGGTCTCTTCAACGGGCCTATTGCGTAACAGTGTAACGCGGTTGACGTTGTCAATTGTCACGACGATTTCAAAAGGGAGGTTATCGGATTGATAGAAGGAAAAGGTTTAGGCGGGAAGAAAATTAATCGAGTGAATGTTTCGCTGTCCAACAAGATTGAATCGAAATTGCGACGCCTGGCAACGGCCTGCGATATGAAGCCGACGACATTGGCCGGACTGCTTATCGAAAAGGGACTTAACGACGCCGGGCTTGTCTCGGAACTGCAACGCGAGTATTGCAAGGAGTCGGCCTATCGCGTCGTTGTCGTTAATAATAACGGTGAGCTTAACTACGTCTTAACGGGTCGGGAGGACTTGCGATGAGTTGGGTCGGTTTTATAACCGGAGGCATAACCGTCATTATGGCGTATGCTTTATTTTCGGCAGGCGCTGAGGATGACGAGGAACTATTTGCGGAAGAGTCGGACCTGGTAATTAACGAAGGCAGTGGCCGACATGTGACGCTGAGTTGCCAAACTTGCCGCAAGTTAAAGAGGCACCGGGAAGTAAGGCCGAATGTATTCCAGTGCTGCAAGTGTAAGAGGCACGTTGATATTAGCGCATGAAAAAGGCGACCTTTAGCGGGTCGCTTTATTTATATTCGTATGAAATTATATCCTCTATGCCATATCTATGCTTTAGTCTCTTTTCTATCGCAAGTCGATTGATCGTGTCTAAAATGCTAATTAAAGTGTCTACCTCGATCCGGCTTACGTCACCTTTAACGTAGGATGAGACGGTAGCTGGTCGAATCTTACCTTCAACAGCTAAGGCATTCATAGATATCTCCAATTCCTCTAGTACGTCTCCTAATTTAAACTCTAGTGTCATATTTACCTCTCCCGAACCTCAGTTTCTATATTTTCTATTATAACTTATTTTACGGAAAAGTTTCTGAAAAAGTTTCCAAAATTTTTTTAATTTTTACCTTGACGGTTTTACTGCTGGAGTTATATACTCTAATTAACCCAGTGGTATTACCGCAGGAGTTAAACTTCAAGGGGTGGGCGCGATGATAGAGACGGTTTATTTGCGTGAACAGGATAACGACGGTTCAGAAATCTTCGGGTCATATCAAGCGATCATGATAAAAAACAGAGCAGTAGTAACATTTGATGAGGAAGGGATGAGTATTCATCGCCTAAAGGAGGGAACAGACGACATTGATTTTAGCTTTTCATTATTTTTTGCTCACTTTTTTCTTGTAGGGGATCCCAGTGAAACTATTGATATCAAAAAGGTCAGCAAAATGACAGTCGTTGAGTTTTTCGAATACTTAGTGACACTGAGAGAGGCCCGTATTAAACAGTCGGTGTAATGCCGACAATCTTTTTGGATAATGTGCGAAAAATGAGGAACGAAATTAGGTATATCTTTTAAGGAGGAGAAAAAGAATGATTCAAATTCGTTATGTAAAAACAATTGTCGGTTGGTTCAACTTATATGTCGCAAATGGTGATCCAAAACCGCCAGTTACAATCTCACCAGCTAAAATGTCGGAGTTATTTCCGGAAATTTCAAAGAAAGCGAAATTCGGTTGCGGGGAAATTAGCGCAATTCAAGCAGCAATCTTATTCGGGCGTATTATAAAGGAGGTAAGAAGCGCATGACAGTACGCATAATTAAGGCTGTATATACCGTTTCGGATGATCCGGATTTCGGAATAGTGGAAGACGAAGTTTATCTATTGTCACCTCAGGTTATTTTCGAGAGGCATGATAACGACGCAGTAATCATTATACCTAACGAACCAGTTCGCGACGACCAAAACATCGTTTATGTGGATCGTGCAGACTGCGGAATGCTTGAAGTAGATTTTCTTGAGGGAGATAACGAACGAGTAAACGCTCTAGGCTTAGAATGGCTAGCAAATGCGTCATTTCTTGAAGTTATTTATAAACTTGCTGTAAAAAAGTAAGAGCCCGCCTTTATGACTTGGGAGGTCCAGGCGAGCCTAAAAATACTCTAGGAGTTGATTATATCACATGCGTTTGAAAAAAGTTAAGGTGAGTGATCCAGGCAGCGGTGGATTTTAAGCGACGGCAATCGCTTTAGAAATAAAGGGTACGGCAATACCTACCGGTAATCGTGACGTTGGTACGTCGAAGGCAAGGGCGTATCAGCAAGCGATTTTAAATAGCAGCACGACTCCGGGTGGAGCTCCTTCGGTGGCACGAAGAAATTGTGCTTGGAGCCGTCACAAGTCTGCTGACCGACATCGGTGACGGGCGGCAACCCAATAGGCAGCGCCGAGTATACAATTTTCGAGGTCTGATTCGCAGTGGCATGCGGGTCAGGCCTTTTTCTATTTATAGAATACCATAACGAACAAATGTTCGCAATGCTAATTTATATTTTTTTAATAATAATTCAGCTTCTCTTCTTAAGAAGTCTTCAAGTTTTATTTCTCCTAAAAATATTTCTTTTCTAATCTTAATTTTTGACGTTGAATCCCGATTTTTCTTCTTGGTCATATTTAATCCTCCTTTTATACAACCAGTGTTGCCATTATTAGAAGAAAATTACGTTGAAGTGTCCGATTATGGAATCCATCGCGACATTAATTAGTATACGGGTGTCCGAAATAGAATGTTGTTGCGTCAAATTACACGTAAGGCAAAAATTTTTTTTAACCAATAAATGTCCGATTTTCAAGGGTTTGACTGTACCAACTCTTAGATACACTGCGCGGATGTGCTTGGTCGTCCTTATTTTAATATGTAAGGTATTTTTTTTCCGCGGCCAGTCCGCGTTCACATAAATAAAAAATTACGGAGGGGATAACGAAATGGAAGAAAAGTACAAGTGCGTTCTAAGCGTTAGAGTCGCTAAGGAACTTGTCGCAAAAGAGTTTAGGTTAGTCGACATTGAGCCAAGCCGACGATATCCTGGCAAGCTAGTTTTCGTTTTTCTAAATACGCCCGAGCTTGATGTTGAGTTAGCGAAATTCGAGAGGAAGGGATGAGTTGATTGTCGAAACAGCCAACAGAGAACAGCCGCAAACTTATTTACGCAAAAATTAACGAGCTCTACATTCAAACGCGCAGCAAGTATCTAGTTCAATTTCCAGACAGTTATGTGACGTTTAATAAAAAGCATAGCGCCAGAGTGGTCGTTCTAAACGACAGTATGTTAAAGACGCATATAGATGGCGATCTGACTTACGGAATTTTCAACGGAGGCTATTTTAACAAATTCATAACCTTCGACGTTGACTTTAACGACAAAGGTCTTGCGCGCTGGGCCACGCTAAAGCTGATCGACGTGCTAGTTCGCGAGTTTAATATTAAGCGACAGGACATTCACGTAAGTGTTAGCGGTAATAAAGGCTATCATGTCGATATGTTCTTCGATAAGCCAATACCAGTTAAAGAGATTCGCGCATTCTATGACAACGTAATCGCCACGGTCGGCAAATTGCAGGACGGTCAAATAGAGTTCCGACCATCTTGGACTCAAGGCGTAAAACTGCCGTTAGGCGTTCACCAAAAGACCGGCAATCGGTGCTGGTTCTGCGATAACGAAACGTTGACACCTATTAAGTCCTTCGATTATTTGCTCGACGTTGAACCGATGGACTCGACGATAATAACCGAGGCAGACTTCGGACTCACTGACAAGCAAGCTAGTGAATTCGAGGCGGTTGCGGCCGAAACGAATATCATGGCCAACGTGATAGACGTATCCGCAGCATTACAAAAAGCACGTCGCATACTTGAATCGGGAAGGCTTACCGAAAGTAACAGCAGGCACTCGACCACTTTGACGCTCGCGTGTTTCTATAATTCGCAAGGATTTGAGCAGGAAGAAGCAGTCGAGGCGATTATGGACATTCTTAACGCCACACCGCCGCAGTATTTCAGCAAAGGTAGCACGCCGGACCATTGGCTCAAAGAGGCGAAAAGGCTTGTCGCTTATGCTTACGAGAAAGATATGAAACTCGGAAACGCGGACAAACAAGTAACCATTTATAAGTCCGAAATACTGGCGGTACTGCAATGCGGCACATTCAAGCAAAAGCAAATGCTTTACGCAATGCTCGTAACAAGCAAGCGCTACGGGCCGACGTTCTATCTTAAGACTAAGACAGCGATGGCAATGATCGGCACCACTTCGAGGGAAACCGTTCAGAATGCAATTAAAACGCTGGTACAAAAAGGTTACGTTGAATATCGGCGAAAAGGTGAGGTAGATATTGCGAAAAGTCTTGAGCTCGGCCAGTTTCGCCACAAGCCTAACAAGTATCGTCTATTACTTCCGGAAGTTGCAGATGATGAGCCGAGCGTGGAGGTGTCAAATGAGCAGTCAGTGGTCGATGTTGCATTAAAACTGTGCGATGTAAAGGAAATCAAGCGGTATGTAAAGCGTAGGGAATACGAGAATAAGTGGGCGTTATAGGGCGGTGTTTAAAAGCTCTATATATATAAATATGTTATTACGTTACCGATTTTGTACACATTTATCCAATTTAATTGTAACACAAAACAGCCAAAAGGGGAAAAGAAAATGAAATCAAACGAAGTAGCTATTTTAACGATTGATAACGCAGTAACTTGGGCGCAGGCCAGAACCGAACTCAATAAAACTATGCTAAAACTTCGGACTGCTTACGGATACGCACCGCCAAAAGATATAAGTTATAACGAAATGGACCAGCGCTGTAAAGACCTTTCGAAAGCGGTGTACGTCGCTATGGAGGTTTACGTTGAAAGCACCGGAAGGTTACCGGATCGAATGCGAAATCTATCTCTATATAAAACTTCGAAAGATTTCCCGCTTAAAAAGTACGAAGGGCTGCAGGCATACGCAAACGTTCCAGACGATCGTCTAAAAAAGGCGCCATTATACACCGCAGAGGCAGCGGGAAATTTACTAAACTTCAATGCGGATTATTTAATTAGGGTTGCTCATCAAGAAGCTGTCGCGAATAGAACACGTAAAGAATGGGCTCGCCTTGAATACGAGTATGTGGAGCGAAGTGATTATAATTTGCGAGATTTATATGATGATTTAATGGAGCGATTGGATGCGACTGAAGATTATATAACATTCGAGGAGTACCGTGTGGAGCGAAGGAAGTGGAGACGTTGTAAATATTATGCTTGCGATAATTACTTCCCGATAGCAAAGGACCGTTTTATTCATCCTAAGGTTAAAGCACGCAGGCCTAACGCTGAGTATTGCTGTGATGAATGTAAGAAGGGACAGGAGAATGCACAGGTTCGATTTGAGAAGACTGGGACATATTTACCTGATCACGCTTACGAGTACATTTTAGAGGAAACCAGGGAGCGAAAAGAAAAGAATCATATGGCAAAAAGTCCGGAAAATATTATAAAAATTAGCGATAAATCGAGGTAAACCGCCCTATTTGCACCAATTATTATAGAAGGGCATTTTGCCCAATTAATTTACCGGTTTAACGGAATAAAAGGGAGGTTGTGCAAATGGACGGAATGAAAGCCAAAGCAATACGGTACTACATGGGTGAGTCAATGGAGAGTTTCGGAAAGCGGATTGGAGTTGCGGCCTCAACGATTAGCGCTATAGAGAACCTTCAACGTGATGTATCAGACTATGTTCGAAGTAAATTAATTCGTCTTGAGGCTGGTTTACCAGATGACTTTTATGCTTTTTATGAAAGATTTAAAACGGAGACATAGTAATCCAAACATAACTTAACATGAAAATGGAGGAAGTGCAAGAGAGATGAGCGGAGAAAAGGCAATTCATACAACCCTTTGTGTACCTGGCCGAAATTACCCGCACCACCAAAAACAAATAGTTGCGAAAGTCACGGACGGCGAAGAAACAAGGTATTTCACATTCGGACCGCATTGCACTCAACGCCAAATCACTGAAATGATTCCGCGACTTTGGATGGATTTCCGATTTAGAAAGAGGGGGAAGAGCGCATGAATGGGCAAATGGAACAACGGACATGTAGGATTTGTAATGAGGTTAAGGTATTAGGTCAATTCGAAATTGATCGCCGTTATAAAGATGGACATTTTACCAGCAGATGTAAGGCATGTAAGAGCGCAACGCAATCGAAGGCAGCTAGAGCACTGCAACATATGCGTGAAAAGGCAGCTAAAGAAGGACGGGAAGTTGAAGTTACTTTGAACGAAATCGAAACGTTATTTGAAACATTTGATAGCTGTGCTTATTGCGGGAAGAAGCAAAGTGAATCCGACGAAGTTTTCCACATTGAACACATAATTCCGAGGTCTGCAGGCGGTGCTGATACACTTTCAAACTTGACTGTAAGCTGCCCTGAGGATAACCACAAAAAAGGTGTGAAGCCTATAGTCGCATATTTCTTCGAAAATCGCGAGAGGATGAGCGATGCTAGATTTGTATTACTTGCACACTATGTTTCTATTACCAGCGGACAACCTGTTGAGGATGTTGCCTATGATATGGCTAACCAGTTTGCGGATTATGAAATGCAGAAAATAAATGCGGATTTAAGCAAATGATTTATTCCGATAGACAGTACGAAATCCATCGTTTGCAAAACACACCAGGCTATAAAATTGTTGCTGAAATATGGAAGGAAGACCGGTTAATCGCGGCTCTATTTACAAAAGGAGTAGATAAGCTTGAACGACGTTATTCACATTGATGTAGCGGTTATGCGCGATGAAAAGGGAAACTTCGGTGTTGGCGCTGAGTTTCTTCGAATCAATGATCCAGTTAAGGTTGCGAGTTTGTTCTACGATTCTAGTGAATTCAACTCCGCTAACCGTTGTTTAAAAGCGGTATTGCCTGAATTAATGAGGGAAGCAGACGCAAAAACCGTCCGGTTTCGGTCAAAAATGGAGCAATTTAAAAGGCATGAACATTTCCAGCGGTCCTTAGCAATTTTAGCACAGCAAGACGGACTAACGGTGTTCGTTTCGCATAGACGTAAGGGGTTATCGATAAATACCAAAGTGTTGGCTTTCGATGCTCTCAGTCGAAAAGAAAGTATAGTCGCTGATATTTAAAAGGGGGAGTAAGAGATGGAAAAGAAAGAACAAACGCAAAACGAGGACGAAAAGCAAGAAAAGACGGGCGAGGAAATTGGTCGCGCGTTATATGAATCACTAAAAAGAAGAGGAAAAATTAGGGGGGCTAAATAATGAAAACTTACACACCGGTCAAGAAAACTCGCAGTCAATTAAGCACTCATTTTGGGTCAGTAGAAGAAATGGAAAACTTCCTTAGAGAGAATCCGAAATATGAAAACGGTGGGGTATTCCACGGCTATACGGGGTCCTCTGGTGTTGGAGTAACGTTAAATGAAGTGGGGGACTTAATCAAATTCGGTAATGAATTCGAGAGATTTGAGTTTTTGCAAACCAATAAAGAATACGAAATCGAGGAAGCTGTTACTTATCAAGGAAAGCCAGCAGTTTGGGTAAAAGCGAAAAGTAAGTAGCGTCTACTTCGAGGAGGAGCTCTTAGGGGCTCCTTTTTACATATCTCGCGATGAACCAGCGGTCAGCCATTCCACTGATGGGAGCGATCATATTGAATCTGACAGTCCTAACGGGCTGTCTTTTTATTTTATCTAAAATGGCGCGGAGGTGACGAAATGAAAAACGATTTAAACGAAGTTATTTCGATAGTAAACGAGCATGTTACGCAATTAGGTCAATGGGTTGCGAGTCAGCAAACAAAATGTAAATCCCTTGATGATGTGGACGCTGTATTTAAACGCGCAGAAAGCAACTCGAAGTTAGGTCTTGCGAAATTAGATGCGCTCAATTTACCTGCTGAAACTAAGAAGCATGTCGATTTTGTCCGTTTAATATTCAAAAACCAAATTGCCGCTTTCAATTACGGCACTAAGCGGAATTACAGAAAGGCGATTACAGTCGCTAAGCAGACTGCGAAATTAGCGAAGTCTTTTGAAAGGAGGATCAAGAAAAATGTCTAATATGAATTTAACGGTACAGGTTGGCGCTAATATAGCCGGACTTACCAGTGGTTTAAGAAGAGCCACGCAGCAAATGACCGGAATGAGCGAAACAGTCCGCGGTATTACAAGAACGATGTCGGGACTATCAGAAAGAGCGCAAGGAATGGCTCGCGACTTACAAGAAGCGTTCCGAACTCCTCGCGCTGATATGACGCAATATCGGGAAAGTCAAATCGAAATTTCACATGGTTATCTGGAGCTGGCTCGAAATTCTGATGAATATGCAGGCAGAACCGGGGATCTTATGTCCGCGTTAGCAGACCTCGGCAACCAGCAACGGCAATTATCGCAGAGCATGATCAGTAATAATATCGCGGTAAGGACGAGTTTCCTTCAGTCAATCGGGGCTGTACTAGGTGCTTCAACGCAAAGCTCGTCTATTGCGTCGAACCTAGAGCGCATAAATAATCCGTTATATAACGTTAATCAAGGCTTATTGCGCGTTAGTGGAGGAATGGAACGGATGGCACGAGCTGGAACTCCCGCTGTCTTAGCGCTTCAACAACTAGGACCCCAAGCCTCAATGGCGCAGCTCCAGAGTCAGATAAGGCTTATTAACGCGGGTATCATGCGAATGGGTGCCGTTGCTTTAGTTGCTGCAGGAGCTTCCGTGTTACTTTACGGAGGGCTTCACAAGGCAGCTAGTGCGATGAATCCGAAATACGCTGAATCCTTTACGAACATGATCGAAAAGCTAAAACAGGCTTTTAAACCGATGGTTGACGTGTTCGCAGCCGTCATGACACCGTTGTATAATTTCGTTGCTAAAATTGCAGAAATGGCGATTAAATTTAACGAGGCTCATCCGACACTCGCGAAAATGATACAAGGGTTTATGATGCTCTTACCGATATTAACCTTGATATTAGCACCTCTAGCCGTCGGAATTGGTATGTACGGAGGCTTGGCAGCGGCTATGAATGCCGTTTGGTTAGTTATCGGACCACTAGTAATCGGATTAAGTAGTATGATGGCAACCGTTATGTTAGTCGCTGCAGCCATTGTCGGATTTGTTGCGGCATTTATTTATGCGTATAAGCACATCGAAGGCTTCCGAAACTTCATTGACACTACTATGGCAGCGATTAAGAGTGCGTTTGATGTCGCGTTTAATTTTGTCAAGGGTATCGTTAATTCCGTCATGGCTGAGCTATCTTTGACTATCAAGAGTGGTCTTAGCCAAATAATGGCATGGTGGAAGCAAAATGGCGAGGCTATTATGCAAGTAGTCCAACTTTACTGGGCGAGTATCTCCGGTCAAATCAGGGTCGCGCTTGGCATTATTACGGGTATCTTCCAGGCAGTCTTTCCGGTAATCGTAGGTGTTGTCAAAGTAGCATGGGCGGTCATTCAAGCGGTCTTCTCGACGGTTGTAAACGTAATCCTCGGCATTATTGGCACGTTCGCTAAGCTATTTACTGGCGATTTTAAAGGCGCTATGGAAATGGTGAAAAATACTGCGAGTACGATCTGGAATAATATCGTCAGTATCTTTAAAAGTATCAATCTTGCGGAGATAGGACGTAATATTATCGCTGGATTAGTGTCGGGGATCAAATCTATGGCTTCGGCAGTCACGAGTGCGGTTTCGGGAATCGCGAAAGCTATCCCTGCGAAAATTAAGTCATTCTTGGGTATTCATTCGCCTTCGAGAGTTCTTATGGAATTGGGTGAGTTTTCCGGAGAGGGATTTGCGAATGGTATCAAAAACATGATTAACGAAGTAAAAGGTGCCACAGCGGACATGGCTTCGGCTGCCGTTCCGTCGCTTGCATACGCCACGCCTAGCACTTCTGGGTACGCGGGAGGTACAGCCGAAAGATCGCTAAATAAAGCCGCGAGTAACTCTGGTTCGCAGAAGGTGACAATTGAAATTCCGCTTTATCTAAACGGAAGCGAAATCGCACGCGCAACGTATGACGATATTAATCAGTTGATGTCTAGTGACTTTTCAATGAAGGCTAGAATGAGCGGAATGAGAAGGTAATAACGGGCTCGGCTTCGGCTGGGCCTTATTTATTGGAGGTGCTTTTAATGGCACGTAATATGAACGTTCACATTACCGGTATTGATGATGTCTTGCGCAGGCTTAGCGATGAAGCTGCACGAGACTTAGTGGCGGACATTGACATAATTACCGAACGAACAGTTCGTACGATGGCGAACGAAGCGGCTACAAATGCACCAGTTAAGACCGGTAAGCTTGCTGCCTCGATTCCTCCGTCCGTTGAAAAATTGGACGACATGGCGTGGCAGTTTGGTTCCGATGTTGAATATGCTACCCGCCAGGAATATGAACATGCGAGCAAAAAAGGATTCTTCCGTAAAGCTGTTTGGGATAATCGCGAGAAGTTTCGGCAGGCAGTACAAAGAAGGATTAACGAGTTATAAGAATAGGAGGTCAAGTATGAGCGATATTGAAAAAATGAAAAAAGAAATCGATGAATGGCGTGCTGACAGGGCTAATCGTGGCCTACCACCTAATCCGCCAGATAATTTCATCCCATCTGAAATAGGGTTCCTTTTGGTTGAGCGATGCCGACACATTTATGATTTTATAGTAAAGTACGCTAAGTTGTGCGACGACGCTAACGAAATTCTTCCTATCGACGTAACCAAATTTGACTCATACAATAAGGACTTGGACTTAATAAATGAAACTATTGGCGGTGATGTCCTTAGTTCCTACAGTATTGGAATTAATTATGGGCTCGATACAATAAAGAATCCCGGCGCACTGTCACCAAGGGAGTATGTACGTAGGTTATTAAGAGCTGTAGAGCTTGCTAATCTCGGATTACAACAACCGCTCAGTAGTATTGTATACGACAATAATTTGAATTCAATGGAGAATCAAAAGCATTATGCACGGGTTTACGCATCATATGAACGTTATAAAAGTGATGAGAAATTATTAAATGCGGAGCTTGAACGATTGTACGCACACTATGAATCAATTAAACACCTATACTAAAGGAGGAATTCGAATGCGATCAATGGAGGAATTAGAAATTGAACTGTCGCCAATGCAAAGAAAGGCTGCTTGGTTACTTGTTCAAAACGATCTATCGACGTCTCTAAAAGGCGAAAAGAAAAATCTAGAGGATATTGCCGAGGAATGCGGTGTGGACACTAAAACGTTATACAATTGGCGCAAAAAGGACCGCAATTTTATCGAGTACAAGAACGCAATAACCGACTTAACACTCGACGATTTTTATTCCGAGGCAATGTCGATGTTAATGAAGCTTGTGCGTGGGACGTCTAATAACGGAATAGGGTCGATTAAGGCGTTAGAGCTGTATCTTAAGGCGACTGGTCGGTTAATAAACCGTTCAGAGGTTACGACAAATGATATTGACTCACGCAAAACACGGCGATTGACTGACGCGGAAGTGTCGGAAAAATTAGACGAACTGAATAAATTGGTTAACTAAATAGATTTATTTAATAATGTCCAATTAAAAACAAAAAAAGCACCTAGATTCTTTTTGTGAAATCTAGGTGCTTTATATTCTTATTGACCAATAAATGGTTTTATAAAATCAATTATTTCATCATATTTTTCTTGGGAAGGCCGAGCACCAGACTCTTCAACAGCTGATCTCTGAAGTAGTCTAATATTTGCGGTATCCAGGGAAAATTCCATATTCACCACTACTGCGCCACTTTCTACCTGAGTGATGATTTTTAAAAATTCGATTGCTTTCGTGTTTTGAAGAACTGATAAATTTAACCAATAAAGATTACTAGTTGAAATACACTTATTACCGGTATCCTTAATTGTTATTTCAGCGTATTTCCTGTCTTCACTTTGGGTATCTCTGAATTTGATTCCAACAACATCGCCCAATTCATTTCTATTCAATGTAGTGGCAATAATCGAGAGTACTCCGGTATTGATATATTCACGAGGAGTAATTTCATGAGAAGCTGGTGGGTTAAACTTTTCACAGACTGCATTTGTAAATATTTCAATCTCACTATCAAATTCTTCGAGTTTTACGTAAGCTTGATTACGTTTTTCATTTAGTAAATATTCTTCTAAATTATAAAGAGATGTTTTAAAATTATCAATCTCAGAATACTGGATATCTGGTTTTAGTGAGCTTATAAAATTAAGTGTGTTTTCGATTCTACCAGACATTGTACTTACTTTTTCTGACTCACCAACGATGTTGTCAACATCCCGTAATCGTATATGAAGTAACTGTCGTCTGAAGTCGATTTCAACTATGGTTGGAAATACTACCTCTTTTGTTTCTTCATTTTTTTGTTGAATGTTTATTATTTTACTATCTAATAGTAGTACCCTGAGAGACTCAATACCATTTTCATCATCGGCTATTCTGTATCCGCAAATAACATAATCTCTAATTGTTTTAGCATCAATGTTGTTAATAATCCTATGTTCACGCGGTATTTTCCAACTATTTAGTAGGTACTCGATGTCTAATTGCTTTGCCTCATTTAAAGGAACTGAATTCAAATTGAAAAGATAGGTGTTAAATAAAGAGTCCTCCAATATAAGGAATAATATTTCATCTAAGTCATATTCAGAAATTATCTCATTTTCTAGCCCGTATATAAGACTTCTTGCTACAATAACGGCAGTATCTGCTTTATCGTCTTCTTGTCTAAATGATGTATATATTTGATTGAAATTTGGAAACTTGTTAATATATTCAAGTTTGTCGGCAACCAAATACTTTTTTAAATATTGGTTAAAAAGTAATACCTTTTGTAAGTATTCACTATTATTCTTTTTCATTGTACTCCCCATTCCAGAAAGGATTTGATTTAATGAAGTTTAAAATTTTTTATAAGGCGAATTATCTAGGTGAATATCAAGATGAAGTTTTATATACGAACAATGATGTCATTGGACCTGGAAGTGTATTAACTTTGGCAAATAGCAGATTTAGTGTAAGGAATATAATGGTTAGGAAAAATGGAGAAATAGTTTTAGAAGTGAGTAAATAGTACCTCCTTTGTAGAAAAATAATTCATAATACATTTATTCGACAACTTCTTCTAGAACTCCTTTTTAAAAACGCAAATAATACAATATGTTGTCGTTTTTATTATAATAATATCTTGTGGTTTTACTTTAATGGGTAATTCTGACTAAGGGCCATTAGGCTCTTTTTTTATTTTTTAGGTAACTGGTTCTACATCGACGTACGCAAAAAGCAATAGTTTCCATAAAATTTACAATTTGATTATGTTAGAATAATAGGCGAGGTGAACTATATTGACATTCATATCGCCAATGCTTTTACACAAATCGGATCAGCCGTTCGACTCCTCCGACTACATCACGGAGTTAAAACTCGACGGAATTCGTTTAATATATTCCGTGGACAATGCGGGCAAAGTGCGCCTGTATTCACGTCATAAAAACGATGTAACATCAAAATTTCCTGAACTGGCTGCGCTCGATATTCCGCCAGGCACCGTGCTTGACGGCGAGCTAATCGTTAGCGACACCGCAGGTAAGCCGGATTTCGAGGCGATGATGAGCCGGTTTATGAGTTCGAAAGATCGTACACCAGTCACTTTCGTTGCTTTTGACATAATTCAACACGAAGGAAGCAGCGTGACTACTCTTCCGTTATTAGATCGTAAGGAGTTACTTGCGGAAATCATTCCGACCGACTCTTCGATATTAGCAAAAACGCAGTTTATCGAAGGACACGGCGAAGCTTATTTTGACGCAATTAAAGTGCAAGCCCTCGAAGGGATTGTTTTAAAGCGTAAGGACTCACGTTATGAAGTCGGCAAACGTTCGCAATCATGGCTGAAGGTTATCAATTACCAGTACGCGGACGTTCAAGTCGTTGGATATCGTAAGCAACCGAAGGATTTCGGCTGGCTGTTAACGGACGCTGACGGGAAGTATATGGGCGTTATGGAGCTTGGTGTGCCAGCGCAAGCAAGGGCGGATGTGTATCGTGCTGAAGTTTCGCAGGAGACGGATGATTTTGCTTACCTAGCTGCGCCAATTCGGGCGCGCGTGAAATATCGAAATTTAACAAAGGCGGGATTATTGCGACTGCCTAGTTTTGTAGAGTGGACGTGATTGCGTCCGCTTTTTTTATGTGATTTCAGCAATAACTAAAAGTAATATAACCCTTTCTCTAAATTTATTTAAATCAATGCTTTGTTTTGTTGTTGACAAAAATGTACTTTGTAGTCAGTTCTATTTCATAATTTTGAAAATGTTTGTTAAAATGGTACAAAATATAGTTTAAGAGGCGTTGTCGTTATATGGTATATGGATATGTTAGGGAGCAGTTAATCGAATTTTACAAATCTATTGATAATAATTTAAATTTTGATGTAAATTATACTTTTTATTATGATGAAACGAATAATTGTAGAATATTCAGAATCAAGGATGGGAAACTAAATGTCGATAAAAATAAAGATTATATATTAGGGGGAGTGGCGCTTGACAAAGAGATTCAAAATATTAATGACAATTTTATAGAATTAAGAAATAAATTGCATATACAATCAAACTTAAAAGAAGTTAAGTTCAAAAATCTATGTGGTCAAGGAAGTAACTTCTTAAAATGTATTTCAAGTAATAAAATAAAATATTTCTTATCGTGGTTGTTAGAAAAAGATATTTATATTCATTATCAAATTTTCGATAATTTGTATTATTCTTTAGTTGATATAATTGATTCATTGGAGACGTTCAGTAATCTAGATGTAGCGAATTATTATAAAACCTTGTTATACCGATTTGTGTATGCTAATACTGAAGTCTTTATAAAAATTTTCGAAAAACATAAGTACCCGAATATCAGTGAAAAAGACAGTGTATCTTTCTATGAAGATTTAATTAAGAGCATAAAAGGTACTACTCCAGAATCATTATCTAATAAAAATGAATTAATAAGTTTAATCGAAACAAATAAAATGAAAATACCAATTTTTCTATTAAACAATACGGACTTGCTATTTATTAATGAATACAAGTTATTATACGAGAAAAATATATACATGTTTAATCAATCATATCATTATTTTGATGAAGAGCATGAAGTACAGAAACAAATGCAACCTATTCGTATAAATAATAAGTTACTGACAAATTATGAATTTAAAAAATCTCATGAAAATATTTACATTCAGTTGTCAGATATAATAGTTGGGTTACTTGGCAAATTAATCGAATTTATTAAACCCATTAGAAATGAGGATATTGAGTATGTCTATGCTTCTTTAAATGATTACCAAAAAGATGGTTTAGAATTATTAATTCAAATATTACATAAATCTTACAACAAAAATGGCGCACTAAGAAATAGCTCAATGAATTTAGACTTGAATTATAAATTTGACAAACTTATGCGCTTCGACAGCATTTAAAGTTATTCTTATTTTCGTAAGTTTATAACAGGCTCGGCTGTTAATTTGGCCATAATAAAAAAACAGCCCCAAAGGCTGCTTGTTAAACTCGAATGCCATTCCGTTTCATAATATTTCGAACGGGCGAAAACTTATTATGTTGCTCGCGGATATGCTCGTTATCCATCTGTACATATTTGCGAGTTGTCTCTATTTCAGCGTGGTCCAGTATGCGCTGAAGTGTAAAGATGTCACCGCCATTTAATACGTAGTTCCTTGCGAATGTATGCCGAAACATATGAGGATGTAGCCTAGGAATATTCAACTTCCGCTTCAATCGATTTAATCTACGGCGAAATGCATCGTCGGTAAAATCTCCGCCATAAGCGTTCATAAATACCTGAGCGTCCTCCCCGAAATATTGCTGTGTTTCGTCGAGTAATTGCCGCAACCTCTTAGCAACTTCACGGCTAATAGGGATCTCGCGTGACTTCCGATTCTTTGCAATCCGAGAAGGCACCGTCACCGTTAAATCCTTGAAATTGATTTGCTCTGAGGTTAATGATAGTGCCTCACCGATCCGTAGTCCGGTATCTAATAACAATAGAATAAGTGTCTTATCGCGCCATTGTGCGAATTGTCTATCGTCATAAGCGGCCAGTATGGTGTCAATCTGCTCATCTGGAATGCCAGGAACCTCTTCATGCTGATCATCTCGTACTTGCGAAATATTCACCGTTGGATTATCCGGAATAATCCCTTCGGTCGATAAGAAGCGGAAAAACGCACTCAGTCCGCGAATTCGTATATTAATAGTATGTACGGATAATCCTTTACCGCTGCGTTTCCGTTGTGGGTCTTCCGCATATGGTGTACGTTCAGTGCGAAGGTAATTAATATAATTGCGTATTGTGTCCGCCTTAATCTCATGAATCTCTGTGATATCATCGTCCAACCATTCCCGGAAATAACGGAAAATATCGTGATATCCTTTGATTGTACCTGGTCGGACTCCTTCCGCAGTTTTGGCCCGAATAAAGATTTCGATGGCCTCATCGATAGTATATAGGACATGCCGAGACTGTCGGACTTGTGGCGCCTTTACCGCGCCTCTTTCAGTAATAAACTTACGTTTCATGCGGTTTTTACTCCTCCTAGTATCCAGCCGCAAGTGTCCTACAATCACCTATCGGGGTCCTACAGTGCTAAAATTGACGTCCTACAGACAACGAAAAAAGCGCTATGTCACCGCATTGTCACCGTATTGATTAACGGATAACAAACCGCGATACATAGCGCTTTTCTAACGGTTACGTCCCGAAGAGGATTCGAACCTCCGACCTACAGTTTAGGAAACTGTTGCTCTATCCTGCTGAGCTATCGGGACACATTTATTAGGAACGTTATTTATTATAAATAGTTAAAGCTAAAAGGTCAATAAATAATTTCCTTTTCTACCTTTTATCGCCTTTCCTGAAAATTAACCATACGAAGAGACTAAGGGTTATTAATAAAAACTCCATTGATAAGATGTACCATGGGTAGGGACCAAGAAGGTTTAAAAGGCTGGCACTATTGGGTTTATGGCTCAAAAACATATAATTCCCATCGACTGCCTTATTAATAAGCATGATGAACGGCATCAAGACATTTAAAAAGACAAAGAGTTTTACGACGGACCATATGGTTGGTCTATAGCCTTGTACCCAAGTAAAGTAGAAGACAACCCAAATCATCATTAAATGTGTATAAAAGAAGTGTAAAAAGCGGAAATGCGGGAAATCAAAATTTAACAATGGGGTAAATATCGCCTGAGAAGCACCCAATAAAGCTGTAAATAATAATATTTCATAAATAAATTTTTTTCTCGTTAACAATAATAATATAGATAAAATGAGGCTGATGCTGCACAATTCTAATGGAATCGCATGACTGACAGCCCACCGATCATTTACAACCATCCAAATATGATAACTAACCTCAATCAGCATTAAAGATATCCCTATAGTTACCTCAGCTTTTCTCCATTTTTCATCCTTAAATTTTTCTCTTTTAAGATAAATAACCATAGAGCCAATAAAAAGAATAGCGATGATGACAAAATGGCTGACAGAAAACATTACAAAATCATATTCCTTAAAACTGCCTCCAAACCAACTCATTTTTGACCACCCTTTTCGATTTGCTACTATGAATTATATGCGGGTATGTCCCATTCCCGACCATAACAGGATAAAAGAAATTTCTACCTAATCTAAGTCTACCTGAAATATGGTATAATAGTTTGTCGAAGATACTCGAAATAATTAAAACGTGGGGGTCATTATGGCTGGTTATACGCCGATGATACAGCAATACTTAACCGTGAAGGCAGATTATCAAGATGCCTTTTTATTTTTTCGCCTTGGCGATTTTTATGAAATGTTTTTTGATGATGCGATCAAAGCATCCCAAGAATTAGAGATTACCTTAACGAGCCGTGAAGGTGGCAGTGAGGACCGAATCCCAATGTGCGGGGTTCCTTATCATTCTGCCCCTAACTATATTGAACAGCTTATTTCAAAGGGCTATAAAGTAGCCATTTGCGAGCAAATGGAAGACGCCAAGCTAACAAAAGGCATGGTCAGACGGGAAGTTGTCCAGCTTATTACACCTGGAACGGTAATGGAAGGTAAGTCATTATCAGATAAAGAAAATAACTATATTGCCTCCATTTCTTGTTTTGAAGATCAAACATTTGGATTTGCTTATACGGATCTTTCAACAGGTGAAAGCAAGGTTACCCAGCTCTCATCCAACTTTGATGAAGTGTTAAATGAACTAGCCGTATTAAGCTCCAAGGAAGTGGTTGTCGCAAACGACTTCGATGCTGAATTACAGAAGAAAATGCGTGAACGTGATGTCCTCGCCATTTCATTCGAAGATAATAGTTCAGTAGATATGAATTTTTCACATCTATTAGATAATCTCAATCAAGATAAACTAAAACAAAGTGCAGCCAGGCTGTTTCATTATTTATATCGTTCACAAAAGAGAAGCCTTGACCACCTCCAACCGGTGACAACCTATCAAATCCATCAATATATGAAAATTGATTACTACTCTAAACGGAATCTTGAATTAACGGAGACAATACGTTCAAAAGGAAAGAAAGGTTCTCTGCTTTGGCTTCTTGATGAAACGATGACTGCCATGGGCGGCAGGACGCTGAAAACCTGGATTGACCGCCCATTAATTTCTCGTAAGGACATTGAACAACGTCAAACTATTGTGGAAGTTCTAATGAACAAGTATTTTGAACGCCAGGAGCTTCGCGAAAAGTTGACAGAAGTATATGATCTGGAGAGGCTTGCTGGCCGTGTTGCTTTTGGTAACGTAAACGCCCGTGACCTTGTCCAATTAAAACGATCATTAATGCAGATTCCTTTCTTAAAACAAATTCTCTTTGGCATGGAGAATGAAGAAGTAAATAACATTGCTGAATCACTCGATCCTTGCGAGGAGGTTACTGACCTTTTAGAACAAGCAATTGTGGAGAATCCACCGCTTTCGTTAAAAGAAGGAAATATGATTCGTGACGGATACAATGAACAGTTAGATCAATACCGTTATGCAAGCCGAAACGGGAAAACATGGATTGCGCAGCTTGAGCGTGAAGAGCGCGAAAAGACAGGGATTAAATCCTTGAAAATCGGTTATAACCGTGTATTTGGCTATTATATAGAGGTAACGAGATCAAACCTGCATCTTTTAACAGAAGGGCAATATGAGCGAAAGCAGACTTTATCAAATGCAGAACGTTTTATTACCCCTGAGTTAAAAGAAAAAGAAGAGCTAATTTTACAAGCAGAGGAAAAAAGCGGTGAACTTGAGTATCAGCTTTTTACTGAAATTCGCGAGATTGTAAAAGAACATATCCCGCGCCTGCAGGCTGCAGCAAAAGCGGTTAGTGAGCTGGATGTCCTTCAATGCTTTGCGCAGGTGAGTGAAGAGCGTCGTTATGTAAAACCGAAATTTTCTACAGAGGGTAAAGTTGTCCTAAAGGAAGGCAGACATCCCGTCGTTGAAAAAGTATTGAATGCGCAGGAATATGTAGCGAATGACTGCTTTATGGATCATGAGCGAGAGGTTCTTCTTATCACAGGTCCAAACATGAGTGGTAAAAGTACGTACATGCGCCAAATTGCTTTAACTGCCATTTTGGCACAAATCGGATGTTATGTACCTGCAGATGAAGCGGTGCTGCCAATTTTTGATCAAGTATTTACTAGAATTGGGGCAGCGGATGATTTGATATCTGGACAAAGTACATTCATGGTTGAGATGCTTGAAGCTAGAAATGCCTTGACCAACGCTACACAAAACAGTTTGATTCTATTTGATGAAATCGGCCGCGGGACCTCGACCTATGATGGTATGGCTCTGGCCCAGGCTATTATTGAGTATATTCATAAACACATTGGTGCGAAAACACTATTTTCAACTCATTATCATGAATTAACAGTCCTTGAAGACGAGCTTGAAAAATTAAAGAACATTCATGTTAGTGCAATTGAACATAATGGAAAGCTGGTCTTTCTCCATAAAATTAAAGAAGGACCAACAGATAAGAGTTATGGAATTCATGTAGCGCAGCTAGCTGAGCTTCCGAAGGAACTAATCAATCGTGCTAACGAAATTTTATCAGCACTAGAAAAACCAGATGTACAACCTGTTGCTGTTAAGAGTACAGTAAAGGAAATAAAGGAGCAGCCATCACAGCTGTCATTCTTTGATGAACCGAAAGAACAGAAGAAACAAGAGCTTTCTTCAAAAGAAAAGAAAGTTACCGATAAAATGAAAGAGCTTGATCTACTAGATATAACACCGCTTCAAGCGATTAATCTGTTGTACGAGCTTCAGAAAAAGCTAAAAGGCTAAAGTTATAGGAGGTGACTGGTATGGGTAAGATTATCCAATTAGATGATGCACTATCCAATAAAATTGCAGCGGGTGAAGTAGTTGAACGTCCAGCCTCGGTTGTAAAAGAGTTAGTAGAGAATGCAATTGACGCAGGCAGTACGGTTATTGAAATTGAAGTAGAAGAAGCAGGCCTGGCGAAAATTCGAATCACGGATAATGGCAATGGAATCGAAGAAGAAGACGTCTTACTCGCCTTCCAACGTCATGCGACTAGTAAAATAAAAAATGAAAATGACTTGTTTCGTATCAAGACTCTCGGCTTTCGCGGGGAAGCTCTGCCCAGTATCGCATCCGTTTCAAGGCTGGAGATGAAAACCTCAACGGGTGAGGGCGCAGGAAATCGAGTAGTCATTGAAGGCGGTAAGGTTGAGGTTTTTGAGAAATCTTCGAGCAGGCGCGGAACGGACCTAACGATATCTGATTTATTTTTTAACACACCAGCACGCCTAAAGTATATGAAAACCATTCATACAGAGCTCGGAAATATTACCGATGTGGTGAATCGACTGGCTCTCTCTCATCCAGAGGTTGCCTTCCGCTTAATTCATAACGAACGTAAACTGCTGCAAACGAACGGTAATGGAGATGTCCGCCAAGTGCTGGCGTCTATCTATGGAATGGCAATTGCCAAACAGCTTGTGCCGGTTTCTGGGGAGTCGCTTGATTACAAGATTAGTGGATATGCCTCGATGCCTGAGGTAACTAGAGCATCTAGAAACTATATTTCTACGATGATCAATGGTCGTTTTATTAAAAATTATGCTCTAGCCAAAGCGATTCAGGAAGGGTACCATACGTTACTTCCTATAGGAAGATTTCCGATAGTTCTCCTTAATATTGAGATGGACCCATTATTGGTGGATGTCAATGTGCACCCATCCAAAATGGAGGTTCGTATTAGTAAGGAAGCAGAACTAAATGAACTGGTCACTGAAATTATCAAATATGCATTTAAATCGAAGGTATTGATTCCAACTGCATATACGCAAGAGAAAAAAGAGATTCCGAAGTCTGAGCAAACCACATTGGTTCTTGATGAAAGGACCAGTCCAGTTCCCGAGAGAAAAGAAATAAAATGGGATTCATCTTTTGTTTCGAATACCATTCAGGAAACCGTACCGGCTCTTGATGTGAAAGGGGAACCAATGATTCCTAGAGAGGTTGAGGAAGAGGTAACCATACCAAATAGCTGGGAATACACTCCACCACCTGTGATGGAATCAAATGAAATAGATGTAGAAACTGAATCAAGTGAGGATGCCGACCAAATGGAAAGCCGGATTCCAAGGTTATATCCAATTGGTCAAATGCATGGTACTTATATCTTTGCTCAAAATGAAAATGGTTTATATATTATTGATCAGCATGCGGCACAGGAACGATTGAAGTATGAGTATTTCCGTGAAAAAGTTGGTCAAGTCCATTCGGAGCTGCAGGAATTACTTGTTCCGATCACTCTGGATTATTCCACGGACGAATACTTGAAAATTAATGAAAACCGTTTGGAATTAGAAAAGGTTGGGGTATTCCTTGAGGAATTTGGAATGAACGGCTATATCGTTCGCTCGCATCCACAATGGTTCCCTATAGGGGATGAAAAACAACTGATTGAAGAAATGATTGAGCAGCTGCTTTCGATGAAAAAAGTCGATATTAAAAAACTTCGTGAAGAAGCAGCGATCATGATGAGTTGTAAAGCTTCGATTAAAGCCAATCGCCATTTACGGAATGATGAAATCCAGGCATTGCTCGATGATTTAAGAAAAGCTTCTGATCCGTTTACCTGTCCACACGGAAGACCAATAATTGTCCATTATTCGTCATATGAGATGGAGAAAATGTTTAAACGAGTTATGTAGGGTGCTCTCTTTTATAAAGAGGCACTCTTTTTTTGAAAAATATAATAATAAGGACTTACCTTTGTTTGTATTTTGGTGTAAAATTACACTATAAGAGAGATGTGAAGGAGGTGGGAGTGTGTTTGTTTTTGGTCTCTTAAGTACTTTTTTACCGATCGTTATTATTATTTTTGTAATCGTCTACGCTGCGAAAAATAAAGAAATGGGGGGAGAGAAAGTGATACGTCATCTTTATACGTATTTAGTTCTGTTTGCAACACTTATGATGGTGATTGGGGGAGGAATCTCAATTTTTATGGCTGCGGCTGATTTAGTAAGCCCACCAGGTTATTATCAAAACTTTGAAGATTTTAAGCAGGTATATCATGATAAGAAAGTTCCAACTGAGGAAAGTCAAAGCTTAACAGATCCTGAAGTTCGTGAAAGATATGATCAAATGGTAAAAGATGAAAAGAACCGGGCAAGAGAAAATGCGAAAAATCAAATTATTAAAAGCTTAGGTTTTATCGTTATCCCACTTCCGATATTCCTATACTTCAATAATATGAGAAAACGTCAGAGTGATATTTAGGCATGGGTACTACGAGTTATCTGGAGTGACCGAAGTTTATTCATAAAAAGCAATTGGGTCAATGCAGGTGGTCTGGAGTGACCGAAGAGCATTCAGAAAAAGCATTTGGGTAAATGCAGGCAGGCTGGAGTGACCGAAGTGCATTCAGAAAAAGCATATGGGTCAATGCAGGCAGGCTGGAGTGACCGAAGTGCATTCAGAAAAAGCATATGGGTCAATGCAGGTAGCTTGGAGTGACCGAAGAGGATTCATAAAAAGCGCTAGGGTAAATGCAGGCAGCTTGGAGTGACCGAAGAGCATTCAGAAAAAGCATTTGGGTAAATGCAGGTGGTCTGGAGTGACCGAAGAGCATTCAGAAAAAGTAATTGGGTAAATGCAGGTGGTCTGGAGTGACCGAAGTGCATTCATAAAAAGCATATGGGTAAATGCAGGCAGCTTGGAGTGACCGAAGAGCATTCATAAAAAGCATATGGGTAAATGCAGGCAGCTTGGAGTGACCGAAGAGCATTCATAAAAAGCATTTGGGTAAATGCAGGCAGGCTGGAGTGACTGTAGCGCATTCATTAAAAGCATTTGGGGCATTGCAAGTAGCCCGAAGTTACTAAAAAACTGATAAAATAGCAAAAGAGTGCTAAAAATAGCACTCTTTTTTCAATCTATCTCACTGTTGCAGGGAGCTTATGCATATATTTTAGGGCTTGTCCTGTACCGATTGCCACGGATTCGAGCGGATTCGGGGCTAATTGTACAGGAACAAAAATTTCCTTACTTAGCCATTCTTCCATACCCTTCATCAATGCGCCGCCACCCGTTAGAATCACACCACGGTCGACGATGTCGCCGCTCAGTTCCGCTGGGCAGTCCTCTAGTGTTGCGCGGATCGCTTCTAATATATGAGATAACGATTCTTTCAAAGCATTCCTAATTTCATAGGATGATAGGGTAACCGTCTTTGGTAATCCTGTCACAAGGTCACGACCGCGTACTTCCATGTGTAGCTCTTCGTGATCGACCAACGCATAACCAATTTCCATTTTAATATTTTCAGCTGTTCTGTCGCCAATCAAGACATTATACTCCTTGCGGACATACTGAATGATCTCTTCATCGAGACGGTCTCCGCCAATTTTAATGGAATGACAGGACACAACACCCCCGAATGAGATAATCGCTACCTCAGTATTACCCCCGCCAATATCAACAACTACATTGGCTACCGGCTCATCAACAGGCATTCCGGCACCAATCGCAGCTGCAACCGGTTCTTCGATTAACTGGATTTTTTTTGCGCCGGCATTTCTCACGGCGTCTTGAATAGCTCTTCTTTCTACACTTGTTGAACCGGAAGGTGTACAAATCACAACATTTGGCTTACGAAGGGCAAAACCGACGGATTTAGAGGCTTTACGCATGATATGCTTCAGTAGCTCCGTTGTAAGGTCATAATCAGCAATGACGCCTTCCTTTAATGGTCGGATTGCCATGATCTTCTCAGGCGTTTTTCCAATCATTTCTTTTGCTTCCATGCCAAAAGCTACAACCTTTTTTGTTTCTGTATCAATGGCCACCACAGAAGGTTCGTTTACAGCGATTCCTTTGTTTTTGCTATAAACCAATATATTTGCTGTTCCTAAGTCGATTCCAATCTCAAAGTTTGATAACATTTACTCCACCTAATTTCCCTATTTTTCGACAACTTGCCATTTGACTAGTCATCTTTCTACAAAATAAGCTACGATTAAGCCTACCACGAACTTGGGGGTAAGAAGGTGTTTGTAAATGAATCGTTATAGGAATGTAAAGTTGTAAAGTAAATTTATTAGTTGGGCTAAAACTGTAATAATTAAAATCCTTGTCAAAATGATGCATAGAAAAGTTATTTTTTGATTATACTTATTTGATGTTCAACTGCTTTTAAAATATATGTTAGGATGTTAGTATGGCATGGTTCTGAGTCACGTGTAAATAATGAAAAAAGGGCAGTGTGAAAATATTGGATTTAAAACAGAAATTATTAGTCATTATTGGTCCAACTGCAGTTGGAAAAACAAAGCTAAGCATAGAACTGGCTAAACGTTATAATGGCGAAATTATCAGCGGCGATTCCATGCAGATTTACCTGGGCATGGATATCGGAACTGCAAAAATAAAAGTCGAGGAAATGGAGGGGATTCCCCACCATTTGATTGATATTAAAGAGCCGGATGAAGGTTTTTCAGCAGCGGAATTCCAACAGCTTGTACGAACGAAAATATCCGAAATTACCTCGAAAGGTAAGCTTCCTATCATTGTCGGGGGGACTGGGCTTTATATTCAAGCCGTCATTTATGATTATCAGTTTTCAGAGGCACCTGCAGATGAGGCATTTCGTTTGCAACTTGAAGAGAGGGCAAAAGAAATTGGAAATGAGGCGCTGCATCTTGAATTAACAAAGATAGATCCTGAAAGTGCAAGCCAAATTCACCCAAATAATGTGAGAAGAGTTATAAGGGCACTTGAAATTTATCATTGTACTGGTAAGATTATGAGTGAATATCAAATGAATCAGCAGCCTGACCTTCTTTACGAAACCGCTCTTATCGGTTTAACTATGGATAGGGAAAATCTTTACGAACGGATTAATACTCGTGTTGAGATAATGATATCCGAAGGGCTCCTCGAAGAAGTCTCTGCCTTATACAAGCAGGGAGTCAGAGGTTGTCAATCCATTCAAGCGATTGGCTACAAAGAAATCTATGATTACTTAGATGGAAAGGTTAGTTATCATGACGCCATTGAAAGTTTAAAACAAAATTCAAGGCGGTATGCAAAAAGACAACTAACTTGGTTTCGTAACAAAATGGATGTAGAATGGTTTGACATGACAAATGTCTCAGATTTGTCAAAAAAAATTAACGAAATTTCACAGTACGTTGAAGGAAAGCTACAAGTAAAATCGAATACATATTAGTAGAGATAAAAGAGGAGGATATACAAATGAAAACCACCATCAACATTCAGGACCAATTTTTAAACCAGTGCCGCAAGGATAATACCCATGTAACGGTATTTTTATTAAACGGATTCCAATTGAGAGGCCAAATTAAAGGCTTTGATAATTTTACGGTTCTTTTTGAATCAGAAGGAAAACAGCAATTGGTATACAAGCATGCCATTTCAACCTTTGCGCCGCAAAGAAATGTTCAGCTTGACCTTGATGCGCAATAACCTGTACCAATGACCTGAGCCCATGAAATCTATGGGCTCTTTTTTATTTTTATAATGAAAAGGTAATTAGATGAATACACATAAATGAAGGAGTATTGCGTTGCAGAATGAGAGGTGAAGGCTTTGGACCAACCGATTCGCATGAAGAGTAATGGACAAATAACAGTATCGCTCAACTCCCAAAAGAGGAAGTCATTGACGAAAGAGCTTCCTGTTCCTCAAGTTGTTCCAAAGGTTATACCCCCGGAGCACGCCGCGTTAAAAGAAATCGAAGACGAGCTCGGGGCATTAGTAGGTATGGAAGAAATGAAACGAATGATAAAAGAAATTTATGCATGGATATTCGTGAATAAAAAACGGGAAGAAGTGGGGATGAAGGCAAGAAAGCAAGCCCTTCATATGATGTTTAAAGGCAATCCGGGGACAGGGAAAACGACCGTTGCCAGATTAATTGGCAAGCTCTTTTTAAAAATGAACGTACTGACTAAGGGGCACCTAATTGAGGCTGAACGAGCCGACCTTGTGGGGGAATATATTGGTCATACGGCTCAAAAAACCCGGGACTTAATTAAAAAAGCACAGGGTGGAATATTGTTCATTGATGAAGCCTATTCATTAGGCCGCGGCGGAGAAAAGGATTTCGGAAAAGAAGCGATTGATACTTTAGTTAAGCATATGGAAGACAAACAGCATGAATTTATCCTCATTTTGGCAGGATATTCTCGGGAGATGGATTATTTCTTAACCTTAAATCCTGGGCTGCACTCCCGGTTTCCATTAGTCATCGATTTTCCGAATTATACAATTGATCAATTGATGGAAATTTCTGCCCGGATGCTGGAGGAACGGGAATATAGCTTGAGCCATGGTGCAGAGAAAAAACTGAAGGATCATTTAATTTGGGTGAAATCCGTGCTTAATCCCAATAGCTTTTCGAATGGCAGATATGTCCGGAATATTATTGAAAAATCTATTCGCGCTCAAGCGATGCGGCTTTTATTGCAGAATAGCTTCGACAAGCATGAATTAATGACACTTCGAAGTAATGATTTAGTTTTCGAAGAAGACTCATAAAAAAATCGGCGGACATTTAATGCCGCCGATTTTTTAATGTGCTCCAAGTCTCCTAGCAGGAAGCTTCCAACTAAACGTATAGGAAAGTACCCTTAGTGCAGTAATAAGTGCAAATAGCGTGTACAACTCCCACGGACTTGACGCTATTTTTAATCCAATCATTAGACCAGCAACAATAGCCCAAACGGCATAAATTTCCGATCGTAATACAATCGGTTTTCTGCCTGCTAATAAATCACGAATAATCCCTCCGCCAATTCCCGTTAAGACAGCTGCCACAATAACAGCACTAATCGGACGGTCCATATTCGCTGCGTAAATAGCACCCTGAATCGCAAAAGCAGACAAGCCAATGGCGTCGAAGAGATTACCCCATCTTTGCCAATGCCGCAACAAATTTGCTGGAAACAAAAATACAGCCGTGATCGATAAAAGGGCAAATTGGAAGAACAACCCTTGATCCCACAAAGCAGAAACCGGGACCCCAATAAGTAAATTTCGTATGGCGCCGCCACCGAAAGCAGTGACAATTCCTAAAATATAAACACCTAATATATCATACTCTTCTTCCATAGCGACAATGGCACCGCTAACAGCAAAAGCAATTGTACCAATAATACTTAAAACATCCCATGTCATATTGTCCGGTTTCTCCTCGAAGTGAAATACATATATTTTTAAATATTCAACAAACAATATGATTTTAACACGGTGGTGTAATTAATCAACAAATATTTTCAAAAATTAGGGTAAAATCATCTTTTTTGGTATGATGAGGAAAGGAAAAATGATGAAAGCAGGTGTTGGTATGGAACAAGAAGTAAGCTTAGAAAAAGCAATCTTAGTTGGCTGCCAAACGCAAACATTAGATGATAGCAGGTTCCAATATTCCATGGAGGAGCTTGCTTCCTTAACTGAAACAGCTAAGGGTGAAGTTCTAATGACGGTTGTTCAAAAACGAGAGCGTATCCATTCAGCATTATATATAGGAAAAGGAAAAGTAGAAGAACTGAAAGCTCTCGTAGATGAGGTAGAAGCGGACCTAGTCATTTTTAACGATGAACTATCCCCCAGCCAAAAACGAAATCTTTCTTCTGAGTTAAATGCTCGTATTATCGACCGGACTCAGCTAATTTTAGATATATTTGCACAAAGAGCAAGGTCTAAAGAGGGCAAGCTTCAGGTTGAACTAGCACAGCTCCATTATTTACTGCCTCGTCTTGCTGGCCAAGGCACAGCCTTATCAAGGTTAGGAGCAGGTATTGGGACAAGAGGACCTGGGGAAACAAAGCTCGAATCAGACCGCCGGCATATTCGTCGAAGAATTGATGAAATTAAGAGTCAGCTTGCTGTAATTGTGCAGCACCGAGAGCGTTACCGAGAAAGAAGAAAGAAAAACAAAACCTTCCAAATTGCGATTGTTGGCTATACAAATGCCGGCAAATCAACACTCTTTAACCGACTGTCTGAAGCGGATTCGTTTGAGGAGAATCAACTTTTTGCAACATTGGATCCAATGACACGAAAATTGATTTTACCAAGTGGGTTCCAAACATTAATTACAGATACCGTTGGATTCATTCAAGACCTTCCAACTGCACTGATTGCTGCTTTCCGTTCAACGCTTGAAGAGGTTAAGGAAGCAGACCTCCTTTTGCATGTTGTCGATATGTCAAATGCAGACTATTTCCAACATGAAAAAACAGTTAATAAGCTGCTTGAAGATTTGGAAGTTAAAGACATCCCGCAAATTACTGTCTATAATAAGAGGGATATTAAACATCCGGACTTTGTGCCAACGACAAGCACGCCTCTCATCTTTATTAGTGCCTATGATAAAGAGGATCGCAATGAACTAAAAAGAAAAATTGAAAAGGTCAGTATTGAAATGATGGATCAATATCAAGTTAGTATACCTTCAACAGAGGGGAAACTGCTGGCACAATTAAAGAATGAGACGATTGTAAGAGAACTAGTCTTTGATGAAGAAAAAGAATTTTATCAATGCAGAGGATTTTCTCTTCCAAATCAACAAATTTCCGGGCAATTACAGAAATACAAAATGAGAATGGAGTAACAGCATGTTTCAACAGTTAAAAAATGGGGAAAAGCTTCAACAAATTGTAAAAGATATTGAACAACAAATTGCATCCGTACATAAAGAGATAGACGAGAGAATTGAAACAAATCAATTTCATGTATTGAGAAGTTACCAAAAGCATAGGGTGAGTGATTCGCACTTTATGCCATCCACTGGGTATGGATATGATGATATCGGAAGGGATACATTGGAGTTAATTTATGCCGATGTTTTTGGTGCGGAAGCAGGACTTGTACGACCGCAAATTATCTCGGGAACGCATGCGATTTCCATTGCGTTATTTGGTATCCTTCGACCTGGAGATGAACTTCTCTATATCACTGGAAAACCATATGATACCCTGGAAGAAATTGTAGGGATTCGCGGTAATGGAGTGGGTTCTCTAAAGGAGTTTGGCATATCTTATGATAGTGTCGCACTGACAGATGAAGGAACGATAAATTGGGGGTTGGTAGCTGAAAAAATCAAACCCAAAACAAAAATGATAGGAATACAGCGTTCAAAAGGTTATGCAACTAGACCATCATATACTGTCTCCCAAATCAAAGAGATGATATCTTTTGTAAAAGAAATCAAAGAGGATGTCGTCGTTTTTGTAGATAACTGTTATGGAGAATTTGTCGAAGAATTGGAGCCTTGCCATGTAGGTGCCGATTTAATGGCAGGTTCGCTGATTAAAAATCCGGGCGGGGGAATGGCGAAAACAGGTGGATATATTGTAGGAAAAAAACAATATGTTGAAGCCTGTTCGTATCGAATGACCTCTCCAGGTATTGGAGCAGAGGCGGGAGCCTCCTTATATAGTCTTCAAGAAATGTATCAAGGGTTCTTCTTGGCGCCGCATGTAGTGGGACAAGCCTTAAAAGGAGCCGTTTTTACAGCTGCACTTCTTGAAAAACTAGGGATGAATTCATCCCCTAAATGGGATTCAAGTCGAACGGATTTAATTCAATCAGTTCAATTTGATGATAAGGATAAAATGATTGCTTTCTGCCAAGCGATACAATTTGCTTCACCAATTAATTCACATGTGACGGCCTATCCAGCCTATATGCCGGGTTACGAGGATGATGTGATTATGGCTGCTGGAACATTTATTCAGGGTGCAAGTATTGAGCTGACAGCTGATGGGCCGATTCGACCACCATATGTTGCCTATGTTCAAGGAGGATTAACCTACTCTCATGTGAAAATGGCGGTTTGTATTGCGGTTGACTCTTTAATTGAAAAAGATTTGATTGAATTAAACTGAGGAATTATACAAAGGATAACTTCATAAAGTTGTCCTTTTATTTTTTGTAAAAAACCATGTTAGAAAACCTAACATAGGATTGACATCTTTTCTAACACGAAATATAATAACAATATAAATTAGCAAAAAGAGAGGAGAAATTGAATGAGTGGAAAGGAAATACGCCGCTCAATGCCACTATTCCCAATCGGAACGGTCATGCAGCTAACAGAATTAACAGCTAGACAAATCCGATACTATGAAGAGCATCAATTGATTTCTCCAGCAAGAACTGATGGGAATAGAAGACTATTTAGTTTAAATGATATTGATAGTCTATTAGAAATTAAGGATTTAATTGATCAAGGAGTGAATATGGCTGGTATAAAACAGCTCTTCCTTATCAAACAGCAACAAGTGAATGTGCTTCAGGAACAGGCTGAAAAAGCCAAGCAAGATTTGACGGATGACCAGCTGCGAAATCTTCTAAGACATGAATTACAGCAAGCTGGCAGATTTAATCGTTCGTCTTTAAGGCAAGGGGATATGTCACGATTTTTCCATTAGGTTAATTTTCTGAATTTGTTCCTAAATCCGATTTTACCATGGAACAAACTTTGATTGTGCTTGAAATTAAGTTTGCAAGCTCATTTCTGACAGAAAAAAGCCTTTATTAAAAAACTATTTGGGGGTAATAAGAATGGCAAAGTTTACAAGAGAAGATATTAAGCGTTTGGCACAAGAAGAAAATGTTAAATTTATTCGTCTACAATTCACTGATATTTTAGGAACAATTAAAAACGTTGAGATTCCAGTTAGCCAATTAGAAAAGGCTTTGGATAATAAAATGATGTTTGACGGATCTTCTATCGAAGGTTTTGTACGTATTGAGGAATCTGATATGTACTTATATCCAGATTTAAATACATGGGTGGTATTCCCTTGGACAGCTGAAAAAGGAAAAGTAGCTCGTTTAATTTGTGATATTTATACTGCAGAAGGTCATCCATTTGATGGTGATCCACGTAATAACTTAAGAAGAGTATTGAGAGAAATGGAAGAGCTTGGATTTACAGACTTTAACTTAGGGCCTGAGCCAGAATTCTTCTTATTTAAATTAGATGAAAAAGGTGAGCCAACACTAGAGTTGAACGACCAAGGCGGATACTTCGACTTAGCGCCAACAGATTTAGGAGAAAACTGCCGTCGTGATATCGTGCTAGAACTAGAAGAAATGGGCTTTGAAATTGAAGCTTCTCACCATGAAGTAGCACCAGGTCAACATGAAATTGACTTTAAATATGCGGATGCTTTAACAGCATGTGACCAAATTCAAACATTCAAATTAGTAGTAAAAACGATTGCTCGTAAGCACGGTTTACATGCAACATTCATGCCAAAACCATTATACGGAGTAAATGGTTCTGGAATGCACATGAATCTTTCATTATTTACAAATGGCAAAAATGCATTCTACGAGCCAACTGGCGACTTAGAAATGAGTGATGCAGCTCGTCAATTCATTGCTGGAATCTTAAAGCATGCACCAAACTTTACAGCTGTAACAAACCCAACTGTAAACTCTTATAAGCGTCTAGTTCCTGGCTACGAAGCACCTTGTTATGTTGCATGGTCTGCTAGAAACCGTTCACCATTAATTCGTATTCCTGCTTCCCGCGGTTTAAGTACTCGTGTAGAAGTAAGAAGCGTTGACCCAGCTGCAAACCCATATCTAGCAATGGCTGTTCTATTAAAAGCTGGTTTAGATGGAATTAAGAATAAAATGACTCCTCCAGCTCCAGTTGACCGTAACATCTATGTGATGAGCAAAGAAGAAAGAATCGAAGAAGGTATCATCGATCTTCCTGCAACACTAGCTCAAGCATTAGATCAATTGAAGTCAGATGAAGTAATCGTATCTGGATTAGGAGAGCACATCTTCGAACACTTTATCGAAGCAAAAGAGATCGAGTGGGATATGTTCCGTACAACTGTACATCCTTGGGAACGCGATCAATACATGAGCATGTACTAAAAGTAAGTAACCCAGTATTGACAAAAAGAATTCCCAGCAAAAATTAAGAGACCCAGTGTGGATATAATCCATACTGGGTTATTTTGTTTCTTTTATTTTTCACTTTTTTCATTTAGTAATTTAAACTTGGTTAGAATAATATCGCTGCTAATCCCTACAAGTACCGATACTAAAATATTCTCAACTAATGAATTGGGAGTTGTGTAAATCACCACGAGGAGACAAGCAACTAAGCACAGAAGTATTTCTTCTAGAAAACCTAGGTAAATAAACTTCTTTGTTTTACGAGGCATGATGATTTTTCCGTGCTTTCGTACATGACTGATAATTCCTACTGATCCACCAATAACCATTGAGAAAATAATGTCCTTCAACACTGTTTTCCACACTCCTTAAGCCCAGATTTTTTGACCTAAGGTAAATCTTGGTGTATTACCATTATACTAATAGTGGTAACCACATAAAATGAGTAAAAATACACATTTTTGTATAATTTACCAAAAATAAACATAAAAAAGAGCAGATTTACAACATCTGCTCTTTTTAATTAATGAATATGACGGTAAACTCCGATAACTTTTCCTAGGATTGAAACATTTCTTAGAATAATCGGATCCATGGTTGAGTTTTCTGGTTGTAAACGAATGAAATCTTTTTCTTTAAAGAATCGCTTACAAGTGGCCTCATCTTCGTCTGTCATAGCAACGACGATATCACCATTATTCGCATTTTGCTGCTGTCTTACAATCACGTAATCTCCATCAAGAATTCCGGCTTCTATCATACTCTCACCCATGATTTCTAGCATAAATACTTGCTCATCGGCAGGCGCTAGACTTTCAGGCAGTGGAAAATACTCTTCTACGTTTTCAATGGCGGTTATTGGCAGACCAGCAGTTACTTTACCGACAATCGGCACATTGACGACATTGTTTCTTGGGATATTCAAAGTTTCATCTGCTTCTAGTATTTCGATTGCTCTCGGTTTTGTCGGATCTCTTCTAATTAGTCCCTTGCTCTCTAAACGTGCTAAATGACCATGGACAGTAGAACTAGAAGCAAGCCCAACCGCTTCTCCGATTTCTCTTACGGATGGCGGATACCCTTTTTTCTTTACTTCCCCTTTAATAAAATCAAGGATATCCTGCTGGCGCTTAGATATTTTTGTCATTATAGATACACCTCGCCCTATTTAATATTTAAATTAATTATAGCATGTTCGTATTTTTTATACAAACATAAGTTCGAATTATTGTTGACAACAAACAAACGTTCGGATTATAATAAAAACAAATAAACGAACATATATTCTGAATAGGGGTTTTGTTATGAAGAAAATAATAGAAAAATACTCTTATGCAATATTATTAATTATCTTAAGCTGTTCATTAGCTTTTATTTTATCCTTACGTTTCAATTCTAACGTGGAAGAGAAGTTCGTAACTATTATGGTTTCAGAAGGTGATTCACTTTGGAAAATCTCTACTCAATATTCGAATCAGCATTCTTACTCCAATAATGAATTTGTCAGCTGGGTTAAGCAGCATAACAATATCGAAGGGGATAGAATTTATCCTGGCGATGAAATCACAATCCCTGTAAACCTTGAAGCTGGATCTTTAACTGAATACGCCAGCGCTGGAGGGGAGTAAAGGCAGATGGTGAATGCTGTCATATATTGTCGGGTAAGTACAAATAAAGATACCCAGGAAACATCATTAAAGCGTCAAGAAGAGGAACTTATAAAGCTAGCGGGTCAATATCATTTTAGTGTGGTATCCATTATTAGAGAGCAAGCAAGTGGTTATGACCTAGATAGAGATGGAATGCTGCAGCTATTGGATTTGTTGAAAGAAAAAACAGTACAAGCAGTTTTAATTCAAGATGAAACGAGGCTTGGACGAGGAAATGCGAAGATTGCTCTCTTGCATTTTATAATGAAAGAGGGTGTTAAGCTGTATAGTATCTCTCATAATGGAGAGCTGCAGTTATCTGAAAGTGATTCCATGGTACTAAATATAGTAGGTATGGTTGAAGAATATCAGCGTAAGCTTCATAATATTAAAATCAAGCGTGGAATGAAAAGAGCTATTGCTCATGGATATAAGCCTGAAAAGAATCTTAAAAATCTCGAATCGAACTCGGGACGGGAAAAAATAGAAGTTCCCATTGAAGAGATAGTCCGTCTTAGAAAAAACAAATTAACTTTTTCGGAGATTGCTGCTACTTTAAGGGGTTTTGGGTACAATATTTCAAAAGCAACTGTTCACAGACGCTATCAAGAATCTCAACTAACTATCGAATCAGAAGAGCAGTAGACCATTTGCCTTGTCAGATGGTCTATTTTTTAGTAAAATCAGTCTTTAAGTAATTACTGTGATAAAGCTTATTGTTGTCACTCTAATGATCGAAGCGGATATCAACAGACAAGTTTGAAAGGAGGGTTCTTCATGCTCTCGAAAGAAAAAATGGCAAGAATCAATGAGTTAGCCAGAAAAGCCAAAGCAACTGGTTTAACAGAAGTAGAAGCGAAGGAACAATCAAAATTAAGAAGCGAGTATTTGACCACTTTCCGCAGTTCTATGCTGGATACATTAACCAATACCAAAATCATCGATCCAGAAGGAAATGACGTAACACCTGAAAAGATAAAAGCGCGAAAAAAATATAATCTTCATTAATTTGGAAAACATTTTGTTTTCCTTTTTACATATTACACCCTCTAGAGTGCTAAAATAAGAAAATAAAAGTTATTTAATTTGTTTAGTACTCAAATTAATTGTTGAATTAGTACCATAAGAACTATAATATAATAGTTGTTATTATTTTTTTATCCTAGTGGATCAGGAGTGATTTAATTAATGTTTAATACTATTGATGATTTGTCAGTAACCTCTATTCGTACGCTTTCTATTGATATGATTGAAAAAGCAAATTCAGGGCATCCTGGAATGCCAATGGGTGCTGCACCGATGACCTATGCGTTATGGACACGTTTCATGAACCATAATCCGAAAAATCCAGAGTGGTTTAACCGTGACCGTTTTGTATTATCTGCAGGGCATGGATCTGCATTATTATACAGCATGCTTCATTTGTCAGGTTATAAGCTAACAATGGATGATTTAAAACAATTCCGCCAATGGGGAAGTAAAACTCCAGGACACCCAGAGTATGGTCATACGGATGGGATAGAAGCAACAACTGGTCCACTTGGACAGGGAATTGCAATGGCGGTCGGAATGGCGATGGCAGAACGACATACAGCTAGTGTTTACAATAAAGAAAATTATGAATTAGTAAACCATTTTACATATAGTATTTGTGGGGATGGAGATTTAATGGAGGGTGTTTCAGCAGAGGCTGCATCGCTTGCTGGACATTTAAAACTTGGACGTTTAGTAGTTTTATACGATTCCAATGATATTTCACTTGATGGTGATTTAAATAAATCCTTCTCTGAAAGTGTAAAAGATCGTTTCACTTCTTACGGCTGGCAATACGTTCGCGTGGAAGACGGAAATAATCTTGAAGAAATTGCTAAAGCGCTAGAAGAAGCTAGAAATGATCTTGATCGACCAACGATGATTGAAGTTAGAACAGTTATCGGTTATGGTTCACCAAACCGTGCTGGAACTTCAGGTGTTCATGGTTCACCGCTTGGAGCAGATGAGTTAAAGCTGACAAAAGAAGCTTATAAATGGACATTTGAAGAAGATTTCCACGTACCAAATGAAGTTTACCAAAACTTCCAAAACCTAATCGTTGAAAATGGTGTGAAAAAGGAAAAAGAATGGAACGACCTTTTTGCACAATATAAAAATGAATATCCTGAATTAGCTAGTCAATTAGAAAAAGTACTGAAAAATGAATTGCCAGAGGACTGGGATAAAGATATTCCAGTATACAGCGAAGGTAAAGCACTAGCAAGCCGAGCATCATCAGGTGAGGCACTAAATGGCATTGCGAAAAACTTACCAATCTTTATCGGTGGTTCAGCTGACCTTGCTGGTTCTAATAAAACCATGATCAAAGGTACAGGAGATTATGCGCCAGGCAACTACGATGCTAGAAATATTTGGTTTGGTGTTCGTGAATTTGCAATGGGTGCTGCAATGAATGGGATCGCCTTACATGGTGGAGTGAAAATTTTTGGCGGAACATTCTTCGTGTTCTCTGATTACCTACGTCCTGCTATCCGCCTTGCTGCTTTAATGGGCTTGCCAGTAACATATGTATTTACACATGACAGTATTGCTGTTGGAGAAGATGGACCGACTCATGAGCCTGTTGAACAACTTGCTGCGCTGCGTGCAATGCCTGGTCTTTCTATTATTCGCCCAGCAGACGGTAATGAGACAGCTGCTGCATGGAAGCTTGCGGTTGAGTCAACAAACAAACCTACTGCCTTAGTGTTAACACGTCAAGATTTACCAACACTTAAGGATACAGATAAAAATGCATATGAAGGAGTTTCAAAAGGTGCTTATGTTGTATCACCTTCTGAAAGAGAAACTCCAGATGCACTTTTACTTGCAACTGGTTCAGAGGTAAGTTTAGCGGTTGAAGCACAAAAATCATTAGCTGGTGAAGGTATTCATGTTTCTGTTGTAAGCATGCCATCATGGGATCGCTTTGAACAACAATCACAGGAATATAAAAACTCAGTTCTTCCAAAGAATGTGAAAAAACGTCTTGGAATTGAAGTTGGTTCTTCATTTGGCTGGCACAAATACACAGGTGATGAAGGAGACGTCCTAGCAATTGATACATTTGGGGCTTCTGCACCTGGAGAGAAAATTATGGAAGAATACGGCTTTAGTGTAAGTAATGTGGTTGCACGTGTTAAAGCACTTCTTCAATAATAAATAGATGATTTCAAAGGGAGCGACGTCATGTCGTTCTCTTTTTTGCTTTTCTACTATATATATATATATATGAACATTAGATGAATGATTTGAAATACTCAAGACATTCCAATTATTAGTTGGATATAATAAAATTTGTAAGAATCATATGGATTCGACAATAATAGTGATATTTTTTGCCGGTATAAGACAAATGTTTTGATAGTGATTCATTATAATTGATAGAAAGGGTATTCAACGAAGGAGAGATCGTGGTGAGGAATTATCAGCTTTATCTAATAGAAGATGAATTTGCCGCCCATTACTTCGGAAGAGAGCGTATGTTTTTTCAGCTTTTTAAGGAACATCATAAAGCAGACGGTGAACTGAAATTTATAACTAATAAGCAGGTTTCTTATATAACAAAGTCATTAGAGGTTTTGAAATTACATCAGTTAATTCAAAAACAACTTGGAAAAAAGAAAGGTTTTCTGGCTGAACATGGTACATACTCCATTGAATTAAGTGGAAAACTAAGTACAGCGAAATTAAGAGTCTTCCAAGATTTAATTACAATTGAGGCTTCCGGCAGTTATGAAGCCGAAACGATTTTCTTTGAAGTGCTTAGAAAATGTGAATCATCCTTTATGGCTTTAGATCTTGATCATCAGCGGTTTGGTTGGTTAAAGCCTATTAAAGAAAGAAAATATGTCTAATCTTTTAAAAGAGAATATTGTATATTCCCTTTTTATTTAGTACACTGTATGATAGACAACATGAAGGAGGAAGTTTAATGGGTACAGGTTTATGGATTCTAGTTGTTGTACTAGCATTAGTAGCTGGTGTAGCTCTAGGATTTTTCATTGCTCGTAAATACATGATGAGCTACTTAAAGAAAAATCCGCCAATTAATGAACAAATGTTAAAAATGATGATGATGCAAATGGGTATGAAGCCTTCTCAAAAGAAGATCAACCAAATGATGTCTGCTATGAATAAACAGCAAGGCAAATAAATAAAAAGTCAAAAAACCACTTATTTTTGAAAATTATCAAAAGAAGTGGTTTTTTTTATTTGAAAATAGGAATTTTTCGAAAAGTGTTATATTTAGTTGTTCTATTGAAAAAAGGAATAATAAGGTTCATACTAGTTACGCTAAGCAAGGAACAACAGAATGAAGGAGCCATACTACATGAAAAAAGTTTTATCACTTATTTTAATTCTACTTTTAGCTTTAACAGCATGTGGAACGCAAGAAAAAGAAGAAGCAGCTACTCCTGAAGAGAATCAAACAGAAGAAGGTACAAACGCTGCAAAAGAAAACACAAATACTAGAGAGCTGACAGCTGAGGATGAGAAATTCGCGGAATTAATCCTTGCTAAAGATTACGAAGCGGTAGTAAAAGAAACAGGTTCATTAAAGAGTGAATCGCAGAAAGATTTCTACTACCTTGCATCTGCTTTTATTAAAAACAATGAAATTCAAACAAAGACATACGACCCGAATGAGCCCAATGCCATTTTAACTGATCATAAGGTTATCAAAAATTATTTAAACAGAGTGAAGTTTGTACCAGATAACATTAAGGTTCAAGTAGATGAATTAAGAACAGCTGCCGAGGAGAAATTGGCTGAGTTAGAAAAAGAAGCAGAATAATTTAGGAAAAGCACTCATAAAAAATGAGTGCTTTTTTCATACAGAGACTGGGTGTCTAAATCTTTATTATTTTTATAATATTTGGTAAAATAAATCTTCGGGTGAGTAAAAGATTTTTTAAAATAATAAAAAGACAAGTTGAATCATTTTTCGGGGGAATGATTATGAAAGTATTTTTAGATTTAGGCTGGTTTTTTAAACAAGAGAAAAAAGCTTACATATTTGGAACCGTTATCTTATTGTTTGTAGCACTGCTACAACTTGTGCCGCCAAAGGTCATTGGGGTCATTGCCGACCATATTAATAACGGAACGATGACGAAAGGTATACTCCTTGAATGGATGGCGGTATTAGTCGGGGCAGGACTCGGTATGTATGTCTTGAGATATTTTTGGAGAATTATGATTTTTGGTTCGGCGGTCAAACTTAGCAAACAGCTAAGAAATCGCTTATATCAACACTTTACAAACATGTCGCCATCGTTTTATCAGAAACGAAGGATTGGCGATTTAATGGCGCATGCGACAAATGATCTGCAAGCCATACAACAAACGGCTGGGGCAGGAGTCCTAACATTGGTTGATTCTCTTTCAACAGGTGGATTTGTGATTCTGGCCATGGCATTTACGATTAGCTGGAAATTAACCTTGATATGTTTAATCCCAATGCCTTTTATGGCTATTCTTACAAGCTGGTTTGGTACGATGCTGCATCGAACCTTCCACAAGGCACAAGAAGCCTTCTCAGATTTGAATGATAAAACACAGGAAAGTATTTCTGGGATTAAGGTCATTAAAACCTTTGGTCAGGAAAAGGAAGACATAGAGGATTTTAGCAAGCAATCACAGGATGTAGTCGAAAAGAACATCGTGGTAGCAAAAATAGATTCATTATATGATCCAACGATTTCAATTATTGTAGCTATTTCCTTTTTCTTAGCCATCACCTTTGGTTCCAAATACGTATTGGCTGGGGAGTTAACGATTGGCGAATTAATTGCCTTTACCACCTATTTAGGACTATTAATATGGCCAATGTTGGCATTTGGCTGGTTATTTAATATCGTTGAACGAGGTCGTGCTTCGTATGACCGTGTAGCCGCACTGCTCCGTGAAGAATCTGATATTACAGATCGAAGTGATGCATTAGAGATCGTTCCTAGCGGCGATATCCACTATGATATTGAGAAATTCACTTTCCCAGGTGAAAAAGTACCAATGTTAAAGAATATCAGCTTCACTCTTAATAGAGGAGAGACACTAGGGATTGTCGGGAAAACAGGGGCTGGTAAAACAACACTGTTAAAGCTGCTTATTCGTGAATTTGAGGACTATGAAGGGGGAATTACCTTCGGCGGTCATACACTTCAAGAATATAAATTGGAAAAACTACGTGAAGTGATTGGCTATGTTCCACAAGACCATTTCTTGTTTTCTGCGAGTGTCGCTGAAAATATCGCCTTTACGAACCCTCATGCTCCTAAAGAAGATATCTTTGGTGCAGCAAAGCTGGCCAGTATTCATGATGATATTCTTCAATTTACAGAAGGCTATCAAACGGTTGTGGGCGAAAGGGGAGTATCCTTATCTGGCGGTCAGAAACAGAGGATTAGTATTGCACGTGCGCTGTTGATGAATCCAGAAGTGTTATTGTTAGATGATTCCCTCTCTGCCGTCGATGCAAAGACCGAGGAGGCGATTCTTTCGGCATTAAGAAAGAATCGAGAAGGGAAAACGACGATTATTACCTCTCACCGCTTGAGTGCGATCCAGCACGCAAACTTAATTCTTGTGCTTGATAATGGCGAGGTCATTGAAAGAGGGACACATGAAGAATTAATGGCAGCACATGGCTGGTATAAGGAAATGTATGTACGTCAGCAGCTAGAGGAGTTGGTTGAACATGGGGGACATTAAAATGGAAGAAACAGCACAGCTGACTGAAAAAGAACAAAAAAGAGTTTTATATCGCCTGCTATCTTATACAAAACCACATAAAAAGGACTTAATCCTAGCATTCAGCCTATTAGTGTTAACAACGCTAGGAGAGTTAGCATCTCCGATTCTAGTAAAAATCTTTATTGATGATTACCTTACACCAGGAAATTTGGTTTTTCAGCCACTGGTTATCCTAGGGGCAAGCTATCTAGGGATTCAAATGATAAAATCCCTTTTGTTGTTTTTTCAATTAGTTAAGTTTCAGGAAATTGCTTTAAAGATCATTCAACAGCTTCGAATTGATATTTTTACAAAGGTGCAATCATTAGGTCTTAAGTATTTTGATCAAACGCCGGCGGGAAGTATTGTTTCAAGGGTGACAAACGATACCGAGGCTATTAAAGATATGTTTGTCACTGTCCTATCGACTTTTATCCAAAGCGGATTTTTACTAACCGGAATTTTCATTACAATGTTTATCCTAGATGTAAAGCTGGCATTATTCTGTCTTATTTTTATTCCATTAATCCTTCTCGTCATGAGTTTATATCGGAAATTTAGTTCCCGTTTTTATTTGGAAATGCGTGAAAGACTTAGCCAATTAAATGCTAAACTAAGTGAATCCCTGCAGGGTATGAGTATTATTCAAGTATTTCGTCAGGAAAAAAGACTTCGTAAAGAGTTCGAAGACATCAATGATAATCACTATGATGCGGGAATGAAGAACATTAAGATAGATGGATTATTGCTGCGTCCTGCAGTTGATTTAATTTTCATTTTAGGATTAATCATTGTTTTAAATTATTTTGGTATTACTTCATTGGACAGTCCAGTAGAAATCGGTGTGTTATATGCTTTTGTTAATTATCTGGAGCGGTTCTTTGAACCAGTAAATAACATGATGATGAGGCTATCGTTGTACCAGCAAGCAATTGTTGCTGGAGCACGTGTCTTTAGAATCTTGGATAAGCAGGAATTGGCACCTGGACAAAATAATGAAAGTAATTTATCGATTGAAAAAGGAAGAATTGAATTTAAGAATTTAACCTTTTCCTATGATGGCAAGCGGGATGTTTTGAAAAATATATCCTTTACAGCAAATCCTGGAGAAACCGTAGCACTCGTTGGTCATACAGGAAGTGGGAAAAGTTCGATTATCAATCTATTAATGAGATTCTATGAATACGAAAAGGGCGATATCTTAATTGATGGTCAGTCCATCCGTCATTTTTCCAAGGATGAATTACGTGAAAAAATGGGGCTTGTCCTTCAAGATCCGTTTTTATTTTACGGAAGTGTAAGAGATAATATTACGCTTCATAATCATCATTTAACAGATGAACAAGTAGAGGCAGCAGCTCAATTTGTTCAAGCGCATACCTTTATTGAAAAGCTGGAATATTCCTATCATCATAAAGTAGTGGAGAGAGGATCTACGTTTTCTAGCGGGCAGCGTCAATTAATTGCGTTTGCAAGGACCATTGCCGCTAATCCAAAGATTCTCGTCCTCGATGAGGCAACGGCAAATATTGATACCGAAACGGAGGAAAACATTCAAACAGCTCTTTCCAAAATGAGAAAGGGGCGTACGACAATTGCTATTGCCCACCGGTTATCTACGATACAAGACGCGAACTTAATACTCGTTTTACATCAAGGAGAAATTGTTGAAAGAGGCACACATCAAGAGTTATTGGCACTAGGCGGACTTTACCATAAAATGTTCCTGCTGCAAAATGGGGCTTTGGAACGTTTAGAGGATATCATGCATTAAGGACAAAAAGAAAAATCCTGGTTATTAGCCAGGATTTTTGCATTAGAGACTCGCCACTTGGCGAGTTTTCTTTATATATTTTCGATTATATTCATTTAAAAGATGGTCTAGTTCTTGACTATAGCGAATAGCGATGGAGGAAGTCAGGCCGTTTGTGACCGCGACTTGAATTAATTCAGCACGCTTTTTCTCAATCAATACAATTAGATCTTGTTTGATCATTGCCGTGGTCCTTTCCGGAGAAACTCCAATAATAGAAAACATTGATAGTTATTCTCTACCAATGTTTTACTAGTATAACCTAAGTTGGGAATAAATCCAAGATATTTGTAAGAAAATATCCATCTAATACAGGGAAATGGTAGAAACATAGGAAGGTTTTTGAAGGAAATGATATTTGACTCTTAGAGACACAAAATATTCATGTTAACCATTATCATTTAGTGGAAATGTTTGATAAAATGATAAGGTATCGACTATAGTGGGAGTGTTAATATGACTGATGTAAATATATTTTTAGCTTTAGGTGCCGGTTTCCTAAGTTTTATTTCACCATGCTGTTTACCGCTTTACCCTGCATTTCTTTCCTATATCACTGGGATGTCTGTAGGAGAGTTAAAAACTGAAAATGCCATGCTTCAAAAACGAAGTCTTCTACATACAATCTTTTTCCTTTTAGGATTTTCGGCTATTTTTATCGCAATTGGTTTTGGTACTTCTTTTGTTGGAAGCTTTTTCCTTGAGTACAAAGATCTCATTCGTCAGTTAGGCGGAATATTTATCGTTCTTTTTGGACTAATTATTGTCGGTGTATTTAAACCTGAGTTTTTGATGAAGGATCGGAAATTAGAATTTAAAAATAGACCATCAGGCTTTTTTGGTTCAGCACTTATTGGGATGGCCTTTGCGGCTGGCTGGACTCCTTGTACGGGTCCGATTCTTTCGGCGGTAATCGCCCTTGCGGCGACAAATCCAGGTTCTGGTGTACTCTACATGGTTGCATATTCACTTGGATTTGCGATACCGTTCCTAATCCTATCTTTCTTTGTTGGCCGTATGAAATGGATTCGCAAAAACAGTGGAAAGATTGTTAAAATCGGTGGTTATCTTATGATTGTCATGGGTATCGTACTTTTCTTTGACTGGATGACAAAAATTATTACGATTTTCTCCGGTATGTTTGGTGGTTTTACAGGCTTCTAAACATTAGAAGGATATAGTAAAATATGAATTTCGAGCTTTATTTTAAGGAATTAGGGGTTGAAACCTATGAACTTTGTTGTTGTTTCTTCAATCGGTGCGGTTTTTATGGGGATTTTTGCTTTATTCGTCCGCATGAAGGCCGCTAAGAAGCCTACAAATGTAAAGAAAATTATCCTGCCGCCAGTCTTTATGTCGAGCGGGGCATTAATGTATGTAGTACCTCAATTTAGATTAACTCCTCTGGAAATAGTTGAGGTAGTAATTGTAGGGATGCTTTTTTCCATCCTGTTAATTAAAACCTCTAAATTTGAGATTCGCGAGAACGAAATCTATCTAAAACGATCCAAAGCATTTATGTACATTTTAGTTGGACTATTAGTTGTGAGGTTAGCTTTGAAATCGATTTTAAGTACAACGATTGATTTTGGAGAGCTAAGCGGTATGTTCTTCTTGGTTGCTTTTAGTATGATTGTACCATGGCGGGTAGCGATGTATCTCGATTATAAAAAGCTATACAAACAACTTCGTAGCTAACACTAATACTGTCATGGTATTGAAAAACGCTCAGGGTACAAAGTACTCTGAGCATTTCTTTTAATATCGATATCTTCTAATTTTATCAAACAAATACTGTACACCATATAAAATATACGCTTTATAGTGTAAGTAAATGAAAAACTGAACATGATTTAATCGACCTAGACTGATGATTTTAAGCTTTTTAAGGATATCTATGATAAGGAAAGCAAAGGCGCCATCAGAAATCACGTTAAATAACACAAATTTCTTAAAGTTTCCATATGAAAGTTTAAGCAGCCACATCGAGAGTGGCATATAAGGGCCTACACTAAAAGGAAGCTCATCCCTCATGAAGGATTTTCGTTTGTCGTAAAACTTCCACCAATTCCGCTTGTGTCCATATAGATGATTAATGATTTCAAAAATAACAATAAAAACTCCTGAAAAAGAATACCGTTTAAAATCACGCTTTCCTATAAATAATAATGACATCCACGGAATCAATATTAACAATAGATTAAATATCTTGTGCCTTTTTGTTGCCATACGTTTTGCCATTTGTTTCACCCCAACCTACGATTTGACTCTTTTTTAAAATATCCAAAATCATAAAAAAAAACCGCCAAAAATTGGTCGGTTTAGAATAAATGCTCATAAGGAGCTACATCAATTCTATTTTCAAATAGCTTTTTACGTAAAAACTTATGATCCCTTTTCGGCGTTGCTTGAATGTAACCGCGGATGACAAGTTCTTCCGTTATTCTTGATACCTTCTCATTAAGCGCAAGTTCGCCAATCTTTCCTGCGATTTTATGTCTAGCGACATCACGGAAAAGCTCAGGAACAGGGCTAACTAAATCTTCTAGAAGTTGTTTTTCTTCCTCGCCCCATAAATGACGAGTCTGATTAACATAGTGTTCTTCCCAGTCCATCACGGATTTGCCATCTTCTTTCGGCATTTTCTTGAGAAATTTCCGAAACATAAAAAATCCGCCAATCGCCATTAAACCTGCAAATGCAAAAATCCATATTAATATAAACCATAAGAACCAACCTGTGAGCTGCATTGATTTCACCTACACGATACTATTTTCATCTATCTATTATAGTCTGAAATAAGGTGAAAAGACAAGTTATCACCTTTATTATCAAGGAAGTAGCCATCCTCAAAGAGAGTTGCAAAAGTTGTCGAAAAAATGACAAAATCCCCAACTCTATTGATTATTACTATATTCCATTGTATTATGATTACAAATAGGAATTACCTTTTTACTATAATAATGATGGGGCTGAATGGGGTACTGGTGTCCTCCACAGTCTTCAAAACTGCTTGAGACCTGCGTGCCAGGTCTGGTGGGTTCGATTCCCACGCAGTCCCGCCAACTATTCAATAATGACGCTATTTCTACGGTGATTGATACCGTGATGTGAACGTTGATAGGTTTCGTTCCATTACAAAGTTTTCGCCCAGTTTCACGAAAGACTGTGAAAGTTAATAGTTCGTCCTCTTACGCAGATTTTATACTGTCGGAAGGGGATTTTTTATTAGGCGTAAAAATTTAACAAGACGAAAGAGAACTGTTACCAACAGGATGCTCTTCACCATAAATATACAGTTTTCTGGCATGGACTTTATCTATTTTAAGGAAAGACTCTTGAACAAAAAACGAGTAAGGCTGCGTCGGTAGTACTTTTCGGATAAGGGAGGAGGGTCGAATAACCCGACATAAAAAAGATGTTTTCAACATATTTATCAACAATGAGAGGATAAAGAGGTGAAAACATGTTACGCAATATTGGCATTAAATTCATCTGGTTTCTGTTCAGAAGTACGATTTTTGCGACCTTTATCGGATATGTCCTGTATAAGACTGGCCTCATATCATTTCCAGGTATCCACAAATCACAAAAAGCACTGAATAGTAAAGAGTGTAATCGAAATAGAAGAGTTGGTAGAATTCGAGTTACTTAGAGATATCTCGATCATAACTGTAAACGTTTAGATGCTCAGATCTTCATTTATTTTTTAATAGATAAATACTTTTTAGGGCAAGCAGTAGGGATAAACTGCTTGCCTTTGTTACGATGTTCCCAAAAGATGGTTTTTATTACGGTAACCATGGTTAAGTAATGATTGAAAACGGAATTTGTCTACACCTGATAATCCCGAAATCGGCTATAGTTCTTCTCAAATGCGAGTTTAATAACGCCAACCGGACCGTTTCGGTGCTTGGCAATATTGACATTAATCAGTTCACTTTGATTCGGACTCATTGATTCATGATCATCCCGGCTTAGTAGCATAATCACATCTGCATCCTGCTCAATACTGCCCGAATCCCTTAAATCAGACATTACCGGTCGTTTGTCTGCCCGCTGCTTCACACCTCTTGATAACTGGGACAACAGGACGATTGGAACCTCGTATTGTCTGGCCATTTGCTATACTAATCACCCCACGGTTAGTATGAATTGAGCAATCAATTTTGTACATCTTTATTCAAGCATGATTGTACATATTTAAATTAGCATTCCTACATAACCATAAATAGCGCTTTTTTATTTGCTAAGACGAGAAAAACAGATATCTTTGAGTTGTTTATGGTAAGATGTTTTCAAAGTGATTGAAGAGAGGGACGTAAATGAGGACGTTGCAATTAACTTTGGAGGAGGCCATAGAGGTATGTAAGGCTCTTTCTAATGAGCATCGGATGGAGATTTTAAAGGTTCTTTCACAGGGGCCGATGAATGTCAATGAGCTTGCGGATATGATGAGTCTGCCGTTTTCGACTGCTGCTGTGAATATTAAAAAGCTGGAGGATGCGGGACTTATTTCAACGGAATTGATTCCGGGGCGGGGCATGCAGAAGGTCAGTTCAAAAAAATATGATCGGATTGTCATCAACCTGCGGCGGGAAGAGCCATTGAATAAGAACATCATCTCCATCGATATGCCAATAGGGGAGTTTGCTGATTGTGAGGTCGAATCTACCTGCGGGCTTGTGAGTGAAATGGGAATGATTGGCATGCAGGATGAACCAAGGGCATTCTATGAACCTGACCGGAAAAAGGCTGAGCTGCTGTGGTTTCGTAAAGGATATGTGGAATATCGTTTTCCTAATCGAATTCCATATGGAGCCGAAGAGGAAAGCCTGGAGGTTGTCGCTGAAGTCTGTTCAGAGGCACCTTACCACAAACTAGATTGGCCATCAGATATTACCGTTTGGATCAATGATCAGGAAGTGGGAACCTGGACTAGCCCTGGTGATTTTGGCGGGGAAAGGGGTTTTCTAACACCGGATTGGTGGCTTACCGAAAATACTCAATACGGCCTGCTAAAAACGTGGAGTATCAATCGGAAGGGAAGTTTTATAGACGGAGTGAAACAATCAGATGTAAAGATAACGGAGCTGGGGCTTCAATCAAAGCCTTATATTTCTGTGCGGTTTGGCGTGAAAAAGGATGCTGTCAATGCCGGCGGAATGAATTTATTCGGACACCGCTTCGGTAATTATGAACAAGGGATATTGATGAAGCTGCATTATTCTAATAAACCATAAACATGAAAACTGGATCAAGGATCCGGTTTTTTTTTGTTTTGTATGGACTAATATTGTAATAATAACCGCAAAACGATATATTTTTCGTGTTTTTGGTTAGGCAAAACTGGATTAGACAAATTTTTTTATTTTTAATAACAAATTACATTGTAATAAAACTATAAAACATGTTACTATAAATTTCAGAATCTTACAAAATATCAAAAGGGGGAAAATGGATTGAAAAAGTTACACTTGTTTCTGATATTTTTACTTTTTGCCGTAACAGCCTTAGCAGGATGCAGCTCGAAGGAAACTAGCGTCAGCAAAAATGAAAGCGCTGGCAAAACGATTGAGTTGAATTACTGGGTACCGTTTAGCGGCGGTGATGGTGACTTCATGAAAGCAATGGTGGAAGAATTCAATAAGACTAACCCTGATATTCACGTAAAAATGTTAAATCTTAAATGGGAAGAATACTATACGAAGCTCCGCACAGCTGTTGCTGCCAACCAGGGACCTGACGTTGCGGTAGCTCATACTTCCAAGCTTGGGGAGCTTGTCCCTGCAAATACGATTGAACAGCTGGATCCGATTGTGGAAAAAGCAGGAATTAAATGGGATTCCTTTAACCAAAACATCCTAGATAGCACTGTTTTTGAAGGAAAACATATGGCGATTCCACTCGATACCCACGCGATGATCATGTTTTATAACAAAAAAATTCTAAGCGATGCCGGGTTACTAGGTGATAATGGCGAACCAAAAATGGAACCGGGCTCTGAAGGATTTGTTCAATTTCTCAAGCAAGTTCAGGAAAAAGCTCCTAAAAATGTGATGCCGTTTGTTGCAACATCCAACGGAAACGCGCCTTTCTGGATGTGGTGGTCACTTTACAGCCAGATGGACGGACATCTTTTAAGCGAAGATGGTAAGAAGGCTGCCTTCAATAACGAAAAAGGAAAAGAAGCTTTACAATTTATCTCTGATTTAGTTCATAAAGACCAGCTTTGGCCGAAAAACGTAAAGAACGGCGGAGAAATTTTCGCTGCCGGTCAAGCGGCAATTAACTTCAATGGCGTATGGTCCACAGGAACGTATGAAAAGAACCAAGGGCTTGAATTCGGTGCGGTGACACTGCCGGTATTATATGATAAGAAAGCGGCTTGGGGAGATTCTCATACTCTAGTATTGCCTGCTAATAAGGAACCAGATGAGAAAAAACAACAGGCAGCGATTCAATTTGCCAACTGGCTCGCTGAAAATGGTGCGATGTGGGCAAAGGCAGGACACGTTCCAAGTAAGCCATCCGTTATTGAATCACCTGAATTTACTGAACAGCAATACCGCAATGACTACGTAGGAGTTGTTAATGATGTTAACTTCATGCCTAACCATGAAAAGCTGTTCCCGATTGGTGATATTTTACGTGCCAACTTTGACTTAATGATGAACGGCCAGGCTTCGGTAGATGAAGTGATGGACAAAGCGGAAAAAGAGGTTAATCAATTGCTCGCTAAGTAAATTTGATTTTCCCGGGCGGCCCCTATGTTAGGGGCTTCCTGTCATAAAGGGAGAAACAGTTTTCAAAAGGAGGTTTTACAGGTGAAACCAGCAGTAACCGCAAGCCAGAATGAACAGGGACCGATTCTGTCAAAAAAGGGAACAGGCCTATTTGCCAACAAAAGGCTGTTAAAATTAAATCTATTTGCATGGGTGTTCCTAGCTCCATATCTTCTCTTTTATTCCATATTTATGCTTTACCCGATTGTTAAAGGGTTCATCGTCAGCTTGTATGAATGGACAATTGGCAATGAACGTACCTTTGTCGGGCTTGGAAATTATAAGGCTATGTTTCAGGATAGCTTCTTCTGGGAATCTTTAGGTAATACGTTATACTTCGTGGTTATTTCTACACCCACTCTTGTGGTGGTTGGGATTTTACTAGCATTGTTGGTCAATGCGAAACTAAATGGGACTGGCTTTTTACGATCTGCCTTCTTTCTTCCTCATATTCTATCAATCTCGGTTATCAGCAGCATTTGGGTGTTTGTCCTCCAGCCGTATACAGGTCTGTTGAATTCTGTTCTAAAATCCATTGGGGTGAGCACAGAGGTTTTCTGGCTGAGCAGTCCCAATCTTGCCTGGTTTTCCATTCTGCTCGCGACCATCTGGTGGACCGTCGGTTTCAATATGGTCTTGTTTTTAGCGGGACTGCAGGAAATCCCGGATGATTTATATGAGGCGGCGCGCATTGACGGAGCCAACAGCTGGCACTGCTTCCGCTATATCACGCTTCCTTCGTTAAAAGGTGTCATTTTGCTTGTCGTGGTGCTTCAATCGATTGCTTCGTTTAAATTATTCGGGCAGTCCTACCTGATGACGAACGGCGGGCCGGGGACTGCGACCCGGACATTGGTTCAGTACATTTATGAGACGGGCTTCCGCGCAAACGAAATGGGTCTCGCCTCCGCGATGTCCTACGTACTCTTTTTAGTCATGATTCTATTTGCTCTCGTTCAATTTAAATTCCTTTCGAAAAAAGATTAAGGAGATCGAAGGGGTATTGTGTTGGGGACGCAGGTTATTTGAACCATTGCTTCCGGGTATATCCGCGGGTTTTAAGAATATATTCGCCAACTTTCGGACGATATCCACCGATTTCAAAAAGATTTTCGCAAATACGATAGAAAAGGGGAGAAAACATGCAAGCAGTTAAGCCTAGAATGAAACCTGGCCGATCACTCCTGTATATTTTTAGCTACCTGCTCGTCATCATCTGGTTAGTTCCGATGCTGTGGATGGTGATTACGGCAATTAAGCCGGATGGGAGCCCGGTGACGGTCCTATCCTCACTGATTAAACCGCCTTTTACGATGGATAATTATAAGTTTGTTTCTGAAAACGCCTCGATATGGAGATGGACCTGGAACAGTGTCTATATTGCATTTGTGACAACCGGGTTAACGCTCCTATTGACCTCCATGGCTGCGTTTGCCTTGTCTCGAATTCCGTTTAAAGGGAATAAGCTTGTTTTTTGGATTATTATCGCAGGATTAATGGTGCCAACAGAGGCGACGATTATTCCTTTATTTTTAATGATGGTGGATAACGGTCTGATTAATAGCTATAGTTCGATTATTTTTCCAAGTGTGGCTGCTCCGCTGGGGGTGCTCATCTTAAAGCAATTTTATGACGCAATTCCGAAGGAGCTGGTGGAAGCGGCCGAAATAGATGGAGCGAGTAAGCTGAAAATTTGGTGGAGTATTTTCCTTCCGCTGTCGCGCTCTTCAATGGCAGCGCTTGGGATTTTTACCTTCATTAGTTCTTGGAATAACTTCTTATGGCCGTATCTGGCCATAAGTGATGAAAAAATGATGACCCTGCCGATTGGGATTCCTCTTTTTCAAAGCGGGTATGCTGCCGAGTTGACAATTCCGATGGCAGCCAATATGCTGGCGAGTCTACCGGCACTGCTTGTCTTTATTCTATTCCAAAAGCACATTATTAAAGGAATTACGATGACGGGCATTAAGTAATAATTAGGAGGAAGAGAAGATGCGCAAAAGTTTTGGTTTGGACGGGGTCTGGCAATTCAAGCTGGACCCGAAGGATGAAGGAGAATGGCTGAACTGGCAGAAAGCCGGGATTCCTGATGGACGCAGTGTAGAGGTACCGCATATTTGGCAGCGCGACGGGGGAAGCCTTGTTAACTATAACGGAGCGGCCTGGTATGAGAAGCGGTTTTATTTTTCTGAAAAAACTGGCCGGGTGTTCCTGTGCTTTGGAGCCGTTGATTACCACGCAAGAGTCTGGGTGAACGGACGATATGCCGGGGAGCATGAAGGGGGCTTCACTCCATTTGAATTTGAGGTGACGAATCTATTCATCCCTGAGGCCGAGAATACGGTGACTATTCGGGTCTATGATCCTGAGGACAATGCGGAAATACCCATTGGGAAGCAGGGAAGCTGGTACACACGGGTAAGCGGGATCTGGCAAAGCGTTCATATTGAAAAAAGGTCGGAAACCTACATTAAAGAGGTTCGGGTTACGCCGGAACCGGACCAGGGGCAAATCAAGGTTGCCTATCGCCTGAATGGGGAACTGCCAAACGGCGCGGAGGTCCAGTTTACTGTCCGCAGCCATCTGTCCGAGGATCATCCTGTGGCATTGGCGAAGGTAGCGGCTGTACAGGGCAAGGGGGAAACGATTATCCCGCTTCCAGACTTTGTTTATTGGAATCCGGAAAACCCGCACTTGTATGACCTTGAAGCGGCGGTACTTGATGATGCTAAAACGGTAACCTTCGGGATGCGGAAGGTGTCGTTTGAAAATGGACGGGTGCTGTTAAATGACAAGCCGGTCTATATCCGCGGCGCGCTCGATCAGGCCTTTTACCCGGATACGGTTTATGTAGCACCTTCCGATGAGTATATTCAAAATGAAATCAAGCTTGCCAAGCAAATGGGCTTTAATTTGCTCAGAAAACATATCAAAGTGGAGATTCCAAGATATTTATACTGGGCAGACCGAATGGGGATGCTGATATGGGCGGAACCGCCAAACTATGTCAAATTCACCCCGCAGGCGACGAAACGGTTTACGAACGAATTAACTGGGATGATTGAGCGGGATTTTAATCATCCATCGATTTTGATCTGGTCCATCTACAACGAGGAATGGGGATTGGAGTGGGATCTGGCCAATGACCCGGTGAAACAGAAGCATGTCGAGGAAATGTATGACTATGTGAAAGCGTTCGATCCGACGCGGCTGATTTGTGATAATTCCGGCTGGACCCACGTGAAAACAGATATCAATGATCATCACCGCTATTTTGTTTGTCCGGACCAGCTCGAGGATTGGCAAAAGGACCTCGATGACTTTGTGATAGGAGATCCTGACAAAAACTTTGTTGACGGGTATCAAGCAAACGGTGAGCCGATTATTGTTTCCGAGTTTGGCGTCTGGGGGCTGCCGAGTGTAGAGAAGCTGAAAGATCATTACGGCAAGGAGCCCTGGTGGTTTGTCAACCAGGGAGAGGAGTCCCATCAGGAGGACTACAAGAAGCCGACAACCGGTCAGGCCAATTTTAAAAAATACCAATTAAATGAAACCTTTGCTAGCTTTGAAGATTTAACAGCGACCTCGCAAAAAAGAATGACCCGTGCTGTCAAATCGGTGATTGAAGAAATGAGAAAGCGGCCGCAGATTGCCGGCTATGTTGTGACAGAATTTACGGACATTGAATGGGAAACGAACGGCTGGCTGGATTACCTCCGAAATCCGAAGGAAGGCTTTGAGCAGCTAATCGATTTCAACGGTCCGCTTACCGTTATGGCTGATAAATTGGCGAGAAATGTGTGGTCAGGTGAACAGGTCACCTTGGATGTGATTGTCTGTAATGATGATTTGAAGCATTTCTCCGGGGTGGTGGAGTGGTCGGTCCCAGGATTGAAGTTAAGCGGGAGCCTGCCAGTTCATGCTGCTGGCGATCCGTTCGTTCGTGTGAATGAGGCGATTTCGTTCGAGGTTCCCGGGGTAGAGAAATCTGATTTTTATCTGCTGGAGCTTACTTTAAAGGCAGATGGGCAGACGCTGGCGGTCAATAACGAAGAATTGACCCTATCGCCAAAAACAGTGCAGGAAAAAGGCACCATCAATGTTTGGCATTTGCCTGAAAGCACCCAAAATGAGCTGAGCTTAAATGGGTATCAAATCCAGCCTCACCTAGATTTGGAGGTAACAGTGGTAACGGATTGTCTGAATGAAGAGCTCCTTCAATTTGTTCAGCGTGGGGGAGATGTGATTTTTCTTGCAGAAGAAGGTGACCGGATCGGAGAGAAGGGGCAGTTTACTTTCCGTGAGCTGCCGAAGGGGGAAAGCTGGCCGCGCGCCTCATCCTTTAATTTCGTGAACCCGAAATTTTTTCCGGGGGTTCCACTACATCCTGAGATGGGCTGGGAAGTAGACAACCTGATTCCGGATTATGTGGTTCCGTTCAGTGATTACAAAAAGCCGGGCAGCCGCCGTACCATTAACATGTTTGGCAGTCCAAGCCTGGCGCTCTCCTCTAAGATTATCTCGGGTTATTTCCAAGGCTGGATCGGTCAGGCCGGGGGTTCGATGATGGTCCAGCGGTATGGAAAAGGAACGATTACGATGACTACATGGAAACTAAAGGAGAATTATGGCACCCACCCGATTGCCACGCAAGTATTTGACCGCTTGGCGGAGATGGATGCTAAAAAGATGATTGATCTTGGAGAAAAGACTATAGGTGTATAAGTTTAGGCTCCATAATTTAAGTCCATGCCTGCCTCCGTTACACAAGGGGGAGGCAGGGCTTTTTAATAGATTCAAATGGTAGAGTCGAATAACCCGACATAAAAAAGATGTTTTCAACATATTTATCATCAATGAAAGGTTAAAGAGGTGAAAACATGTTGAGTAATGTTGGCAGAAGATTCATCTGGTTTCTGATCGGAAGTACGATCTTTGCTACCTTTATCGGATATGTCCTGTTTAAGGCTGGTCTCATTTCATTTTCAGGTATTCCCAATTCCCAAAGAGAACTGAATAGTAAAGATCGTAATCGGAATAGAAGAGTTGGTAGAATTCGAGTTACTTAGAGATATCTCAATCATCACTGTAAACGTAAAGATGCTCAGGTCTTAATTTATTTAATAATAGAAAATACTTTTTAGGGCAAGCAGTGGGGATAAACTGCTTGCCCTTGTTACGATGGTCCCAAAAATGATGTTTTTCATTACGGTAACCATGGTTAAGTAATGAGTGAAAACGGAATTTGTCTACACCTGATAATCCCGAAATCGGCTATAGTTCTTCTCAAATGCGAGTTTAATAACGCCAACCGGACCGTTTCGGTGCTTGGCAATATTTACGTTTATCAGTTCATTCTGATTTGGACTTACAGGTTCATGGTCATCCCGGCTTAACAGGATAATCACATCTGCATCCTGCTCAATACTTCCCGAATCCCTTAAATCAGACATTACTGGACGTTTGTCTGCCCGCTGCTCCACACCTCTGGACAACTGAGACAACAGGACGATTGGCACTTCGTATTGTCTGGCCATTTGCTTTAACTCCCTTGTCATATGGCCAACAGCTAAATCCTGACGTTCAAACGTTTTTGATTGGGTGATTAGCTGTAAATAATCAATGATGACCAAGTGACCTTCATTTGGGTGCTCCCGTTTCGTTTTCTGGATGGCCGAGCGAATGTCCGCAATGGTTTGCCTCGGCTCATCGTGTATCTGAAGATTCCATTGATCTAACATCCCTATCGCCTCAACACCTCGATCATAATCATTGTCACTAAAATAGCTGTAAGAGTTTTTCCATTTAGCGCCGTCTACATAGGAAATATCACTCAACATCCGTTTCATGAGCTGTTTTCCGGGCATTTCTAACGAAAAGAAATCAACCACACCGCCAGTCTTGCAGCAGTTCTTTGCTAGATTCAGAGACAGGGCGGTTTTCCCTACCGAGGGTCGTGCCGCGATTATGATCAAATCCCCATGCTGTAAGCCATTCAACATGCCATTGAGAAGCGAAAACCCCGTATCGATTCCAGAAATGTCTCCTTGGTCCTCAATCATCTCATCATATACTTCGGCTAAGAGATCCCGTTTCGTTTTCCCTTCGACATTTCCGATATCTGCCATTTCTGTATAGAGTTTATAAAAATCATCCGCTGCTTCCATTGTTTGTTCGTTGAGAAAACGGTATGCGCCCTGAGTAAACCTTCTAAGTTTGTATCGGGTCAGAATAATAGATTGATAGTGTTCAAAGTTGTCAGGGGAGGGGCAGCGGGTAGTAATGTCCAGTATATAACTAGTGCTGAGCATTTCTTTCCCTGCTAATTTTTCTATAACTAGGACTAAATCAATGGGTCTGTCCTCCCTTTGCAGCTCACGGAACGTCTGAAACAGAAGCTGATTTCGCTTCTGTGAAAAATGAAATGGCTCTAATTTGATTTCATGAATGAGATTAGGTTCCTGAAAGACTGCACCTAACAGGATCCCTTCTGGATCAAACAGATTTTCTTGGTGAATATTCGGCAAGCCAGGCAGGTATTGGTCTTCGTTTTGAAGAGTCACATTCAACTCTCTCACGTCCTTTCTTCATCCATTCCTGTACGATGTTTGGAAAATCACTTTCTTCATAGGAAAATACCGCAATATCTGAAATAGTAGGGGGAAAAGGGCTTTTTCTAATATAGTTTTTCAGTTTCACCATTACTTTCTCTAAATCCATTTCAGGGCAAGATTGAAACCATAGCTGAACCGTCTCGTCCTTAACGGTGCAGTTGGGATATACTGATTCAATGAGTACTAAAAGTTTGAATACATCATCTTTGGTCATTGGCCATCCTCCTGTAATGAAATTTTCCCTTCTTGAATCAACCGTTTAATCCGATCTGCCATTGCTTCTTTCTTTGGTTTTTTCTGCAGAAGCTTTGCGCTCTTCTCAGTTTCTAGTTTTGTCCCAATAACCTTTTCACAATACGATACACTGCTAATTTTTCCGTTTGGATTTTTTAACTGGTACTCATCAAAAATTTCCACGAACAAAGCTTCTAGTTGGTCAGTTTTCATCGATAATCTAGAGATTCTCTCAATCGCTAATTCATCTTTAGGGCTTAAAAAGACTCCTTGATTTCGTAAAGCGATAAATTTGTTCGAAATTCTTTCGATCCGATTTTTCTTTGTCATGTCAGCTTCCTTGACTTCTTGTGAAGGAAGGTTAAAGTGTGGGTGATCATCATTATCTTTTACATTCTTACGTTCTTGATTTCTATTATTTTGTTCCAGCTCCGTTTTGTTATCGTTCTGCGACTGTTCCACTTCCGTTTCGCGAAACGGAGGGCAAAAAAAATCATCAGTACCGTCCATACATCTAAAATCTTCGGAATTGACCACGGTAAAAAGAGTTCCCAAAGGGGTTTCTTCGACCATCAGCATTCCTTTTTGCACAAGTTTATCGACAGCGCGTTTTATGGTACTCTTAGCAAGCGCCTTTTTGGACCTTCCTTCTATGTACATCAAATCTTCACTTAACTGGGAGTATGCCCTTATGTATTGTCCTTTTTTTAACCTCATCCCGTTCAAAACGATGCCATCAGCATACGAAGATTTCAATAAGATCCATGCATAAAGCCGGAACGCTGTGACGTTAAACCATAACTCATCATTTGTAAATTGCTTCGTCAATTTTACCCAACCAGACATCAAACCATCTCCTAAAAATTCTTCTCACCCTTTATATATAGAAAAATAGCGAAAAAGGACAGGGTCATAAAAAATTTTTTTCTTATAAGAATGGAAGGTCCGTAAAAAGAAAAATGGTGACCTGGAAATCATCCAAGGTCACCGTTTTTATTATTCCTTTTAAAAATATTGTATTTCCTTGATCATTTAATTTTTTTCTTGGAAAAAGGTCTGAATGCATTTTTCTATAGTGATGGAATACCGATTTTCTGCATTCTCATGTTTTTATTGATAAATAATAAAGCTAATTAATAAATTCGTTGAGGAGTGGAACACGTTGTCGATAAATCAATTGAATCAATCATATATAAAGGTAGGAAATATCAATTTGTACTGTGAATACTTATTAAATGATAAACCTCCGATTCTTTTAATCCATGGCTTTGCATCATCTACCTATACGTTTCGTCGAATCATTCCTTTATTACAAAAGGAGTTTTCAATCATTGCTGTTGACCTTCCCGGCTTTGGGAAAAGTGAGAAGTCAACTTCTTTTATTTATAGTTTTCAAAACTATGCGAAGTTAATGATTGAATGTATCGACAAGTTTGGATTTTCTAACTCTTATGTTGCTGCTCATTCAATGGGAGGTCAAATTGCGCTAAATATGGCACTAATCGCTCCTGAGAAAATAAACAAAATCATTTTGTTATGTAGTTCAGGATATTTAAAGCCTGCAAAAAAAATTCTCATTTACAGTTCATATTTACCTTTCTTTGAAAAATTCATTCATTATTATATTCGTAGAAAAGACGTCAAAGATCACTTGAGGAACGTTTTTTTTAATCAAGCCTTGATCAATGATGAATTGATTCATGAATTCGGTAGACCGCTATCCGAAAAAGGATTTTATAAAGCTTTAATTCGACTGCTGCGTCATCGGGAAGGTGATTTATTACCACAACAACTTCAGGATATACAGGTCCCAACATTATTAATATGGGGAGAGGAAGATCGAGTGGTTCCTGTGAAGGTAGGTCAACAGTTAGTTCAAGATCTACCCGTTGCCAAGTTAATTACATATGAAAAAACAGGACATTTAATTACAGAGGAAAGGCCAGAGCTTGTCTTTAAGAACATATTGATGCATACGATCTATCAATTGTAGCGAATTTCAATTCGTTCTCTAAGGATAGAAGAAATGCAGACTCAAAAAAGGTATTACTTCCCGGCCTTTTGAGTTTGCTTATTTATGGTAAAATTGGAATTTAGGAAAGTTTTATTTTTGTTTCTTCATAGTAAGGCTCGCGGCCTTTAGGATGAATTGTAGAATATCTTCAGCTGCGTTTGCATTAATAAATTGCCTTTGACTATTTATAATTTTATTAAGTTTTTCTCCATCATTTTCAAGTAATTGGTTTAATGTTTGCGTAATTTCCTTTGGGTTTTTACATACCATTCCCAAATTGAACTTTTCAGCAAAGGTTGGATTATCCTCTTCCTGCCCTGGCAAAGCGCCAGTAATGATAAGTGGAGTATTGGATGCAATGGCCTCATACATGACATTAGGACTTCCTCTGGTAAAAGCGATATCAGAAGCTAGCATTAAATCTTGGATATTTTTGGTAAAACCATAAATCTCAACTCTATCACCATATTTGGCCAGAAGGGATCTTTCCAGCTTCGTTTTAAGTTTTTCATTTTTACCAGCAACAATTTTTATTGTACAATCAAAATTATTAAGCATGATTTCAGCTATTTTCTTCATATTACCTACACCTTCACCACCGCTCATGATCAAGCATGTTAAAGATTGTCCCTTTTTATAAAATTTTCGTGGATTAGAGTGATTCAGGAAAAATCGGGAACGGACTGGAAATCCTGAAACCTTAATTTTTTCATTTGGAATCCCAAATTCAATACACCTATTTTGGGCTTCAAAAGTTGGACTGATAATGTAATTTGCCCTAGTATCAGCCCAAAGGGGATAAATGTTTACAAGATCGGCAATTAGTGTAATGAAAGGGATATTGATATTTTGCTTTTCTAATATGTTCAAGATGGAGCCATTAAAATTTGGATGAACGGATAAAATTAAATCTGGTTTAACATCGGCCAGTAATTTTATAAAATTATCCCTAATTAGTGTTTCAAAAAAATTGTCTATTATAGAGGGTTTTAAAGATGAAAGTTTCCAAATCATTTTCCATAGATTTTCGGAATTTCTTGTTAGGGGACCATAGGTTTTTCCTATTTTGATCAGCAGCTGTTTGCCAAGTGAAAATCCATCTACTACATGGATTTTTACTTCATTTTGAGTGTTGACACTTTCACACAGAGATTCTGTTATGCTTTTATGTCCATGTCCAGTATGGTCGGAAGAAATAATTAGTAATTTCTTTTCCATAAGATCAGCCCCTTTGAACATATTGTTATTGGAATATTTCCTCCATATAGCCAGTACATAGCTAATTGGGGTTTTGTGTCAGCCGCCAATACCTAAATTATATTAGGAGTTGGTTATTTCATTATTAATTTCATGTTAAGAGTATGTAAGTCTTTTGTATATGGCGTTTAGACCTCAAGGATTTTATTAATGTTTGGCAAATTAAATACATAAGTAATATAAATAGGGAAGGGAAGTGGAGTATGAAATGAGATATCAAAGAACGTTTTTTATGATTAATGATTTGGTAATCGAAGTTAAGAAACCTGAAATATCGCTAAAAAAAATAAAAGTAACCAAAGTTAAAGTAGAAAATGAAGAATATAAAATGCTCCGAAAAAAATTCGATGAGGATCAATTTCATTTAGAGAAAAAGCCTGAGGGATGGTACATAACGGAAAAAGAGTAAGAATCACACATTTATAAGCTCCCTATAAAAATACCTCCTAGTTGAGATTACTAGGAGGATTTATTTTTTTATTAACACAGCTAGGACAATTTATCCATCCCCTGACTACTGTGGCCATGAATAAACAAGGGATGCCAAATCTTGGATTAAATTCGAAATTAGTCTATATACCTACTATTCACAAAGGAATAGTTAGATAGTGACTTTTTCTCTTTTTTCACGTTGAATTTCTTTTTCTGCAACCTCCCACCAGCGAGTTGAACTGGTTAAAGGTACTTCTGTAACCGAAGGACTAGATGTCATACTTCTTCCTAATTTAACCATATCCACCGATTGTTCATTTTCTTCATAAGTAGAACAAATTAGGTAAATATCGTTAAAATCAGCGAATGACATTCTAAGGACCTCCTTTCTAAAAAATTAAGGGATAGAAATATCCATACTCCCTTTAGCTTCATTATAAGGCTAAAAATTCACTAGGAAAGAAGCAAAAGTGAATTTATTTTGAATTTTATAACAATTCAGAAAGGTTCTGTCCTTGGGTCCACCTTAATTCATTTTCACTAACAGCGAGGAGTAGACAGAAATAAGAAATAGGCATGCGGACAACTTTATTTTTAAAAATTCATAATATTTTCAATATTTAAACATAAAAACATCGATCCCATATTCTATAATTAAATTAAGAAGACATCACTAATACTGAGTGCCAATACTAAAGTTGATCGATTGATAACCATCTAAAAAAGGAGGTATTCTTTATGGAATTGTACGAAAAGGATGTGTGCATTTATTGTGGTAAATCACTTTCTAAATGGGAAAGACCGAGGAGCTATTGCTGGAATTGTGGTGAATTAACGTCATTTGAACCTTTTCAAGAAGAGGAAGTAGAAGGAGAAGTAGAAGATGAAGGTGAAGTAATTACTGATGATTCTTATATTTATTTTTCTAGCAGTTTAAATGGGTAAAGTGTTTTCAAGGACAAGACATAAAAAAGTTAACTAGAAGGGCAGCCAAAACGAAATTATTTGGTTGCCCTTTTATGCAGCACTGTTTTTTAATTCTAATCCATACTTTACAGGTAGGAATTATGGGTTTATAATTAAGTTAATCTAATTTTAAGTTGTTATATTCAATCGGAGTTTTTGGAAAATAAAGGAGTGTTACTGATGAGAAAAAATGATGAAAAGAAGCGACAAAAACTTATCAATAAATTAATTTTCTTAAACGTATACAACAAAGAAGATCAACAACTTAATAATTTGCCACTTTCGAAATTAGAATCTGAGTACAAAAGATTTAAATTACAAAACCATCCGCATGGAGAGTTTGGGTCTATTCAGTGGGTATAATATAAAGATGTTACGAGATATAAGACTGTATGGTGCTTGCACACCTGCGGTCTTTTTTATTGTTTATCGTTGCGAGCCCGGGGATTGCTAAAAGAAGTAGCAGCGGTCAGTCATAATAAGTATATTGCTTACATTCTATTTACTGTTAATATTTCTGCAGGATGTTAAGATTGAAGACATCATAAGAATTCCCAAATGTTACAAATTTGTGATGATGATTGTTATTTTTTCAATTTTTAGTAATAGATTAGTAGAATAGAATATAGAATAATTATTGTCATCCAGTTTGTTTTCCTACCATTAGAAGAATAATTATTTGTTACTTATTTTACAAAGAGAGGGGAAGAAATATGGACGTTAATAACAATCCTAAAACAGGCGGCTGCCCGTTTAATCACGGAGGCGCTACTAGTAACAAATCTAGCGGTACATCAAATCGAGACTGGTGGCCAAACCAGTTAAACTTGAATATTCTCCATCAGCATGACAGAAAATCTAATCCTATGGGAGAAGACTTTGTTTATGCTGAAGAATTTAAAAAAATAGACTACTATGAACTTAAACAGGATCTTCAGGAGCTAATGACAACTAGCCAAGATTGGTGGCCTGCTGACTATGGACATTATGGTCCATTATTTATCCGTATGTCTTGGCACGCTGCTGGTACTTATCGTAATACTGACGGCCGAGGCGGTGGGGGAGCTGGTGCACAGCGTTTTGCTCCACTTAACAGCTGGCCTGATAACGGTAACCTTGATAAAGCCCGCAGGCTATTATGGCCGGTTAAGCAAAAGCATGGTAACAAGATCTCATGGGCTGACTTGCTCCTTCTAGCTGGTAATGTTGCAATTGAATCCATGGGGGGTAAGACCTTTGGTTTTGGAGGAGGACGCGACGACATCTGGCATCCAGAAGAAGACATCTACTGGGGTACTGAAACAGAATGGCTGGATGATAATCGTTACTCAGGAGATCGTGATTTAGAAAATCCACTTGCTGCCGTTCAGATGGGTCTCATTTATGTTAACCCAGAAGGTCCGAACGGTAAACCAGATCCGATTGCAAGTGCTCGGGACATACGTGAAACCTTTGCACGTATGGGAATGAACGATGAAGATACAGTAGCACTAATAGCCGGCGGTCATACTTTTGGTAAGGCACACGGTGCAGGAGATGCTGCGCATGTTGGTCCAGAACCAGAAGCGGCTCCTATTGAAGCAATGGGCTTAGGCTGGTTAAGCACTCACGGCAGCGGTAAAGGTCATGATACCATCACCAGCGGTATTGAAGGTGCTTGGACTGCTAATCCAACACAGTGGGACAATGGTTACTTTGATCTTTTGTTTGGATATCAATGGTGGCTTACAAAGAGTCCTGCAGGTGCCTATCAGTGGCTTGCTGTAGATCCTGCTGAGAAGGATCTTGCCCCAGATGCAGAAAATCCATCCGTTAAAGTTCCAACGATGATGACCACTGCGGATATGGCATTACGTTATGATCCCGAATACGAAAAGATATCTCGTCGTTTCCATCAGAATCCAGAAGAATTTGCCGATGTATTTGCCCGTGCATGGTTCAAACTTCTTCACCGTGACATGGGTCCTAAAGCAAGATATCTAGGCCCAGAGGTTCCTAAAGAAGAACTTATCTGGCAAGATCCTGTACCAACTGTTGATTATGAATTAACAGATGGGGAAGTAGCAGAGATTAAAGGAAAGATCCTAGACTCAGGACTTACAGTCGGTGAATTAGTAACAACTGCTTGGGCATCCGCTAGTACCTTCCGTGGCTCAGATAAGCGTGGCGGCGCTAATGGTGCCCGCATTCGTCTTGCTCCACAGAAGGATTGGGAAGTAAATCAACCTGAGCTGCTTGCAAAAGTGCTTAATGTACTAGAAGATATTCAAAACGGTTTAAAAAAGAAGGTCAGCATAGCTGATTTGATTGTATTAGGTGGTAGTGCTGCAATAGAGAAAGCTGCACAAGATGCAGGCTATGAGGTAACAGTTCCTTTTGCTCCTGGACGCGGAGATGCAACAGAAGAGCAAACTGATGCAGAGAGCTTTGCAGTACTAGAGCCTGTCGCAGATGGTTTCCGCAACTATCAGAAAAAGCAGTATAGTGTAAGCCCAGAGGAACTCCTAGTAGACAAGGCACAACTTTTAAACCTTACTGCACCAGAAATGACAGTACTAGTCGGCGGTATGCGTGTTTTAGGTACAAACCATCGTGGCACAGAACACGGTGTATTCACGGATCGTGTCGGCACACTCACAAACGACTTCTTTGTGAACTTGCTTGACATGGGAGTAGAGTGGAAGCCTGTTGAGGAGAACGTTTATGTAGGACGTGATCGCAAAACAGGTAAAGTAGTGCGTAGCGCAACTAGAGTGGACCTTGTGTTCGGTTCTAACTCCGTTCTACGTGCTCTTGCAGAAGTTTATGCCCAGGATGATAACAAAGAGAAGTTTGTTCGTGACTTTATAGCTGCTTGGGTCAAGGTAATGAATGCAGATCGATTCGACCTTAAGTTGAAGAAAGCTCAAAAAATAGGCATTTAAAGCTGCCAAACTCGGAAACTCTTTGCCTGTCGCTACCCGTCGTGTGGTGACAGGCACTTTTTTTATATTTAAGCTTAGTTAAATTTCATTGTTGACAACAGTATAAAGGTCGATGAAAGACAAGCTAGGTGAATTCCCAATGGGATTAGTCCTTCATAAGCGTAATGAAAGACAAATCAGAAGATTACTCATTGAGTTTAGTCCTTCATAAGGATTTCCATGAGAAAAATCAACATCTGTCTTTAACAGAGTCTATATTTTAAAAAATTTTACATTCAATTGTCACTAAACGATCAAATGAAGGGACCAAAACTTCAGTCAACTTCCATTAAAATAAAAGTGTAAGCAATATTTTAATGGTGTTTGTGAATTATTTCACAAATAACATAAAAGGGAGGTTCCAAATGCAATACCCAAACTTATTCAAAGAAGGTAAAATAGGCAATCTAACATTGAAAAACAGAATTGTCATGCCGCCCATGGGAACAAATCTAGCTGGTCCTGAAGGGGAAGTTACTGATCAACTAATTGCGTATTATGAAGAAAGGGCAAAGGGGGGGACTGGGTTAATAATTGTTGAATTTACCTGTATTGATTATGAATACGGGAAAGGATTTATTAGGCAATTAAGGCTGGACGATGATCGTTTCATCCCAGGAATAAACGAGCTCGCCAATGCGGTACATAATTATGGGGCGAAGGTTTTTGTACAAATTCATCACGCAGGCAGACAGTCTAACTCTTCGTTAATTAATGGTAAACAAAGCGTTGCACCTAGTAGTGTTGCCTGTGCTGCAGTAGGTGAAGTACCTCGGGAATTAACAACAGCAGAAGTGAAAGAGCTAGTAAATAAGTTTGTTCAGACCGCCATAAGGTGTAAGCTGGCTGGCATTGATGGAGTGGAAGTTCACGGTGCCCATGGTTATTTAATTAACCAGTTCTTAAGCCCTGAGGCAAATTTACGTACGGATGAATACGGGGGAAGCTTTGAAAATCGAATGAGATTTATCGAGGAAATCATTGCGGGGATTAGAGAAAAGTGTGGTAAGGATTACCCTGTTACTGTTCGTCTCAGTGTAGATGAATTTATCCAAGGAGGAATCGATTTAGAGTTAGGTAAGGATATTTCTCGATACTTAGAAAAATTAGGAGTAAATGGGCTGCATATTAGTTGTGGAACCTATGATTCTATGTATAATATCATTGAATCTCCGTTATTTGAACAAGGCTGGAGAGTCTACCTGGCTGAAGAGATTAAAAAAGAAGTAAATATTCCAGTAATCACTGTTGGATCCATTCGTGAACCACAATTTGTAGAAAACATTTTATCTGAGGGAAGAGCAGATTTTGTGGCTATAGGAAGGGGATTAATCGCTGATCCCGAGTGGGTAAACAAAACAATGGAAGGACGCGAAGCAGAAATTAGAAAATGTATTAACTGTCTCCATTGTATCCATTCCGCTATGGGTAACTCACACGTTCTTTGTTCCATCAATGCTAGAGCAGGCCGGGAGCTAGAGTTTAAGGAACTTCAGCACCTTCCCTCTGATGAAAACCGCCATGTTGTGATCGTTGGCGGAGGCCCGGGCGGAATGGAAGCGGCACGAGTTCTATCTTTAAAAGGATATGAGGTTACTCTTTTTGAAAAGGATAACAAGCTTGGCGGTCAATTGCACCTTGTCACTGACCCAAATTATAGAGAGAAAATGACATGGCACATTAACTACCTTAGCAATGAAATGACTCGTTTAAATATTGATGTCCGTATGAATACAGAGGCCACTGTTGAAGAAATCACATCTTTCAATCCTTTTGCTGTTTTATTGGCAACAGGCGGAAGACCAAAGCTCCCTCAGGTCGAGGGCAATGAATTAGATCATGTATATACGTATGAAGACGTAAAACTACAGGGAATAGAGTTTACTAATAATAAAGTTACAGTTGTAGGAAGTGGTATGATCTGTCATGGAACGACTCGTCGCCTTGCAGAGGCTGGTAATGATGTCACATATGTAGAAATTCCTACAAAAGCTAGCAAAAGAATTGGACCTGAAACGAGATTAAGACTTCTTGAGAAGCTTAAACAAGTAAATGTGAACATTGTTACGGACCACAAGGTAGAAAGAATACTTCCAAACAGTATTATCGTGGAGGACTTAGTTTCAGGGGAACGCTCAGAATTGGAATCAGAGTATGTCATTGTAGCTATGGGGGTAGAGGCATATAACCCATTAGAGGAAACATTAAGAAATCAGATGGAAAATGTGTTTGTATTAGGGGATGCAGCAGGTTATAGTTCCCTTGGTGACGCAACCCGTGACGGCTTTGAAAAAGCATATTTCCTTGAATCCATCGTTACAAACAGCAGGCAAGAAGAGGTATCGCAAACAGTTTAATTTAGAAAAAAGCAACAATCTTTTTTAACAAGTATAATCGGAGTGCTTTAGACATGGTATAATTATATTCCTTGGCAGGGGCATAAAAAAAGAAGCAAAGGTCAGATAAGTGACCCTTGCTTCTTTTTTGTAATTATGGGGAATGCTTTTATTGAATACCCAAGGGGACGGTTTCACCATATAATCAGCCAGGAGGAATTAAAAGAATGAATGATTCGCAAAAGATAGTATTTCCTGAAGGATTTTTATGGGGTGGTGCAACGGCAGCGAACCAGATAGAGGGTGGATATAATGAAGGGAACAAGGGCTTAAATATTGCCGATGTTCTGCCGGGCGGGAAAGAGCGCCTTAATATTTTAATGTCTGCTGGTTTTAACTTTGAAATCAACCATGAAAAATACACATACCCAAATCATGAAGCCATTGATTTTTATCATCGTTACAAAGAAGATATCGCTTTGTTTGCCGAAATGGGCTTTAAAGTGTTTCGAATGTCGATAGCTTGGACAAGGATTTTTCCAAATGGTGACGAGCCGCAGCCAAATGAAGAGGGTATGGCTTTTTACGATGGAGTTTTTGATGAGTTACTAAAGTATGGAATTGAACCGATAGTAACGATTTCTCACTATGAAATGCCTCTGCACCTTGTAAAAGAATATGGGGGCTGGAGGAATCGACAGGTTGTTACTTTCTTTGAAAAATATGCCAATGTTATTCTTACGCGATATAAGGATAAAGTGAAATATTGGATGACCTTTAATGAAATCAACGGTGCCTTGAAGATGCCCATTATGAGCATGGGCTTTTCACCTCAAAATGAAGAAAATCGTTACCAGGAGACTTTCCAGGCATTTCATCACCAGTTTGTTGCTAGTGCTATAGCAGTAAAGTCCTGCAAGGAAATCATCCCTAATGCAAAAATCGGCTGCATGATTCTTTTTGCACCTGTTTATTCTTACGACTCCAATCCAGAGAACATTATCTTTGCCTTAAAAGAAGAGGAATTGTTTAATTATTTCTGTGCTGATGTTCATGTGCGCGGTGAGTACCCAGCCTTCATTAAGCGCTTTTTTAAGGAGAAAAATATCGAATTAGCGATTCAAGAAGGTGATTTGGACATTATCAAAGAAGGTACCGTTGATTATATTGGGTTGAGTTATTACATGTCCCGTACGGATAAACAAGAAAAGTCTGAAGGGGAAAAAGCACAAGGAAATATTGTTGGCGGAGTAAAAAACCCATTCTTGAAAGCTAGTGACTGGGGCTGGGAGATTGATCCGGTTGGTTTACGAATCAGCTTAAACAAGCTTTATGGAAGATACCAGGTTCCGCTATTTGTAGTAGAAAATGGCTTAGGGGCGTACGACCAAATGGAGGAAGATGGTTCAATCAACGATGACTACCGAATTGAGTACCTCCGCGACCATGTGAGGGCGATGGGAGAGGCAATAGAGGATGGCGTGGAACTGATGGGTTATACAAGCTGGGGATGTATAGACTTAGTCAGTATGTCAACCGGTGAAATGTCCAAGCGCTATGGATTCATCTACGTCGATAAGAACGATGACGGAAGTGGAACACTAGAACGCAGAAGGAAAAATTCATTCTATTGGTATAAAAAAGTGATTGAAAGTAATGGGGGAATCCTATAACATTCCGCCACGAAAAAAACTAAAATAAATCCATTCATAATGAATGGTCTGGTTTAGTTTATTCATATAAGGCAGAAAGTTTAAGGTTTTATGAACCTTTTATATAGTGTATTAACCGAACAGTATTTTTACATAAACCTGAAAAAAGGACTGACCATAAAGTATTAGTTACTAAAACCTTGGGTCAGTCCAAATCTATTAGAATAATAATTGTTGATTAATTATCCCTTGTAGTAGGGTCTTCAATCCTATTAGTTGATTCTGGAATGGCATCATAAATCGCAGGATCTACATCATGAATTGATCCGTCGGCAAGTCCTTTAAATACTTCAAATAATGGTATTTTTACTGTTTCCTTCAACATACCAGCTTGTTTTTGTCCTAGTGTTTGGCTTTGTCCTTTGATTTCAATCAGCATGATGGCTGCATCATTTAAAGCAAACGCTCCAAGTGCTGTCCCTGGAAGGTTAACGTCAGGGTATTTTTGAATGGCGCCATAATGTGAGTTCCCTCGTTGAAGAGCAAGGTTGGCCAGTGCGTTAACTTGTTTACCTAGTTTTAATACGTCCGCATCCACTTCATATTGATTTCCTGTGAAAGGATCCGTGTATGGATCTGCCACAACAGCAGCTACTTGAACAGGAACGGATCTGTTGTCTTCATCAGATAGAGTATTAAATCCACGGTGGTGAACATCAACAAAAACATCAGGTTTAAAATCTTTAAAAACTTGTGTAACCGTTCGTGCTTCGGCTGTTACATAAAAACCGCCATAATTGCTGTTATTGGTTGCTCTATTATTCAGGAATGCAGCTACTTCAGTTGGATCTTCATTTTCCACCCTAAAATCCAAATTTGGATTGTAGTCTCGGTTTTGGTCGTAACCTGGGATTCCATACACCACTCGGCCATCATTTGCTTGCCCTCTTTCACTGCCATCTGCGTTATAGTACCAAGGCGCCAATGTGCCTGCAGGTAGAGTTATATTTTCTGGAAGCCATGTTTGGTGTGTATAACGGGTAGGGTACCATTTTCCTTCAAATGTATTATCTGATCCTTCTGGATTAATTCTAGGCATAATCCAAATAGACACGTTTTCCAGGATTTTATCGATTTCCTGCCCGCCGCTTGATAGTTTTTGAATAATATCAATGGCAGCTTCTGTCCCAATTTGTTCGTTACCATGAATTTGCGTCGTAATTAAAATTCTTTTTTTGTTAGGATCGGCATCACCAAATTTAACTACATACAAAGGATCTCCTTTATCCGCTTCGGTCTGATATCCATCTAATGTATGGTTAGAATATCCGACTACTTCTAACTTCATTTTCCCTTTAGAGGCTGCTTCTAGTTTCTGCAGAGTTTTGGTTAGTTCCTCATTTGACATGTAGCTAGACAAAGAGACATTTTGTTCCCCCTCAATATAGGGTCCGTTTGGATTTGATTGGGGTCCAGCCAGTGCGGTAGTTGAAAGTGTCATGGTTAATGCCATTGCCGCTGGAATAACAGCCTTTGAAAACCTTTTCATAATAATTCCCTCCAGTATGTAGTAGCTACCATTTTTACTATTTCGATTATAGAAATAAATGGTAGTTATTAAGTATATTACCAGAGGAGGGAGTCTGTATTAACTGAAAAATTACTATATTTAGAAAAATGAATCAATAGAACTTGTCTACCATTTTGTTTCATACCATATTACCTAATTTTTCCTTTTGTCCAAATGGGCTTTTAATCCTGTTTTCGTAATTTAGCAGTTAGGATTTTAGCTATTGTTGTTCTGTAAGGTGTCTTTATCTTTTATAGATTGATAGATATTTGTTGCTAAATGAATATTAAATAATGGTTGACTATCATTTAAGTCCGTTAATAGAATTTCTTCAATTCGTTTTAAACGGTAGCTTAAGGTGTTTGTATGAATATGTAAAGTATCAGCTGTTTTCTTGATGTTTTGATTTTGGTCTAAATAGACAATCAGAGTGCTTAACAATTCTCCTTTTCTAGATTGTTCATATTGAATAAGAGGGCCTAATACTTCTTGGATAAAATCAAGCAATTCTTCCTTTGAATTTTGTAAAATAAACCTCTGAACGCCAAGGTCTGTGTAACTAAGAATTCTATGATCAAATTGATAGTTTTTGAGAAACTTTATGCATTTGGTCGCTTCAACAAATGACTCATGGACTAGAGTAAGCCCTTGCTTCATTCTTCCAATACCAATTGATACATCTATCTCCCTATATTTATTTTTAATCTGCACCTGTAATTTTTTTGCAAGTTCTTTTATTTCAGCAACAATATTCGAAGAAACTTTTGAATGCATGGATAGAAGAGCAACTATTTGATTTTCATCCCTTACTGCCGTTACTTGAGAGTTCCCCCCAAGTATGGACATATTGACCATATGGAGTAAATTTCTTATTACATAATCTCCAAAAACCTTTTGCTCGTTTAACTTATCTTCAAAATTAATAATAAGGGCAACATAGTTCCAGTTAGGGTCAAAGTTTAAATTCTTTGCTTTCTGAATGAGTACTTCATCCATCTGTCCTGTAAAAAGCTTCGTCACGAATTCCCCTCTTAAACGCTGCTGTGTTTCAAAAACAGCTTGCTCCTTTACCAGTTCAAGTGAAATGACTGTACACGCATGTTCAAGAGCAGCGATATCCACTTCATTCATTTTTTTTTTAGAAAGGATAATCAGCCCGCCTAAAGACTTTAGTTTGGACCCAAGCGATAATACAACTAGGTGATAGGTGTCATCATTTATCGTTATTTCGGAAACGGTATGTGAGTTTTCTAGTGTTAGAATAATTTGCTTTGCATACGCTTTCATATATTCGGTCATTTCAACAGAAAATGACGGATGACAGGCAGAGGCCTTAAGTTCTCCTATCTCGTCAAAGAGCAGCAGATGCTGTCCAATTGTTTTATGTATTAAGTTCATAATCGATTGAATTCCTTCTCCATTTACAACAAGATTGGATAGGTTTCTATGTATTTCAATGGAATGGGAGAGCTTTCGAACCATTAGTTCCTTTTCGTTATAAAGACTCGATTTTTCCAAGGCAACCGCGGCCTGATGACCAATCGCTTCTAAAAGATGAATGTCCTCTTGCTTAAACTGCAAAGATTGTTCAAAAGAGTCAAGTGTAATTACCCCGATACACTTTCCATTTTGTAAAATAGGTGAAGAAATGACAGAAGTAAAATGAAAGTTACTCGGAATAGCCCGATCTAATAAATCTCGGTTATATGAAGTTAATGTAGAAAGTGCCTGTTTAACCTCTACCTCATCCCAAAAAATCAGGCACTTTTTTGCTGCAAAAGCCATCCCCGTCATGGATTCACCGCTAACTAGTTTAATTTGCCTAAAAATATGTGGATAAAATAATCCTTGAGCTGATTTTGCGATGAGTCGATCCTGGTTTTTGTCAAAAATCCATATAGAGCCTCCTCCAGCGGCTTCAACGACAGATATTGTTTCATTCATGATGGATTCAAAAATGGTATCAATATCTAATTTGGAATTGATAACGTTGGACACATGGATTAAGGACTTTAGCTGCCTATGAGTTAATGTATCTTGCATCATCATCATCCTTCCCTACGCAAATAATTTTTACATTTTGCTCCATTTTTAGTTTTTTGTGTAAAAGTCACAAATTTTCCATACAAATATTCATGGAAATGAACATAGCATTATACTCCTATTAGTTATATTCTGATTATATGAAAATTTCGAAAGTATTGATAGGGGGTCAGCCAAAGAGTTTTAGGAGAGAGTGAGATTTACTACAAAAAACGGTCATTAAGAGTAATTTTGATTTTAAAGATTTTTTTACTAAAAAAACAGAATATTTGGAAAGGGGTTGTAGATAAATGAATTTTGATTTAACGAAAGAACAAGAGATGATACGCAAATTAATTCGAGATTTTGCTGATGCAGAAGTTGCTCCGGGAGCAGATGAACGTGATCGAACGGGGGATTTCCCTAAGGAAATTTTTTCAAAATTAGCGGATTTAGGAATCATGGGGCTTCCTTTCCCTGAACAATATGGGGGTGGAGAAGCAGACACCATCAGCTTTGCCATTGTTGTGGAAGAACTTAGTCGTGTGTGTGCATCAACAGGAATTACATATTCAGCACATATTTCATTAGGAGGGGCTCCACTTAATTTATTTGGTACCCACGAGCAAAAAGAGAAATACTTAACACCAATTTGTACGGGAGAGTCCTTCGGAGCATTTGGATTGACTGAACCGAATGCAGGCTCCGATGCGGGAGGAACGCAAACAACAGCAGTTCTTGATGGCGATGAGTGGATCATTAACGGCTCCAAATGTTTTATTACAAATGCAAGCTATGCCAATCATCTTGCAGTGACAGCGGTAACGGATCGCTCAAAAGGAATCAACGGTATCAGCGCATTTATAGTTCCTACTAATGCTCCAGGATTCACTGTAATCGACAACTACGAAAAATTGGGTCTGCATGCCTCAAATACCACAGAACTTATCCTAGAAAATGTAAGAGTTCCTAAAGAAAATCTCTTAGGAACAATTGGAAACGGTTACAAGCAATTTTTAGCTACACTTGATGGCGGTAGGATTGGAATCGGTGCCATGGCTGTAGGTATTGCACAAGGAGCTTATGATAAAGCTCTTCAATATGCAAAAGAAAGAAAACAGTTTGGAAAAAGTTTATCCAACTTCCAGGCAATCCAATTTAAACTAGCAGACATGGCAATGAATATCGAATTAGCACGGAATATGGTTTTCAAAGCAGCTTGGTTAAAGGATCAAGGACGATCATTTAAAAAAGAAGCAGCATTCGCGAAATTATTTGCTTCAGAAATATGCATGCGTGCCTGTGATCAGGCTGTTCAAATTCACGGCGGATATGGATATATGAAGGAATATCAAGTTGAGCGATTCTTCCGAGATGCGAAACTTTTGGAAATTGGTGAAGGAACATCTGAGGTTCAACGAATGGTCATTGCGAAACAAATTGGTTGTTAATATATGTAGTATTAACTAAAAATTGTAAAGGGGTCATGATATGGATATCAGTGGAATTTTACAAGTTGTTTCAAATAGCAAACTCATTTATCCTTCAGAAGAAAAAGTGCGCTCAACCTCCATTGGGAGTAACGATGCTTTCCAAGAACTTCTTACCTTATCCCAAGAAGATCCTGCGGCCTTTTGGGATCGTGCAGCACGTGAACTTGATTGGTATGAACCATGGAATGAAACCATTAGCGGGCAGCTTCCCGATTTCCGCTTTTTTTCAGGCGGTATTAGTAACCCGAGTGTAAATTTACTTGATCGGCATATAAAAAATGGTGCAGGAAACCGGACCGCTCTCATTTGGGAGGGGGAAAACGGGGACACGAAATTTTACACGTATAATATGCTTCTTGCTGAAGTGAATCGATTTGCGAATGTTCTAAAATCATTTGGTGTAAAAAAGGGTGATTGTGTAGCTATTTTTCTTCCAAATCTAGCTGAATCCATTATTTCCGTATTAGCCTGTTTTCGAATTGGTGCCATTTACAATACGATTTTCTCAGGTTATTCTGAAAAATCATTGACGGATAGACTCATTAATTTCGAGCCCAAAGTATTGATTACGGCGGATGCAACTGAACGACGGGGTAAATGCATTCGTTTAAAGGAAAAAGTCGATAATGTTGTACCAGCTATAGCTTCTATCGAAGCAGTTATTGTTGTAGATCGATTAGGTTCAGAGGTTCAAATGAAAGAAGGCCGGGATTACTGGTGGCACGAGCAGACAAATGCACAAAGCATCCTCTGTGAACCTGAGAGAATAGAAGCTAATGAGAGTGGTATCGTGTTTTATACAAGTGGTACGACTGGTAAACCAAAAGGTGTCGTGCATTCCGGTATGGCTTTTGTCATTCAGAATTACATATATGCGAAGTATCATATGGATCACCGTAATGACGATGTCTTCTGGTGTACTGCGGATATTGGCTGGTTAACCATGCATATTTGGGGGATTACAGGTGCCTTAGCGAATGGTGTCACAACCGTTGTCTTTGAAGGGGCAGTTGATTATCCAACAAAAGATCGTTTTTATCAGATCATTGAAAAATACAGGATAAATAAACTGTTTACTGCTCCAACGGCATTAAGAATGTTAAAAAGTATGGGAGAAAAGGCATTAGAGAAATTTGATTTATCTTGTCTCGATGTCATTTCCCTTGTGGGTGAACCTTTCGATCCAGAAACCTGGCATTGGACCTATGACGTTTTAGGAAAAAAGAAGGTATATATCAATAATACGTGGGGTCAAACCGAAACAGCGGGATCCCCAATAGCTGGAGCAGCTTGGCTGACGCCAATGAAACCGGGTGCCGCGGGTACTGCCTTTTTAGGTGCTATTATGGATGTAGTTGACGAAGAAGGCAATCCAGTTAAACCTGGCAGGTTAGGAAATCTGGTTATTCGAAAACCATTTCCAATGCTATGCCGAACTCTTTGGAAAGAACCTGAGCGCTATTACGCATCTTATTTTAGCCAAGTAGAAGGAAGCTACTATGCCAGCGACCTGGCATTAATAGATGATGATGGATATTTATGGGTAGTTGGCCGTTCTGATGATGCCTTTAATGTAGCAGGACATCGTTTAAGTACCATGGAGATGGAAAGCGCTGTACTAGAAATTCAGGGTGTAGCTGAAACGGCAATCATAGGAATCCCTGACGAAATTAAAGGAGAAGTTCCGCTAGTATTCGTCCGTCTCGCTGATGGCTATCAAGAATCAGAAGAATTAAGACAACAAATAAATGACCAGATTATTCAACAAATTGGTAAGATTGCAGCTCCAAAATCCATTGTTTTCACTGATATGCTGCCGAAAACAGTCAGTGGAAAAATCATGCGCCGTCTATTAAAGGAAATTGTTGTATCAGGAAAGGTTCAAGGGGACATTACAGGACTAGAAGATCCAGCTACCGTAGCACAAATACAAAAACTACTTGCTGATAAAGCATCCGTTAAATAGTTGGTAATAGAGCCAGTTATTTGTCAGAAAATGATTGGCAAATGACTGGTTCCATTTACTAGACTAGAAGTTAAAGATAATCTTAAAGAAGTGTTGCAAAATAAATGTATAGAATTTTACATATCTCCTCAACAGTAAAAGGTTAAAGTTTTCTAATGAAGCTAATGACCATTGAACCTATTATGATAACAGATAGAAAGGGTGAAAGGCATGTTCAAAAAAGTTTTAATTGCTAATCGCGGTGAAATTGCTGTTCGTGTAATCCGTACATGCAAAGCCTTAGGGATTACAACGATTGCAGTTTACTCAGAAGCCGATAGCGATGCTCCACATGTAAAAATGGCAGATGAAGCCTATTTAATTGGAGGCTCTCGGGTTGCAGAAAGCTATTTAAATATCGATAAAATTCTAGAGGTCGCTAAGGGGACAGAAGCGGAGGCAATCCACCCGGGATATGGCCTGCTTTCTGAAAATGCCGAATTTGCCCGCCGTTGTGAGGAAGCTGGCTTTGTATTTATCGGGCCTTCTCCAGAGGTTATTTCTAAAATGGGAAGTAAGATTGAATCACGAAAAGTGATGGAGGAAGCAGGTGTACCTGTCGTTCCAGGAATTACCTATCCACTGGCAGATGCAGAGGAAGCGGTAGAAGTGGCGGATCGTATCGGTTACCCCGTTATGCTGAAGGCCTCCGCAGGGGGTGGCGGTATTGGGATGCAGGTGGTCCATAACGGGGATGAAATCCGAAAAGCTTTTTCGGGGAACCAAAAGCGGGCTACTGACTTCTTTGGAGATGGAGCGATGTATATCGAAAAATTCGTTGAAAATCCAAGACATATTGAGATTCAAATCTTAGCGGATGGTTTTGGTAATACAGTATACCTTTGGGAACGTGAATGTTCGATCCAGCGCCGTCACCAAAAAGTCGTAGAGGAAGCCCCATCATCGTTTATTACTGAAGTAACGCGTACCAAGATGGGTGAGGCTGCAGTAAAAGCGGCCAAATCAATTGGGTATAAAAATGCAGGAACCATCGAGTTCTTAGTGGATGAAGAGCAAAATTTCTACTTTCTTGAAATGAATACTCGTTTGCAAGTGGAGCATCCAGTTACGGAAGAGATTACAGGTTTAGACTTAGTTGAACAACAATTGCAAATTGCTGCAGGGGAAGCTCTTCATTTTACTCAAGAAGCGGTAAAACGTGAGGGGCATGCAATAGAGGTTAGAATTTATGCGGAGGATCCTAAAACATTTTTCCCTTCACCTGGAAAAATAACAAATTTAGAGCTGCCGAACGGACCTGGAGTTCGACATGAATTAGCTATTCACGGTCAATCCGTAGTCACTCCTTTTTACGATCCAATGATTGCTAAGCTAGTTGTTAAAGGCAGCAATCGAGAAGAGGCAATAAATCGACTGCAAGCTGCATTAGCTGATTATCATATTGAAGGGATTAAAACAAATATCCCAATGCTGAAAGAGGTTATTGCTCATTCGGCGTTCCATTTAGGTGATACGACAACAGACTTTGTTAGCAAGTATATTATAACCCCAAAAACAAAATCGCAAAAATAGGAGGAATAAACATGAGTGAAATTATTGCAAGTATGGCAGGTAGTGTATGGAAGGTATTAGTTAAAGCGGGAGACCAGGTAGAAGAGGGTCAAGATGTTGTGATTTTAGAATCGATGAAAATGGAAATTCCGATTGAAGCTGAATTCTCTGGAACGGTAAAAGAAGTAAAAGTGAATGAAGGCGATTTTGTAAATGAAGGCGACGTCATTGTAGAAGTGGAATAAAGCCCTTAAAAAAGGTGGTAAGGAGATGTGACAATGAAGTGGCCGGAAGGTGTAACGATAAAAGAAGTTGGCCCTCGTGATGGGCTGCAAAACGAAAAAACGTTTATTTCAACTGAGGATAAAATCACTTGGATTAATCAATTATCTGAAAGTGGACTAAAACATATTGAAATTACCTCTTTTGTTAATCCAAAATGGATTCCGGCACTATCAGACGCAGTTGCTGTTGCAACTGGCATTAACAAAGTGCCTGGTGTCACCTATACAGCACTTGTTCCAAACCTTCAAGGTTTGGAACGGGCGTTACAAGCGAACATTGATGAAGTTGCATTGTTTATGTCAGCAAGTGAGACTCATAATCTAAAAAATATCAATAAAAGTATTGACCAGACTTTCCCTGTATTAAGAGATTTGGCCAAAGAAACAATTTCAGCAGGGAAATTCAGCAGAGGTTACGTTTCCACTGTTTTTGGCTGTCCATATGAGGGTCATGTTGATATAGAAGCGGTCATAAGAGTTTCCGAAGCATTATTTGAAATGGGGATTGCGGAGCTGTCTCTCGGGGATACAATAGGTGTCGCAAATCCAAAGCAAGTCCAAGAAGTTTTGGATGTCTTATTAAAAAGATTTCCAGCAGAAAAGTTAGCCATGCATTTTCATGATACAAGGGGAACAGCATTGGCTAATATCTTAGTTTCGTTAGAAATGGGGATTACCACTTTTGATTCTTCCCTTGGCGGATTGGGGGGATGTCCGTATGCACCTGGAGCAGCAGGAAATGTAGCGACAGATGATTTACTCTATATGCTTCACGGGATGGGCATCCACACTGGGGTTGATCAGGAAAAGTTACTTCATGCATCCCAATTCATTCAGGAGAAGATTGGCAGAACATTACCTAGTAAAAGCTTCCAAGCCGCAAGTGCTCAACGGAGTGGAGAGCTTGGAAAAAGCGTGTGAGGAAGGTGAGACCATGAGTAAATCCATATTAGTGAATAAGATGGAAAACGGAATCGTGATGATTTCGTTAAATAGGCCAGAAGCTGCCAATGCTTTATCAATAGAGATGTTAGAGGGTCTTCGCGACACACTTCTTACATGTAAATATGATCGAGCAGTCCGCTGTATCGTCATTACAGGTGCTGGGGAGAAAGCTTTTTGTGCAGGAGCTGATTTAAAAGAAAGAGCTGGAATGGATAGTGTACAGGTAAGGAAGACGGTTGCTTTAATCCGCGAAAATATCAACTCTCTAGAATCATTACCGCAACCGGTCATAGCAGCGGTGAACGGCGTTGCTTTTGGCGGAGGAACTGAACTAGCGCTCGCTTGTGATATCCGCATTGCCTCTGAAACTGCGAAACTTGGTCTTACGGAAACATCACTGGGTATTATACCTGGTGCCGGTGGAACACAGCGATTACCAAGATTAGTAGGAAAGGGACGTGCCAAAGAGCTCATTTTCACTGCTAGAAGAATTGATGCAAACGAAGCCCTTGAGATTGGATTAGTAGAATATACGGTCCCTTTTGCAAGCTTAATAGATAAAGCATTAGATATTGCACGACAAATTGTTCGGAATGGTCCAATTGCCGTTACACAAGCAAAGTTCGCAATCGATAAAGGCTATGATGTTGACCTAAATACCGGTCTAGCAATCGAGCAAAATGCTTATGAAGTGACCATTCCGACAAAAGATCGTTTAGAAGGATTACAGGCTTTTAAAGAGAAACGTACTCCAACTTATATTGGAGAATAAGAATATACATGAATCGAGGAGGAAAAATGACTGTGGATATGAAACCTCTCCAAGAAACTTTAAATGATAGAGTCGAACAAATTAAAAAGGGAGGACCTCCCAAATATCACGAGAAAAACCAAGAGCAGGGAAAACTGTTCGTCCGCGATCGTTTATCATTATTATTCGATTCTGAGCTTGAACTAGAGGATGGTCAATTTGCAAACTTCATGGCGGGGGATCTTCCTGCAGACGGAGTTGTGACTGGGATGGGCAAGATTAATGGCCAGACGGTCTGTGTGATGGCCAATGATTCAACAATCAAAGCCGGTTCTTGGGGTGCTCGTACGGTTGAGAAAATCATTCGAATCCAAGAAACAGCAGAAAAACTTCGAGTGCCATTATTATACTTGGTTGATTCGGCTGGAGCGCGGATAACGGACCAGGTGGAAATGTTCCCTGGGCGTCGCGGTGCAGGAAGAATCTTTTACAATCAAGTAAAACTTTCAGGTAAAATTCCTCAGATCTGTATTCTGTTTGGACCATCTGCTGCGGGTGGAGCCTACATACCAGCTTTTTGTGACATTGTCATTATGGTTGATAAAAATTCATCGATGTACCTGGGTTCACCAAGAATGGCTGAAATGGTTATTGGTGAAAATGTAACCCTGGAGGAAATGGGCGGCGCTCGCATGCATTGTTCGGTTTCAGGCTGCGGTGATGTTCTTGCGAAAAATGAGGAAGAAGCCATTTCAATGGCTAGAAACTATCTTTCTTATTTTCCTGCCAATTTTTCAGAGAAACCGCCAGTTCGTGAGGCAGTGGATCCTAAAGAATTGAAGAAACCATTAGAAGAGCTGATTCCGGTTAATCAAAATTCACCTTTTAATATGCATGATCTAATTGGTGGAATTATTGATGAAGGCTCCTTCTTTGAGATAAAAAAACTATTTGCGGGCGAGCTTATTACCGGACTTGCACGCATGGATGGAAAACCTGTCGGAATTATTGCCAATCAGCCGCGTGTGAAAGGCGGGGTATTATTCCACGATTCAGCAGATAAGGCCGCAAAATTTATTAACCTTTGTGATGCCTTCCATATTCCACTTTTGTTTCTAGTTGATGTGCCTGGTTTTATGATCGGTACAAAGGTAGAAAGGGCAGGAATCATTCGCCATGGTGCGAAAATGATTTCAGCAATGGCTGAAGCAAGTGTTCCAAAAATCTCGGTTATCGTACGTAAAGCATATGGCGCAGGTCTTTATGCAATGGCTGGCCCTGCGTTTGAACCGGATGCTTGTCTTGCTTTGCCTTCAGCATCCATTGCGGTTATGGGACCAGAAGCAGCAGTTAATGCCGTTTATGCGAATAAAATTGCAGCACTGCCTGAAGAGGAGCGTGCCGCCTTCATCGAACAAAAACGTGAGGAATATAAAGAGGATATCGATATTTATAATTTGGCTTCCGAAATGGTCATTGACGGTATTATCCCAGCAAACTCATTACGTAAGGAACTTATAAATCGTTTTGAGGCCTATTCTTCAAAATATCTCATCTTCTCAGAACGAAAACACGCAGTATATCCAGTCTAAATAGTAACAAAAACCGAGGGGACGTTTCTCATGGCCACAAATGGCCGGGAGAAACGTTCCCTTGGTTTTATTGTTTATACTGCTCCAGCCTGCTGAAATATTCGATAAGGAATTGATAGAAATTCTTTTCGGATGGTGCAATGTCTCGGTGTTTCGGAGTAATGACCCCAACTGTCCGCATGGCTTTTGGCATTTCTATGGGTACCTTGACTGTGAACCGGGGGACAGAGTCATAGAAAGTACTCTCTGGTAATAGGCTAACGCCGATTCCTGCGGAAACAAGTCCTTTTAAAGCATCCATATCCTCTCCTTCGGACGCAATGTTCGGCTCGAATCCTGCCGCATGACAAGCATCTACAGCAATCTTTCGAAGGACATAGCCATCTGGAAATAAGACGAATCGATCTGTTCGCAAGTCACTTAAATAGAGACTTTTTCGATCGGCCAAGGGGTGATGCTCAGGAAGCAAGACAACGATATTTTCCATAAATAAAATCTTAGTCTCAAGATCTGGTTCCTTCAACGGAACAGGGCCCAGAAAAGCTAAATCAATTTCACCATTTTTAACCGCATTGATTAAGTAGGCATAGGAACCATGCCGCAAATGGAAATTAACATTTGGTGCAACTTTCTTATAAGCCGAAATAAGATTTGGGAGCCAATAGATGGAGAGACTCGAAGGATACCCAATATGAAGCGTTCCTCCAAGTGGATTGAGATATTCTTCTACTTTTTCCTTTCCCTCTTCTAATGTTTTTAAAGCACCTTTTGCAAATTCTAAAAAAATATTTCCGACCTGTGTAATCTTAATATTCCTGCCGACTCTTTCTAATAACTTAACCCCCAGCTCCTCTTCCAGTTTGGTAATTTGATAGCTTACTGCTGATTGTGCCACGTTTAGATTTTCAGCTGCCTCTGTAACATGCTGCCGTTCTGCAACTTCGATTAAATAACGTAATTGACGAAGCTCCAATGCTATTCCACCTTTCATTGATATAAAGATTAGATTGGTTTGATATAAATTATATATTGTTTGTATCAATTAGAAAACCTAAAATAGTTCATATAAATATTTGACCAATTTAACCAATAGGGAGAGATTTGAAATGACGTATCATCAACTACCAAAAGCACAAGGTCTCTACCGTCCAGAATTTGAACATGATGCCTGCGGAATCGGCTTGTATGCTCACATAAAAGGGAATGCCACACATGATATTGTGGCAAAAGGACTAAATATGCTTTGTAAATTGGATCATCGCGGCGGACAAGGGAGTGACCCGCTTACAGGCGATGGCGCGGGACTTATGGTTCAAATACCAGATCAATTTTTCCGCCAAGAATGTTCAACCATAGATTTACCTGAAAAAGGAAAATACGGTGTGGGGATGCTGTTTTTCTCAAAGGATGATACTGAACGGGAGAAAATAGAAACATATATTAATAAAATGGTCGAAAAAGAGGGACAAAGGGTGCTTGGCTGGAGAACAGTCCCAGTCAACGCAGAACCGATAGGGGTAACGGCACAGGAAAGCTGTCCGGTCATTCGCCAGTTGTTTGTTGGTGACAACGAAAATAGTACGGATTCATTAGCGTTTGAACGAAAATTATACGTCATTCGTAAACAAGCAGAAAAATGGGCAAAGGAATCAGAATATCGTTTTTACTTTGCTAGTCTTTCGAGCAGGACGATTGTTTACAAAGGACTGTTAACGCCTGATCAGGTGGATCAGTTTTATTTAGATTTACAGGATGAGAATTTTGTCTCTGCGTTTGCATTGGTGCACTCACGCTTTAGTACAAATACCTTTCCGAGCTGGGAAAGAGCACATCCTAACCGATATTTAATTCATAATGGAGAGATTAATACACTTCAGGGAAACATTCAATGGATGAAGGCACGGGAAAGTGAATTTGTGTCAGAGGTGTTTGGAGCGGATTTGGAAAAAGTACTGCCAATCCTCGATACAGATGGAAGTGATTCCTCGATTCTAGACAATGCGCTTGAATTCTTGGTTCTTGCCGGCCGAAAGCCAGCACATGCAGCAATGATGCTTGTACCAGAGCCATGGTCTGATAATCCTCATATCACAGAGGAAAAGCGAGCTTTTTATGAATATCACAGTTCACTAATGGAGCCATGGGATGGACCGTCCGCGATTTCTTTCACGGATGGGAAACAAATCGGTGCGATTTTGGACCGGAACGGCCTGCGCCCGGCTCGTTATTATGTTACTGAGGATGATTATATTATTTTTTCCTCAGAGGTTGGCGTTATTGATGTAGAGCCAGAAAAGGTATTGTACAAAGAGCGCCTGCGCCCAGGAAAAATGCTATTGATTGATTTAGAAGAAGGAAGAATCATTTCAGATGACGAGATCAAATCACAGTTAGCGAGTCAACAGCCGTATCAGCAATGGCTAAATGATCAGCTTGTTCGATTGGTGGAAAGAGAAGAGGCAGAGGAAGAGATTCCTGCTGATTTACTTGTCCTTCAAAAAGCGTTTGGATATACGTATGAGGATATTCAAAAATACATCCTTCCAGCAGTGACTGAAGGCAAGGATCCGCTTGGTGCGATGGGAAATGATATGCCTCTTGCTGTATTATCTGACCGGCCGCAAAACTTGTTCAACTACTTTAAGCAATTATTTGCCCAAGTAACCAATCCACCGATTGACTCGATTCGTGAAGCCATTGTTACTTCCACCATTTCCTATTTAGGAGCAGAAGGAAATTTACTTCATCCATCAGCAGAAAATTGCCGTCGGATTCAGTTGGAGACACCAATCCTAACCAACAGCCAGCTTGAAGAACTAAAGACGAACGGATTATTTAAAAGCCATGTAATCGACATCCTGTTTACAGAGGATTTAGAAAATAGCCTTAACGAAATTTGCCGCCAAGCAGACAAAGCCATTGCAAGCGGGGCAAGCTTAATTATCCTATCTGACCGGAATATGAATGCAAACGAAGTTGCCATCCCGTCGTTATTGGCAGCGAGCACCCTTCATCAAAACTTGATTCGTGAAGGATTAAGAACGAAGGCAAGTATCATTATTGAAACAGGGGAAGTAAGAGAAGTTCATCATTTTGCTGTGTTGTTTGGATATGGTGTTGATGCCATTAACCCTTATCTAGTGTTCACTACCTATCAGCAAGCTGCCCGGGAAGGAACGATCCCATTCACTTATCAAGAAGCAGTGAAGAAGTATATCGATGCCATGACGGAGGGTGTTGTAAAGGTCATGTCCAAGATGGGGATTTCAACCGTGCAAAGCTACCGTGGTGCACAGATTTTTGAAGCAGTTGGAATCAGTTCAGATGTCATCGACAACTACTTTACTGGAACAGTTTCCCAGCTTGGTGGAATTGGTTTAGACACGATTGCTCAGGAAGCGAAGCTGCGTCATGGTGAAGCTTTTACTGAAACAACTGACAAGACTTTAGAATCAGGCAGTAACTTTCAATGGAGACATGACGGGGAACACCATGCCTTTAATCCAGGAACCATCCATACTCTACAATGGGCTTGTCGCAACGGTGATTATGAATTATTTAAGAAATACTCGGCACAAGCAAATGAGGAAAGACTTGGGTTTTTACGCAACTTATTCTCCTTTAATGGAAAACGTACAGCTATACCGATTGAAGAAGTAGAATCGGTTGATTCGATTGTCCGCCGCTTTAAAACGGGTGCGATGTCGTTTGGATCCATCAGTAAAGAAGCCCATGAAACATTAGCGATTGCCATGAACCGATTAGGCGGAAGAAGCAACTCAGGTGAAGGCGGGGAAGATTCAAGCCGCTCATGTTTAGATGAAAATGGTGACAACAGAGGAAGTGCCATTAAACAAGTTGCATCAGGCCGTTTTGGTGTAAAGAGTCATTATCTTGTTAATGCCAAAGAGCTCCAAATTAAAATGGCACAAGGCGCAAAGCCTGGTGAAGGCGGGCAGTTGATGGGTACAAAGGTATATCCGTGGGTTGCGGATGTTCGAGGGGCAACGCCGGGAGTCAGCTTAATTTCACCGCCGCCGCACCATGATATTTACTCGATCGAGGATTTGGCGCAGCTGATTCATGATTTGAAAAATGCCAATCGTGAAGCCCGAATTAGCGTAAAGCTTGTTTCAAAAGGTGGTGTCGGAACCATTGCTGCTGGTGTAGCAAAAGCAGTAGCCGATGTGATTGTGATCAGTGGTTACGATGGTGGAACGGGTGCATCGCCAAAAACGAGCATTCAGCACACTGGATTGCCTTGGGAGCTTGGGTTAGCAGAGGCACACCAAACACTTATGCTGAATGGATTACGTGACCGGGTTGTGCTGGAAACAGACGGGAAATTAATGACAGGTAAGGACGTTGTGATGGCAGCCTTGCTCGGAGCCGAGGAATATGGCTTTGCAACTGCACCGCTAGTAGTGCTTGGCTGTGTCATGATGCGTGTTTGTCATTTGGATACATGTCCGGTGGGAATTGCCACCCAAAACCCTGAGCTTCGCAGAAAATTCTCAGGTGAAGCTGATTATATTGTTAATTTTATGCGTTTTATTGCACAGGAAGTGCGTGAGCTTATGGCTGAGCTTGGATTTAGAAGTGTTGAGGAAATGGTTGGCCGCGTAGATGTGTTAACGGTAAGTGAGCGGGCAAAAACACATTGGAAGGCACAGCATTTAGATTTAACGTCGTTACTTTATAAGCCTGAAGGACACCGTACCTTCAAAACTCCACAAAATCATAAAATTAACGAATCACTGGATATTAAACACATTCTTCCGGCCGTTCAACCAGCATTACAGCAGGGGACACCTGTAAATCTAAGTTTCCCGATTTCAAACATCAATCGTGTGGCAGGAACCATCGTTGGAAGTGAAATATCCAAACGCTATGGTGAAGAGGGCCTTCCGGAGGATACCATTACCTTACGATTTACGGGTTCTGCCGGACAAAGCTTTGGTGCCTTTGTACCAAAAGGAATGACGCTAGATCTTACCGGGGATGCGAACGATTATGTTGGTAAAGGCCTATCTGGCGGAAAAATTATCGTCAGAGCAGATGAGCAAACGAAGATAGCTTCTGGAGAAAACGTCATTGCTGGTAATGTGGCCTTTATCGGGGCAACAAGCGGTGAAGCTTATATTAACGGACGTGCAGGCGAACGTTTTGCGGTTCGGAATAGTGGCGTTAATGTGGTTGTTGAAGGAGTTGGCGACCATGGCTGTGAGTATATGACGGGCGGACGTGTTGTTATTTTAGGTGATGTTGGCAAAAACTTTGCAGCTGGTATGTCCGGAGGAATTGCCTACGTCTTAGCTGAAGACAAGGATACATTTAAACATTTATGTAATCAAGAACTGATTGAATTTGAATCGGTATCAACCGCTGCCGATCAGGATGAGCTAAAACAGTTAATCCAAAACCATTTCCATTACACTCAAAGTGTAAAGGCTAGCTGTGTTCTTGAAAACTGGAAAAAGTGTGTGAGAAAATTTGTCAAAGTCATTCCGAAGGATTATAAACGGATGATTCATTTGATTGAAGAGCAAAAATTAGCAGGACTAACGGAAGAAGAAGCAGTCATGAGTGCCTTTTTAGCGAACTCCTCTGCAAAACCAATAACACTTAAACAGCAGGAAGCTGCAAATCGCTAAGAAAGGGGAGAGGAACAATGGGGAAACCAACAGGGTTTATGGAATATTCCCGCGAAAAAGTGGGAGAAAGAAATCCGCTGACACGACAAAACGATTGGAGCGAATATACGGTTCCTTTTTCTGATGAAAAGTTACGTATACAGGGGGCGCGGTGCATGGATTGCTCCATCCCCTTCTGCCATACCGGAATGGAGATTCAAGGAGCAACATCAGGCTGTCCGATTCACAACCTAATCCCAGAGTGGAATGATTTAGTGTACCGCGGCCGTTGGAAAGAAGCACTCGACCGGCTGATGAAAACAAATAATTTCCCTGAGTTTACAGGCAGGGTTTGTCCGGCACCATGTGAAGGTTCATGTACGTTAGCTATTTCCGACCCAGCGGTTACAATTAAGAATATTGAACAAGCGATCATCGATAAAGGCTTTGAAAACGGATGGATTACTCCAAGGATTCCAAAGTCACGAACTGGAAAAAAAGTGGCGGTTATCGGTTCCGGCCCTGCTGGTTTGGCAGCAGCCGATCAGCTTAATCAGGCAGGCCATTCCGTAACGGTTTTTGAGCGTGCTGACCGTCCTGGTGGTTTGCTGATGTACGGCATTCCGAACATGAAGCTTGAGAAAGAAGTTGTAGAACGCCGGATTCGTTTATTGACACAGGAAGGCATTGACTTTGTTACCAATACAGAAGTGGGTAAAGATATCACTACCGCTGAACTTCAAGCACAGTACGATGCGGTCATCCTTTGTACAGGAGCCCAAAGGCAGCGGGATTTAGTGATTGAAGGCCGTGAAGCAAAGGGAATTCACTTTGCGATGGATTATTTAACTCTAGCAACAAAAAGCTTATTAGATTCGAACTTTGAGGATGGTCAATTTATTAATGTAGAAGATAAAGACGTCATCGTTATCGGTGGCGGAGACACAGGTGCTGACTGTGTGGCCACAGCGCTTCGCCAAAAAGCCAAAAGTGTCGTTCAGTTCGGCAAGCATCCGCAATTACCTAGTGCACGTACTTCAGATAATTTATGGCCAGCATATCCGAACGTTTTTACCATGGATTATGCTTATAAGGAAGCAGAAACCAAATTTGGGGAAGATCCTCGCCAATACTCGATTCAAACAAAGAAAATCGTTGCCGATGCGAAGGGGAATCTTAAGGAGCTTCACACCATCCAAATGGAGAAGCTAAAAGATGAAGAAGGTCGGTATTATTTTAAAGAAATCCCAGGAACTGAAAAAGTATGGCCAGCTCAGTTTGTGTTTATCGCAATCGGCTTTGAAGGTACTGAACAGCCATTGTTAGGACAATTCGGTGTGAAAGCAGTCAACCAAAAGGTTGCTGCCAAGTACGGTGAGTTCAAAACCAACGTTGAAGGAGTGTTCGCTGCAGGCGATGCCAGGAGAGGTCAGAGCCTCATCGTTTGGGCGATCAACGAAGGCAGGGAAGTTGCACGGGAAGTTCATAACTATTTGATGGGATAGCAAAACAAGACGGATTCTCCTGGCCAAAAAAGGTCAGGAGAATTTTGCGCAAAAAAGAAAAGAAATAGTTTCAGACACCATTGTGCCAGCATTTTGAATTTATCAGGGAACAGAAGCAGCTCAGGTTTGATAAATAATGATAAAGTTTGCAAATTCCTCGCAGTCTCTATCGAAAGTGAGGAATTTTGTACTAAAGCCCAAGGGGGAACTTGTTAAATATGAGAATATAAAAAAAACAATTTACTTTGTGACCAATCCAGCATAACATTAAGTTAATAGTCTGTTTACAACTCATATAAAGAATATAAGAATGGAAGGAGTTAAATTGAAAATGGAACTAGATCCTAAAAACCCGATCCCACTTCATATTCAATTGAAAATTGAACTTGAAAAACATATAAAGGAAGGACATTATCAAGAAAAGATTCCTAGTGAAAGAGAACTAATGGATGCATATAAAGTAAGCAGAAGTACGGTAAGAGAAGCGGTTTCTCATTTAGTCAATGATGGAATTCTTGAGAAAATTCATGGAAAAGGTACTTTTATTTCCGTTAAACCAATACAGGATTGGTTAGGAAGTTTAAGCAGCACAACAGAAATCATTAATAGAATGGGTATGAAGCCTGATGCCAGGTTAGTTACGCATGGGGTTGTCAATCCGCCAAGTGAAGTTCAAAAATTAACCGGCTTTGAAGAGGCTTATTATATTAAACGAGTTCGTTATGCAAATCAGATCCCTATCGCTATTGAAATTCAATATTACCCTGTTGAAATTGGCAAGCGGCTTGCTCAGCATGATATTCAAAAAGGGACCTTATTTGATTTGCTGGAACAAAATCTCAATATAAAACTTTCGGAGGCTGAACAGATTATAACCAGCAGTCAACTTTCAAAGGAGGATGCTGATTTATTAGGTGTTGAGGAGTCCCAGCACGTATTGCTGACTGAAAGACTATTAACCGATGAACAAGGAGATTTAGTTGAATACTACCTAGCATTTTTTCGTTCAGATATGTATTCTTTTCGCATCAAATTGAGTAGAAAGAATAGCTAGAGTAATACTTATGAATTATATAAATAAAAACTATTATGATTTTTAATAAAATTATTTTATTGAATATATTGAAAATTATAAATATGTGTGTTTTAATCGGAATAAGAGATTTTTATCCTCCAACTGGTACGGACGTCGCGACGTTGTGATTAGTAAAGATCTAATCCCAAGGATGAAAAACTTTATAATTAAAAGATTGGATGTGAACGTATGAAAATTGGTGTACCAAAGGAAATAAAAAATAATGAAAATCGTGTTTCCATGGTTCCTGCCAGCGTGGCTGCTTATGTTTCATCTGGCCACAGTGTTTTTATTGAAAAAGACGCAGGTATTGGAAGCGGGATTACAAATGAAGAATATGAAAAGGCGGGAGCAACGATTGTCCTAACTCCCCAAGAAGCATGGGCTGCAGATATGGTGGTAAAGGTAAAGGAACCCCAAACAGAGGAATTTAAGTATTTCCGTAAAGGACTAATCTTGTTTACGTATCTCCACCTAGCAGCTGAACCTGAGTTAACAAAGGTTTTATTAGAAAAAGAGGTGGTTTCAATTGCTTATGAAACCATTCAGCTAGAAAATGGCTCACTTCCTCTCCTAACTCCAATGAGCGAAGTCGCAGGTAGAATGTCTGTTCAATTAGGAGCCCAAATCCTAGAAAGAATTAATGGCGGTAAAGGTCTTTTACTGGGAGGAGTTCCTGGCGTCAAACCAGCTAAAGTGGTCATTATCGGCGGCGGGGTTGTAGGAACGAATGCAGCAAAAATGGCGATAGGTCTTGGGGCAGAAGTTTCAATTTTGGATGTCAATCCTGAGCGTCTTCGCCAATTAGATGATTTATTCTCTGGCAGAGTAAAAACGATTATGTCCAACAGCTATAATATTGCTCAAGAAGTAAAATCTGCCGACCTATTAATAGGTGCTGTTCTTATCCCAGGTGCAAAGGCACCACAGCTTGTGACCGAAGAAATGGTAAAACAAATGGAAGACCGATCCGTTATTATCGATGTTGCAATCGACCAAGGGGGATCGATTGAAACCATTGATCATACAACCTCTCATGATGCGCCTACATTTATGAAACACGGTGTCTTGCATTACGCTGTTCCTAATATCCCAGGTGCAGTATCAAGAACCTCCACCTATGCGCTCTCAAATGTCACCTTACAATATGGACTGCAAATTGCGAATAAAGGAATAGAGCATACTGCTTTATTCAATACAGCACTAGCAAAGGGCTTTAACACTATTGAAGGAAAAGTCACTCATCCTGCTGTCGCTTCTACGTATAACTTACCTTTCACACCAATAAAAGATGTATTTCACAAGAACTTACAGACAACTAAATAATAAAGGAGGCATTTGTCGATGAACAAAACAGACATTCTGGATCATGAAAAGTTGGTAAACCAGGATAATGAGCATTTATGGCATGCGATGAGCCGCCATGTTGAAGGCGGGAAGCCAATGATTGCGGAATCAGGTGAAGGAGCCTGGTTTACAGACCTTAACGGAAATCGTTATATGGACGGGGTCTCAGGACTCTGGTGTTTAAACTTAGGACATGGCCGTAAAGAAATTGTCGATGCGGCAGCCGAACAAATGATGAAGCTTTCCTATTTTCCGCTTACACTCAGTCATACACCAGCAATTGAACTCTCTGCAAAAATTAGCGAACTTCTAGGGGATTCCTACAAAACGTTCTTTTCAAATAGCGGTTCGGAAGCAAATGAAACCGCATTCAAAATTGCCCGCCAATATCATAATCAAAACGGAAATCCGAGTAAGTATAAGTTTATTTCCAGATATCGTGCCTATCATGGCTCTACGTTAGGAGCCTTAAGTGCGACTGCACAAGCAAATCGCCGGGTGAAGTACGATCCGGGGGTACCAGGTTTCCTTCATGTACCGCCGCCCTATAGCTATCGAAGTCCATTTGGGGATGAAGTGAAGGATGTGGATAAAGTAGCTGCTGATATGATCGACCAAATGATTACTTGGGAAGGTGCGGAAACAGTAGCAGGCGTTATCATGGAACCATTTATTTCTGGGGGTGGAGTGATTATCCCTTCTCCTAAATACCTGCAGCGTGTAGCAGAAATATGTAAAAAACATGATGTTCTACTCATAATGGATGAGGTGGTATCCGGATTTGGCCGAACGGGGAAAATGTTTGGTTTTATGCATTCAGATGGAGTTCAACCCGACATTGTTACCATGGCAAAAGGTTTAACAAGTGGCTATTTACCACTTGGTGCTACAGCAGTTAAATCTCATATCTTTGAGAAATTTAAGGACAAAGGTGCTGATAATCACTTGCGCCACGTCTCTACCTACGGCGGACACCCAGCCAGCTGTGCCGTAGGGTTGAAAAATATTGAAATCATCGAACGCGAAAATATTGTTGAGAGAGTCGCAGATTTAGGTGATAAGATTTTAGGCAGATTAAAAGATTTGAATGACCATCCACATGTTGGTGAGATACGTCATTCCGGATTTTTATATGGAATTGAAGTGGTAACAGATAAACAGTCAAAAGAACCTGCTTCTGACGAATTAATGACAAAAATTATTGGAAAGTGTAAAGAAAAAGGCTTAATTATTGGCCGTAATGGGGATACAGTACCAGGATTTAATAATGTCATCATTGTTGCACCACCGCTTTCATCAACTGAAGATGACCTAAATTTCCTAGTCGAAACAGTAAAATATGCTTTCAATCAAATTTAATTAGAAAAGGTTGTGTTCATAATGGCAAAAGTAGAAAAGGATTTACAAGCAATGAAAACAAAAAAAATAAAAATGACTCCTAGCGAAGCGATTGTTGAAACGTTATTAGCGGAAGGTATTGACCAAATGTATGGGATTTTAGGCTCAGCTTTTATGGATATGCTTGATCTACTCCCAGCTGCCGAAATTAAATTTATTCCAGTCCGCCATGAACAAAGTGCTGCCCATATGGCCGATGCTTTTACAAGAATAACAGGAAAAGCAGGGGTTGTTATTGGTCAAAATGGACCAGGGATCACCAATATGGTCACATCTGTTGCAGCAGCCACCCATGCCCATACACCAATGGTTATTATTTCACCATCCGCAGGAACAAGAACAGTTGGCTGGGATGGATTCCAGGAATGTGATCAAGTTTCTGTTTTCGATAAGATCACAAAAGCCGTTGTCCGCGTTCCACATCCAAGCCGTGTTGCGGACTGCTTAAGGACTGCATTCCGCTTAGCATATGCGGAAAGAGGCCCAGTTCTTTATGATATTCCAAGGGATTATTTTTATGGAGAAGTAGAGGACTATATTTTACAGCCTTATCAATATCGGGTAGAGAAGAAAGGCTTTGGTGATTCAAGGGCGATTGATGAAGCAGTTAAAATTCTCCAAAATGCAAAAAATCCAGTGATTATCTCTGGAAGAGGGGCTGTCGATGCCGATGCAGTCCCAGTTGTCCAAGAACTAGCGGAGTATTTATCAGCGCCTGTTGCTGTTTCTTATATGCACAATGATGCCTTTCCATGTAATCATGAGCTTGCCGTAGGGCCAATTGGTTATATGGGATCAAAGGCTGCGATGAATACATTGAAAGATGCTGATGTCATTCTAGCGGTTGGAACAAGATTATCCGTATTTGGTACGCTTCCTTGTTATGATATTGACTATTTCCCTAAAGAAGCTAAAATCATTCAAATCGACATCAATCATCGTAATATCGCAAGAACTCACCCTGTAGAAGTGGGAATCTTAGGGGATGCCTTCGATGCGAGCAATGAAATTTTGACTCGCTTAAAGGTAAAAGTGCCATATCTTCCACGAAATGAACAACGGGTTCAAAAAGTCGCAGCTGAAAGGAAAAACTGGGAACAAGAGCTTGTTGATTTAGCGATGGTGGAAGGTAAACCGATGAATCCGCGGCGCGCCTTACTGGAAATTTCACGTGTACTGCCTGAAGACGCGATTGTTTCATCCGATATTGGAAACACGTCTTCTACTTCCAATTCCTATTTGAAATTTACTCAGCCGCGAAAGCATTTAGCCGCTTTAACATTTGGTAACTGTGGATTTGCTTACCCAGCAGCTATTGGCGCAAGGCTGGCTGCCCCTGATTGCCCAGCAGTTGCGATTGTCGGTGATGGTGCATGGGGAATGAGCTTGCATGAAGTGAGTACAGCCGTTGAACAAAAGCTCCCAATCATTGCGTGTGTCTTTAATAATGGAGCATGGTGTGCAGAGAAAAAGAACCAAGTAGATTTCTATAATAATAGATTTGTAGGTGCTGATATCGAAGGGCCGAATTTTGCAGAAGTAGCAAAGAGCATGGGAGCCAACGGGGTGCGCGTTGATAATCCTGAAGCACTGAGAGAGGCTTTGCAAACAGCATTAAAATCCGATAAACCAACAGTCATTGATATCCAGGTAGATGGAACGCAGCTGGCACCGCCGTTTAGAAAGGATGCCTTACAATTACCAACAAGATTATTACCAAAATATGCTCACTTAGATCATCGTAATTGGTAAGAACAGACAAAAGGAGTTTAGTAGATCAATACTAGACTCCTGCTTTTTGTAAATAGGAGGAGTAGGGGATGAAAGTAGATCATTTATATAAAATTATGTATCGATAAAAGGGGGCATGTATTTGGAACAGGAAAGAGTTCAACTCGAGAAAAGCTTTAAACCACAGTGGATTTGGGCAATTGCTTTAGGTTCAGCAATCGGGTGGGGATGTTTTATACTGCCAACAGAATGGATGGGTAAAGCTGGGCCCTTAGGAGCAATTATTGGTCTCTTAATTGGTGGACTTTTAATGATGTTAATTGCAGTCAGCTATGGGATTTTAATAGAAAAGCTTCCGGTTTCAGGAGGAGAATTCGCCTATGCTTATGTTGGTTTCGGCAGGATACATGCGTATATATGCGGATGGTTCTTAACGCTTGGTTATATTTGTATCGTTGCTTTAAACGCATCAGCACTTTCCCTGCTAGGGAAATTCATCTTGCCCTCGATTACAAATGTAGTATTTTTATATGAAATTAACGGCTGGCAGGTTTACCTAGGAGAAGTAATCATCGCTAGTCTTGCATTAATTCTCTTCGCCTATTTTAATATCAAGGGCGCATCCCTTTCAGGACAAATTCAATATGTTTTTTGTATCATTCTAGTGTTAGGGGTCTTATTATTGACAGCTGGTATGATTTTACATCCTGACACAAGCCTATCAAACCTAACTCCTTTAATGAAGCCAGGAATTCCAGCTTTATCAGGTATCATTGCAATCGTAGCTATTGCACCATGGGCCTATGTTGGATTTGATAATATTCCACAAGCCGCGGAAGAATTTAATTTCCCGCCAAAAAAGGCATTTTCTTTAATCATTTACTCACTTATATTCGCAGCATTTCTATACACATTTATGATCATAGCCACCGGTGTAGCCGTTCCATGGCAGCAATTAGTTGAAGGAAAGCCAATCTGGGGAACGGGAGATGTCGTATCGAGCACCCTTGGCGGATTCGGAATGTTATTATTAGCCGTTGCGATGTGCATGGGTGTGTTTACTGGTCTAAATGGTTTCTATGTTTCCTCAAGCCGCTTGCTATTTGCCATGGCGAGAGCAAAAATATTACCTGATTCTTTTGCAAAGCTTCATCCAAAATATAAGACTCCACATTTAGGTATTATTTTTACAGCTGTTTTTTGCTTAGTTGCACCATGGTTTGGCCGTCCAGTCCTATTATGGATTGTCGATATGTCTGCAACAGGTGTAACGATTGCCTATTTTTATACCTGCTTTACTGCCTATAAAGTCTTCAAGTGGAGCGAAAAAGATAAAGGACTTCTTACAGGTGAAGATGGAGAGGGACTTGTATCACCGGTAAAGAAATTCATCTGTCTTATCGGAATCATATCCAGTCTATCCTTCTTAGGACTATTATTAATCCCATTTTCTCCATCAGCATTAGGGACACCTTCACTAATAGCATTACTTGTTTGGACTCTTTTAGGTATTGCCTTTTATTTGTACAAAAGGAAGGAATACCAGAGTATTCCAAAAGACAAGCTCGATTATTACATCATCGGGAAGGCGCTTACAAATGAGGGTGATATTCCCCGTCAACCTGGTCAATCAACATTCGATATTAAATCTTAAATTTAGATCCATTTGTACCTGTTATAAAAAAATACTGTTAAGCAAAAAAAGGAGATATTATATGAATCTCCTTTTCCTTTTGAATCTATTACCATGTGATTGCTTTATTAAACTATTTAATAAATCCTTTTATAGAATCAAAGAAATACAGGGGAGAAACCATGATACCCTAAATATATAAAGGATGGAGGGATTAGAATGGGTGCTGAAAAAGTCCAAGAATTGCAGCATATAGAAGTCCAGCCAAAAAGAAGGTTAGATTATAAGGGATATGGAATAGGAATATTCCTCACATTTAGTTTAGCTATCTTAGCTGGATTAATAGCAAAATTACCTTTGTTCTCGATTATGGGAATCATGATTATTTCAATTCTTCTTGGAGCACTTTGGAACAATACAATACCGTTACCAGGCTCAATAAATGTATCCTTAGGAATCCAATTCAGTAGTAAAAAATTATTGCGTGCAGGTATTATTCTTTTAGGGTTCCGGTTAAATTTGTTTCAAATCGTTGATTCCGGGGTTTCGATCATCATCATTGATATCCTGGTGATTGCCTTTACCATGATGTTCATATTAACCCTTGGAAGAATTTTTAAAACCAATAAAGAGTTAACTATTTTAGTAGCAGCGGGAACAGCCATTTGTGGAGCAGCAGCTATTGTAGCCGTTGCACCGTTAATAAAAAGTAAACAAGAACAAACAGCGGTTGCTGTCTCCTGTATTGCCATCCTAGGAACAATAGGCGCTTTGTTATTTATCTTTCTATTTCCATTCTTACCACTGACCGATACGGAATATGGTTTGTTAGTGGGGGCTACATTGCATGAACTGGCCCATGTAGTGGCTGCATCCGTTCCTGGCGGTGAGCTTGGAAGTGAAACAGCCATCCTTGTTAAGCTTGGGAGAGTATTACTTTTAATTCCAGTTGCTTTATTAATAAGCTTTTTTATGAATAGAAAAAATGTAAAGCAGGAGAGAAATTCAAGAAAACTTCCGATTCCTTGGTTTATCTTCGGATTTCTACTCATGAGTTGTATTAACACCTTACAGTTGATTCCCGATCACATTATCAACTTACTTCTGCTACTCAGCATCTATTTCCTTGCGATGGGCATGGCAGGACTCGGATTGAGTATAAAATGGTCAGATTTTAAAAAAGTGGGTCTGAAACCTATTGTTGTGGCAATCCTAGGGTTCGTTGGACTCCTTTGCCTTTCTCCGTTATTATTATTTCTATACCGATTATTTTAAGGTAACTCCATTTTTTTAGGTTTGAAAAGACTGCTAATACGAGGGGAAACAAATGAATTTAGATTATTTAAAGGTATTTTATGTGGCTGCTAACAACAAAAGTTTCTCACAAACAGCAAAAGATTTGCATATTTCTCAATCAGCTGTAAGCATCCAAATTAAGCAGCTTGAGGAACAGTGGGAATGTCAATTAATCGAACGGACAACGAAAAAAATGGCGTTAACTCCAGCAGGAGAAATATTATATAAACAGGTTAAAAATTTATTTTCAATTATTAATGAAACAACCAATGAACTGAAAGAACTAAAAGGAATGGTTCATGGAGACTTAAAGGCGGGGGCAAGTCTAACGATAGGTGAACATGTCCTTCCATTTGTTTTGGCGAAGTTTAATCAGCTATATCCATTAGTGAAGATTCACTTTAGTATATACAATTCCGGACAAATTATTGAGAAACTTAAGAACCAAGAAATTTATGTTGGATTTATAGAATCAATGCTATCTTATCCAGCTATCAAACAAGTGCCCTTTGCCGAGGATGAGCTGATTGTTATAGCGCCTCCAAACCAAAGCTTCACAGAAAAAGATTATGTTTCGATTCATGAACTGCTGGAACTACCCTTCATTATTCGGGAGAAAGGCTCTGGTACACGACAGGTTATGGAGGATATCTTAAGGAGAAATCAAGTCGATCCTGCTAATTTAAAAATTATATTAGAGCTTGAACATACTGAAGCGATTAAATCTGCCGTTGAAGCTGGTTTAGGAATATCCATTTTATCTAAATCAGCCGTTAAAAAAGAGCTGGAATTAAAAACACTCCGGCGGCTTAAAATAGAAGAATTCCGTTTGCTTCGGAATTTTTATATGGTTTACGATGAAGAAGCATTGCCATTAACAGGTAAAAAACTGATTGAACTCATGAGTGGACTTTATGTACCATCTCATGAGAAAAGTGCCAAGGACCATTATGGAATATCTAATGGTTTGAAAACTTCTTCTAACCTAATAGATTTTTAATATTAAAAAACCGCAAACGGAGTATTTCACTCGTGCGGTTTTTTGATTTGCTATTTTAGTAAGAAAAATCCATTTACCGTCCCCTTGGTGTTATTACCTTTAGTAATAAAAGTATAACCTTTACTTTGTTGGGTATTTAAACAATGTTATTTTAAGTAGAATGAATTCAGAAAAGAAAGAAAGTTTTGAAAGAAGGTCCCTTCATAAATGAAATTTATAAAGGAGGTTGAGTAACAGGTCGTCATTACATAAATTGAATCCTTATAACATGCAAATTACCATCCAATTAATTCCTCGTTTTTGTTCAGAGATTTTAGTAAGCCCTTTCGAAATAAAAATCTTTTGTTAAAAAGGAGAATAAAACATGCTAAAAGTTTTACGTAAACCTATCCTTTCTGGATTAGCTTTAGCCTTATTAATACCTGTTGGATCGACAGTTGGTGCCGCAGCAAATATCTCAAATAAACCAAGTATTAGCGGATTAACAGCACCACAATTGGACCAAAGATATAAAGATTCTTTCACCATTGGTGCAGCCGTGGAGCCATATCAATTATTAGATGCAAAAGACTCACAAATGGTAAAGCACCATTTTAATAGTATCGTAGCAGAAAACGTGATGAAGCCTAGCAGTTTACAGCCAGTAGAAGGCCAATTTAACTGGGAGCCGGCAGATAAACTTGTTAAGTTTGCGAAAGAAAATGGAATGAACATGCGCGGTCATACCCTTGTCTGGCATAGCCAAGTACCAGATTGGTTCTTCAAAGATGAGAATGGTAAATCAATGGTTACTTGGCAAAATGGAAAACAAGTGGTGGCTGATCCGGAAAATCTTGAGGAAAACAAGGAACTTTTATTAAGCCGATTACAAAATCATGTTCAAGCAGTTGTATCACGTTATAGTGATGATATTAAATCTTGGGACGTTGTCAATGAAGTAATCGACGAATGGGGTGGACATCCTGAAGGTTTACGTCAATCTCCATGGTTCCTAATTACCGGAACGGATTATATTAAAGTTGCTTTCGAGACAGCCAGACAATATGCTGCTCCAGACGCTAAGCTTTATATCAATGATTACAATACAGAAGTAACACCAAAAAGAACATACCTTTATAACCTAGTAAAAAGTTTAAAAGAGCAAGGTGTTCCAATTGATGGGGTTGGGCATCAGGGTCACATTCAAATTGGCTGGCCATCTGAAAAAGAAATTGAAGATACAATTAACATGTTTGCCGATCTTGGGTTAGATAACCAAATAACTGAGCTTGATGTCAGCATGTATGGCTGGCCAGTTAGGGCGTATCCTTCTTATGAATCTATTCCAGGACAGAAATTCATCGATCAAGCAGAGCGATATGATCGTTTATTTAAGCTATATGAGAAATTGGGCGATAAAATCAGTAATGTGACATTCTGGGGAATTGCCGATAACCATACATGGTTAAATGACCGTGCAGATGTTTATTATGATGCAGAAGGTAACGTAGTAACAGACGCAAATGCACCATATGATAGAGTAGAAAGAAGATCAGGAAAAGATGCACCATTTGTATTTGATCCGGAATACAATGTAAAACCAGCCTATTGGGCGATTATCGACCACAAATAGCAACACCAAGGGGGCGGTTCTCCTGGCCAAATTGGCCGGGAAAACCGTTCCCTTGGTCTTCTTCTTTACTTACTATCCGCCACGTTAGATGATTCATCGGGTCTTTGCCCATTCTGTAAATCGGCAATTGTCAGACCAAAATCCATTTGGAAATGTGGATAATCTCTAAAATCTTTCCAATCACCGCCCCACTCGAACCCTAATGACTTAGCTATTTTCACCACCTCGGACCAATCGGCCTTTCCATTTTGATTACGATCATATTGACGATCCCAAATAACGTCTCCTGAAGGAGTTTCAAGTGCAAAATCAATCGCGAGCCCATAATTATGATAGGATTCTCCACCTTTTGCATTCGTGACAACATTGCCCTCTGTTGTACGTCCTTGTTCATAAATGGTGTTCTGCTCTTCTATACTGCGGAAACCGTCAGTAATTAAAACGACAATTCCTATCTTTGCTGCTTGTTGAACTAATTGATCGCTACGTTCCTTTACAACGGGATGGAGTTCGGTCGGTAAGGGTACATCTTTCTTCTGTTCAATGCCTGTTGCTTTAGACGGTGTCGTTTCGTTTTCTCTAAATATTAAAATAGTACTAATCCCTATAGCAATTAGAAATAGGAACAACTTAATCAATCTTCTATTCATGGTGCCTCTTCCTCTTCCTCTATTTCTATCAATTACTTCTATTCTTCAATAGTAACCTTAAACATTTCTTAAATAGTATAAAACTAATATGTTAAATAATAAACAAAAACCTAGGGAATAGTTCTCCTGGCCTAAAATTGCCAGAGGAACCGTACCCTAGGTATGTCTAGAAACAATTTCACAACTAGTTTATAATATAAGGATGTCCAAAAATGGGACAATAGGAGTCTATTCTATTAAATTATGAAGATTTAAGCAGGTGAGTACAATCGACATCATTGAAACACGGGTGAGAGGTTTTATTGAGGATATTCAACACCCTAAACAGAAGAAGAAGATAAATATTAACGATTTGGAACTTCAGCTGCGTAAGCTATTGGAGGATTATTTTGAGATGGACGGGTATTCTTTGTTTTACCATGCCATTCAAACATTGGAGGCTGAGGGACAGCTCATCCCTATTCTAAATAATCAATATAATGGAAGAACTCCAGCGCTTAAGCTATTTTATTGGGTTAATATAAAAGTTCAGGAAAACAAATGGGATCGTCTTGCGATGATGAAATTAAGTGATCTGTTTGATTTTTCCTATTATGAACGGCATCCTGAATGGCAGACACAAGACGAATGGGATCGCATCCAGAATGTATATACATTTTTACAAACTAGCCAGGAACGAGAAATAGTGTCATTTGAGGAAAGAAGTCTAGAGCTCTTTGGTCATGAAAAATTCTTATATGATGGTGATAGCTTTCCTGAGGGGAAAGGATTTTTAGCTAGAATTGGAGTATCAGAAGAGCAGCTTAAAATGGTGAACTACGGGGAGCCATTTGTATTTTGGATGAAACAAGGGAAAGAGATAAAAGATATTCAGCGAGTCCTGATTGTCGAGAACCTATCTTTCTTCCATACTTCCATTAAATTATTAGAATCCAATCAACTCGATTATGAACCTGAACTGATTATTTATGGGGAAGGAACGAAAATTGAAAGAAGCTTTTCTTTTTTCTTCAGAATGTTTCCACACAACAACTATCTTTTCTATTACGCGGGTGATCTAGATGCAGCGGGATATGGGATTATTAGCAGGCTGGTAGAAAAATACCCGGATTGCTGTATTCAGCCTGCCTTGAAAATCTATCGTAAAATGCTAGAGTGCATAGCTCAAAGAAATGATCAAAAACAAGGTCAAACACAAAACATTAAATACCGTGATGCATTCTTTCAATGGTTTACGGAAGAAGAGCAAGCACTATTACAACAATTATGGCAGGAAAATAAACGGATCCCGCAAGAAGTCTTAACAATTGAAACATGGAGGAGATGGCAGTGAACGAATCATGGGAAGGCTTCGCCCAGAGAATGCAACGATTAAATCCACTGTTTGAGCTTGGCAGGGGAATGGAAGTAGGAGAACTGAAACCTCATATCCAATCCATTCTCATGCAGGTACTCCTCACCATTTTTTATAGAGAATTAAATGATGATGATCACAGGCGGAAATCAGATATCAAATATATGGTTGAAGACTCTATCAAACAAATGAAGCTTCTAGCAGACGACAAGCAAATTGAACGGATTACAAGCGGTCTGTTGTATCAGGGAAAGGAAGAGTACAGCAAACCATTTGAGGCATTATATTACGATGAAATCAGACAATCCTGGGAGACTCAGGTCTTTCGCTATGTCACGATGGATGAATTATATACGAATTTAGAGATGGGTGGTTCTATTGTTTATAAACTCACTGATGTCTCACAGGAAATGATTTTTATGAGCAGGGAAATGGCTGAGGAATTCTCCATCACCATTGAACAACTATATAGTATGCAGCTGATTAAGAATGGTAATTTTCGAAAAGCTACCCGAAACCTCGATCACCTCATTTCACGCGTGAACCGCTTAATGGCAAATGAATTCTCTTTTCAAAAGGAAATGATCAACAATCCCAAAATCTTATTGATTGATGAAGAATGGCAAAGGGCAGACAATCGTGGTGAAATTGAAAAGCAATTTGAAGAAGAAAAAAATCACTTTCGTACGATTACCAGTATGATCGATAAAACGAAACGCAGAAATGAAGAAGATGATTCCATTCAGAAAGAATTAATTCTTCTCCAAGAGAAAATTGGACATACAAGGCAATTGCATGATCGTTTTGCGAAGCTAGTCATTCAAAATATTTCCTATGAGATGAAATTAAAAGCGGAAAATCCTTCACTATTTTGGGAAACTAGCCTCGTTTCATTTCGCGAACATTTTTATGAAAATTTGTTTATGAAGGAGGGAGTTCAAAGTTTTACGGAAATAGAAAGAGTTCTTTCTCCGTTATTTTCACCGAAGAATGAATTTATTTTGCCACTCGATTGGATCTGGGGTGAACAAGAATTCGATGAAAAACAGATAACCGAGACGGTAGTCGAAGAGGAGGCAGAAGAAAGTATTACCCGACTGCGAGTGACTAACTGGGATTCTGTTATTAAGGCATGGAGTTATGTATTTCAATTTTTACAAACGAACGGTGAATTTTCATTAAAGGATTTAAAAGAGCTGCCATTAGAAGTACAGGATTTATGGTTTGAGGAATCTGAAACAATAGATTTGTGGATGATGTTCGATAAAAAGCCGTTGAAGGTTCAAGTACTGCATCGAAAGGAAGAAACCTTAAGCGATGAGAGGGAAATTCTTCTTTCTAAACTAATGAAAGAATACCCGCAATTTCAAGTGTTTGAAGGCTCAAAGATTTTTACCAAGTTTGACCATCGAGCGGAGCCGCATCATTGGTATCAAATGAAAATCACCCCATTTAAGATCTGTGTACAGGAGGGAAAATGATGAATGCAGAAAGTATTAAAAAGGCATCCGCTGTCTATTTTACTCTATTAAAAGATAAAGTAATCGACGAAAATAGTGAACACTTCCAGACATATTTTGATCCGGATGTGAGACAGACGGTTCTTTTATTAGCAGACGAATCCGGTACATATATCATTGAAGCACCTAAACGCATCCATTTAGTTGTTCAGCCAACCGGCTCCGTCTTTGCAACGAATTTTACCCATTTGAAAGATAAGCATAGGCAAGTGGAAACGAAAAAACACTTTCATCTTATTAGTATTGTTATTATGTCTTTTTTAGCAGCCATCGATCGCAATCAGGCTGCGAAAATCCGCACGAAGCGGGAGGGCATTAGCTACTATGCACTAGAACGGCAAGTCAATGATCTTATCATGAAATGGGAGAGTATTCTTAAAACTCAACCGACCTTCGGGGAAGAAGAACGAATTGATATGAAGGAAGTTGTGACCACATGGAAATACATGGAGGTCGATAGTGATGATTTTGGACTAAAAAAAGGAAATCGGCGAACCCGCATCGGTTTAATTGCTGGGGCTATGCGTTTATTAGAAACAGAGGGGCTGATCGTGATTCTTGATCGGGACGATATCGCTAAGGTGATTCCTAAGAGTGAGCTTTTTGAGCGAATTGAATACTTGTATCATGATTATGATCGTTATGAACTATTCAAAAAGTTAATGACTGCGGAGGAGAATGAGCATGCCGAAAATCAATCGAATTAGAATTGTCAACCTGAAGTATGATGGCATGCAAAAGCAATATAAAGATACCACGTTTAATTTCCATAATGAGGAGACCTCAACAAATGGGCTCATTGCGATGATGAATGGGGGCGGAAAAGGTGTGTTCCTGCAAACGATTTTCCAAATCCTTAAACCTGGAACCTCGTGGGGAAAGCAGAACAATCGCTATTATCAGCAGTTCTTTTTTAATAATAAAGAGCAATTTATTCCCTATACCTTTCATGTTCTTATTCAATGGGAATTGGACGGTGCAGACCGTCGCCATCTGATCACAGGAGGTATGTTTTCAGCTGAACAGCGGATTTCAATGAGTGAAGAAGGTGGAAATGAAAATAAGACCTTGGAACAGGAAGCAAAGATCCTCCCCAATATTACCTTTTACACAAGAGAATTTGAGCGTAGAGAAGAGGCAGCACTTGAGCATATTCCACTTTATGAAAATGATGAGGCTGCTGATAGTGAAAGCTTGAAGGACTATCTAAAATGGAATGGATTTGACGTTTACCGAGATACGAAGAAGCACTATCGCATCCTTGATACATACGGAATTAACCGTAAAGACTGGGATATTATGAAGGATATTAACAAGGATGAAGGCGGTGTTGGGAAATACTTCGAGGGCGCTGAGGATGACCATTCCCTGTTCCAAAAACGAATCATTCCTACTGTGAGTCAAGTCTTACATCGAACCGAACATCAAAAGGACGATCTGGTGGAGATTTTCAAAAGTCAGGCAAGTATCGCTAAGGACTTGCCTGTTCTATTAAAAAGAGAGCAAGCCCATAAAGAGTTTTTAGAAGATATTGTTCCATTCGAAGAGCACTTAGCTAAAGGAGTGGAACATAAAGAAATCGTCCATGCAAGTACACAGACAGGAAGACAACTCCTTGGTGCGCTGAAGCATTTGAAGCAATCGGAAGAGGAAAGTTTACTAGCTATCGAGAAAGATATGGAAAAATTAATCATAAGGCAAGCAGAACTTCGCTTTCAAAAAGATAATTTAGAGTTTGCAAAAGCTCACCGAGAGGTCATGGATTGGGAAAAGAAATTAGTAGAGGAAAGAGCTAAACATACTTCTTTACAAGAGATTGTTAAAGTGAAGCAGGAACGAAAAGAACAATTGGTCTTTCTAGCTTTATTAAAAGAGTGGAGTGAAAATGAACAAAGTATCACCTCTCTGTCACAACAGATTGCGACATTGGAACAAAATAGCGGCTTAGAGCAAGTGAATCAAAGAATGTCTGAAATCAAAGTAGAAGCTAGAAAAGAGTGGGACGAGTCCTATCAATCCATCCAAGATGGTGTTAAACAGTACTTGGGGTATCAAAAATATTTAAAGAAAAAAGCAACAGAGCTCGCGCAGCAAGATAAACAAAAGACAAAAGACATTGCCCAGCTTAGTACTGAAATTGATTTTCTTTATAAACAAATGCATAACTTTGAGTCTATGGAAGCGGCACTCATCCAAACATTTGGCGACCGCTTAAGCTATGACTTTAAGGGCTTGAACGAGGCTATTCTTAAACAAATTGAAGATAAAAAAGCTAGAGTAGTAGAGTTGCATGCAAAAGATAAACAATCTAGTGAACTGCAAAATCAGCTTGCTGCTTCACATGGTACGCTCGTCCAATCGATTCAGTATTCAGAAGAAAAATGTGAAGAACTAAGCGCAGCAAATGAAGTGCAAAAGCAAAAAGAAGCAAAACTACTAGATAGGCTTCTTGGTATATTAGATGACGTCACTGCACCATTTACACCTTCTCTTTTATCAAAGTATAGCTTACAGATTGAAGAAACACTGAACCATAACCGTCAGCAAGCTGAACAAATGAAAAAAGAACTTTGGGAAACACAACTCGACCACTCCTTAAACGATGAGCCTTTCTGGGTCGCAAATAAAGACGTGAAAGAATTAAAGGAATGGATTGATGAAAAGACTGGGATTGATGTGTTTTATGGAACTCAATTTCTTCAATCCTTAGGGACAGAGGATATGGCGAGCTGCCTAATGTCAAATCCGCTTCTTCCATACGGTTTGGTCGTAAGTGGGCAGCAATGGAAAAAAATAAATCATCAGGTTCTTTCAGGCAGGATGTTTAAAAGTCCTGTTCCGATTTTCTTGCGCGAGGAAATGAATAGTGAACATCAACAACTATCCTTTGTAATCATTAACGGAACGGAGAAAGAACTTTTATCGAATAAAAACCAATTCACGGACTGGAAAATAAAGATTGCTAAACAAATAGAAGAAAAGAAAGATGCTCTCCTTGAAATTGAAAAAACAGAAATCTCATTACGTCGAATTTTAAAAGAAATTGATCGTTTTTTATCTGGTGAGCTTGCTAGTGATCTTGAAAAAGCTTGGAACCATGAGCTAAACGCTCTATCTTCCAAGAAAACGAAATTACAGGAAATCAAAACACAAGTTGATAAAGAAAAAGAATTACAGCTTGGGATAAAAGAACAGCTGGAAAAGGCAAACGGCAAGATAGAAAAGCTGACAAAAGATGTAGAAACATTAGAGGCTTTTGATCAAGAAAAAACGCTTCACCAAGAAAATAAACGGGTCAAACTTGAGAAGGAAAAACAAAAGGAAGCCTTGACTATTCAGCAGCAAGAAATAGGAAAAGAATATCAAACTATCGTTGATTTGCAAAACCAGTGGAATCAAACGTATGTTGAATGGAAGCTTACAACTGAACAAAATATCAAGGAGATATCCTTCTTTATTGAAGAAGCCGTTTTTCCTCCTGACCAAAAAGCGGACCAAAGCGAAGAGGTTCCTCATCTATCGCTGCATTTACTACAAGAGATAAACGGAAGTATCGAAGAGCTAAAGCAGCTGCAAAAATCTAAAGAAGAACAGGCTAAAGAATTACTCGTTCTACAAGCAAGAAAAGAAACCGAACAGAAGCAGCAAAAGAAATTAGAAAAGAAACTCACAACTCATAATGAAGATTGGAAGGATGCTCCGGAACCATCTGAACCAATCAGTATCTTAGAAAATATGCTGCAAACTGCACAGAAGGAAGCAAAGGCAGCGGAAAAAGAAGAACGGGATCAAGGAACGGCTGTAACCGTCGCCGAAACGTCCTTAAAGCATGCAGCGGAACAACGTGGAAAGTCAGAGAAGAAAGTCGAGAAGCATGAAAAACAGCCAGAAGAATGGGTAGATCTTGACTTAGTGGTTAAAGAAGTAGAAATAAAAGACCAAACAAAGTTAACGAAAGAGGAAGTAAAGCAGGCGGAGAAACGCAAAAAAGAAACTGAAAATCATATTACTGGTTATGAAGGAGATCTCCTAACACTATCCGTCATCCTAAAGGAAGAAGCGGGAGTATTTACGAATGAGGATGTAGAACAAATTAAGAGTCAAGGAAAAGCAAGTATCTTATCCTGGTGTGAAAAACATCAAGCTATACAAGAAGAAGGCCAAGAGAAGCATGCGAAAATCGATCAATCATTACGAAATTTAAAGCTGACAATTGAAGGCAAGGATTGGGAGATTCGCTTTAAAAATGAAGTATTAACAACACTTGACCATATGGATACAAGGCATTATACGCATATCCAAAGCGTTGTTAAAAATATGAAGCGTTTTTCACAAAGTGGATTGGAGCAATTGGAACGCGATAAGGAAAGAGCAGAAAAGGCGCAAAACTTCTGGGCTAGCCGTGCCAGCATGAAAGTGATGAGCATTTCAGAGGCAATTCGTTCAATGGTTTCAAAAATGAAGTTGAAAAATGAACGAGGGTCCTTTCCGCTCGTCCAGCTTAAAGAAGACATCTTACCTAAAAAGCCTGAAGATATCGAACCATTGCTGAAGCAGCATTTCGTAGCTGCAATTAATAAAATAACCAAACAATTTGATCTAATCGATAATCATAATCGAGCATTAGATGAAGAAGTCAAACAATTGATTAGTGATGAACAAATTTTGTTTGTTTCACTAAGAAATAGGTATCCTGAACTGCTTGTCTATAACATGCGAACGGATAATGCCTTTATGTACGGAAAACCGCAAAGAGAACATTATTCAACCTGGCAGACGATTAATCAAGGTTCTAAGACGAAATCAGATGGCAGCGGAGGGCAAAAGCTATCAGCCCGAATGGTGATGATGATGATGTTACTATCTGTTAAAAGTGAAACCGACCAAAGCTGGGTTCCATTAGTCTGTGATAATCCGTTCGGACAAGCAGCCTCAGCACATGTCCTTGATCCAATATTTGCCGTTGCTGAAAAACTGAAGTTCCAATTCATCGTCGTTACTCCGCCGGAACTGGTGAAAACGGAAATCAGCCAAAGATTTGACGCCTATTATAAATTAGACTTCATTCGTGAAAAAGGAAAAGAAATTGTTTCCGACACAATTGTTCCCGCATTTCGGATATATCAAGGCGAGGAAGTTACTCAATAAGGTTATAAAGGATTTCAACATAAAAATCTCACTTTCTATATAGAAGGTGAGATTTTTTGTTTTAGAAGGCACCTTAGATGGTCAAGGAAGGTAACGTGCACATTATATTGAAAAGATAGTTTGTAAGATTTTTATGAAAATAATATTAAGAAAAACAGGAAAAAAAGGCTATGTAATGTCGATAGAAATTGCCGTTGATTGGAAGAAATCCGAATTATTGTTGTGAATTTTTTCTTCAACTAAATGGAATGGCCTATTATATATGAACCATTTAATGCAAACCATATTATTTTTCTATTTACAAACTTCATAATTTTTTAATAAATCCTAGTTATAATCAAAAACGTGGTGAAAATATGTAATTTGAGAGGGGATAAATCATGACTAATTTGGACGAAATGATTAGGAAGTTTAACGAGCAAAATTTGAAAAAGAATATAGATCGCCGCAGTTTTCTTCATGGAGCCGGCAAGATCGCTGGGCTCTCACTTGGGCTGACCATTGCTCAATCATTGGGAGGATTTAAAGTAGATGCAGCTCCGAACTTCAGCGAATATCCTTTTACTCTTGGTGTTGCTTCCGGCGATCCTCTGTCTGACAGTGTTGTATTATGGACAAGGTTAGCTCCGGATCCATTAAATGGCGGCGGAATGCCAGCACATATCGTTCCCGTTAATTGGGAGCTTTCCACTGATGAAAACTTCCGAAACATAATCAAAAGAGGCACGGAACATGCTTCCCCTGATCTCGCACATTCAGTTCATGTAGAAGTGAGCGGCCTACAAGCGAATAGTGTTTATTTTTACCGTTTCAAGACCGGAAATGAAATAAGTCCTGTTGGAAAAACAAAAACCTTACCGGCAGCAGGTGCCAACGTAGCAAGCATGACGTTCGCATTCGCTTCTTGTCAGCAGTATGAACACGGCTATTTTACTGCGTACAAGCATTTGGCGAAGGAGGATCTGGATCTTGTATTCCACCTTGGCGATTACATATATGAATACGGTACGAACGAGTATCTTTCATCAACGGGCAATGTCCGTGCCCACAAAGGCGATGAAATTATCACAATTGAAGATTACCGTACTCGTCATGCCCAATATCGTTCTGATGAACACCTCAAGGCTGCACACGCTGCATTCCCGTGGGTTGTTACTTGGGATGATCATGAAGTTGAAAACAATTACGCAAATGTCATTCCAGAAAAAGGCCAGTCTGTTGAGGCATTTATAAAGCGTCGTGCTGCTGCGTACCAGGCTTATTATGAGCATATGCCACTCCGCAGGTCGTCATTGCCCCACGATGGCGGCATGCAATTATACCGGGATTTTACCTATGGTGATTTGGCAAACTTCTATGTTCTCGATACACGTCAGTACCGAGATGACCAGGCGAATGGTGATGGGTCGAAAGCTCATACACCGGAATCCTTGGATCCAAAGCGCACTCTTCTTGGAACAGAACAAGAACAATGGCTCATTGGCAATCTAGGAAACTCAAAATCTCATTGGAATGTCCTTGCCCAACAGATTTTCTTTGCGCAGCGCAAATCGGGAAGCATCACAGCACCTAAATTCAGTATGGATTCATGGGATGGATATCCGGTGGCACGTCAGCGAATCACTGATTTTGCTGCTGGCAGTAACATCAACAATGTTATCGTTCTTACTGGAGATGTGCATGCAAGCTGGGCTTCTAACCTTACCACTGATTTTAACAATCCAGAGGCTCCGATTTTTGGAGCAGAGTTTGTTGGAACATCGATTACTTCAGGAGGAAACGGATCTGATTGGCGTGCAGACACGGCCAAATCTTTGGCGGATAACCCGCACATTAAATTCTTTAATAATTACCGCGGTTATGTTCGCTGCCAGGTCACTCCAGAACAATGGCGTGCAGATTACCGTGTCGTTCCTTTTGTGACTGAGCAAGGAGCTGATATTTCAACAAGAGCATCATTTGTTTTTGAGAAAGACCAGAACGGGCTCAAAGGAATAGCGGCTACTACAGTCCCTATGGGTATACAAATGTCTGCTGAAGTGGAAGAAGACCGCCACCGTGCCCACGCTCGGGCGCACGAAAAGCAAATGGAGAAAAAGCGCAAACGCGAAGCCGTTACGAATTAATTTTGTTAGAGTAGAAAGAGTGCTGGTGGAATTACCCAGCTCTCTTTTTTGTATAGTTATTAAAAATTATTCAAGAATTCACTAATAATGGTCTTTTCGCTTGCAGCCTGATGTGGAAGTACGACTAGCAAAAGTGAAGGCGATTATAAGACAAAACCAGATGTTAACGTTAACAATTTATTTACAATGTTTTTCAGATTTGTTAGACTGAAAATAAAGAGTTTTGTTAACGTTAACATTTTATATTAGGATGGTGCAAAGTGGAAAAATTTATGGATGAAAACTTTTTATTAAAAAATAAAACCGCTATCTCTTTATTCCATGATTACGCAAAAGACATGCCAATTATTGATTACCATTGCCATTTAAGTCCGAAGGAAATCTATGAAAATAAGAAATTTAAAAATATTACGGAAGCCTGGTTGTATGGTGATCATTATAAATGGAGAGCAATGAGAGCCAACGGAATATCCGAAGAATATATAACAGGGAATTCCAGTGACTATGAAAAGTTCCTTGCATGGGCTAGAACCGTACCTATGACAATAGGAAATCCATTATACAATTGGACTCATTTAGAATTACAGCGGTTCTTCGGTATCTATGATTTGTTAAATGAACAAAGTGCACCAGTAATTTGGGAAAAAGTAAATACCAAACTTAACGAAGAGGGATTTAGTGTAAGGAATTTGATTGAAAAGTCAAAAGTCAAGGTTGTTTGTACTACAGATGACCCTGTAGACAGCCTTGAATACCATCTAAAGTTAAGAGAAGAAAATTCATATTCAGTCAGTGTTGTACCAGGTTTCAGACCTGATAAAGGATTAGAAATAAACCGTGAAGGATTTATGGAATGGGTCGCTAAGCTTGAGAAATCTGCTGAAATAAATATTGTGACTTATGAAGATTTCCTTGCTGCGCTTGAAGCTCGAGTGCAATTTTTCCATTCTGCTGGAGGCAGGGTATCGGATCATGCTTTAGATTCTATGGTATTTGAAGAAACAACCTTCGAAGAAGTGAATGAGATTTTTTCAAAGAGATTATCGGGCAGCAGTATTTCTCTTCAAGAGGAAAAGAAGTTCAAAACGTTCACGTTAATCTATCTTGGTAAGCTGTATTCCGAACTAGACTGGGCCATGCAGTTCCATATTAATGCTCACCGTAACAATAATACGAGGATGTTCAAGATTCTAGGTCCTGACACAGGCTATGATTCTATGAATGACGACCAAATAGCAAAGCCGTTAGTCCATATTCTGAACGCACTGGAGAAGGATAACCAGCTTCCTAAGACGATTATTTATTCATTGAATCCTGGAGATAACTATGTAATCGCAAGCATCATAAATAGTTTCCAAGACGGTAAGACGCCTGGAAAAATTCAATTCGGTACAGCATGGTGGTTCAACGATACAAAAGAGGGCATGCTTGAACAGATGAAGGCATTGTCCACAGTTGGTCTTTTCAGCCGATTTATCGGTATGCTTACTGACTCAAGAAGTTTTCTATCTTATACAAGACATGAATATTTCCGAAGATTGGTTTGCAACTTAATCGGCGAATGGGTGGAAAACGGCGAGGCACCTAATGATATAGAGTTACTAGGGCAAATTGTTCAGGGGATTTCCTATTACAACGCCAAAAACTATTTTGACTTTCAGGAAGCAGAAACCGTTGAGTACATCTCTTAAAAGCAGTAGCTAAAAAGTTTTATAGCTGGAGAGGCAGCAAGGATAAGGTATAATGAACTTAATTATTCTTTGCAAAAGGCAGGTCAAGACAATGGTTACTATAAAAGATATTGCAAAATTGGCCAATGTATCTCATACAACTGTATCAAGGGCGCTAAACAACAGCCCTTTTATTAAAGAGCCAACGAGGAGGAAAATACTTGATATTGCCTCCCAGCTAAATTATACGCCTAATTACAATGCAAAAAGTCTGGTCATGCAAAAGTCGCATACGATTGGTTTATTTTTAACAAGTATTAGCAATGGCACATCGCCAAGCTTCCTTGCAGACACAATTAAGGGAGTAAACAGTACCATTAGCCAAGAATATAACCTTTTTATTCGGGGTATCGATGATTATCAGGATTATTCGGGTATTAATTTGCAAAGATTTGACGGGATCATTTTAATGAGCCAAAGTGTACGGGATCATTCTTTTATTTATCATGTACTCCAAAAGAAAATTCCCCTCGTCGTGCTTAACAGAGAAATTGAAGAAGATTACATCATCAACATTCTCTCTAACGATACAGAGGGATCGAGACAAGCTGTGCAGTATTTAATAGATTGCGGTCATACAGATATCGCAGTCATTGAAGGAATTCCAACCTTTAAATCAACGCAAATGCGTAAGGACGGTTATCTTACTGCGCTGATTGATAATGGCATTACGATTCAGCCGGACTATTCCGTGAGCGGAAATTATGATATGGAAAGCGGATATCAGGGAATGGAAAAATTACTGTCCTTGAAAAAGCCTCCAACAGCCGTTTTTTGTTCCAATGACGACATGGCCATTGGTGCAATGAATGCTGTGTTTGCTAGTGGGTTGAATGTCCCGAATGACATTTCTATTGTTGGATTTGATGATATTGGTTTCGCCCAATATACAACACCAAAGCTAACAACGGTAAAGCGGCCCTTAGAAAAAATCAGTGTACTGGGTGCGGAAAAAATCCTTTCACTCGTAACTGGCCAAGAAGAAAAAGCCGAAAAGGTTTTTGCCAATACAGAATTAATCATAAGAGATTCTGTTAAGAAGAGAGGTTAGTTTTTACCTTTCTTTATGAACAAAAATGTTAACGTGTGCATAATGGAAAGGGGAAAAGAATAGTGCAAAGACTTAATAATAAAATTTATCAAGAATATACCTCCTATCCCGAGAAGGTACTTCAGTTTGGGGAAGGTAATTTTTTAAGAGGATTTATTGACTGGCAAATCCATGTTCTTAATGAGAAGACAGATTTCAATGGTAGTGTCGTGGTTATTCAGCCGCGAGGCAATAACAAGATTGAAAGGCTAAATAAACAGGATGGACTGTTCACCCTTTACCTACAGGGCATAAAAGAAGGTCAATTGGTAAATCAGCATCAAGTGATTGAGTCAATCAGCAGGGGTATTAATCTATTTACGGATTACCCGGAATATATCAGGCTTGCAGGGACAGAAGATCTCCGTTTTATCGTTTCTAATACGACAGAAGCTGGGATTGTGTTTGACCCAACCGACCAGTTGGAGGATCGGCCGCAGAAGAGTTTTCCAGGGAAGCTGACAGCGTTCCTCTATCACCGTTTTATAGCGTTTGCAGGTGATAAAAGGCGCGGCTGCATTATCATTCCCTGTGAACTGATTGAAAGAAACGGGGAAAAGTTGAGGAAAATCGTATTGCAATATGCAAGCAAATGGAGCCTTGGGGATGAATTTATTAAATGGGTAGAGAACGCTAATACTTTTTGTTCAAGCCTTGTAGACCGGATAGTACCTGGATTTCCAACCGATTCCTATAAAGAAAAAACCGAACAACTTGGATATGAGGATGAATTGATGGTGGTAGGGGAGCAGTATCATCTTTGGGTCATTGAGGGACCGGAATGGATAAAAAATGAGCTGAAAGTTGAGGGAACAGGGCTAAACACACTGATTGTCAATGATTTAACCCCATACAGGGTACGGAAAGTCAGGATTTTAAACGGTGCACATACAGCGATGACTCCGGTTGCTTACTTATCCGGATTAAGCATGGTGGAAGAAAGTGTTAATAATGAAGAAATCGGCCGGTTTATAAGAGAAATGATCGAAGAGGAAATAATCCCAACATTAGAGGGGCCGAAAACAGAGCTATGCAGCTATGCAGATGATGTGATTAACCGTTTTGCTAATCCATATATCAAGCATTATTTAATGAGCATCGCATTAAACTCCATTTCTAAATTTCAGACAAGAAACCTGCCCGCCTTATTGGATTATGTTGAAAAATATCACAGCCTGCCAAAACGAATGGTTTTTTCATTAAGCTGCCTGCTTTATTTTTATCGAGGAAAAAGAGGAAATGACGGAATCGAACTTCAGGATGATCTGGTAAATGTGCAATTCTTTAAAACTCACTGGGAAGAATTTGAGCAGCATGAACTTACTTTGAAAGAACTCGTGAACGAAATCCTGGCAGAGAAAAGGTTATGGGGGATGGATTTGACCTCGATTCCAAATCTAGATCGTACCGTCAGTGCAAACCTCCTTACTATCTATGAAATGGGAGTGAAGGAAGCTCTGAAAGAATTGTTTGAAACATCTATATAGTAGGAGGTCGCTATTAATGAAGGATTTTCTTCAAATTACTGAAAATGATAATATTATTCTAGCACTAAGGAACTTTAGGAAAAATGAAACCATTCATCTTAATGGCAAGAATATACAAATAAAAGAAGACGTCACCCGCGGCCATAAAATAGCGGTAAAAGATATATATGAAAATGAGGATATTATTAAATACGGCTATCCAATCGGGCATGCACTCGGTGTGATTGCAGCTGGTGAACATGTTCATACCCATAACACAAAAACGAATTTATCAGGAACACAGGAATACCATTACGAGTTTAAGGAATCTCAGAATCTATTTCAAAATGAAAATCGGACATTCCAGGGATATCGCCGGGAAGATGGGAATGTTGGAATTCGGAATGAATTATGGATTGTACCTACTGTAGGATGTGTGAACGGAATTGCCGAAAAAATTATCAAGCGGTTTGAGCGTCATGTTGGCGACATTAGCCCGTTTGACAATGTCCTTGTCTTAAAGCATAACTATGGATGTTCCCAGCTAGGAGATGATCATGAAAACACAAAGCAAATACTGATTAATGCTGTAAAGCATCCCAATGCTGGCGGTGTTCTTGTTTTAGGTCTTGGCTGTGAGAATAATGAGCTGCCTGAGTTTAAAAAGGCGTTGGGTGAAGTGAATGAGGAGAGAGTGAAATTTCTGATTTCCCAAGCTGTTACCGATGAAATCGAGGAAGGTTTTAAACTGGTCATGGAAATCTATGAAAATGCCAAAAATGACAAAAGGGAGTCCGTTCCTCTGTCAGAATTGAAGATTGGTTTAAAATGCGGTGGATCCGATGGATTTTCTGGCATTACAGCCAATCCACTTCTTGGTAGATTCTCTGATTATTTAATTGCACAGGGAGGAACAACTGTCCTTACTGAAGTCCCGGAAATGTTTGGAGCCGAAACGATATTAATGGAACGTGCTGCAGATGAAAAGATTTTTGAAAAGATTGTTGATCTAATCAATGAATTCAAGGAATATTTTTTGCGTCATAATCAACCTGTTTATGAAAACCCTTCACCAGGGAACAAGTCTGGCGGTATTACGACACTAGAAGACAAATCCCTTGGGTGCACACAGAAAGCGGGCACGAGCACCATTGTCGATGTCTTAAAATATGCTGATACACTTAAAACAAAAGGGTTAAATCTCTTAAGTGCCCCAGGTAATGACCTCATTGCTTCCACGGCGCTTGCAGCCGCCGGCTGCCAGCTGGTTTTATTTACGACAGGGCGGGGGACCCCGTTCGGAACCTTTGTTCCAACAATGAAAATTTCAACTAATACACAAATCTACGAAACAAAACCACACTGGATTGACTTTAATGCGGGAACCTTATTGGATGAGGGAGTACTGCCAGAACAAGTGTTAAATGACTTTGTGGAGTATATTGTTCAAGTTGCCAGCGGCGAATTTGTCAATAATGAGAAAAATGACTTTAGAGAGATTTCGATTTTTAAGAGTGGAGTTACGTTATAATCAGAGACTTAACAGATCCCTTTTGAGTAGACAGTCATACAGTCTTTCAAAAGGGATATTTTTTTGTTTATATAGCGCAAATTAACAGGGCAAAAAAAGATGCCAGGCTTGATTCCCTTAGCATCTAATTACGACTATTAATCCCTTTGCAGACCACTAAATTTGTAATTGCTTTAATTCATAAAACTTCCCTCTATTAGACATCAATTCCTCGTAGGTACCAAATTCTACACATCGACCATTTTCGATCATTGCTATTTTATCTGCATTACGAATTGTCGAAAGACGGTGGGCCACGATAAATGTAGTCCGGCCGTGACATAAACTATTCAAAGCTTCTTGAATTTTTTTCTCAGAATGGCTATCCAATGCAGAAGTGGCTTCATCTAAAATAATGACCTTCGGGTTTCGAATTAAGGCTCTTGCGATTGATACCCGTTGCCTTTGACCACCTGAAAGCTTATCCCCATGTTCTCCAATCCTCGTGTTCAATCCTTCAGGAAGCTTCTGTATAACATCCCAGAGGTTTGCAGCAAGGAGGACCCTTTGTAGTTCTTCGTCTGTTACAGATGGCATACCATACGTGATATTTTGAAGAATGGTTCCAGAGAACAGAATAGTTGATTGAGGGACTACTGCTAAATGCTGTCGAAAAGATCTTAAATCAATGAAGGACATATCATGGCCATCTAAAAGAATTTTTCCATCAGTAGGTTGAATAAACCCAATGAGTAAATTCAGGATGGTTGATTTACCCGAACCAGATTCTCCGACAAAAGCGACCGTTTCTCCTTGTTTGACCTCTAAGTTAATATCTTGGAGGATCGTTTGATCGCTATTAGGATACCTGTAACAAATCTGTTGTAAGGAAAAATTTCCATCTACTTGTTTAATTTTTGGTTTATTCTCATGATTTTCTACCTCACCAGCCGTTAATATTTCGCCAATGGAGTTTACTGATTCCAAGCCCTTAGCGATAGTGGGTATTAATGTTATCATACTAGAAACAGAGTTTACTACTGTTGTAAAGTATGTTTGATACATCACCACTTCCCCTGGAGTAATGGAACCACGTAAAGCCAAAATACCAGTGAAAACTAAACAAATAATTTGAAAAAGTTGAAAACTAGCCCAACTAACAGAACCAAATACAGATTGAATGATATCTAATTGAAACCCTTTTGTTAATATTTGTTGGAATCGATGATTTAAACGGCGTACCTCTTGTTTCTCTAACGCATGCGCACGGGCAATGGGTACTAATTCTATCATTTCAATCACACGCGCAGAGGTTTCTTCCATTTCTTGACGAAATTCAGAATTTGAGGTTCTGATTTTTTTACGGAAGACAACAATAATAAGTGCAGATATCGGTACAGTTAAAATAAAAAATAGAAATACAGTAGGGCTGTTATATAACGTAATGGCTAAGGCCAATAATAGATTGACAATAATATTTAAACTACTGACAAACACTTGTGAGGAAAGTGTCTGGACAGCTTCTACATCTCGCATAATTTTAGATTGAAGCCTTCCAGACTGCATCTCTTTTTGATAGGGAATTGAAAGTTCTTGCAGCTTTTTAATAAGCGAGGCACGCAAACCCGATTCCACACTGCGAATCGCATAACTATGCAATTTAGTATGATAATAATTTGTTACGATGTTTTGAAGTACTAATATAAACATAATGATCGCATTAAGATATATGGTTTGAATACCACCACCTTCCTGGATAGTAGCGGCATTGATCACATTCGCGATTACGATCGGCATTACCCAAGCAGGGATATGTTTGATGATAAAGAAAACTGCAGAATAAAATATTCTTAAGTAGTTTCCTTTATATAATCCTACTAGCACCTTAAAGGAATTTTTCTGATTTTTGTTATAGATTTGCTGTACAAATGAATCCTCCATTGATTCAACTCCCTATGTAGGCTGAGAAAGATGGTATTTTCACTATTTTAGTAGCTTCCTTAGAGGTAAATCACTTTGTTGGATTGCTTCAATAATTAATTGAGCCACTTTTTTCGCACCTTCTTCATTGAAGTGGGTGTTGTCTATAATCCCCTCAGGATAGTTTTCGGATTGACCCGGAGGTAAATGCAAGTAGTATTTTTTTGACTTCTCATTACCGATTTTCCCCATAAACTCGGTGGTGATATTATGTATGTCTAAAATGGGTACATGGTTTTTTGTAGCAAATTGAATCATGGCTTGAGGGAAATCTCCAATTGACATGGCATCAATACTGTCATTTTCAAACTTTCGGCGAGTGACGGAAGTTAATAATAGTGGATAGGCATTTTTTTGATACGCCGCCTGAATGAATTGAAAAAGATTATCTTGATAATCTCCATAAGGGTGCGTTCCACGTTCAGGGTCTTCTATTTTTTGATCATTGTGGCCAAATTGGATGATGAGGTAATCTCCGGGGTGAATGCTTTGTTCAATAGCAGCTAAATGACCCTCATTTATAAATGATTTTGTGCTTCTGCCGTTAATGGCACGATTTTCAATCTTTACATTCTCTTTAAAGTACGATTGAAATGCTTCCCCCCAGCCTGTTTCTGGACGTTTTACTGGTAGTTTTATAGCAGCCGTAGAATCTCCTGCTATATAAATGGTTATTTGATTTTCCATTCGTATTTGCTCCCGTTTTTAAATTTTCTTTTTACTCTATGATAAAAGCATATGTACACGTTAACATTTTTATGTTAAAACAAAAGTAGAACTAATTTTGGTTTCTTTATAGAGGATATGGTTATATTGTGCGGAGAAATGTTAACGTTAACATTGTATAATCAAAATGTTTTAGTGTCAATGCATATACACATACAATGATAAAATGCTAGGTTACATAGTCTTGTAAATGTGGTAATTGTAGTTTAATATAACGTAAGCGTTATCAAATTTTTGAAAATTGCATTTTTTAAATATATTGAAAAACAGTTTACCGAAGGGGTGATTTTTTGAAAAAAGCAAGAGTGTTTTACAAACTATTTATCCCGTTTTTCTTATTGGGTATAGGACTTGTCATTGGATTTAGCATATTTATCTATAATTCAACGTATCATTCCGTTGAGGAAAGCTTCTTGAAGGATAAGAAAAACTATACTAAACAAATTCTTCACAATGTTGAACAAAAAGTAAGAACAATCGAGTATGGATATACGGCTTACAGCGCGACATCTAATTTTGAAGAAATCTTTAAAAATCCGTTGTCAGGCAAAGATTTTGATATATACCGGGATATCAAAAAAGAGATGAGTTACATAGAAATGATGGGGATCGAAGGCAGTAATAATAGTTTAGTAAGCTTGGAACAGAACTGGGGAATCATTAACGGTTCTTTAAGAACGCTAACAACGGAAGAAATTACTGAATACAAAAATACATATATTAACAATGATATCAATAGCCTATTTTGGAAACCTATAAAATCTGGAATCGAAATGGTTATGACTTTACCGATGTATAAGAGGGAAAAGTTCGCTTTAGGAATTTCCTATATTCCTAGAAGAAGTATTGATCAGATTATAGGTGACCAAAATAATATAGTAGAAATTTATAATAAAAAAAATCAATTACTTTATTCGAGCTTGATGAAGAATAAAGAGGTGAAAAAAGGTAGTTTTCAAGATTTTGAAGCTGTCTCTAAGGAAGTCGGGCAAAATGCCAACGTGTTAGCAACAGATGATGGAAAAAAATATGTCTATATGCAGTCTGATTATAATCGTTGGCTTTATTTAGTGGAAATCGATGAAAATGAGATTGGCAGCATTATTCATAATACAAGAGTAGGCCTTTTTATTGTCTCAGCCCTATTAATTTTTTTGGTGGGTATTATTTCATATTTGCTGGCCTTATCATTCACACGACCGATAAAGAAGATACAGGAAAAACTGGACATTCAGGGAGTACATAAAAAACAAAATGAACTTTCCTTTTTGGCTGATTCAATTGATAAGATAGTCGGACAAAATGAACTGTTAACCGCTAGTCTGTCTATTCAGAAACCTCAATTGGAGACATTATTTGTTTTAAGCCTTTTTAGAAAACGAATTTCTGAAGATGATGTGATGAATCGGTTAGAGCAATTTGGCTACCATTTTGAAGGGGATAAGGTGTTTTATACAGGTTTGATTCAAATCGACAACTTTGATGATCAACAAGTTGGCGATAAAAATCTATTATTATTGGCTATTAATAATATAGTAGGAGAGATTGTTCTTAAGGATGAACGTCTTAATCCAATCGTTTTAAATGATGAAATGCAAGCAACGATCTTTATCTTAGATAAAAGCGACGAAGAACCTGAGCGCCGGATCATGAAGTACTATGAAGAAATCCAAGCAGCGGTGAAAAAATCGATGAATATCATCATTAGTGTTGGGATTAGCCCGATTTATGAATCGTTAATCGATAGTAAAAAAGCGGTAGATTTAGCAAAAGAATCGCTGCATTACCGAGTAAATGTTGGACCGGAGTCGATTATTTTCTATAATGATATCTCTTCGATGTTAAATGATGCGTCCATTTCAAAATTCCCTGTCGAGTTACTCAATGAGTTATTGAATACGATTCGTTCTGGTCATGAGGAAGATGTCATGAACATGGTCGATTTGCTGGTTGAAGAAATTTTTCGTTTAAATAAAAATCCCATTAGCTTAGGCGTTACCTTAATTCGAGTTATTAATGAGCTCGTGCAATTAGGACAACTATTAGGTGCTGAATCAAAAATCTTTGAAAATATAAAGAAATTGTATCAAGCTGCCATGAACGCCTATTATCCAGAAAAGATTAAGGAAATGTTGATTAACGATTTAATTAAACCCGTCATTATAAGCACTCATGATAAAACAGAAAGAGGATTTAAATCCTTATCTGATAAAATCGTATACATTGTACAAACGGAATATGATCAGGAAATTTCCCTGGATATTATTGCAGATCGATTGCATTATAATCCTAACTATTTAAGCAATGTATTTAAAAAAGAGTATGGTGAGAATTTTGTAGATTATCTAATGAATTATCGCTTACAAATGGCACAAAGTTTGTTAAAAGATACCGATTTGGCTATTAAAGAAATTGCTGAACGCTTACAGTATCGGAATTCTCAAAACTTTATTCGATTCTTCAAGAAGAAATTGGGAATGACCCCTGGTGATTATCGTAAGGAATATATGCATTAGAATGTTTTTTCACCAAAAAAAAGCTTCTGCTATAGAAGCTTTTTTTGATTGATATATATTTTATCCTTTTACAGATCCCACTAATGCACCTTTGACGAAGTATTTTTGAACAAATGGGTACGCAATTAACATTGGAACAGTGGCGATTACGATAACAGCCATCTTAATCGTTTGAGCAGGCGGTACAACATCTACTGAGGACCCTTCAGCTTGCATACCACTAGATACGATGACAATTTGACGTAATAATACTTGTATCGGCCACTTGATAGAATCATTAATGTAAAGAATAGCTGTCATATACGTATTCCAATAGGTGACCGCATAGAACAAAGAAATAGTAGCGATTGATGGTAATGCCAGCGGCAGCATGATTTTAACGAAGACACCAAAATCTGTGCAGCCATCCATTTTTGCCGATTCTTCTAAACTATCAGGTAAGGCTTGGAAAAAGTTTCTCATAATAATTAAGTTGAAGGCGTTTATTGCGACTGGCAATATTAGTGACCAATAAGAATCAATTAAACCAACGGATTTAACAACTAAGAAGGTAGGAATCATTCCACCGCTGAAAAGCATGGAGAAAACAACAATAAAATTAATGGAATTTCTCCCTATTAGATATTTTCGAGATAAGCCGTATGCCATTAATGCTGTGAGTACCATACTTACTAAAGTACCTATACCGGTTACTCCAATGGAAACCGCTAATGACTTAAAGAGGGTAGGCGTTGATAAAATATAGCGATAGGCATCCAGAGAAAAAGTTCGTGGAAATAAGATGAATTTTCTTGCCACCACTTCCTGAGTGGATGCAAATGAACTTGCGATCACATTGACAAATGGAAGAAAACAAACAAGGGCAATCAGGATTAGGATGGTACCATTTATAATGGGAAAGATTAGACCTCCTTTGGTTTTTTTATTCTTTTTCGTTTTCTTCATATAAATCCTCCTCGCTTCCAAAATAGAAATCTATTTATCTTTTAGTAAGATAAACCAACCTTATCATCACATCCAAATTCCGTATATAATCAATATCCCACTATTGAATTAGCAATAAGGATAGCGGTTTCATGATAAAAAAATTGCGCTAAAAAGGGATAATCACAACTAGTTAAAAACTATCATTATAGTGGATACCATGTTCAAGAACACTGATACCAAAGGGTTTTGTAAGCGTAATCATAAAATGATTATGTACGTAATTTTTCATTTTCAGTATGCTTAGAGCAAGAAAGGAAAGCAAAATGATAAGAGGAGGAAGGAAATGGAAGGTGCTGTGAATCAAAATAATCAACCCTTGCCCATTTTGACTGCAAGGCAGCAAAAAATCAAAAAAAGACAAAAAATCTTAGCGGGATTAAAAACGAATAAAATCTTATATCTCATGATTTTCCCTGGAGTACTTTATTTCCTTATATTTAAGTACTTACCGATGGCGGGTCTCATTATTGCTTTTCAAGACTATCAGCCATTCTTAGGGATATTAGGAAGTCCATGGGTCGGTCTCAAACATTTTATTCGTTTATTTACGGAACCTACTTTCTTTATGTTATTAAAGAATACATTGATCTTGTTTGCTTTAAATCTAGTAATCTTTTTTCCATTACCGATCATCGTAGCTCTCATGCTGAATGAAGTGAAGAATAGATATTTTAAAGCAGGAATTCAAACCCTAATTTATATCCCTCACTTTATGTCTTGGGTAATTATTGTTTCCATCTCATTTATCTTTCTGAATGTGGATGGAGGTATTATTAATGAATTTTTAGCATTAATAGGATTGGAGAAAATCAGCTTCTTAACTGCACCTGATTGGACAAGGACCGTGTACATCGCACAAATTATCTGGAAAGAATTAGGCTGGTCAACGATCATTTATCTAGCTGCGATTACCGCAGTAGATACTCAATTATATGAAGCAGCTGAAATGGATGGTGCTGGTCGTCTTCGAAAAACTTGGCATGTGACATTGCCTGCTATTCGTCCTATTATTATCACACTATTAATCTTGAAAATTGGAAGCACCCTTGATCTAGGTTTTGAGCATATGTATCTTTTACTTAACTCATTAAACCGTAGTGTTGCGGAAATTTTTGACACCTATATATATACAGCTGGTTTAAAGAATGGTCAGTTAAGTTTCAGTACTGCAGTTGGATTATTTAAAGGTCTTGTTGGATTGGTATTAGTTATTCTTGCAAATAAATTAGCGAAGAAATTTGGAGAAGACGGCGTGTATTAGAGAAAGGTAGGAGGGGATATCATGCTGAAATCAGTGGAAAGGTTGAATCACGTTTTAACGATCATCCTTAACTTAGCATACGTGAATTTTTTATGGATACTCTTTACCATTTTTGGATTAGGCATATTCGGTATTGGCCCCTCCACTTATGCCTTGGTTAGTATTTGCAGGCAATGGGTTCGTGGCAGCCATAGCCTGCCGGTATTTAAAACCTTCTGGAAATATTACAAAGAGAGTTTCAAAGAATCTGTCATTATCAGTTGGATATATCTTATAGGCGGCTTTGTATTAATCGTTGATTTAATGCATGTAGCCAATTGGTATGTTAGGGTCGCATTATTTGTAATCAGTTTTATCTATTTATTATCACTCGTTTATATCTTTCCAATTATGGCTCATTATAATTGGAAGGGAATTTTCTTTAAAATGAAGATGTCTCTACTATTCGGTTTTTCCTGTCTACAATATACACTAGTATTATTTTTAGTTACCGGTGTAATTTATTGGGCAGCAACTACTTTTTTTCCAGGGGTTTTAACCTTTTTAGGTATTAGTTTCTTATTTTATTTGATTACCTGGACAGCTAATCAAGTGTTTACAAGAATGGAAACGATGGATGCCAAAGAGCTAGAAGATAAAAGTATTTACCACAATGCAAAGGAGAATTGGGATGAAAAAACAAAAGGTATCAAAGTTAGCCAGTGTTAGTTTAGCAGGTGCGCTTCTATTAGCGGGGTGCAACAGTACAGCTTCTACCGACAAAAATTCATCAAAGGCAGACGACAAAAACAGTACAACAGAAATTTCTTGGTTAAACATTCTGCATACGGCTTCTCCGCCGACCGATACAGTGTTAGACCAAATCGAGAAAAAAACAAATACAGAAATTAAATTTTCTTGGATCCCTGATGCATCAAAAGAGGAACGTCTCAATACAGCATTAGCTTCGGATTCGTTAGCAGATATTGTTACTTTAACCATTTTGGAAAATTCCTCTGTCCGTAATGCTTTGAAATCAGGGATGTTCTGGAATGTTGAGGATTATTTAGATGAGTTTCCTAACTTAAAAGATATTTCAAAAGACATTCGTGTTTCTGCCTCTATTGAAGGTAAGCTTTATGGCATTCCGTTCCAAAAAGATTTAGCTCGAAATGGTGTCGTTCTTCGTAAAGATTGGTTAGATAAAGTAGGTTTGGCTGTTCCTAAAACAACAGAAGAATTAATGGAAGTGGCGAAAGCGTTTACGGAAAAAGATCCGGATGGTAATGGTAAAAATGATACGACTGGATTTATGGATCGTAGTGATTTAATCTATGGTGCTTTCAAAACATTAGGTTCATACCATGGTACACCAAATAATTGGCAGGTGGACAGTAAGGGCAACTTTACAGCTGAGTTTGAAACAGATGGTTATATTGAAACAATGGACTACATGAAAGAGTTATATGAAAACGGCTGGATTAACAAAGACTTTGCTGTAACAGCCAAAACAGATCAACAGCAAAACTTTGCTCAAGGTAAGGCAGGTATTTATGTAGGAGCTCTATTTGATGCCAAAAACCTACAAACAATGGCCGCGGGTATCCAAGATAATATGGAAATTGCCTTAGTCAATGATATGACATCTGATTCGAATTCTGAACGAGCCATCTGGTCTGCAGGTAATGGTATTGGCGGGTTACTAGCATTCCCACGTTCAGAGGTTAAGGATGAAGCGGAATTAAAACGGATTTTGAAATTCGTTAATGATTTATTAGAACCAGAAAACTATACGTTAATGACCTACGGTATTGATGGTACACACTATAAGGTTAATGATGATGGTGCATATGAAATTATTAACCAGGATTTATGGCAGCAGGAAGTCCAGCCTTTTGCCTCTTCACGTCCAAAAGAGGCTGGTTATGGTTTAAAAGATCCTAACCCAATTAAATCATTAGCAGATGATATGATTGCTGAAAACGCAAAATATGCTGTCTTTAACCCTGCTGTTCCTTTAGAATCACCAACTTTCACTACACAAGGTTCGGAATTACAAAAGATTATCACGGATGCTACGTATCAATACATTTTAGGAGAAATCTCTCTCGATGATTATAAGGAAGCAATTAAAAATTGGAATGAACAAGGAGGCAAAACGATAAAAGAGGAATATAAAGCAGCGTACAAAGCAGCAGAATAATAACTATGGAGGTTTTTCTATTGAATGTTTGTTCAATAGAAAGAACCTCCATTCTATATGCTGGCATGTTAAGTAATATAAACCGAGATAGGAGAATGATAGATATGAATTGGTCCGTTAAAACAGCAAACTCAATTATCGAAAGATTACCTCGAATATATGAGGACAAAGGATATAAAGGAAAGTGGTCCTATGATTATGGTGTGGTATTTAAAGGGTTTGAAAGGGTCTGGAAGCAAACGGGAGAACTGAAATATTTTAACTATATAAAAGAAAACATGGATTATTTTATCCAAGAAGATGGGTCAATAAAAGGGTATCATCTGGATGAATATAATATCGATCATATTAATAATGGAAAAATGTTATTTGTCCTTTACAAAGAAACCGGAGAGGAAAAGTATCAAAAGGCTGCTGAATTATTACGCAGTCAGCTCCAAACACACCCTAGAACATCTGAAGGTGCATTTTGGCACAAACAAATTTATCCTTATCAAATTTGGCTGGACGGTTTATACATGGGTTCACCCTTTTATGCAGAGTATCAAACAACCTTTGCTAATCGAGAAGGTTTAGAGGATATCATTCGTCAGTTTAAACTTAGTTATCAGCATTTAATAGACGAACGGACAGGGCTTTTATATCACGCATGGGATGAGAAAAAAGTTCAGCCATGGGCCAATAAAGAAACCGGGTTATCAGAGAACTTCTGGGGCCGTTCAATGGGCTGGTATTTATTAGCTTTAGTAGATACATTAGAAATCCTACCTAAAGATACACCCGATCGAGACTTTCTTGTACAGATACTAGAGAAAACATTAAAGGCACTAGTAAACTACCAGGATGAAGCAAGTGGTGTCTGGTATCAAGTAACAGATAAGGGACATGTAAAAGGGAATTACTTAGAGGCTTCGTGCAGCAGTATGTTTGTATGTGCAATAGCAAAAGGGATTCGCTTGGGGGCTCTTGATCGACAAGAATGGGAAGCGCAGTTAAGAAAGTCGCACCAAGGATTATTGGATGAATTTGTCCTGCTAACGAAAGAAGGCTGGGTGAATTTAAATAAGAATTGTCAGGTTGCTGGACTGGGCGGCGATGATCAACGGGATGGAACCTATACGTATTACATTAGTGAACCGATTATTTGTAATGACCAAAAAGGAGTAGGTGCGTTTTTACAAGCTTTAGCTGAATTTGAAGAAGTCATGAATGAGGAGTAAGGAAATGACAATTTACACTATTACCGATTTTGGTGCATTAGCCGATGGTGGTTTATGTACCAAATATATCCAGAAGGCTATTGATGAAGCCTATATAAATGGTGGCGGCCAAATCGTGATCCCGTCAGGTGTATTTTTATCAGGTGCTTTATTTTTAAAAGATAATACTGAATTGCATTTGTCTGCAGGGGCTACTTTAAAATTTTCGGATCAACAAAAAGACTATCCAGTGGTAGTTTCTCGTTGGGAAGGTGTTGAACGAGAGGTATATGCGTCTTGCATATTTGCAGAAGACACAAAAAAAATATCTATTACCGGTTTTGGCATGATTGATGGTAATGGGATGAATTGGTGGCATATTTTTCGAAATGAACGAGAAGCTCTAGCTTACCCTCGGCCAAAATTGATTAGTTTCGACGGATGTGAGCGGATCACCATACGAGATGTGACCTTAATCAACTCACCAAGCTGGACACTGAATCCGATCCGTTGTCATGATGTAACCATAGACAATGTTTCTATTATCAACCCAGCCGACTCACCTAATACGGATGGAATAGATCCGGAATCGTGTAAAAATGTAAGAATCAGCAATTGCCACATTGATGTAGGAGATGACTGTATCGCGATTAAAGCTGGTACGGAAGATACATCTGAAAGGGTATCTTGTGAAAACATTACTATTACCAACTGTACAATGGTTCACGGCCATGGGGCAGTGGTATTTGGCAGTGAAATGAGTGGTGACATCCGAAATGTGACGATTAGTAACTGTACCTTCCAGGATACCGATAGGGGAATTCGTTTTAAATCACGACGAGGACGCGGAGGGGTCGTTGAGGATATTCGAATTGACAATATTGTCATGGAACGGGTAATGTGTCCATTTATTTTGAACTTGTACTACTTCTGCGGACCTAAAGGTAAAGATAAATATGTCTGGGACAAAAACCCATACCCTATAACAAAAGAGACTCCAACCTTTAAACGAATACACTTTTCTAATATTACGGCTCGAAATGTCCATGCATCAGCTGGGTTTATTTATGGATTAACTGAGCAATACGTGTCCGAAATTACATTTAATAACATTGATATTTCTATGGCAGAAAATGCGATTCCCGGGAAACCAGCCATGATGGCAGGGATAGAAGATATGAATAATCGAGGTTTTTATGTGGGTTTTGCAAAAGACATCCTGTTTAACCGAGTAACCATTGAGAATCATGAAGGTCCAGCATTTCATATTGAATATAGTGAGGATGTAGAGATTAGCCACTGCAAGTCTAAAAATACAAAAGCTGATGAGGTACTTCTTAAGGAAGTAGGGGTAGTGTGATTGGGAAAAGGCGAAAACATCTAATCGATTTGTTAGGAGAACGGCCGAAATCGGAAAAGATATCTGCACAATTAATAAATGTAGAGAAAAGGCAGGGGTTCGTTTTAGAAAGTTTAATGTTGCATTTAAATGCCATCGAAACTGTCCCTGCCTATTTTGCTAAACCATTAAATGCTGTTGAACCTTTGCCTACCGTTATTTTTAATCATTCTCATGGCGGCAATTTTGATCAAGGGAAAGAAGAACTTTTAACCAGCAGCTCTTATTTACAAACCCCATCCTTCATTGAAACGATCATTGAACTTGGGTTTGCTGTTTGTTGTATTGATATGTGGGGCTTTAATCAACGAAAAGGGAAACAGGAAAGTGAATTGGTAAAGGAAATGCTGTTAGATGGTCAAACACTGTGGGGGATGCGGATATTCGATAACATGTCATTGTTGGATTATCTAGAAACTCGATTAGATGTAGATCCTGCCAGAATGGCAACAATTGGAATGTCTATGGGTGGTTTAATGAGTTGGTGGTTAGCTGCATTAGATGAGCGTATAAAGGTCACAGTGGACATCGCAGCCCAAGTGGATCTCGAGACACTAAAACAGAAACGTGGTTTAGATCATCATGGATTCTATTATTATGTTCCGGGTTTCCTAAAGCATTTTTCTACAATAGAAGTTCAAGAAATGATTGCCCCAAGACCACGCCTCAGTATGATTGGTAAGGATGATCGAATGTGTCCGATTGAAGGAGCAGAATTTTTAAACGAGCGATTGATAAGTACGTATGAAGAACACGGTGTTTCGTGGAATTGGGAAGGATGCATACTTACAGGTGGACACCAAGAAACAAAGGAAATGAGATTATTATGGAAAACGTTCTTAAAGAACCATCTATGAATTTTGTTAAGAGTCTAGTTGTTGGAAGAAATGAAATATGTGATTTTTCTAGTATACAAGAGGCATTGAATAGTTGTCGAAATGAGGATGGTCTTTTAAAAATAACCGTCTTAAGCGGAGAGTATTATGAAAATATTACCTTATATCAATCTAACATTTCATTGATAGGTATCGGCTCTGTTAAGGTAATTGGAAATCGATATGCATTACAAAAAGATGAACATCTACGAGAAATAGGTACATTTCAGAGTGCAACTCTTTTTATCAATGGTGAAAATATTCGTTTAGAAAATCTTGAGATTATTAATAATGCAGGACCAGGAGAAAAGGTAGGTCAGGCGCTTGCCTTATATAGCGAAGGAAACAACGTAACATTTAAAAACTGCTCCTTCAAAGGGTATCAGGACACCATTTGTCTGGGGCCGCTGCCAGAATTGCAAAAAAATGGCCAGCCTTTTTCTACTCCTGAAATAAGGACCATCTATGAAGAAAACAAGAATCATTTTATTAGTTGTTATATAGAAGGAACAGTCGATTTTATTTTTGGTGGCGGGGAAGCAGCGTTTCAATGCTGTCAAATTAAGTCCTTGAAAAGATCGCTTAACAAAGAAGGGTACATTACTGCTGCTTCCACTTCTAAAAATAAAAAAGGTTTTTATTTCGATCAATGTTATTTAACAGCAGATGCAGATGTTACAAATGTCTTTTTAGGAAGGCCGTGGCGCCCTTATGCGAAAACTACTTTTACAAAATGTATTGTAGGTTCTCATATTCATCATGATAGATGGCATGATTGGGGGAACATAGCAAATAGAAAAACGGTAACTTATAAAGAAAATAATAATCGATATACCTTTCATAATGAGATGAAAACGGTAGATTGGATCGATTTCAAACAAAGTAGATTTATAGGAAAGGAATATGGGGAATGAAGCGAAAATGGGAAGTGATGATTGGATTAGCAGGTGTCATACTTTGTGTCATTTTTTTAGGCGGGTTTTCATTGACGATGACTTCGATGGAGGAAGGTACTTACGAGACAACGGTTTTTCCTATCCTGCAGGAGGGTGTCTCTGAAGAATACCTTTCAGAGAGCTTTGATGCAGTGAAAGTGTTAGCTATATGGTTTGGTATTACACTAATAATTGTATTTATTCTAGTTGCTCTGGCTACTCTATTAATTTGGCGAAATAAATATCCTAAAAGGGGAGCTGTGCTCTTTATATTTTCCGGCTTAGCCACTTTAATTGGTACCCAATTTATTGCCTTTCCCTTAGCTTTTCTCTTTTTTATTGCCGCAGCCTTATGCCTATTTATAAAAATAAAGGAAAAAGAAGGAGTAGGAAATGTATCGAACAAAAATAGTCAATCCGATTTTGCCAGGATTTAATCCAGATCCGTATATTTTAAAGGTGGAAGATACGTATTATATTGCCGTTTCCTCCTTTGAATGGCTCCCAGGCGTTCGCATTTATCAATCAAAAGATTTGGTGAATTGGAATCACGAAACCGATATATTAACGAATCAAGTAGATCTGCGTGGTAACCCACAAAACGGAAGTATTTGGGCACCACAAATTAGTTACGCAGACGGTTTATTTTATCTTGTCTACACCGATGTAAAAAGTACAAAACGGCCATTTAAAGATAGCCATAATTATTTAATTTCAGCACCAAGTATCAATGGACCATGGTCAACACCCGTGTATTTAAATAGCAGCGGATTTGATCCTTCTTTATTCCATGATAAAGATGGACGCAAGTGGTTGTTAAATGAAATTTGGGATTATCGTATCGAAACAGGCAATAAATCAGTAGGCGTTGTTATGCAGGAATATGATTTGGAAAATGAAATATTAACAGGACCCGTCTACAAAATTTTTGATGGTACAGAATTGGCAAAAACAGAAGCCCCACATATATACCGACACAATGATTATTACTATTTGATCACCGCGGAAGGTGGAACAGGTTCAGGTCATTCCGTTACGGTTTGTCGTGCAAAAGAACTTACCGGACCATATGAATTGGATCCACACTATCCCATGTTGACAGCTAGTGATAAACCCGATTCACCATTACAATGTTCGGGTCACGGCAGTATTGTACAAACTCCATTGGGCAACTGGTATATGGTCTATTTATGTACTCGTCCTTTAATGGGAAAAGCAACGATTTTAGGTCGTGAAACAGCAATTCAAGAAGTTTATTGGACAGAAGATGGCTGGCTGCGATTAGTGGATGGCGGCAATGGACCATTGGCAGAAACAGAAATTGTTACAGCAGAGCCAGTTGTACAAAGAAAAGGTACTAATTTCAGAGATGATTTTACTGGTGTTCTTGACAAAGAGTGGAACACGTTACGCATATTAGCGGATGATTCATGGTGCGATTTAACTAGTCGTAAGGGATATTTACGTGTAGTTTCAGGTGATTCCATCCAATCCTTATTTGAACATCATATCCTGGCTATTCGCCAAAAAGATTTCCGGTTTGATGCCTCTACAAAAATAGACTATACCCCAGAAACCTATAATCAAATGGCTGGATTACTATTGTATTTAAATGATAGTAATTACCTCTATGCCTACCTAACTTATGATGAAGTAAGAGGCCGTGTTATTCGATTGATGCAATGTAGAGATGGAGAATTCACCTTATTTCCAGTCGTTATTCCAACAGAAGAGGGCGAAGTAGAGTTAAAGATTGAAGTAGACGGACCTGCTGGAAGATTTTTTTATCGGATGGGTGAGAATACTCTTTGGCACGAAATTGGAGAACCTCAAGATTTATTATTCTTGGCTGGAGGATTTACCGGTAACTTTGTAGGAGTTGCTGTTCATGATATGGACCGAAAAGCTGGATCGTATGCTGACTTTGATTTCTTTGAATATGGTGGACTAGATTCATTGTAAAAGAATGATAATCCCAAATATAACAAAGGTGGTTAATATAGTTGAAAATAATAAAAGATAGTATTTCTTTTTTACTAGTAATATTACTAGTATTCAGTCAATTTGCTGCAACTGCTTCTGCAAAAAAACAATCTTCTGCATATGACCTTCCAGCCCCAGTAAACTTACAGATACCGAACCTTTCTTATGACGAAGACAGTATAACCCTTGTTTGGGAAAAACCTGAAGATTATAAGGACATTGTAGATTTTAATGTCTATATGAATGGTAAGAAAGTTGGCAGCGCTTTAAAAGATAACAGCGGCCCAGCAAAAGCTTATATCAATAATTTCTATGAAAATATTGATAAAGATGATTTCCACGTTGATATACTCATTCATAATTTTATGGTAGAAAACCTGAAACCTAACAAAACTTATGAATTTTATGTAACCTCTGTAAATACAGAAGGGATCGAATCTGCCCCTTCCAATAAAGTGGTTGGGAAAACAACGGCTGTACCAGAAATTTTTAATATTGTTGATTTTGGCGCAACAGCAGATGATGAAACAAAAGATACAAAAGCGATTCAAGCCGCAATTGATGCAGCGGCACCAGGAGCGAAGGTATTAATTCCTAAAGGAAAATTTATCTCTGGGGAATTATGGCTGAAATCCGATATGACGCTGCAAGTAGATGGACATTTACTTGGTTCACCGGATGCTGAAGATTATAGCATGAATTTCTGGCTATATGATTACTCGACCGATGAGCGTTCTTACTCCCTGATCAATGCCCATACCTACGATTACGGCAGTCTAAAGAACATTAGGATTGTAGGAAACGGGGTCATTGACGGAAATGGATGGAAATATGATAAAAGCCATCCAACGATTGATGAACTTGGCAATGAACTCCCTCGCTTAGTTGCAGGGAATAACTCTAAAGTTACCGGTAATGAGAAAGTAGAAAATGGTAAAATGGGTCCTTTGGTTCCTGAAGCGGAAAGTACATTCGGAATACTAGCTGCAAATCAGTCTTACGCAGCCCAAGTAATGGGGATGGATGCAAAATCTGCTTATTCTGGACGGTCCAATCTGATTACTGTTCGCGGGGTTGACGGTATGTATTATGAAGGTATTACCCAGCTTAATCCAGCCAATCATGGGATTGTGAATCTTCACAGTAAAAACATCGTTGTAAATGGTACCATATCCAAAACATACGATGGAAATAATGCGGATGGCTATGAGTTCGGTGATTCTCAAAATATTATGGTCTTCAATAACTTTGTAGATACAGGAGATGATGCCATCAACTTTGCTTCTGGAATGGGCCAAGGTGCTGCTGAAAAAGAACCAACGGGAAATGCATGGATTTTTAATAACTATATTCGTGAAGGTCACGGTGGAGTGGTAACAGGCAGTCATACTGGCAGTTGGATACAAGACTTTGTTGTTGAAGATAACATTATGTATAAAACGGATGTGGGTTTACGTAGTAAAACCAATACCCCGATGGGCGGCGGAGCAAGAAAAATCCTCTTCAGAGATAATGCTTTAGAGGGCATTGATGGGGATGGTCCTTTTGTCTTCACTTCTGCTTATACAGATGCCAACGCTTCCATTCTTTATGAGCCTGCACAAGAACTATCTCAATTTAGAGATATGGAGATTGTTAATACTACGGTCCGCAATCAAGGAGGTAGTAAAAAACAATCTATCCTTGTATCTGGTAATAAGGATGTGGGGGAAGTGTACCACGAAAATATTACCTTTAGAGATGTGAAATTTGATAATGTCTATTCCGTAAATATGGATTACGCAAAGGATTTCAAATTTATTAATGTTTCCTTTACGAATGTCAAAGATAATGGCGGAAATCCATGGAGAATAAAAAACTCTACAGGACTTGTCTTTGAAGATACAACCGCTGCTCCTGAAGATGCAGGCCAAAAACCAGAATGGTCAAAATCATCATCAGTGCAAGCACTATCTTCAGCAGATGGAAAGAGTGTAACCTTAACATGGGAGGGAGCAGCGGATAATAAAGGGGTTACAGGATACACCATATATAAAGATGGTGAAAAAATAGGATCTACCTATACGACAACTAATATAACAAGCTATAAAGTTACTGGGTTATCTCCAGTTAAAGAATACAATTTTAAAGTAGAAGCTGCAGACGCAATTGGGAATCGTACTTCTAATGGCCCGGAAATAACAGTAAAAACGGAAGGGACAGCTGATTTAACACCACCAGTACTTCCTGAAAATACTGAAATTTTTGAACCAAAATTAAAGATACCTGCAAGTGATACGTTTAGTGGAAAAGAAGCAGAGGTTGTTTATCCTGGATTCACTTGGGCATCTGTTGCTTGGAAAGCTGCAAGTGACGACGTTGGAATTGCTGGATATAACGTTTATGCAAACGGAAAATTACGCGGATTTGTTACATCAAGCAAATATACGTTAACCCAACTTGAACCAGGTACAAAATATGATATTGAAGTAGAAGCAGTTGATTTTGCAGGAAATAAAACACCATATAACCGTTCACTTGAAATTGAAACGGCTGTTCCGTATGCGATTGGGGCTCCAACTTTTGATGGTGGGTTAAATGCTGCGATTGGAAAGGATGGAAAGAGTGTTTCTCTTTCATGGAACGAGGCAAAAGCGACCAACCAAGAGGTGATCGGATACCGTGTTTACGTAAATAGGCAGCCAATTAAGCCTGAGGGTGCTGAATATACGCCAATAAATGCGGAAATGACAACAGATTTAACCAATTATACGGTAACCGGCCTTAAACAAGGGAAAATATATACATTTAAGGTAGAAGCAGTTGGACGAGGAATCAAATTTTCCAAAAGAGAAAGACTCGCAGATGTGATTCCTAACGGTCTTGTAAAAGTATTTGGATATCGATGGAGTGGTTATGGACCTAGTGAAACTGTGCACCTCATCCCTGGTAAAGCAGTTAGTGAAGAAGCTAAATCCAAGTAATTTCTAGTAATTAGCTTAATTGTAGTACGACTAATTTGGGGGCTTTGATCTACGAAAGATGAAAGAGCCCCCGAAATTATTTTCAAAGGAGATGATTAAATCTTGAAAAAACCGTCATTAAAAGGCAAGAAAATCCAAGCTTCGATCATAACTGCGGCATTAGCTATTTCAAGTTTGTTAGTAGTACCAGATAGTAATGTGAATGTGGTATCCGCAGTTGAAAATATTGATAAAGTGCTTGCATTTCCTGGTGCAGAAGGCGGAGGACGCTATACTTCCGGCGGAAGATTTGGGGAAGTCTATATCGTTAATACACTAGAAGACTATGGAACTGGAGAAAAGGAAATCCCAGGATCCCTGCGTGATGCCTTAAGTAAGGACAATCGTTTTATCGTCTTTAACATCTCTGGAGTAATCAATTTAAAAGAACCTTTTTCTCTAAGAAAACGAAAGAATATAACGATTGCCGGACAAACCGCTCCGGGGGATGGAATTACTCTAACTGGATATGAAACCAATATCAGTGATTCTGAGAATGTTATTATTCGCTACCTTCGCTTCCGGCCAGGAGCTGAAAATGTACATAGTGGAGATTCCATGGACGCTATTTGGGGTAGAAGCATGAAAAATGTCATGATTGATCATATATCAACAAGCTGGTCTACTGATGAAACGATGTCCTTATATCGTGCGGAAAATATGACTGTGCAGTGGTCAATTGTGGCAGAAAGTTTAGCCATGAGCGGTCATACGAAAGGTCGTCATGGGTACGGTGGAATATGGGGTGGAGTTAATACTTCCTACCATCACAATCTAGTAGCTAATCATACTTCTCGAAACCCCCGTTTAGGTGGGGGTACTGCCGAGGCAGATGATAACAACCATATTGGCTTATTTGATATCAGAAATAATGTGATTTATAACTGGGGATTTAACACTGCATATGGTGGCGGCAGAGCCTATGCCAATTATATGAATAACTATATGAAGCCAGGATTAGGTACACGTAGCAGTGTAGAATCACGGGTGATTGACGCTGGGGAGAAAGACAAACCAGGTAAATTTTACATTAACGGAAATGTACTAGAAGGAAATTCTGAAGTATCCAACGATAATTCAAAAGGTATTTATGTATCTGAAAGTGCAGCCCCTACAACGGAGATAGTGGATGAGGAGTTTCAGATGGATGGTACATCAGCGGAGGCACTAAGAACTACTTCGGCTGAGGAAGCATATAATGAGGTTTTAGCAAAATCAGGAGCAACATATCCAAAACGAGATGCCTTGGATGCTAGAATTATAAATGAAGTGAAGAATAATCAAGGTAGATTCGTTAATCGCCACGAAGAAGTAGGGGGACTCCCATACACAGCTGTAATTACTCGACAAGAGGATTTAGATAAAGACGGTGATGGGATAGCTGATGAATGGGAGATGAAAAATGGATTAGATCCGAGTAATGCTGATGATAGCAGTGAAATAGCAGCAGATCAAAGCGGATATACGAATATAGAAAACTACGTCAATTCATTGGTAAATATGGAATATACACCAAGTAACCCAGAAATATCAATGAAAACACCTACCAATAATCAGATTTTTAAAACAAGTGATCAAATTACGATTGAAGCAAATGTAAAAGGAAAGACAGACATTGAAAAAGTAGAATTTTACAATGGAGATAAGATTATTGGAACAGTTACAAGTGAACCATTTAGGATGAGCACAAATTTACCAGATGGTACCTATTATATATCTGCCAAAGTAATAGATAAATCTGGTCTACAGACACAGGCAACTGCCTCCGTTATTCATATTAATAACGAAACGAATTTAAAACAATGGAAAACAACGGATATTGGAACTCCAAATATTCCAGGTCATGCATCTTTATATAATGATGTTATGACTGTAAAAGGTTCTGGAAAGTTAAAAGAGAATGATGATAACTTCCACTTTACTTACCGTAATTTGGCAGGAGATGGAGAATTGATTGCAAAAGTTGAGACCATGACACCGGTGGATCATCATGCTTTTGCTGGGTTAATGGTCCGAGAGAGTCTTGAAAAAGATGCGAAAACGGTCGCTTTGGGTCTTTCTTATACAAAATCTTATTCATGGAAAGAAAACGGAACAACCTACTATAGAAATCCATGGTCCGCCTATGTAGCCGCCCGTTATGAACAAGGTGGAAATATGGACGAGTTAGGTGAAAACCTTGATTCTCCTAGTAATGCGATAGAATCTGGAGTTGCATTAATTAATGATATACCATTTAAAGACAAGGAAAAACCTCTGGGTTATTATCTTAAACTCAAACGAACAGGTAATGTTTTTAGCGCAGAAGGGTCAACCGATGGAATCAACTGGATTCCAATAGGAGAACGTACGATTGAAATGAATAAAAAGGTTTACATTGGAATGGCTGTTGATGGAAACAAAGTTGAGAATCACTTAAACAATCTAAATACGGCTACCTTTTCTCATATACAATTAAACTTAACCAAAAAACAATATAAAGATCCATCCGTAACAAAAAAAAACAGTAAATAAATGGCTTTTTAGCCAAGGATGATTTTTTTCAGCCGCACAGTGAATAGTTCACAAGTGCGGCTTTTGTTATTTAATCAGAAATAATTGTCACAAAATTTTCAGAATAAGTTTGAAGTTCTTGTAAGATTGAATTTCATTTGCAAGTTCAACCCTTCGTGAACAAAATGAACAAAATGGTTAATAAGTTTTTAATGCTGTTTAAATTTATAATCTATTAAATATTCGAAAATTTTGTAAAATTAAGAAAACATTTACAAGGGGGAATTGAAATGTTTTCTATTAAAAGAATTTCAGCAGTAATGTGTGCAGGGGCATTGGCGCTAAGCCTAGGTGCTTGCAGCAGCAGTAATGAAACAGCAAGCTCAGATAAAAAGGAAGAAAGTACTGGCTATCCTACGAAAGCGATTACAGTAGTTGCACCTTCAGGGGCAGGTGGCGGATGGGATTTAACTGCACGTGCGTTTACAAAAGTGCTGGGTGAAACGAAGGTGGTTGAACAGCCTTTGACGGTCGAGAACAAGCCTGGTGGCGGCGGTGCTGTCTTTATGGCGGAATACGCTACCCAGCAAGTTGAAAATAATGATATGCTCTTTGTCAATTCACCACCAATTGTAATTAACAATCTGAAAAAAGAAGGAAACAGTCCATATGGCTACAAAAATACAACACCATTGGCGCAGCTGACAAAAGATTTTGGTGCAATTGTTGTAAAAGCGGATTCTAAATTCACAGACTTAAAATCAGTATTGGAAGAGGTAAAGAAGGATCCTAGTAAACTAACATTTGCAGGTGGATCTGCACCAGGTTCCATGGACCATTTAATTTCCATTCTACCTGCTTATAAATATGGAGTGGATCCAACAAAGGTTAAATACGTTTCCTATGATGGCGGCGGTGAAGCGATTACCGCACTTCTTGGCGGTAACGCAGATGTAATTGGTACCGATGCCTCTAGTGTAAAAGAATTTTTAAAGGCGGGTAAGGTGCGCGTGTTGGCGATTACCTCAAATGAACGTTTATCGGGTGATTTTAAGGATGTACCAACTGCAAAAGAACAGGGTGTCGATGCAGAGTTTACGATTTGGCGCGGGATTTTTGGTCCGGAAAAAATGTCTACTGAGGCAAAAACTTATTGGGAACAAGCAATTGAAAAGCTCGTTAGCTCTCCTGAGTGGAAAACAGAAGTAGAGACGCAAGGCTGGGAATTGGAATATAAAAACAGTTCTGATTTCAAAAAGTTTTTAGAGGAACAAGAAAGCCAAGTCCAGCAATTATTAACAGCATTAGGAATGCAGAAGTAAAACAGAAGGGAAGGAGTAACTCACTCCTTCCTCGGGAAGGAGTAACTCACTCCTTCCTCGGGAAGGAGTTAACTCTCTCCTTCCTCTATTTTTTCTGAAGGGGGATTACGAATGGTATTAAAATTTGATTACATTGCATCTGTATTGTTCCTGGTTGTAGGTGTTCTTTTTATTATCGGGAGCAGGCAGCTTGAAAGCTCGTCCTATGGGAGTGCAGTTGGCCCTGATATCTTTCCACTTATTCTTGGTGGCGCACTTATTTTATTAAGTATCCGTTTATTTTATGAAACATTCATCACGAAGAATCAACAGGGGACGAAAGAGAAATTACAGTACAAACCTTTCCTAATCATTTTTGTGGCTACATTGGTTTATATTTTAACGTTGGAAACAATCGGGTATGTAATCACTACCTTTCTATTTTTATTTATTTGTTTTCAAACGATGGAACGTACGAAAGTGATACAATCCCTTATCATATCAGCTTGCTTTTCAGGACTTGTATATTTTTTATATGTAGAGGTTTTAAAAGGGACATTACCAGACTGGCCAATTTGGTTTTAAGCGAGAAAGAAAGGTGGACACAAAATGAGTACACTCGATTATTTATTTCAGGGATTTGGAACGGCACTTATTTGGTATAATATCCTATTTGCTTTTGTTGGGGTTTTAATTGGGACAGCTGTAGGTGTGCTTCCTGGGATTGGACCAATGAGTGGTGTTGCCCTTCTTATTCCGGTGACGGCTTCTATTACGGGGGGGCTTCCACCAGAAAATGCTGCGACGAGCGCGATTATTCTACTCGCTGGAGTCTATTATGGAGCGATGTATGGCGGATCGACCACTTCCATTCTATTAAATACACCGGGAGAATCTTCATCTGTCGTTACGACCTTGGACGGTTACCAGATGGCCAAGAAAGGAAGAGCAGGAAGTGCCTTATCCATTTCGGCAATCGGTTCCTTTGTGGCGGGGATTATTACCCTTGTGGCACTGATTGCATTAGCAAAACCATTATCAGCTGTAGCGCTCAAATTTGGTCCGGCAGAATATTTTTCCTTGATGCTATTAGGGCTGGGGGCAGTCAGTGGATTAGCTGGGAAATCGGTAACAAAAGCATTAATGATGACCATTTTCGGTTTATTACTTGGTACGATTGGAATCGACAACGTATCTGGTATTGCCAGATTTACCTTTGATGTTCCATGGCTGTATCAGGGAATTGAGTTTTTAACAATAGCAGTTGGATTGTTTGCAGTTGGTGAGGTATTTAAGACCATTTTGGAAAAAGAAGAGGAAGATTCTGAGATTGCAAAGATAAATAATTTACTTCCATCTAAAGCTGAGCTAAAAGAATCCGCAGGACCCATTGCCCGCGGTTCGATTTTAGGTTTCTTTGTAGGAATTTTACCGGGCGCTGGGGCGACGCTTGCTTCCTTCTTTTCTTATATTCTAGAAAAAAAGATTTCAAAAACGCCTTCAAAGTTTGGAACAGGAACGATTGCAGGGGTTGCGGCGCCAGAATCGGCGAACAATGCAGCCTCGGGCGGTGCGATGATCCCATTATTAACACTAGGTATTCCAGGTTCAGGTACGACGGCTATATTAATGGGAGCATTGATGATGTATAACGTCCAGCCGGGTCCGTTATTATTTGAAGACCATCCACAAGTAGCATGGGGATTGATTGCCAGCATGTTTATTGGGAACATCATGCTTTTAATTTTAAATCTCCCACTCGTCAAAGTGTTTGCGAAAATTATTCAAACACCAAAGCAATTCTTGATTCCTATGATTATTGCCATCTCGATCTTTGGTGTCTATGCGGTCCAAGTATCAACGAACGATCTTTTACTATTATTGGGATGTGGACTTCTTGGCTATTTCTTAAGCAAAAACGATTATCCAATTGCCCCTTTGGTGCTCGGATTGGTATTAGGACCCATGGTAGAGAATAATTTACGAAGAGCTTTAACGATATCAAATGGAGATTTCAGTGTATTCTTTACAAGACCAATTTCTCTCATTTTTCTTATCATTACGCTCCTTTGGCTGCTAGTTCCATTCATTATGAAAAGAAGAGGAAAAGATGTAATTATTAATATTGAAGGATAAATTTTTATAATAATTCGAAAACTCCTTTATTTAAGGAGTTTTTTTACTATAATATGAATGAGGTGATTGAGTGCGTTTACATTCGAAATTAATGCTAGTCATTCTTCTTCTTATTATCTCAATCGGGGGAATATTTGGGATTACTTTTAAAAATATAATGGAGAATAATCTCAAAAAAGAAATAGGTTCTAAAGCCTTATCTGTCGCCCAATCCATTGCAAATATGCCAGATATCCAGGAGGCATTTTATTCGAAAAATCCTGCGGCTGCTATCCAGCCAATCGCAGAAAGCATTCGTAACCAGGTTGGGGCAGAATTTATTGTGATCGGGAATACGAATGAAATCCGATATTCGCATCCCAATCCGAAGCGGTTAGGACAAAAAATGGTTGGGGGAGATAATGGGCTTGTTTTTAAAGGAGAATCTGTTATCTCTGAATCTACTGGAACACTAGGTCCATCTCTACGGGGGAAAGCGCCTATCTTTAGCCAGGGAGAAGTTATTGGCGTTGTTTCAGTTGGTTATCTTCAGACAGATATTGAAAAAGAAGTTTCAAAAATACAGAAAAAAATCTTTTTTGCCACACTTCTTATTTTGATTGGAGGATTACTAGCGGCATTACTAATCTCTTTAAATATCAAAAAAGCGATGTTTGGACTAGAGCCAAAAGAAATCGCTTGGATGTACCAAGAGAAACATGCCATTTTAGAGTCTATTCATGAAGGGATTATTGCAATCGATACCGACGGGCGAATAACGGTAGTGAATGAGACGGCTCATAAAATTTTGGGAGTTCCAAATGAGATTCTTCTCCGAGGAAAAAGAATTGAAGAGGTTCTAGAAAATACAAATCTTCTTAAGGTGGTACGAAATGGGCAAGCAGAATATGATAAGGAAATTATTATATTTGGGGATGTATTTTTGGCAAATCGGGTTCCGATTTTTAATATGAAAGGTAATGTGATTGGGGCTGTCGCGAGTTTCCGTAATAAGTCAGAGCTGGCCCAGTTACTAAAGGAATTATCCCATGTAAAAGCCTATGCAGAAGGGTTGCGCGCTCAAACCCACGAATATTCCAATCGTCTTTATACCCTGCTAGGCTTGATTCAGCTGGGGTCTTATAAAGAAGCCATTGATTTTATCTCTAAAGAAGTGGATGTCACCCAAGGATTCATTCAATTTTTAATGAAGGAAATACCGGATCCCATTATTGCTGGATTTATATTAGGCAAGGTAAGTCTAGCAAGCGAATTGAAAGTGAACTTTTCAATAGATAGAGAGAGCAGCTTTAAGGATCTACCACATGAAATCAGTAGAGATTCATTAGTAACCATTATTGGAAACCTTGTCAATAATGCCTTTGAAGCTGTTAGAGAAAATGGAGATGGAGAAAAAAGAGTAACACTATTTTTGACCGACCTTGGTAAAGAATTAATTATTGAAGTAGAAGATAACGGAAAAGGAATTGAAGGTAATAATAACGACAAGATATTTAAACAAGGCTTTACCACAAAGGACAAGAGCAGTAATGCCGGAATTGGTCTGAGTCTAGTTCAAAATGCCATTAATAGTTTAGGTGGATATGTCACGTTTTCATCAAATGTGGGGGAAGGTACGATTTTTACTGTGGCAATACCAAAAAGCAGGGGGAATATGAATGAAGGGGAACCGAGATATTGAAGTATTAATTGTCGAGGATGATTTAAGGATAGCAGAAATACAAAGGCGGTTTCTTGAACAGATTGAAGGATTTCAAGCGGTGGGGATTGCTGCCAGCTATATAGAAGCAAAAACCTTAATTGATATTTTACAGCCGGATTTACTTTTGTTAGATGTATATTTTCCTGATATGAATGGAATAGATTTACTAAAAGAAACAAAGCTACAATTGAAACAAATGGATGTTATAATGATCACTGCAACAAAAGAAATCCATAGAGTACAAGAGGCTATTAGTATAGGAGTATTCGATTATATTATAAAACCAGTGGTTTTTGACCGCTTTAAACAATCGTTACTGAGGTATAAGGATTATCATGGACAGCTATTACAATTAGGAAAAGAAAATACCCATGTGACTCAACATCAGGTAGACAAGTTGTTACGAAAAGACCTTGATAGAGATGGAAAAGAAAAGTCCTACCTTCCGAAAGGAATTGATCCACTTACACTCGAGAAAGTGATGGATGTCCTCGGAAAGGTAGATGATGGACTTACAGCAGAATTTGTTGCAAAAGAAATTGGGGTAAGCAGAACAACGGCAAGACGGTACCTTGAACATTTAGTATCCAATGATAAAATTGAAGCCGACTTATCTTACGGAACAGTCGGTCGGCCAGAACGAGTTTATATCGTTTCAAGAAAAGCAACTAAGAATTTACTTTAAATAGGAGGTTTTCTGCCTGAAGTCAATAAAAATTTCCCTACAAACAAAAATTTTCGGGCTGGTTCTTTCACTAGGCTTATTGTTAATCCTGCTAATGACAGGGTTTTATAGCTATATGGAAAGTAAACAAATTGAGGAAAACAAGGGAAGGCTGGCATTGGAATTATCGAAAACTGTCTCCTTTATCCCGACTATCATTGATGCTTTTCAAACGACCGATCCTTCTAAAACAATACAGCCTATTGCAGAAAAAATTCGAAAAGAAACAGGTGCCGAATTTGTGGTAATAGGAAATAAAGATGGCACCAGATATGCGCATCCTCTGATCACTAAAATTGGGCAGAAGATGAAAGGCGGAGATAATGATAGGGCGCTAACCCAAGGAGAATACTATATCTCCAAGGCAGAGGGCTCACTTGGACCTTCTATTAGAGGGAAATCTCCTATTTTTAATCATCAGGGGGAGATCATCGGAATCGTTTCTGTCGGATTTCTCCTTGAAGATGTGCAGCAGCAAATTATAAATAACATTAGGAGAGTGCTCATTGTTTCTTTCTTTGCGCTTTTGATTTCCCTTCTAGGCAGTATGTTACTAGGACGTAATATCCGCAGGGATACAATGGGGCTTGAGCCTTATGAAATTGCATCTCTTTATAAAGAGAAAAACGCAATCCTGCATGCGGTAAAAGAAGGGATCTTAGCGATAGATAATAAAGGCTATATTACTATGATGAATCAAAAGGCAAAGAGGCTTCTTCAGCTCCATGGGACAGTCAAAAATAGGAAAGTGGATGGGCTGTTTCCTTCAAATTATTTGTATGAAGTATTACGATCAGGAAACTCACAAACAGATAAAGAGATGGTCTGGAAAGATAAAACCGTTATTGTTAATTGTACTCCAATCGTCGATGAGACAGGTATTCAGGGAGTTGTTGCTTCTTTTCGTGATAAAACTGAAATTAAGCAAATGTTAAATACGATATCTGAAGTGAAAAGTTATTCAGAAGATCTCCGTGCCCAAACACATGAATTTACCAATAAATTATACGTTTTATTGGGCCTGCTTCAACTTGGTGAATATAACCAGGCAATCGAAATGATACAAAGTGAGACACAAACACAGCAATTTCAGAATTCAGTCGTTTTTAATCAGATCAAAGATACAAAAGTGCAGGCAATCCTATTGGGGAAATTAGGAAAAGCTTCTGAAAAGAAAATTAAGTTTGAGATTATTTCAGATAGCTATATGGAAATATTACCTTCCCATATTAAACTCTCTAACTTGATCGTAATCCTTGGAAACTTAATAGATAATGCCTTTGAAGCTGTCTATGAATGCGAGACACCGACGGTTAAGTTTTTCGCTACAGATATTGGAAGTGATATCATTTTTGAGATTTCGGACAATGGGAATGGAATAAGTGAAATAGAATTTCCCCTTCTGTTTGAAAAAGGGTATACCTCTAAAAATGGCACTGAGCCAAGGGGATTTGGCTTATCAAATGCTGAAGAGGCGGTATTGGAGTTAAAGGGGATTATCGAGGTGCAAAGCCACCACGAGAGTGGATCTGTTTTTACCGTTTATCTTCCAAAGAATGTGCAAGGGGATGAGAATTTTGGATAAGATAAAAGTGGCTATAGCGGAAGATGATTTTCGAATAGCTGATATACATGCGAAATTTTTAGATAACTTTAAGGAAATAGATGTGGTAGGCAAATCATTGAATGGGGAGCAGACTTTACAATTATTAGAGCAGAAAACCCCAGATTTGCTGCTTCTGGATGTATATATGCCAGATATGCTAGGATCTGAATTACTCCCCATTATACGGAAGGCATTCCCAAAAGTTAGTATTATTATGATAACAGCAGCAACAGATAAAGAGTTCCTTGAAAAAGCTTTAAGTTATGGTGTTGAGAATTACTTAATCAAACCAGTAAGCAGGGAAAGATTTGAGGAAGTTATTCAGGAATATATCAAAAAGCACTCTCTTCTTTTGGCTAATCAAGAAGTAAATCAGAATTATGTAGATCTGCTTTTCCGTAAAGGGAAAAATGAAGTGCCGACAAAGAGCGCGGGATTGCCTAAAGGAATTGATGAAATTACCTTAGGAAAAGTTAAGGCTGTTTTCCACGTAAAAAGAGATGGGATTTCGGCTGAAGATGTTGGCAAGGAAATTGGTGCATCGCGGATAACTGCCCGCAGATATTTGGAATATCTCTCCTCCAAAAAGGAAGTAAGAGCAGAAGTGGTTTATGGAATTGTGGGAAGACCAGAAAGGAAGTATTATCCAGTTTAGAAAGGGTGGTAATTAATTTACGGTTTCCGTTATCTATCACATTAATAATGTAAAGAAAAATGGCTATCAAAATGTATGTTTATTTGATGGTCATTTTTTTTATGCAGTTTTAACTGAAAATAGGAACCTGAGAAGATGGAAACTGGTAGGGACTGGGAAAGGTGCCCGTGGAAGAGGAAAAAGGGTATCAGCGGTCATCATTTGAATATAGTGATATCCGCAGAAGAAGAAGTACTTGGAGCACTAGCAAATTATTTCGTAACTTGATACCCCTAATAAGTTATTCCTATTTGGAAAAATCCCCCTCTCGTGAACAAAATGTACAAAATCAATTTTATTTACGTTAATAACTTTATTTTGGTAACGTTTTCACATCTGAATATTTTGATTATATTTAATTTACAAATAAAAGAGGTGAAGACGATGCTTGCAATATTAGGGTTCTTGATGATTATTACTTTTATGATTTTAATTATGACGAAACGCCTTCCTGCTATGATTGCCCTTATAGTGATTCCTGTTATTTTTGCCTTGCTTGGCGGATTTGGTAAGGAAATGGGGCCAATGGCGCTTGAAGGTATAAAAAGTGTTGCGCCAACGGGAATTATGATCCTGTTTGCAATTCTCTTTTTCGGCATTATGATTGATGCAGGAGTATTTGATCCGATTATTTCGACTATCTTAAAAGTGGTAAAGGGAGATTCAGTAAAGATAGCTATTGGAACCGCAGTCCTTGCACTTTTGATATCCCTTGACGGGGATGGAACCACTACATATATTATTACCATTTCTGCCATGCTGCCATTGTATAAACGGATTGGCATGAAACCATTGATTCTTGCAGGAATTGCTATATCAGCTTCAGGTGTTATGAACCTGCTTCCATGGGGCGGACCTACTGCCAGAGCCATGACGGCTTTAAATCTTGAGATGTCAGATGTTTTTACACCGGTTATACCTAGCATGGCGGGCGGAATATTGTTCGTATTGGTCATGGCCTACTGTCTTGGGAGAAAGGAACGGAAACGAATTGGAGTCCTGCAAGTTGATTACAGCACGATGTCCATGGTGGCTGCTACATCAGAGGACGCTTATCTAAAACGCCCAAAGCTAATACTTATAAACTATTGTCTTACTATTCTCCTTTTAGTTGCGTTAATTAAAGAGGTACTTCCAACAACCGTATTGTTTATGCTTGGATTTGCTTTGGCGATTACAATAAATTATCCAAAATTAAGTGACCAAAAAGAAAGAATTGCAAAATATGCTGATAATGCATTATCAGTAGTTTCAATGGTATTTGCTGCAGGTGTTTTTACTGGAATTCTTTCAGGCACGGAAATGGTCGATGCCATGGCAAACACCATGATTTCCTATATTCCAGATGTACTAGGTTCTCATTTTGCAATCATTACTGCTATTATCAGTGCACCGTTAACGTTTTTCATGTCTAATGACGCCTTTTACTATGGTGTTTTGCCTTTGCTTGCCAAAGCAGCAAGTGTCTATGGAATTGACCCTGAGTTTATCGGACGAGCGTCACTATTGGGACAGCCTGTCCATTTATTAAGCCCGCTTGTTCCATCGACGTACTTATTAGTTGGTTTGGTTGGAGAAGATTTTGGGGAATTACAGCGCACATTCCTCAAATGGGCTTGTGGATCGACTTTAGTTATGATTGTTGTTGCTATTGGTTTATCAATAATTCCTTTTTAAAATTGAATGGAGATGAATGTTAATGTGGATAATCACTGTCTATTCAAAGGGTAACAGTATTTCAATGTTTGAATTTAATTCTGAAAAAGAAGCCAAGGAAGCTTTTAAAAATGTCTCAGGTTGTAAGATTCTTTCAGAGGTTATTTATTTTAACGATCAAGTAGTGTAAGAAGCAGGAAAATGCATTTTATTAATTAATAAACTGCATTTTTCTTTTTTTTATCAGAGAGAGAAGGTAATTTGGATGAGTATTTTGTATCATATATTACTAGATATCATTTTTCCGATATTCTTGTTAATAGCGGCAGGGGCTGTACTGCAGCGTGTAATTAGGCTTGATTTATCTACACTGTCAACCTTGACGGTGTATTTCTTATTGCCTGCTGTTTGCTTTGTAAATATATATGAGAGCAAAATGTCAGGCGAGTTAATTAGCCAAACGTTAGTATTTTTACTACTTTTTAATATTCTACTTATCTTAACCAGCATGTTTATTGCAAAAGCGAACAGGTTTGACCGTAAGCTGACAGCAACTTTTAAAAATAGTATGGTTTTGAGTAATTCAGGTAATTACGGTCTGCCTGTAAGTGAACTAGTATTTGCCGCTAATACTGCAGGTATGTCAATTCAGATTATAATTTCTATTTTTCAAAATCTCCTTACTTTTACATATGGTTTTTTCAACAGCGTCTCTGCAGAGAGCAGCGGGCTTGATATCTTACGAAAAATTATCCGTCTTCCGGTTATTTACGCTTTATTACTGGCAATATTGTTGAAATGGCTACATATTGATATACCTGAATTTTTGTGGAAGCCAATTGAAAATTCCTCGAATGCGTTTTTGGCAGTTGCACTAGTCACACTAGGAGCACAAGTAGCATTTTTAAAGATTACAAGAATTTCAAGACCAATTGTTTGGATTGTAATCGGCCGGCTGATTATTTCTCCTATAGTTGGGTTACTAGTAATCTTTACTCTTGGACTAACTGGAATTACAGCTCAAGCATTATTTATCGCTAGTTCATTTCCTTCTTCAAGAAATAGTGCTTTGCTGGCACTTGAGTATGATAATTATCCAGAATATGCTTCGCAAGCGGTCCTTTTGACTACCGTTATAAGCAGTATTACAGTTGCGGTTGTCGTTTATCTATCAAAAATACTTTTTTAGTACGACAGTTTTTCACATTGTCATTGAAGATAGAAAAGAGTTCCATTTAACGCAATGAGTCTCCCTTTTAGAAGGGAGACTTTTTTAATCCATTAACTTACATGAACTTTAATAGATTTATCTTTAGCATCGTTTTTATTATAATAGGCATTTTTTAAAGGCACCAATGAGAGGGCGGCAGCCGCAATCAAGCCAGGAATGGCAAAGGCGATAAAGTTTAAGTGAATGGGTAAAGAAATTGATAATAGGAATCCTCCTAAAAGGGGACCTAGCATACCGCCGATCCTGCCGATTCCTGAAGCCATCCCTAATGCTGTAGATCTAATAGATGGCGGATAGTACTGGGAAACATAGGCCTGAACAATATTTTGTGCACCAATGGTTGCAGCTCCGGCAATAGCTACTAACAGATATATTACTAACGTATTTCCTCCAAATCCTAGGAGTGTCAGAGCCACGGCGCCTGAGGCATACATCGGAACAAGCATTTTTTTTGAACCGTATTTATCACAAAGTCGTCCGATGATGAGTGTCCCAATAATGGCTCCGCCTTGGAGGGCAATGAGAAAGCCTAAACTTGAATTTAATCCATATCCTGCTTCCATCATCAATTTTGGAAGCCAGGTATTTAAACCATAAACCATCAATAAACAACTGAAAAACGCTGTCCAAAACATAACCGTACTGAAGGCTCGGTTCTCCTTAAATAATCCTATTATAGGAACCTTTGAATCATGTATTTTTAAGTCGATAACCTCATCATTTTGACTAAAATGCGATTCTGGACTTACTTTAGCAAGGGTTGCAATCAATTTTTCCTTTTTACCTGTACGGATAAGATAGCTGGCTGTTTCAGGCAGCTGTTTATACATGATAGGCAAAAATAGGAGGGGAAGACCCGCAAACCAGAAGATTGATTCCCATCCGAATGTTGGCATTAAGAAAATCCCTATTAAGGGAGCAAGAATCCCCCCAACAGAATAACCACATAATACGATACTTACAATCATACTTCTCATCGTCTTAGGGGCATAATCTGTTAATAGTGCGATAACATTTGGCATGATTCCTCCCAAACCTAAGCCAGCTATGAAACGGAAGGTTGAGAAAGTAGTTGGTGTTTCGGCAAAGCCACAAAGGAATGTAAATAAACTAAACAGTACTAATGTTATCGCAATCACGTTTTTTCTACCAATCCGGTCAGCCAAAGTACCGAAAAAGATTGCCCCAAACATCATCCCAAATAATCCATAGGTCCCGATTGCTCCTGCTTCCACCGAGGAAAGATTCCATTTTTCTATCAAGGTTGGTAAAACCGTTCCATAGACGACCAGATCATAACCATCAAACCAGATAATCAAAAAACTCCATAATAGTAAACCTAGATGGAAGCGGTTAAATTTGCTGTTAGCAATAACTTCGGTAGAATTAATCGTTGTCATGTTTTTTCCCCCATTAAAAAATAAAATTAAATGATAACGCTTACGATAATATGAGAGAATTCGTATTTGTTATCGGTTAACACTAATTGCACTTTACTTATAGTAAATACAGTTCTCTAATTAGAGATTATAAACATTAGTGGTTTTATTTTCAACAAAATATTTATACTTTTCGGAATGTTATTACTAAATTAGGTCTATTGAACCGTTAAACACATAAAAAAGGGGGATTATCCACTTCTTTTTGGTTAGGTGTGAGAGCTATTTTTAAAAATTCATTGTGCTTGTTGCATATAGAGCAACACAAAAGTTGTATGTGAAACTTGCGAGCGTTACTATCAAACTATGAAAAATAATTTTTCCTATTAGGAGGAATACGTACATGTTAAGTAGAAACAAAAGTAAAAAGCGATAAATTGCTTACACTACATTGTCTTGCGATGTGGAACACAGCCGTTATTAAACCACTTAGTGGACCCAATGACGGCATGCACAGCATTGATTTTTACTCGGAATTATCCAATATTACGAATAACCTTTAGAAAGGGTGTTATACAGGTGACAAATAAAATAGTAGAGTTTGCGAAAATATTGGAAGAAGCAGAGTCCACTCGAGTTGGAATTGTACCGCTTACTTCAATCGATTCAGAGTTGACAGTGAAGGAAGCCTATTACGTCCAACTAGAAAATATAAAGAAAAAGATAGAACAAGGACAAAAAGTAGTAGGAAAAAAGATTGGCTTAACTTCTCTGGCCATGCAGAATCTATTAGGTGTTGATGAGCCGGATTATGGACACTTATTAGACAGTATGGTGGTTGAAAACGGAGGTTTTATTTCCACCGAGAAAGTGTTACAGCCAAAGGTAGAGGCGGAGATTGCCTTTATTTTAAAAAAGGAATTACGTGGCCCTAATTTAACCGCTCTAGATGTTCTTCAGGCAACAGAATATATCGTTCCTGCGCTTGAAATTGTCGATAGTAGAGTAAAAGATTGGAAGATTAAGCTGGCAGATACAGTTGCAGATAATGCTTCATCAGGTTTTTATGTACTTGGCGGTAAGCCAGTCAAGATTGAAGATATCGATCTTGAATTACTCGGAATGGCATTTTATAAAAATGGGGAGTTAGTCAATACTGGGGTTGGTGCAGCAGCTTTAGGCAATCCAGCCAATTGTGTTGCTTGGCTGGCTAATAAGTTGTCAGAATTTGATATTCCATTACGTGCAGGTGAAGTGATTCTCTCTGGTGCTTTATCGGCAGCGGTGGAGGCGCGCTCTGGAGAAACATTTACGGCAAGATTCGCACACATTGGGCAGGTAAGTGTCCATTTTAAGAACGGAGGAGAAAATTAAATGAGTCAATACAAGGATATTGCCAATTACCTCGTTTCAGCGGAGGAGGAAAGGCAGGAAGTTCCAAAGGTAACGGTGAGCCTGAAGCCGGATTTATCAGTGGAGGAAGCATATCTTGTTCAACAAGAAATTGTAAAGCGCAAATTAAGTGAAGGAAGAAGAATCGTTGGTCCTAAGATGGGATTAACGAGCTTTGCCAAAATGAAGCAAATGGGTATTGAAGAGCCTATTTATGGATATGTGTTTGATTATATGTTGATTGAAAATGGCGGAAAAGTCCGTTTAAGTGATTTGATACATCCGAAAGTGGAGGCAGAAGTTGCATTTGTGATAGGAGAAGACATAGAAGGACCTGGTATAACCGGGGCGCAAGTTCTCGCAAAAACGGAATATGTTCTTCCCGCATTGGAAATTATCGACAGCCGTTATGAAAACTTTCAATTTACCTTGCCGGATGTGATTGCTGACAATGCCTCAACATCACGGGTTGTGTTTGGAACATCTTTAAAAAAACCGGAACAATTTGAACTGGACCTTGTCGGCGCAACTCTGTCGATTAACGGTGAGATCAAAGAATTGGGTGCAGGGGCTGCTGTCCTTGGCCATCCAGCCCACTCTGTAGCCATGCTTGCCAATATGCTGGCAAGAAAGGGTGAGAAGGTTCGCAAAGGTGACGTGATTTTAACGGGCGGCATTACTGCTGCCGTCAAATTGGACTTTGGCGATATCGTTACTGGAAAGTTTGATGGATTTGGCGAAGTGTCATTTACCGTAACCGATTAAAATATTGTAAATAGAGGGGATTTTTATGCCTATTATTCATGTGCAAATGATGGAAGGAAGACCAAAAGAAAAAGTAGCAGAATTAATTCGCAATGTAACGAATACCGTTTCCGAAACCTTGGATGCTCCAAAAGAAAATATAAGAGTTCTAGTGACAGAAATCCCTAAGACACACTGGGGAAAAGCTGGGGAACCGGTTGAAAAATAAATATTTGACCTTAACAAAGTAGTAGTCTGCCCCATACTAAGTTGATAATGAGAAAATTCAAAAACACTCTTTCCGATACATCGGAAGAGTGTTTTTTTAGTAACTAATTCAATGTTAATATTTTTGGTCTGTATAAATTTTAAGTTTGCTTCCTAGTTTAGCGGATATGCGTAAGCTGGATTGGATTACTTTTTCGATAAATAACTGCTGTTTTTCGTCTGTTTGGTTAAAGGATACGTATCCAATGCTTAATGCACCGATTAATTCGTTGGTGTGATTAAATATAGGAGCTGCGACAGCGGAGGTACCTTTTGTTCTTTCTCCGTGGCTCTCTCCATAGACTTTTTGGCGAATAGTATTGAGAACCTGCAAAAAGGACTCCCTTTCATCTTTTGGAACGATACCATTGATGATTTTTTCAGCTTCGTCCTTATGCATGTGTGCCAGCATGACTTTATTTGCCGCTCCGATATTCATTGGGATTCTGATTCCCAGCTGATCATAAATCCGGATTGGGTTATGCGGGCAATCGATTCTTTCCACAACGATAGCTTCTAAGCCTATCGGTTTACTGAAATAAACACTTTCTTCTACCTCATGCATTAATTTCTCCATTTCGGGGCGGATGAGCCCGACAAAATCAAAGGTATCATACATCTGTAAGCCATATTCAAGCCAAGCATACCCCATTGAATAAAGTTTGAGGTGCGGATCCTGCTGAATTAATCCGTGCTTTATCAAAGATTGTAACAGACGGTGCATGGTACTGACAGGCAAGTCACATTCCTTTGATAAGTCTGTAATGGAGAACCAATTTTTACTGCCACTTTCCGCTAAGACTTTCATTACTTGCATAGCCCGGTCAATGGTTTGCATTTATTCAACCCCTATAAATTTTATTATCATCAGCTGCTAATAATTAATCAGTAAATTCGAAATATATTGACATACCTCTCTACATTTAATAATATCATATTAAGCGTTTCCATTCAAAGAAAAAGGTTTCCACTATGCGGAAAAAGGAGGAGGTAAAACTTGTTAAATTCAATGCACAAAAATCTTAAAAAGGTTATTTTAAAACACCCAAAGGATGCCTTTATCAGTCAGGAGCATCTAAGGAATGAATGGGAAAAGTTCAACTACATCAATGAACCGGACTACATAAAGGCACAAAATGAATATGAAAGGTTCCATGCAATTATTAAAGAACATGTAGCTGAAATTGAATTTTTACCTGCTTCAGAGACAGTTGGATTAGACTCTCTATATGCTCATGACCCTGTTAAATTCACGAAAAATGGGGCGATTATTTTAAAATCAGGGAAAAAGCTGCGCCAGCCTGAGGCTATCGCTTATAAACAATTTTTACTAGAAAAGAACATTCCTATTATAGGAGAGTTAACAGGGGATGCGGTGGCTGATGGAGGAGACCTCGTCTGGCTTAATGACCGTACATTATTGGTTGGACGCGGTTATCGGACAAATGATGAAGCCATCCGGCAAATTCAGGAAATGACAAAGGATATGGTGGACGAATGTATCGTTGTTCAATTACCACATGATCAGGGAGAAGAGGAATGCCTTCATCTTATGTCATTCATTAGTATCGTAGATGAGAATCTAGCAGTGGTTTATTCAAGACTCATGCCGGTCTTCCTGCGCCAGTTGCTAATCAAGCGCGGTTTTGAATTAATAGAGGTACCGGATGAAGAGTACCACCGGCTTGGCTGCAATGTACTGGCATTAGCACCAAGAGTCTGCGTGATGGTTTCGGGAAATCCCTCCACAAAGGCTCAGCTGATTGAAGCTGGAGCAACTGTCTATGAGTATGATGGAAATGAAATTTCTTATTTAGGAACTGGGGGACCGACATGTCTTACATGTCCAGTAGTGAGAGGATAAATAAGGGGGATACGATTATGTTCAACAATACGATTGTTAAAATTCCAAGTGAAAGCTATATCAATGGCTTAACTACATCGGATTTAGGAAGCCCTATTTTTGAAAAAGCATTGGAGCAGCACCAGGCGTATATCGAGGCGTTAAATAAATGTGGAACAGAAGTAACCATTCTTCCTGGTAATAAAGAGTTTCCGGATTCAACTTTTGTGGAAGACACAGCGGTATTGACTCCAAAGTTTGCCGTCATCTCTAATCCTGGGGCACTGTCTAGAAATGGGGAAATTCATGAGATGGAACCTGTCATTAAGACTTTCTATGAAAATATTTATTATATTAAATCTCCAGGAACACTAGATGGGGGAGATGTACTCCAGATAGAGGATCATTTTTATATCGGTATTTCTGCGAGAACCAACCATGATGGTGCCATGCAATTAAAACTAATTCTAGAATTAGAAGGTTACAAGGGTATCATTGTTGAACTGGATAAATTCTTTCATTTAAAAACAGGGATTACCTATTTAGGAAACCAAACGATTGTGGTCGCAGGCGAATTCATCGATCATCCAGACTTTAACCGCTATCAAAAAATCGTTGTTCCCTCAGAAGAGGAGTACGCAGCCAATTGTATTCGTGTGAATGATTATGTCATCATTCCTGCAGGGTATCCTGTGACCAAACAAAAAATTAACGAAGCAGGCTATCAGACCATTGAACTCGATATGTCAGAATTCCGTAAACAGGACGGTGGATTAAGCTGCTTGTCACTGCGATTTTAATTAACTAAAGGGGTAAAGCTATTTTAAGAGGGGTGGGAGAGGGAATGGAAACCGTTAATCAGGTAAGTCAGGAAAATCAATTAAATCGTTCCATGAAGCGCAGGCATTTATTTATGCTTTCATTAGGGGGAGTAATTGGAACGGGATTGTTTTTAAATGCCGGTTATACGATAAATCAATCGGGGGCTGGCGGTGCACTAGTCGGGTATTTGTTTGGCGGGATTATTTTGTATCTTGTCATGGTCTGCCTAGGAGAACTTGCCGTCCATATGCCTGTAACTGGTTCTTTTCAAACATATGCTAGTAAATTCATTAGTCCTTCTGCCGGATTTTCATTGGGATGGATGTACTTTATCGGGTCGGCCACTACGGCGGGTGTAGAGTTTACCGCCGCCGGAATCCTAATGCAAAGGTGGTTTCCAGATGTTTCAATCTGGATATGGTGTGCAGTCTTTATCCTGTTGTTATTCGGACTTAATGCCTTAACAACAAAAGGTTTTGCCGAAGCAGAATACTGGTTTGCCGGTATTAAGGTAGTAGCTGTTATCTTTTTTATCATTATAGGTGCCGGAGCCATTTTTGGAGTTATTCCTCTTGCAGACAGACCAGCACCATTATTAGACAATCTAGCTCCATCTGGTCTATTCCCAGCCGGAATCGCCATTCTCTTTGTAACGATGATGAATGTTATTTTTTCTTATCAAGGTTCTGAATTAATTGGGATTGCTGCCGGGGAGAGCGAAGAGCCTTCTAAAAATATCCCTCGTGCAATTCGTAATGTGTTATTTAGAATTATTGTCTTTTATTTGGCCTCTATTATTATCTTATCAGCAATTTTTCCAGCCAAGGAACTCGGTTTACTCGAAAGCCCATTCGTAACGTTAATGGACTTGGCTGGAATTCCATACGCACCAGATATCATGAACTTTGTTATCCTGACAGCGATATTATCGGTAGGGAACTCATGTATTTATGCTTCCACCCGTCTTTTGTGGGCCATGGCTCATGAGGGAATGGCACCAAAAAGGTTTGGGAAACTTTCAAAACGGAAGGTTCCATTTACAGCTCTAGTTTTTACGATGGTTTTCTCGCTGCTATCACTACTGACAAGTTTTATTGCCGCAGATACAGTTTTCGTTCTCTTGATGTCAGTTGCCGGAATATCCGTAACCATTTCTTGGATTGGTATTGCCCTTTCGCAGTTAATGTTCCGACGTAAGTACCTTCGAGGGGGAGGAAAACTAGAGGACCTGGAATACAAAGTACCTTTTTACCCATTAATCCCGATCGTTTGTATCGTATTCTGCGTCTCAATCCTAATATTCCTGGCATTTGACCCTACACAGCTAATAGGGCTCCTCATCGGACTAGGATTCCTAGCAACATGCTATATATTCTACTACATCAAAAACAAACAAACCAAAGCAAACGCAGAAACTGAAATAAAAGGATAAAGACAATGGAGAAAATGGTGACAATAATATGGTTGCAATAATTTGGTGGCAATAATATGGTGACAGGCACCGCTCGTGGACAGTGTCCACCTCAGGCGGACACTCAGAATTTGATTGTAAAGGGGTCTGAAATGATGGAGCATCTTAGGTGGGGTACACCGGATAGGCTGCGGGGTTTATTGTGTGAACTGGTGAGTTGGAGAAGTATGACGTTAACGGAGGGGGAGCGGGAGTTTCCCCGTAAGGTTCAAGCGAAACTTCAGGAATTGCGATATTTTCAGGAGAATCCCAGTCATTTGGGTCTGCATGATGCTGATTTGGGGCGCCGGTTCTTAACTGGCTTATATAAGGGGGATTCAGAGGAAACGATTGTTTTACTTAGTCATTTTGACACAGTTAATACAGAAGAATATGGGGACCTGGAGGAATTTGCTTATCAGCCGGAAGAATTGACCAAATTGCTTTTAAGTAGAATTGATGAGCTGCATAGCGATGCACAAAGTGATCTCAAATCTGGTGAATATTTGTTTGGACGGGGCACTATGGACATGAAGATGGGGCTCGCGATGCATATGAGATTATTGGAAAAAGCAACGGTTGAGAATTGGCCGATTAATCTTCTCCTGTTGACCGTTCCTGATGAAGAGGTAAATTCATCTGGAATGCGGGCAGCTGTTACCAAACTGCTGGAATTAAAAGAACATCATGATCTCAGCTATAAACTGTTCCTAAACGGAGAGCCGGTATTTACTCAGGAACCTGGTGACAGAAGTTTTTATGTTTATTCCGGATCGATAGGAAAAATTATGCCATCCGCGCTTTTTTATGGAAAAGAAACACATGTGGGCGAACCGCTTAGCGGCATTACCGCTCCCTATATTGCATCATTTCTGACCCAACGGATGGAGTGGAATGTAAGTCTTCTGGAGGAAGTGAAGGGAGAAACCACACCGCTGCCTGTTACTCTGCAGCAAAAAGATTTACGGCTTGAATATTCAACTCAAACGCCCTATCGTTCTGCAGCAATGTACAACGTGTTTTTAATGAAACGGAATGCTGAAGAAATCATGGAGATATTTGAAAGAGTTGCCATAGAGGCAGCTGGGGCATGCAATCAGGCGTATAAAGAGGTTTGTAGGAAGCAGTCTGTGAAGCCGGTTGGTAAAGTCCGTGTTTTGCGATATGAGGATTTACAAACTCATGCCATCCGTAAATTCGGAGCCAATTTTGTAGAGGAAATAAAGGCTGAAGTTCAGGCAAATACAAACTGGGATGACCGTGAAAAATCATTGCGGATTGCTGACAGTCTGATGATAGAATGTCAGGAGCTTGCACCGGCCATTGTCTTACTATATGCACCTCCCTATTATCCAGCGGTTAATTCTTCAGATGATGAACTTGTTAAGAAATGTATCCAATATATTAGGGGAAAAGGGCAAAAAGAGTTTAATTTACCGGTAAAACAGGTTCATTATTTCAATGGAATCAGTGATTTAAGCTATGTTAATTACCAGGATGAAGGGGAAGGGTGGACTGCCTTTAAAGCAAACACGCCTGTCTGGGGAAGCAGTTACAGTATCCCTTTTGATGAAATGTCCAACCTTAGTGCTCCTGTCTTAAATGTCGGTCCGTTTGGTAAAGATGCCCATAAACGAACAGAGCGATTGCACATTAAAAGCGCATTCGAGGAAGTACCAACCTTAGTCGAGGGTATGATTAAAATGATGACCTTGAGCATGTACCAATCACATAGTTGATATAAATAAGAGGCACCTTCCATATAGGATGGTGCCTTTAAACAATTTCTAGTTATTTTTCTACGTGAGAATTTCCCACGATACGCATTTTTAATTTTCAGTAATATGGGTAAAACAAGAAGAAAGAAATTATTTTGGAGGCACCTATTATGGAAGAAGTGCCTAATGAAATCGTTCCATTACCCCGCAAATTTTATGAAAAGCCTACCCTAGAACTGGCAAAGGCGTTGCTCGGATGCCTCCTTGTAAAAGAGACACACCAGGGCATCGCTGCCGGGTATATTGTAGAAACAGAGGCATACATAGGTCCCGGTGATAAGGCAGCGCATAGCTATAACAACAGAAGGACAGCAAGAACAGAAATCATGTTCCATCGTTCCGGCCACGCCTATACATATCTTATGCATACACACTGCCTTTTCAACGTGGTCAGCGGTGGTGAAGAAAAACCTGAAGCTATTTTGGTCCGAGCACTGGAACCTCGGTACGGTATCGATTTTATGAAAACAAGGAGAGGGATTGAAGAATTAAAAAATCTGACAAACGGACCTGGAAAACTGACAAAGGCATTAGGCATAACAATGGAGGACTATGGCTGCTCACTCACACATCCACCCTTATATTTAGCTAAAGGTTTTTATCCTGAAAGCATTTCAGTCGGAAAAAGAATTGGAATTGAGAATACTGGTGAAGCAAGGGATTATCCTTGGCGATTCTGGATTACGAATAATCAATTTGTTTCGAGGCATCAAAAGTTCGAATACGTAGTCAATTTGAAACCGTGATGATCATCACAAAATTATCGACACTATTGGGCTATTATTTAATAAGAGTTAATAGATACGACCGAAACCATGAAAAATAGGAATTTTAGATGAATGGTATGGTTGGAAGAGGGTGCTAAACGGTGGAAAATTCGAATATTGTATTAAGTGCTCCATTGCAGCAATTAATGGATGAGCATGTGTCGCTTCGGCAAGATATGAATCATTTCTATGAGATTACAGAAGAGATAGAATCTGATTCTGGTCTTACTGTGGTTCAATTGTTTACGAAATTGCATGAACGGGTATCAGCTTTTGCTAAAGAGCTGAAGGCACATTCAAAACGAGAGGATGAAGGGTTGTTCCCTATGATGGCTCGCCGTCTAGGAGAGAATGACAGAACAATTGAGGTAATGGAACAAGAACATGAGAAGGCAGAAGGGCATCTGCAGGATTTTCTAACTGAGGCTGATCAGGCGGGAGCGTCCATAGATGAAAACGAGGCTCAATGGATTACAGTATACGCCGTCCAAGCTTATGCTACCTTAACACAACACTTTGCAAAGGAAGAAAAAATGTTGTTTCCGTTGGCTGAGAAGTTACTATCGGCTGATGAAAAAGAGGAACTTAAAAGACTCTTTCAGGTATGCTAGAGAGAATCCTGGCCAAAAGTATATGTTTATTGGAAAGAAACAAACCACCTAAGTATTCTTAAAGTACACTTAGGTGGTTTGTTTTTAATTAAAAAACTTTATAAAATAAAGTTTGAAAAAATATATAAAATAACAATACTTATTATAATCGTTATATTTGACATAGTGGCAATGAAACGGGTGCTGTCGGTGCTATATTTGAATTCTACCGCAAATGTTAAGGCAGATGCAGCAACAGGCAATAATAGTCCAATTAGAATAGTAGATCGAAGCATGATATCGTATGGAAGGATAAAGTATAAGAATAACCCAACAGTAAGACCCAAACCATACCGAAAAGCTAAGAATTTCACCATTGGCTTAATAAACTGTTTGTCAAACTTAAAATTTAAAAAGAGTCCTAGTAGTAATAATGATAACGGTATATTTGCTCCTGAGATTTTACTTGCAACATTAATAAACATATCAGGTAATTGGATATGGCTAAAATTTAAAACACTAGCAATTATATAAGTCATTAAAGGAATGGACTTGCCCAGCTTTTTTAGAATTTCTAGTGGGTTAAGACGAAGACCTTCTTCCGAGAAATAACTTCCTAAAATATACGCAATTCCAAAGACAACGAAGGATGCACCAACATCGAACATACTAAAATAGGTTAATCCATCCATCCCCCAAATAGCATAGACTAATGGAAATGCAAATAAGCCGACATTAAATCCGGATGATAGCATCATAAGTGAACCTTTAAGTTCTCTTTCTTCATTTTTAAAAACGAATAAGCCTAGTAAAGCTGTGATGATTCCGTACACGAGGACAATTACTGGTAACAACATTAAAGAAGTTTCTATCTTTACAGAATCGAAAGTTACAAGAACTAAGGCAGGAAGGGTAATTTTAAAAATAATTTTTGAAATCACTTCTCCATCTTTTTCTTGTAGTATATTTATTCGTTTTAATAGATAGCCCAATGCAATGATGATAATAATATAAAGAAATTCCTGATTCATATTTAAATTACGCTCCTCTAAGATGTTTCTAAATCTGTATAAAAAAATTGAATATAAAAGTTTAATTCTAATTAAACCATATTTTCAAACATTATAATGCAATTTATGCTTATTTATCCGCAAAGTAATTTGCACTTGTGCGTGTTTTTAATAAGGTATTTAATGGTTTATTATTTTAAAATATTGTCACATTCTTATTAACATGATACTATAAGGTGAAATTAAATCCCTTTAATCTGGTCCAGAGAGTCCAAAAAGGCGAATCAAACTTCATACATAATTTATTATGTCTATGAATGCCTTTTTGTCCTTTGGATGGAAGGGCATTTTATTTTTGCCTATTATCTTTTAATCTGAGTCCTGTGAGGCTTGAAAGGAGAACAACAAGAATGGATTATCGTAAAAAAACAGTAGTCGCTTCAGTAGCAGGTTTAACATTAGAGGGCATGGATATAATGTTTATCTCCTTTGCGATGTCGATGATCATTGCGGAGTTTCATATCGATATGGCAGCAGGTGGACTAATTTCTTCCATTACTAATTTAGGAATGCTTGCTGGGGGAGTCATTTTCGGTATTTTAGCAGATAAATTTGGGAGAGTTAGAATTTTCACTTATACAATTCTACTATTTGCCGTCGGAACTGCGTTAACCGGGCTCGCACAAAATATTGAACAAGTATATTTATTTAGGTTTATTGCAGGTTTAGGTGCTGGGGGAGAATACGGTATTGGTATGGCCCTTGTCGCTGAGGCATGGCCAAAGAATAAACAAGGGCGCGCGTCTTCCTACGTAAGTGTCGGTGCTCAATATGGTGTTATCCTTGCCGCTCTTCTTAGTGCGATGATCCTTCCTTCATGGGGATGGAGAGGGTTGTTCTTCGTTGGATTGGCACCGGTCATTTTTGCCTTTATCGTTCGAAAGAAACTAGACGAATCACCGGTATGGGTGGAATCACAAAAGAAAAAGCAACTCGTTCAGAAGCAAGGAAAATTGAAGCAATTGTTTGCTACTCCTAGAATTGCCGTAACGACTTTCGCTTTAGCAATAATGGCAACCGTACAAATCGCTGGTTATAATGGTTTAATGATTTGGCTGCCATCTATGCTTCAACAATCCCAAGGACTATCCGTTTCAAGCTCAGCGCTTTGGACAATTAGTACCGCTGCAGGAATGATAGCCGGTATGTTAACATTCGGACAATTTATGGATCGTTTTGGAATGAAACGCTCATATGGAATCTTCTTAGCTGCTTCCGCTGTTGCTGTCTTCTTATATTCCTTTGCTTCAGGCAGCACAGGACTACTAATTGGCGGTGCAATTGTAGGATTCTTCTCGAATGGAATGTTTGCAGGGTATGGAGCATTAATTAGTAAGTATTATTCAGTAGAAATTCGCAGTACAGCAACCAATACGATTTTTAACTTTGGCAGGGCCTTAGGGGGCTTATCTCCTATTTTAGTAGGGTATATCCTGCAGCACTCAAATGTAACGGTAGCAATGACGTACCTAGCACTGCTCTATTGTATCTCCTTTATAGCCATGGTTAGTTTACGAAAAGTAAAAGGTAAACAAGAAGAAATCAATACTTTGTCTGAAGCAGTGTAGGGCTAATAAAAAGTCATTCTCTCAAACATTCATGTAGGAGGGGATGGCTTTTTATTGTAAAATAAATGAATTTTTGGAAAATAGCATTGACTCGTTCGAATGAAACATGATATAAACACAGTAAGAATTTTAGTACTTTAAAGCATGTGGATTACAAATAATGACAAAAAAGGAATTACAGGAGGAATTACTTTCATGGGACATCGTAACAAGATAATAGACTGCACCATTCGAGATGGAGGCTTAGTTAACAATTGGGATTTCAGTGTCGAATTTGTTCAAGACTTGTATAATGGTTTAAGTGCAGCTGGTGTTGAATACATGGAGATTGGTTACAAAAACTCCCCAAAATTACTCAATGCGACTGAGCCAAATCCATGGAGATTTCTAGATGATAACTTCTTGAAAGAAATCTTCCCTGAGAAAAAATTTACGAAGTTTTCTGCTCTAGTGGATATTGGCCGTGTGGATCCAAATGACATTTTACCACGTGAACAAAGTGTTTTAGATATGATCCGAGTGGCATGCTATATTCGTGAAGTCGATAAAGGGTTAGAGCTTGTACAAATGTTTCATGATTTGGGTTATGAGACTTCCCTTAATATAATGGCTTTATCAAGTGTACCTGAAAAGCAGCTTACGAAAGCATTTGATATGGTGAGGGAAAGTCCTGTAGATGTTGTATATATTGTCGATTCCTTCGGAAGCTTGGATCCTGCGGATATTGAACACCAAGTGAAAAGATTCCAAGAGCTAATCCCTAACAAACAGCTTGGAATCCATACGCATAATAACATGCAGTTAGCATTCGCCAATACATTAGCGGCATTGCAAAACGGAGTTACATACCTGGATTCATCTGTTTATGGCATGGGTCGTGCTGCTGGTAATTGTAACACAGAACTACTTGTTAGCTACATTCAAAAACCAAGCTATGAACTTAAGCCAGTACTTGAAGTGATTGAAAAGCACATGTTAGACATGCGCCAAAAGTGGGAGTGGGGTTATATCATTCCGTATATGATTTCTGGTGTACTTAATGAGCATCCCCGTGTCGCCATGGCTTACCGCGATAGCGACAATCGTGATAAATTCGTCGATTTTTATGATAAGGTAACATCCCCCGAAGCCTCCATTGCAACAGCAATGAAATAGGTAAGACTGAAAAAAGTACCTCTCTTGAGAGGTGCTTTTTTTGTCTTACTAGAGATTGTTTAACATGCAATTGTAAGGTAGCAAAAAAACTTTGCGGTAACAACCTTATAAAACATTAATATGCAAAATATTTTGGCATAGGCAAAGAAATTTTGCGGTAATTCTATTTAAAAGAATAATAAAATCTATATTTCTAATGGCAATCATCTTGGCACACTTATTGCATTATAGAAGAACGAGATATAAAACAATATTATGTTGTCAATAGTGAAAATCAGTAAATGAAAAAACTGATTCAATTTATCAGTAATTTTCAGAAGGTTCAGTTTTAAAAATAAAAATATGAAGCGAGGAATAATTATGTGGGTCATTACGGTGCATTCAGAAAAGAATATTCAAATGTTTGAGTTCGATAATCAAGAGGAAGCAAGAGCCACTTACAAGAGTATAAAAGGGTGTAAATATCTCAGTGAAGTGATTTACTATAATGATTTTGATATAGTTGAATCACATTATTAATCCGATTTTTCCAATTTTCAGAGGTATTGACAGTGTATATAGGGGAGTTCAGATTATTTTATATTTTTGAAAAAAAGTATTTTACTTTTCTTAAGATAACAACTATTATAATATTGAAAATAGTTTCAAATTTCTAAATCGCTGAAACCATTTAGGCACGGGGGAACCATATGGATTTAATCAATCCAAGGGGTGAATCCTTTTTAAGGTAGGGCTACTTAGTAGGCCCGAATCCGACAGCTAACCTCGTAAGCGTTTATGAGAAGGAAGGTGGAACTTGTGACACGATTATTTAGTGTCTACAAGTCTATTTCTCATGACTTGTAGACACTTTTTTTATTTCTTAAATAGATTTTCTACTCCTAGGGGGATTATTTATTTTCAAAAGGAAATAGCCTACATATGTTTGAAACCGCTTTCTATAAAAAATGAAAGGACTGAAGCAAATGTTACCAGAACGTGAAGTAGAAATATTCCAGCAATCTGTAGATCGACAAAATGAACAGACATTAAAACGCGAGTTAAAATCCCGGCATTTAACGATGATTTCCATTGGAGGTGCAATAGGGACTGGACTGTTCCTTAGCAGCGGGACAGCAATCAGCACAGCCGGCCCTGGAGGAGCTTTACTTGCATATACCATAGTTGGCGCAATGGTCTTTTTTATCATGACGAGTTTAGGGGAAATGGCTGCATTTATGCCAGTTAGTGGTTCATTTAGTACGTATGGGACAAAATTTGTAGACCCAGCATTTGGTTTTGCGATTGGATGGACCTACTGGTTTAGCTGGGCGATGACCATTGCTGCTGAATTAGCCGCCTCAACCATGATCATGAAATTTTGGTTTCCGGATAGTCCTTCCTGGGTATGGAGTGCATCATTTTTAGTACTTATATTTCTATTAAACTATTTATCTGTTAAGGGATATGGGGAAGGGGAATATTGGCTGTCCTTAATTAAAGTATCAGCGATTGTACTATTTATTATTGTTGGTGTTCTGATGATTTTCGGCATTATGGGAGGAGAAGCAGTAGGGTTTAAAAACTTTACAGTGGATAATGCTCCTTTTTCAGGTGGTATTTTAAGTGTTTTTGTTATATTTATTGCAGCAGGTTTTTCTTTCCAAGGTACGGAAATTGTGGGCGTTACGGCAGGAGAAAGTGAGGATCCAGCCAAAAATGTACCAAAGGCAATTAAAAGTGTTTTCTGGAGAATCCTGATTTTTTATATTTTGGCGATTGCTGTGATTGGGCTTCTTATTCCATATACCAATCCGAATTTACAAAATGATAATGTGATGGTAAGTCCATTTACCCTCATTTTTGAAAAGGCTGGGATTGCCTTTGCAGCTTCAATTATGAATGCGGTTATTTTAACTGCGGTATTATCAGCGGGTAATTCTAGTTTATATGCTTCAACACGCATGTTGTATTCGATGGCGAAGTCGGGACAAGCACCTCGGATTTTTGGACAACTTAACAACCGTGGAGTTCCCGTTGCAGGTATTATTCTAACCTGTGCTATAGGTGCGCTTGCCTTTTTGGCTTCCTTCTTCGGTGATGGTATGGTCTATATATGGTTAATGAATGCAATCAGTATAACAGGATTTATTTTCTGGCTAGGTATTTCCATCAGTCATTATCGATTCCGAAAAGCTCTTATCGCTCAAGGGCATTCTCTAGACAAGTTACCATATAAGGCAAAATGGTTTCCGATTGGACCAATTTTCGCGATTGCTTGTGGAATTATCGTAATAGTAGCTCAAAATTTCCAAGCCTTTCTTGCCGACCAGATTGATTGGGGCGGAGTTGTAGCAGCTTACTTAGGTATTCCGTTCTTCCTTAGTTTATATTTTGGATATAAATTGATTAAGAAAACGAAAGTGGTTAAACTTGAGGAAGTTGAGTTTGACTTTGATAAAAAATATCATTAGACGATAACGTGGTTATTGTTGAAGATGGAGAGAATATTCAGGCTCTTGGGAATGGTCCCAAGAGCCTGTTTCATTAGGAGCGCATTCATTAATAATTACAAAAAAGTATCTTTCTATTTTTGGGTAGTGAAATTCGAGATTTCTAGTTCTTATATCTTACTTATACTAATTTCCAAGAGTTGTATGTTATAATTCTATCAAATCAGACTATTAAAGCAAGGAGTGAAAATAATGATAATTCGAAGTAAAGCGGATGTGGAGCAGTTTTGCGAGAGGTTTGGTGATCTGGCAAGTTGGGATGGTTCGAAGTACTACATTGCCGTACAAGATGAAGTAAACAGCGGTACCCTTACATTTATGCAATATCCAGATGGCACACTGACTGTACATCGTAAATATCAAACGTTTTGGGACATACATGAGCTTCCGGTTGATAGTAAAGATATATGGCGGTATAGGAAAGTTTTAAATCGTTACTTGAAAAATATCAATAATTAGGGAAGGTGACTCTTTTTTTCGGGGTCGCTTTTTTCATTTTTTTAAAATGATATAGTCAAAGTAATTTTATGCATTAAACCATACATTTTAGAAAAACTAACAGATAGTCTAGATATTATGGAAGAGCAGTTTAAAGAGGTGAGGCTAGTGGTTGTAACACATCCGACAGAGTATGAAGTATATCTTTTTCACGAAGGAAGTTTATTTGAGAGTTATAAAGTTTTTGGAGCTCATTCTGAAACCCAAGAAGGAGAAAAAGGCACTCGCTTTACTGTTTGGGCTCCCCATGCGACCCAATTACATGTTGTCGGGGATTTCAATAAATGGGATGGTAGTTATCATGAAATGACGAAACTTAATAAACAAGGAATATGGTCACTTTTTATTCCGGGGCTGCTAGAAAATGATATTTACAAGTATCAAATTAAAACAGCTGCCGGAGACACCATCCTAAAATCAGATCCGTATGCATTTTATTCAGAAGTCAGGCCAAATACCGCGTCTATTATCTATGACCTGGAAGGATACATTTGGCAGGACCAGAAATGGTATCGAAATAAAAAAAAGAAAACGGTGTATGAAGAACCGCTTGCCATTTATGAGGTACATTTAGGCTCTTGGAAGAAAAAGGGTGAAGAGGAGTTTTATACATATAGGGAGCTAGCAGATGAACTGATTCCATACGTACTTGAACATCACTTTACACACATTGAACTTTTGCCTCTAGTTGAACATCCTTATGACCGTTCTTGGGGATATCAAGGAACTGGATACTATTCTGCAACAAGTCGATATGGTACCCCGCACGATTTAATGTATTTTATTGACCAATGTCACCAAAGTGGAATAGGTGTTATTCTGGATTGGGTTCCGGGACATTTCTGTAAGGATGCCCATGGTTTGTATATGTTTGATGGACTGACTACTTATGAATATGAAGATGTTTACGTAAAAGAAAATCCGATATGGGGTACAGCGAATTTTGATTTGGGAAAAGGTGAAGTGCAAAGCTTTTTAATATCTAACGCCTTATTCTGGATCAAATACTATCATATTGATGGATTTCGTGTTGATGCGGTTGCCAACATGCTATACTGGCAAGCCGGGGGGGAATCTCAAAAGAATGAATATGCCGTTAGCTTCTTAAGAAAGCTGAATGAGGTTGTGTTTGAAGCCGAACCTAATCTGCTCATGATAGCTGAGGATTCGACCGATTGGCCGCTTGTGACAAGACCCACCTCTGAAGGTGGTTTAGGTTTTAACTATAAATGGAACATGGGTTGGATGAACGATATTTTAAAATATATGGAAGCGGATCCGCAGAATAGAAAGTATTTGCATGATAAAGTAACCTTCTCCATCCTGTATGCTTTTACAGAAAACTTCATCTTACCTCTGTCGCATGATGAGGTAGTTCATGGGAAAAAGTCACTTCTAAATAAAATGCCAGGAGATTATTGGCGAAAATTTGCACAGCTGCGTCTTTTGTTCGGGTACCTAATGACACACCCTGGTAAAAAGCTGTTATTTATGGGTGGAGAGTTTGGTCAGTTTGATGAATGGAAGGATTTAGAGGATTTAGATTGGGAGTTACAGGATTTTGAGATGCATCGCATCTTGCATGATTACTTTAAAGAATTGATGCAGCTATATAACCGTTCGAAAGCGTTGTGGGAGCTTGACCATACCCACGAAGGCTTTGAATGGATTGATGCAGATAATAAAGATCAAAGTATATTCTCGTTTATGAGAAAAGACAAAAATGAAGACCCGCTTATTATCGTGTGTAATTTTACAGAGTTCGTTTATGAGAACTACAAAGTTGGGGTACCTTCTCACGCTTTTTACAATGAAATTTTTAATAGTGATCGTATTCATTACGGTGGTTCTGGTCAGGTGAATAATAAGAAAATGATAGTGATTGAAGAGCCCTTTCACAACCAGTTATGTCATCTCGAAATGACGATCCCGCCTTTTGGGATGTCCATCTTACGACCAGTTAAAACTAGAAAGGGGACAAATCGCAATGGTACAAAAAAAGTGCGTAGCAATGTTACTAGCAGGAGGACAAGGTAGCCGTCTCGGTGCTCTTACTAGATATATTGCAAAGCCGGCTGTTTCATTCGGCGGCAAATATCGAATAATAGATTTTCCATTAAGTAATTGTACAAACTCTGGAATTGAAACTGTAGGTGTGTTAACACAGTATCAACCTCTGGTTTTACACTCTTATATTGGGATCGGTGCTGCTTGGGATTTAGATAGAAGTAATGGCGGAGTCACCGTATTGCCTCCGTATGCGGAAACCTCTGGCGTTAAATGGTATAAAGGCACTGCCAGCGCGATTTACGAAAATATTAATTACATAAAGCAATACAATCCAGAATACGTACTGATTCTTTCTGGTGACCACATTTACAAGATGGATTATTCTAAAATGCTTGATTATCATATTGAAAAGGATGCAGATGTTAGCATCTCTGTTATAGAGGTACCTTGGGAAGAAGCAAGCCGTTTTGGAATTATGAATACTAACATGAACTTAGATATTATCGAATTTGAGGAAAAACCAAAATCACCAAAAAGTAATTTGGCTTCTATGGGAATTTATATCTTTAATTGGTCCGTTTTAAGAACGTTTTTAGAAATAGACGATAATAATCCAGAATCCTCCAATGATTTTGGGAAGGATATTATTCCATTATTACTGGAAGAAAATAAAAAGGTGGTTGCGTATCCATTCAAGGGATACTGGAAGGACGTAGGTACTGTAAAAAGTTTATGGGAAGCAAATATGGATTTATTAACAGAAGAAACAGAACTAGATCTTTATGACCGAAATTGGAGAATTTACTCTGTAAATCCGAACCAGCCGCCGCAATATATATCACCCACTGCTCAAGTAGAAGAGTCACTAATTAATGAAGGCTGTATAGTAAAAGGAAACATAAAGCATTCTGTTCTATTCCAAGGCGTAACGGTCGAAGAAGGAAGTGTGATTCAGGACTCCGTAATCATGCCCAATGCTCGAATCGGAAAAAATGTATTAATTGAGAAGGCGATCATCGCTGAAGGAATGGTGGTCGAGGATAATGCCATGATTCGTCCTGAAAAGAAAAGGGATGATGTCATTCTGATTGCGAAGGAAGATTAGCGCAAAAACTGACAGGAAAGGAATAAGATACTATGCCGCAATCAATGCTAGGAATTATCAATGCTACCCATGAGTTAGACACCTTTCAAAATTTAACAGCTCATCGTTCCATAGCTGCACTTCCTTTTGCAGGACGATATCGTTTGATCGATTTTATGTTATCGAATATGGTGAATTCAGGGATCACGAGTGTGGCTATTTTCACAGGTCATGGGGTAAGGTCACTTATGGACCATTTAGGATGTGGAAAGCAATGGGACTTGGATAGAAAACGTGATGGACTATTCGTGTTTACACCAGATGGCAAATCTAAAGACGAGGCATTTGGGTCCTTCGCACATTTAGCTAAGAATATAACCTTTTTCTTACGCAGCAGGCAAAAATACGTTGTGATTACAAATTGCAATATTATTGGGACTATAAATTTCAGTTCTGTTTTGGTTCATCATATTGAAACAGATGCGAATATTACAGAGATTGTTCATAATGGAGAATCGCTGCATACGTATATTTTAGAAAAAGAATTATTGCTCTCTTTATTTGAGCAATACAAAGATCAGGGCTATTACAGTATTTTAGATGTCGTAAATGAGCAACTTGATAAATTTAAAGTTGAAAAGTATGAATGGAAGGAATATAGTGCAACTATAGACTCTCTCGATAGTTACTATAAACATAGCATGGATATGCTTACGGCAGCGGCATATTATCATGTATTTACGAAAAACGAGCCAATCTTCACAAAGGTAAAAGATGAACCTCCAACACGATATAAAACCGGTGCCAAAGTTTCAAATTCTTTGATTGCAAATGGCTGCATGATTCAAGGTGAAGTGGAGAATTGCATTATTTCTCGTGCGGTTAAAATCGGGAAGGGCGCTGTTATTCGTAACTCCATTATTATGCAAAAAACACAAATTGAAGATAATTGTGTACTCGATGGAGTCATCATTGATAAGGATGTTAAAATTGAAAGTGGTGTCAAATTAACAGGAACAAGAGAAAACCCTTATGTGGTAGAAAAAGGGACAGTACAAAAGGGGCGCTGAGAAGTGAAAGTTTTATTTGCCGTATCTGAGTGTGTTCCGTTTGTGAAAACAGGTGGCCTTGCGGACGTAGCGGGCGCACTTCCTAAAGAGTTAAAAAAGTTAGGTACAGAAGTTCATGTAATGTTACCGAATTACAGTTTAATTTCTGATGAGTTTAAACAATCTTTCCAATTTAAAACATCCATTGAAGTACAGTTAGGATCAATGAATCAATATTGTGGCATCTTTAATATGGAACTTGATGGAATTACATACCATTTTATTGATAACGAATATTATTTTCATCGGAGTTCATTGTATGGACAAGACGATGATGGAGAACGATTTTCGTTTTTCTCAAAAGCTGTACTCGAGTGTATACCACATCTAGATTTTATTCCTGATGTGATTCATTCTCACGACTGGCATACAGCCATGGTGAACTTTTTATTAAAGTTCCAGTATCGTCATCTACCAATGTATGAAAAAATAAAAACCGTATTTACGATTCATAATTTGCAATTCCAAGGTATCTTCCCATTTGAGAAAATTAGTGAACTGTTACAAGTAGATCCTCAATATTTTAACATGGAACAGCTCGAATTTTATGGAAATGTTAACTTTATGAAAGGTGGTATCGTTTTATCTGATCGTGTAACAACCGTCAGCCCAACTTATAAAGAGGAAATTCAATTTCCTTATTTTGGCGAAAGGCTTGATGGACTATTACGAAAGCACAGCGATAAACTTATAGGAATATTAAATGGTATAGACGATTCAGTTTATAATCCAAGAATTGATCGAGATATCGCTGTTTCTTATGACCTTGATACCATAAAAGGAAAACTAGAAAATAAGAAAGTTTTACAACACTATTTCGGATTGCCCGAAAAAGATAGCACACCCATAATTGCAATGGTAACACGCTTAACACCGCAAAAAGGTTTAGACTTAGTCCTGCATGTATTTCACGAGATGATTCAGGATGATGTACAATTCATCTTGCTTGGTTCTGGTGACCATCATTTTGAAAACTTCTTTAATCAAATGGCCCAAGAATACCCGGATAAAGTGAAGGTATACATTGGGTTTAATGAGGCGTTAGCCCATCAAATTTATGCAGGGGCGGATTTGTTTTTAATGCCTTCGCAGTTTGAACCATGTGGATTAGGACAGCTTATTGCCTTGCAGTATGGAACAATACCCATCGTGAGAGAAACAGGCGGATTAAATGATACTGTTCAATCTTATGATGAATCAAGTGGTATTGGTAATGGATTTTCTTTTAAGAATTTGAACGCCCATGATTTGCTGCATACCGTGAGAAGAGCCTTAGATTTTTATCATCAAAATGAAAATTGGAGCCGCTTAATACAAAATGCAATGACTCAAGATTATAGTTGGTTACAGTCAGCGAAGAAATATAATGAAATATACGAGGAACTGCTTGAAGGCTCAGTAGAATAAAGGATCCTTGCTATCATTCAAAAGGGGAAGATGTAAGTACATTTGCAACTTACACCTTCTTCCTTTTATAGGCAGTTTAAACAGTTTGTTGTTGCTGTTGCTGGCGTAGTTTTCGTGCAGCTGTCACCATATTTTTTAATGAGAAAATAGTTTCATCTTCATGTCGTGTTTTTAAACCGCAATCTGGATTCACCCAAAACTGTTCTTTTGAAATAATCTCTAAGCTGTCTTTTAATATGGTATTGATTTCTTCTACACTTGGAATACGCGGGCTGTGTATATCATACACACCTAAACCGATACCAAGTTCATATGGATTTTGTTTTAGTGATTGTAGTAGTTCCCCATGACTTCGAGACGTTTCGATAGAAATTACATCTGCATCAAGGGCCCGAATTGGCTCTATAAAGTTATTAAACTCGCAATAACACATATGCGTATGAATTTGTGTTTCATTTCTGACACTAGAAGTCGCGAGCTTGAATGCATTTACTGCCCATAATAAATATTCTTTCCAGTCTTCTTTTCTTAGTGGCAAGCCTTCACGTAATGCGGGTTCATCCACCTGAATAATAGCGATGCCTGCATTTTCTAATGCTTGAATTTCTTCCTTCAGAGCTAAAGCAATTTGGTTGGCTACATGTTCACGAGAAAGATCATCACGGACAAAAGACCAATTTAAGATGGTGACAGGGCCTGTTAACATTCCTTTAACATACTTAGACGTTAATTGCTGTGCTTCTACAACTTCCTTCACAGTCATTGGCGATGTCCACTCGATGTCACCGTAAATAATCGGTGGTTTTACAGAACGTGACCCATATGATACCACCCAGGCTTTTTCTGTAAAAGCAAAACCTCTCAGCTTTTCACCAAAGAATTCGACCATATCTGTTCTCTCAAATTCACCATGAACGAGGACATCAAGGCCAATTTCTTCCTGGATTTCTATCCAACGTGCTGTTTCACTTTTCACAAACTCAGCGTAATCAGAGTCCGTTATTTCATTTTTGCGCCATGCCGTTCGTGTTCGTTTTACTTGATCCGATTGAGGGAAGCTGCCAATTGTTGTTGTTGGAAAATCCGGTAATTGTAATGACGCTTGCTGTAAAGGTTGACGTTCCTTAAATGGCATTGGACGTGTGAAATTCTCAGGTTTGACTTGTAATAAAAGCTCCTTCACACGTGTGTTTTTCCTCGTCTCATGCTGTTCTAAGGCTTGAATAGCCGCCATACTTTGTGACACACTTTTATTTCCTGACCAATTCTCGTCTGAAACAAAGGATTTTATGTGTGTTAACTCAATGATTTTCTCATCGGCGAAGGATAATGCATTTAGTAATGTTGCATCAAGAGTCTTTTCAGATTTAGTTGTCACCGGAACATGCTGCATACTGCAAGAAGATTGAACCCAAGCTTCCTTTACACCGCTTAAAGATAAAATTGCTTTTGTCATCATTGCTTTTTCAGCCAAATTTGCCCGCCAAATATCACGCCCATTTATGATTCCAATCCCTAATACTTTATCTTCTGGGAACCCGTATTTACGGAGTGAAGACATATTCTCATCAGCACCATGAATAAAATCAAGACCAACTCCTGCAACAGGTAATTGAATGAGCTCTTCATACGCTGATAGTCCTTCAAAATAGGTTTGTACCATCAATTTCGCTGCTGGGACTTCAACTCTTAATTGTTTATAAATTTGTTGAACTAGTTTTACATCTTCAGGTGCTAGTGAAAGGACTAATGCTGGTTCTTCCACTTGAATCCACTCTGCCCCTGCATCTACAAGTTGTTGGAGTACTTGAGCATAAAGAGGTAAGAGTCTTAAAATAAAGGATGCTTTGGATAGTGAATCATAGCCCTTTGACAATTGAACAAAAGAATAGGGACCTATAATGGTCGGCTTTGTAATTAGATCTAGTTCAAATTTCGCTTCTAAAAAATAATCTAAAATATAGTTTTGAGTTAATTCTAGTGGCTGGTTTTCATACTCAGGTACAATGTAGTGGTAGTTTGTATTAAACCATTTGGTCATCTCAGAAGCTACAACATTGTTAGCCCCACGTGCCATTGCGTAATAAGTTGGTAAATCTACCTTTTCGCCTTTCCATTTATAACGGGCTGGAATTAAACCGAACATGGTCGCGAGGTCTAGCATACGGTCATAAAAAGTAAAATCTCCGACCGTGAGAATGTCTAATCCTAATGTTTGCTGGTGCCTCAAATGATTCAAGCGTATGGTCTTCATCTCAAAGATAAACTCTTCCTCTGATATCTGATCCTTCCAAAAAGATTCCACACAGCGTTTCCACTCTCGATTACCACCTATGTATGGGTAACCAATGGCTGTACTCACTAAATTCATTTTTACGATTCCTCCTTTACATTTACATATTCCAAATACAAAAAAGCCATCTCCATGAAAAGGAAATGGCTATACATTCAAGTTAAAGGTATGTCTAAGAAATCAAACAACTCATAACTCGTTTGTCGTACGAATGTCACCACCTATTCCACGTAGGTATTTGGTGTGTACTAGAATTGGCAGGTCTCCTGGCTCATCATCAATGTTCATCACACCTTCCCATCAAAAGACAGTGGTATTTGTGATTAACTCCGAATTACAGTTGCGGGACAGCGACGGAATTACACCGTTCTTCCCTTTTAAGCCAAGCCTCAGCTTGGCACCAATTCTTACACGATATGTAATTGCCAATAAATATAACATACACATATTCTGGTGTACATAATTTTCTGAGAATTTATTTTTGTTATTGTCAAAGTAGATAATGTATATTATATTTGTTGTTATACAATATTTAGTGTTGCTTGTAATGGAGTGACACTAAATATAGATAATGACCAAATTTAATGGTGTCTGTATAGACTTAATAGGGAATCTGGTGATAATCCAGAACTGTACCCGCAACTGTAAGTGCTGACGAAATAATCATATCCACTGTCATTGGACGGGAAGGGATTAGAGTAGGAAGATGCACAAGTCAGGAGACCTGCCATTATTATTACGTATTATCTTCTTCGGGAGTTGGGAGGATATAACGAGGGTATGCCTACTATTACAGTGACCAAATACTGTATGATAGATTATTCCACGTTATAAACCCATCTTCATTGATGGGTTTTTTTGTTGTTTCACTCGCGAAGTCAATTCGATAAGAAAAGAGGAATTGCTATGGCAGTAAATAGTGTTTATACAGAAAAAGATAAAGTTTTTGCAGCAGTGAAAAGGGTTTCTGAAAAATATAATCTGGATACAACAGAATTTTATAAAAAGATTGCTAGTTTCGAGGAGTCATCAATATATGAACAATCCCTTACTTATGCATTAAATCAAATTTCGATGTCTGATCCTAACTGGACCTTCTTGGCAGCGAATCTTTATTTACAGGAACTTTATCGGAATGCTTCAAACAGCAGGGGGTACAAGCCTGAAGAAAAATACGGAGATTTTTACACTCTGATTGATGAATTAACTAAAATCGGAATTTATTCTGAGGATCTATTACAAGACTATTCAAAAGAAGAAATTCAACTTTTGGGTGCAGAAATAACATCTGAAGGTGATCATTTGTTTAACTATATAGGTCTGTTTTTACTAGCAGATCGTTACTTGGCAAAAGACTATGAGGGAAAACTATACGAGCTGCCACAAGAGCGGTTTATGATCATTGCCATGACATTGATGAGAAAAGAACAAAAAGGAAATAGATTAAACCTTGTAAAAGAAGCATACTGGGCACTTAGTAACTTATATATGACTGTTGCTACACCAACTCTATCAAATGCTGGAAAAAGTTATGGCCAGCTCTCTTCCTGTTTTATTGATACAGTAGAAGATTCTTTAGATGGAATTTATTTAAATAATTGGGATATTGCTAGATTAAGTAAAGACGGTGGCGGTCTAGGTGTGTACCTTGGAAAGGTACGTGCATTAGGTTCAGATATAAAGAAATTTAAAGGAAATTCCTCTGGAGTTGTACCTTGGATTCGTCTTATTAATGATACGGCTGTGAGTGTTGATCAATTAGGTCAAAGGCAAGGGGCGATTGCTGTTTATCTAGATGTATTTCACAAAGATATCATGAACGGCTTTTTAGACTTAAAAACAAACAACGGGGACGAAAGACGTAAGGCTCATGATATTTTTACAGGTGTTTCGATACCAGACTTGTTTATGAAAAAGTTAGAAGAAGTTGATGAAAACGGCAGAAGTGTTGGAGAATGGCATACCTTTTGTCCGCATCAAGTAAAACAAATGATAGGTTGGAAGGATCTGGAAGGAAATCCCCTCGGTTTGGAAGATTTTTATGATGAGTGCGATATAAAGTTTTTTACTGAAAAGTATGAAGAAGCGGTCAACCATCCTCTACTTCCTCGGAAAACCTATCGAGCTATGGATATTATGGCAAGGATTATGATTTCTCAATTAGAAACAGGTACTCCATATATGTTTTATCGAGATGAAGTAAATCGTCAAAATCCGAACAAACATGTAAGAGGAAACGGACGTACGTCGATTTTTTGCAGTAATTTGTGTACAGAGATTGCGCAAAATATGTCTGCCACAACGATTGTTAAAGAATATAAGGATGAAGATGGAAATATTGTCATTGTTCGAAAACCCGGGGACTTTGTTGTCTGTAATCTATCATCTATAAATCTGCCGAAAGCTGTAAAAGGGAATGTACTAGAAAGATTAATCCCTATTCAAATGAGAATGCTAGACAATGTTATTGATCTCAATACCATTTCAGTCGGACAAGCGGAAGTGACAAATAAGCAATATCGACCAGTAGGATTAGGTACGTTTGGCTGGCATCATCTTCTTGCGATAGAGGGGATATTTTGGGAGTCCGATCAAGCTGTTGAATATGCAGATCGACTTTACCAGGATATTGCTTTCCTTACCATTCGTTCTTCTATGGAGTTAGCTAAGGAAAAAGGCAGTTATCCAAAATTTGAAGGGTCAGAATGGCAATCGGGCCAGTATTTTGAGCGAAAAGGATATAAAACAAACCGTTGGAACCAACTGATGGAGGAAATTGGAAGGTATGGGGTTCGCAATGGCTGGATGATGGCGATCGCCCCAAACTCATCCACCGCAAAGATTGGCGGTTCCACAGATGGGATTGATCCTTTATATGCAGTTGAATACGCAGAGGAGAAGAAAAATTTCAAGTTTAAAGTCACCGCACCTGATTTGGACCATAACAGTTACAGCTTTTATCGACGTACCAGGCATGTTCTGGATCAGAATTGGAGTATTTTGCAAAATGCAGCCAGGCAGCGCCATATTGACCAATCGATTAGCTTTAATCTCTATGTTCGTCATGATATTAAAGCAATAGAGTTATTAAATCTTCATATGCAAGCATGGAAGCAGGGATTAAAAACAACCTATTACGTAAGAAGCACATCGCAAACTGAGATAGAAGAATGTGAAGCATGTCAAAGTTAAAAGAGACGATCGAGGAGGTTTTTATTTGATGATACATACACCATTAACCAAAATAAAATTACTAAATCCAGATTTTCCAAACAAATCCACTAGGATCATAAATGGTGAGTCTTCAGGTATTCTTAATTGGAATGATATTGCCTATCCGAAAATGTACGACTTATATCAAACTCTATTATCGAACTTTTGGAAACCGCAGGAAATTAATATGCAGGATGATATAAAACAATGGGAATCCCTTAGTAATCATGAAAAGGATGTGTTTTTACGTATTAATACGCAACTTGCTTCACTTGATAGCTTGCAAACACCAACCATGAGTCAAGTTATGGATTATGTGACGGACTCTAGTTTCAAAGCGATCTTTGCGGTTATTTCACAACAAGAAGCCGTTCATAATGAGTCATATTCTTATATACTTAGCTCACTTATACCGATAGGTGAACAAAATCATCGATTTAATCAAGCGAAAAGTGATCACATTGTCCTAAAACGAAATCAATTAATTTTAGACTCATATGAGGAATTTAGACAAAATCCAACGTCACAATCGTTATTTAAGTTAAGTGTAAACTCCATCAATCTAGAGGGGATTTTCTTTTACGCCGGTTTTGCTTTTTTCTATCATTTAGCACGTCAGCAAAAAATGCTGAAAACAAGTACGATGATTAGTTATATTCAACGAGATGAAATGCAGCATGCCTATTTTATTTCTCAATTTATTCGGATTCTTCTAACTGAAAACCCTGAACTTCATACGGATGAAAATATCCACTATGTCTATGAAACGATTAATGAGGCTGTTGCACTAGAAAAAGAGTGGGCTCAATATATTTTATCTGACATAAAAGGGATTGATTTAGTAGAATTCGAGTGGTATGTAGAATATTTGGCAAATAAGCGGTTGAGACAGCTTGGCTTGAAAAATCTTTATGAAGAAAGAAACAATCCGATGCCGTGGATTCAAATTTTTGGGGATGAAATGATGAATGAGACAAAATCGGATTTCTTTGAACAAAAGTCCAGAACCTATTCAAAGGTCTCGCAGTCCAATGGATTTGACGAACTGTAAAATATCCGTTGCTATTATTTATGCGTCCGTATCCGGAAACACAAAAGAATTAGCTGAAGAACTTTATCAAATCTTGCTAGGGATGTCAGTCAATATATCAATTTATAGTATAAATGAGTTTTCATTGGAAGACTTAAGCCAATATAAGGCAGTTGTCATAGGAACGTACACATGGGGAAATGGTGAAATCCCAATGGAAATGAGGCAGCTCTATCAAGCGTTTGAATCAATTAAGAGAAAAGACATTACGACTGCCGTTTTTGGAACAGGAGATAGCTTTTATCCAATGTTTTGTGGAGCGGTTGATCAATTTCGAGACATGCTTTATGTTCACACGAACTTAGCTGCTACCTTGAAGGTTGAACTTTTGCCACAGGAACAGGATATAAAACGTTGCAGGAAATTTGTTGAAATACTACTATTGCGAGCAAGTATGGAAAACAGGGAATGTAGTATATAAATATGGGCTAAGGGAGGCTCTACAAGCGTGTTTAGCATTGGAGACTCCTAGGACGCCTGAAACATGGGATAAACCGATTCAATCAGTACTAAAAGTTTGACTACCTCTTCCTTTGTCACTCCGATTTCCTCCAGTAACATAATTTCCCTTCCTAAATCAACCTCATCGTCATACGCATGCCACATGTGTACGACTAGTAAAAACGGTCTTCACTAAAATCTCTACTTTTTTATTCCTCGATATTTTGCTGTTTTTAATTCTTGAATATATTCTCCAAGCTCGGGCATTTCCATTTCTTTAGCTATATGTATGGATGTTTCGATATCATATGGAACTCGAACAAGCTGAATCGAAAAAACTCCATATTCACTTTGGTTATATTCTCCTTCGAGAATGGCATAGGATGCCTGAGTTAGATCAAGAGGATTCCCTACGCTGCCCACGTTACATAATGTTTTACCTTTAATGTTTTGCTGAAAGGCATTATGAATATCTCCATAAAAAACAACATCTGGCTCTCTTTCATCTGCTATATTTTCTGTGAGTTCTGTGTTTTCGAACATACTTAACCGACGTTCAAGAGAGTCCCAAGGTTGTATTCTTTCATACACACTCCGCGGTGAAGCATGAAACATTCTTACTAGTTTTCCGCTCATCATAAACTCTACTGAAAACGGTAGTTTTTCTAACTCATTCATTTGTATTTTCGTTAATTGGTTTTGATGCCATTTGATTGTGTCGGATTCTTGTGGTTTAGGAAAGAAATCATCCCAATTGCCTCTAACCACTTTTTCACAATGCTTTTGGATCATATTTATTGCCATGCTTGATTGTGGTCCTTTGCCAACTAAATCACCTAAGCAAATAATTCTCTTAATGTGTCTTGAATCGATATCAGCCAGTACCGATTCTAGTGCAGGGATATTTCCATGGATGTCTGAAATAATAGCAATTTTCTCCATCTTTACAAAACTCCTAATGATTTATATGAAAATAATTCTCCATTTGTCGCTTCATTTCCTGTATATTTTACCAAAATTATTATGCAAGTATTTATAGCTCCGCCAGTTATTCACATATCGCAAGAACCGATGTTCATAGGACGTGCTATTGGAGAATAAATATCAAAATAATGTGGGTATTTTTTTCCTAGGAGGAATTTACATGAATGAGGTTTTTGAAAGGTCAGCCAGATTTGAACACCGTTTTTGGATTCAAATATTAGGTGATCATTCTAGGTTTATTTCTGAAGCTCTTGCCCCCATTCAAAAAGTTGAGATTGAGAAGGCCACGAATTTTATTAACATATTTGATACACTTCTCGAACGCGCAAAATCCATCCCACTGACACAACTAACAGCTCAAGTAGAACCAGAGGTACTAAAGTTAAGGGAGTTCAAATTAAAATTAATAAGAAGACACCTCGTCGGGAAAATCAAAATTCACCTTTCGCCTACATTTATTAATCATATGGTAAATGAATTAGAGGAATATTTAAGGATTTTAAATCATTTAAAAGAGGGGAAAGTCCCTCCCGTTTACCATGAACTTCATCATCACCTACTTTGGTTATTAGACGCAGCAGGTCATTCAGACGCTATATATTCAAATTTAGATGGTGTTGAAAAGCAATTAAGAAAGAAAAGTAAGACTTTTAAGAAGGATTTTGAAGGTTTTTATCTCAAAGCAGTAGAACTGGCAGGATATTTAAGAACCAATTTGACGACCTTTCCAGCTTTGACAAAAATGACCAATGATGCTCAATTAGAAATTAAGTTATTTCAAAATTTTTTAATAGAACTTGAAGAATTAGAACTAAGTAACCAAGCATTGGGAACATTTGCACCGTTAATGGCTGATCATATGTACCGGGAAGAATGTTATTATCTAATGAAATTAGCAGAATCGGCAAATATTGACCCGCCCAATTGTGACACTGCTAAACCTCGACTTAAAGAATGAAAAACGATAGTAGCTGCAAAGGTGTGTTCAGGGGGAAATTCTCCTAACACTTTTTTGAGACTATTGTTTAAACTTCTAAAGGAAGGACTTCTGTTATAAGTAGAGATTCCTGCGAAAAAATACAATACAAATCTGTAATCATATTATGTATTAAAGCCTTTCGTATTAACAAACCTTCATAGCCCTGTTTGATAAGACTCTTCCGAAATTCCGTATTGGCTTCTTCTTTATTTAAAAGAATAGCACCATCTTCCCAGGTAACGTTTCTTTTTTTGGCACCTAAATAATCACAAAATTCGTCACGTTCTCTCATAAACATATCAAATGAATCCTCTGTATTTGATTCGAAAATTTTTAAATTTGGTTCATCTATATACACTTTATAAATAAAGCCGCTACCGGCTCTTTCATATTGGATTACCTTTGGTTCTCCATTCTCCCAGAACTCGCTCTTTGATATTTCAATCACCGACTCAGAGCCAGTTGCAAAAGGTTTTGCTGAATCGAAATTTGAAGTAAACCAAAATCCAATAGTATTGATGTCGTTACTTAAATTTTGAACTACGGTTTCTTTATTAAAATTTTGAAAATTTCTTATAGATCCATGGTAAACAATCATTTTCATAACCTCCACTATTAAGATTCCCTAATTTTTTAGTTTAATTTCTTCAGTATATTTCCTTTACACTCTATAGATAATAAAACTGATTTACTAAAGGAGATGACAGCATGAAGACTAAGGATGATTTTAAAACAGGAGCAAAGGTAACAGCGGATAATCAAATTTATGGAACACCTAATAGCAAAAGTAAAAATGGTACCGGTGACTCACCAAATGATAATACCGGTAAGAATAAAAAGGGTCTTGATCGTTAAGGAAGCAGCCAATTTATATTGGCTGTTTTTTTAAACACAAAAGGTCAGGAATTGAATCCTAGATGAACACAATAAAAGGTGAGGACTACGTATGGATAAAAAGAATCTGAGTGAACAAGAGTGGGTATATAATTATCTTCGGGATCGTGATAAACCTTTGCCTCTAGTTATAGGAACGAGAGGTACATGGGGGATTAATGGGGAAAAGTCTATTATTTTAGTGGCATTTACCCTGCCAGATATAGCAGTTATTAGAGATATGCATAATGTTACAAAAAATCCAATACGAAAAATGAAATATAAAGATATCGTATATTATGCTGTAAATATAGTAGCCCAAAAACAAGTTGAGTACGTGATTGATTATTGGAAAGAATAAAAAATACTGTCCTTATATATTCATTTATGAAATACAAGTACCAGGAGATGGATGCAATGTCTGATTTTTGTTCAGAATTATGGCCGGAAGAACCCACCCCTGAAACTTTTAAAGATTGCCGTGAATGTGGTCTGTATCAGCACGGTACACGTATGGTCTGGGGAGAAGGAAATCCAGATGCACCAATTATGGTTATATTAGATAACCCAGGAGCAAGAGAAGACCGCGAAGGGTTTCCATTTGTCTGCGGAACTCGACATACATTACAACAAGGCGCCAGCGAAGTTGGCTTGAAAATGGATGACCTCTATGTGACTTTTATTCTAAAAAGAAGGCCAGTGCGTGCGTATGAGAAAGACCAGGTACGCCAAACCTGTATGATTCATTTAAAACAACAAATATTACATAAAAAGCCTAAGATTATTCTATGTTTAGGAAATGTGGCCGTACAATCCTTTTTTCATGACCCTGCAGCTGAAGTAAAGAACTTGCGTGGTACTTGGCACAATGTTGATGGATATCAGACTACTGTGGCTTACCATCCACTAGCTGTAAGGCGTCGCCCTAACTTATGGAAAATGTTTTTAAATGATATGGCATTTGTTGCAGAACGCCACCTAAAAAGTAAAAAGAGAGAATAGATTTAGTTCCTAAGGTCATTAAAATGGCAGGGGGAGTTAAAGATGACTCCCCCTTAGATTTTTCTAAGCAACTGTCCTTTGCGGTATACTAGATTTTGAACCTTTAAATCTTTCCCTAGCTAAAGTAAAAAATTTTGAAATGATTATTAGAGATAAAAATACAATAAGTGCTGCTACCTGGGCAGGGGATTGTTGATCCGTATTGGTCTCAAAGGACTTTGCGCTCTCGCCAATTGTATTGTTTGCACTTACGATATACGAATATGTGCCGCCAATATGGTGTTTAGCACTTTTATCCAGAAAGGTTGGCGACGTTAGATTTTCTGCGATAGGCGTGTAATCACTGCTCACTCCAAATCCATTAATCTCCTTCCGGTAGACTGTATAGGAGGTCGCACCAAATGACGGATTCCAGGCAAGTGAAACTGAATCTTTACTATTTCTGTTTGCCATCATTCCACTTGGTTTGGCAGGAGCAGTTGTTACTTCAGTATGAAAGGAATAGGTGCCGACCTGAGTTTCCTTGCCGCCTGACAGAGATGAGACCTTCCAGTAGTAACGTGTATCCTTATCAAATTCCTTTACATTAACAGTTGGGATAGAAACAGTTTGATCAAAGATAATATTTTTCATGCTTGAATCTGTTGCCATTTGTACATGATAACTTTCCGCACCGGATTGGGCGCCCCATTTGAACGTCACATTGGTAGGATTAACATCAATTGCACCGCTTTTCGGTGAAACAATTAGGGATGAAGCCGGAACTACGTGAATCATACTAGAAGCATGCGTTGGAAGGTTTGCTGTAAAACCTTTTTCCATGCTTCCTAAATCCTGATGGCTCCACAAATCACGTACGAAAGCTGAGCCCGCAATCCCTAAATCTTCCCATTTGACGCTTATATCTTGTGTTGAAGAGCCGGTATTAAAGAGTGCTATATTATACGAACCGTCTGGAAGGGTTTGATAGAATACTTGAGAGTCAGTTTTTTTGTATAAACGTTTTCCTGCTGCACCACTTTGGTTTACTCCAATTATCTCGTCATTTGTTAAAAGATAAACACCGTAATCATCCAGCTTTGTCAGGTCATTTCCTATTACGAACTGAGATGCTGCAATTGCCCATAGTGATACGTAAGAACGTTTTTCATCATTCGTAATACCATCCTTACTACCGTTCGCGACATTTAATGAATCAAAGTCATTCCAGCCGCCTGGCTGAGCATGTTGCTGCCATTCTGCGGCATCATCAAATCTTCTCGATATCTTTTCCCAAGAGACAAGGTTAGGCGTCCCATAGGCTTCTACATCATGATCGGTCCGCCAACCATTAGATAAGCTTTGCCAAGTATCAATGTGTTTGATATCGAGGTTATTAGACAACTCCACATGGATAGGTCTGCCGGTTTTCTTCAGTGCCTTTGCCCATGCCTCTACATCTGCGATATCCTGATTTCGAACACCGTCAATTTTAAGGTAATCTATCCCATAGGAAGCAAACAGCCTAGCCCAAGAATCAATATATTCCTGCGCCCCGGGCTTTGAATAATCAATGGCATACATTTTTTCAAAATTAAAATTTTTCTTTTCGCCTTTGCTATGATCCACAATATCTTTTGCATGGTAATGTGTTCCTTCAATCGGGGTATTTTGATCGACCGCTGCTTTTGGAATACCAAGGGTAACGTAGTGGCCGAACTTCAACCCTTTATTATGGATATAGTCCCCAAGTGCTTTCATACCATTTGGGAATTTCTTAGGGTCTACCGCCCACCTGCCATATTCATCAACGGTAGTCCTCCAATCCAACATATAATAATCATCAAGGTTTACATATTGATACCCATGGGATTTAAACTTCGCTGCCAAAACATCAGCGGCCGCTTTGATCTTTTCTTCTGTTGGCTTTCTACGAATCGAACTCCAGCTGCTCCAGCCCATAAAAGGACGATCTGCCAGCTCATTATAGGAGGATGCACTCACTTCATGTGGAGTTATAATAGAAACGGTAAAAATACCAGTTAACAGTATGGAGAAGGAAACAATAGTCGAGATTATTTTTTTCAGCATAAATGCCTCCTCAAAGTAGTATGAACCTTTAAAACTATAAATTAAGTCATTAGTACTATATTAATATAGAAAACTCTAAATATTAATGAGTAATATGTTCCAACTGCATTACACAATTTTTAGGATCACACAAACTCCCAATAAAAAAAGTGCCAGGCACCATAGCCATCAAGCTAAGCGAATAACTTTCAATTTTACCAAAATGGACCTATTCTTTCTTTGAAACCTAAAGAA
>NZ_JABWSY010000039.1 GCF_013396335.1 Bacillus sp. EB106-08-02-XG196
AAGGAGCATTCCTGTTAGAAGGATTTTCGGGGACTTGAACAACAAAGAGCCCTCTTGGTATGATACGGGGTGTCAAAATCTGCAGAAATTGACCCCTAATTTAGTAACCAAGGAGGACTCCATAATGGATTTTATACAAAATCAAAAAATTAATCAAGTCACCGAAAAAACGCTTGTCATCGGTATCGATATTGCAAAACGTACACATTACGCATGCTTTGTAGATGATCGAGGACGAGTGCTCCAAATATCTTTCTCAGTTTCACAATCCAGAGATGGCTTTGAACTTTTCTACAAACGGATTTTGGTAGCTATGAAAGAATCCGAGAAAACGGAAGTCATTGTTGGAATCGAACCTACGGGCCATTATTGGCTCAATTTAGCCTATTTTCTTCAAGAACGAGGTATTCCGCTTGTCATGACTAATCCTATGCATGTCAAGCGTTCAAAGGAGCTAGATGATAATCTACCTACCAAACACGACCGTAAGGATGCCCTTGTAATCGCTAGACTCGTTAAAGATGGACGTTTCAGCTACCCACGTATTTTGAAAGACATGGAAGCTGAACTCCGTGTTGGATCAACGTTTCGAGAAAGGTTAGTTGAGGAATTTGGTGCTGTTAAAAACATGATGATTCGTTGGCTAGACCGCTATTTTCCTGAATTTACACAAGTATTTCCGAAGTTCGGAAAAATGGCACTGGCTGCACTAGAATGCACCCCATTCCCAAACGACTTACATCAGAAACAAGTTGATGAACTACTTGTATTATTCAAAAAAGTTGAGGGGATGAAATCTCCTCAGAAGCCGAAAGCGAAGCGTCTAATTGAAGTCGCAGCTACCTCTATCGGTATAACAGAAGGACGTGAGATGGCCCGTTTTGAAATCGCCACACTCGTCAGTCGTTACAATCAGTTAGAACAAGAAATTGAAAGCATTACACAACAGTTAGTAGAACTAGTTAAAACTTCTGTAGAATACGAATGGCTCACAACGGTCCCAGGACTGGGAGATACAACAATTGTCGACCTATTAGCTGAAATCGGAAGCTTCTCACACTATGATGATCCACGCCAAATTATTAAGCTTGCGGGATTAACGTTACGAGAAAACTCATCCGGTCTGCACAAAGGTCAAAAACGTATATCCAAACGTGGTAGAAGAAAACTACGCGCCCTCCTTTTCCGAGTGATGATGCCAATGATTCGCCACAATGAAGCCTTTAGAAAGCTACATGAGTATTACATTAACCGTCAGGTTAATCCGTTAAGAAAGAAGCAATCCATAGTGGTTCTATGCGGAAAGCTATTAAAAGTATTACATGGAATTAGTACCAAGCACAAAGCATTTGACGCACAGCGAATGATGAAGGATATTCCTAGTCTCGCAGAGGCTATGTAATTTCTACATCCACTTGTGGACCTAGACAACAGGATGACACGGAGAAGCTGGCATTATTTTTTCCATTCGACCTCGAGTCCCTAAAGGAGCTTCGCTAGCCTCTGCCTTATGACTAGACCGAACGAAGGAATGTAGGCACACAGATGCCCAGAGACATGGGAGGGTACGTCATCATAAGCTACGCAGAGATCCATTGTGCATCACATATTTCCCCAGCACTACTTACCAGTTTTTACTAGTAGTGACCGCGTAGCGTACCCATGTGTTGGAATAGATTCACATAATATGAAAATACTGTAGTAAACTTTGTCGAAAAATATTTTTTTGATGCACTATCAATGGCTCAAACCGTTGGTACATCAACATTTATAGAGGGAGGA
>NZ_JABWSY010000040.1 GCF_013396335.1 Bacillus sp. EB106-08-02-XG196
GTCGTTTCGCTTTTTGTCCGTTTTTTTCTACCTGTTCAAACATAACCTCTATATTGGCTAAAAGAGCCTCACCTCCTTCCATTAACGCCTGGTAAAGTGTGGCGAGGAATTCCTTTATGATGGAGAAGGCCTTAAATTCGCTTATTTCTTTCTCCTTTTTTAAGTAAAGAAGTTCTCGAATTTTAAATGCTAAAGTAGATGTGATAAGTAGTGATATAAGGGTCCCATAAAGATGGCATTCGAATCGTTCTACTTTCATTTTCTTTACTTTATTTATATCGTATATCGATTTCCATGCCTTAAATAAAATTTCTATTTGCCATCTGAGAGAATATAGAGGTTGTATTTTTTTCTTTGAAATTACATTATATGGTATATTAGTTATGAACATGTTCAATCCTGAGAGCTTTTTGGTTTGGTGTGAAAATTTCACACCATTTTTTATTTCTTTTCTTTTCCTCTTTTTTAACCTCTTTTCCGTCTGTTCATCCGTTAATTTACACAAAATGAGCCGTGGGATTTTCAGCTTTCCCTTCCCTGCATAGATATTTTCTATTTCTCTTGTCTCACCAATCTCCATCTCTTCCATTATTTTTTCTATGTCTAATCTGACGAAATTCTCCATTCCATCCTTGACATAAGCAAGTATTTTCGTTGTCGCCCTTGAAATATAATAGGCTTCTGCTTCACTAATCGATCTCAGGGTTTTATAAGAAAAATATCCTAAATCACGAATAATTAAATCAAACTTTTGGATGGTACTCATAATCTCTTCTGCAAAAACGTGATCACTATCCAACTGATCTTGTACAACAAGATGCAAAAGTTCCCCCTTAAGCAGCTCGTACTCCAGTTGAATCCTGACACCTGATTTGTGATATCCGAAGTATTTTTCCTGATAGACTGTGGCCAGTTCAAAGGAAGTGGAATCCAATATTCGGATTCGGCCAATTTTTGGATGACGAAGACTTGGGAGAAGATCGGATAAGAGCTGTTTTGAAATGAGTGAAGAAAAAACATCCTTCAATAAATTTACTCCGGCTGCGCAAAATCGTTGGTTTAACCCTTCTGTACTAAGGGAAATGTTTCTTTCGGAGGCTAAAACACCACATAATTGGGTTAACGACTTTTTTCCTGACTGATGATTCAGAAACCCGCAAAGTGCAATAAAATCCTTAGGTTCGAATTTGCTGGACCTCTGAAGAAACAAATCTTTTCTAGCCAAATCATTGAGGAAATTAGGGCTAAAAATCTTGGTCAACTCGTCGGAAATTAGTTGAAAATCCTCTTCCACTCTCAGTTTACGATTTAACATAATAAAGACCTACCTTTCTTTAGGTTTCAAAGAAAGAATAGGTCCATTTTGGTAAAATTGAAAGTTATTCGCTTAGCTTGATGGCTATGGTG
>NZ_JABWSY010000042.1 GCF_013396335.1 Bacillus sp. EB106-08-02-XG196
ATTTGTAAAGTATTTTACCGGACTTCGAAAGTCGGTTAAGTCGAACCTTCTCTTTATGTTCCTCCCAAACATGTCTGGTAACCACTTTTGTTTTATTTTGAGATTTTGTACACTCCTGGAGGAGTGGACAGTCGATACACTTTTTAGGATTAGATTTATATTCCCGATAGCCTTCTCTTGTAGTGGTACGATATTGTAACTCCTGTCCATTTGGGCAAACATACAAGTCTCGCTCTTGATCATACGTAAACTTCCATTTAGGAAATAAACCTTTTGTTGGTTGATATCTTCTATGGGCAATAACCCCAAAAACTTTACGGTCATGAAGTCCCTTACAAATGGGATTCGTCAGATAACCGGAATCTAATGCTACAGCTTCAACTTTAAAACCAAAACGTTCGACCTGACGGTCTAACCGTGATAGATAGGGGACAGAATCATGAACATTTCCAGGTGTAACATAAGCATCCGTTATTATGTTGAACTTCATATCTGTAGTCCTGTGATCAAGATAACAAAACATTTCCTGTTTATTATCACGTGACATAAATCCACATTCAGGATCAGTCGTACTTTGGCGTATTTCCTTTTTCTCATTCACCTCCTCTTTTTCTTTCAGAGGCTTTTTTCCATGGTTTCTCCTGTCTTCCTCAATAGAATTGTTTAATTCATCAACGTATTCGCGTGTTTCAACTTCCACTTCAACTCTAGTGAATTTATTTTTGTTTGCATTCGCTTTAAGATGTGTGGAATCGGAAAATAAAACTCTTCCGCCTACCATCTTATGGTTAATTGCTTTAAAGACAATCTCATCAAAAATCTCCTGAAATATATTTGTATCCTTAAAACGGTTTTGACGATTCCAGCTGATCGTTGAATGATGGGGGACCGAATCATTTAGTTTTAGTCCTAGGAACCATCGATATGCTACATTTGTCTGAATTTCGCGTTCTAATTGTCGTTCAGAACGAATGCCATAAAAATATCCTATAAACATCATCTTGAAAAGTTGAATAGGATCCGAAGGACGCCCGTTTTTTTCTGAGTAATACGGACGGACCTTTTCACCAATAAAAGAAAAGTCTATGTATTTATCAACTTTTCTCAGAAGATGATCTTGAGGCACCAAATCATCAATAAAAACAAATTCTGCTTCATTTTGTATCTCTTTTTTCGGCTTAAACATTTAATCCACCGT
>NZ_JABWSY010000043.1 GCF_013396335.1 Bacillus sp. EB106-08-02-XG196
TCCTCCATATACCCGAATTGCTAGTTGATTATTTAGCCATGACTTGATACCCGATAGAATATCTTAAAGTCTCTGGTTCCAGTGATTTAGCTGATTTTAACAGTAAAGAATACGCTAAAAGTATCATCTCTAATTTCAATTGAAAACCTTGAGGCGAACGACTTTTACAACGCTCAGCTCCTAGATTTGTCAAAAAAGAAAAAACTCGCTCAATCACTTTTCTACGTTTTGAAAAATTAGGGAAAAGGATTTTCTTTTGCTTCATGTTCTTCCTGACAGGTGTAATTAGATCAATTCCTTTTAATTCCAGCCTATCATGCAGTGACTGACCTAGATATCCCATATCTCCAAGGACTGTTGGTGTCCCAAATTGACTCAACACTTCCTCGGTCATTGAACTATCAGCCATTGAAGCAGGAGTAATTGTGTAGTCTATGACATAGCCTGATTCACTGACTAAAGCATGACATTTACATCCATAGAAGTACTGTCCCTTTGTAGCATTGTAGCCAACATTTGCATAATCTCCAAGAACTTTGCTTCTGAAATTACGAATAGGCTGACACAAAGGAATGGGGAAGCTGTCAATAATGGATACACTCATTCCTTCAACCTCTTTAAAGACGAGTGCTTGGCGAATGACTTGGATACTCGGTAAGAGGGCATTACAACGGCGGACAAAGCGAGAATATTCTAGGAAATTAGGAAATAAACTTTGAGCAAGTTGGTGCTTAGCTTTAAGCGTTTCACTAAAATGCAGTACGCCCCATAGGTAACAAGCGATAACTAAGCAATCTGATGTTGCGAGATGGACGTTCTTTCGGTTTTGAACCTCAAGGGAAACCCTCGTTTGATAAAGCGTCTCAATGGTTGTCAGTAAATAAACAAAAACTTTTGGAAGTATGCTATTATAAGTCATATAAGTCGTGCGCTTTCTAATGCTTAGTGCTTTAAGATTAGGATAGCACGACTTATTTATTTTCCAATGAAATTAACTAGCAATTTGGGTATAAAAATATAATGATGATTGAACCCTAATGAACCCTC
>NZ_JABWSY010000045.1 GCF_013396335.1 Bacillus sp. EB106-08-02-XG196
TCTTAATCTTCTTGATGATGCCGTTAATACCCTCAAGGGTTCTGTTGCAAAGTTTTCCAAAAAATCTATTTTAGTGTAAAATTGAGAAAAAAGACAGAGAGGACAGAGTAATGAATCATTTTAAAGGCAAACAATTCAAAAAAGACGTCATTATTGTCGCTGTTGGTTACTACCTGCGTTACAATCTAAGCTATCGTGAAGTTCAGGAATTGTTATATGATCGTGGAATAAATGTTTGTCATACTACGATTTATCGTTGGGTGCAAGAGTACAGCAAAGTCCTCTATTATCTTTGGAAGAAGAAAAATAGACAATCCTTCTATTCATGGAAAATGGACGAAACCTATATCAAAATTAAGGGACGTTGGCATTATCTTTATCGTGCAATTGATGCGGACGGCTTAACCTTAGATATCTGGTTACGAAAGAAACGGGATACGCAAGCAGCCTATGCTTTCTTAAAACGACTCCATAAACAGTTTGGTGAGCCGAAAGCAATTGTGACCGATAAAGCACCTTCTCTTGGCTCCGCCTTTAGAAAGTTACAGAGTGTGGGTTTATATCCTAAGACAGAGCACCGAACTGTGAAGTATCTTAACAATTTAATAGAACAAGACCATCGACCTATTAAACGACGGAATAAATTTTATCAAAGTCTCCGTACAGCCTCTTCCACGATTAAGGGCATGGAGACCCTTCGAGGAATATATAAAAAGAACCGAAGAAATGGAACGCTCTTCGGCTTTTCGGTGTCTACTGAAATCAAGGTATTAATGGGAATAACAGCCTAAGATATTTGGAGTTCAGAGAGGGCGCGTTTGATTTTCAAACTTCGCAACAGAACCACCATCTCTATTAAAATTTGTCCAAGATATTGACCCAAATACATATTATCTGCAATATTTACTTAATA
>NZ_JABWSY010000004.1 GCF_013396335.1 Bacillus sp. EB106-08-02-XG196
TTCTTTAGGTTTCAAAGAAAGAATAGGTCCATTTTGGTAAAATTGAAAGTTATTCGCTTAGCTTGATGGCTATGGTGACAGGCACTCCTAATTATCTATTCTTTTGTTACTAATTTTAGTGGAGCTGCTATGATTTTCTCTACGCTTTTACCCTGCAAAACGTCTCTTGCAGCGTCTACAGCAAGCTTACCAATTAACTCTGGCTGTTGGGCAACTGTTGCTTCCATATTGCCTGATTTAATCGCATTTAGGGCATCGTCATTCCCATCAAATCCAATGACCATAACTTCCTTACCAGAGCTATTAATTGCCTCAATAGCCCCCAACGCCATTTCATCATTATGAGCAAATACAGCTTTAATATCAGGATTTGCCTGCAGAAGATTTTCCATAACGGTTAATCCCTTCGTACGATCAAAATCAGCTGCTTGTTTAGCCGTTACGTTCAATTTTTGATCTGCTACGTTATGAAATCCCTTACCCCTTTCACGTGTGGCCGATGCCCCTGGAACTCCCTCTAATTCAATAACTTGTGTTTTTTCTCCAAGCTTTTCAATAATATAATTTGCGGCCATTTCCCCGCCTTTTATATTATCTGAAGCCACTAATGCTTCTACCTTCCCTTTATCAGCTGACCGATCCAAAGTAACTACTGGTATACCAATATTATTCGCTGATTGGACAGCCGTTGAAATAGCAGCTGAATCAGTTGGATTAATGAGCAGAGCATCTACACCCTGCTGAATTAAATCTTCCACGTCATTCACTTGTTTCGCAGAGTCATTTTGTGCATCTACGATAATAACTTCCATACCCAAGGCTTCTACTTCTTTCACCACTCCATCCCTTAAAGAAACGAAAAATGGGTTATTTAATGTAGAAACAGATAAGCCAATTTTAATATCTTCTAAACTTTCTTTTTTATCTGGTTTTGCCCACCCAGGCGGTTGCATGGAACAAGCACTTAGGAGCAAAAGTGTTAGTGATAGACATATAGTTAGTAATTTTTTCATCGTGATCTCTCCTTATGCTACTTTTTACGGTCAAGTAATACTGCAATTAAGATAACAATCCCCTTAACCACCATTTGATAAAAGGATGATACTCCAAGAAGATTTAAACCGTTATTTAAGGTTCCGATAATTAAAGCACCGATCAATGTTCCAAAAATTCTTCCTTTTCCCCCTGATAAGCTTGTCCCTCCTAATACAACGGCAGCAATTGCATCAAGCTCATAGGAAGTACCCGCAGTAGGCTGGGCTGAATTTAAACGAGATGTTAAGATTGCACCGGCCAGCGCTGCAAGCATACCTGAAAGACTATAAATCATGATTTTTACATTCGGAACTTTTATCCCTGAAATTAATGCTGCTTTTTCATTTCCGCCAATCGCATATGTTTTACGGCCGAATGGAGTTTTATGAAGAATAATGAATAAGACAACAAATGTAACAATCATCGTAATCGCTGGTACAGGTATTCCTAGAAAATAACCACGGCCAAATAACTGAAACAGATAATTATCACCAAGACCAGTAATTGGGTTTCCACCAGTATAAACAAGTGTTAGTCCTCTAAAGATCGTCATTGTTGCTAGAGTTGCGATAAATGGTGCCATTTTCCCCCTGGTAATGAACAATCCGTTAACTGTTCCCATCAATCCGCCAAGAATACATCCAATTATGATTGCAAGTATCGGGTCTATACCAGATACCATCATTCCCGCTGTCAAAGCACTGGATAATGCAAGAATAGCCCCAACAGATAAATCAATTCCGCCTGTTAAAATAACAAACGTCATCCCAAACGCAATAAGTGCATTAATTGCCACTTGCCTTAATAAATTTAATATATTCAAAGGTTCAAGAAAACTTGGATTTAATATCGATACAATCACAACTAAGATAATTAAACCAAGTAACGGTCCTAACTTTTGGGTGATGGCATTCATCATATTTGTCTTACTAGGTTTTGTACCTGCATTAATAGAATTCATCCTACTGACCTCCTGTTGCCAATGTCATAATTTTTTCTTGGGTCGCATCTTCTTTCAATAAATCACCTTTTATTTTTCCTTCATGAACGACGAGGATTCGATCACTCATTCCAAGGACCTCAGGTAATTCTGAAGATACCATGATGATCGCTACACCCCGATCAGTTAATTCATTCATTAGTTGATAAATTTCTCTCTTCGCTCCAACATCTACTCCTCTAGTTGGTTCATCTAAAATTAGTAATTTCGGCCCTATCCCAACCCACTTGGCAATGACCACTTTTTGCTGATTTCCTCCTGATAGCTTTCCTACGGCAATATCTGGGGATTCCGTTTTAACTGTCAAGCGTTTAATGAGCATATTAACAAAGTCTGTCTCACTTTTTTCATTGATAATCCCTTTTGGAGCGAAGCTATAGAGGGTTGGCAAAACCATATTATCTCTTATAGAGAAATCTAAGATTAATCCCTCATCTTTCCGATCTTCTGTAATGAATCCGATTCCTGCCTTGACAGCCTGTTCCGGTGTTTTGATGGTCACTTTCTCACCCTTTAACCAAATTTCACCGCCATCAATACCATCCAGGCCAAAAATTGCCCTCATGATTTCTGTTCTTCCGGCTCCCATCAAGCCTGAAACCCCGACTATTTCCCCAGCACGTACAGAAAAATTCACATCTTCAAAATGTCCTTTTTTTGTTAACCCCTTTACTTCAAGAACGGTTTCAGCCGGGTTAGGATTTCGTTTAGGAAAACGGTCGGTTATTTCCCTTCCAACCATTTTCCTGACAACCTCATCAAAATTTGTTTCCGGAATCGCCTTCGTGTCAACGGTTTTCCCATCACGCATTATAGTAATCCTGTCACAAATGGAGAAAATCTCCTCCATCCGATGAGAAATATATACGATCGATACTCCTTCTTTTTTCAATGAAGAAATAACATCAAAAAGCTTGCTGATTTCCCTTTCTGTCAATGCAGCAGTAGGTTCATCCATAATAATTACTTTTGCCTCGGTCATTAAAGCTTTCGCAATCTCAATCATTTGCTGCTCCCCAACAGAGCAGCTACCTGCCTCTTTATCTAACGGAATCGATACGGCTAATCTATCGAACTGTTTTTTTGCCAGCGTTTTCGTTTCATTTATTTTTAAAAGACCAAATGAATTCTTTAATTCCTTGCCAATAAATAAGTTTTCTAGAACCGTCATATCAGGCCAAATATTTAATTCCTGATGAATAAAAGTGATTCCACTTTGCTCCGCTTCTTTTGGGTTCTTAAAATAAGTCTCTTTCCCATCAATTTTGATGACCCCAGAATCACCCGCATGCAGTCCTGTAAGAACGTTCATCATTGTTGATTTCCCTGCACCATTTTCCCCCATTAGGGCATGTACTTCCCCATCTAATAAATCAAAATCAACACCTGTTAAAACTTGATTAGTTCCAAATGCTTTATAGATGTTTTCCATCGTAATACGCATGTTTATCACCTCATCTATTAGAAAAATACTCCAGATTGTAAAATACAGTTTGCATATGGTGTAATTTCACCCGTACGAATGACTGCTTTAGCTCGTTTTGTTAATTGTTTAAATTCCTCATGTGAAACATGTTCTATTTCCTTATCAGCGAATTTACCTTTTAAATAGTTAGCATGTTCGGGATTTCTTTCTTCTATTTCAGAGGCAATCATCACTTTTTCGATAACCATATCCTCTTCAACCGCATTCACTACATCTATAAATGAAGGCATTCCTGTTTTGACTGCTAAATCGATCTTTTTAACTCCATCAGGAATGGGCAAACCAGCATCTGCTATCACAATATAATCGGTATGACCAAGATCAGCTAACACCTTTGATATATGGCTGTTTAATATTCCATAACGTTTCATTTTTATAAATTCCCTTCTACTTCTTTTCTTGTCGGCATTCCACCCTGTGCACCAAATTTTGTTACAGACAATGATGCAGCCCGATTAGCAAAACGAATGCTATCTTTTATGTTTTTACCCTCAGCTACCGCAACAGCAAATGCCGCATTAAATGTATCGCCTGCACCTGTTGTATCGACAGTCTCAACCACATAAGCCGGGACAAGCACCTCATTCTCGCCATCATAATAGCGGACTCCGTTTTTACCTTCAGTAACCAATAATTTATTTGGATATTCTTTTAAAGCATCATGGATATCCTTGTTCTCAAAAAGAACAGAAGCTTCCCATTCATTTGGAGTAATATAAGCTGCCTTTTCAATCACAGTTTTACTAATATGTCTTGCGGGTGCCGGATTTAGTAATAAGGGCACATTATTCAGAAAGCAAATTTCGGTTACATATTCCACTGTTTCCTCAGGAATCTCTTGCTGGATTAGTACAATATCTGATTCTCGTATTACATCCAGTGCCTTTTCAACAAATTCAGGTGTGACATAATTATTAGCACCTTTAACCACAATAATGCTGTTATCACCCTCTGCCAGGGTAATATGTGCTGTTCCTGTTTCTAAATGTGTAACCGGTTCCACATAGGTTGTAACAACTCCATTAGCTGTGAAATTGTTAACTATTTCTTCCCCAAACCCATCGTCACCTACACATCCAACCATATACACTTCAGCACCGAGCCTGGCAGCTGCGACAGCCTGGTTAGCTCCTTTGCCGCCAGGGACTGTCTTAAAGCTCTCTCCGAGAATCGTTTCCCCTTTATTCGGCCGCTTTGAAGCGGTTACAACCAAATCCATAGAAGAACTACCAATAATCGTCATTTTAGCCATTTTTCTTCTCAACCTTTCTTGTCGTTTGCCTTTCAATAAATGTAACAGGCATTTGAATATTCTTTTGCTCTACCGTTTTTTTATTAATAATTTTCATTAATAATTTTGCTGCTTCTCTGCCCATATCATAGGCTGGCTGTCTAATGGTTGAAAGTGGCGGGAACAGCAGCTTGCTAAGCGGTATATCATCATATCCAATAATTTGTAAATCATCAGGAATTGATCTTCCAATTCTTAGTGCTTCATGTAATATGGCTGCCGCACTAAGATCATTGCTGGCAATGACCCCATCCGTTTCAGGAAATTTCTCAAATAATGTTTTGGCCATTTTTTCTGCATCGTGAAAACTAAACGATGACGTAATCACCTGAAAGTCTACATTAGCATTGCATAATTCATCCACTGCACCTTTGAATCTGTCTTGCGCTGTCCTTAGTTCAATAGGTCCTCGGAGTAAAGCAATTCGCTTACTTCCCCTTTTGATTATTTCTTGTGCTGCCTTTTTCCCCCCATCTAATCCATCTGAATAAACTGAAGGATGACTATTAGTTGTACGATCAAGAAAAACAACAGGAAAAGATAAGTCTTCGTAAAGACTTGTTTCAGCTTGATTTGTTGCAGAAATAACACCTATTACATTATTTTGTTTAAATGTCTGTATATAATCTATTTCTTTTTCAGGTTTTTCATCAGCATTTCCGATAATCAAGTGGATGCCTTGCGCTTGCATTTCATCCTCTACTCCACGAGCTAGCTCAGGAAAGAAGGGATTTCGAATATCCGGAAGCAATAATCCAATTAATCTTGATTTTTTCTTATAAAGAGATCTTGCCACTTCATTTGGTTTGTAGTTTAATGCTTTAATTGCCTCGTTTACTAGCTTCCTAGTATCTTCATGTGCATAACCTTTATTGTTTAATACTCTTGAAACGGTAGCCACAGATACTCCAGCTTTTTTTGCGACATCACGTATGGTAGCCATCGATTCACTCCTTATGTGTAACCGGTTACACATATAGTAGCATAATCTTTTTTCACACGCAACATACTTTACCTAAAAAAAATGGCACCCACACAATTTGTGCAGATGCTTTGCCTTTTTTAAACAAAGATAATTTCTTCTGTCGCTCTGTATTCCCTTGGAGAAAGGCCAACATACTTTTTAAAGGTACCACTGAAATAATTTGGTGTATTGAAACCTAGTTCTTCAGCAATCCACTCAATCGTATGATTCGTATGACGCAATAGCCACACTGCACGCTGCAAACGGACAAAGGTGACATATTCAACAAAATTACGCCCTGTTTCTTGTTTAAATATCCGACTGAAGTACGGTACACTAAGATTAATTTGATCAGCTACCCGTTTTAATGAAAGATCTTCGATACAATACCGGGCAATATAGTCTGTACATTTCTGAATCTGAACATCCTTTGTAATCTCTTCAAAATAACGCAGTGAAGGCCTGTCATACGGCGTGGTGCGCCTAGCCTTGCATGCTTCACGATAGGAATGGTGCAAGAGGAGCGGTTCTCGGTAGATGGAGCCTACCCCTATATATAAATAAATCCCATACTCGTTTTCCAATGCTTGAATAGTATCAAGGATCCTGTTCTCCCCTTCTTTCCAGTGCATTAAGGAACCGTACTCGGGAGGCACCTGGATAAGCATAAGTAAATGTTTTCGGTAGGAAAGAAAAGTAAGCTGATAACCTTGGAAGCGGTTTCTAAAAAACTCCTGAATCCCTCTCGGTGCCCAGCCTTCCTGTTCCCTGCTGCCAGGACAACGGACAAATCCCTGAATAAAACAGACCGCATTTGGCATTGCCTCTCCTGGAAGAAAAGAACGAGATTGAATTAATTCCTCTTCAGTTGTTTTATCGCCAACCAGTAGCCGCCGCAAAAATGCCTCTTGAAATGGTAACGTATTGCGTTCCGGTTTTTGTTCATGATGGATCTGATAAAATAACTCATCATATTCAATAGGTATAGAATTCGTAATTGACAGCTCCCTAATAGCCCGTTTCAATGTACGAAGAAATATATGCTTTTTCACGGATTTCACTAGCAAGTACTCTAGCTTAAACTCAATGGCAAGCGGCGAAGTATATAATAACGATGGGTCTAGTAAGGGAATAATCCTGCATTCTTTATTACGTTTGCGAAATCGGTGTATTTTAACCCAATCATGCCATTTTCTTACTTCGATAACAGCTATATGTATATCATGTTGATTAAACTCAGCTTCTGCCAGTACACAACTTTCCATAAATTCTTCTTTAATCCAGTCTGCCAGCTTTTCATATTCCAGTTCATCTTCTACTGCTAGACTAATAGAATACATTTTATATTCTCCCCTCCTTCCTAAAATGTGGCATTTAAAGTTATATTCCTATACAAATTATAGTACAAAAATTAGACTATAGTAAATATTTGTACATTTCTGATAATTAATTGTAAGGTATATGTCCATTTTATGACGTAAAATCATTTTAATAGTATCTTGGCCGGGCTAAGGAAGGGTACTAAAAAACGGCGGAAGCCTAAATAATATTAAGGAGGAGTAACATATGGCTGGAGAGTATACGGAGTACGACTATGTTGAGGCTGGTACGATTGACGTTAGCGAACTTAAGCCGCTCGATCCCGAAACTAGGAAAATCATGAAAGGTGAATTTAGTACTGGTCTTAAACTTACGGTTTTTTATTATATTTTTATTCTCGCAATTCCGATATTAAATTGGTACGCAGGTGATTTTATGTTTTCCCGTATGTGGGGCGGCATGACATATAGTTGGTTTTTGACCAGTGTTGTTGCAATGGCAATGGCTTTTATCATTGCTTACGTTCACACTGCTCTTTACGAAAAACGTTTAAAAAACTATCAAAAAAATTCTGGCTCCCCTGAAGAAAGGAGAATTATTTGATGGCCATGTTATTTGAACCTAAAATGCTTTTAACAATCATCCTCATGGGAACGATTGTTTATATCACATATTTATCAAAAAGAAGTGCGACTGCATCTGATTATTTCGTTGGCGGACGAAGCTTCGGCTGGTTTACTAACGGTTCAGCCATTGGCGGAGATTATTTAAGTGCTGCGACCTTTCTTGGTATTGCCGGTCTAACCTATCAGCTTGGTTACGATGGCGCTTACTATGCCTTTTGCTTCTCTATTGGCCTGACTCTTCTCGCTATGTTCGTCGCAGGTCCACTGCGCCGGTTCGGAGCCTATACAGTAGCAGACTTTTTAGCCTATCGTTTTCACAGTAAACGTGCCCGCCTCGCTGCTGTCGCTGTAGTACTTGCAATTTCAGGTTTCTATGCAGCTCCTCAGTTATTGGGTGCCGCACAAATTTTAAGCATGTTCTTTGGTACAAGCTATGAATTTGGAATTATCTTTACCTGTTCGGTTATGATTTTTTATGTTGGTATCGGTGGAATGAAGGGTACTACTCTTAACCAAGCGCTCGAATTATGGATTCGTCTTGGCGCCTTTCTCCTCATGGTTGGCGCAGCCATCTATGGCGGACTTCATTATCAGGAGATTCTAGCAGCTATTAATGAATTTCAAGGTACGATTACCGGTACTTCAGCGTTTTCGGTTGACGGAAATGATATACCATTTGATGGGTCTGTTTGGACCGGTACCGGCAACTACTTCCCATCTTTCTGGCAAACAATATCAATGACAATCGGACTTTCACTCGGTACGATTGGACTTCCTCACATCCTGCTTCGCTTCTATACAAATCCAAGTGCAAAAGCAGCGCGTAAGTCTGCTCTTATGGCAATTGGTATTGCAAGCGTGTTCTTTTTATTCGCTGTGTACCTTGGAGTAGTCGGCCGCTCTATTTTTCTAAGTGGCAATGTAGATTCAGCTGTTATGAAGGACCTTATTGCGGGCGGAAACAATATGGTTGTTCCATCTACTGCACAGGCATTAGGTGGAGAATGGCTGCTTGGACTTGTTATCGCAGGAGCATTTGCAGCCGTCTTCTCGAACCTTTCAGGATTATTCATCGCAAGCTCTGGCGCCTTAGCACATGACTTGTATGCAACTTTCTTCCGTAAGAACATCACAGAGAAAGAGCGCGTACTCGCGGGTAAAGTAGCAATTATTATCCTTGGTATTTTATACGGTGCTCTCGGTCTCATGGTAAAAGGAGCATCCATCGGCCATCTGGTCGCACTAGCATTCACCGTTGCTGCCAGTACATTTACTCCTATCTTTATCTTGGGCATCTGGTGGAGAGGAATGACAGAGAAAGGAGCAATTGCCGGGCTTGTTGCTGGCCTTCTAGCTTCGATGTACATGATTTTCTTTAAGACGACTCTTCCTGAGTTCCTGCAGTTCAATGTACCAGGACTAATTACAGTGCCAATTGGATTCCTATCAGTTATTATCGTCTCAAAGCTTGATCGCAGAGTTCCTGCAGATGTGAACGAATTTATGAAAAAAGTTCACTCCAAAGAATCGGAAGTAGCATAGAAAAAATAAAGGTATAAAAAAAGGGTGTCCCAAAAGCAAATCGCTTTTGGACACCCTTTTTTCGGTTAGTAGTTAGGAGTAAAATTTATAAGTATTGTTTAAATTTGAGTAAAAAAGTGAAAGTAACGGAATTACCTTTTTGGAGGTAAAATGGTGAAAGTCATTAAAATAATCGTTCAGATATGTTTGATTTACATAATTTCTTCACTGGGAACCATCATTCAGGAACAATTTAATTTGCCTATCCCCGGAAGTATATTAGGATTGTACAAAACGATTCGAAAATACCTAGTTAATTCCTCCGGTGACTGTGCCATATCATTTTGCATCCACCATTTTACGGTTTCAACGAAACTACCAGAAATATGATTAACAATATACTCTTTAGGAATTCTATCCAAGCTTTTATTTGGAATAAATCTACTAAACACCTGCTCTAAATACGACTTAAATACATTTAAAAATAACTCTCTGCTCTCACCCGAAAGAATCCCTTTGATATCCCTTCCTCTATCTTTTAAGTGGTATAAAATGTGTGTAATTTTAACCTCCAAGTCATCATTGGCAGAGGAAAAATCATGAGAGCCTTCTGGATTCACCTCTTCCTCAAAAACGTGTTCGAATATATCACTGCATAGCACCTTTAATAAATCGTCTTTGGTTTCAAAGTGCGAATAAAATGTGCTTCTCCCAATGTTTGCTTCATCAATGATATTTTGAACGGTAATTTTCGAATATCTCTTCTGTGCCAGGAGGGAACTAAAGGCATTAAATATGGAGTCCCTCGTCTTTTGCATTCGTCTATCCATCAATCACCCTCCTTTCATACAAAAACAATGAATTGTTCAGTATCTTACATTTCGTATGTTTTGAATATTGTAGTTGAATGAGAATCAGCTACAATAGATATCGAATACAGTGTTCATTATCATACAAATTGTACTTTAGGTTATGCGAAAGGTCAATTTAGGAGAGGTATATTATGACCACATCTATGGATTTTCAATTCGCCTGGTGCAAAATAATTTGCCAAGCTGAGCCAGAAAACAGAAGGGACAAAAGGTAAAGAACGGAAATCAAACAGTTTTATTCTAAAGGGAGTCCTTAAAATGAAGGATATTACAATTCAAGATAAAACCACTAAACAGAAACTTTCCATCATCATTGCTTTAGCAGTCCCAGCAATGATTGAAAATATTCTACAGACTTTGGTTGGGTTTGTTGATACTTTATTCGTTGCCAAATTAGGTTTAAATGAAGTCACCGCGGTAGGTGTGGCAAATGCAGTATTAGCTGTCTATATTGCTATTTTTATGGCAATAGGGGTAGGAACATCTTCTCTGATTGCCAGAAGTATAGGGGCAGGAGATATTTCAAAGGCGAAATCCATTGCCCGGCAATCCACCATCTTATCAGCCATTCTTGGACTGCTTTTTGGTTTGATTACCCTCTTTTTCAGCGAGCCACTACTCCGTTTAATGGGAGCAGAATCAACGGTTTTAGCAGATGGAGTCACTTATTTTCGTATAGTTGCCATACCTTCTATTTTTATTTCGCTTATGTTTACCTTTGGCAGTATTCTTCGAGCTGCTGGTGATACAAAAACTCCTATGAAGGTTAGTTGGTGGATTAATCTTATTCATATAGGAGTAGACTATGTATTCATTTTTGGGATCTTTGGAATAGAAGGACTAGGAGTAGCAGGAGCCGCATGGGCAACAGTCATTGTACGAATCATTGGTACACTTCTATTGTTTTTCTATATTAAACGATCAAAAGTTTCCTTTTCATTATTCGGGAGTTCCTCAAGGGAAGATACCTTGTCTATAATAAAATTATCTACTCCTACAGCAATGGAACGTTTAATTATGCGGTTCGGACAGGTACTTTATTTTGGATTGATACTCAAGATTGGGGCGGATGTCTATGCTTCCCATTCGATTGCAGGAAATATCGAAACTTTTTCCTATATGCCGGGATATGGGTTGGCAATTGCAGCAACAACACTAGTTGGGCAAAGTATTGGGGCAAATAACCATAAAGATGCATATATGTATGGGAAGTTAACGACTATTATTGGTATTTTTATCATGTCCATTGGTGGGGTATTATTATTTTTCCTATCACCTTGGATAGCAACTTGGTTCACAGATAATCAGACTGCAATTGATATGGTAGTAACCGCACTAAGAATTGACGCTTTTGCTCAACCTGCATTGGCCATTGGATTAATTTTAGCAGGAGCATTACAAGGAGCAGGAGATACGAAAAGTCCGATGTACAGCACAGCTATTGGAATGTGGTTGATTCGTATAATAGGAGTATATTTGCTTGGAATTCATTTTGAAATGGGAATTGCAGGAGTTTGGCTTTCCATAGCAGTAGATTTATATATTCGAGCTTTCTTTCTGTTTTTCAAATTTAAAAAAGTTAATGGAGGAACAAATAAAAATGGCAATACTGATGCTACATTAAGTTAGTTTCTTAACAATTGGACGCGATTGTGGAAGATCATAAGCCTCACTCTTTTGACATTACACTTTGGTAAAACGTGTTGTTACCGTCAATTAGAAATATCGTGGCATCGCTGGTAAAAACATGGCAGAAGTGGTACATTCTTTTGGCTGTTAATGATAGTATAAATATAATTGGAAAGGAGCTCATTAAATTGCCTTTTTATCACGATTTATCGTCGTATTATGATCAAATTTTCCCATTAAATCAAACTGCTAATACGTTCATAACCCAATATTTTCATAAAGGTAATTCCGTCTTGGATATGGGAGCTGGAACAGGAAATATGGCCATTGCCCTAGCAGAGAATGGGTTAAACGTTACCGCATCAGAGCCAGAAGAAACGATGGCCGAATCCATTAAGAAAAAGGCTAAATCGAAGGGGCTTTTATTATCTGTTCATACCAAAGCAATGGAAGAGATAGATAAATTTCAGGAGAACTTTGATGGAATCCTTTGCATCGGAAACACTCTGCCCCATTTATCTAATTTAGAAGGTGTTGAAAAGTTTTTACAGAAATGTTATATCAAATTAAACCCGGATGGGATTATCATCCTCCAGCAAGTGAATTATGATAGAGTTTTATCCAAGAATGATTTTTCTTTTCCAGCTATTGAAAAAGAAGATTTTACCTTTACTAGGCATTATGAAAAAAAAGACGAACATCTACTTTTTACATCAGGATTAACGATCAATGGGGATTCAACAGAAAACACTATTCCATTATATCCAGTTACATCTCAACAATTAATTACTATACTTAAAAAAGTTGGGTTTCAAGTCGTGGATGTTTTCGGAAACTTTAAAGGTGAAAGTCACTCTATTGAATCACCAGCATTGGTAACTATTGCAAGGAAACTATGATTTAAGATAGGGCAAGAACTATGGAAATTAAAAAAACAGAGATCAAGAAATACTTGTTCTCTGTTTTTTTTGGGTATTTTTAAGTTATTAATTACAAATTTATAACTTTACCCCATGACGTTCAAATGCGGCTGCTTCAAGAATGGACATACCTTGACTCTCGGCATATTTAACCATTTCCTCAGAGACCTTTGGTGCAAAATGTGCATCAGGAGTTGCATAAGACATTTCTCTTGCGCGCGCAGAATTTCTTCGTTGGAACGGTCCCCAAATAGCAAAGGTTTGGCCAGGGGTTTGGATATTAACAAATAGCGTGTTTCCATCAGGCGAGAATGTTGGTCCCGCCAATTCTGACCCGCTTTGACGGTTGTGGGCAAATGGATAGATTTTCCCTTCTGGAGTAATTCCCATAAGTCTATCGTCGCCTGAACCATCCTCTGCGTACCAAAGGTCGCCCCATGGAGTCATGCAGATATTATCCGGATATTCCATTTCACGTACATCCGTTCCCTCATAGAAAAGTTCCAATGTATTTGTTGCAGGGGTATAGCGGTAAATGCGTCCGAGTTTTTTGTCGCCGGCTGATGTGTCATCAAACCAGAAGACACCTGATTGGAAGAAAGCTCCCTCTAATCTACTGAACTGAATGCAATTTTGTTTCTTAGCATCCTCGACGCATAGGTGCGGATTAACTTCTTTCCATACGATTTGGAAATTTTGTCCTGTTTTAAAAGTGCTTGCTTTCGGATCGGTTACTGCTTCAATCGCAGCAGCATAAAGCTTACCGCCTTGTTGCAGGGCACCTGGTTGTTGGCTAGTGTCTTTAGGGATAAAGCGGTAAAGGAAGCTCGGACTTGCATCCTCAGTTAAATATACATATCCTGTAGCTGGGTCGATGGCACAAGCCTCGTGTGAAAAACGCCCCATATCCTTGATTGGAGTTCTGGACATTTCGTTCTCCGGCTGTGTCGGGTCCACTTCGAATACATATCCGTGTGTCGCAGAACGTGTTTCTTCACAAGTCAACCATGTACCCCATGGTGTCGCTCCACCAGCACAATTTCGAATTGTACCTGATGATGTTACATATTCTTCGATCACTTCTCGATTAGCTCCTACAACTAGAGCAGTTGTTCCACCTTTAGCCGCTGCATCATAAGGATTGCTTCCAAATGCTGCGCCTGTCCCTAATTCATGGTTACGAACCAGAATGGTCGTATTGTTAGGTCCTTCAAAAGCTGCCATCCCATCAAAGGCGCCCGGGATTTTTGCCCCGTTTGACATTAGACTGTCTTCTTTAGAGATAATTTTGTAATGAAAACCTTCTGGAAGGTCGAGAATTCCATTCGGATCCGGCATCAAAGGACCGTAACCGCCAAATCCGCTAGTTGGATTATTCGTCGTATCCGCAAATGCTTTTGAACCAAGTGCTAATACACCTGTTGACCCAAGTGTGAGGGCAAGTGTACTCATTCCTCCCGCTTTTAAAAAGTCTCTTCTGTTAAAGCCATTTTTAGTAGTTTCATTATTCACAAACTATCTCTCCTCAAATATTAATTATGAATCTAGTAATAGATTAAATTGATAGTTTTAAGGGAAATTAGGATTATTGTAAAAACTCAGTAAATTAATGATAAGGGTTTGTAAATAGCTCTTAGTTTCACCAGGAGACGAAATTATTTATACATAAAAACGCATCGGTTCAATTTTACTATTCATGTTTTCGTGTATTCTTAAGAAAATAGATCATAGGAATTAGGGTAACTATGAACTCCATGGTAAAAGCAATAACTAACCATAGTTGTAATCTTGAAGTCCATGGCCAAATGAGCTGTATTATAATTCTTGAAAACCACATAAGAGTAAAGAATGCATAGAATATTTTTAATTCCTTTGAACCATCAAATAATTTTCTTTGCACTATTAAAAACAGCAAACTAAATCCGGCTAACAAAAAGGAAAAGCAAAAATTTATGTAGTTAATTGATTGATATATCTCAATCGGTGCGTCCGGTATATAAGAATACCATTTAAAAGAATGCGGTGCGAAAAAATGCAATATCCCAACCATGCAACTGATTGTGCAAGCAATATTAAAAAATACCATTACGGTTTTTTCCATTTCAAAACCTCCCAAACACATTTGGAAGCAACTTATAAGCCTTTAGCCTTAATTATTATGGAAACCGACAAAATCCTAGTTCAAGCGGCACGCCTTCTCAATTAATTCTTAAATGATAATGCTTCGTATCACTATCACGAGAGGATCGTATATACCCTCTAAGTAATATTAATGAAGCCACCAGATACAGCGCGGTAAATACCACAAAGAAATATGTATCATCCGGACAGAATGCCATCGAAAAATTAAAACAGAAGTGAACCCAGAAGGCATTAAAAAGGTTATCACACTTCTTCATTATAACTGCCATGATAAAGGTCAATGCTGTCAGTAGTACTAAATTTTCAATGATATAAAGAAGTAGCGACCATCCCTTGTAATCGGTTGAGACAAACCAAAGCGGCGCGTGCCAGAACGCCCAAATTACACCCAAGGTAAGGTTCCCTCTTATGAATCCGTATCGCTTCTCTAATTCCGGACGTAAGTAACCACGCCAGCCTGATTCCTCGCCGGAAGCTCCCTGTAAAAGCGTAAACAAAAGGACGCTCGGCAGTAGGGACGAATCAAAGATAAGCTGCTCGTTGATTGACGTCTTTTGGATTGCGGATATAATCAACGCCGTTAATATGAGAACGCCTGATACGTTTACAAATACAATTAAAATATGGCCAATATGCAATTTTTCTTTGAAAGCCTTTTGATAAAACTCCTTAACTGTTATACCGGGCTTGAGCTTTTTCAACATAACAAGGAGCACAATCGTCGGGGACCAGCTGCATAATACAACAACCCATTGCATCGCAGCAGGCGTACCGTGGAGTACCTGTGATACCAGCCCGCCAAGTCCTAAGACCATTACCCAAAACAACAAGTATGCATTAACCACATACTTCCACATTACATTAAACCCTTTCCCTTTCATGATACTTCGCCCTTTCTTTTTCATTAAATTTTTATTTAAATTCTCTTTAAAGGGTTATTAAAAATCATCGGGTGAACAGGCTCCTGATATACATATTTTACCATTAATGTTGCGTTATTTTAATTTCACTTTAAAAATACACAAAGGGTTCAATTTTATTATTTTGTGCTTTTAGCATTGCATAAAAGTTTTTATAATCAGGTGTCTGGCACTATTGGCAATGTATTCAAATAAAAAAGAGTCCAAACCAATAAAATTGATTGGACTCTCAAATTAAACTAATTTGAGTCGCGGTCTTCATTTTTAGTAATGCTTTGACTAGAAGGAATTCGCTATATAAAAAGTCCCATATATATATATATATATATATATGGTAAGTATCTATACTTTCTTCAAAATGGACACATACATTAATTCTGAAACATTTTGAGGAGGAGTAAACATTCAAAGATTATTCAGAATGGGTTTCGGAGGATATCGACAAGGATACGGCGGTTTCCCTAGCATGGGTTTCGGAGGTTACAGAATGGGATATGGCGGATACCGGCAAGCAATTGAAATTACTTCATTTACTCTTTCTGCTTCTACTGTTGCCTACCAAGGAAGCCGAGTTCCAGGATACACAACCATTGAGTTGCAAACAAACGTGCCAACACGCGGGTATCTTCTTATCGTTGGGAATGGCATACAAACAAAAATTAATTTATCGACTATGGCCTTTAAAACTATACACAAAGTCGATTGGGTACCATGGGATGATACGAAAAAGGCACCTCTTCCCGCAGGTATATACCAAATCAAAGGATATCTCACGGACCAGGGATACAATCAAATGCAAGGATATCCGCTTGGGGCCCTCACAGTTGTCACGGAAACAAGTCCCAAGCCATTGATTGATGGCGTTTCTCCTAATCCAGCAGTGTTTTCACCTAAATACGGACAAACACAAACAAATTCGCTCCAAATCCAGTTCAACTTAAACCGTCCTGCTGAAGTTCAACTGACAATCCGTAATATAAATGGAGATGAAATCTATACCGGCAGCAAGGAAACCTTGTCTCCTGGAAGTCATACTGTAAGCTGGAATGGCACAGATAAAACAGGAAGGATTGTAATGGACGGCAGTTATGAGATTGTTTTTAAAACAATTGAAACAGCCTATAACTATCCTTCCACAACACCGTTAATCTGGCGATCTGGCACGATTACAATCAAAGATGCCGATTATTATATTCCGGTATCAAGATTAAAAGAAATTGTTACAGATGCATCCTTCCAAGCTCCATCATTTACTCCTGATGGAGATGGAATAAACGATAAGGTCACTGGACAATTTACACTTGCAATCCCTGCGAAATTATCCATTTATATCGCAAATGCTGCTGGAGCCCATGCCGCTCTTGTGGTAAGTGAACAAACATTTGAAGCTGGTACTCACACGTTTGTATGGGATGGCTCAGATATCATGGGCAGAAAAGTACCAAACGGAAGCTACTTTATCAAGCTCAATGTGGCAGAAGGCCCAAATAGCGGCTATATTACGTTTCCAAGCGCTGTGAAAGTGGAAAACATGTACGAAATCAAACCGATGCAGCCTGAAAAAAGAGTACGCGTCATAAGCGAAACAGCAAAAATGAGCGTTGATCCTGCAGGGCAAGGATATACTGCTATAAAAGGAGACACGTTCCCGCTTATGTCGGAAGCGATAGAGAATGGAAAATACACCGTTCTTGTTAAAGAAGGGGTCACAGGAACAATCAGTGTGAGTGATGTTGAACTTGTCACTGAACCGTCTTCGGCAGCGCAAACAACTGATTATATAGTCGTAAGTGGCGATACCTTATGGAAGATTTCATCCAAGTTCAACACGACCAGCGCTGAAATTATTACCTTGAACAACCTTGATCCAAACCAATATCTATATATAGGACAAAAATTAATAGTCCCTGCGACTGCACCTCAACCTGAACAGCCTACGCAGACCACTTATGTAGTTGTTTCCGGTGATACCCTTTGGAAAATTGCTCAAAAATTCGGTGTCAGTGCAAAAGCAATTGTCGATGCCAATAAACTGGATCCAACTGCGTACCTTTATGTTGGCCAAAAGCTGATTATTCCGGGAGCAGCGCAGCCTGAACAGCCTACGCAGACCACTTATGTAGTTGTTTCCGGTGATTCACTTTGGAAGATTGCTCAAAAATTCGGCGTAACCACTCAAGCAATTGTCGATGCTAATAAACTGAATCCATCTGCGTACCTTTATGTTGGCCAAAAGCTGATTATTCCGAGTGTGGCGCAGCCTGAACAGCCTGCGCAAACCACTTATGTAGTTGTTTCCGGTGATTCACTTTGGAAGATTGCTCAAAAATTCGGCGTAACCACCCAGGCAATTGTAGATACCAATAAACTGGATCCAACTGGATACCTATATATTGGCCAAACGCTAATCATTCCATCAAAACAGTAATAGGAAAAGGTAAGAGAACTTTATGATCCCTCTTACCCTTTTCATTGTCACTGACATTTCTTTGATGATTCAAATTAACATCCAACACAAAAAACACCGTGTTAATCACGGTGCCTTTATGTGTGATATATTAAAAACTTTTTGCTTTAAAACAGAACTTGTTCTTATTACTAAAATATGTGCTTTTTAAGTTAGCTGCATAGTTGTAATGCACGTTCCATCATTCTCAAATGTAGAAATTTCTGATTCTGATACTTTACCAGCATGATCAATCTTTATTCGAAAATTTTTATCCCTAGGAAGCCATAAGTCGAAAAATCCGTTAGTTTGGGATTTCACTTTTTCATCCATAATTACATTTCCTTCCATATCTTCAATGAATACATCGAACTCTTCTTCAACCAACTCACCTTGACAACCTGTCAAGCTATGATTTGTTCATGGATGAGTTTTATCAATGTAAGGTGCAATAGAAACGAAAAAGTCTTCCTCAGACAAGTCATAAGCTAACTCCTTCCGATCACTTTTCTCGATAATTAACTCTTGAGAAGTAATGGATGCAGTGTCATTTGTTGTTTTATTTGAACTATAATCGCTTACTACTTCTCTAATGCTTTCAACTTCTTTTTCATTTAAAGAAGCTTCATTTTTTGAATCTGCTTGTCCGCAACCAACTAATACTGCTGCCATAAATATGATTGGCAGGAAAATTTTCGCCTTCATAAAACGTTTCACTTCCTTTCTGTCTATAAAACTAGTATACCATCTATATTTTTTTCAAAAATGGGGGCTTACTTTTGTCACAAAATATTAAAGTAATGACATTCTGCCCACTAATGCAAGGACGTTATCTCCTCTAATTTTTACATATTCGATTATTTTATAGAAATCCCATTCGGTTCCATCCCTACTTTTACAGTTGCAATAACAGTATTGTCGTCGTTCTTAATGACACTCACAGTATTATCGTACATATTTGTCACATAAACAAATTGATTATCATTACTTGTAACAATTCCATGGGCACCTTTTCCAACCTTAATAGTGGCAACTACTTTTTTGGTTTTAAGATCAATTTTTGAGACACTAGCTGATGGCTTATCAGGAGTTCCTTGGTTTGCAACAAATGCATATTTTCCATCGGATTGTATATAACCTTGGGCAGGACCTTCACCCACTGGAACTTTTTCAACCTTATCAGTGGTCAAATCAATAATCGCTAATGAATTTTCCGCATTTAAAGTTGCAACTAATGTTTTTCCGTTTGGCGTAACACCAGTTGTAACAGGTGTATTCCCGACAACAATTTTTTCACTTTCTTTCATCCCCACTAAATCAATTACACTTACAGTGTCCTCACCCATATTAGCAATGTAAGCCGATTGGCTATCTGCAGTGATTCGGAATCCATGTGGTCCTTTTCCTGTTGAGATACTTTGGATTACTTTATAAGATGATAAATCAATAACGGAAACGTTATTGTCTTCATTGTTTGTTACCAGTGCATATTTCATATTTTCAGTGAACGCGATATGAGCTGGATGAGAACCAACTTCAACATTTTTAATTAATTGGTCTGTTTCAGCATCATAGAAGAGAGCAAAGCCATTAGTTTGTCCATGTTCACCTTCATCGCCCCCATGTCCTTCACCATGTTCTTCTTCATGGTTACATTCGCTACACGTTTGCTCTCCATGCCCTCCTGTTCCAGGAACAACCGTAGCACCTAATGTTTTTCCATCTGGAGATATTTGAACATTATGAACAGAACCTTCAACCTCTATGGTTTTAATTATTTTGTTGCTAGTTGCATCTAGTTTGGTGATAGCACCCTGTTCAGCTGTATAGATGAAGGCAGTTTTTTCTTTTTCTGATTTATCTTTTTCTGATTGAGAGCTCTTTTCGGATTCGGTTGTGGTGCCTTTCGTTTGATTGTCCGAGGAAGTCCCACAGGCGGCTATAAAGATGCTAACAAGGAACAAGAGGCTAACCATCATAAATTTTTTCATTTAATACACCCCTTAACTTTAATAAGTTAACTATAGTAAATAAATGTGCAGAAACTTTGAAGAACTCGACTCGAAATATGACAATTTTGTGAAACAGGTGCATTATGTCTAAAAGGGAATATCTATGTTTTCACTATGAAAAAATAAAAAGGCATTCCAAATAATTATCTTGGAATGCCTCAAATATGTAATTGTTTAACCTTCTTTGACGTATAAGGAGTAACCTACTCCTTTTTAAGTGACATTTGTCAGCCACCTTCTATACAAGTTGCAGTAGAACTTCCAACAATGGAATTTAATTCAACAAGTAATTTAGGAAGAATATCAGTATCAATAGTGGATTCCAATGTCTTTTCAATAATCAGTACATTATATTTTATAAAAACAGGTTCTGTTTCCTTCCACTTCAACTATAGCTTTTGGAGACATATTGGATTGTATAACCATTTAAAACCTCCATTTTTTTATTTCTTAATCTTCAATGAGATTCCAACTCAAAATTTGATCAATAGAATTTGCTTCTATTAATCGTGCTGGTATTTTACCTTTGGTGCTAGCAAATGCAAAATTTAATATTCCAACTATAATGCCGGCACTCACTAACTAAACCAGATGGTATAAATGGGAAGCTATATTTTTATATTATTAATAGTCTTAACTCAAGCTTAGGATTCTTTAAGCCCCACAATTCTTTAGTAGGAATCTTGGTAGTAATCTTAATTACAAATAAAACATTCTATTGATTACAACTATAATTTAATGGGTATATTTGCAGTTTTTATGCATTTTTAATGGAGATAATATGTCACGATGCTTATATTTAATATTTGTTCATACTTTTGTAATAAAAAGAGATTTACAAGTTGAAACTTCATAAAATCAACATGATATTTCCATTTTTTCTGCATATTTTTACATTAAAATGAAGGTAATAAAAGAAAGGAGTTGTAAAAGATGAAAAAATGGGCAGTAGGAATTTTAAGTTCCGCTTTATTCCTTGGAGCAGGAACAGCTGTATTTGCAGCAGGAACGAACAACTTTGGAGAAGAGAATAGCTTTGAAAAAATGCTACCTTTTATGCAAGAAATGCATCCAGATACATCCAAAGAAGATCTACAAGAAATGTACAATGCTTGCCATAATAATGGAGGGATGATGGACGGAGCGAATCAAGAAGGAATGAAAGGTGAAAATATGATGAACCGATTTTAATATTTGAAATAATTATGCCAAAAGGCTTGGTATGCTTACCAAGCCTATTTCTGGACCACCCCCGCGGCCTCTAGATGTTTTTGAAGCATACCTCCTTTCTCTAGCTCACTTAATGGACCTAAATTAGCCATTGAACTTAATGATAAACAAACCCGCAGTCCCTTTTAAAGATGTTCCTAAAAATTTTCGCCTGCTCCATTTATTCATCGAGAACCGTCCCCATGGTCCCCCCTCTTTTCACTTCCAAGTTCACCTAGTATTTTTGTTCCATGAATTTCACTGATATTTAATGTATTAACGATCAAGGGAAGATTTTGAACGGTGATTCCCCCGCCCGGAAGAATGATGATGCGATTACCAGCAAAATTGATATAGTCCCTCAATCGGTCAAGATTGTTCTCAATCAAAGTATGACTAGGTCCTCCATGAGTTAAAATCCTCTGTACACCTCGAGAAGCTAGCCAATCAATCGCCTGAAACTGAAGTTCCAGATTTATCTGATCAAATGCCATATGAAAGGTAACGTCCACCCCTTTTGCGTTATCCAATAACATCAGCATAGTCTCTTCATCAATCCAACCATCTTCCTTTAAGCAGCCAATCACCACCCCATCGACCCCCATCTGTTTGAGATGGGTGATGTCCTGCTGCATGATCTCTATTTCCGCTTTGTTATAAATAAAATTTCCTCCCCTCGGTCTGACGATGGCCATGACCCTGCAATTCTTGCGGTGGCAATATTGAATCGTTAGGGCCGCGACGCCATGGCTGACTGTTGTCCCCCCAACAGCAAGATGATCACAAAGTTCCACACGATTCGCCCCAAGTTCGATAGCTTCCGGAACGAATGTAAAATTTTCTACACATACTTCTTTCAACATACTCCCAATCCCTCCCACATTCATTAAAAAAGCAGCACTAGTACCAGTAATGGAGACTGTGCTGCTTACAATCTTAATTTCTAGACATGTTTACGAAAAAATTCTTAGAGGCAATAAGTGAAAACTTCTCATTCACCTTTCCTACTTCAACCCCGGCATCATTTCTTACAATGGATGGCTTCAACTTTCTTAAGTTTTCAATCGTTTCTTTATTTTCATAGTTAATTTGCTCTAGAATCGACGCGACCACATTTGGCCAAACATCCTCAGACCCATTTAAAACCTTCAAGGCGAAACCAAGCCTTTCTTTTTTCAATCCAAAGCAATAAACACCCTGTGCGCCACCTTTTGCGACAATGTTCGCGTCTTGGAGCAAAATCGAACAAATAAATTTTTCAGATGCTACCATAAGCGGATGCTCATTCATCACGCTGGTCATTTCCATAACCGCTTTTTGTAAAAGAGGATCTTGTATTAAATCAGGGCAGGCTAATTTTAAATACGTAATCGCCATATTTTTCAACGGAATTGCAAACACGGGAACACCGCAGCCATCTTTTCCAGCCGTAATTTCAGAAACTGAAAGCTCCGATAATACCGAAAGAATCCGTAAAATTTCTTGTTGCAGCGGATGCTCCACTTCCCAGTATCCTTCAACCGGCCAGCCATTTTCCCGGCAAACGCTGACAAAACCCATGTGCTTGCCGGCACAATTATGATAGATTCTTCTTTTTTCTAAATTACGCCACAGCATATCCTCTTTTGGTTTTTTATTTAAAGGATACGAAGGCGGGCAAAATAAATCTTCTTCCTTTACATGCAATTTCCCCAACATCGATTCCAGCGCTCCAATATGGTAGCTTTCTCCCCTATGAGAAGCCGTAAACATCGCTTCTTCTTCCCTTGTCAAACCGTATTTAGAAATAATATTTGATAAAAATACGGGTATTGCTTGAATTGGTTTTAATGCCGATCGATAAAATGTGTAATGATTCTGGTCCCCAACATGATAGGCGGTTTCCAGTCGATCGTTTACACCGCAAATCATCCCATAATGGACATTTTCAACTAAACCTGCCCTTGTTTCTTCTATTAAAACAACTGAATCCATCTATAAACACCTCTTCCAAAAAATAGTCACTCTAAATCCAGCAATGTATTTTGTATCTGAATGGCTGCGCCAAGCACTACTCCCTGATTTCCTAGTTGCGAATAAACAATTTTCAGTTTTTCCTTTAGCGGCTCCCAGATATATAAATTGCATTTTTGTTCAATTGGCGGGATAATTTCAGGAAGCTTTTCGAAAGTGTCTCCTCCTAAAATAATGACCTCAGGATTGTACAAACAAAGGATATTGCTGATGGCAAGGGCAATATAAGTCGATGCCCGGTCCATGATATTGATAGCCCACGATTCCCCGTTTCTATAAGATTCAAAAACCTCATCAATGGACTGAATATCCTTTACTTTTCTGCTATCGGCAATGATAGCCCCTTCAGAAATATAGGTAGCAAGACATCCAATTTTCCCACAATTGCAGACATTCCCACTTGGATCAATCACCGTATGTCCAATTTCTCCAGCATTATTCGAATCTCCGCGGTAAATTTCACCATTAAGAATGATCGCAGAACCAATTCCCGAACCAATACCGACGAGAACAGCATTCTGTGAATCCTTTGCCATTCCCTTAAAATTTTCCGCCAATATTTTCATTTTCAACTCATTATCAATAATGACTTTAAATCCCGTAATCCTCTTAAGGTCCTCTGCCAACGTGACGTTGTTCCACTTCAGCTGGTCTGACACCTTCACAAAACCATTTTTATAATCAATATAGCCAGGGAGCCCAACACCGACACCAATAATTTTTTCAGAGGAAATATGGTGTCTATCTATCAATTCCATCAATTCCCGATTTATTTTTTCCAGTGTCTCGTTGTATTTTTCTGTCTCATCTCTCAGGACACTTTGCCAGGCAACTATTTCTCCGATATAATTGACAACGCCGATTTTTATCAATAATTTATCTACTTCTACGCCAACGGTATAAAGAACATTCTCGCATACATCTAGTAAGGTCGCCTTTCTGCCTACTCCGGTAGTGACCAATTCAGTTTCACGAACAAACCCCAAATCCTGAAGTTCATGAACAATTCGGGTAATTGATGTTGGACTCATGCTTGTTAGCTTCGCAATTTCCATACGGGAAATAGGAGATTGATGTTTGATGATGTCGAGCACTAAATTCTTATTTTGCTTTTTCATTAATAACTGGTCTTGTTTCTCCATTAATTCCATTCCCTTTTTAAAAAATTTATTGACTAAGATTAAAAAATCATGGTAATTCTCTTATTGAAAAAGACCTAACATCATTTTTTAACTCAACATCTTGAAGGGAAACAAATTGGTGGTTACCTTCAAGGATTAAATATGTGGGGTAAAGGCAATGAATGCCTTATTTATATGCTTTAATAAACTCGATTGTATCAGAGATGTCTTTAATTGGATTGATGCCTACCTCACGTTCAATCGTTAAATATCCTTGATAGCCAATTTCCTTAAGTGCCTTGAAGTATTCGGAAAAATCAACCGCTCCTTTTCCTAAAGGCAATTCCCGAAAATATTCTCCTTCAGCTACCATTTGGGATATTTTCTCGTGATTCACGCCTTCTCCATAGCCTACAGCATCATAGACAGCTCGGGGATCTACCGGTTTTAACCGGACTCCATCCTTGACATGAGTATGGACGATATAATCCTTAAGCAGCTTTACACCAGAGACAGGATCATCCCCCGTGACCATCACCATATTGGCCGGATCAAAATTAACGGACACTCCATTGGTACTTAAACTATCTGATCATAGTCCGCTGCTTTATAGAAGCGCAAATTTTCGATATTGCCGCGGTTGCCTAGTTGATGATAGGTATTTCCGGAGATAGATTTTACTTTTGGGCGCCCCATTAAATACCAACAAATATCAATCACATAACCCCAAGATCAATTAATGGACCGCCGCCGGAGCGGTCTTTATCAGCAAACCACACTCCGGGATTTCCCAAACGGCGCAAGCAAGAGGCTTTTGCATTATAGATTTCTCCTAATTTACCACTGTCAATAAACGATTTTAAAACTTTTGTGTTCGTGGCAAAACGTCTGACAAAGCCAACTTGTAATGTTTTATTAGATCGGCGTACTGCCTCTTCCACCTTTAAAGCCTCTTCTACTGTCATGGAAAGGGGCTTTTCTACTAACACGTGCTTGCCGCCTTTTAATGCGCCAATTGAGATTTCCGCATGGATATTATTCCGCCGCACAAGGAATATTTTTCTTAACCCCTACTAGCGGGTCTTCATCGATGCAAAGGAAATTCCCTACATCAAGTGTGGTTTTAAAATTATCACGGTTAACGCCATGGATGACTCTTTGTACACGGTCGCTTGATTGGACATTAAATCCGTGATTTTCAATCGTTGTGGTAATGCCATATTGTGCAGCATAATCAGCAAGCAGCTGGCTGCCTCTCACAAGTTTTTCATAATGCTCCTCAAAATAATGAATCGTCATTTCTTTTGGCTTTAACGTAAAGGCTGTTACATCATGACGCATGATCTTAATGCCTAATCGGTTAACGATATCGAGATGTTTTTTAATTCGTTCCACTTCTTCTTGGAATGCTTCTTCTGTCTCCTGATCAAAGTTTGCCGGCAGCGAATAGGCAGATAATTCAATCCCTAAAGATTCCGCTTTTTCCCTGACTTGATCGGCCAATTCAACGTTATCAACAACAGAATACCCATATGGCACCATCTCCATATGTTCACCGCCGTTATCCGCGATCCACTGGATGACATCTAAGACGGTCATTGTTTCTGCCCGTAAATCTCTGACTAAACTATACGTACTTAATCCTACCTTAATATTATCATTCTCCTTTTTTAGCATTCAGTCAATCTTTACTATCAGATGCCCTTCCACTTTTTCAATCGCAAATGTTATATAGGGACCCACTCTTTGATAATGGATTTCCGTTAAATCAGGAAGTGTTTTGACGGATGTAACATTTTCATCTCCAACAAAGACTTTAAATTCAATGTTATGAAGCGGAATAATGTCTTCAATCACGTAAATATCCTCAGAGCGTTTTTCCGTAATATAGTGAATCGCATGCAATACTTTCGTATGGGCCTCTTCATCAACAGTAAGTGTAGTTAACAGCGTCGACGGACCGTTATGTTGGACCAACTTGTCAGCCAGAAGAGTTTCAATGGCATCCTTCATCATCACTTTACACCACATTGGGCAATTCTTCCTGTACGCTCTGAAAATCGGATGAGAAAAATAAATAACATTACCATGCTTGGTTACAGCTGGCGGACCGATTTCCTGTGAGGACGGTGCATGTTGATGAGAACAAAAAGTCTTGCCTTCACGATTAAAATAAGGTTTTACTGTATGCATTAACACTTCCGAATCTATCGATTGGATTTCTGCGCCTTTTAGATACATGACATACTCTTCTTGATGTAAGCCTTCGCCCATCCGATCATTCGGGAGAACAAAGTCTCGATCGTATTTTGAATCACCCACATATTTATTCCCGTAAAGACGACTTGCTTCTTGAGCGCTTTTATTAATTAAGGATTCGAATGTTCCAATCACCTTGCCACCGCTGTTCGCATAATCAAGCAACTTTTGCTCTAATTCAGCAGAGTATTTGATGCTGTCCGGCAAGATAATCAACTTATATTTTTCAAAGGACATTTGACTGTCAATAATATCAAATTGATAAGACAATTCCTGCAGCATTCTAACCGTACCAATTAATTCAGGAGCTATTCCCAAATTATGCTCGCCTAGAATATAGAACTCTTCCGGGGTTAAAACGCCAATTTCCGATAGTGGTGCAGTATTGACACAATATTCTTCTACATTTTTAACTCTTTCGTAAACACCTCCAATTAATTCATAGGCCGCTTTCGATAATCGGCCATTCGGATGAAGCTGATCCCCGATGGAACAGCCTGCACCCTGTGCAAGCATATTAAAACATTCAAACTCCAATGCCGCCTTATTTTTCAAGGAATGGAAATCGCCCCAATACGTATGGAACTTGCCGGTCATGCCAATGACTTCTTTACCTAAATTCCTTGCGTATCTTACTGTTGCCGGGAAATGGTCATATCCCCACCCGCCGCTTGGCAATGATTCCAATTCCAGATGCGTGTAACTTTCCAAACCACTTTTCGAAGTGGGGCCGACGTGAGAACTATTATAAAAAATACTTACACCAGGCACTCTTTCGTTTATAAACTTGCTGATTTCCGCCTTAAACTCATCCAACATAATAGTAGAATAATAAACTCGATCTCTCTTGCTTGTTGTATCCAAATCTTTTAATCTCATTTGCTTCAAGCAATTTTCACAATGGCAGTCGACTTTAAAGAGGATATCAAAGAAGAAGCCATCGATATTTTCGCTTTTTACCACATCGATAATATCTTGTACATGATTTTTAAAATAATCGCGATAACTGCTATTTAAGCAAATCGTATAATAAAAATGAGGTTCCGGGACGTTCTGACTGTTGATGTAGCCGCCATTCTCGTCAATCGCCAGCCATTCTGGATGGTTCTTCATGATATATTCATCCCATTGGACGGTTGTATAAATCGGAACTTTAATATCGTATTGATGGCAAATCTCAATTTGATCTAATAGAAGCCGGTTATTTATAAGATTTGGATGGATCAAATCCGGCTGATTTTGTGAAGGATAATAGAGCCAGCCATGGTGGCATCTCGCGAAACAAGTAATCGAATTAACATTTGCCTCCATTAACGTTTTGACAAATTCCTCAGCATGAAAATCCCCTGCCACATTTGGGATATATTCACTTGTATGGAAATCTAAATGTACTTGTCTGTATCGTGGTTTGTTCAAATAATTAACCTCCAATGCTTATTCTTTTACAGCCCCTGCTGCTAATCCGCCTTCAACTTTTTCTTGGAATAGAAGGTAAACAATTAGTGGAACGATAATGGTGATAACGATGGCTGCCATCAACGGCCCATATTCAGAACCTCTTTCGCCATTAAAATTCAATAGGCCGATGGAAATTGGTTTCAGCCGATCATCATTAATGAATAGAAGAGGAAAAAGAATGTTATTCCATGCGCCTAAAAAGTTAAAAATAGAAATAGTGGAGATGGCGGGTACCGACATCGGCAGCATGATTTTATAATAGATTTGAAAATAACTGGCTCCATCCATAATTGCTGCTTCCTCCAAAGATGCGCTTATTCCCTTCATAAAGCGGGTCATAACCAAAATGCTGAACGAGAGGGAGAAGGCCACATAAAGCAAAACCAAGGCCGCCAAATTATTTTTCAATCCGAAGGTCCCGATGATATATGCGACCGGCACGAGCACCGTGTGCATAGGGACCATCATGCCCATAAGGAAAAACAGGTCTAAAAATCGGTTTAATTTCAGATTGAATCTGGATAGTGTGAAGGATGCCATGGATGAAACGATGGCCACAATAACAACGGTTGCCAACGAAATCAAAATACTGTTCAGGAAGTAGCCGCTCATATTGGCTTCCTTCCAGGCAATGACGTAATTTTCGAATTTAAACACTTCCGGCAAGCTGAATGGCGAGCCAAATATTTCTGTATTCCCTTTAAACGAGGAAATGACTGTAAAGGCCATTGGCTCAAAGAATAACAACGCCATAAAAAGCACAAAACCATATAATAACAATTTATTTTTCATATTCTTCTCCTTTCTATTCTTTTTTTCGATTCATGAGTAATTCACTCCCAATTGTCAACACAAGGGCAATGATAAGAATAATGATTCCAATCGCACTGCCAACCCCATAGTTATCATATCTGAATGCTTCATAGTACATTAAGGTAGTTGGAAGGTTGGTCAAGCCATTTGGACCGCCTTCTGTCATGACAAAAATCAAATCGAATACTTTTACCGTTCCGATAATATCCATTAAAATACAGAGTGAAATGATCGGCTTCAACATGGGAACTGTTATGTAAAAGAACTTCTTCACCGGCGATGCCCCGTCAATTTCTGCTGCCTCATAAATTTCATGAGGAATGGTGGTGAGGCCCGCCAACAAAATGACCATATAATAACCAATGCCCGCCCAGATATTAACGAAGATTACCGTATTCATCGCCGTAGCAGGGTCTACTAACCAGCCCCTTGCGATACTTTCCAAGCCTACAAACTCCAATAATTTATTTAATGAACCATTTGGCATAAAGATAAAATACCAAAGCAAACCAATCGCGGTTAAAGGAAAGATGGTAGGAACAAAGTACACAACTTTAAAAAAACGATATCCCTTAAACTTAGTATTAATCGCTACAGCCAATAATAAGGCAATCGGTGTGTGGAAAAGGACACTGTAAAAGACCATTTTGAACATATTTTTCAATGATATAATAAAGTCCTCATCTTTAAGCACTTCTAAATAGTTAGTTAGACCGACAAATTCCAGCGGGGAACCTTTAATCCCATTCCAGTTGACAACTGAAAAATAAATCGCACCAATCATTGGAATAATTAGAAACAACACATAAATGACTAGAGCTGGAAAAGTAAATAGAAGTACTTTTGACTTTTGAACATTTGTTTTTAAATGCATCTATTCCCCTCCTTTCAAAAATTCATCTTGTTGGTTTTCGTTTAGGTGCAATATAGAGCCAAGGTATCCTATTTCATACCAAGGCTCTATCACTGCGGAATTCTATTGATCGGACTTATTTTGACTTATCAATTTCTTCTTGAATTTCTTTAGCTGCCTCTTTAGGTGTAGCGTTAATAAACATGCTGACGATTGAGTTTCTTGTTCGATCCTGCATGGATGGAAGCGGATCAAAGTCAAATATGTCTACAGCGATACCTGTTGAAGTAGAACCAAGTTCAATATTCTGCAAGAAAATATCCGCGACTTTAGATTGATCAATTTCAATATCGTTTCTTGGGATTAGGAACTGTGATTCTTCGGCAAACCTCTTTGCAGCATCGGCTGAAGTAAGCATTTTCAGCAATTCAATTGTATATTCTTTTTCTTTTCCTTCTAATTTACCGTTTACCATATACGGGCTTAATACTTGCATGTCTTCATTTTTAAACTCAGGCTTTTCTTCAAAATAAGGGAACTTTGCTACTTTAATAGCTTTAGTAAATTTCGTTTTGCTTTCATCTGTAAAGCTGCCAATATTCCATGGTCCAGTAATGATCATCCCTGCTTTTCCTTCAAGGAAGTTTGTGAGGACTAATTCATCGTTTAGACCAGCTGCATCTTTACCGAAAGCACCCATGTCATTTAAGTCTTTTACATATTTAAGGGTTTCCACAACTTCCTTGTCTGTCCATTTTAATTCTCTGGATCCAAGTTTTTTCGCTGCTTCCGTTCCTGCCCATTTGTAGAAGATTTGGTCATGTAAATGCCCTGCCATGTAAGTCGATTTTGCACCAAGGGCAATCGGGGTTACCTTAATTTTCTCCAGTTTCTTAATCGCATCTATCAATTGGTTCCAAGTTTCTGGGAACTGATCAATGCCTGCTTCTTTAAACAATTCTTCGTTATAGTAAACTCCAATTAAGCCTGATTCCATCGGGATTCCATAAGTTCCTTCATGGCCCTGTACTTGATAATACTTTAAAGCTCCTTCTGTAAAGCCATCTCCCCAAGCTGGGTCGTCTTTAAGGATTGGATCCATATTCATCAATAAGCCGTTGTCAATGTATTCGCCCAGGTTGGCAACACCTTGAATCCGAAAAATATTTGGTAATGTTCCAGAGGCAATGTCAGTTTTTAATTTATTATTAAATGCTGACTCATCCCCTTGTGATTCATCAATAATCTTGACATCTTTATGTTTTTTCTCAAATTCTTTCAAAATATCTTTATAAATCTCTACCTGTTTTGTTGTACCAGCCATCCTGGTTAATAGTCTAATCTCAATTTTTTCTTTTTCACTTGAAGAGGATTTATTTGACCCGCCACTGCAGGCCACTAGAAATGTGCTTAAAACAAGTATTAAGGCTATGACAATCTTTGTTTTCATTACTTCTCCCCCTAGAATAGATAAATTATTTGAATCCCGCTTTGCATAATAATAATTGAATTGATTTAAATGTGAGTAAATTTCAACTCCTTTGATTACAATTTGTATATAATACTTTCTATCCTTTAAAAGAATTTTTGATAGAAAATATATATAATTAATTACACCAAATTACTAATAGACACGTAATTTTGGCAAATTCATTAAAAATACTGCGTAATTTAGTTTAATTTCTCCAGTGGTGAAATTAATTAGATGCTAATTTGGAAAGCCAATTATTAATTAAGATTATACATGCAGAGGGAAACGTTTACAATATTTTTTGATGAAAATTCAGAATTATCTTACCGTAATATATTCAGGAGGATATCCCCAAAAGGGTCTGACCCTGATGTTTGGGATATCCCCTCTTTTTTTATACTATTCTTAATGGCGTAATCTTTGATTATAGAAATTATCCTATTTTTGCTATTCTCGTTTATCAGTTCATTTTCTAAGGGTTTATTATACTTTTGAATAAAATTCAAATAAACAACAAAGCTGAATCCACTGTGTTCTGGATTCAAAGCTTCACTATAAACCGTAACAAATTTTTCATCCGCTTTAATAAGTATATGTCCTCTTGTCCAATCGATTATCATATTGAAACCTCTAAGTAAATATGACTTTTCAACCAAATTCACGGGATGATCTAACCTCTTTGGAATTTTTTATTTAGAACTTCTTTACATATATCCTATAAATTTAGGTACTTCTTTTCAAATTGTTCTCTACGATACAGTTCGTCGGTCTCTGATATATGGTTCATAACTATAATCAATATTGAACTGACCATCCTGTTCTAATACAAAAGTCATTATTGTCCAGACACTTTGACTAACTTTTGCTGTTTCCTTATTTAACTCACGGATCAGTCTTGTTAACTCTAGTTGGGAAGTTTATAAAATACTAATATAATGGTACACTTTCTTCTTAAACTCTTCCGATACACCATCATCATGTTCTCCATGTCGATAACTCCTTTTTACTGATAAAGCGACTGCTCTTCTTGAACAATCGCCCTGTTAGTTTAGGTACATTCTTTCACATTCTGCTTCATACAATGGAACCAAAATGGCGATTCCTCGTTCAAAGAATCACAACCGAAAATCAAATCCTAAATAAAATGTTTTTCAATAATTTTCTTTGCACTTTCATCAAGTTTGGAAGGTAATTCAATGATTGAGAATATTTTAAATCCAAACTTTCACCGTCATTCATAGCTAACTCACCACTTGTTTCATCTGCTCAAACATTGAAATATGTTTGCTTTGTCTATGGATATCATAACTGAATAGGCAAATACTAATACTAATCTAAGACTTCGCAGTCATGCAAAAAAAGGCGGTGATTTCATGAAGAAATTTATTGTATTAAGCCATTTAATTTCAGGTACTTTTGCAGCTTCCTTCGTTTTATACTTTGTTAGGAAAAACTCATCCGAACATAGAAGAATTATGACATCTGTTATAGGAACTCAACTTCTATCGTGGGTATTTCTTTTTACTACCTCTATGATAGAAAAAGCGAAATCTTAAAGATTTCGCTTTTTTACGCCATTTAAGCACCTTTTTTATATTCAAAATCATAACATCCTCCGCCAGTTAGAGAATGCATTTGATCTATATTCGTTTTCACTCTATTATTCCCAACATTCAAATATCTTAAAAAATCTTTTTCTTTTTCCGAGCTAAATCCCTAAGATCTAATCGTTCAGGAACACCCCGACTATTTTATCGAATTCTACTCAAATTCACTAATTTTGACTTCGGTGAGAATTGTTATTAGATTTACATCCAGTTATAATCACTAAATATAGTAATAGGAGAATAAAAAATGGTTTAATTTTCTTCATCTTTATCACCTTTAATTTTTCTATCAATTAAAATTTCACCATAAGTATCAATATTTATTTAACTAAACTGCCCAATTTGTATTATAAGGTCAGCCAGATAAGAGAATATTTCTGGTTGACCTTTTTTAGTGGGAAGTAGGTAAAACTTGAAACAATATAAGATTTTCAAAGGAAAAAGTCGCCTTTATGTCGAATATAGTAGATAAAGGGGATTATCAAATGAATAAAGTTGAGTTATTAAAAAAATTATTAAATAGTAGTCGAGGTAATTTGTTTTCATTAGATATTCCTACTACAAAAGAAAATGAAAAAAAAGATTCAAGAATTGGTTAGGGTATTAGAAACAGACAAAAGAATAATTGAGAGAATATGTAAAGAGAGAATACTCAGTTTATTTACATGGAATAATTAAGTATGCATCCGAATAATCGGATGTTTTTTTATTGGGTGAATTACCATAGGGTTCTTCAAGTTATACAATTAGCTAAGATGGTAATAGAATTTTAATGAGATTTAGAAATTGTAAACCTTCATAACCCACAGAGACAATAAATCCCTTGGGTATCTATTTTCTTAAATTAACCTTCTTGTGTTAGCACAATAAGAAAAAGCCACTACAATGGGAGCTGGGTTTATAACTATTGCCCCGAAAGTCTAATAAGAAATTCATATCTCTTGATGAATTGGTAAATAATATTAAAGAGGTGACAGGATGGAAAATGATAAATTAAAACTCACATCTTCCGAAATAGGAACTTTGTGGGGAGAGTATGTAAATGGAACAGCCGTTGATATTGTAAATAGATTTATGATTTCTATTATTGAAGACGAGTCAATAAAAGCCATCTTTGAGGATGCTATCAAGACTTTCGAAAAGCAAAAGCAACAAATTGTTGCTTTTTTGGAGAATGAGAATTTTCCTGTTCCGATTGGATTTACTGAATCTGATCTTAATAAAGGTGCAAAAAGATTGTTCACTGATATTTTTTGCTTAAATTATTTACACATTATGACTTTACACGGTTTGCTAGGGCACTCCACTTCATTAGCTGTTTCTGTCAGAGAGGACTTAAGGTTTTTTTACGACTCGTGCGATAACGATGGGAAAAGGATGTATCATCAAACAATTGATTTATTGCTTGAAAAAGAAGTTTTCAAAGAGACCCTTTATTTTATCCTGCTGAAAACCCTGAATACGTTTCTAGCCAAGATTTCGCAGATGGATTTTTCGGAAAGGGTAGAATGTTAGCAGCGACAGAAATCATAAGTATTTCTTTCAACCTGAAAAAAAGTATTATGGCAAAAACTCTGGCAATCGCATTTAGTCAGGTCACCCAAACAAAAGAAGTAAGAAAATTTTTCGAGTATGCAGAAAAAATAGCTGATCAACAAATAAAAGATTTTTCAAAAATTATGCAAACGGATAATTTACCAGTTCCTAAGTCGTGGGAGACAGAAGTTACAACTTCAACAGACTCTCCTTTTTCCGATAAGTTAATGTTGTATCATACTGGTTTCTTATTCCAAACTGCACAAGCGTACCACGGGGCAGGTTTAGCATCCGCAATGCGAACAGACCTTGTATCTACTTACGAAAGCACCATTCTACAAAATCTTATGCTTACGAAAAAGTGGTTTAAAATTATGGTGGAAAATAAATGGTTAGAACAGCCACCTCTTGCTCCGAATAGGAAGGAAATAGCAAAAGAAAAATAATAAAAAATAAGGTCCTCACTGGGAGGGCATTTTTATTTTTACGAAAAATTCTTATTGAACTAACCTCCCGTTTGTTCAATAAGGAATTCTGCAAAAAAGGGAGGAATCCTTCCTGGGTCAATGCCCCCGTTCGTAATATAAGGTTAGCCAGATTTTTCTGGTTGACCTTTTTCTATTTGGTCATATGATTACGGTAGTCGGGGTAGAACGTCGCCCCCGTGGGACTAGATCCCGTCAGCTAAACTGTTCATCCCCTACTTGTATAAACATGTTTCAGGCTGGTTGGGACCATGATCCCGTTTAACAAGCGAACCTATGACATTACATGCAGCTTTAGGGGATACCGACTAATATGTATTTCTAGGAGGAGAAGAAATCAATATGAATCCAGTGATTGGTCTGGATGTATCAAAAGGAGAAAGCCAAGTTCAAGCATTTTTAGATAAAGGTAAACAATATCGTAAGAGTTTTAGTATTAAACATGATCTTAAAGGGTTAGAAAGTTTATTAGAATTCCTTCAAGAGGTGGAATAGGCACAGAAATTAAGAGAAGCAGCCCTTCGTGATCCTTTTCAAAACAATCTCTACGATAGTCATATTTTTAACCTTGAAATTTTGGTTAAGATTGTTCTTCAATACCAAGAGCATCTATCCAATATTGCGAATGAAATAGATGCCCTCGCTAGTGAAATTGAAGAATATGAGATCCTTCAATCTATCCCTGGAGTAGGAGAAAAAATCGCAGCAACGATTATTTCTGAAATCAGAGAGATAGATCGGTTTAATGATGCCAAGAAGTTAGTTGCCTTCGCTGGAATAGATCCTAGTGTGGACTCTTATGGAAAGTTTACTGCATCAGTAAACCGAATAACCAAACGTGGCTCATGTAGGCTTCGCCACGCATTGTATATGGCTGTACAAAGTGGAATTCGGGATTCCCGTAAAAAGAAAACGACGGATGAGATCATTCCACGCAATAGAAGACTACGAGAGTTTTACGATAAGAAACGAGAAGAAGGAAAACCCTTTAGAGTAGCGATCATTGCATGTGTAAATAAGCTCTTACATTGGATATACGCCTTACTAAAAAGCAGAACAACTTTCCAAGATATAGCTTAGAACCTATATCTAACTAAATACAACAAAACCTTCCAATTAGAGTACATCGGAAGGTTATTTGGCATGGACATTTTAGTATATCATGAGTCTAATAAACTTTTTATTAAAAAATGTTGACAAACTTTTGGCTGGTTTTGCTTAAGTGAATTCCTTCACAATATCGAACCCTTATTCGTACACTATTTATTAAGTAAGCGTAAAATAGCTCCCACCTTCATCAAGATGGGAGCCAATAGTATTATTTAGATAACTTATTAAAGACTATTCAATTTACAGGAATTGATGATGACCAAGGAAGCAATTGATCCAAGGACATTTCATCTGTCAAATCAATATTGGGAAGGGCTAAAATATAAGTTAATATAAAACTATATCTATGTTCTTTGAATACCGATATTGTAGATAAGTAATAACAGCAAATTTTCACGCTGTTTTTCTCCGTATTCATCGGCTCCAATCAGTTCTCCATCCCAGCACTCCATTGGAACGGGTGAATATTTTTCATAAAGATCATAATTAACTGCTTGCGGTTCGTTTCTCAATCGTAAATCGGTCACTACAATCCCCCCACATTTGAATTCTTTTAGTAAGGGTATTATTTCACAAAGTCAACTAATAGTTAAGTCTTTGCTACGCAGTAAGGGTCTACTACGTATTAAAATATGACAAGCACAGATATTCAGGATTATTGAATATAATACTTTTTTAACTGTTGCTTTCATTAAAGAGTGATTTTAGAATACCTTAGTTTGGTTTCTAATTTAGCTGCACAGTGCCTCCCAGAGAAATCCTGTTTCATAAAATGTTTCCTTAAAAAAGAAGAAGCACAATCTCCTTAAAGATTGAGCTTTTAAAACATTACACTAATTCAATTTTTGCAACAGCCTCACAATGGCTTGAATAGTGATCGCAGACTATTTCAACACTAACTGCGACACGCATTCAACATGGCTCGTCTGCGGAAACATATCCACTGGCTGAATATATTTCACTTCGTATTTAGCACTTAACATTTGAATGTCTTTGGCCAAAGTGGACGGATTGCAAGAGATGTAAATGATCTTTTCCACTTCTGTTTGTAGCATAGTTTGGATTAATTGTCCGTCAAGCCCAGTCCTTGGTGGATCGACAATGATGACATCTGGCTTCCAGCCCTTTTTCACCCATTTAGGCAGAACTTCCTCCGCTTTACCTGGTACATATTTCGTATTGGTGAAGCCGTGTCGCTTGGCGTTTTTCTTGGCGTCATCAATCGATTCTGGAATGACGTCCATCCCACGTACTTCTGCAGCTTGATCTGCCAGCCATAAACCAATGGTTCCCACACCACAATAGGCATCAACAATTTTTTCCTTACCTGTCAGCGCCGCAGTACTTTTCACTTCATTATAAAGCTTAATGGTTTGAACCGGATTTAACTGGAAGAACGTTCTAGCCGATAGCTCAAACTGCAGGTCCCCCAATGTTTCTTGGATAAATTCCTCACCGGCTAAAGGTAACGTTTCTTCTCCGAAGATAAGCGACGTTTTTTGCTCATTGATGTTCTGCACGATTGATTTCACATTCGGAAGTCTTTTTTGGATTTCCTGAATGATCTGCTCCTTCTTTGGAAGTTCGTTTTGATTCGTTATAAGCACCACTTGGAGCTCCCCACTTTGGACTCCGATACGGGTAACAATGGTCCGAACAATTCCTTTACGTGATTTCTCATTATAAATTGTAATTTTTAGTTCTTCGAGAATTTTCTTAACGGCATTCACTGCTTCATTTGTTTGTGAATGCTGAACGGCACAATGTTCAATATCAATTAATTGGTGAGAGTTTAAGCCATACAATCCAGCTAAAACCTTTCCGTCCCTGCCTGCTAGTTGGAAACTGCTCTTATTCCGATATCCCCAAGGATCTTCCATTCCAATGGTTTCTCGAATATCGAGTTTGTCCACTTGGAGCCTTGTATGTCGTTCGAGCGACTGGATAACAATATCTCGCTTTTCTTTTAATTGCTGACTATATGCTAAATGCTGCAGCTGACAGCCTCCGCATTGCTCATAGACCGGACATGGAGGCTGTACACGATGCGGTGATTTAATCCGGATTTTTTTTATTTTTGCCTCAGCAAATTTAGGGTTAATCTTGGTTGCCTCTACGACTACCTCTTCCCCAGGTAATGCACCTGGCACAAAAACTACCTGCTTCTTAAAATAACCGACGCCTTCCCCATTAATACCGAGTCGTTTGATCGTTAAGGGAAAGGTCTGTTTTTCTTGTATTTTAATTGATTGATCTGTTTTCATTTTGTTCACTCCAAATTTCGCTTCCGTTTGATTTCTCCGTATTATAGCATTATTAACAGAGAAAAGCCGAATTCTACGCGAATCCAGCTTTCCTACTCATTATTTTCTCCAGAAACTCGGTATGATCCTTGCAATACCTTTCTTTTCCGGTTTGAATTCATCCAGACTTTTAAATTTATAGCCTTTCTTTTTCAAATCTTTAATAACGGTTTCTAAAGCATCAGCGTTATCCTTCGATACTGTGTGCAACAATAAGATACAGCCAGGGTGGATTTGTCTCATAATGTTATCATATGAATATTGCCAGCCTCTTTGCGAGTTGGTATTCCAGTCCACAAACGCCAGCGACCAGAAGACATGCGTGTAGCCTTCCTCCTTCGCAATTTGCATGGTTCTCTCACTAAAAACGCCCCGAGGCGGACGTAAATACTTCATCTTCTTTTGACCTGTTATTTCTTTTGTTTTGACCTTAACTTTTCTAAGTTCTTCACGAATTCGCTCATCACTGATTTGTGTCATATTGGGATGGTGCCAGGAATGGTTTCCAATGAGATGACCTTCATCCACCATCCGCTTTGTCAATTCGGGTTGAGATAATAAATAATGCCCCGTCACAAAAAAAGTTGCCGGCACTTTTTCCTTCTTTAAAACATCCAATACTTGAGCCGTATAACCTGCTTCGTACCCATTATCAAAGGTAAGATAAAGCGTCTTCGAGTCTGGGTCTCCTTTAAAAAAGGCACCGTATTTATCAAGTATTTTTTCATACTCTGCACCAGCATCGGGCGGCTCTTCATCTACAGCTTTCTTAAATCCCCAATTGATTGGCTTATTGGGAGCGGAACCATATGTTACCTGAGGCACCATTAACAGCAGCAAACTAAGGATGCACAATAATTTCTTCATCCGTGTTCCCCCTATTTTCTTTTTTATAGTGTTTGTTTACCTATAGGGAAACATGATTAGTATTTTAAGGAAAAAGGATTGGCTGGTGGTAGATACTGTCACTAGTGCGGCCTGTTCGAGTAAAGTTAAGGAAGGATAATATGTATCCAGCGGCCCTTGGGGAAGAAAGATTGAGGAACTTCCTGATTTCGGAATTCGTAAACCATGGTTTGAAGATTAAAAAATAATCGTATATAGCTCTAGTATGGGCATCCTTTGAAATAATTTGACAGGCAGGGCATATCCATCTATTTCTAATATAATCCATTGGGGCAAATAAACATTCTGGGCATTGAACTCCAATAATAATATCGGATTCACGAATTTGGAAAAGTTTAAGTATATCTACCCTTTTTGGTGTGTGGTCTCTTAAAAGCTGGTTACTTACTTTTAAAATATCTTGTTCGCTCACCCATATTTTTTTATAGTAACCCTCCAATTCCTCAATCTTTTTTATTAAATCATGTGACTTACAAATTTTATTTTCCGCTTCTTTGTAACCTGGGGTTATAATAATTTCACTGGACGATCTCGTAAAGACAACTAAATTTTCCATAAAAATAGGAGGTAGTTTATTTCTCTCTGTCCAATTTCTCAATAATATTTTGTGTCGATTCGTCTGGGAAATAGGATTCTCATAAATCTCTCTTGTGTCAGCAGTTTCTTGAATCATTTGATTTTTTTCAATTGTTATTTTGCCTGAGTGATTCTTTCCATCAAGAATAATAAGAATATTGGGTGCAAGGAGCAGTACATCAATTTGAAAAAATGTTTCGCCTGCAGGGAGTCGGAGGTCATGTAAAATGTGGTATTTATGATGAGGAATTTGCCCCAATTGATAATTTAATTCTTTTTCGCCATTATAACCTGACTTTAATATTTTTATGTTATTTTTTATTTCAGACATTTTTTCATGATTTATCTTTAGCCTTCTTTCTAAAGCCTCGGCCTGTAGTAATGATATAGGTGTCGTAAAATTTTTATCAAACAATAAAGTCCCTCCTAAATGGTTTGATGTAACTTTTCTATATCAATTTGGCATATCCTTCTTATATTTCAGTTTTATTATGAAGCTTTAGTGACAATTTATAGTTTTCCAAATTATTTTGTTGTTTTATTTTCTGGGGAACTTTACATGTTCTACACAAAAATGTACAGGTTCTACACAAAACCATACACCTTCTACATAAAATCATACAGCTTCTACACAAAACCGGACTGGTTCTACAAAACCATACCTGCTTCTACACAAAACCGTACAGCTTCTACAAAAAACTATACAGTTTCTACAAAAAACTATACAGGTTCTACACAAAACCGGACTGGTTCTACAAAACCAAACCTGCTTCTACATAAAACCATACACCTTCTACACAAAACCGACTGGTTCTACAAATCCCAAACCTGCTTCTACACAAAACCATACAGCTTCTACACAAAACTGGACTGGTTCTACAAAACCAAACCTGCTTCTACACAAAACCATACAGCTTCTACACAAAACTGGACTGGTTCTACAAAATCAAACCTGCTTCTACACAAAACCATACAGCTTCTACAAAAAACTATACAGGTTGTACACAAAACCGGACTGGTTCTACAAAACCAAACCTGTTTCTACATAAAACCATACTGCTTCTACACAAAACCGGACTGGTTCTACAAATCAACCTGATCCGGCAAAAAAAAGAGCAGACCCCATATTAGAGCCTGCCCGCCAATCCTTTAGTTAAAAACGCGATCCTTAAATTGTGCTAATTTTTCTAATGAAGACTTGTCTACATCTGCATGCAGGCTGTTCCCGTGTGAGTCCATGGTTACGACGGCTGTGAAGCCCTCTACTCGCAGGTGCCACATCGCTTCAGGAATACCAAATTGCATCAAGTCAACACCTTCAACGCCCTTGATACAATCTGCATAATATTGTGCAGCGCCGCCAATAGCATTCAGGTATACACCGCCATGCTCTTTAAGAGCAGCCAACGTACGTGGTCCCATTCCGCCTTTTCCGATAACAGCGCGGATTCCAAATTTCTTCATAATGTCACCTTGGTAAGGCTCCTCACGAATACTTGTGGTTGGGCCAGCCGCTTTAACATGCCAGACATCTTCTTTATCCTTCAACATAACTGGACCACAGTGGTAGATGACTTGTCCATTTAAATCCACTGGTGAATCATGATCTGACAGATATTTATGAATGGCGTCACGGCCTGTATACATCATTCCGTTAATTTGAACAACATCGCCAACCTTCAATTCGCGAATTTGTTCCTCCGTGATTGGTGCTTGGAGAGAGATAACATCATTGGCACGAGCGGCAGCTGTTTCTTTCTCAGCTTCTGTTTCAGTGAAATCAATGAAATCGCCTTCCTGGTACATCCATTCATTAATTTCTCCGGACACTGGGTCTACACTTACGCCTAAACGGCGGAATGCCCAACAGTTGTAAGCGACAGATACATAGAAGCTTGCTGGAATTCGATTCATTACCCCAACCTTACAGCCTAACAACGTTGCTTCTCCGCCAAATCCCATCGTGCCGATTCCTAATTTATTTGCATTTTCCAGAACGTACTCTTCTAACGCGCGTAACTCTTCGTTTGGATTAACATCGTCTAAAGAGCGGAATAATTGTTCTTTTGCTAAATCATAACCAGATGAACGGTCGCCGCCGATCCCTACCCCAATAAAACCAGCGCTGCAGCCTTGTCCTTGTGCCTGATAAACAGAGTGCATGACACATTTCCGAATACCATCAAGGTCACGTCCTGCTCGGCCAAGTCCTTCTAACTCGCATGGAAGACTATATTGGATGTTTTTATTTTCACATCCGCCGCCTTTTAAAATCAGACGAACATCAATATAATCTTTTTCCCATTGATCAAATTTAATAACCGGTAACCCAGCTCCTAGATTGTCACCACTGTTTTCACCTGTTAGGGAATCAACAGAGTTAGGACGCAGTTTTCCTTCTTTGGTTGCGATTACAATTGCATTTTTGATCGCTTCTTTTAATTCTAATTGGTTTACACCAACCGGAGTTTTAATTTTAAATGTTGGTAATCCCGTATCCTGGCAAATAGGTGAGACTTGATCATCTGCCATTTTAATGTTATTGGTAATGGTTGCAAGGCTCATCGCTGCACTTGTGCCTGCGTTTTCCTTTTCCTTTGCCGCACTAACTGCACGGCGTACATCTTTTGGAAGCTTTGTAGAAGTTTCAACTACTAATTTGTACATACTCTCCTGAAATTTCTCGATATTCACCTAATGTACCCCTTTCCCCTTGTCCGATTCGCAATCTATTTAAAAATTACAACTATTTGACGATATTATTATACTCCTATAAGCAATTGATTGAAAGATAAAGGTTTTCCCAATAGAAAAGAGCCTGTAATTAAACAGACTCTGGAGCTTCACGATGATTGAATTCCTTACACTTGTTTTCTAATTCATCAATCATTTTAATTAAATTATCGATATCATCAAGATCCGTATCCTCTGGATCGATTGCATCCAATACGTCTAGGAACATGTTCAATCTCTGCTTTAAAAAACTAACTTGTGAATTTTTCTCATGAGTCGGACTGCCCAAAGTTGATTCTCCCCCTTCTATATCAATATCCTACACTTTCTGCAGCTCTTTTTCAAAAAAGAACCCCTACTTAACTTGGCAGGAGTTCTTTCTCCAAAATCATCTTGGTCTTTCTGATGCAGCAAAACCAAATGAAACATGATCCTGTACCGGAATCCATGCTCCAATTCCTTGGGAGGTTACATTTTTAATGACGATAATTTTTTTACTACCCTTAAGCATTAAATAAACTTCACCATAGGTGACTTTGCCTTTTTCATTGACCGCAGGTGCATAGGCATATAAGTATCCTAGTCGATTAACTGGGATATTGTAGACATGATCGTTCTTCGTTCCTGATCCAATAATCGTTTCAAATGCCAGCGGAAGATGTGTTTTTTCCATTGCCTTTAACAGCATCATCTTTTTAACATCCTCTGCATTTGCGATTTTCGCGGTTAATCCGCCACGGATGATTTTTTGAGCCTCTTGTACATAATGAATCTGGTAAGGTACTTTACCGCCGCGATTATCATAGTAGTTTGTATTAATTTTTTGATACTCCCAGTTTGGAGCGGTTTCGGTTGATTCGTAATTTAATGGCCATTGTCCAAGGTAGACGATTGCACGATAACCGATTGCAAACGGTGTGCTATTAATACTGGATTCATTGAGCATGCGTATTAAATCGGGATTTTCAATCTTCACCTTTGATGAATCAATCAGCTTTTTCGTTAACTCACTAGGCTGTAAGGTAGGTAAGTCCTGTGTTGAATTGGGGTACGTATTTTCCTTCGTAATATTACGAACCGATGCAGGAACTTGATAGTTCGCTGGTTCCTTTTTTGCATTTGCCTTTTCAGCAGAAGCAGTTGGAAGAAAAGCTAAAAGTAATAGCAGTGTTATAACGACAGGGATAAACTTTTTCACAAAGAAAAACTCCTTTCACAATATAGCAGTAATAAGTCTGCTCATAGTGTTTTCGGAGTTGAAAACTTTTATCCATTACAGCGAAATATTTCATTATTTCCCCTTATAATTCCCTTCTATCAGTCTTTGCATTAATTTTTCAAAATAAGGGAAACACAGTTGAACAAAGGGACCAATAGTAAAAGTGATAATGATTGTACCTATACCGATGGGTCCTTGTAGAATCAGCGCTGGGATTAAAGCAATAATTTCTCCAATCGTCTTTGCCATCATTAAACTTACTCGAAAACGTTCTCTAATGGCCATCATAAAACCATCAATTGGACTAGAAGGAAACTTTGCTTGTAAATAGATAGCCGCACCAAGCCCTATGATGAAAATTCCAAGAATTAAGGTAACGAATTTTATCATTAATCCATAAACCACAAATGATTCAAATACAAAAAACATCCATAAATCCACTAAAGATCCAATTAAGGTGATCGTTAATAGCGATAGTAGCTCCGGTTTTCTTTTTACCAATAAGGAATTTACAAATACTAACACTGCACCTTCGATGATGATCCAGCTGCCAATCGTCAAACCTATCCATTCAGTAAGTGCAACATTCAGTGCATCCCAAGCCCCAGCTCCCAACTCAGCTTTGATGGTTAAACAAACACCGAATGTCATAATCATTAATCCTACAACAAAAAATAATGAGCGGTACAATAATGCCATTTTTTTCTCCTTAAAAAAATTAATCAGAACATTTACAAAATTCAAATAACCGGTTATAATATACTTAACCTTTAAAGAAGGAGGGCAGTAATCAATCGACGAACCATTTACCATTAAGGAGGTTGGGATTCCACTCATATATGAAAATTCAACACTCGTGTTTTTCTATTATAAATTAAACATGAAGGTTGGTGATTGATGGGCCCACGTAAACGCGATTGGTTTTACCCCATATAGCATATGCTCGATCATTATAGCATATTTCCAAGATTTACCCTTACATCGAATGACTAATTAATAAAAGACTCTGTGCCGACTTGGCTCAGAGTCTTTTTACATGATTCTGTTTTATAGCAGGAAAAAACCTATGCCCATAATCAAGTAGGCCGCAAGTAAGGTCAGTCCCTCAAACCAGTTTGATTCTCCGTCATTCGAGATTACAATCATGAGCAGTACCGAGGTTACCATGGCAATTAACTCTGGCATGGTAAAAACAAGCGGCATAGTTTTGGTAAAGAAAAGTGAGATTAAGACTAATACTGGAGCAACAAACATGGCAATCTGGAGTGTTGAACCGATAGCAATCTCTACCGCTATATCCATTTTATTTTTAAAGGCCATGACAATAGCAGACGCGTGTTCAGCTGCGTTACCAACAATGGCAACGATAATAACCCCTATGAATAACTCCGTCCAGCCAAATGATTCCGCTACATATTCAAATGTATGAACAAGATTTTCAGATATATAGGCAACAGCTAAAGTGGCTGCCAATAGAACACCAATAGCCTTACCTTTACTCCACTCAGGCTCTTCCTCATGGTGTGTTTCAGCATTCTCGCTCTGATAGACCCCTCGATGAGTAACCAGTTTAAAGAAAAGAGCTGCTAGATAAAGTAAGATTAGAATAAGTGAGATCCCGATGCTTAGAGTTAATGTTTTCGCCTCATTCATTTCCATTGAAAAAACTTCTGGTATTACAAATGCAACGATGACCGCAAACATGAGCAGACCGGAATTATGGCGTGCATCATGTACATTAAATTTTTGCCTTTTAAATTTTAATCCTCCAATAAAAAATGATAATCCAGCAACTAGGAGCAGGTTGCCGAGTACAGAACCCGTTAAGGATGCGAGAACAACTCCAACCAATCCTTCCTTTAAAGCAAAGATTGAAATGATTAATTCCACTGCATTTCCAAAAGTAGCATTAAGGAGTCCGCCTACCCGTGGTCCAGCGACAATCGCCAAACTCTCCGTTGCCCTCCCCATATAGCTGGCAAGGGCGATAATTGAAATACAATAAACAACAAAAAGAATCATGGTTGGCCATTGCATGAGTGTCCCAATCACGGAAAGCGGGACACCAATAAAAGTAAGCAGCATAAATATTTTTCCCACTGTTATCCCTCCTAACATCATATAAAGCAATAAGGATAAAAACGTAAAAATTGTATAAAAATCCCTACAAATTGAGAATACTCTTTTTTTCCATTCATTAAAAGAGTGAAGAAAATTTTGCTTGCAAATGCCTTATTTTCTCGTTACCATCGAATGGGTATCAATATCATACTAATGAGGATCATATATGAATAAAAAAAATAATTTTCGATTTTGGATTCTAGTGACCATAGTCGCCATTTCTGGTTTTTCACAAGGAATGCTTCTTCCACTTATTGCCGTTATTTTTGAACAAAGCGGGGTATCCTCCTCCCTTAATGGATTAAATGCCACTGCGCTCTATATTGGAATTCTTCTCGTTTCACCCTTTATGGAAGCACCGCTGCGAAAATATGGGTATAAACCAACGATTATACTTGGCGGCGGGCTTGTGGTGCTTGCTCTTGCATTGTTTCCATTGTGGAAATCCTTTTGGTTTTGGTTTTTCTTGCGAGCCATCATCGGGATTGGGGATCATGCCTTACATTTTGCTACCCAAACCTGGATTACCTCTTCTTCTCCAACCGAAAAAAGAGGGCGGAATATTTCCTTGTACGGCTTATTTTTTGGGATTGGATTTGCAAGCGGACCTTTGATGACACCACTTGTAAATATTAATGAGGCATTGCCATTCATCGTTTCCTCTATTTTATGTTTAATCGGATGGGTATTTGTCTTTACATTAAAGAACGAGTTTCCAGAACAGGAAGTAGAGATTAATTCATTTTTCAACACCATCAAACGATTTAGAACAACGATGAAATATGGATGGGTCGCTTTTCTTCCTCCCTTCTGCTACGGTTTTTTAGAATCTTCTTTAAACGGCAGCTTTCCGGTATATGCACTAAGAAGGGATATTGACGTAGCAAGTGTTTCCCTAGTATTAACTGCCTTTGCAATTGGCAGTATCATTACGCAGCTGCCATTAGGTGTGCTTAGTGATTCTTATGGTCGAAGAAATGTATTAATGATCGTACTTTCCCTAGGATTTCTAACTTTTACATCTGCGAGCATATTTGAACATTCCTTTATTGGACTTTTCGTTTCCTTTCTCCTATCGGGAATGGTAGTAGGCTCAACATTTTCACTTGGAATCAGCTATATGACAGATTTAGTACCAAAGAATTTGTTAGCAACAGGAAATTTGTTATGCGGTATTTTCTTTAGTTTAGGAAGTTTGAGCGGACCGATTATTGGTGGGTTATTTATTCAGTTTTTCCAAAAAGTAAGTTTCTTTTATATAATTAGTACCATGTTACTTACCTTATCCATCATTATTTACGCTTTTGGAAAGAAAACTTTTTCAATGATAGAGCAGCATAATTCTTAAATCTTTTTGGAGCATATTTATATAATAAACATACATTGTATGATAAAATTAATTTAATTTAATAATTGTTTTTGGAACAGTGCTGTCATCTTAATTGATGACAGCTTTCGTGTTTTTTAGGGGTAATGATTTTGATTATTTTTCTCAATTAGATTTAAAATGGGGAGGGAACTGATAATGAGTACGGATGCTAAGAGATTAACAAAAGGGCTTCCAAAGGTAGGGTTTATTGAAAAAATAAAACCACATGCAGAACTTATTGCTGCTGGACTAAGTGGTGTTTTCATCGCAGCAGGATGGATTACAGATAAAATGGGTGATCAGGTTGCTTCAATTGTCTTTTATTTATTGGCCTTTGTGATAGGCGGCTTCGCCAAAGCCAAGGAAGGAATTGAAGCCACCTATGAAAACAAACAACTAAACGTTGAAATGCTAATGGTTTTTGCAGCGATTGGTTCTGCAATCATTGGCTATTGGACAGAAGGCGCCATTTTGATTTTTATATTTGCTGTTAGTGGTGCATTAGAAATCTATACGATGAACAAGAGTCACAAAGAGATTTCTTCGCTAATGAAGCTTCAGCCGGAAGAGGCTCTTCTTATTAATAATGGGATTGAAAGGCATGTTCCTGTTTCCGAGTTAAAAGTTGGCGATCAGATTCTCGTTAAGCCTGGAGAAAGAATTCCTTCTGATGGCGTCATAAAGAATGGGTATACGAACATTGATGAAGCTGCTATTACTGGGGAATCGATGCCTGTTTCAAAAGGTTTAGATAAGGAAGTGTTTGCGGGGACGGTAAATTTAACAGGTGCCATCACTGTCCAAACAACAAAAGAAAGTAATGAAACACTCTTTCATAAAATTATTGAACTTGTGCAATCCGCTCAAAGTGAAAAATCTCCATCACAGCTGTTTATTGAACGCTTTGAAGGAACCTATGTAAAAACCGTATTAGCCGTCGTTTTGTTGATGATGTTCCTCCCCTATTTCCTGCTTGATTGGAGCTGGAATGAGTCGTTTTATCGGGCAATGATACTCTTGGTGGTGGCATCTCCTTGTGCACTGGTAGCATCGATTATGCCTGCAACACTGTCTGCCATTTCAAATGGCGCAAAACGAGGAATTCTAGTCAAAGGCGGTGTACATTTAGAGAATCTCAGCCATGTAGAAGCGATTGCCTTTGACAAAACTGGTACGCTGACAAAAGGAAAACCTGAGGTTACCGAAATAATTGTTAATGAAAACTTTGATAAGATGGAGCTTTTATGGAAGACCGCATCAATTGAAAATCAATCGAATCACCCTCTTGCACAGTCCATCGTCAAGTACGTGAAAGAAAATATTAACCGTGACCTCGTTCATCCTGAACACCTTGAAGATGTTTCGGGGTGGGGTGTAAAAGCGGAAATAAATGGCGAACAGTGGAAAATAGGCAAAGCTGATTTTGTTGGAAAAGAGGCTGCTCTATCATTCGCCGCCGGTAAAGCGGCTGACCTGGCAAGCCAAGGAAATACACTTGTATTTGTGCAAGTTAACGATTGCTTAGCCGCGATGATTGCTTTAAAAGATGTTGTGAGACAAGAAACAAAGCTTGCCATCGACCATTTAAAGCAACAAGGTATTTACACGGTCATGCTAACGGGCGATAGTGAGAAAACGGCCAGTGCCATTGCAGAAGAAAGTCATGTGAATCAGTTCTTTGCTGAATGTCTGCCTGAAGAAAAAGTCGAGCAGCTCAAAAAGCTGAAGGAAAAATACAAAACCATTGCCATGGTGGGCGATGGAATTAATGATGCTCCGGCATTAGCCATTGCAAATGTGGGTATTGCAATGGGAGAAGGCTCGGATGTTGCTCTTGAAACAGCGGATGTTGTCCTAATGAAAAATGATTTACCAAGGATAGCAGAAGCCATTCATCTTTCGAAACGGATGAATCGGATTATAAAACAAAATGTTATCTTCTCCATCACGGTAATCATGATTTTAATTTCTTCAAACTTTTTTCAATTGCTGGATTTGCCGTTTGGTGTAATTGGGCATGAAGGCAGTACCATTCTTGTAATTCTGAACAGTTTAAGACTTTTAAAAAATTAATGAACCGGGCTTTTCAGCCCGGTTCTATTTAATGATATCCGTTGCTGCCGTTAGCAGAACCAGATGTTTTATTTCCCTTACTGCCTTTACCCTTTTGTTTTGTGCCGCCATCTTTTTTTGTTTGTTTTGTCATGGTGAGCCCCCTATTTGTAATCTGTTCCCCACCTATATTCTTTGCAATAAAAAGTTTTTCATAAAGGGAAATTTTAACAGTTTGTTTTATTCTTTTCACTATAGAAAGCATTAATCTCGCCGCCGAGAATGATAATAAACCCCGATATGTATAACCAAATTAGTAAAACAATAATAGCTCCAATACTTCCATAGGTCAGTGAAAAGTTGTTAAATTTACTCACGTAATAGGATAAAGCATAGGATGAAAGAATCCAGCCAACAGTTGCAAAACCGGCTCCTGGGAATGCACTTCTGCAGCGTAATTTAACATTGGGAGCAATCCAATATAATCCAGTAAAGATTAAAAATAATATAAGGGCACTGATGACTAATCTTAACATTTCCCAAATACGCAGGAATTCCAGTTGAAAACCTAAATAGGAGAAAAGAAATATTCCAATTTCCCTTCCGAATATCGGAAGTAAAACGGCCACAATAAAAACTAAAATCATCCCGATGGTCAGCACGATAGCCATCGCTCTAGAAACAATAAAAGAACGGCTTTCTTTCACATTGTATGCTTTGTTAAAAGCTCTTACTAGGGCATGAATTCCATTAGATGCCGACCAAATGGTACCAATAATACCAAATGAAAGTAATCCGCCATTTCGATTATTCATGACATAATTTACATTCTTTTCAATTAGATCCATCGTCTGAGGTGGAGCAAAGTCTCCTATCCCCCCAAGTATATCTAGGTGTTGAATGGGCAGATATGGCAGTAATGTAAAAATGAAAATAAGGAGTGGAAATAGCGAAAGAAGAAAGAAATAGGCCAGCTGCGCTGATAAACCAGGAATATCATCTTCTTCTATTCTGTGCCAAAGCAGCCTTAACAAAGATTTACGAACATTCACTGCTTTCCCCATATCTCACCTCTCCTTTTTACTGAATCCAATTGTTACTTTTCAAATTGAACATCATCTTCCACAACAACCTCTTTTAACAATTCTTCTAAGTCTAAATCCTCATGATTAGAAAAAGTACTTTTCGTCTCTTTCACAATTTCCTTTACTTGGGGAGTCAGCACACGGAGTTCGTCCACTTTTCCCGTAATATAAGAAATGTCCTCACTAACCTGCTCAATTGTGTTTCTAATTTTTTCAGCAGTCTCTTTAACATTTTCTGTGATTTCCTTAGGATGGCGAACAGCATAAGATACTTGCTCATACGCCTTTTTCGCATTCACCCTCATATCCTGCCGTGTTTTTTTATCTAATAAGCTTAGAGCTCCACCCGCTATCGCACCATAGAACATACCTTTAAAAAATAAATTTTTACCCATTTTTTTAACCTCTCCTTCCATATGGTTTTTATCATCCATTTCATCACTATAAAAAAATACCAACTTTCATCACTTTATATTTTGCTTTAAGCTTGCAGTCAAAATCAAGAGAAGGACAGATAATTACCTATTTATTTTATAAACTTAATAAAAGGAGCTGCCCAAGTTTAGATTGACATCTAGAAGTGAAAATGAAAAGATAAAGTTACGAATATGGAAGGGTGACGGCATGAATTTATCAGAAAAGACAGTAGAAAATGTAGAATACATGATCGAACAAATTAAAGAAAAATTAAAGGTATTAAATCTTGGAGCCATTAAATCTTCACACTTTGATGAAGAAATGTATGAGGAATTAAAAGAAATCTATGAAATGGTCATGAAAAAACCTTCGTTTAGCCCAAATGAAATGCAGGCATTGGTGGAAGAACTAGGGAACCTTCGTAAGAATAAGTAAAACAGATCTCGAGGAGATCTGTTTTTTATTTATCCTGATCAGTTAATATAATCGGTCCATCCTTCGTAATGGCAATGGTATGTTCATATTGAGCAGAAAACTTACCATCAATAGTCCTAGCTGTCCAGCCATTACTATCCATCTTCGTTTGGTACATTCCAGCGTTAACCATTGGCTCTATAGTAAAAACCATACCTTCTTTAATTCGTGGTCCTTTTCCGGGCAGTCCGTAATGTGGTACATCCGGTTTCTCATGAATGACAGCCCCAATTCCATGACCGATAAAGTCACGAACAACCGAAAAGCCTTCCCCTTCGACATAGGTTTGAATGGCATGACCGATATCTCCAATCCTATTTCCAGGGACAGACTGTTCAATACCTTTATAGAGAGCTTCCTTTGTTACCTTTAATAAATGTTCTGTTTCTAAAGAAACTCTTCCAACAGCATAGCTCCATGCGGAATCAGCTAACCCCCCGTTATAATTGACCACCATATCGATGGTGACAATATCACCTTCTTTTAATGGTTCCTTTCTAGGAAAGCCATGGCATACCTCGTCATTAATACTCGCACAGGTAGCATATTTATAGCCCTTATAGCCCTTTTGCTGTGGGGTTGCCTTGTGTTTAGCAAGGAATTCATCAACAAACTGATCAATCTCCCAAGTTGTTACACCTGGTTTTATCATTTTTGTAATTTCTTTATGACATGATGCGAGAATTTCTCCTGCTTTTTTCATGGCATCGATTTCCCGCTGTGATTTAAGAACAATCATCCTCTTCCCAACCTTTTTTTATTATTTTTATGTATTTTTGCAGATTTGGAAACACTCTTTAATATTATCGTTATCAAACCATTATTTCAAAAAATTTTCGCTATTTAGGAATTTTTTGTGAAAGTCAACCGTTCTTAATATGGAACTTTTTCATCTTTTCTGATAAAATTATTGTAGTAATAATAAAAATTAGGTGTGTGAGACCAATGATCGGTGATCGTGTTAAAAAACTTCGTTTAGAAAAAAAAATGTCATTATCAGAACTTGCTGAACAAGCTGGAGTTGCTAAATCCTATTTAAGCTCTCTGGAAAGAAACCTGCAAAGGAATCCGTCTATTCAGTTCCTTGAAAAAATTTCTTCTGTATTACACGTACCTGTTGAACATCTAATAAATGAACAGATTAACAAAGAAGAATTAGATAGTGATTGGATGAACATTGTAAAAGAGGCAATGGATTCTGGTGTATCGAAAGAACAATTTCGCGATTTTATTGAATTTAATAAATGGCGAATCGGTCAAAATAATGAAGAATAAAGAAAAGCGGAAGGCGCCCGCCTATCGGCGACAAGCATAAGTCGAGCCGGCTGAAAGGTTGGTTTTTAACCTTTTGGACGGATTGGCTGTAGACCGCGAGCCGATGGCGCCTGGAGCTGGACAATAAAAGAACAAAGCATACTACCATATTTTGTAGTATGCTTTGTTCTTCTTTTATGTATCTTGGCGATTCTTTACTAGAACCTCTCTAACTTCGTTCTGATGGAGAAAATCAAGTATTGTTTCCTTCGAAATCCCTAGAGCTTTTGCTTCTACGATAAGAGCTAACCATTCTGCATCCATTCCACTCGTCATACCATCCGTTAGTGACACTTTCATCCACTCCTAAAATACATTTTCGTATTCCAGGCAGCCCGGCCATCATAGTAAAAAATATACCTTAGATCCTCGGCTTTGCGTCCCCATTTTTCAGTGAGTTTGCCTTTTTCTGTTTCATATTGCTCATAAATCATTGATTATTCAGTAAATTCCGTAGATAACTTTTCCTATTTCGTGATTACTATGTTCATTATATATAGTACTTTATTAGTATCGTGTTGTTTTTTGTCAAATACTTTAGTCTTTCGAACCTTTTTTTTACACAAATTCTACCAATTTTCTACATAAAAACGTTGGAGTATTCACAAAATGTAGAAAGTTTATCATTTAAATGGAAGTTTAATGGAAAATAAAGGAATTAACAGTCGAAAATAGGATGTTTACCCTAGAACTAAACTTTGAAATTAGGTTGAAAGAGCTAGAAATTACTGTGAAATTTGTTTATTTTGTGACGATTGACAATTAACTGTTAACAGCATTATAATATACTAAATATTATAAATATTCAAATAATGGTGGTGATTTCAGTCTATGACAGCCATACATGTGTTGAATTTCGTAATACCAATTGCCTTTTTAGTATTTTTTGGTTTCCTTATTGACACCATGTGCAGTCCTGCAAAGTCTGATGAAAAAATTAAAGAAGAATAATTCTCTTATCCTCCTCTTCTTCACTAATAAATTTCCTTCGTTTGGGAATGATACATTCGTAGACGAAAGGAGTGTTTCATTTGGCACGTGGAGAACATTTTAATCATAAAAAGAAAGGTCATCCTGGTAATTTACCAAAGGATAACCAAACTGAAAGGCATTCAAAGGATGCCATCGGTGACGAGGAGTTCCTTGTAGTACGAGAAGCATTTAAGAATAGAGTTGAAACGGAAGAAATAGAGTAAAAGGCGTGAACTTCACGCCTTTTTTGCTTATTTTACATTATCAAATTTTTGAATGAGTTTCTTAAGATCCCATTCTTTTAGACCTTCTGCTGCCCTCTCGATGTCTTTTGAAAAGATTCGATCCTTCTTTATAGAAGGAACAAGCTCTCTTCCCTTCTCATATATCGTCTTTGTCTGGCAGGCCATTTTTTCCACCCCGCGAATCTCAACCGCCTGCATGGCACAAATGAGTTCAATTGCCAGCACTCGTCTTGCATTCTGAATGATTTGATAAGCATGTCTAGAGGCAATGGTACCCATACTCACATGATCTTCCTGATTGGCAGATGAGGGAATGGAATCGACACTTGCAGGATGGGCAAGTGTTTTATTCTCTGATACCAACGATGCGGCAGCATATTGCATAATCATCGCACCTGACTGCAATCCAGGTTCAGGACTTAGGAAAGGCGGCAGATCGTTCAACTGTGGGTTTACTAATCGCTCAATCCGTCTTTCAGATATATTTGCAAGCTCCGCTACTGCAATCTTCATAAAATCCATTGCGAATGCAATTGGCTGACCATGAAAATTCCCTCCAGAAATAACCTTTTCTCCATCATCAAAAATAAGTGGATTGTCTGTAGCCGCATTCATTTCAATTTCTAATTTTTCCTTAACATAATCAAGTGCCTGCCAGGATGCCCCGTGTACCTGTGGAATACACCTTAGAGAATAAGCGTCCTGAACACGGTATTCTCCTTGAACCGTGGTTAATAAACTATCACTAAGATACCTGCGGATTCTTGCTGCCGTATCAATCTGCTGCTGGTATCCCCTTGCTACATGAACTTCCTCAGCAAATGCATCAATGATCCCGTTTAACCCTTCCATTGTCATCGCTGCAATGAGTTCACTTTCAAATGCCAGCTGTTCAGCTTCAAGATAGCCGACCACTCCCATAGCTGTCATTGCCTGTGTTCCATTAATTAGCGCAAGACCCTCTTTTGCCTCTAATGTTAGGGGCAGGATTCCTTCCATTTGAAGCGCATGGATTGACTCCATCCTATTTCCTTTGTAAAATACTTCACCTTCCCCTATCAGCACTAATGCTAAATGGGAGAGAGGAGCTAAATCACCGCTTGCACCTAAAGAACCTTGCTGAGGAATAACCGGTATGATTTCTGTATTAACCAGTTCTAAAAGTTTCTCAATCAGAATTGGCCGAACTCCTGAGTACCCTTTTAAAAGGGCATTGGCACGTAAAAGAACCATTGCTTTTGAAACAATTTCCGGAAAGGGGTCCCCCACCCCGCAAGCATGTGAGCGAATTAAATTGAGCTGTAAATCCCTGACATGCTCTTTATTGATTAATACATCACTAAACTTCCCAAATCCCGTATTAATACCGTAAACTACTTTGTGCTCGGAAACGATTCTTTCTACCGCTTCACGGCTCTTTTTTACAAGATCCATACTTTTTTCTGAAGCAAAAACCTTCTCTTTTCGATATAAAACATCTTTCATTTGATCCAATGTTAAACTTTGACCTGTTAGCATAATCACATTTCTCACCTCTACCACTTTAATTGAATAAAGAAAGAGGCTGGATTCCATCTCAGATTAGATTTGGAGTCCAGCCTCTTTTATTAACATTTTCGAATAATATTTTGTTTTTGGATGCCTCATAGGTTATCAGTCCATTCAAATATTTTTATTCTAATAATTATTGTATGTGATAAAAAGCTTGATTGTCAACAGAATTGTCAGAATTTTAGCACGATAATACTTTAGCACAATAATACAAAAAAGTTGAAGTGCCTATCTAAACTTCTAGATGGACACTTCAACTTTTTTTAATAATTTAATCAAATTTTATCCCTTTTAATAAGTCTGCAAAGGCATTATTAATCGGTTCAGCTTCTTTTTCTTGCTGTTTTAAATACTTTTGTACGGTACGTTTATCCACTTTTCCACCAGTTTCTTTCTTGCGTCGTGCTTCAAAAGCAGATAGTTTCTCGCGATACCCACATGTACATGCGAAGATTTGACCTTGACCTTCACCACGAAGTTCCATTTTCTTTTTACATTGAGGGCAGCGTGCGTTGGTAACGCGAGCGACATTCTTTTTATGACCGCAGTCACGATCTTGGCAGACAAGCATTTTGCCTTTCTTGCCGTTTACCTCTAGCATTGGTTTTCCACAGTCAGGGCATGATTTTGTGGAAATGTTGTCGTGCTTGTATTTTTTGTCGCTTGCTTTAATTTCAGCAACAATTTTTTTTGTATGTTCTTTCATTTCATTTATGAACACATCTTTTTTAAGTTTCCCTTTAGCAATCAGCTCAAGTTTTTGTTCCCACTCAGCTGTTGTCGCTGGCGATTTTAATTCTCCTGGTACTAAATCTAGTAACTGCCGGCCTTTAGACGTGATATAGATTTCTTTTCCACCACGTTTTTCAATTAGAAATGAATTGAATAATTTATCAATAATATCAGCGCGAGTGGCAACTGTACCAAGTCCGCCAGTTGATTTTAACGTATCTACAAGCTTCTTATCATTTGTTTCCATGTACTTCGTTGGATTTTCCATGGCTGACAGTATAGTAGCCTCTGTAAAGCGTGCAGGAGGCTTTGTTTGGCCAGATGTTTGAGCGATTAACTTTGTTATTAATACATCACCCTTTTCAAGACGAGGTAATAATTGCTCTTTAACATCATCCGTTGATTCTTCATCATCAAATCGATTTTCATACACTTCTTTCCAACCTGCATTCATTACCGTTTTTCCTTTAGCAATGAATATTTCTTCACCTATTTTTGCTTGGACTGTTAACTGCTCGTATTCAAAAGCTGGGAATAATACAGCTAAGAAACGTTTTACGACAAGGTCATATATTTTACGTTCTTTATCTGTAAACGCTGAGAATTTCACATAACCTTCCGTTGGAATGATGGCATGGTGATCACTTACTTTCCTATCATCTACAAAGGCGTTTGTTGCTTTAATTGGCTTTGCTAATACTTTATTTGCAAGAGAACGATATTCACCTGAACCACACGCCTTTAAACGCTCGGGAAGCGTACTAACAATGTCTGAAGATAAATAACGTGAATCTGTACGAGGATATGTTAACACTTTATGTTGCTCGTACAGTTTTTGCATGATATTTAGTGTTTCTTTAGCTGAATAACCAAAGATTTTATTAGCATCACGTTGTAACTCTGTTAAATCATATAGAGCAGGTGAGAATGTTTTCTTTGCTTTGCGGTCAATGGAAACAATATTTGCATCTTTACGTCCAAGTGATTTAACGATTGCATCGATTTTTTCTTTATTAAAGCTGCGACTATTTCCAAACGCATCTTGCCACGTTAATTTAAGTCCATCTGTTTGAGCCTCAATCCCATAATACGTTTGAGGCTTGAAGCTCTTTATTTCATCTTCACGTGTTGCAACCATGGCAACGGTTGGTGTCTGTACACGCCCACAGTTTAATTGAGCATTAAATTTAGTTGTTAATGCACGAGTTGCATTTAAACCGATGTACCAGTCTGCCTCCGAACGTGCTACTGCTGAAGCGTATAAGTTTTCATAAGCTTTTCCAGGCTTTAAGTTATTGAATCCATCTTTAATCGCTTTATCTGTTACAGAGGAAATCCACAGACGTTTGATTGGCTTATGAATATTTGCTTTATCAATAATCCAACGTGCAACTAATTCTCCTTCTCTCCCTGCATCAGTAGCTACAATTATTTCGTTCACATCACTACGGCTTAATTGTGTTTTTACAGCATTAAACTGCTTTCCAGTTTGTTTCATGACAACTAATTTCATGCGCTCTGGAAGCATAGGTAGATCTTCTAGATTCCATGTTTTATATTTATGATCATATACCTCAGGATCTGCTAAAGTTACTAAATGTCCCAGCGCCCAAGTAACGATATAATTGTTTCCTTCTAAAAAACCATTGCCTTTCTTCGTACACTTCAATACATTTGCAATATCACGTGCAACGGAAGGTTTCTCAGCAATTACTATACTTTTTGCCATTATCCGAACTCCTTTACTGACTATGTACCGTCTAATATACCATAGTTTCAGTGTGGGAATGTATAGATACACTTACATATTAGACATTGCTTATTCCTTTTTGAAGGCCAAACTAAATCTGTAAGCTGGGCTTGTTTTTTTCTTGTATTTTCTTCCATTGAGATAGTATGATGTATTAGCTATCATACATATTGGTTCTGGAGGTACATCATGAGGATTAGAGATTGGGATCCGAATTTAAAAGTTCGCTTATTTAGCGAAGCAATGATGAACATTACGTTTTGGATGTTCTTTCCGTTTTTGACGATCTATTTCGCTGAGGCGTTTGGCAAAAATAAAGCAGGATTTTTATTGGTATTTTCACAACTTTTCTCAGTATTGGCCAACCTAATGGGTGGTTATTGTGCCGATCGTTTTGGAAGAAAACGCATGATGGTTCTCTCTGCCTTTGGACAAGGACTTTCTTTTATAGCTTTTGCGGCAGCAAGTTCTCCTTGGCTTGAATCTCCCTGGGTAGGATTTATTTCCTTTGCGATTGCTGGTGTATTTGGTTCGTTTTATTGGCCTGCCAGTCAAGCAATGGTCGCGGATGTGGTTGAAGAAAAAGATAGAAGCAATGTATTTGCCATTTTCTACACGTCAATTAATATCGCCGTTGTAATTGGTCCTATTTTAGGGGCAATTTTTTATGTGAATTATCGTTTTGAAACTTTACTCTTTGCTGGTATTGTTTGTATGTTACTTGGCTTAATATTAGCAAAATTCACGAGAGAAACTGCACCGCTGCAAAAAACCAACCCGCTGGAAGCGGAAGGTAAATGGTACTATTTCTTACAGAACCAATTGAAGGATTATACATTAATCATAAAAGATAAAACCTTTCTACTTTTTATTATTGCAGGTGTCCTAGCTGGTCAAACATTTATGCAATTGGATTTATTATTTCCTGTTTATATGAAAGATGTAATCGATCTCCAAACTCTGTTTTCAATCGGAGACTGGTCATTCACTGTTAGAGGAGAGCAAGCCTTTGGAATTGTGCTTGCAGAAAATGGTTTCCTCGTTGCATTACTAACGGTTGTGATTACTAAATGGATGGGTAAATATAAAGAACGGAATGTATTTGTTCTTTCATCTGTCATTTATGCCATTTCCATTGTACTTTTTAGTCAGACTCATTGGATTTGGGGATTTATCATCGCGATGGCTGTCTTTACCTTTGCTGAGTTGATGGGAGCAGGAATTCAACAAAGCTTTGTATCCAAGCTTGCACCTGAGCATATGAGGGGACAATATTTTGCTGCTGCCAGCTTGCGATTTACTATCAGCCGCACAATTGCTCCGTTATCTATCCCAATGACCGTTTGGATAGGATATGAATGGACATTTTACGTCCTATGTTTCCTGGCACTTGTAAGTGCAGGATTGTATTGGCTAATGTTTTATTCATTTGAGAAGACAACAGCATTGGATCCTAATTAGGATCTCAGATTGTCGAGAAAGGGTATTTTTCTCGACAATTTTATATTTTATCAGAGTCTAACCTACGATTTTAAAAAAATTCGTGCCTGCTCAATGGCCTGTTGATTTCCACTCCAGGTGCTTCGCTTTCCGCGGGCGTGCCGGGAAGCCTCCTCGGCGCTGAAGCGCCTGCGGGGTCTCCCCCTGCCCCGTACTCCCGCAGGAGTCTTCGCACCTTCCGTTCCAATCAACAGGGTAGCATTAAGTTAGAATTGCCACACACTTTCTTTAGCCTCGTTAAAAACAAATTCTGCTTCATTTTGTATCTCTTTTTTCGGCTTAAACATTTAATCCACCGTCCAATTAATATTAATTATATTATACCTAATTAACGCGGTGAATTGCAAAAGTAGTTGATAAAGTCTTCTTTTCTGAAAGATTGTGCCATTATCAATATTGATAGCAAGGAGTGGATTGGAGCGAAAGGTGCTTGACTCCTGCGGGATGTAGAGGGTAGGTCGAGACCCCACAGACGCACAGCGTCGAGGAGGCTCGACTTCCTCCCCGCGGAAAGCAAGCACCTGTAGCGGAAAGGAACGGTCCGTTTGTATACAAAAAACAATATTCTATTAGAGAAGAGCCAAAATAAAAGACTGTCGAGAGTTTCTCGACAGCCTGTGGATCCTAATTAGGATCCTTTTTTTCGTTCAAAAATTCGTCAATAAATTGTACTAAAATGTTCACATTTACCCTATTTACTTGTATAATTAAGTTGTAATCGTTTTCTATTATAAGGATGGTGGAATTGATGGAATTATCCCAATTTATGTCTCCCACTTCATGGTCAGGTATTATTACATTTCTAGTATTATTTTCCGCAGGTGTTTATTTTAATATAAAAGTATACGGCAGTAAATTAGAGTAGAGATTCACGTCCCTACTTATTTTTTTGCCTAATTTTGTGCTCCACTGCCTTTCTGCTGTTATCAGTTTCCTTTTAACATAAAAAAGGCTAAAATATATAAGGAAGATTCTGAAAAGGGGGACTAAAAAATGAGTGATTTTCAAAAGAACCTTGAGAAATATGCTGAGCTTGCTGTTAAGGTTGGGGTTAATATACAGGAGGGTCAAACATTAGTAGTAAATACGACCTTAGATGCTGCAGAATTTGTTCGTCAGGTTGTTAAAAAAGCCTATGAAGCAGGCGCCCATAATGTTGTAGTTAACTGGAACGATGATGTGGTCTCCAGAACAAAATACGAATTAGCACCAGATGATGCATTTACTACATACCCTATTTTCCGTGCAAAGGAAATGGAAGATTTAGTTGAACAAGGGGCTGCTTTTATGGCCATTGTTTCTTCCAGCCCTGATTTATTGAAAGGAGTTAATCCAGAGCGCATCTCTAACTTCCAAAAAGCCGCTGGAACTGCTTTGGCTAAATACCGTCAAGCAGCACAATCTGATAAAGTCAGCTGGACCGTTATTGCTGCTCCATCTCCTGCATGGGCTGCTAAAGTTTTTCCAGATGCACCGAGCGATCAACAAGTTTCATTACTTTGGGATGCTATCTTTAAAGCTGTTCGTGTCAATACTGATAATCCAGTGGAAGCTTGGAAAAAGCATGATGCAACTCTGCATGAAAAGGTTAACTATTTAAACGAAAGACACTATCAAAAGCTTCACTATACTGCACCAGGAACAGACTTAACCATCGAACTCCCGCATAACCATCTTTGGGTTGGGGCTGGCAGTGTAAATGAAAAAGGTTTTGAGTTCATGGCAAATATGCCAACGGAAGAAGTCTTCACTGTTCCTCATCGTGAGGGTGTAAATGGTACCGTTGCAAGCACAAAGCCATTAAGCTACGGCGGAAATATTATCGACCGGTTCTCTGTTACGTTTGAAAACGGAAGAATTGTCGGTTATAAGGCTGAAGAAGGTGAGGAGTTCCTAAAGCGTTTAGTTGAAACAGATGAAGGCTCTCATTATCTTGGTGAGGTAGCACTCGTTCCTTTCAATTCACCAATTTCACAATCTAATGTCCTATTTTATAATACTTTGTTTGATGAAAATGCATCAAACCACTTAGCCATCGGAAGCGCTTATGCGTTCTGTATTGAAGGCGGTAAGAAAATGTCTTCTGAAGAACTGAAAGAAAATGGACTCAATGATAGTATTACTCACGTTGATTTCATGATTGGCTCGAATGAAATGGACATTGATGGCATTAAAGCGGATGGAACAACTGAACCAGTATTTAGAAAAGGCAATTGGGCATTTTAAATGGTATAATAAATGGAGCAGTTTCTAAAAAGGAAGCTGCTCTTTATTGATTATGCGGATAAAATTTGGAGGTATTATTATGTTAAATGAATTTAAGAAGTTCGCCATGAGAGGCAATGTGATTGACCTCGCAGTCGGTGTCATTATCGGCGGAGCATTTGGAAAAATTGTTTCATCACTTGTGGCTGATATTATTATGCCAATAGTGGCAATGCTAATAGGAAAGGTAAGTGTTTCCGACCTAGCTTTTGGCTCAATCAAATACGGCATATTTATTCAGTCAATTATAGATTTCTTAATTATTGCTTTTTCAATATTCTTGTTTATAAAATTCCTTTCTCGTTTTAAAAAGAAAGAAGAAGTTAAAGTGGTGGTTCAAATTGATAAGAAAGAAGAGCTGCTTGCTGAAATACGTGATTTATTAAGAGCAGAAAAAGATTTTTCTAAATAAAATGAAACATCTTGACTCTTTCTTCGTATATTCTAGTTATAAATATACTTTGAGGTGAAGAAAAATTGTATACACAAACTTCTACTGAATTTTTACCTTCTGTAATAAGGACATTTGCTCTTTCTCTGGCCATCGCCTTTGTTGGGACCATGGCAGGTACCTTTGTACCACCGGCATTATTTTTACCTTTGGCTATCCTTGAATTTGTTTTATTGATGATTGCCTTTTTCTTTAGACGTAAAAAAGCTATTTCTTATACGTTCTTATATATCTTTACATTTATTTCAGGGATTACCTTATATCCTATTGTTTCGTATTATGCCATGACTGCTGGGGCAAATGTAGTACTGATGGCTTTTGGAAGTACCACAGTCGTGTTTACTGGAGTAGCCATTTATGCAACAGTATCAAAACGAAATTTCTCCTTTTTAGGCGGATTCCTGTTAGCAGCCTTACTTGCTTTAGTTGCTGTTTCTATTTTTAATATTTTCATGCCGCTTAGCTCAACTGGTATGCTCGCTTTCTCTTTCATTGGCGTATTGGTTTTTAGTGGGTATGTATTGTATGATTTCAACCGTATGAAGCATTATGGGGTAAGTGCTGAAGAAGTTCCATTGATGGCATTAAACCTATACTTAGATTTTATCAATCTGTTCGTGAGTATCTTACGTATCTTTGGAATTCTTTCAAGTAAAGATTAAACAGCAAAAGCCGGGAGCTCCCCGGCTTTTTTTATGCAAAGGATTGGAGCTTTGGTCTTAAGTGCTCCTTTCCCCTCTTCATTCTTGTTTTTACCGTAGAAATTGGAATGTTTTTTCTCTTTGATATTTCAATTAAGGTAAGGTCTTTAAAATAATAGAGAAATAGTGCAGATTGGTATATTTCTGGTAATGTCTTTACACTTTCAACCATTTTTTCAGTTGAATATTTATGTAGGACCTCTTCTTCGGGAAGAGGCGGTGCCTCAACTGTTGTCGAGTAAGAATACACCTCTTCCTTCCAAAACTGTTTTGTTTTCTTTTCCTTCCGCCAATAATCCCGGCACTTATTTCTTGCTATCGTAAACAACCAGCCTTTTAGTCTGGCAGGTTCCTTAATAGTATGAAAAGCCAAATAGGCAGATACCAAAACCTCCTGATAGAGGTCCTCTGCAAGTTCTTTTTGTCTAACTAAAGAAAATATATAGTTAAAAATAGCTTTCCCATGTTCAATAATTATTTCTTCAAATAAATCTGTCATACTATCCCTCATTTTTTCGTACCTTCTTTCCATTTAACACTTCTCATACTAATAGACGGAATAGTAATGTCTAACCCCTACACAGGATCATAAATTTTTCTAATTATTTTTCTGAATGAAACCTTTCATAAAAATAGAAACACCAATTTTTTTGCAAATGCTTAAGTAATGCATCAAAGCTAGTAAAATGGATCCGGTATTCATTGCGATAATCACGCCTTCCATCCGCCATTCGGGACGTGAAGCTAAGACAATAATGATAGCAAAGGAAACAATGGTAGACCAAATAGCATGTATAAAGGTTTCCTTTATAAGTCCTAAACCAATTAAGATTGCCTGCATTGGCATTACAAAGAAATGGAATAGAAAAAACGGCCAAAGCAATTGTAAATAAATAGCTGCAGTAGAGGATTCAAAGAATATCGACGTGAGCGGGCGGGCAAATATATAGAAAATCACCACCGCTGGTACGCCGTAAAGGAATGTGAGTGTCATTACCTGCGAAAGCATTTTTTGCAGTGTAGGGTAATCTCTCATCGAATACGTTTTTGAGACAGCTGGAATTAGAACCGTCATTAAGGAATGAGCAATAAAAGCAGGGAAAAATCCAATTGAAACGGCAACCCCCATTAGCATCCCAAAATGCTCGGTAGCAATGGTTTCAGAAAGTCCAGATTGGACCAATGCAGCCTTAATTAAAAAGGGCTGTATCGCACCTGTCAGTGCGGAGAATAGTCGCAATCCTGTCGTTGGCACAGAGACAGCCATTAAGTTTTTCCGGACAGCCTTACGATTTAAATTGGAAAAGGGCATTCGCCTAAGTTGCTGAAACTGAATGATTAACGTATAGCATAAATAAAGAAAAACAGCGATTTCACTGCCTATAAAGGAAGCAATGGCAATGAGTACAGCGGCTTCTGAGTCAAATTGGAAGAAACGAAAAAGAACAAATAACAACACTAGTTGTATTGATTTTCGTATGAAATTAGCAATGGCGATTTTCCCCATCTGGTGCCTGCCCATAAAATAACCCCGCGCTACAGAGGTAAAGGAAATGACGGGAACCAAAAGAATGATGAGCCATCTCGTATAAGGGTGATATCCATTGAATACCGAAATAAATGGTATCAGCAATATGGCCAATACTAACAGGATACTTGTAAAAATAATGGTGATCGTAATAGCATGATAAAGGATATTTCGATGGAACTTTTCCTCTTTTTCTGCAACAAACTTTGATATGGATACCGGCAGTTCGAAGCTTGATAACAGAACTAGTAAATAAATAGAGGGAAGTATAGACATATATAAACCTAATCCATGCTTGCCCAATTCTTTTGCAAGAATTAAATTGACTAAGAACTCAACACCTTCCCCTAAAAAAGCAGAAAGGGCTAAAAACAAGATTCCTTTGTAAAAGATACCCATTTCGAACTCCCCTTTAAAACAATCTCACTTTTAATAAGCTATGAGACAAGTTCAAAGATTAGTAGGGATTTTTTCAAGGTTGTGTATTCAGGTAAAATGGAATGTTGATTTCCGCTCCACTAAGGAAAGCTTCTTTGAATAATCACCGCAGTGACAGACCGTCTCTGCCTGTCACGAGGCGCTTCGCTTTCCGCAGGCGTTGCGGGAAGCCTCCTCGGCGCTAAAGCCGCCTGCGGGGTCTCCCCTGCTCCGTACTCCTGCATGAGTCTCGCGCCTTCCGCTCCAATCAACATTCAATAAGCTATTCGTAACACAGCCCATCAAAAAAGGACTTCTTCAGTCCTTTTCATGATTATTTTATTAATGAGTGTTTGAACGCGTAGATTACTGCTTGTGTGCGGTCTTGGACGGCTAGTTTACTTAGTATGTTACTGACGTGGGTTTTCACTGTTTTTAAGGCGATGAAAAGTTCATCTGCTATGTCTTGATTTGTTTTTCCCTGTGCCATTAACATGAGTATTTCCATTTCTCGGCTGGTAAGTTCTTCGTGTGGTAAGTGTTGATGTTTCTGGCGCATTTTCACCATCATTTTTCCCGTTACTTCTGGTTCAAGAACGGACTGGCCATGATATGTAGCGCGGACAGCATTAGCGATTTCATCTGCTTTTGATGTTTTAAGCATATAGCTGGTTGCACCTGCTTCTAATGCGGGATAAACTTTCTCATCGTCTAAAAAGCTAGTGACGATAATTACTTTTGCTTCTGGCCATTTTTCAATAATTTTCCTTGTTGCTTCAATTCCGTCCATTTCCTTCATCACTAAATCCATTAAAATAATATCAGGTCTAAGCTCTAGTGCCAGTTCCACACCCTTTTTACCATCAGCTGCCTCACCAACCACTTCTATGTCCGGCTGTGCTGATAAATAAGCGGAAACTCCAATTCTCACCATCTCATGATCATCGACAAATACTACCCTAATCATTTACACCATCTCCATTTTTCATAACAGGTACCTTTACTTCCAGCCGTGTACCTTTACTCTTTACACTAATCACCTTTAAAGTGCCCCCGACTTCAAGCGCCCGCTCGTGCATATTCTGCATACCATAGGAGCCAGCCTTCATGTTATCGACTTCAAAGCCAATCCCGTCATCCACAATTCTTAATATGACAAGGTCATCCCGCTCTATTAATAAAACTTCAAGTTTGTTTGCTTTTGAGTGCCGAAGCGTGTTGGATACAGACTCTTGAAGGATACGGAAAAGATGATCTTCAATTCCCTTATCAAGTGGAAATGCCTCTACCTTCCACTTAATTTCCATTGTTACTTTCTGCGATAATTCGATTAATAACTCTTCGATTCCTTCCTGCAGCGTTTTATTTTTTAACGCAACAGGACGCAAATGAAGAAGCAGGGCGCGCATTTCCAGTTGTGATTGATGAATCATCTCTTCAACCATTTTCAACTGTTTTGCTTCCCTATCCTCCTCAGTGGTACTTTGTTTTGTTGTATTAATAGCAGACATCATCATAGATGCAGCAAATAGCTGCTGACTGACTGAATCATGTAACTCACGTGCGAGACGGTTTCGTTCCTGTTCAATAATTTCTTGTATTCTTGCTTCCTGATCTTCTACTTTTTCTGTAGCCAAACGTTGTGATAGCTTGGCTTGTTCAGAAATTTGCCTGCCTATCTTATCAATTTGTTCTGCAATACCTTGCATTTCCGTTATGGCTTGCTTTTCAACGAATCCACTCTGTTTCCCCTGCTCCAATTGGTGTAAGGAGTGTTCAACAGACTGAAACTGTCTTCTCCAGAACATACCTGAAATTATGCCCAATAAAATTCCAATGGCAATACTAAATGCCGGAATAAAAATAACAAATGGGATATCCATGAAATGTCTATTCCACAATTCTGACCAATCTGCAATTGGAAAAACAATGATAAAGGCAGCAGCCACAACAAGAGCAATGATGACGGAAAAGCCGATATTCCAAATAACCTGCCTTTGGATAGTGCTCATATCCGGCTCACCTCTAAATTCCCCACCAACAAGGATGTAAAGATTTTCACCTTTTGCTCTGCCTGATCATAACCCGCTGTCTTTAGATGGAAAGCTTGATTAAAAACCTGTGACTGATGGTTATCCAAAACCGTTGTAGAACCGATAACACATGAGTGATGAACACTTACTTCAATTTCATAAGGCACTTGAATTTGTATATTTCCAATGATATTCCGAATAAAGATGATGGTTTCACCTTTTGGTAAAACCGTATAACTTAGATCGATGATAGTATCTCCAATTCCAGATTGGATGTTAATGTCATTCCATTCATAAACACCACTAGGCGTTTTTTGCTGTCCAAAAAATATATTTTCAAAGAGCGGCTTGGTCTTAATCAACGTCTCTTCCTGCCCGGCCTGCTCTGATTCTTTTATATCTAGTGAAATCTTATTTGGATTCTTTTTAGAGTTAGAATATTGAATAATAAAATGTAAGAGAATAGCCAGCAATAAAAACTTGAAGGTCATCATACTAAACACACTAATTAAAAGGAAAATAATTCCAGCAAGGAAAAATACTTTCCCACTCTTCTTCCCTGATTTTCTTCTACTTAGATATATAAGTCCACCAGAAAATAAAAGGGAGAATATAAGACCACTGTTGAAAAATAGAATTTCGAGAAGCAGAACGACAACCCCAATTACAACCAGCCATCCTGAATAATCATTCTTTGCATTTTTTAACATCTGGCCACCCCTCCCTTAATTTTTTTCTGTTTGAATTTAGGCCAAAAGGTGCAGCTGTCTGCACCTTTCTAGAATATCATGTTTTGGTTATTAAATGGACTTGCTTTCTTCTAATTTCATTTCTTTTTCTAATTGAGCAACCCTTGCGTCAATGGTATCGCGATAATAAGAACTTTTCACTTGATGTTCTAAACGATCTAAGTAATGATCAATTTCTTGAAAACGAGTGTTTTCATTATTCATTGTAGTATTTGAGTCTAATACTTGATTCATTCGATGATTGGCACGGGTTACATTCTCACGGCCCATTAATTCCAAGCGCCGGATTTGCATATCTTTAAGCTTATGCTTCATTTCCTCATATTTTCTTTCAAGTTCCCCTAGCTGACCCTTTACTTGCTCAAGTGAAGAAGCTAGCCGCTCAACACGGCTTGAGTACTGCTGATGTTCAGCAGTAGCAAACTCATAAAGCTCTGTTTCTCCAGCCTTAGAAGCCACCTCAGCCTGATACTTTCTTTTTTCTGCCAGTTCCACAGCCTGAGCATGTTCTCTAGTGAATTCATCTCGCAGCGCATACTGGCGTTCCAAAAGCTTTCTTACCTTTTCTGTCTCTTGCTCGCATTGACGAAGATATTGGTTAAGCAGGGCAATTGGATTTTTCTTTTCCTTCTGGTCAACAGCAGCATGTAAATCCGCCATAATCGTATCTTTAATTCTAGTTAATAGGTTTGTCATTTTATATCTCTCCTTAGATTAGTTTTTACTTAATTCATTCCATTGTTTCTCAAAATTTACAAACGGATCAGAATCCTCTTTTACAACGGTCTTTTTACTGCTATTCCAGTTTTTATAAACCAGATAAAGTACATAAGCAGCAAGAACACCAATGATAGCAGGAGCGTTATGAATAGAGGCCATTAAGACAAATACTCCGATAATCCCGAGAACAATCTTGCCTCCAGTCGATTCAGCCTTTAAGAACTGTTTAAAAATGAAGTAGAGAACCGCAAGACCAACTAGTAATCCTATCATCGGACCTATGGATGAAAGTAAAATGATGGCTGCAACACCACCAGCAAGTATTAAACCAAACTTTTTCATTTTGTTTTTTCCTCCTTTCTTTATCTTGATATCATCTTACCTCTTATCCAAATTTCTCATAACGAACCTGCGCTTTATTTTCATATCAGTCTTAAGACGTAGAAAGGGTCAGTCCCTATGCAGGAACTGACCCTTTTTTTGTTTATTTTGAGATAAACATTTGTGTCCAATAATGTCTTTGTGATCCGCCTTTTGCGTACCCAACACCTATATACGTATAATTTCCGCTAAGGATATTTGCTCTATGGCCAGGGCTGTTCATCCAAGCCTGAACCACTTCTTGGGCGGTAGTTTGTCCAGCTGCAATATTTTCTGCTGCTGCCCGGTAAGAAATGCCAAAGTTCTTCATCATGGTAAAAGGGCTGCCATATGTCGGACTTGTATGGCTGAAATAGTTTTTATCCCTCATGTCCATGGATTTATATCGTGCAACCCTAGAGAGTTCCCAGTCTTGTGTCAAAGCTCTTAATCCATGCTTTGCCCGTTCTTGATTCGTTAATTGGACAACTTGGCTTTCAATGCTTTTTGTTGCATCATAACTAGGAATGGTCACCTTATCTCCTGGATAAATAAGATTTGGATTCCTAAATTGCGGGTTTGCTGAGATGATTTCAGAAATCCCAACTTGATACCGAACCGCGATTTTCCATAGTGTATCGCCAGGTTGCACAGTATATATCTGCTGGGCAAATGAAATGCTTGGAATACATATTAGTGATAGTAAAAACATTAAACTAAACCAAAATGATTTTTTCATTATTTCGCCTCCTCGATATATATTTTTGATTTCAGGTTCAAAATATACAGAGTGTCAAAATAAAATTTTTTATGTAAAGTTCGGAGGAGAAAATGTGAGAGACATTTCATGGATTACCTATGTCATGTTAATTTTGGCAAGTTATCGTTTAACGCATTTAATCGTTTTTGATAAAATCACTGAATTTATTCGTAAGCCATTTATGAAAAAAGTTAAGGTCGAAACCAATCATGGAATTGAAACAAAGGAAGTACCGAAAGGCATGTTTGGGTATTTATTGAAGTGTTATTGGTGTGCTGGGGTTTGGAGCGCCATACTTCTTGGAGGCGGATATTTACTTTTCCCCCGGGTTACGTTTGTCTTTATTTTGATTTTCTCGATTGCAGGCGGTCAATCCATCCTTGAAACGTTTGTAGGAGTAAATATTAAAAAAGTAGATTATTATGCTGATTTGGATAAGAAAAATAAATAAAGAAAAAATGTTCCCCCTTTGGCATAAACATTAGAAAAGCGTAAGGCGCCTGCTTATCTGCGACAAGCGTAAGACGAGCAGGCATGAAGGTTGCTTTTTAACCTTCTTGACTGATTGTCTGTAGACCTTAGAGCCGATGGCGCCTGGAGCTAGACAATGAAAAAAGGGGGATTTGAATGGCTGGATGGTGGATTGCTGCCATTGGGTTTATCAGTTGTCTTGGTATTGTAGGTGGAACTATGGTTTATTTTTTAAGAGGAAGTCTTAACTCCGAAGACTCCACCCGAATTGATCCCGTAAAAAAGGATGCTGACTAATAAAATAGCTAAAACGAAAAGAACCTTGGAAACCCAGGGTTCTTTTGTATGATTATAGTGATTTCTCAATTGCCTGTTCAAATTGTGCAATAATATCATCTTCATGTTCGATTCCTACTGAAATTCGAACAACTTCTTTGGTAATCCCCAATGCTTCACAGGCTTCTTGTGGGAGTGACCTGTGAGAAGTGGTTAATGGATGGGAAACCGTCGTTTCGACTCCGGCAAGTGTTGGCGCAATTTTGATCCAGGCCAATGAGCGAAAGAATTGATTGATATCGACCGTTTTTGAAAGCTCAATGGTTACCATCGCACCAAAACCATCTTTATCTTGGTCAAAGGGATAATAGACTTTTTCAACAAAACGATTATGTGACAATGCTTCTGCTAATTTCTTTGCGTTACCGGACTGAGCTTTCATTCTCAATGCTAGTGTTTTTAAACCACGGCACGTCAGCCATGCTTCAAACGGACTTACATTTGTACCAAGGTTTGCAATTTTCGTGCGTGCACTGGCAACTAAATCTTTTCTGCCAGTAAGAACCCCAATGGTTACGTCGCTATGCCCTCCAATATACTTGGTCGCGCTATGTACCACCAAATCAATTCCCATTTGGTATGGCTGACAATGGTAGGGAGTCGCAAATGTATTATCAACTAGTGTATTTAGCTGGTGCTTTTGGGCTAACTCTACAACTCCTTTGATATCCTCCACCCTTAATAAAGGATTTGTAATGGATTCAGTGTAAAGCAGTTTCGTATTTTCTTTAATTTCCTTTTCTACTTCAGCTAAATCTTGAAAGGAAACAAAGCTTGTTTCAATCCCAAAATGATTTAATTCTTCTTTCAGCATATGGTAACTGCCGCCATATAAATCATCTGCTGCAATAATATGGTCCCCGTTTTTCACTACGGCTAATACACCCGCTAAAATTGCTGACAATCCTGATGACGCTGCAACACCTGCAGGCGCACCCTCAAGTCTTGCAACACCTTCTCCTAGTTCATCTGTATTCGGATTGCCTACACGTGAATAAAGATACTGACCATTCCCATGATAAAATCCTTCTAATTCATCAAGATCTTTAAAGGCAAATGCAGAGGTCTGATAAATCGGTGTAACTTTACTTGCTATTTTACTATTACTTTTCTTCCTGCCATGTAAAATCTCTGTCTCAAATTTCTTCCCCATATCAGCACCCTCTTCTTAATTTACAAAATAGTTATTATATTGAAAATATCAATACCTGTAACTTTCGTCAATCTAAATATATTTCCAGATAATATTTTTTTTATAAATGGAACCATTACATGATTTCGCTCTATTTGGAAAAAGTAATCCTATGAATATCTTATTGGAGGTCAACAAATGAGTTCAACTGAAAATACCCACCAATTTCCGCGTACATACTGGCGTGAAATAGAACTACCAACTTTTGAAAAGTTAAATGAGGATAAAACCGTAGATGTTGCCATTGTCGGGGCCGGAATTACGGGTATAACAGCTGCATATTTACTTGCAAAAGAGGGTGTAAAGGTAGCGGTTATTGAGGCAGGAGGAGTCTTAAACGGGACAACAGGTCATACCACAGCTAAACTCACTGCTCAGCATGAGTTGATTTACGATGAATTAATCGGTCATTTTGGTGAGGAAAAGGCAAAGCAATATTTCGAATCAGCCTCCAATGCTATTAAATTCGTTGAAACGGCTGTAAAAGAAAAAGGAATAGATTGTGACTTCAGTCAACAAGACGCCTATGTCTACGCTGCCTCTGACCAATATGCCCAGAAGTTGGAAACAGAGTGGTCTGCTTACCAAAAACTTGGAATCGATGGGGACTTAGTCGGTAACATTCCGTTTGATATTCAAATAAAATCAGCTTTGCTAATGCGAAATCAAGCTCAATATCACCCGTTAAAGTTTTTAAAAGGGCTCCTAAATGAAGCTGTAAATGCAGGCTGTTCTTTTTATGAAAATACGGTAGCTGATACACTAGAGGATGAAGATACGTCACAGCCAAAGGTAGTTACCAAGGATGGACATAGAGTTACCTGCAGTCACGTCATCATTGCTTCTCACTTCCCTTTTTACGATAAACCGGGCCTCTATTTTGCAAGGATGTACGCTGATAGGTCCTATGCCATTGGGATTAAAACAGACATGAAGTACCCAGGGGGCATGTATATCAGTGCTGATAGTCCGACCAGGTCGATTCGCTATACACCGATCGAAGGTGGGAATCTCCTTATCCTTGGCGGTGAAAACCATAAAACTGGACAGGGTATGGATACGCTCAGACATTATCTCGCACTTGAGTCATTTGCTAAGGAAGTCTTTGATTTATCTGAGTATCATTACCGCTGGTCGGCTCAGGATTTAGTTACATTGGATAATGTCCCTTATATCGGTCCAATTACACAAAATAAGGAGCATATTTTAGTGGCAACTGGCTATAAAAAATGGGGGATGACAACAGGAATACTTGCTGCCCATGTACTTACCGATTATATTATGAATCGTGAAAATCCATATAAGGAATTGTATTCTCCATCACGTTTCGATGCAGACCCAGATATAAAATCAATAGTAACCACAAATGCGGACGTAGCTAAGCATTTAATAAAAGGCAAGCTTGAGTTTGTGCCAAAGGATCCTGGGGATTTGAAAAATGGAGAAGGATCGGTCGTCATGCATAATGGACAACGTGCAGGGGCTTATAAGGATGAAAATGGTAAGCTATATATTGTAGATACAACATGTACACATATAGGCTGTGAATGTGAATGGAATCATGCAGAAAAATCATGGGATTGCCCATGTCATGGTTCAAGGTTTTCGTATGCAGGCGACGTAATTGAAGGACCAGCTAAGAAGCCGCTTAAGTATGTCGGGGATAAATAATACGAATTAAACACGCCTCCTAAAGCAGGAGGCGTGTTCCTTTATTTACCGTGCGGACGATTCTGTTTTAACTCTTCACCTGTTGAAAACTCAACAAGTTCAGCGCTGTTTTTCATTCCCTTTTTACGATTGTTATTTCTCTGAGCATTGGCATTACCGAGTTTCGTTCTTCCCACACTATCATCTCCTTTTAGAGAAATTCATAAATAGTATGAGTGAAAATATATGAAGTTATTCTACCCTAAAAACTGGTGCTTTACGGAACTTTGTCAGCTGTTCAAACGCATAGGCAGCTTCAATCAGCTGTGGTTCACTATAAGCGGTTCCCGCAAAGGTTATTCCAACAGGTTCACCTTCTGAGGTATACCCAGCAGGAACAGCAATTGTTGGATAACCAGCTTTTGCACTAATATGTGAACCTTCTTCGCTAGGGAAAAGAATCGCATCCAGTTGATACTTCTCTAACGCATAATCAATACCCCGCTTGGTTGAATGATAATCATCAAATTCCAATGCTTTTACATATTCTGCTTCCGTTAATGAACCACTAGTTGCATCTGAATTAATTAATACCGCCTGTCCATACTTAAGCATTTGTTCTTCATTTTCATTATTAAACTGAATTAAATCTTTTAACGTTCTAATGGATATAGATGGGTGAAGACTGTTTAAATAAGCATTTAAGTCCGGTTTAAATTCATAAGTTAAAACATCATAAGACCATTTTTCCCGAGCAGACGGAATTTCTAAAGGTTCAATAATTTCTGCTCCTGCTGCCTCTAAAATTGCCACAGCTTCATGATAAATTTTTTGCTTTTCTTCACTAACCTGTTCGATGAATCCTTCTGAAGCAATTCCAATTCTTTTCCCCTTGAGTCCGTCCTTACGTAAATGCTCTGTAAAGTCCTTCTCCACAAGTGGATTTGTTCTTGTTATTGCATCGTCCTCGTCTCTCCCTGTTATAGCATTCAATAGAAGTGCCGCATCCCGAACACTTCTAGCCATAGGCCCTGCTGTATCCTGTGTATGCGCAATTGGAATGATTCCTTTCCTGCTGATCAACCCTACTGTCGGTTTGATTCCGACTAATGAGTTTTGACAGGCTGGATTTAAAATCGAACCAGAGGTTTCCGTGCCAATCGATGCTGCCGCTAAATTTGCCGCAATGGCTGCACCTGAACCAGAACTAGAACCGCCAACATCAAATTTATCCGGTCCATATGGATTCAGCACCTGACCGCCTCTTGAGCTATAGCCGCTTTTCATCCCAATTGCCATAAAGTTTGCCCACTCAGTCATATTTGTTTTCCCAAGAATGACAACTCCTGCTTTCCGTAACTGTTCTGCCACATAAGAATCCTGTAAGGCAATCGATTCCTTTAAAGCTAAAGAACCTGCACTCGTATGCATTTTATCAGCTGTATCAATATTATCTTTTAGTAAAATCGGAATCCCGTGCAACGCACTGCGTGGTCCCGTTTCCTTTCTTTCAGCATCAAGAGCTGCAGCGATATGCAGCGCATCTGGGTTCACCTCAATGATTGAATGAATCCTTTTATCATAAACAGAAATTCTATGTAGATACATCATCACAAGTTCTTTAGATGTAAGCTCTCCGTTAGTCATCTTTTCCTGCATTTGCGTAATTGTGGCTTCTTCAATCCACTCATTCAAGTATTTCTTTAACTTATAATTTTCCATGATAACCCCCCTGTTGATAAAATTCTACAAAATCTAAGAAAATCCTGCAAAAGCAAAAGACAGCAGGTAATCCCCACTGTCTTCAATCAACGCCTTGCCTTTTGTTCCGGTTCAGCAATTTGCCCTTTATAAAATATTCTCTTATTAGGCGTGACATTAAGTTCCTGGCAATATCGTTTTAATTCTCTCTCTTCTCGCTCCGTCACTAATGAAATGACGGTACCATCCGCACCCATTCTTCCTGTTCTGCCTGCTCTATGGACATATTGGGCAATGTCCCTCGGAAAGTCTACATGGACCACATGAGTGACACCCTGTATATCCAATCCACGTGCTGCTACGTCTGTAGCGATTAGCATTTTCGTTTTACCATCACGGAAAGCTTTAAGCTCTGCCTGTCGTTCTAATTTCTTCATGTCACTATGTAGAATTCCGGATGACAATTCTTTAAAATTGAATTTTTCTTTGTACACTTGAATTTCGCCAATATCATTAATAAATGCAAGGGCTTTGATGTTTTCTAAACGGACGATTTTTTCAAGAAGCTTAATCTTATCTCTTGGTTCAGCTAGAAAATAGATATGCTCAACATCTCCAGAAGAAGCCAGCTCATCCTTTTCTATCCGCAGGATTTCAGGTTCATTCGTAATTTCCTTTGCTAATTTCTCCGTTCCAGCCTTCATCGTTGCTGAGAATAAAACAACTTGCCGATCACCCATCGTTGATTTAACAATATTTTGGACCGTATTAATATGCTCTGGAATCAGCAGTTGATCGCCTTCATCCAAAACGACTAGCTTCACCTCGTGCATTTTCACCTTTTTCTGTTTGATTAATTCAAATAATCGCCCAGGCGTAGCAAAAATAACATGGGGACGCTTTTTCAATTTTTCAAGTTGGCGTTTTACGTTTGCCCCGCCTATAATGGAGGTGCCTCTTACTCCACTGCCTTCAGACCATTTTTGAAATTCTGAATAAACTTGCATGACCAATTCCTGTGAAGATGCAAGAACAACAGCTTGCAGTGATTGTGAATTAGATTCAATTTTATTTAATAACGGCAGTAAATAAGCAAGTGTTTTGCCTGTGCCTGTAGGTGATTCTGCGATTAAATCTTTTCCATCAAGAATTAGAGGAATGGCCGCTTCTTGAATAGAAGTTGCATTTTGAAAACCTGACTTTTCCCATGCTTCCTGTAAAAAAGGGTTTAAGGTATTTAACATTTCGGACTCCTTTTTTTATCTCATTTCTACATATTATATCCATACATGCATCTGATACTAACCTATTTACTAAAATGTGTCTATAAAAAACCCATTCCCCCGGTCATCCTAAGCGCTGGAGTTACCCAAATCCTTTTTGAACTTTCTTTTCGGTCACTCCAGATGGGCTGGAGTGACCCAAATCCTTTTTGAACTTCCTTTTCGGTCACTCCAGGTGGGCTGGAGTGACCCAAATCCTTTTGAGCTTCCTTTTCGGTCACTCCAACTCCCCTTTTTCTATCTACTCTCTTAAAATTGAAAAAGCACATGCCCAATGTCATGTACTTTTAGTTAATCCGTTAGTTCGTATATCGGCTATTTTTCGGCATAGCCATTTCTCTGAAATTGGCTGTTAAATAGCTTAGATTCTCTCTTAATTCTTCACCATTCATTGGAAGCCCATGCCCGGTTACGGCTATTTCTGGCTTCAAAGCCTCTAGTTTTTTAACGGATTGATAGGCGGCCTCCCAATCGGTTGTGTAATATCGAGGCGGCCCGCTTATTTCCTGTGTTTGCGTTAATACCTTATATAGTGATTCTTGTTTCACTGTGACAAAGGCATCCCCAGCTATTAGTGCTCGATCCTCTTCCCGAAATAATGACACATGACCAGGAGTATGCCCTGGGGTATGAATCCATTTCCAACCAGGCATATGAGGGATTGAACCATCTTGTGGAAAAGCCTTTACCTGTTCCCCTATATTAATTCCATGATTCGGAAACATCGGGGACAATTTTGCCACGATTCCTGCGTCGACACTTGGATCCCCTGGCGGGTAATCCTTTTTGCCCGTTAAATAAGGAATCTCCAACTCATGTGCATAAACAGGAACCCGCCAATTTTCTAGAAGTTCAACCAGCGAACCTACATGATCAAAATGACCATGAGTCAAAATGATGGCACTTGGTCGTGCCTGTTCTCCGAAATGTTCTGCAATCATTTCGATAATTTCATCTGCACTCTTAGGCATACCTGCATCGACAAGTACAAATTCATTCTCATTACCCACTAAAGCTAGGTTGACGATTTGATTTGTATAACTAAACACATCAGGCAAAACGGCAATGCCCATTCCGCCGCCAATAGAGGTCATCGGTAGAAATGCCCCTTCAAACTTGCTGTCCTGATTTTGCTGCAAAAAAATCCCCCCTGTTTTTATTTATTATTTAACAGAGAGGATTAATCTATTAATCAAATGTTCTTATTGACAATTTATGAATGGTGGAATTAATTTCTTCAGATTCAATAATCGCTTCATTATAGTTAATTTCAATTTTACCACTGCCTGCTAAAATCTTTACCTTCTCTATCCCGTTATACCTTTTTATTTTCCTTTTGATTTTCCCAATACACCCAGAGCAGGCAACATCATTAAGAGACAACTGAATTATACTCATCTGAATCTCTCCTTTTTATCATGGCAGCTCCAAAAGATTTGCCAAAGTTAATACAAATTTCTTTGTCCGCACTAGAAGGGGTTTTTTCAATTTTCAATCCACTGTTAACGACCTTTGCACCTAGATTCTCTAGTTTTTCTGATAGAATCTCAACGGCACGGCCTACATGCTCATATGAAAAATCACAGGACCCAAAGGCTGCTGCTATTTTATCTTGTAAGTTTAAGCCATCCATGTCTTCATAAAAATCTATAAACTCATCCGGAAGTTCACCATCACCCCAAGTATAGGCACCCAGCAGGATGCCATTGTAGTTTTGAAGTTCATTCACATCTACCTCTAATATATCCTTCATTTCAACATCACTACCTGACAGTTGAATTCCTTCAGCTATTAAGTGTGCTATTTCCTCAGTATTACCAGTCATACTCGCATATACAATTAAACAAGCTGTATTCATTCATAATCACCTCTTGTTTTTCTTAATCTTATAAGAAATCCGGAAAAGAAACATTGACTTACATCAAGAGTTGATTTGAATCACTACAAAAACGAATAAAGAAAGATAAACTATATAGTAACGAATACTTTAAGGGAGTGGTTATAATCGTGTGTTGTGAAAATTGCTCTCATGAATCATCCTGTCTTATCACTGTTCCTGTTTTTAAAGGGCTGAATGCGGAGGATATTCAGCAATTACGAAAGGTAACACGCAGCCGAATGGCACATAAAGGAGAATATATTTTTAGAGAAGGGGAACGTTCTAGTACGTTATTTGTTGTCAAAGAAGGACTGATTAAATTAACGAAAACATCTGCAGACGGAAAAGAACAAATTGTTCGGCTTCTGTTTCCTGGAGATTTTTTTGGCCTATATTCTCTTTTAAGAGATGAAAAACATTATATAAATGCTGAAACCGTCCAACAAACGATGATTTGTTCAATAGAAAAAGCTGACTTTTTAAAAACAATAGAGGGTAATTCTGATATGGCATTCCGCTTTTTAGTGGCGATGAACGACCGTCTTTATGAAGCAGATGAATCCATGGGGAATCTAAGTTTAATGGAAGTGGAACAAAGACTGGCAAAGGCTCTTCTACTCTTCCATGAAAAAATGAACATCCAGAATGAGGCATTTACGCTGCCGATTACAAAGAAAGATTTAGCAAGTTTTATTGGAACAACCCCAGAATCTGTAAGCAGAAAGCTTTTGACTTTTATGTCGAAAAATATTATTCGCATGGAGGGTCAGAGGCAGTTACAGATCCTAGAGCTTGGCCAACTAAAAAGGATATCTGAATTTGGTTAAATTTCATTCAATTTTATTGCCATGAGACGAAAGTGTGCTGGCTCGATTTCATTTACAATCGCATTCATTCCTAAGGATTGAAAGGTCGCTACCAGCGGTTCCCCACGATGTGGTAAATGAATTTCAAATATGGTACCCACAGGTGCTGACTTTACAAAATTTATGATTTCCCGTCGTGGATGTTCGCCCTTTAACACTCTCTCGCGAATATCTATGACGGCTCTTTGATTTTCTATTTGGAAGCTGCTCATCTTTTAACATCTCCTATTGAGTAAGATTATTTCCAGTGTAACACCCTTTGGTATTTTGAAAATTGATTTATATCAAGTTCAACTATGTTTTTAGTATATAAGATTAGGTAATATTAATATTTGAACGTATTGTGAACATTATCTTTAATTCGATATAACTTATTCTAATTGGTGGTAGAATGAAGAACAGCAAGATAACAATATATCGGAGTTGAAAATGATGTTAAGTAAACTTACTCTGGTTTCATGTTTGTTGTTCTTTTTATTTGGTTCACATACCTTTGCGGATTCCCACTTGGAAACAAATACAACACCACCAGCACAAGTTAAAACGACTAAAGAAATCGAAACTTCCGCCAAAGATACTGAAGCGGTTATGAAGGCAGAAGCCACAGAAGGAAATAAAACGAATTCAGAAAATTCCTCTGTGATGAATTATGTATTCCCAGCCATAATGGGTTTGATAATCGTTTTGGGCTTTGGAAGCTATTGGTTAATTTTTAGGAGGAAACAAATCTAGATGTTTATTACAGGTATCGTAAGTGAGGCATTACTTTATAGTTGTTTTTCATTGTTACTCGGAAGCTTTATTTTGAATCTAATTCCCAAAAATGCTCGACCGGAAATTAAGATTCCAAAAGGTGTGCTTTTGGCTGCCACATTAGGAATTGCTCTATTTTCATTTTTACCGGTATTAAAAATTGTTCTATATTTATATGAGGACCTAGGTTTAGGCTACACCCTTAAGTCAGTGTTAACGAATTTCGAGGTTGGCAAGACATGGATTAGTACGGGGATTATTTCGATCATTCTATTCATCTATCTAATTCCCATTAAACTTGAACAAAAACCTTTATTTTCTTTGACAGGTCTAGCATTTACGCTTATCTTAATTGCTTCCCTTGGCTGGTCCAGCCACGCAGCATCTTTATCCAAATTGGCCGGTTTCCTCATACATTCCGCCCACTTTTTGGCTGTAACAACTTGGGTTGGAATTCTAATAGTGGTCAGTTGGTTTTCACGGAACCATGATCATTGGCTGCAATTCTTGAAGTGGTTTTCTCCTGTTGCAATTTTATGTTTAGTTATTACGACCATAACAGGTATATCCTTAATGACTTTTCATATGGAATTGTCCGAATATGTCAGCGTAACAGCTATTTCTTATGGGCAGACATTATTAATTAAACATATCGCAATTCTGCCATTACTAGCTTTCGCCTTTATCAATAGCTTTTTGATTCGGAAAAGACTGCAAAAAGATCCGTCTTTTAATCCGCTTCCATGGGCAAAGCTTGAGAGCGTGATTGTTTTAATTGTTTTTTCTATTACTGGTGCACTCGGACAAGCTTCGCCGCCTCATGAACTGGGTTCAATGATTAGGGCAGAAGGTGCTTCCAAACTGTTTTCCTTTTTCCATCCGGGTGATATAAATTTCCCTATCCATTTTTCCCCTGGAATTGTTTCAATAACCCTTTTTCTAATCGCTATACTTTTTCTAGCGTTAGTCATTATATCTTTTATAAAAAAAGCTCCAAAGATTTTGTCTTTAATAATGAGTCTATTATTTATCGTTTCAGGCTATATAGGATTTATGTTAAGCATTTCATGAAAGAAGCAGCGGAAATTGATTCCCGCTGCTTCTTTTTTAAAGTGAACGTAACACGGCTCTTACTGGACTTCCATCTCCTTCTACCAATGGCAGGGGCAGGGCAATTAACTCATAATCACCTGGTTCTACTTGATCCAAAAGAACGGATTCGAGGATATGAATTCCGTTTTCATTTAAGCTATGGTGCGCATGCAGGTCTTTACTGTCAATCGGATCGACCGATGGAACATCCACCCCGATGAGCCTAATTCCCTTCTCTGCTAAGTATGGACCAAGGTTACCTTCTATAAAAGGAATCTTTTCCGGAAACTCAACTGAATTTTCCCACGCCAAAGTTCTAAACAACACTCTTTTAAAGCCTTCTAAATCTACATTTTCTAGATCCTTTGTTCCTATACTATCTTTCCCAATCATATCGAGTACCCTTACAGGACCGATATACAAGTCGAGGTCTAATTCAATCATTCTTTTTCCATTATCATCAAAATGAAAAGGCGCATCCACATGCGTCCCTGTATGTGTACTCATAGTAAGGCTCCCAACATTCACAGACCCACTCTCTGCTTTGGACCACGAAACCTCATATTGAAAGGGTGTATCCCCTGGCCAAACTGGCATTCCATTTTCAAGCCTTCTGGAAATATCAATCGTCTTCATTCTTCCCACTCCCTTGACAGCATTTAATTTTGCCTATGTTAAAAATATATCGCTGCCAAGATGTTGTCAATTAATGAAACGAAAGCCAAAAGTCTCCATCATGATTAATGATGCTGCTTATCTCATTAAACCGAATCGTAAAAGTTGGAAAGCCTGCAGCATAAGGGGCAATTTCATAAGGCTCAAAATAAACATTCAACGCCCCTTCACTAATAAAGAATGCCTGGTCTGCTTTTATTCCTTTATAAGAATCTGGGAAGACATAGGAATATTGATCATTATTTTTGATTTGTTCTCCAACAATTTGACTAATGACCTTTACATAATCTGCTTCCGGCTTAAATAAGTCTTTTAGTTGGTAGAACCTGCCCGTTTTAAGGTCGATATGAGCATATTTTTTAACAGGCATTCCGTGTGCCGCACCAAAAGGATAATCATATCCATTTATCTCAATGACTACCAGGTTATTCTTACAAAACTCTATATCAAAATCACCAGCATAGCTTGATTCCAATTGCGTATGCGCAGGCGTTGGTTTCACTCCAGATAGGTCCTTCAATCTCTGATTAACGCTCTCCTGATTTTCAACACCCTTTATCTGTGGATAATAAACTAAATAATCCTTGTTTGGTTTATATTTATTTTCGATAACAGAATAATCGTGGTTTAAAGGAATGATAGTATTTTGCTTCCAAATTAACTTGCCTTTTTTATCAAAATAGAGAATTCGGAGATCGATATCCCCTTTAATTAAAGATTTCTCAAATGCTAATGTACCACTGCCCTCAACCTTTGGCAGATGTTCTATTCTTTTACCATGCTTATCGATAAAGAATGTAAGTTCATCGTTGAAAGCCGAAGCAATTCCTTCCTTAAAATTTGAAATACCATTATAGATAAACCCTGTAAGGATTTGACCACTGGAATCAGCAAGAGCATACTTTTGAAAAAGATATGGCTTCTCTGGATTAGGTGCTTTCCCTAGGGCATATCGATGCTCCTCGAGATTTAACAAACTATTATACTGTGGTTTGATGATAAATTTCCCGTGGGTATCGATCAAGCCGTAATAATTATTTTCTACATTAACAATTGTCTTTCCATCGACAAATGGCTGTGTTCCTGTAAACTGCTGCTCAATGATGACCTTTCCTGTTTCGTCCATGTAACCCCATTTATCATCATTACTTTCTCGAAATGCCAGCATACCTTCACCATAATCGGCGACAAAGAGATTGGGGTAAGAATTCACTACCTTACCTGTTAGCTCAATGAGAGCATGGTTTCCCTCTATCGTCTTAACTAATGCCTTTCCGTCATGAAAGTTATTAGCAGATTCATAGGATAAAGGAATAACCTCATTACCACGTCTATTCAAATAGCCATATAGATAATCTCCATGTTCATCCGTCTTGGCAGCTAATGCCCTGCCATCTTGATAATCACCAATAAAGGAATATGCCTTTGAGGTAATTTCCTTCCCGCTTTCATCAATTACTTTAAAGCCATCGTCATCAATGACAGTTGCCCGCCCTTCTGAAAAGGGACTGATTGTATCATATTTTGGTTTGACAATAAAATAACCGTCATTGTTGATCATTCCAGTTAGATTATTTACTTGAACAATCGCTAAACCATTTTCCTGAAAATCATGAGCCATTTCATATTGCGCTGGAAGAATAAAATCACCCTTCTCATTGATATATCCCCACTTACTGCCGCCAATCCCTTTCACTGCAGCCGGAAAAAGATAAACCATTCTGGATAAGGAAAGAAGGTAAGTAACCCAGTTTTCCTGTTCCGTATTTCTTCTAGACATCCGTACTACCCCATTTTATTTTTTTATTATATATATGTAAAAATGGGCGTGATGGCAACTTTCTGCTATAACAAACAAAAAAGAATCCATTTTAGCATAAACGCCTTAAAATAGATTCATCGCTATTATTTATATAAAAACATAATTTTGCTGTAATTCTCTCTGGATATTTTCCTTTGTTTTCAATATGGCTTGAACGATTTCATCTTTAACCTCAGGTGAAATTCGATAGGATGGCACACTTACGCTAAAAGCACCATATGTTTTGTTATTCATTCGTAGTGAAACACCTAGACAATAAACATCCTTTTCACCTTCACTGTCATCTATTGCAAAACCATTTCTTTTTATATCCTCTACCTGTTTTAATAATGCTGCCGAATCAGTAATGGTATTCTCCGTTATGTGCTTAAGCTCCACGCGGGACAAGTAACCTAATTTTTCACTATTCGACATCTCTGAAAGTACGGCTTTTCCCATTGCGGAGCAGTAAAGAGGCTTAGATAGACCAATTCTAGAATTCAGGCAAACAATTGGCTTTTTTGTTTCCAGCTTGTTAACTGTTAGGATTTCATCGCCTTCTAAAATACCCAAGTGTATCGTTTCATCTAAACAATTTTGCAGCTCTTTTAAATATGGATAAGAAATTTTTGAGATGTCCAGATCTGCAAGATACTTGTTTGCGTACTTAATTAAGGCACTTCCAAGTTCGAATTTCTTTGTTTCAGGATGCTTTTTCACATAACCAATTAGAAGAAGGGTATCTAATATCTTCAAGGCCGTTGAACTTGTTAATCCTGTTTCCTTAGCAATCACATTTAAGGATTGTGGTTCTTTCTTTGCTGAAAGAAAATCAAGGATACTAGAAGCCTTTATTAGAACAGTACCATATGGCTGTTTTGCATTCTCCACTATGTTACCTCCCTTCATTTTTATAACTTATTATAATGTAAAACTAGCGAACTAACCAGCCACCATCGACAGGGATAATGGCCCCATTCATATAATCAGATGCTCTGCTTGCAAGGAAAACTACTACACTTTGCAAATCAGCTGGAGTTGCCCATCGTCCAGCAGGTATACGAGAAGTAATTTCTGCATGACGCACTTCATCCTCACGAATTGGTGCTGTATTTTTCGTTTCAACATAACCAGGTGCGATGGCATTAATTTGTATGCCTTTTATCGCTAATTCATTTGCAAATGCTTTTGTTAATCCAGCGACACCGTGTTTACTTGCCGTGTAGGATGGTACAAATTTTCCACCTTGGAAAGAAAGCATGGAAGCAACATTAATGATTTTTCCGCTGCCTTGCTCTACCATTACCTTTGCAGCTTCTTGGCTCAATGAGTAAACAGCATTAAGGTTGATATCCATTACTGCATCCCAATCTTCTTCCTTATATTCTAGTATAGGCGAACGGCGGATAGTCCCTGCGTTATTCACCAAAACATCTACTCTTCCATATGTTTCTAAGCATTTAGCTACGATATCTTTTGAAACTTGTTTATCTGTTAAATCACCTTGAAAAAACGCTGCACGACGTCCTTCTTTTTCAATTAGTTCTATCGTTTCTCCCCATTTGTTCCCATGAGTCGTGATAAAAAGATCCGCACCTGCTTTTGCCAGCGCAACCGCAAAGCCTTGTCCAATTCCCGTATTACCACCTGTCACAATCGCGACTTTTCCATCTAATTTAAAATAATCTAATGAAAATTGTTGTAAGTCCTGCGTCATTTTCAAAGCCTCCAATTCTATTTAATGAAGTACATTAAAACAATCAATGAACAAAAGGATTTATTTTAAGTCCTTCATTGGAACCATGTCCATATCATTATATGTAATGTTTTCACCGCACATTGCCCAAATGAAAGTATAGTCACTTGAACCTACACCTGTATGAATAGACCAGCTTGGTGAGATGGCAGCCTGTTCATTCGCAATAACTAAATGTTTGGTTTCATCCGGTTTGCCCATGAAATGGAAGACACGAGTATCTTCTTTCATATCGAAATATAGATACGTTTCCATGCGGCGTTCATGTGTATGACTTGGCATTGTGTTCCAAGCACTACCTGGAGTCAGGATGGTATATCCCATTTGAAGCTGGCAGCTTTCACATACGTTCGGGTGAATATATTGATAGATAGAACGATGATTTAACGTGGATGAATCCCCTGTCACCATTGGTTCAATATTATCAATACTAATTCTTACATTTGAATATTTATGGTGAGCCGGTACAGATACTGTATAGAATTTTGCCGGATTAGACGGATCTTCTGATTTGAATTGAATATCCTTTGTTTCTTTTCCAATGTAATATCCATCTTGCTTTTTCATTGGTTCTTCTCTGCCTTCGATTACAATAGATCCTGGTCCACCGATATTAATTACACCAAGTTCACGTCGTTCTAAGAAGTAGGTAACTCCTAATTCTGTAGAGAGTTCAATCGTTAAAGGCTGATTTGTTGGTGTAACACCGCCAAAGATCATTCGGTCGTTATGGGTATACGTCAATCTTACTTCCCCTGGTACAAAAATACTTTCTACTAAAAATTCCTTGCGTAATTGTTCTGTTGAATAATGACGAATATCTTCTGGACTATGTGTATAACGAGTTTCCATTTTACTCACTCCTGTTATCGATTAATTTTTGAAGCATTAAATTTCCAAATAAGAAATAAGATTGTTTATTTGGAAATGTATATTTTTATTATATTGGACATTTTTGGGTTTTTCAACTCTATTTTAAAAAATAGTCAGAAAATTTCCTCTAAAAAAAAAGTAACCTGATTGTACGAATCAGGTTACTCTCTTTTGCTTAGTCTATATATTTTGCTTCAGGAATTAATATTTTCCATTCTTCATAACTGATAATGGTTTCCCAGTGTCCCGTCATTTTTGCAAAGCCAACTATTAAGAAGAATACGACAAAGAATGAAACCGGAATAAACCATTTACTTACCTTTTTATTTGCTACTGTCATGTTCAAGGTATCCTTTACAGGGCATGCCTCTACACAGGCCATACAAGCTGTACAATTTAAGTTATTTACGGTTTCGACCTTATGCACCTTTACTCTGGAAGGACAAACCTTCGTACACATTTCACAGTTCGTACAAGTTTCTTCATTTCTACTAATCTTGGAAATTCTAAATATCGAACCAAGTCCGATGAACGCTCCATAAGGGCAGAGGAATCTGCACCAGAAATTTTTATAGAATAAAGACAGTACAAACATCACGGTTAGAAAGCCAAGGCCAAAACCACTAATATCTAAGAAAAATGTCAGCATTTTCACATCCGATATTTTGTTATATGGTTCGTTTAAGAAGGAAATTGCACCATACGTCGGCATTACGATAACCATACCTAAAAAGAAAAGTAGTAATAAATACTTAATTGGGGTTAGCAGCCAAACGAGCCAAGTGGGTACCTCGAAATTTCTTTTGAAAAGTTTTTTCCCCAATCTGCTGATCCATTCCCCAACTGTTCCAATCGGACAAATCCAGCTGCAAAAAGATCTCTTGAAAATAATAGCTCCGCCTACAAAAAAGCTTAATAAAACGAGGCCTGCTGGATGTATGACATCAAAGTCCCCAGTTGCAAGCCATACCTTCAATGCCATTAAAGCACTAATTGGCAGGAATCCTTCGACTGCTGATGGTCTTTCAACAAAAGGTGTTTCTCCTAGGGTTTCAAAATGCATATAAAATTGATAAAAACGGACACCGACATATAGTAAAAATAACAGGAATACAGCTTGAACGACGTACCTTGTTATTTGAACCGGTTTTCTTTTCAACTGTTTCTTGTACCAGTTCATTGACTTCATTACGATTCCCCCAATCTTCTTCACCTTAAATATAAGGAACGAAGGAAAATCGGGGATGTGATAAAAGTCATCAAGAATGCCGTTTTCATAAAGAGTTCACAACCCTATACTTAAAACAGACATAATTAGTTTGTAAGAAGTATAGGGTTACATTCACCTAGCGTTCTACTCCAAAAACAATATTATTCTGTTTCCGTGCTTCTTCCGTTACACGCAGTACAAAATTACTCCATTGCTTTAGCTTCTCATATTCTTGGTCATTGTTGGTTTCAATGATTTCAGCGATATTGATGCATTCATAGACCATATCTTTTTCTTCCTGGGCCACACTGAAGATTTCACTCTCTTTTGTATGACAGTCAAGGAATTTTATTTCAGATATTGGAGCGGCATCTTCTAGGACAAAGGTACCCTTTTCTCCTTGAATCTCACAGTGAAGAACGGAATCTGAAATCTTTGAACAAAGTATAGTACAGACAAAGTCTTGATATTCTAAAATAAGTGTACCGCTGCCATCGATACCGCTCCGCAGTTTAACTGGATAATAGGTGACCTTTTGCGGCTCTCCAAATAGCCCGATAGCTAAGAAGAGCGGATACACACCTAAATCTACTAAAGCTCCGCCTGAATAGGTACTTGAGAAGATATTCGGTTCCTCCCCTTGTAAAAACAAATCGTAGCGTGAAGAATACTTCATATATGGAAGAATAGCACTTCTTAGATTACCTGCCATATGAAGCTTTTCTTTTAAAATACGAAAGTTTGGTGTATGAATATTGCGTATAGCTTCAAATAAATAAACACCATTTTCCTCAGCAATTTGATAAGCTTTTTCTAATTCAGCTGTATTTGAAAATATCGGCTTTTCACAAATAACATGCTTCTTATTTTTTAAAAAAGTAAGTGCCTGCTCAAAGTGGACTGAATTAGGTGAAGCAATATAGACAGCCTTAATCTCAGAACTTTTTGCCATTTCCTCTAAATCAGTAAAAAAGTATGCTGCGTTATATGTATGGGCAAGGTGTTTTGCTTTTTCATCTGTTCGGGAATAGACTGCTGTTAAATTTAGTTTCCCGCTCAATTTTGCTGCCTCTATAAAGGATTCTGTAATCCACCCTGTTCCGACTGTACCTAAATTAATCATATTAAATCCCCTTCCATTCCTTCTATAAGCATATATTGTAGCCTTTTTGCTTTCTTTTTACCAATTTCACTATTTTTCTAATGAATAGTTGGGTACAATGGAAAAATATCATATTTTATGTTATTTATAAGTAATAGAGATGAAAGAAAGAGGTTGAATAGAGTGGACAATCTAAGTTCTAATTTTATAAAAGATGTTATGATTAAGGATTTGGAATCTGGCAAACACGATAAAATTATCACTCGTTTCCCTCCAGAGCCCAATGGATATTTACATATTGGTCATGCTAAATCCATCATCATTAATTTTGGATTAGCGGATGAATTTAACGGAAAAACCAATTTACGATTTGATGACACCAATCCGTTAAAGGAAGATGTCGAATATGTTAATTCCATTAAAGAAGACGTGAAATGGCTTGGATTTGAATGGGATAACTTATATTTTGCTTCAGATTATTTTGAAGAAATGTACAAACGGGCTGTGCTGTTAATTAAAAAAGGACTTGCCTATGTGGATGACCTGTCCGCTGACGAAATTCGTGAGTACCGTGGCACCTTGACCTCTCCTGGTAAAGAGAGCCCTTATCGTGATCGTTCGGCCGAGGAGAATCTTGATTTATTTGAACGGATGAGAAACGGAGAATTTACAAATGGTCAAAAGGTTCTGCGTGCAAAAATTGATATGAAATCTCCAAATATCAATTTACGTGATCCTGTCATTTATCGAATTGCTCATGCAACACACCATAACACAGGCGATAAATGGTGTATCTATCCGATGTATGCTTTTGCTCATCCTTTAGAGGATGCAATTGAAGACGTAACTCATTCCATTTGTACCGTTGAGTTTGAAGACCAACGTCCACTTTATAACTGGATAGTGGAACAATGCGAAATGGAAAGTACGCCGCAACAAATTGAATTTGGCCGCTTAAACGTGACGAACACCGTAATGAGCAAGCGTAAGCTTAAGCAGCTTGTGGACGAAGGGTTTGTTGATGGCTGGGATGATCCAAGGATGCCTACAATCTCTGGAATGAGACGAAAAGGTTTTACCCCTGATTCGATTCGTAATTTCGTTCGTGAGACAGGTGTAGGGAAAGGTTCTGGCGCCGTAGATTCCCAAATGCTTGAACACTTTGTTAGAGAAGACTTAAAATTAAAAGCTCCTCGGACAATGGGAATTCTAAATCCATTAAAAGTTGTCATCACAAACTATCCAGAAGGGCAAATTGAATTACTTGATGCCGAGATTAATCCTGAAGTTCCAGAAATGGGTTTACGGAAAATTCCATTTTCTCGTGAAATCTACATCGAAAAAGACGATTTCATGGAAAATCCTCCGGCTAAATATTTCCGCCTCTTCCCTGGTAATGAGGTACGCCTTAAACATGCTTATTTTATTAAATGCGAAGAAGTCATCAAGGATGTAAACGGAGAAGTTGTTGAACTTCGCTGCACCTATGACCCGCTAACCAAAAGTGGTACTGGCTTTACTGGCCGTAAGGTAAAAGGTACCATTCATTGGGTGGAAGCAACCAATTCCGTGCCAGCGGAGTTTCGTTTATACGAACCACTTATTCTCGATAAAACTGAAGAAGAAGAGGAAGATAAAACCTTCCTTGATAACGTAAATCCTGAATCTCTAGTGGTATTACAAGGATTTGTTGAGCCAAACATGCGCGAAAGCAGACCTTATGACAAATTCCAATTTTTTAGACATGGATATTTCAATGTAGATCCAAAGCATACGACAGTAGATAAACTCGTCTTTAACCGAATTGTTTCTTTAAAAAGTTCATTTAAGATATAAAAAGTAGAACCTGGCATAATGCCAGGTTCTACTTTTTATATCTTCAGCTTATTTTGGGATTTCTAGGATTACTCTTGTCCCCTTTCCAGGTGAGGAGTTAATCGTCAGTTCTCCTCCAACTGCCCGCGCTCTTTCATCCATACTGAAAAGCCCAACACCACGGGTTTGGGAGCCTGTCTCAAAGCCTCTCCCCTTATCTTCTATCATTACCCTGACACTCTGGTCAAAATCTCTAACGGTAACAGCCGCCTCGGATACTTCTGCGTACTTTCTTATATTTGTTAATGCTTCCTGAATGATCCGGTAAATGGTTAATTCAATACTTATATCGAGTCGGCGTTTTAACAAACATTCAAAAAAAACGTCAATATGATAGTTCTCAGAAAAGCGGGAAAGGAAGGAACGAATCGCAGGAACAAGTCCAAGGTCATCCAATACTGATGGACGCAATTCCCATGATATATCGCGAATTTCTTCAATTAATTGGGTTGCTTCCCTTTGCATTTGATGGAGAAGCGGATGATCTAATTCTGACAATAAACGATTTATTGTAATTAGATGACTATATAGATTTTGACCAATGCCATCATGTAAATTTCGTGATAATCGCTTTCGTTCTTCCTCTTGAACATCAATGATGGTTGTCATCATTTTTTGAAGTTCCTGTTCCACTCTTTTTCGTTCTGTTATTTCGTATCGAATCGCCAAATATTGATAGGGCTTCCCCTTATCATTTAAGAAAGGAACGATTGTAGTATCTACCCAATAATAGCTTCCATCTTTGGCACGGTTACGGATTTCACCTTTCCAAACATCCCCAGCACCAATCGTTCTCCACATTTCCTTAAAAAACTCTGCAGAGTGGTAGCCGGAATTTAATATCCGATGGTCCTGCCCCATCAGCTCATCTTTTGTATACTTTGAAATTTGAATAAATTGTTCATTTATATATGTAATTGTTCCTCTAGAATCCGTTATTGCTACAATGGAAGATTCATCAAGGGCAAATTTTATATCCATTAATTCTTGAATTGACTTTTTTAATTCCAACTCTAGGCTGGTGAGCTCATTTAGTGACTGCTGATGATTTGTCTCCATGACTTAAGCCCCTCCTCCTAAGATTTGGCTTCCTAAGAGCTGCTCAACAGATTCAGCTGACTCTTTCACCTGTTCTTGCTCATCTTCAGAAAAAGTGTATGACACCCTCTTTCCAACAAGTAATACACCTTTTGGAGAGCCATTAAAAAATAAAGGTACCGCATAACAGGAAATAAGCTTCTCAGCAAGCATAATGGGATGGTCGGTTACTTTTCCATAGATATCATTCGGAAAGTCACTCAACATCATTGGACTACCGCTTGAAATGATCTTTCCAGCGATTCCTTTTCCAAAACGGACGGTAATTCTCTTATATTTATCGTTTACGTTCCCTGAAGCATAGTGCCATCGAACATCGGGGCCAACTTCATTTTGAAGGGCAAGGGCAACAAAATCACAGCCTACCTCCTTCAGTAACTGATTACAGACCTCCATTACCCCATTATTTTCTGTTATTTCTGTCATTCGTTGGTCTTCTCCTTATATTCCATAACCTAATAGCCCCTTTTTAACCGCATATTCCACCAGTTCAGGTCTAGTCTTCATTTGCAGTTTTTCCATTAAGTTCCCCTTATGAGTTTCTACCGTTTTTACACTTATGACTAACTGTTCCGCTATTTCTTTGTTTGCATAACCTTTAGCTACAAGCGTTAGAACTTCCTTTTCACGCTCGGATAAAAGATGATAGGTATCATGGCTGTCATGCTTAATGCTTCCTAAATATTCTTCCATTAATCTTTTAGTTGCTGCTGGATGAAGATATGCATCTCCGTTTGCAACTGATTCGATTGCTGCCATCAGCTCATCATGAGGTGCACTTTTTAAAATACAACCTGATGCCCCTGCCTGTACCGCTCTAAATAGATATTCCTCATCATCATGCATCGTTAAAATCAAGATATTAGTTTCTGGCAGCTGCTTTTTTAATTCAGCAGTTGCAGTTAAACCATCCTTCCCATGCGGCATACTTAAGTCCATCACTACCACATTAGGTTTAAGCTTCAACGCTTTTTTAATTCCTTCATTCCCCTCAGATGCTTCTCCAATCACTTCAATTTCAGGATTCGTATTTAATAGCATCTTCAAGCCGCTTCTTACAACAGCATGGTCATCAACCAATAGGATTTTGATCAATTTTAACTCTCCTTTGCTCCCTATAAGGGAAGAGATAATTCAATAGATGTTCCTTCTCCTATTTTAGAGGAAATCACACACTGTCCGCCAGTTAGAAGCATTCTTTCCTTCATGGAGGCAATTCCAAATGCATAAGGATTCTTTGTAATGGTTTCTGTTTGAAATCCCTTGCCGAAATCTAGAATGGAAATCCTTAACTCATCTTCACTCCAGCAAAACTCCATCTTTACATTAGATGTATCCGCATATTTTGCGATATTTGCAAGTGCTTCCTGGCACACTCGAAAAACAGCAATACTATTTCGCTCTGTTATTTGCTGTTCTTCCCCAGTAGATGTTAAATCAACAAGAATACCAAAGGTAGACGTATATAACTTAATATAACTCTTCACCGCTGGAAGTAATCCAAGAGTAGTAAGGACAGGCGGGTGCAGCTCAACGGAAAGCAGTCTAATTTCTTGCATCGTTTTTTCAATCAACTGTGTCATTTCATTCAAGTGATTTTTTAAATGCGGCTGACTAATTCCAGATGCAACGAATTGTAGTCCAGTTAGAATACTAAACAGGTTTTGTCCAACACCTTCATGGAGTTCCAATGATATTCGTTTAATTTCCTCTTCCTGCGATTGAATAATATAAGAGTTAATTAGATGCTTTGATTCAGAATGCTCCATTACCTTCCCCCCTTATCTCTTTTTTATTTGAAAAAACCTATACTTTTTTAAACGTATAGGTTAAACCACTTTCTAGGTCAGAAGCTGAAAACATATCTTCTGATTGATTTACATTGCTAATAAGCGGTACTGCTAAAAAATATATATCATCAAAATAGAAACGGACATGTGTACGATCAGGACAGTTTTGGACTTTTTTTATTGCCCTTTTTACAGTAGGAGCTTGATCCCCACCCTCCTGATCAGAAATAGCGATTTCAACAGTCGCCCCAACGAATCTCTGTAATTCATCAACATTAATGGGTTCCACAGCTGTTACATCCCTTCTTGACTGGATAGATGAACATTTTGTAACCTTGCAGATACTCCCAAAACTTTGAATCCGCATGGTCCTCTATGAATAGGATAGTTTCTTCCTCTGAGCTCCAATCACTCATTCCTTTTACTTCTGCGATCACCATTTCTGCTCCATCGATTGTCTTTTCCTCAAGAAACCAATTTAATCGCTTTTTCCCAAACATGTTTTTCAATAATTCATCAATATCGGCAGCAAAATCACCTGTTTGTTCTCGTATGAAACAAAAATCTAAATACGTTTCACTATTCATTGATTTTCACACCCTTTTTATAAATAAGGAGTGCGGCAGGAAAAAGGATTACATTGAAGACTGCTGCAGCAATTGTGTTTGTATAATTTTCATAAAAATACTGATGAACCATATATTGTGTAGCAATAATATTTAACATTAAGACGGCTAAAAGGAGAGCAACACTTAGGTAACTACGCTTCATATCGCTTCACCCCTACAGCAAAAACGGTTCCGTTTTCTACTTTCACATAAATCTCAGGGAGCGGGCGTCTAGGCGGACCAGCTGTAGGCGCACCTGTTTCAACGTCAAACTTCCCGTGATGACATGGGCAGAGCATTTCGCCCTCATCTTTCTTCCAAAATACAGGGCAGCGAAGATGAGTACAAGCATTTTGATAAGCAACATATTTCTCCTCGGATAACCTGATTAAAATCGCGCTATCATGCTCGCCTGGAAAATGGAAATCTACTGCATCGCCAATAGGTAAAGACTTTACATCGATAATTTTCTGTTTTGGATATTTTTTGTCTCCCAGTCCGTTAAGCTCTTTCGCAGCCAATACACCCCAAGGAAGAGAGGAAACTGCAAATACACCTGCAGCTCCAACTAATGTTTTCATAAACCCGCGGCGGTCGAGTTTTCGTTCATTATTGCGGTTTATATTATGTGTATAGTTATCTTCATTGAACGGGATTTTATTACTTTTATCTGTCATGTTAATCCCTCCTAAAACAATTTTGTGACACCCTGAAGGATACCAGGGAGATTCACTCTAACATTTGTTTCGCCTTCTAAATAAGGCATACTTGTAACCCATTTACCATTATCTAAATTAAATTGCTTTTGCTTTGCTTCTATTTCTTCATCAGTTAACCATTGCAATGTATTTGATGGACATACACTTGCACACATTGGAGGGATTCCGTCTTTTGTACGGTCGATACAAAGATCGCACTTATACATTAGATTTTGCTCGGTATCAAACTTTGGTATACCGTATGGGCAGGCAATCGTACAGTTTTGACAGCCAATACACTTTTCCACAAGTGCCGAAAGAACGGCTCCTGTTTCATGAATTTGGATTGCTTGCGCCGGACAGCTTCTCGCACATGCTGGGTTCACACAGTGAAGGCACATTAGAGGCATAGTTTGACGGTTAACAAGCGGGTTAACATCGTAAACGTAGTTACGGTTACGCTCCTCATGCCCTCCGCACTGTGTGCAGGCAGCCAAACACGAGCGACAGCCTATACAGTTTTCTAGTTCAAGATATAACCTCTTTTTCATTTACTGCACCTTCTTTAGTTCAAGTTTTTCAATCTGCGCTGCACAAGCTTTAAATTCCGGCATTCTTGACATTGGATCAAGAGCAGCAATCGTTAATAGATTAATAGATTTATCGTGACCAAAATGATAGGGTACAAAAACCGTATCTTTTCGGATAGCTTCAGTGATTTTAACTTTATATTCAGCTTCGCCTCGACGAGTATATAGGCGAACCATTTCTTCATGTTTAATGTTATATTTTTCAGCTGTTTCTGGGTGTACTTCAACGTATGGCTCAGGACACATATCGCGTAAGAAATTAATTCTTCTCGTTTGATTACCTGATAAATAATGATACACAACACGGCCTGTTGTTAAGCGCAATGGATATTCTTGATCCGGCTCTTCAGCTGGCGGACGGTATGGAAGTGCACAAATTTTTGCCTTTCCATCTGGATGATAGAATTTTTTATCTAAGAACATATGTGGAGTTCCTTCGTCATTCTCATCTTTACACGGCCAGAAAACTCCGTCTTGTTTGTCGATTTTATCCCATGTTGCACCATAATAATCAGCATATCCGCCTTTTGTTGCTAATCGGAACTCATCAGCAACATCTTTAGCTGTTTTTAGGTGAGAGAAATACTTTCCTCTTCCTAGGTATTCTGCAAGCTCTGCTTGGATCTGCCAATCTGGCTTTGATTCACCAAGTGGTTCTTGTGCTTTGTTAATTTTAATAATACGTCCTTCAAGATTTGTTACTGTCCCTTCATCTTCAGACCATGTAACTGTCGGAAGAATGACATCTGCAAACTCTGCAGATTCTGAAAGATAGAAGTCCGCACATACCATGAAATCTAAACCTTTCATTGCTTTACGGACGAAGTTCAAATTCGGTGCTGATACAGCAGGATTCGAACAAAGCAGATACATAGCCCGAATGGTTTTTTGCTCCATTAATTCAAACATTTCATAAGCCGAAACACCTGGCTGCGGCATTTCTTCAGGAGTAATTCCCCAAACCTGGCAAACCTCTTCAACATGCTTTGGATTTGTAATTTTGCGATAGCCTGGAAGTAAATCTGACTTCTGTCCATGCTCACGGCCGCCCTGACCATTTCCTTGACCTGTAAAAGTTGCAACACCAGATTTTGGCCGTCCAATTTTCCCTGTTACTAAGGCCATATTCGTATAGGCAGAAACATTATCTACCCCTTTATGCTGCTGCTCGATACCACGAGCAAACATTACGACTGCATTTGGTGCTTTCCCGTAAATTTCCGCTGCTCGGATAATCTTTTCAGGAGCAACACCTGTTAGCTCACTTGTATATTCTGGTGTAAATTCTTTTACTAATTCTTTTGTTTCTTCAAAACCATTTGTATGGTTATTAACAAATTCCTCATTTGCATAGCCATTTTGAATTAATAGATTCAAGATTCCATTTGCAAGGGCAAGGTCTGTACCTGGTCTTAAATCCAAATGAACGTCCGCTCTTCTTGCAATTGGTGTTTCACGAGGGTCAGCTACAATTAAATAGCCTCCTCTTTCCTGTACCGCCCATACTCTAAACATTGAAGTGGGATGACATTCAGCAGTATTACTTCCCGCAATAAACAAACAATCCGTTTCATGAAGATCTGTCCATGGTAAAGTGGATCCACGGTCTACACCGAAAGAACGGAGGAATCCGCCTGCCGCACTGGACATACAGAAACGACCATTATAGTCAATGTACCTTGTTTGCATAGCAACCCTTGCAAACTTTCCTGTTAAATAACATTTTTCATTGGTCATTGAAACACCGCTGAATACAGATAGAGTATCTTTTCCGTATTTGTTTTGAAGCTCTCCAAATCTTTTAGCAATTAAGCTATATGCTTCTTCCCATGTTGCTTCACGGAATCCTTCTTTTGTTCCTTTTAGGGAAGCATCATCACGAATCAAAGGTTTCAAGATACGATCATCATGATTCGTTTGCTGATAGGCAGTAACTCCTTTTGGACACATTTTACCGACGGTTACTGGCCAATCATAGCGAGGCTCAACACCGATTATTTTATTGGTCTTTGTATTTACACGTAAATTCATCCCACATTGCATACCGCAATAGCTGCAGTGCGTTTTTACAAGAGTTTCATTTGGATGACGGACATTTTCTATTTCCTTGAAAAACTTATCCCTTTGCATTCTGATTTGCCTCCTTGACCTTCACTTGGTGCGTTGCGAATCCTGAGAATCTTGATATTCTGTATTTTCTACGGCATGGAAGGCATAATTCAGCAAGATTAAATCCATCTTCCATATTGAATTTAATCGCATTTACTCCCAATACTTGAATGACATCATTCGACTGTTCAACTGAAACGAAATGATCGCCGCAAACTTTACACTTTTTCTCTTCCTGTTCAGCATAGTGCTCACGGTAATTCCTCGCAAAGACACTTACCGGACGGAAAGGAATATGAGCAAGTTTTCCAAATGGTAAATAAATTAGTGTGACAATCACGGAAAATTGGTGAATCAATGACATTTGCGGCTGCATCCAGCCATGTAAAAATACGTTTTGAACGGTTAATAAAAGTCCCGTAATAGAAATAAATAACAATAAATAAAGTGGCAGGAAGTCATAGATGAATTTTTGCTCTGCTCTTGCCTGCATGTTTTTTAATCGGCGCTGCAACGCCATGCATACACCTGCAGTAACCATGATTGCAGCGATATTTAATGCATTGTATGAGAACCAAGCAATAATACCATCAGCATTTACTTCCATTAAATTCATACCCATTAACACGATTGTATAATAGCCGTTGTCATCCATTGTGAAATACATCCAGCCAAACACGAGTGGGAAGGTAACTAAACATGCAAGAACACAGCCCCAACCGATTAGAATATGCTGGATCCAACGGTGAATTCCTCGATTTTTAATGAAGTCATAAATAGCTAAATGATTAACCGCAGTTTTAGGTGTGCTTTTTCTTTTTAAAAGCTTTAAGCCTTTTTTGATAAAGATTTTAGTTGGCGGTCTTTCGCCCCATGCGATAAAGCGGTAGAAAAATCCCCCGATAAAAACAATCGTACCTACCATATATCCATAAAGATTTAAATCAACATGGGTGAACATTCTTGTTGCAATAAAAGAAAGAATAACAATAGCGGAAATGGTTAAAAACATTGATTTTGCAAACTTAGATGCAAACGCATCATTGATTGAGCGTTCCGCTTTTTTATTTGTTGAAGTATTTGCCTGCATTGGAGCTCCTCCTCAAAAAAAATAACACTAACGAATTTCTTACTCTTATTGTAAGAAATTCGTTAGTGTTACAAATATAGGGGAACTCCCCCATCTCACGAGGAAAAAACCCTTAGATATTCAATTTTAGACAAATCTTCGTCACATTTAGATCCCTCTACGATACTTTTTCCGATAGGAGTACAACAGTAATAGTAAGAAGATGCTAACCTGCAGAGTGAAAAGCACCGCATCCCAAAAAGCAAGGCTTGTTGGAGCCATTCCAAAACCGGGGAGCAGCTGTTTACCCGCATGGATAACTTCTGGAATAAAATAAATGATATATAGAGCGATCGTTATAACTACACCAAGAAAATAGAAAACGGAAAAAGTAAATACAGTATTTCTTTCTTCTGAGAAAACTACTTCTTCCCTCGCGTGCGAATTAAGAAAGGGTAGCTTCTTTCTAATAGTCTGTTGAGCCATTTCCATCAGATTGTAGCAGCCTGAAACATTCTCGAAAACAAAATATAAATCAGTCTTCATATAAAAACAACATTGATAAATAATCCTCAAAACAACATCAAAAACTGCAAGGTTCATTAAACCTAGAATAATCCCTTGTTCACTTTGAAATATTAACTGCAAAATTAAGGCTACAAAAAGGATGAGACTATCAAAAGAAAGTCCTGCTAGAAAAAGAACATTGCGGTCTTTTGAAGGTAATTTCCAAACCGAAGACATATCCGTTTCAAAGACAACAAAAAACATACGATGCCCTATCTCTAATTTAGTTGGTAAGTTGTGTGCCCTCATCGCCAAAACATGTCCAAATTCGTGAATCAGCACAAATAGGAAGGTAAAAAACATCCAAAATAATACATTTACTACCATTAGGTCAAAAACAAATATATCCTCATGATGGGGAAATAAAGATGGATTGACAATGAAAAGAAGAATATTCAATATGAATATTGCCCCATACAAAAAATATGTAAACTTATTAAAAAAGAACTTCCCTATTTTTGGTGATATCCATAAAAAGCCTAATTGTTCTCTTTGAATTTCCTGCTTATCAATTTTTACTCCATCGATACTATCAAGCAATTGTAAGTCGATTAGCTGTTCAGCAAATTCTAGAAGATTTACATCTTCATATGGGTATTTTTCCTTCAGTAAAAGCTCAATATTTCCTAGCTGCTCACCTTGATTCATCAAACTGATTGCGTCTACACAAATTTCAGGCATTTCAAAAAACTCACCTGAAGTTTTATCTTCTATGATAAATCGTTTCTTGTCCTTTCGAATTTCTATAGGTACCAACGAAAGAGTAGCACTAAGTGTTAAGCTCATCTAAACACCGTTCCTAACTAAAGGATTTTAAAAAAATGGATGCATAGCATATTGCTAGCATCCACTTTTTTTTATGATGGTTTTATACCGAACCAAGGACACCACCAGCAAGTTGTTTTTACCTTCTTAAGCTTACGGATTTTCATGATTCCACCTCCCAAAGGTAAGTCCATTTTTTAGTCCACGGATAATTTTCATGAAATTTAACCCATGCCGGGTATACCTTTTTGAACTCTTCAACTAGCATTGGATCAAATTGAGAACCATTTCCTTCCATAATACGTTGATAGGCTTCTTCAACGCTCATTGCTTCTCGATAAGATCGAGAGGAAGTCATCGCGTCAAAGGCATCGGCAATTGCTGAGACTCTGGCAAGTAGTGGAATTTCTTTACCCTTTAATTGATCAGGGTAGCCTTTCCCATCCCACCGTTCATGGTGTGAACGAATTACACAGATACTACCCTTGATACCCTCAACATTTTTTACGGCTTCAGCACCGACAACAGGATGTGTTTTTATTATATCGAATTCTTCCTTAGTGAGTCTTCCTGGTTTCATCAGTATATGATCTGGAATATTTACTTTTCCTATATCATGCAGTAAACATGCATAATAAAATGATTTCTGATCTTCTTTTGTTAACCCTCCAATTTCTTTTGCTAAAAGCAGCGCATAACTTGCAACCCGCTCACTATGCCCTCTTGTATATGGATCCTTCAGTTCTAGTGTAGCAATAACACCTTTTACAATTCCCTCCAACTGATTGTCATATGATACACTTATGGCTTTGACATAACCTTGAAAGCGAATTAATAAAAAGAAGGACATTACCGATAAAATTGCTATTAAAACAATTGGCATAATAACAAAGGAAGTATTTAATATTATTCCAGTAAGTATATATTTAGTGGCTATACCTAAACATACTACCCAAAAGTATCTAGTATTTAAGAAGAGCGGCAGTGTCAAGATAAGAAATACTTCTACAACATTACCACTGGTATAGGAATCCCCTCTTCCATAGTAAGTTAAAAGGTCAAATAGAAAAGAGAAACATAAATAGCTGGAAATAAACACATATTTAATCAAATATTGCTTTTTCACCTTAATTAAATAATAGCTTACAGCTGGAATAAATACCGTTAAGACAATATAGTAGTTTATATACCAAAATTTATTTGGTAAACCGCTATGGGTACGAGTTATATAATTAGGTATTAAATAATAATAAAGAAAGTCATAGCCAATCATAATAATATAAGAAATTACTAGAAACCATTTGACGGTTCGCTGCTCTTCATGTGGTATCATATAATCCTCCAGAGTTTCTAACACATATATTAAAAATACATCTATAAAGGGAAAGCACTATTAGTCCTATCCCTCATTAATTACCCATATTTTTACAATATAATTTATTTTATCATATTCTTCTACATTATATCTTATTGGTATTAACGTTGTAATATATTATGGTATTGAATTTTGTATAAATATAGAATTATTTTTTTCCATAAATCTGTGATACCGGTAAAGTAACATTAACTATTGTGCCGTTACCAAGACTGCTTTTTATTGTGATTTCACCGTCATGATCGTGAATAATTTGGGTTGAAACCATTAATCCAAGTCCAGTTCCGTCTATTTTAGTGGTATAGAAAGGTTCTCCAAGACTAGCAATGTTTTCCTCATCTATACCGCAACCCTCATCTTGGATGGAGATATTCATCTTATTATTATCTACAACCTTCACATTTACCTTAATACTTCCGCCATTAGACATTGATTCAATTGCATTTTTTATCAGATTGATAAATACTTGTTTTAGTTGGAGAGAATCACAATCTATAGGTGATAATGGTCCTGCGATTATTGTTTCTATCGTTACCCCTTGTCTCTCAGCTTGTTGTTGAGTAATAGATAACGTATAAGCAATTATTTCTTCTATATTTGCTTTAACAAATTTTATCTCCCTTGGCTTTCCAAGATACATCAAGTCATTAACAATGGAATTAATTCGATCAATTTCTTGAATCATAATAGGATAAAATTCATTTGTGTTTGGATATCTTTCCCGTTGCAGCTGAGTAAATCCTTTTAATGATGATAGTGGATTACGTATCTCATGGCCAATACCTGCAGCCATTTGTCCAATCACTGCAAGTTTCTCTTTTTGTCGAAGCTCTAAATGAGCTGATGTTAGAGAATTGATATAGGAGGTAAAACGTGTTAAAAGAAAATAGGCTATTACTGATAGAATAAAGAAAGTTATTACTGGTAGTACAACCTGAGTTTCTTGTAAAATACCTCCAATGATTACGTATTTTCCTACCATACATATTGAAGCAGTCCAGAAATATTTTTTATCCACAAAAATCGGTGAGAAAAAAATAAATAACAATTCAACAATATTTCCTGAACCATATGGTTGGTCTGAACCAAAGTACATTACAAAACTATTTATCGTTTCGACTGATGCATAGCTAAAAAGCAAAATATATTTGACAATATAGGGATTTCCTTTTTTGATAAAATAAATTGCTATAGGGAGAAGTCCGATGATAGCAATATGGTACCAGAAACCTAAGCTTTTATCCGAAAGACCAATCTCGCCTTCTTTCGTATATATAGGCATAAGGTAGTAATTAAAAATATCATATGCAATGAAAAAAATATAAAATAGTACTAGAAAAAATTTTATATTTTTTGTCTCTTCTGTAATTAATTTGGGACTCATGGGGCTTATTATCATTTCTGTTACTCCCTTAATTATGTGATTCAAATTATCTCCTACTATTCTACCACTTTTCTAACAAAATTCTTGATGTTTTTTATGGAAATTCGATAAAATTCGACAAGACTTCTTCTGAATCTGCTTATTTTCAACGATAATACAAAGAAACTAACCAAGCTTGAGTTGGTTAGCTTCTTAATAATCAAATATTAACCAATTCCTTTTTACCTTCTGGAAGAATCATGGTAACTTCTGTCCCAATACCTAGTTTGCTCTTATAGGATACTTTTCCTTTCATTGTTTCGATAATTCTTAATGACACAGATGTCCCAAGGCCAGTACCTTTATCCTTTGTTGTATAAAACAAAGTCCCTATCCGAGAGAGTTGTTCATGATTCATTCCCTTCCCTGTATCTGCAATATAGATATATGCATAATGGTCTATTTGCTTTAGGGTTATGGTTACTTTTCCACCTTCAGAGGTGGCTTCAATTGCATTTTTAATTAGATTCACCAGCGCCTGTTTCAACTGATTTCTATCTGTAAAAAGGTGAAAATCACCTGAATCTAAATAACTATGTAATTGAACTCCTTGTTTTAAAGCGAGTGGATCAAGGAGCATTTTAACTTCTGTAAGGACATCAACCAAGGGGAATTCCTCTATTTTATCAAATTGAGGTTTAGCAAAGTTCAAATAATCATTAATAATCGACTCTGCACGCCCCAATTCACTTAATACAAGTGAAAAATAATCGTAATTTTTCCCTTTCTCCTCCTGCTGCATGAGCTGTAAAAACCCTTTAACAACTGTTAACGGATTACGGACCTCGTGTGCGATAGAAGCAGCAAGTTCACCCAATGTATTTAGTTTTTCTGATTTTTGAATTTCTACTCTCATTATAGACCGTTCCACTAACCCCTCATTCAGCTTAGCAGAAATGGCAATAGCTATGGTATCAATTATTCCAACAATTAAAAGGTCCGGAATATTAGTATTAATATTCACTGCCTGCCCCTCCAAGCTTTGGTGTACAGTTAATGATAAAAAGCAAACTAGCAAGGACCATGCACCGATTAATGCCGTAATCAGGACTCTTTTATTTGGAGTGTAGCCCCAGAAACTTTTCATAATATGAATGGGAATGATAGCAATTAACGAAGTATTAACAAGACCAAATAATACAGTGTCCCCACCCATTAATAACCGTGCTGCAATAATAGTCGTTAAAACCATTCCTCCAGCAATTGGACCAGCATATAAAAAGGCGATTACCAACGGAACATAGCGGAGGTCCCAGTTAAAACCATAGTTAGCATATGAAAAAATCATACATAAAAGTGCTGCAGTACTTTGTAATAGTCCACAAATAATAGGTGAATCTAGTTTTCTTTTTTGATCTGTAAGGACACTATACAGCAGGACTGGTGAGATCGTAATAAGTAAATTCAAAAGAAGTTTTTCTGCCAACATTTAATTTCCCCCAAGAAAATATCCATATATATATATATGATAAAGAATACGACATTATCCGCCAGTATCCTTCAAAATACGAAAATTTTCTCTGCTTCCTTATCGACTTTTGCCAGTAAAATTCCCGTAAAAAACGTAGCATTTACGGTCTTCATCAATTTCTCTTGAATCTAATGAGAATTCCAAAAACTTTCCATCCTTTTGAACGTAGATAAAATCTGAATGAAGTGTTGTTATTATCTCTTCATGTTCCCAAACATCTTTTTTCTCAACTACTATAGATGATGTTCCCTTTAATTCTCTGACTTCAAAACCTATGTGAGAATAGATCGTGTCCGAGGAATCATCGTTATAATTTTCTCTTTTCACATAAATCACGGCTGTTCCATCCGGGTCCATGGAAGTCGCACTAACTTCAAAAGTCTCTTTGTCTTTAACGAAGTATTCACACGTCATTCTTGCTGTCGCTTCAATACGAGAAATATCTTGGTAATTATAGATGGCTGGATAGTTTTTATATTCAACATCTAATCGATATTCTAACCTCATTTCCATCCCTCTTTCTTTTTCTTTTTATATTACCATTGTTTTCCTGGAATTTACTTTTATAATGGAATTATAACAAAAAAAGGAGGGTAAAAAGGTGAAGAAAACCCAATGGTTAATCACTGGTGTTCTTACTTCTCTTATGGCCGGAACCACCCTGGCCGGTTGTTCTCAAGCACAGGATCTACCGCCTGAACCAGACGACACTAACTGTTCAGAGTGGGAATGGGATGATGAAGAGGGAGTCTGGCAATGTGATGATACTCGATCAAGTTACTATGGGCATTTCTTTTATGGCGGGTTGTTTTTCAGTAATAAATCAGCTTTGAGAAATTCATCTGCTTACAAGTCTTATAAATCCTCCTCTAGCTTTAAGGGCGGATTCGGCAGCGGCTCAAAAGGTGGATTTGGAGGTTAATCACATGTCCACATACGCAAAGGACCGAAGTCAATTTTACTCAAGGTTTTCAGACTTTTGGTCAAACTTATATGGAGGTGAATACAGTTTATATCATGTATTTACCATAACAGACCAAACCCAAACCCTTTTAAAGGAAGCTACTGAACGGATGGGCCGGGTATTTTTTAAAACTGCCGTGCTGCTTCGAAGCCTTCAAGACAATCAGCTTCTTGAACTTGGTTTTCCTGCCGCAAGTCTTCCATTTCTTAGAATGAAGAACCTTTTTCCAGAATCGGTCATTTCTCGATTTGATTTTGCTGTGACTAGAAAGGGTGTAAAAATGCTTGAGTTTAATTCTGATACACCTACTTTTATCGTCGAATGTTTTAAAATCAACGGCGAAGTTTGTACAGAATTGGGCTATCGTGATCCAAACCAAAATCAGGAACGGCTTCTTTCGTCCGGCATTACAAAGGCTGTCCTTGAATCCTCAAAGGGACATGAAACTCCTAATGTTGTATTCACAGCACACAGTGATCATATCGAGGATTGGAATACCACTGTTTATTTAAGTCAGTTATGTAAGGTTAAAAATCAAACCATTCCAATGTCAGAGCTTCGGATTACAGATGAAGCACTTTTGGACGCTAATGGGGTTCCAATCGATGTTTTATATCGGCAGACGTATCCTCTTGAACACCTGCTCAAGGACAGAGATCCAAATACAAGAGACCTTGTAGGAATTGAATTATTACAGCTTGCGAAGAAAGGGAAAATTTCAATTATAAATCCTGTATCAGCATTTCTTCTTCAGCCCAAATCGATTCAATGTCTAATATGGGGCTTAGCAGAAAAAGAAGGATATTATACAAAGGAAGAACAGGAATGGATAAAAACATATATGCTGCCTACCTACCTTGAAGCCGATACATTCGCAGGCAATGCTGCATATGTCCAAAAACCGTCATTCGGGAGGGAAGGAGACACGATTACCATTTGGGATTCACAAACCCATATAGATGTCCAAAATTCCTTCCAAACCTACAAAAACGAGCTGCCGGTCTATCAATCGTATCTGCCTCTGCCAGTGATTTCATTGGAAACGGAAAAAGGTATAGAAGAGTTATCGTATGTATTTGGTTCTTTCCTTATTGCGGGGAAACCGAGCAGTATTGGAATAAGAGCAGGCGAAAAAATTACCGGTAACGAGTCCTATTTTTTACCGGTAGGTATTAAAGAAGGAGGACTGTAAATGTTAGATTTCTTGTTATATTTAGCTGTTTCTTTAGCTTTATTACTCACTGGGCTCTTTTTAATGGAGATTACCACAAAGGTCAAGGAATTTTCCTTGATGGCAAAAGGGAATAAAGCAGCAAGCTATGTGCTTGGGGGAAGACTTCTTGGACTTGCCATTGTTTTGTATTCTGCACTTGCTCACTCCATCTCGCTCGTGGATATGGTCATTTGGGGAGCAGTTGGAATCGCGGCACAGATTATTGTCTTTTATCTTACCGAGTGGCTCACACCTCGAAGTTTTAACGTATCGCAGAGCATTGAAGAAGATAACCGTGCAGTCGGGCTTTTTCTCCTATTATTGTCCGTATCAATTGGAATTGTTATAGCGGGTTGTTTGACCTACTGAAAAAAACGCATCTTCTTTGATGCGTTTTTTTCATAGCTTTTGGTATGTTTGTTTGTCACAGATGACAAATAATCTAGCTTCCTTTGGGATGGGGTCATTCCATTTTTTGAGTATGTTCAAATCATTCCTATCAGCTATTAGCTGAGCCCCTTTTTCTTTAAGTTGTTCATATGCCTTACCATATGTTTTCCACTCAGTACTTACACTGACCTCCCAGAGATCACTCCCCCCATCTCCATCCTGTCTGCTTAGCAATTGTGTAAAGAGGTGGCTGGCTCCTTTCATTTGGGCTGATTTCGCCATCAGGTTCGAGACAGATCCATTTGATAAGATAAATTCATCAATCTTAACATGCTTGAAATTGTCGACGTGCTTTTCGTTTACGATTTCTGCAATGGTGTAAATATTCTTTTCCGTTCCATCATCGTAGCGTTCTATCGAAGAAGCAGTTAAAAGAGTCTTGCCGTCTACTAAATCAGGATTTACTATACCTTCCGCCGCAAACAGCAATACAGCTTGTGAATTTTCAATTTTCGCCTTCTTCAAAGTCTCTACATCTGTTGGACTCCCCTGAATATAGTGAAACCGTTCATGCTCATAAGGAGTCTTTTCAAATTCATCTATCAACACGATATCTGTTTTCTCATCACATAATAATAGTTCCTTAATCGTGCTTTTACTTTTAGCACTCCAGCCGATAATAACAAAATGATTTTCACCTTTATATGACAATTTCCCCTCCTCCTTTCGCTTTTTATATTGGGAGATACCGTCTACAATCACCCCTATTACCGTTCCAAAAAGTCCAATACCTAATGTATAGACGACAATCATCGCCCACGTTCTTCCTGCTTCTGTTGTTGGATATACATCTCCATAGCCTACCGTGGTCATCGTTGTTAGAATCCACCACACTGCATGCAGGCTGTTTTCAAACGTCTTAGGTTCTAGAAATCGAATAATTTCTGCATTAACGATAATAAAAAGGATGGTAAACAGAATTACTGTTCGATATCGGTATCGTGAAGCTGTAAGGAACAGTTTACGAAAAAAAAGCATGTTCCCCCTCCTTTCCTATTTATAACTATAATTTCTCCTTACGGTTCCCTATTCCCTTTTTTTTAAATAAGGGACTATTTTATGATCAAGTTAAACTATTATATTGACATATTTAACGACAGGGTGTAATATTGTTAATTGTGCTTAACATTTATGTAACTTGTAATAGACGAGATAACGCAATGTAAGAATTTTTTCTGGCATTCTGCTTATGTTTTAAAAGTAAAACTTATTCACGCTGGATCGGCTTCGGAGCCGTAAGGATGTAAGAGAGGTAGGGCTTACATCGTTTAGGTATAAAACCATCAGGTGGAAGAGTAACCGCGGCAAATTGGTCTTTTAATACCATTTATTATATATAAATTTTTACCTTGCGCATGGCTGCTATCAAAACAACCATTCACAAGTTACAATAGTGATCCCATTTGGATCAAAAGCAAAAGAAGGCAGAGGATAATCCTCTGCCTTCGTCCAATTATAACGCCTTTAGATTTTAAAAACCTTATTTCCTCTAATCTTTCGAATTACTTGATTAATAACCTCTGAAAAAACAAGACCAAATGCGATGGAGCCTGAAAGTAACGTTACTTTTGCACCTAACGCTATTGCTTGAAAGTAATCGTCCTCCACAAAATTCCTCATAGTATCGTATGCCAAACCACCGGGAACTAAAGGAATAATTCCAGCAACACTAAAAATTATAACAGGTGTTTTATAAAACTTGGCTAATTCCTGACTAACGATTCCCACAAATAGAGTCGCTCCTAGTGTGGCTAAAACAGAATCTCCTGTATACTTTTCCGCTAAATAATAGATAATCCAGCCGCCCATTCCAACAAATCCGCATTTTACTAAAGTTTCCTTAGGTGCATTAAAAATAACTCCAAATGCTGCAGTGGCTATAAAGCTTGTAATTAGTTGTCCTAATATATCCACACTGTGCCTCCATTTACAAGAATGATAAAACGACAGCAATACCTGAGCCGATAGCAAAGGCAGTTAGAAGTGCTTCCGCACCTTTTGACAAGCCTGATACTAAATGACCAGCCATTAAATCCCTCACTGCATTGGTCACTAGGAGTCCTGGTACTAGTGTCATTACCGAGCCAATGATTATTTTATCTAACTGCTGACCTAATCCTGTTTTTACAAAGATTAACGCCAGTAACCCAATAATAAACGAGGCTAAAAACTCAGAGAAAAACTTTACTGGTATAAAACGATGAAAATATAAAAAACCGCAATAACCTACCCCACCAGTTAACATCGCCGGGATAAAGTCTACCCATTCCCCCATAAACATAATCATAAAACAGCCGCTGGCTATCGAGGCAGCAGCCGCCTGAAACATAAAGGGGAAGGTTACATCTAATGCATCTAACTCTTTTAAATGAATAAGTGCATCATCTAAGTTGATTTCACCACTCGTTATTCTTCGCGAAATACTATTTACCATAGCCACCTTTTTTAAATCAGTGGACCGTGTTGAAATACGGATTAACTTAGTTTTCGTTGGCTCTGCACCTTCAGCTGAAAAGATGATTCCAGTAGGCGTTACATAGCTATGAGAATTTACAATCCCAAACGCAGCTGCAATCCGCATCATCGTATCTTCTACCCGATAGGTTTCACCGCCGGATTGGAGCATAATTTTACCAGCAAGCAAACAAACCTCTATTATTTCGTATGTATGTGTTTTCTCGTTTTCCATAAAAAATTTCACCACAACTATTCTTTCTTCCTATGATTTCCTAAGTTTAATCAAAAGAATAATCTTTATCAATAAAAAAACGCCTTTTCAATCGAAAAGGCGTAAGATAACTTTTATTTTTTCTTATAATGTTCTTTCAACGTGTTCATCCAGTCTTCTTCAAATGCTGTTGATTGGCCCCATCCTGGAATAATATCAGCAAGATTCACCATGTTGACAGGTTCTTTTGATTTTTGAAGGTCTTCTTGTGAGATCAATGATGCTTCGAGATTAAAGGTTTGAGGAGTCTCTTCACCTGCTAATTTCTTCGCTAATATTCTCATATTAACAGCTCCGATGAGTTTGGGATCAACAGCAGCTGTATACTTCCAAGCACTGCCTTCTCTTTGAATTTCCTGCAAGTCAGCATTAGAAACATCAATCCCATAAAGCGTAACTTCTTCTCTTCCCGCTTCCTTTAATGCACGTGCTGCCCCAATCGCAAACGCATCCCATGTAGCAAAAATTGCATCCAATTCCCCTTTAGGGTATTTATTCAACATAGCAGCAACTGCATTCTGTGTTTGTACACTTGTATCGGCAGAAGCAACACCAAAACGCTCAACTTCTTTGATTCCTGGGTTCTTTTCCAAGACATCCTGATAAACCTTATTTCTTCGAACCATTGGTGGAAATCCATCTACCCAAAGATAGGCAATATTCGCTTCTCCACCTGTTTCTTTGACTAATTGGTCCAGTGCTAATGTCGCCAATGCCTCATCATCCTGTGATGTAAGAGTAACACCATCAACAGTTGTTAGGTTTGCATTCGAGTCAAAGGCAACAATGCTCTTTCCAGCATCAACAATTTTTTTCACATCATTTAAAGTCGCATCATCATCACCATGGGATATGATATATCCATCATAATCTTGGCTTAATGCTTGGTTAATCGCATCATGAAATTTAGCTGTATCTCCATTTGCAGTAAATACATCCACTGTGAATCCTAACGCTTCGCCCTCTTGTTTCGCACCAGCTAAGAATTGGGCGGTATGATCGTCCCCGCCAATTTTTCGGATTACCTTAATTTTTGGCTGTTCCCCTTTTGCAAAACGTTCTGGAACTCCTTCAATTGGTGTACTTCCACTCGTTTGCTTTGATTCTCCTCCAGCACCACAGCCGGTAAGCAAAAGTGTTGCTGCAATTGCTGATACAAATGTGCTCTTAAAAAAATTCTTCCTCATGTTGAAATCCCCCATTTTTTAGTATGTACGTGTGTTCCTACCAACGTAGCCCCTAGGAGAGTAATAACAAAAAACCTCTCCAAGAAAAGAGAGGTTTCATCACAAAAAGAAGGATTACTCCTCTCTTATCTTTCAAAACAATTCCTTGTTTTGCAGGATTTAGCACCAATTCCAAACGGAACGGTTGCTGGGCGTCATCGGGCCAGTCCCTCTGCCACTCTTGATAAGAGAACGTATTATTTTACTTGATTAAAGTGTTAAACTAAATTTAATCTCCTATTAACAATTTGTCAATAGTGTTTTCTAAATATTTTAAATTTATCCTCTACTTTCACTACATGCACATAATATCGAATCTAATGCCGAAGCTAATTGCTAGGTATATAACTTTCATTTTTTTGAAAGTTCGGTATTATTGTATTTAGGAAAACGAAATATCTTGCCGAGAGAGGTGAACTAGCATGACTAAGCTGGAGATGGCAAAACGAAATATCTTAATCATGTGGTTTGCCAACTTCTTTGTTGCTGGAAGTATGACGATGGTTCTACCGTTTATTTCCTTATACATAGAGACATTTGGAAACTTTTCAGCGAAATATGTTCAGCATTGGTCAGGAATAACCTTTGCCGTAACATTTGTATCAGCTTTTATCTTCTCACCGATTTGGGGGAAAATTGGGGATCGTTTTGGAAGGAAAAAAATCCTTATTATTTGTGGAATTGGAATGGGATGCTCGATTTTCCTTATGGGCTATGTCCAATCCGTTTGGCAGCTTTTCCTCCTAAGGTTTTTGACGGGATTTTTCACAGGATTTATTCCAATGTCACAAGCATTTATTTCTACACAAACACCAAAGGAAATAGCTGGTCGTGTACTTGGAACATTACAAACAGGCAGTATCACAGGTTCGCTCCTTGGTCCGATGCTTGGCGGGGTTTTAGCGGATTCACTAGGTTACTCCTTGACCTTTAAATGGACGTCGATTGCGATTATTGTTTCCGGCTTACTTGTTTTTGCAACTAAGGAGTATGTGATTGAAGCGAAAAAAGGAACAAAATCACATTATTCCAGTAAAGAAGTTTTAGCACATATTGTAAGGAATCCCGTATTGTTAACGGTTTTACTTATCTCAGCACTCGTACAAATTGCTCACTTTAGCATACAGCCGATTCTATCATTATTTGTCAGTGAACTGCATGGTCACACAAATATCGCTTTTTATTCCGGAATCGCCTTCTCGGCAGCTGGATTAGGAAATCTGCTGATGTCGAGAAATTGGGGGAAGATTGCGGATAAGCACGGTTATATAAAAATTCTAGTCATCCTGCTTTTTGTCTCAGGAATCATTTACCTTCCTGGCGCTGCAGTCACTGAATTCTGGCAATTGGTTATTGTTCGATTTGCGCTAGGAATAGCAATAGGAGGAATCATCCCCGTTCGTATAGCCTATATTCGGCAAGAGGCACCGATAGCCATGCAGGGTGAAGTTCTAGGCTATAATACTAGCTTACGGTTCCTTGGAAATATCATTGGTCCAATGTTAGGTGGATTCATTTCTGGGTATTTAGGATTTTCTGCTGTGTTTATTAGTACTAGCGCGTTATTGATACTTAGCGGAATCATCTTGTTTATCTCTATGCACCGCCACCCGAAGCTTGTTAAACATACCGTTTAAACATGCATAACCATAAAAATAGCAAAAGACCCAATCTGGGTCTTTAACTATTTTAAAGACTGTTCATAAACTTTTAAATTTGTATAAATGGCCGCTAGGAGTGGAACAGAGATTTCTTCCCTTCGCGCAATATCTAGCAAATAACCATGTAAATGATCTGCTTCAACAGGGAGTAACTTTTCCATATCTCGTTGCATGGATGACTTCATAGGGTAGGCTAAAGCATTTATCTGATTCATTTGAACAGTTTCAATATCTTCGGCAAGCGGTGCATCTATTCTTTTCATTATCGCAATTAGTTCTCTTAATAACTGAATAATAATGGATTCACCAATTTCCGTTTCACGAATTGGACCTATTGGTGCTCTCATTAAAGTCGTTATCCCCGAAAGAGCAGATATGAACAAATATTTATTCCATATCTCATGATTTATATTTTCGCTCAAACGGAAGCCAGTGTTGGTTCCGCTAAAGGCTTCTTCAATTTTTGAAATCCGCTCTGATCTTTTACCAATCCGTTCTCCAAACACCAAATCGTGTCTTGGACTTGATTGAATTACCTTTCCTGTTTCATCAAGCGTAGATTCAAGGAAGCATAGGCCGCCAATAATTTTATCTTTACCAAACTCTTCTTCCAATCTAGTAAAATGCGAAATTCCGTTCAACAAAGGCAAAATCATTGTATCCTCGCCTACATACGGATGGATACTCTCTATTGCCCCCTCCAAATGATATGCTTTGGTGGATAATAGAATTAAATCAAAAGGACCTGCAGACTCACTAGCTGTAATCGCATGGACTGCCTGAGTTACATTTCCATGAACACTTTCGACCACGAGTCCAGCCGTATCTAACTGTTTTTTTCTTCTTTCTCTCACTAAAAAAGTGACATTCTCTCCCTTTTCGAGTAAACGCCCGCCAAAATAGCCACCAATTGCTCCTGCGCCAACAACTAATATCCTCATTCCCCGTCCCCCTAGCAGCATAATAATTTAAGTATACGGGAAACTTTTTACAAGTTAAAGATTGGAAAAAGAAAAAAGCAGGAATGTGTGGATTCCCGCTTTCTAAACTATTTTCCAATATTCGCCTGTTGGTTTGAAAAATCGATATCCTGATAATAGCTATTTTTCACCAAGATGTTAGGACCAAGACATGAAGCTGCTGGACAATGGCAACTCAATTCCTTCGCTATACTGGAGCTCTGCCAGATTTGATAAGCTTCTAACAGGTTGGTGGTTTTGATATTTCCAAGCGGCGGAGTATCACCAAAATCAGTAACGATAATATCTCCATTAAAAATGTTAACATTAAGGCGTGACCTTCCATCAGGATCATTTCTTACTGTTACATTTTTACTTTGATAGAGTCTATTTAATAGCTCTAAATCCTCTGGTTTATGGCTGCATGCGTAAAAAGGGAGAGTCCCAAAAAGCATCCATACTTTTTCATCACGAATATCTAGTAAATGGTGAATAGCTTCCCTAATTTCATTAAGTGTTAACGTTTCAAGATTGCTAGCAAAATCACTTGGATACATTGGGTGAACCTCATGCCTCTGGCAGTCCATTTCATCTACAATCTGGCGATGGATCTTTTCCAAATACGGCAGTGTACGCTTGTTAAGCATGGTTTCTGCGGAAACCATCACTCCAGCCTTCACAAGCTCCCGGCTATTTTCTATCATTCTCTGAAAATACTTTTCACGTTGTTTGTAATCAGGCTTGCGCTCCATTCTTGCAAAGCCGCCTTCAACAAAATCATCAACTGTTCCCCAATTATGTGAAATATGTAAAACATCCAAATATGGAATAATTAACTCATAGCGTGCTAGCTCAAGTGTTAAATTGGAATTTATTTGCGTCCGAACTCCGCGTTCATGAGCATATTTTAATAAAGGCACCACATAATTTTTGATAGAGGAAAGAGAAAGCATTGGTTCTCCACCAGTAATACTTATCGCATTTAGTGTTTGAATTTCATCCAACCTATTCAAAAGTAGATCAAGTGGAAGCGCATCCGGGTCTTTTGTTTGAAGGGTGTACCCTACTGCACAATGCTCACAGCGCATATTACATAAGGTTGTTGTCGTGAATTCAATATTGGTAAGCTTGGACTTTCCGTATTGCTTTATATCATTATATGCTTCCCACGGATCATATTCCGGGGTTATTTTTTTCAAGTAGAACATAGCAAACTCCTTAAAGTCAGTATTAGAAAAACCACTTCATTATATCTGAAATAGTGTTTTTTTGGCTAATTTAAACTACTCTTCCTTTTTACAAAACTTATGAAATCAATCCATTTATTATACATAATTTAGCATCTGTTATTAGAAACTATAGGGATGATTCGAAAATTATGGGTGGTGCAGTTATGGAGAGACAGCCCTTAGGCGAGGTAGAAAAATTAGCGTTAAAAAAGGTTAAAATTTTCAGGCAAAGCCTATTACGTTATATTTTAAGGTCAATGCTTGCCAGTATGTTTATTGGATTCGGTGTAATTGTTGCTTTTAAAACAGGAAACTACTTTTATTTGGAACATTCCCCATGGGCTTATCCGATGGCCGCACTCACCTTTGGAGCGGCAATCATATTAATTGCTTACGCTGGTGGAGATTTGTTTACGGGTAATACATTCTATTACACCTATGCTGCACTTCGGCGAAAAATGGCTTGGCTCGAAGTCACCAAGTTGTGGATAAGCAGTTATATTGGAAATATTTTAGGTGCAGCAGTCTTTGCCTTTATCATTTTTACTACGGGACTTTATGAAGAATCGTCGGTTAATGGTTTTTTATTAAGCGTTGTAGAAAAGAAAATGCAGGTTCCTACAATGGAGCTGCTTTTTAGAGCCATTCTTTGTAATTGGCTGGTTTGCTTAGCCTTTTTTATTCCTCTCGGTTTAAAAGGAGACGGACCCAAAATGTTTTCGATGATCCTTTTTGTGTTCTGCTTTTTTATTTCCGGATACGAGCACAGTATTGCCAATATGTGTACCTTCGCAATAGCATTAGTTCTGAATCATCCTGGTACGATTTCATGGGGAGGAGTGATTCATAATCTCGTTCCGGTAACCATAGGTAATCTATTTGGAGGAAGCATATTAATGGCGTGGATGTATTACTTTGTTAATAAACCATTTTTGGATGAATCTGAGGAATGAAAACAGCCGTATGATTGTTATACGGCTGTTTTCATCGACAAATTCCCGGGAAATACTAACAAATTAACCCGGCAGACGACAATTAATATGAATATTCTAAATAGTTGCACACTACTTGTTTTTGCTTAAAAAATAAAGATAAGATTTAACCATGAAATAGCTTACTTCTTCAGGCAATAAATCCTTGATTGGTTTTAAACGGGAACGCCCAGCCTCTTCCACCGCTTTTTGAAGCATTGGAATATACTCCGTAGGAATGAGCTTAGAAAAATCAACTTCCATTCCTTGCTGAGCACATTGGAGTAAATGGTTTTCAACCGTACTCAGTGCCAGCTCGCGTTTTTCTGCTATTTGTTCGATTGATAAGTTTTGCTGATGTAGCTGTAAGGTCTCTAAATGGGAATCACCCACAGCTTTTTTTGATGTTTTTTTAGGAGCAGCAGCTTGTCCCATCTCCGGCTGGCGTTCTGGATGGGCTTCGCAAAACTGACGAATGGCTTGAATAAATTCAAGTCCATATTTCTTCAATTTAAGTTCTCCGACTCCACTAACTCCTAAAAAGTCTTCGCTTGTTCTTGGAAGCTTTGCACACATATCCTTTAGAGCGGCATCAGAAAAAATAACAAATGGAGGCACATTTTCTCTTTCTGCAATCGACCTTCTTACTTCCCGTAACGTTTCGAATAATGGGTCATCCTTTGAAATTTCTCTGACCTTAACGGTTTCTCTGCGATGAACTTTTTCCTTTCCAAGGAGGATGTCCTTCCCTTTTGACGCTACAAATAATGTTGGAAATTGTCCCTGTTCGATGGCAATTAATTCTTGTGAAATCAAGAACTCGATAAAATCACTGACTTCTTTCGAACCTTTTTCCTTCATAATTCCATAGGTTGTCAGCTTGTCAAAACCCATCTCAGTTACTTTTTTATTTCTTGAACCTGTTAATACTTGAGCAGTAAGTGTTTTTCCAAATCGCTGTCCCATCCGGATCATGCACGACATTACCATTTGGGCTTCTTTTGTTACATCAATGCTTGTACGTGAATCGAGACAGTTACCACAGCGTCCACATGACTCTGTCTCTATTTCCCCAAAATATTTTAAAATAAATTCCTGCAGGCAATTTTCGGTATGACAATAATCGACCATTTGCTGCAGTTTTTCCAGTTCCGCATGAATCCGTGTTCGATCGCTGGATTGATCAATTAAAAAGCGCTGAACCTGTACATCCTGCGAAGAATAGAGAAGAATACATTCACTCTCGAGTCCATCTCGTCCTGCACGGCCTGCCTCTTGATAGTAGCTCTCCATATTTTTCGGAAGTTGAAAATGGAGGACATAGCGGATGTTGGATTTGTCGATACCCATTCCAAAGGCAGAGGTTGCGACCATAACGGATGCTTCATCTTTTAAAAAACGATCCTGCTCGCGTATACGCTCGGCGTCCCCCATTCCGGCATGATACCTTGCAACATTAATATTTTCTTTCTTCAGCCTTTCGTAAAGCTGGTCAACGTTCTTCCGGGTGGCTGCATAAATAATGCCCGCTTCTTTTTCATTCTTTTTAATATAATCTCTTAGAAAATGAAGTCTGTCTTGACCTTTAATCACAGCAAACGAAAGATTCTCTCGTTCAAAACCGGTAATGATTGAATTCTCTTCATCGATATCAAGTGTTTCACAGATATCCTCTCGAACTCTTGGTGTTGCTGTTGCAGTCAGCGCCAATACATTTGGTTTTTGTGGAAGGCTGTAAACCATTTGCTGGATATGGCGGTAGCTTGGACGGAAATCGTGCCCCCATTGTGAAATACAATGTGCTTCATCCACCGCAACTAATGGAATATCCATCTGTTTCAGGTCCTCGATAAATTCATGAGATTCTAATCGTTCGGGTGCGATATATAGGAGCTTGTACATTCCTTGCTTCGCTTCCCTGATTCGTTCGTTTGCTTCATGATAACTTAGAGAGCTGTTGATAAAAGTTGCAGGAATTCCTACCTGAACGAGGGCATCGACTTGATCCTTCATAAGTGAGATTAACGGGGATATGACAATCGTGGTACCTGGTAAAACAAGTGCAGGAATTTGAAAACAAATTGACTTTCCTCCGCCAGTTGGCATGACACAAATCGTATTTTCTCCAGCTAAAACGGATTGGATGGCACGCTCCTGCCCATTTCGAAAGGATGAATAACCAAAATGAGATTCTAATAATCGTTGAGCTTTTTCAAACAACAAGGACGTCTCCCCCTTCTGCTAAATAACCTTCTTACATTATACCTTTTTTTCGGTGTATCCAAGAGTGAATTTTGCTATGTGAGAGTGAATTTCGTTATCCGCGAGTAATTTCTGCTATACGAGAGTAAATTTCGTTATCCGAGAGTATTTCCTGCTATGCGAGAGTTAATTTTGTTATCCGAGAGTATTTCCTGCTATGCGAGAGTGAATTTTGTTATCCGAGAGTATTTCCTGCTATGCGAGAGTATTTTTCGCTATCCTCAAGTATTTTCCGCTATCCGCAAGTATTTTTCGCTATCCGCAAGTATTTTTCGCTATCCGCAAGTATTTTCTGCCATCCGCAAGTATTTTTCGCTATCCGCAAGTATTTCGTGCCATCCGCAAGTATTTTCTGCCCTCCACAAGTAACCGTAAAGAAAAGGCCGCCAAGACGAATCCAGCGACCTTTTCTATTATTATCCCTGTGTAAACAGCTCTTCTAGCTGTTTACGCAGCACAAATTTCTGGATTTTCCCACTTGCATTCCGTGGCAATGCTTCACAGAAGACATATTTACGTGGACGCTTGTAGTTTGCTAGACTATCGCTGTTTTTACAATAGTCTTCTAGATCCTGTTCAGTCAGTGCTGGGTCCTTTTTCACCACAAATGCCGTAACGGTTTCACCCCAACGCTCATCTGGCTGACCCACAACCGCAACATCCAAAACACCTTCATGTGCATGTAAAACATCCTCCACTTCACGTGGATAAATATTCTCCCCGCCGCTTATAATCATGTCATCCACCCGGTCATTTACGAATAGAAAGCCCTCTGCGTCTAGGTAACCGATATCACCTGAATGATACCAGCCTTTATACATCGATTTTTCCGTTGCTTCTTCACGGTTAAAGTAACCTATCATCATGCATGGCCCTTTTACAATAATCTCACCTGTTTCACCAACTGGAACAACATCATCAGGATCTGATGGCCCATCCTCTCTCGTACGAACCACTCGAATATCATGGTTAATGGCTGCTTGACCTGCCGATCCGGCTTTTCTTAACTGGTCATTCTCGGATAGGAAGGTAATCGCTGGTCCCATTTCTGTCATTCCATAGGCTTGAACTAACCGGACACCAAAACGGTCATGTAGGGCATGTACGAGAGACGGAGCCATTGGTGCTGCACCATACAAGCCAAGCTTTAGACTTTCTGTATTGTATTGACTTAAATCTTCTTGCAGCAGCATATTCCACATAGTTGGTGCAGCGAAAAATTTCGTAATCTTTTCCTGTCCTATTAACTGAAGGATGACTTTTGGATTAAATTGGTGCAGAATAACATTTCTTGCCCCTACATGAATCCTTGGCAAAAAGGCACAATGAAGCTCGGCACAGTGGAACATTGGAGCGGTCACAAGACCTACGTCTTCCGGCTCAAGCTTTTGGGCAGCAATACAAATCACACTTTGATCGACCATATTACGATGACTATGTATGACTCCTTTTGGTCTTCCTGTTGTCCCGCTTGTATAGATAAACGCATATATATCATTTTCATTAACCTCTGCCTGTATCTCTTCGATTGAAGAATCAGCCAGTTTATCGTGATAGCTTGCTGCATAGGCTGGTGTCTCTTCATCAATAAACCAAAAGGCCATTGAATCAAAACGATTTTCGATAGCGGAAATGACAGGCTCCAAAGCTTTTTCAAAAAGGACCACCTTAGGGCTTGCGTCCGATAAAATAAAAGCCACTTCCTCAGGAGTTAAACGAAAATTAATTGGATTAAAGATGGCCCCGATTTTTGCACAGGCAAAGAATGCCGTTCCTAATTCCTCGGTATTAAACATGAATGTGGAAACCCGGTCTCCTTTTTTGACCCCTTCATTCAATAATGCATTCGCTAGTCGGTTAACCTGCTCACTCCACTCTTTATACGTATAGCGGACATTTTTCCTAACATCATAGATTGCTTCCTTGTTCGGGTATCTTTTTACCGTTAAATCAAAAATTTGTCCAATAGTGGTAGTCATCCAATCTCCTCCATTTATAAGCCTAAATTTTTGGCAATAATCGTTTTCATGATTTCATTTGTCCCAGCATAAATACTAGAAACCTGTATATCACGGAATCTTCTCGCAATCTCGTATTCTTCCATATATCCATAGCCGCCATGAAGCTGCAGGCATTCTCCCGCAATTTTCTTTGCGGTATCTGTTAGTCGCCATTTCGCCATTGAAACCTTTGTTACCACATTTTGGCCATCGATATGTTCAGCAATTAATTGATCTAAAAATGCTCTCCCCATCTCCACCTCGGTAGCCATTTCCGCAATTTTAAACTGAGTATTTTGGAATTGACCGATAGGCTTTCCAAAGGCTTCACGACTCTTCACATAGTCTATCGTTCCCTGCAGCATAACTTCTCCCGCAATTTGTGCTGCTATGGCCACTAAAAGCCGCTCCTGCTGGAGTTTATCCATCATATAGAGAAAACCTTTTCCTTCTTCGCCTAGGAGATTTTCCTTAGGAACTCGGCAGTCCTCAAAAATTAACTCAGCCGTATCCTGACTATGAAGACCCACTTTATTCAGCTTTCTTCCTCTTGAAAAGCCAGGCGAATCTCGTTCAACTAGGAGTAAACTAACCCCTTTATGCTTTGGTACCGCATCGGGATCTGTTTTACAAGCTACTAGAATTAGATCTGACTGAATTCCATTGGTTATAAAGGTCTTTTGCCCATTTAATATATAGTGGTCTCCATCAAGCTTTGCATTGGTTTTGATATTGGCAAGGTCAGACCCCGTTCCAGGTTCAGTCATGGCAATGGCCGTAATAAGTTCCCCTGTTACACAGCGGGGGAGCCAACGCTGTTTTTGCTCTGCAGTGCCGAAGGAATTGATATATGGTACAACGATATCATTATGGAGACCCATTCCCACAAGACCAGAACCCACTCTCTCCAGCTCTTCGTTAATAACTACAGAGAAGCCCCAGTCCACACCACTGCCGCCATAAATCTCATCTAAATCCGGACAAAGAAAACCCTGGTCCCCCATCTTTCTCCACAAGGAGCGGGGAATCATTCTCTCTTTTTCCCAATGCTCATAATAGGGAATAGCTTCTTTCTCTAAAAATTTCCTTAATGACTTCCGAAAAATTTCATGGTCATGTGTTAAATATGGATGTTTCATTATGAATACCTCACTTTCTATTTGTAACCGCCTGCTTTTAAGCGTTGACTTGATTTAATTTTTGTCGAAGCTGATATTTTAGTATTTTCCCAGAAGCATTTCATTTGGAACCTTCAGGATGAAATTAAACATGGCTGGAACACCAAAGAAGTGAGTAATTTTATGTTCTTGAATGGTTTGAAGTGTCTTAACTGGATGGAAATCACGATGGATAATATGTGTTGCCCCAAGTGCAACACCTGAAATTAGGAAAAGATTTAACTATGCAGAGTGGAAGATTGGTGCTACATTAAGGATACGCTCATGCGGTCGTAATCCCATATTAATGGTGACAGAAATCCCAACATTAAAAATCCTCTTATGATCAAACAATGCGCCTTTCGGCCGGCCTGTTGTCCCTGATGTATAAAGAATTTCTAAATCATCTTCTTCAGAGACCTCTATTTCTGGTTCCTCTCCACCCTCAAATAAAGCGCTTACATACGAGTGATAGCCTACTGTCTGTGGTTTACCGATAGTAATTACCTTTACGACATTCATTAAATTGGCGGTAGGTGTAACTACGGCCTTCACATTCAATGGCTAGCAACTCTGGGAACTTTCTAGCATTTTGAGATAAAAGACTACCAATATTCATTTGTTCTTCCTCCTTTTTGTAATTAAATCTCCCCAACCTATTGTAACAAAAGTATAGAATTTTTAGAATATTAAGTGGAAATAAATTGCTAAACTTTTAATTTTCTATCAATAGTGTCATAGGGCTATATTGAATATTCTAAAATTAGAGGATTATAATAGGATTTGGCAATTTAATTTTTGGCTGCGTTAAAGCTGAATGTTGATTTTACTGTGTTTGGAAAATAAGCGGAGAATTGAGACTGTCGATTAATTATGCAAGTGAAATTCAGCAACTCCAATTTGATGAAATTGTGACCAAATATTTGCTTTTTTAGCTACTTTTTATAGTTTTTTATATCTATTTAGGTAGAAAATAGTTGGAATCTTCGTTTTCTAAAAGGTTAAATGAGTTAATCGACAGTCTCGAATTTCCGTTTAAATTGGGAAATACCCATATTTCCTTCATAATAAGCGGAGTTTTTCCGCTTATGGTATCCAAATCATTGGATTTTGTCTTATTTAAAGCAGTTAACCGGAATTTTTCCGCTTATATCTGCTTCTTAAGGTTCCTTTATATACATTAGCCGGAAATTCTCCGCCTATGAATGATCAACCCTACACGAAAATTAACAATGAATAATAACACAGCCTAATATTTAAAAAAGGTCAGCCCTCTTACTCTAGAGGCTGACCTTTTGTTTATGAAACAATTCTTTCCTTCGGAGTAACTCTTTTTTTCCTAACTTCTACTATAGTTAAAACGATAGCAATAATTAAAAATAGACTACTTATCCGGAAGAGATTAGCCGTATCAGTGAATTGTGCAATTGTACCGAAGATAATCCCGCTTAAGCCAATTCCTAAATCTATCGATGAAAAGAACATGCCATTTGCCACACCTCTTCGATTTTCTGGTGTCATCGATAAGGTCCAGGATTGTAAGATTGGTAATGCACAGCCAAATCCGAGTCCAAACAATCCTCCTGCAACAGCAAGCATGAAATTGGTTTGTGCAAAGGAAAGGACCCACAATCCAACAAAGGTAGCACAAATACAGAAGTAGACCATGGCGATTGGCCCCTTTTCATCAAACCACTTTCCTGCAAACGGTCTAGCCACCGTGGCAATAATTGCATTTAGAATATAAAATAAAAAGATTTGGTCAATGCCTCTTTCTTCCCCGTAGATTACGATGAATGTTGAGACTGAACCATAACCAAGACAAATTATGATGGTAATAAGCGATGGAAACCAGCTCGATTTCTCTACTAATGAATCAAGGTAGGAAAATGTAAGATTCTCCTTTTTTGTTTTTACAACGGCTTCAGGTGTTTGGTAGCGAACAAGTGCAAGCAGCACGACAGAAATCAATCCTAATATGCTTGAAATAACAATGAGATTAGTAAATGTAGTGACATTATATATGAAGATTCCTAGACTAGGTGCAATGATATACCCAATGGTGTTTGATAGCCCAAAATAGCCCATTCCTTCACCAAGCCTTGAAAATGGAATAACGTCGACAGCCGCTGTACCATTCACAGTTGTTGACCACCCCCAAGCAAGACCATGCACAAATCGGATCAACAGGAATATCATGACAATTCTTGATATTGGGTAAAGAATTGTAATAACTAAAAGAATGACAGCACCAATTAATACAAGTGATTTCCTTTGCTTGTATTCGAGCATATGTCCAATAAACGGTCTTATGAGCACAGCACCGATCGAAAACAACGCTGTAACAAGACCAATTTCTACCCCACTTGCACCTATGGATTTAATATAGGGCGGTAATGTTGGAATAAGCATTTGAAAAGACATAAACACAAATAGATTCCCAGCCATTAACATAACAAAAGATTTAGTCCACAAACGCTCTTTCAAGGGAACACCTCTCTAACTATCTACACAACGAACATTGTGATAATTCTGATTATTTCGTATCACTAAATAATAGCATATAACACCTTAAAAGATAAATAAGAAATCATTTATTTTTCAGCACTTCCCTAATTTAATTGTTATCATTTTTCAGTAAATTCCAGTATCATGAATAGTAGTAATCGAAGTACATATGGAGGAAATATATGCTAAAGAGAAAAATTGTCATTACTCATACATTAGAACAGAATCTTATCGATCAAATAAAAGAAATTCTCCCAGATTGGACGATCATTATGGGAAAAGATAGAGAAATTTGGCAGGAGCATTTACATGATGCTGAAATTATTGCAGGCTGGAAAAAAGGCATTGAAAAGGAGTGTCTCGTACCCGAATCAAAGCTTAAGTGGCTCCAAACCTGGAGTGCAGGTGTAAATAGTCTGCCCCTCGAATCCCTGGAATCTAGAAATATTACCCTAACTAGTGCGAATGGTGTGCATGCTTATCCGATATCCGAAACAATCTTTGCATTGATGCTTGGCTTAACTAGAAAGATTCATACATATGTAAAAAACCAGCAAGCAAGGAAATGGCACCATTCCGGCATGAATCTGGAAATGCATGAAAAAACGGTTGGAATTATAGGTGTTGGGACCATTGGAAAAGAAGCAGCAAAAATCGCAAAAGCTTTTGGAATGAAGGTCATCGGCGTTCGCCATTCTGGAAAACAACAGGAGTTTGTTGATGAAATGTACACCACAAATCAATTAGATATCGTTCTTCCCAACTGTGATTATGTGGTTGTTACCCTGCCGCTAACCAAAGAGACACATCGCTTATTTGGATCCAAGCAATTTGACCTCATGAAATCTACCGCTTTCTTTATCAATATTGGTCGTGGTGAAATCGTAGTGGAAAAAGATTTGATTGCTGCTTTACAGAGGGGACACATTGCTGGTGCCGGTTTAGACGTATTTGAACAAGAACCATTAACAGTTGATAGTCCTTTGTGGGAAATGGAAAACGTGATTATTACCCCGCACACCTCTGGTTCAACGGAGCATTATAATCAACGGGTTGTTGAAAATATTCTTATCCCGAACCTAAAAAACTATATTTCAGGTAACAAGCCTTCTCTTAATCTAGTTGATTATTCGAAAGGCTATTAGTAGAGGAGCAGTAATATATGCAACATGTCACAGTAGAAAAGGCAAGGAGAAAAAACACTATATTTCTATCTTTAAAGCTGATAGCATCTGCACTTCTCATTTTCCTTTTAGTCATTAATTTATTTCCAGTCAAACAAATCAAACAGAAAAGCTTTTTTAATCATAATCGCCCAATGGTTATTGCCCACCAAGGCGGTGAACTGTTAGCACCTTCAAATACCATGGCAGCCTTTCAGAATGCAGCTAATATGGGAGTGGATGTCCTTGAAACGGATATACATATAACAAAAGACGGCCACTTAGTTGCAATTCACGACGCAAGTGTTGACCGGACAACCAATGGTAAGGGACAGGTTGAAGATCTTACTTTAGCAGAAATTCAAGAGCTGGATGCAGGCTATCATTTTAAAAATCTTGAAGGTAACCATAATTTTCGTGGTAAGGGGGTCTATATTCCGACGGTTAAGGAAATGTTTCAAACCTTCAATCACATGAAGATTGAAATAGAAATTAAAGATGACAATCCTCCTGAAAGAATCGAGGAGATAGCTTCTAAATTGTGGAATCTAATTGAAGAATACCAAATGGAAGAAAAGATTTTAATCGGTTCCTTTGACCAAGAAATTCTTAAAACATTTGATAAGTATGCAAAAGGCCGAGTAGCTCTTTCAGCCGGAAGACAAGAGGTTAAAATTTTTGTAATTACTCATAAATTCCTTTTACGTAATCTTTATGTACCAAAAGTTGATGCCTTTCAGATTCCAGTGGAAGACAGCGGTTTCGATTTAACTGATCAAAGATTAATCGATGGGGCACATCGGCTTGGAATGGAAATCCATTACTGGACCATTGATGATCCAGATACAATGGAAAAGCTTATTGATGCAGGTGCTGATGGTATATTAACCAATCGACCTGATTTATTACATAATCTGATTGAAGAAAAAGGATTTTAATTATTCCTGCTTTTTTTAATGATAAAGGGTGCCTCAATGGGCACCCTTTTTTATTAATGGCTGTGTTATTACTCATTGTTGATTTTCGTGTAGGCTTGATCATTCATAGGCGGAGAATTTCCGGCTAATGTATATAAAGGAATCTTAAGCAGCAGATATAAGCGGAAATATTCTGGTTAACTGCTTTAAATAATACAAAATCCACTGATTTGGATACAATAAGCGGAAAAACTCCGCTTATTATGAAGGTAAAAATGGCTATTTCCCAATTTAAACGGAAATTCTCCGCTTATTTTCCAAACACAATAAAATCAACATTCAGCTTTAACACAGCCTTATTAATAAATCGTTTGTACACCCTTGCCTGCAATTGTCGTCCATTCAAATTGACGCAGTCTAACTTCAAATAGTGTCAACGGATCGCGGAACAATTCTGGGTTGGTATTCATTTTTTTCAGTATATCGTGATTTGTCGTAATTTGAGACATTGATTCCTCGATTGCTTCATTAAGAACCTTCAATGGCTGTCTGTAAAACATGGTAATGTCTCGTTCTAATGATTTTTCAAATAGCTCGAATTGTTGGAAGAAGCGTTCAATCACAACCTCAGTTGGTTCAGAATAGCTATCATTTTTAACAAAGGACTTGTATTTATTATACAGCATGGCTTTATTTTGAGAGATTGCCCCAAATAATTTCCCTGCACTTTTCAATAAAAATTGTGAAGCTGTGTTGCGAAGTAAGATATTGACCTTTTCTAATTGGAACCGGCTCGTCATTCTATCGGTATCCCGGCGCCAATCATCAAGCACTTTAAAATCACATTCTGTGCTAATTCGCTCTTCCCCATACAGGCTATTTAAGCCTTCAGCCATTTCATTTAAAAATGCCTGCCCTTGCTCAAATTCCTCTTTGCTACTGATAATCCATTCTTGAAGTGATGTATAATATTTCGGCAATACTTCTTGCTCCAAGTAATCTTGGATTCTATTGTTCATCATATCATTAAGCTCCAAATGAATCGTACTAATATTACTGTCTTCTTTGATTAACTCGGAACATTCTTGCAGTATTTTCGGTACTGCGGCAGAAATTTCTTTTTGGATTGATTCCTTAATAGCGCGGTATGATCTTGTGATTGCTTTTGTTTTTTGTGACTCCGCATCCTTTAATTGGTTAAGAGCACCATTTAACTTCATCACCACTTCTTCATTCCAGCGAACCGACTCAATTAATTGATTCTCCACATCAATTCTCTTTTGCAGCAGCCTGGATATGGTTGTTCGGATGAAATATAAAAGCTTTGCCAAGCGTTTATCGGCTATGTTTCTTTTATCCTTTATCGATTGAACAAATCTCTTCAGGTCGACTAATTGCTGTCCACTTTCATATTGAGAGGAAAAGGGTAATACTTGTGCTTCAGGTAAATAGGACTGAATCCTGGACCTAGTATCGTCGTAAATTCTTATTGCTTCCTGCTCATTAACAATCGTATCCATCTTATTCAAGAGAAAATGGACGGGAATATCGGGAGCAAGTTCATGAATTTGTGATAGAATCCCCTTTTCTTTATCTGTAAATGGAGCATTTGCATCTAAGACAAAGAATAAACTATCTGCCATTTGTAGATATTGCAGCACTTCATAGCGGTCTTGGTGGCTGCCTCTTAGACCTGGCGTTTCAATTAACGCCAGTTTCTGCTCATATAACAATGGAAAAGGCTGTTGAAATTCGATAATCGATTCTAGTGCATTTCGGCGCCGATCCATTCGCTCTTGAAATTGCGCGAAGTCTGCGAGTGGCACTGTCTCCTGATCAGTTATTTCATAAATATTTAAGTCTTCAAAATCTTTAAACATAACAAGCGACGAAGTGGGGCTATCCTGAATCTCTTCCCCTAGAATGGTATTTATGAAAGCAGACTTCCCGCTGCCACTTAATCCAGTAATCAACAAGTGATGGGTATCAAAATCATTCAATTGCGAAACCATCCATTTTAAGCGGTTATTCTCACCCATATCTTGACTATTCGCCCAACTAATAATGGACTCAAAGAGATTTATACATTCTTCTAATTCGTTGAAATGACTTTCTGTTTCGCCAATAAGATTTTCAGCCACATTAACAATTGACATACTAATACTTGTTGGAAATAGCTCATTCCATGATAATACCGCAGCTGACACTATGACCGTATGCGCAGGAACTGATAAGCGCAGCCAATTTGTTAATAGGTCAGGTACAAGGTCTTCTAGTGTTTTAATACTCTGGCTGCCGTTTATTAATCCAAAATACGTTTCATGATGGAGATCTGATAGCAATTGGAAATGGTTGTTTGTGCTAATATCTAGATTCAATAGGAGATGATTTAACTCTTTTAGCCATGTAAAATAGGACTCTTCACTTTTATAACTGTTCCATAGTGATGCAGTAAGCTCTTCAAACATCTGATGATCTAGGGTATACAATTCAAATAGTCCCTGTAAGAAATAATTTGGGTTTAAGCTTTTGGTAACACCTTTCTTTACATATGAATTCAATGTATCAAACCATTCAAGTGAACCCGTTCGTTTTGCTTCATTTAGTGCAAGTTCAATACCGTGATCCCAATCCTGCTGATCCTCAAAATATGCGCGGGCTATAGCAGTCACATTCGGATAATCCGGGTTAGCATTGATTGTTCTTTTGATAATCTCCACTGCAGCCTCAGACTTTCCTCGTTCAATATAAAGAGAAAACAGCTGCAGGGCCACTTCTGTCTTTAATGTAGGATTATTTGTTTCTATGGAAAGATAAAGGTCCTCAGCATTTGAGAGAAGACCTGTTTCAAAATAGGCATCGGCAATATTTTTCCTCGCCCAAAGTTCAAGTTCCCCCATTACGTTTTCCCATTTAAAAATAGCTGCCTCAAAATCTCGATTGTGAAAATAGATTTCTCCTTGTGCAAAGCGTATAGACGTCAAATCTGGCAAATCCTTTTGAAGCTCTTCCTGATACGCATCACCTAACACACGTATCGGCTGTATATTTTCATGTTCATTTATATACATTTGATAATATGACTTTTTTATTAACTGACTTTCCAACGTCATTTCCGTCCCCCCAATTACCACCACTTCTATGCATTCATATGGAAAAGAGGCAGAATTATTCCTCTATACAATTCGAACGAGGTATTCATTTTTAGTCCCTATTATACCGATTCTACCAAACGATTTTATTATTAAGGTTTCAGTTATATTTCAATTTGAATACATTCCTTTACACAGCAGGCTTCTACTTTTATCCCATTTCGCTGTATAATGTATTCATTCTACCAAAAGGGGCATTTTTTTGAAAAAGGACGAAGCCGTATTTATGGCAGATTTGATAAAAGAATCAAGACCTGCCGCTTATGAAATTAATAAAATGGAAATTGTTAATGGGATGCTGCCTCGATTTCATCAATGGACAAATGGTAAAAAAACAATAGCAGGCTTTGATGTTACTAGGGTAGATAGCGATACCAGCTATTATTTTCTATTCATTGATTGGCACCGCAATGACAACTATTATTTAGTCATTTATCTACATAATAAATCAACCACAGCTGCGGAGCTAAGAATGGTTGAACAAGTAGACGTAAGCCCCCATATCGTATGGAAGTATAATCCTTTAAAACGTGATGGGAAAAACGATCAAAGAAAAGCTTATTTCAAGCAAATGTTTGGCTCAACTACTGTACAAATAAAAGTTCCTGCCTCTACTTTCGAAGTGAAGGAATTCTTTGAGCAACTATTTAAACTCTGCCAAAACCGGATAAAAGCAGACAAGATTGTCGACGTTTTTGATTTTGAAGTATAATTGATAGTAAAAAACAGGGTGGCTTGGCCTCCCTGTTTATAACACCTTACTCAAGAAGGCTTTGGTTCGATTTTCTTTTGGATGATGAAATAGTTCATTTGGAACATTTTCTTCGACGATAAGCCCGCCGTCCATAAAAATGACACGATCTCCTACTTCTTTTGCAAACCCCATTTCATGTGTAACAACCACCATGGTCATGCCTTCTTTGGCAAGCTGCTTCATGACCTCCAAAACCTCCCCGACCATTTCAGGATCAAGGGCTGAGGTTGGTTCGTCAAACAGCATGATTTTCGGTTCCATCGCAAGCGCTCTAGCAATCGCGACACGCTGCTTTTGACCGCCTGATAAGGAATCAGGATACGCCTCTGCTTTATCCTCTAACCCTACTTTTCTTAAAAGCTCTAACCCTTTTTTTCTAGCTTCCACAGCTGAAGTATTTCTGACTTTCATCGGGGCTAGCATGATATTTTCAATAACCTTTTTATGTGGGAACAGATTAAACTGTTGAAACACCATACCCACTTCCGTCCTAATTTTATTGATATCTGTCTTTTTGTCGGTAATATCAGTTCCTTCAATATAGACATGTCCATCTGTAATACTTTCTAAAAGATTAATACAACGCAGGAAAGTAGATTTACCTGAACCAGATGGACCAATTACAACCACAACCTCTTGCGGCTTAATGGTTACATTTATATCCTTTAGTACTTCATTCGTGCCAAAGGACTTTTTTAAATTTTTCACTTCAATCATTCTGTTGTCAGTCTCCTTTCAAGTCGGCTTAATACGTAGCTTAAAGAAAGCGTTAATACAAGGTAAATAAGCGCTGCAGTAATATACGGCTCCCATACACGGAAATATTGACCTTGCATGGCTCGTCCCCAATACATGAGTTCTGGGGCGGCCACTAATGATGCGAGTGATGATTCTTTAATTAGGACAATAAATTCATTACCTAGTGGTGGAATCATTCGTTTAAACGCTTGTGGAAGGATAATATAACGCATAGCTTGTACTTGCGTCATTCCGAGAGAACGGGCTGCTTCCATCTGCCCTTTATCAATTGATTGAATTCCTGCACGGAAGATTTCAGCTATGTATGCCGCAGAATTTAATGACAGAGTAAGAATCGCTGCAGCAATACCATTTGTTCCCCCTATAAACAGCGGTACTACCGCAAAGTGAATTAACATAATTTGTACCAGCATTGGTGTGCCTCGGAACAAAGTGATATACACGCCAAAAGGGAATGATAGAAATTTATTTTTCATCATTTTTCCTAATCCAATAAACAATCCAAGTACTGTCCCGATTAAAATACCAGCTAATGATAGTCCAATTGTAAGTAGCGTCCCTTTCAGAAAAAAGGGTGCGTATTCTGCTAAAATATCCCATTGAAAATCCATAATTAATCCCCCTATTGATACGTTGACTCTCTGTTAAATTATGTAAAATAAGGCATTAAACCAAAAAATTGCGTAACTTCTGATTTCTAAGAGTTACGCAATTTTTGTTATTATTGTTGGTCTTTTAATAGTTGTACGTCTGGATCTACCTTAAACCATTCATTGTAAATTTCTGCATATGTTCCGTTATCAAATACTTCGTTTAGCGCTTTATCAAAATCTGCTTTTATCTTACTTCCCTTCGGAAACATTAATCCGTAGAACTCTTGAGCAAATGCATCCTTATCTTCAATGATAACAAATTTATCATTCGGATTATTTTTTGCATATTCTTCAATTACTGTATTATCCGCAACAACCGCGTCTGCTCCTCCAGCCTTAAGCTCAAGGATTGCTAAGTTATTGTTTTCAAACTTTTTAATCTGACTGCTGTTTTTACCAAGAAGACCTTCAACCGCTTCCTGCCCAGTTGTTGCGTTTTGAACAGCAACTGTTTTATCCTTCAAATCTTCAGCACTTTTAATATCACTGCCTTCTGGAACCATAATCTTATTGGTAGATAAGAAGTATGGGACAGAAAAATCATAGGTTTTCTTTCTATCATCGTTAATGGTTATGGAAGAAATACCAATATCGGCAATTTTCTTCTCTAATTCTACGAATATTGGATCCCACCCGGTATGAGCAATATCAATTTCGTAACCCGCTTCTTTTGCAACCGCTTTAATTAAGTCAATATCAAAGCCTACTATTTCACCCTTATCCTGGTATTCAAATGGTGCGTAGGCTGCATCTGTTACGACGCGGAGAGTTTTCTTGTCCTTATCGGAGTCATCCCCATTACCACTTGTTTCACTCGATCCACAAGCAGTAAGCATTAACATAAGAGCCATGACCAAGAACGTTGTTAAAAGTTTTAACTTCTTCATTTTCTCATCCCCCTAATATTCTTTTGAAAAGTTAATCTTAAAAACATTTTTAATTTTTAGAATATAATGATTATAACTTTTTTTGTTTGCTTATTCAATATGTTAATATTAATACTTTAGTGTTTTACTATTTTAAAACGCAAAAAAAGTAATATGAAAATAGTATTTATTAGATAATTGTTTATTTTGGATTGATATTTTGTTTAGGTTTCCATTTTATCTAGGCATATGCCCACACTCTCCGCGGATGACTACATAATCTATAGGGTATTAATCAAAAAAGGAGAGTTGCCCCATGTATCCTTATGGCTATTACCCAGCTCAACCAGTACAGTATGATTACAATATGTATGATCAATATGTTCAAGAAGACCCATATTCCCAAGACCAATTTGACCCAGATAGACAACCGCAGCAACTTGAGCGCAGAGTCACTCGACTTGAAAGAGAAAGTGAACGTCAAGAGAGAGAAATCAATCGACTACAACGTGAATTAAACCAGACTCAGCGTCGCCTTCAACGTGTAAATCAACGTCTTCGTCAAGTCGAAAGAAGATTTAACTTCCCATTCACACCATTCGATGGAGAATATTAATAACAAATATTAAGAGCCTGGCTGTTGACGCCTGGTTCTTTTTTATTTAGTAAGATTTCCTCTAATAAATGAAATTGTTTGTCAGTGTTTCTGACACATTCACAGACAAATCCTAATAATTTAGTTACCTTTTACAATATATTCAATTAGAAGGAGTGAAAAGGCGGTATGACAAATCAATTGCGTAAAGGAGTCGAAACACTTAAACTATTTTACATTAATCGATTAATTGCATCTGGTCTTTATAACGCTTCTGAACATAATCTAGATTCCCTCACCTTAAGCGAATTACAAAGTATTTTTATAAAGACATTCCCCCAAAAAAATAAACCAAAGTATCTTAAAATAACTTGTACCAAAATCCAATCAATGTAAGGAAATTTCACATAAGTTAGTAGTAAAGTACCTAATCACAGAAGAGCGTGGTGAGAATAAAAAAATGACAAATGATTTTTCTTATAAAGATAAAAAAGTAATCACAATTGGGATTGTTAGAGACTTAACGGGTCTCTCTGAGAGACAAATTCGTTATTATGAGGAGAGAAGGTTAATTTTCCCCGAGAGATCCCCTGGCGGAAGCAGAAAGTACTCTTTTGCAGATGTAGAATTATTAGTGGAAATCGCGAACAAGATTGAAGATGGTGTTCAAACGCATGAAATTAGGAAAGAAATGCTTCGAGCTCAGAAGAACCAAAATCAAAATGATGTTAGAAAAAAAATGATTCAAGGACAATTGAATGCTCAATTCGGTTTACGAAAAGGTCCATCTTCTTAATAAAGAAGATGGCCTTTTTTCTTCTCCCTTCAAAAACCATGTTAGGAAACCTAACACATTTGTAGAATCCCTATTAAATCCATGTAAAAATACAAATACACTAAATGTTAAGAAAGTTAACATGAATTTAAAGGGGGAGAAATGATGGATACTATATTCTTAATGAACAGTCTTTGGGTAATGGTTGGTGCAGTTCTAGTTATTCTTATGATTGGAGGATTCATTCTGCTGGAAACTGGATCAACGCGAATGAAAAATGCCGGACATATAGCAGGGAAAACGATACTTACCTTTGGTATCTCATCCATCATATTTTGGGCAGCAGGGTATGGCTTAATCTTCGGAGAAGGGAATCCACTCATTGGATTATCAGACTTCTTCTATTCGGGTTATGATGTGGAAGGCTTAGCACTTTCCGGTTCTGTATTCTTTTTATTTCAATTAGCCTTTGCTGGCATTTCCTTAACCATCGCGTTTGGCGGCTTTGCAGAACGAGCAAAATTAGGAGCATATCTCGTGTTTGCCGTTTTATTTTCAGTCATTGTTTATCCTCCTATCGCTCACTGGATTTGGGGCGGAGGCTGGTTAGCAGAACACGGTAAACAGGATTTCGCAGGCTCAACGGTTGTTCACTTAACAGGCGCTATGGCAGCATTTGCAGCTACTTTAATCCTAAAACCTCGTATTGGGAAATACAATAAAGATGGTTCAGCAAACAATCTCGCAGGACATAACCAAGTATTCACTGCTCTTAGTGTTTTAATCTTATGGGTGGGATGGTTTGGATTTAATGCAGGCAGTACAGTTTCTGTTGATGGAGCATTCTTTGGTTTCGTAGCAATGAATACGAACTTAGCTGCGGGTGCCGGAGTCATCGCTGCAATGATTATCTCCTGGATTGTCATGGGCAAGGCAGATGTTCCAATGATGTTAAATGGTGCCCTAGCAGGTTTAGTCGCCATTACAGCTTCCTGTGCTTTTGTTGATACTTGGGCTGCAGTTCTAATCGGTTTCATATCTGGAATACTTGTATTTTACAGCATTCGATTCTTTGAAAAGAAAGGAATTGATGATCCAATCGCAGCATTGTCTGTACACGGTACAGCAGGTATATGGGGAACATTATCAACTGGACTGTTTGCCACACCGGAATTAGCAACAGTTGGGGAGCCAGGATTATTTTACGGAGGCGGATTACACCAGCTTGGTGTTCAGGCATTAGGTGTTGTAAGCAGTGGTGCTTTTGCTTTCATTGTCTCCTTTATCCTGTTAACGATAATGAAAGCTGTTATGAATGGCTTGCGTGTTACAGAAGAAGAAGAAATTATTGGTCTTGACATGAGTGAGCATGGAAGCTATGGTTACCCCGAAATGGTAAAAACAGAAAAAACAGCAATAAGTTCAGAGCCTAAGTTAAAGTTTTAATAGCCCTATTTTTATAGCTAGTCCCCATCCCCTTTCACCTAGCAAGGGGATGGCATTGTATTTTTTAGGAGGTGTACTGAATGAATGAACAGCTACTTAGAGATTAGAAGATTCCGTGATGACCAAATCATTTGGGTTACTCGCAATCATTTCCAATTAAATCAGTTACATGATGAAATTATCAAACGTGTCATCACAGCTTCTGTTAATCAAATTATAGAAAGATACGGCCCTATTCCCTGCTCTTTCTCCTTTTTTATGATGGGCAGTGCTGGACGGTTTGAACAATCCGTATGGAGCGATCAGGATCATGGCATTATTTATCAACAACAAGGCACTGAGATAAATGAATACTTTTTGGCATTAGGGAAAGAAATCTCACAGGGCTTGCAGCTAACCGGCTATGTTTATTGCGATGGCGGAGTAATGGCCAGTAATCCTTTATGGTGTAAATCAGTATCCGAATGGAGGCAGCAATTAGCCACTTGGCTGCTTGACTCTAACTGGGAATTGATTCGTCAATTATTGATTTTCATTGATGGGCGATCCCTATACGGTGACGCAAGCTTTCTAGAAAACTTAAAAACAGAAGTATATCAGACTATCTACAAAGAGAACCTCTTAAAAAAATTGCTCAGTAATACCCTGCACCTCAAAAAAGGAATGGGCATATTAGGTCAAATACTAACGGAAACACACGGGCCACATTCGGGATCGCTCAATATAAAGGAAAAAGCCCTTTTTCCATATGTAAATGCGATACGTCTATTAGCAATAAAAGGGAATATATTCGAAACCTCTACTCTTTCAAGGCTTGAAAAGCTGCCAGACTTTGAACTTCCTTCTACTAAGAGAGAACTATATAAACAACAGTTTTTAAAATTATTATACTTTCGTCTATCACTAGCAAAACCTGACAATTATGAAAATAGCCATTTTCTTCCTATAACTTCCCTTTCAAAAAAGCAAAAGGATGAAGTTAAAGAAATATTGAAAAATGGAGCTGCCCTTTATCGTTATGTAAGAAATATAGTAAGCAAGGAGGATTCTTAATGGGAATGAATGATATGATTCACTTTTTCAGACAAATATCAGGCAGACTTGGTTCCAACATTTATGCAGGTGTTCAAGGGCATGCTAACATGCAAAATATCTCATTTATTAGAAAACTTCAAAAAGAAATGAAAGATAATAACTGCCTGGACACACCTCTTCACGAATTAAAGGTTGTGGTGTTTGATTTAGAAACAACTGGTTTCTATCCGGAAAAAGGAGATAGAGTCATTTCCATTGGCGCCATCAAGATGACAGGGCAGCAAATCAAGGAAACAGAAACTTTTTATTCCCTAGTACATTCTCCAGATAGACTTTCACATGAAATCTCCGTCCTGACCAATATTACGGATGAAGAATTACAGTCAGCACCATTGGCTACAGAAGTGTTGATGGAATTTTTCAAATTTGTACAAAACCACGCTCTTGTAGCCCACCACGCTAAGCATGAACAGACTTTTATGCAAAAAATGACTTGGGATTTACTAAAAACTAGATTTGAGCACCGAATCATTGACACCTCCTTCTTACTGCGCCTTTCAAATCCTATGATAAAATCATTGCCACTTGAAGCTGTGTGCAAGGAATGTGGAATAGAAATTATCAACCGGCACCATGCACTTGGGGATGCCAAACTGACAGCACATATTTGGGGACATTATTTGGAGATGGCTCAAACAATAGGTTATAAAAATCTCCGTGAGGTATACGAATACCTAGCGAAAATAAAATAGCAGCAAATGCGAAAACAAGTATAGTGAAAAACTAATGTTTATCTTTTTTTATAGAAATGGCTTAGTAATCCAAGCTGTTTTTTTAGTTGACAATAGTAGAATCCTCGTATGAAATTACTCCTTCTCACTCTTCTTTTTTAACCTCAAAAAATATTTTTTTACTATTTTTATTTCTCCCCAACCTTAATCTAACAATAATGAAAACGCTATCAACTTTTTCGATTTATTTGAATTGTCAGATTTTTGTGTTGACCAAGATTTAGATTGGGTGTAAGATAACTGAAAATATAATTTGTATTAAATATTCTCATTAATGAAATTGCCTTCAGTCATTCCTTCAAACAGGAAATAAGGCATGGGCATTTTTTTACAAATGATTTTAATTATCTAAAGCGTTGTATCACTAAAAGGAGTGGTTAGGTTGGGAAGTCAATGGATATTCCTTGACGGACAATTCGTCAAGAAAGAGGATGCTGTAGTTTCAGTTTTTGACCATGGATTTTTATATGGAGATGGAGTATTTGAAGGCATTCGTGTTTATAGCGGAAACGTCTTTAGACTCGATGCCCACTTAAAAAGACTGTTCGAATCAGCACAATCCATTATGCTGAATATTCCTTTTACACAGGAAGAAATGACACAATTAATTGTGGATACTATCAGAAAGAATGAATTGGACAGCGCCTATATTCGAGTTGTAGTTTCACGAGGCAAAGGAAATCTCGGCCTTGACCCTTCCTCCTGCATAAAGCCCAGCGTTATTATCATCGCAGAGGAATTGAAAATGTTCCCTCAAGAATATTACGATCGAGGAATTAAAATTGCCTCTGTGCCAAGCAGAAGAAATCGTCCGGATGTCCTAAGTCCACAAATTAAATCATTAAACTATTTAAATAATATTCTTGTTAAATTAGAAGCCAATCAGGCTGGTGTAGAAGAAGCTTTAATGCTCAATGATCAAGGTTATGTAACAGAAGGCTCTGCTGACAATATCTTCATCGTAAAAAATGGAGTAATCTTTACCCCTCCTGTTTACTTAGGAGCGTTAGAGGGAATTACACGAAACGCTATCATTGATGTGGCAAGAGCAAAAGGCTACGAGGTTAGAGAATCTCCATTCACCCGCCACGATGTTTATGTTGCGGATGAGGTGTTCTTAACCGGAACAGCTGTAGAAGTTATTGCTGTTATTAATGTGGATGGCCGCGAAATTAATGGCGGTAAACCAGGAATCGTTACAAACGACCTATTAGAAGAATTTAGAAAAATCGTAACAACGGACGGAGTGGGTTGTTATCCTGAATCTACAAACCACGTTATTGTCAGTTAGGAGATAAAACAATGCGAAGCGATATGATTAAAAAGGGGATTGATCGTGCTCCCCACCGCAGCCTATTATACGCTACCGGGGTAACAGTGAAGGACCTAGAAAAACCGTTTATCGGTGTCTGTAACTCATTTATTGAAATTATCCCTGGGCACAAACACCTTAATCATTTCGGTGAAATCGTTAAAGAAGCGATAAGAGAAGCTGGCGGAATACCTTTTGAATTTAACACAATTGGCGTAGATGACGGAATTGCAATGGGTCATGTTGGAATGCGTTACTCCCTTCCCAGCCGTGAAATTATCGCTGATAGTGCAGAAACAGTAATTAATGCACATTGGTTCGATGGTGTATTTTACATTCCGAACTGCGACAAAATCACACCAGGAATGTTAATGGCAGCAGTCAGAACCAACGTCCCTTCTGTTTTTGTTTCAGGCGGTCCAATGGAAGCAGGTGTTTCTTCTACCGGAAAAAACCTTTCTCTCACTTCGGTTTTTGAAGGAGTTGGAGCGTACCATAGTGGGAAAATGACACAGCAGGAGCTGCTGGATATTGAAACTGCAGCATGCCCTACCTGCGGATCTTGTTCTGGAATGTTTACGGCAAACTCGATGAACTGTTTGATGGAAGTGTTAGGCATGACGGTTCCGGGTAACGGCACAATTGTAGCTACTTCTGAAGAAAGACACGAGTTAATTCGACAAGCAGCGAAACACTTAGTTGAATTAGTGAAAAACGATATTAAACCACGAGATATCATTACCAGAGAAGCAATTGACAATGCATTTGCTTTAGATATGGCAATGGGGGGATCGACGAACACCGTTCTACATACCCTTGCCATCGCTCATGAAGCTGGAATTGACTATGATTTACGAGAAATTAATAAGATTGCTGAAAGAGTACCATATTTAGCAAAAATTATGCCTGCATCCGATTACTCTATGGATGATGTCCATCGCGCAGGCGGAGTTAGTGCCATTCTTAATGAGCTATGTAAAGTAGAAGGTGCGCTGCATCAAGATTGCTTAAGCATTACAGGTAAGACTCTTGCTGAAAATGTGAAGGAAGCAACAATAACAAACGAAAACGTCATTCGGACCAAGGATAATCCATATAGCCCTGTTGGCGGACTATCCATCCTATACGGAAACATTGCTCCAGATGGCGGGGTTATCAAAGTTGGTGCTGTGGATCCATCAATTAAAACCTTCCTTGGTGAAGCAATTGTTTTTGAATCCCAAGATGAAGCACAGGAAAACATTAATAATGGCACAGTTAAGTCTGGTCACGTTGTTGTCATTCGTTATGAAGGACCTAAAGGTGGACCAGGAATGCCAGAAATGCTTGCTCCAACGTCAGCGATTGCTGGCCGTGGATTAGATAAAGAGGTTGCTCTCATTACAGACGGTCGTTTCTCAGGTGCCAGCCGAGGAATCTCGATTGGGCATATCTCACCAGAAGCTGCTGAAGGCGGTCCAATCGGACTCGTTGAAAATGGTGACAAGATACTAATTGATCTTCAGGAACGAACCATTGAATTACTTGTTGATGACGAGGTACTTGCTGAAAGACGCAGTTTATGGAAAAAGCCAGAACCAAAAATCAAGACCGGCTACCTAGCCAAATACGCAAAGTTAGTTACATCCGCCAATACCGGCGGGGTTATGAAAATATAAAAGCTATTTGTAGATACTGCCGCTTTAACCTAACCCAGGGTCTAGGCTCCCTTTTAAAGCCGAGGTTAAAGACATTTCAGTAGATTTGAAAAGTTTATAGAAAAAATCGATGACGGGAATAAAGGAATAAGAAAATGTATTTTCAGAGAGCTGGGGTTGCTGGAAGCCCAGTAATACACCTTATTCCGACATCATCCCTGAGTATTGAGCTGAACAGACCTAACTTATTAGGCTCAATCAGGTGCTTTCTTTAGGCACCTGTTACCAAAAGAAACGGCTAAGCGATTCTTTTTAGCCGCTTCAAGAGGCAGTATTCGTGAGAATGCTGTAAAACCGGGTGGTACCGAGAAATGGAAGGCCTTTTCTCCCCGATATATTCTGCTTTTGTTTTTAACTGCAGTTTATTTCGGAGGCGAAAATGGCCTTTTACTATTTAAATAGCTATCAATTTATGTAATGTCATAGGATGACTTTTGAAAAAGATTCGAACATCCATAAGGAGGGATTACGAGGTGAAAGTAGAAGCAAAGCCGGACGTCCAAACTAGTACGGCACCGAAAACGGGTGCAGACCTGCTCATTGACTTATTAATTAATGAAGGTGTTGAAACGCTTTTTGGGTATCCGGGTGGTGCCGTTCTGCCAATATATGACGCGATTTATCGTGCGAAAGGAAATATTAAGCACGTACTCTTCCGTCACGAGCAAGGAAGCATTCATGCAGCTGAAGGTTACGCTCGGATAACTGGGAAACCTGGGGTTGTAATCGCAACTTCTGGTCCTGGGGCAACCAACCTGGTTACGGGAATTACAGATGCGATGATGGATTCTTTACCCCTAGTGATTTTCACTGGTCAGGTGGCAAGAGGTGTCATTGGAACAGATGCATTTCAGGAAGCAGACGTAATGGCTATCACAACACCTATCACCAAACATAATTATCAGGTGCAAGACATTTCTGATTTGCCAAGAATTGTAAAGGAAGCCTTTCATATTGCTTCAACAGGTAGACCTGGTCCTGTTTTAATTGATATTCCAAAAGATATCTCTGCAGGAGAATTAACTCAGATACCTGAAGAAGTAAGTGTTCACCTTCCGGGTTATCAGCCAACAACAAAGCCAAATCCACTGCAGATAAAAAAACTTGCTGATGCGATTACAAAATCTAAGAAGCCCGTTATTCTTGCTGGTGCAGGTATTCTTCACGGTAAAGCTTCTAATGAGTTAACCGCTTTTGCTGAAAAGCACAAGATTCCAGTTGTAACCACACTTCTCGGTCTTGGAACTTTCCCAGCAAACAATCCTCTTTCTCTCGGGATGGGCGGGATGCATGGAACGTATACAGCAAACATGGCAATTTACGAATCAGATTTACTAATCAATATTGGTGCCCGCTTCGATGACAGGCTTACAGGGAATCTAAAACACTTCGCTCCCAATGCCAAGGTTGCCCATATTGATATCGATCCTGCTGAAATTGGTAAAAATGTTCCAACAAATATTCCGATTGTTTCTGATTCAAAGGAAGCTTTGGGTGAATTAATTAATCAGACAACAGAATCACCCGATACTGAAGGATGGTTAGAAACGCTTAATAAGTATAAAGAAGAATTCCCATTATGGTATAAACACAATCCAAACGGGATGTCTCCTCAATGGCTGATTGAAGCTATTCATAAAGTAACCAATGGGGATGCCATTGTCACGACGGATGTTGGTCAGCACCAAATGTGGGCAGCTCAGTATTACAATTTTGAAAAACCACACCGCTGGGTTACATCCGGTGGACTTGGAACAATGGGCTTTGGCTTCCCTGCTGCCATTGGCGCACAAATGGCTTCTCCAGAAAGCACAGTAGTCACTATTGTCGGCGATGCCGGGTTCCAAATGACCTTACAAGAGTTATCCGTAATCTATGAACAGAACCTTCCAGTTAAGATTATCATTGTCAATAACGGTGCCCTAGGTATGGTTCGACAATGGCAGGAATTGTTACATGGCAACCGGATTTCTGAATCTATCCTTAATACGCAGCCAGATTTTGTGAAGCTTGCTGAGGCCTATCATATCAGAGGGTTAAAGATTGAAAGCCAAGAAGAATTGATCACAAAGCTACCTGAAGTATTTGCTTATGACGGTCCTGTTTTAATGGATTGCCGGGTATTGCAACAGGAAAAAGTCTTCCCGATGATTGCTCCTGGCAAAGGGATACATGAAATGATTGGGGTGAAACCATCATGAAACGGATTATATCTTTAACTGTTCAGGATCGAAGCGGTGTCTTGAATCGAGTCACTGGTTTATTGCAAAGAAGACAATTTAATATTTCAAGTATTTCCGTCGGTCCAACAGAAACCGAAGGCATTTCAAAAATGACCTTGGTGGTTGAAATCGAAGATGAGCAACGCCTTGAACAAGTTACAAAACAACTAAACAAGCAGATTGATGTTTTAAAGGTTTCAGATATTACAGATAAAGCAATTGTTGCCCGTGAGCTGGCTCTAATAAAAGTAGCCGGCAGTTCACAGCTCCGCAGTGAAATAAACGGGATTATTGACCCATTCCGCGCCTTAATCATTGACGTTAGTAAAGAAAGCTTAACGATTCAGATTACAGGACGCCCAGACAAAATTGATGCATTGATTGACCTGATTCGCCCATATGGAATTAAAGAAATTGCTAGAACAGGATTGACCGCCTTCTTACGCGGACATCAACCACAGGTTAACGAGTTAACTACCTACTCTCAAATAAAATAAACATTTTGGAAGGATGATTAATAATGGCAAAGGTACTATATAACGGAGATATTCAAGAGGCAGTTTTACAAGGGAAAAAGATCGCAGTTATCGGATACGGATCACAAGGTCATGCACATGCATTAAACCTAAAGGAAAGCGGTTTTGACGTTGTTGTTGGTTTAAGAGGCGGAAAGTCTTGGGATAAAGCAGTTGAAGATGGTGTTGAGGTAACTTCTGTTGCAGATGCAACTGCTCAAGCAGATGTTGTAATGGTTTTACTTCCAGATGAAATGCAGCCTAAAGTTTACGAAGAAAGCATTAAACCAAACCTTGAAGCTGGTAACGCACTAGTATTTGCTCATGGCTTCAACGTTCATTTTACACAAATCGTCCCTCCTGCAGATGTTGACGTATTCCTAGTTGCTCCTAAAGGACCAGGACATTTAGTTCGACGCACATACACAGAAGGCGCAGGCGTACCAGCACTTTATGCTGTTTACCAAGACTACACTGGCCAAGCGCGTGAATTGGCACTTGCTTACGCGAAAGGAATCGGTTCTGCTCGTGCAGGTGTATTAGAAACTTCTTTCCAAGAAGAAACAGAAACAGATTTATTCGGAGAACAGGCTGTTCTTTGCGGCGGTGCTACTGCCCTAATCAAAGCTGGTTTCGAAACTCTTGTAGAAGCTGGTTACCAGCCTGAGGTTGCTTACTTTGAGTGTTTACATGAATTAAAATTAATCGTTGACCTTCTATATGAAGGAGGATTAGAAAACATGCGTTATTCTATCTCCGATACAGCTCAATGGGGAGATTTCGTATCCGGACCACGTGTTGTAAACGAAGATACAAAAGCACGCATGAAGGATGTATTAACAGATATCCAAACTGGTGCATTTGCAAAAGGCTGGATCCTTGAAAATCAAGCGAACCGTCCACAATTTAATGCAATTAACCGCAGCGAAAATAATCACCCAATTGAGGTTGTCGGCCGTGAGCTTCGTGCTTTAATGCCATTTATTAAGCAGCCTGTAAACCAAAAGAAAGAAGTGGTGGTAAATGGTTCACGTTAACATCTTTGATACGACACTACGCGATGGTGAACAATCTCCTGGTGTAAATCTAAACCAGCTTGAAAAACTTGAGATTGCTAGACAACTAGAAAGATTTGGTGTGGATATTATGGAGGCCGGATTCCCGGCTTCCTCCCAAGGGGATTTCGAGGCAGTAAGAGCAATTGCCCGGAGTATTAAAAATAGTTCCGTTACTGGCCTGGCAAGAGCAACCAAATCGGACATTGACATTGCGTGGGACGCATTAAAGGATGCTGCAGAACCAAGGTTGCACGTTTTCCTAGCTACCTCCCCTATTCATATGAAATATAAATTGTTCAAAACACCTGAGGAAGTCATTCAAACCTCCGTTGATATGGTGGCATATGCCAAACAAAGATTCCCTCATATCGAATGGTCTGCTGAAGATGCTTCTCGTTCGGATCTTGATTTTCTTGTCAAGATCATTACAAAGGTCATCGACGCTGGAGCAACAGTCATCAACCTTCCTGACACTGTAGGTTATGCAACCCCAGCTGAATATGGATACATGTTCAGATATATTCGTGAGAATGTTCCAAATATCCACAAAGCAGCGTTATCGTGCCATTGCCATGATGACTTAGGAATGGCTGCTGCCAATTCACTGGCGGCAATCGAAAACGGTGTTACCCAGGTGGAAGGAACCATTAATGGAATTGGTGAACGTGCGGGGAATGCCTCACTTGAGGAAATCGCAGTAGCCCTAAATATTAGAAAAGATAAATACCCTTATACGACCAATCTAGTTCTAAAAGAAATCAAACGTACCAGCGACCTTGTCAGCCGCTTTACAGGAATGATGGTTCCTGGAAATAAAGCAGTAGTTGGAAAAAATGCCTTTGCACATGAATCTGGAATTCATCAGGATGGCGTTTTAAAAAATACCTTAACCTATGAAATTATCACTCCTGAAATGGTTGGGATTCAATCGAATGATTTAGTCCTTGGTAAACATTCTGGACGTCATGCCTTTAAAGATAAAATTGAAAATATGGGCTTTACGTTATCAGCTGAAAAGCTTCAAGAAGCATTTACAGCTTTTAAACAGCTCACCGACCGTAAAAAGGAAGTGACCGATGAAGATTTATTTACCATATTAACAGACATCCAAACAGCTGTAGCTGATGTTAAAAAATATGAACTTGTTGCTTTTCAAGTACATTATGGTTCAGCCAACCTCCCTACTGCTACTGTTGCACTCAACACGCCAGAAGGTGTTCGAGTAGAAACAGCTCGTACAGGTTCAGGAAGCGTTGAGGCACTAATGAACACATTGGAAGCTCTTATAAAAGAAGAAATTCACTTAACTGATTTTAAACTGAACTCCGTTGGTCAAGGGCGTGACGCATTGGCTGAGGTACATGTAAAAATGACTGTTGACGGTTTACAGGTAAGTGGCCGCGGTTCAGCTCAGGACGTATTAGAAGCTTCTGCTAAATCTTTCTTGAATGCTGTAAATCGAGTATTTTTCACCCCTAAAGCTGTTGTTCAAGCAGCAGCAGCTCAAGCATAACTGGTTTTCGCGAGGCGAATTAAAAAATGACGAGGAGGTTGCTTCGAATGAAAAAACGTATTGTATTACTACCTGGTGATGGGATCGGCAAGGAGGTTATTAATTCTGCAAAAGATGTTTTGAATGCTGTTGCGGAAGAATTTAACCACAGTTTTAACTTCGAAACCCATGAGATCGGAGGGGCAGCCATTGACCTATACGGCACTCCGCTGCCGGAAACAACAGTTGACGCTTGTAAGCGGGCTGATGCTGTATTATTAGGCGCGGTTGGCGGCCCGAAATGGGATAACAACCCCTCCCATTTACGCCCTGAAAGAGGATTACTCGGTATTCGTAAGGCCCTTGATTTATTCGCAAATTTAAGACCCATTAAAGGATTTAAAAATTTGCTGCATGCTTCTCCTCTAAAAGAAGAAATTGTTGCAGGCAGCGATTTATTAATCGTCCGTGAATTAACCGGCGGTATTTACTTTGGTACTCCAAGTGAACGACGCGACAACGGTCAAACTGTTGTTGATACACTCGCTTATACTCGTAAAGAGATTGAAAGAATTGTAGACAAAGCCTTCCAAGCTGCACAAGGACGACGTGGACACCTTACTTCAGTTGATAAAGCAAATGTATTAGAATCCAGTAAAATGTGGCGCGAAATTGTCGAAGAGAAAAAAGCTCAGTACCCAGACGTGGTGGTTGAGCATGTATTGGTTGATGCGGCAGCAATGAAATTAATCACTAATCCAACCAAGTTCGATGTTATTGTTACAGAGAACATGTTCGGTGACATTCTTAGTGATGAAGCCTCTGTCCTAACAGGTTCACTAGGAATGCTTGCTTCAGCGTCTTTGAGTGAAGATGGAGTTGGTTTATATGAGCCTGTTCACGGTTCTGCACCAGATATTGCAGGAAAAGGTATCGCCAACCCATCAGCAATGATTTTATCAACTGCATTAATGCTGCGTTACTCTTTCCAATTAAATGATGAGGCAAAATTAATCGAGGATGCGGTACAGTCTGTGTTAGATAGTGGATGCCATACAGCAGACCTTCACATTCCTGAAGGAAGACAAGTAGGCACAGAAGAAATGACCCGTCTAATTGTCGATTATATTAAGTCCCAAAACGCATCAAAATGTATCATGAGCTGTTACGTTTAACTAGTCGCAGCTGGGCTCAACGGTCCAGCTGCTTCTCCATATCAAGGATCTTCTTTTTCCGGGGATGAATACCCCCTCTTTACTAAATCTAGAAACGTGAGGAAGGACACTATGCAAAAACCCAAAAATATAATTCAAAAAGTTTGGCAGCAGCATGTTGTACATCAAGAAGCAGGAAAACCTGATTTACTTTATATTGATTTGCATCTAGTTCATGAAGTAACCTCTCCTCAGGCATTTGAAGGATTACGAATGAACGGACGAAAAGTACGCAGGCCAGATCTTACTTATGCAACGATGGATCACAATGTTTCCACACGTGATCGAAACGTGATCAAAGATCCTGTTTCTAAGAAGCAAATTGATACATTAAAAGAAAATTGTCAGGAATTTGGCGTTGAACTCTCTGATCGACAACATCCCGACAATGGGATTGTACATGTAATCGGTCCTGAACTTGGTCTAACACAGCCAGGAAAAACAATCGTCTGTGGTGACAGTCATACTTCTACACATGGTGCGTTTGGCGCGCTGGCGTTCGGAATTGGGACAAGTGAAGTAGAACATGTCTTAGCTACACAAACACTTTGGCAAGCACCTCCAAAAACAATGAATGTGAAAGTAAATGGCAAGCTTGGAACAGGCGTGACAGCGAAGGATTTAATCTTAGCGATTATCGGTAAATTTGGGGTTCAATTTGGAACTGGTTATGTGATGGAATATACAGGTGAAGCGATACGCTCTCTTTCCATGGAAGAGCGTATGACGGTTTGTAATATGTCCATTGAGGCTGGTGCACGAGCAGGCTTGATTTCTCCAGATGAAACAACTTTTGAATACTTAAAAGGACGCCGTCATGTTCCTAAGGGTGAAGCTTTTGAGGAAGCCGTTGCAAAATGGCAGGCACTTGCCTCTGATGAAGGTGCAGAATATGACGCAGTGGTTGAAATTGAGGCATCGGAGGTTGAACCGCAGGTTACATGGGGAACAAACCCGGGTATGTGCATCCCAATTACAGCAACAGTGCCAAATCCAGATAATGCAGAAAAAGCGAATAAAAAAGATGAAATTTCTCGTGCCCTACAATATATGGGACTTGAAGCCGATCAGCCTATTTCTAGTGTGGAGATCGATCATGTCTTTATTGGCTCTTGTACAAATTCACGCTTAAGTGATTTACGCAGTGCGGCAGATGTCATCCGTGGCCGTAAGGTAAACCCTAAGGTGAAGGCAATTGTCGTTCCAGGTTCTTTTAGTGTGAAATTGGCTGCCGAAAAAGAAGGCATTGATCAAATTTTTATAGACGCAGGTTTTGAATGGCGTGAAGCTGGCTGCAGTATGTGTCTTGCTATGAATGATGATATCGTTCCTCCAGGCGGACGCTGTGCTTCCACTTCTAACCGGAACTTCGAAGGCCGCCAAGGAAACGGTTCTCGTACACACCTTGTCAGTCCTGAAATGGCTGCTGCGGCGGCTGTTGCAGGTCACTTCGTCGATGTTCGCAAGTTCACAGCACAGGAGGTACTATAAATGGAACCACTACGCATTCATACAGGTATCGTTTGTCCTTTAAACCGAAGTAATGTTGATACAGACCAGATTATTCCAAAGCAATTTCTAAAAAGAATTGAGCGAAGCGGTTTTGGACAATTCTTATTCTATCACTGGCGCTTTGATGATGAAGGTAACCTTCGTAAGGATTTTTCAATGAATCATCCAAAATATCAAGGAGCCTCCATTTTAGTAGCTGGCGAAAACTTTGGCTGTGGATCCTCTCGTGAACATGCACCATGGGCGATTCAGGACTTTGGTTTTAAAGTGGTTATTGCTCAGAGCTATGCAGATATTTTTAAAAATAACTGTGTGAAAAATGGTATTCTTACGATTCAAGCAAGTGAAGAACAGGTTCAAAGTATTATGCGAAAAGCTGAATCTGAGGAGTACTCACTTACTGTGAATCTCGAAGACCAAGTGGTTACCGATAATCAGGGGTTAGAGTTTACTTTTGATATCGCTCCATATCCAAAGGAAATGCTGCTTAACGGCTGGGACGAGATTGGTGTAACGCTTAACTATAAGGATAAGATTTCGCAATATGAACTTGCAAATAAATAATCCTTTAATAATCATTAGAAATGGCAAGGGTATAAACCCTTGCTATTTTCTTTTAATTTTCTGGTTTTTCTGATTTGTTTTTCGGTAGGATTCCAAGCTCTTTTATTAATGCCGTGGTGCCAGTAACATCACCAAAACACCAACAATACATATTCCCGCACCAACCCAGTCATATAGATCAGGTGTTTTTTTATCGATCCACCAGCCCCATAAAACTGAAAGCACAATGAACACTCCCCCGTAGGCAGCATAAACTCGCCCGAATGAAGGGAATGACTGAAAGGTCGCAATTACACCGTATAAGGCTAAAACGAGCCCGCCAATGAGTCCCCAGTAGGAAGGCTTCCCTTCACGCATCCATTGCCAAATTAAATAGCCCCCTCCTATCTCTGCAATTCCGGCAAGAATAAATAAAAGAGTTGCTTGAAACATTACAATCACATCCTAATCTTTTTACCTTTTTTTAAAAAGAGTATAAATAATTTTCTGCATCATAGAGTTTTATAACGGACAAGGTTAGGAGTGGTTACTTGATTAAATTAATATTAATAATTTTATTTGTCCTTCTTTCCATTACTATACTCTTCTTTATCTTAACAAAAAATAAGCAGCAAATGATTCAGACCTATTCAATTTCAACCTTTATGGGAGCAAGTACTGATAATGAACTTCTGGAACCTAAACAAACTATCATTGAAAAAATTAATCATTTTTTTGATGATAATGATGCTGGGGATGATGGCATAGACGACGGTAGTGATGACGCAGGAGAATAGACAAATGATTTAGGTTTGATACTAAGTAACAAAAAGGAGGGATTACGATGGATGGAAAGTATAATACAAATGATGATGCGAGTGTTGAGCTGAAGAAGGCTCTTAATAAAACTACACCTAGAAAGAATCCAAACATGAGTGAAGCAGAGTTTAAGATGAAATATCAAGGAAAAGCAAACAAACTCTAACTAGTGCTAAATTAGAAATAACTCATATAACATCTAACATAAAAGCAGTGGATTTCGAGTAAATCGCACTGCTTTTAGCATTTACTCAGAATAGTTTTTAATTATCTCTCTCAAAAGGACCATAATTTGCTACTATTAATTAATAGTATTTATCTAAGAGGAGATTGTGTGTGATGTCTGTAACAAAGAATGTTTCATTCATAAAAAATCAAAATTTTCTAATCGTTGCTATCGCATTGGGTGTAATACTTAACCCACTAAACACAACGATGATCACGGTTGCATTGCCAGAGATAAAAAATGAGTTTTTGCTTACCTCAAAAGATATTGCATGGTTGATTGCTTCCTATTTTATAATTAGTGCTATTTTCTTACCCCTTATTGGTAAATTAAGTGATTATTATGGAAGGAAAAAAATTTTCCTATTTGGACTACTCTTGGTAGGTATTTCTTCCTTTACCGCACCATTATCGCCGAATATGCCGTTTCTACTAGGAATGAGATCGATACAAGCCATCGGAACGTCTGCGCTATATCCTGCCGGGATAGGAATCGTTCGTACATATATTGAAAAAAATCAAAATAGAGTCATCGGTACACTATCGGTATTTGCTACCACCTCGGCAGCATTTGGACCGACAATCAGCGGGCTGTTAATTCAACAGGGCGGCTGGCATATTATCTTTTATGTTAACTTTCCAATTATCTTTATTTCTGCTATTTTGGCTACCCTCACTATTCCGAAAGATGAAAAGAGTACAACGAGGAATTTCAAGTGGGATGGAATTGGGATTGTTTTGTTCGGGCTATTAATCTCTATTTGGATGTATTATTTCCAAACGTTAGAAAGTGGTATGAATGTATGGGCATTAATCGCTTCATTAGCGTTAACTTTTTTATTTTACTTCTTTGAAAAAAAGAAAGAAAATCCTTTTATCGACGTTATTTTCCTAAAGAAAAATCTAAACATTTCATCGTTGTATATTCAATATATTTTTTCAACAGTGATATTTTTTGCCATGCTCCTTTCAATGCCGATTTATTTACAGTCTGTATTAATGCTTAGCTCCAAACAAACGGGTATCATTATGCTCTCTATTTCCATATTTGCCATGCTTATTACACCATTGGCGACGCGTTGGATTGAAAAATCAGGATATAGAATCCCTTTATTAACAGGGGTATTGATAGGAGTGGTTGGTGTTGTCCTATTACTGACAGTCAATATTAACTCTCCACTTTATTGGATATTTATTGTGTTATCAACCATCGGATTGAGTAATGGTATTCTAAACATCGGTTTACAAACGCTGCTCTATTCATTCGTTTCTATATCAGAAAGTGGAACGGCCTCAGGTCTATTTATGACATCAAGATTCATAGGGAATATCCTTGCTTCAAGCATATTTGGTGTGATGTTTGCCACAGGAGTCAATGATACTAACCAAAATTGGTTAGCCATCATTTTAATCGTTGTATCCGTTATTTTATTGCCAGGAATACTGTTCGTAACAAAAGCCAAACCCGAAACAAATACTCCATAGCTTAAAAAGGCAATGTACAGGCTGCCTTTTTTGCATAATACCATAATCGTTTGTTAAAACTGAATTTTACAGTATCGTTCCCACTAAACCCCGTTTACTCCGTTTAAGGGAACGATTCCCCAAGTATTGTTCCCTTAAACGCTCATTTTCGCCGTTCAAGGGAACGATTCTCCAGGTAACTTACCCTTGGCACCTCGTTTTGGTCATTTAAGGGCACGATTCCTTCACATATATGGATAATTGACTTTCGTTTTAATCTCTCTCACTCCTAATTTAATCTAAACACAATTTCAAGCCCGGTTGGTTTGCCCTTGGAAAAATCATGATATTCTTTAAAAACGAAGGTAAGTCCTGAAGGATCATCTGGTAAAGGAGGAAACACAATAAAATTTTGTCTGAAGTGACCATCAGAACCGCTCCCACTGTCTATGCGACATTCATAGTTTTCTCCTAATCTCAGTTCGAGAGCACGATGATGACGCATGTGCCTCAGGTGAGGATCCTCGTCAAGATCCTCGGTCTTGTCATCCCAATCCATATTCAGTTGTACAACGGTGGCATTCTCGTACTGCCGAAGAAAGGTCAGGGTATATAACCGCTCATCCTTTTCAACAGATTGCAGGATTGGTACATGTTTGATAAAGTTTTTAGGTTCCACGCGAGGTTTAAACTCATCCTCCATTCGCAGTGTCCCAAATACGGAATTCAATAAATCCTCGTAAAGACCGTACTTTTTTGCCCATTCACTTATGTATTCTGGTGGTGGAAATCCTGGGTTGTTGTTTGAAATATCCTTACGCTGTTTCAGTAAAGCACATATTTGTTCGTCAATCGGAAAGATCTTTTCATCATAATGTTCAGTTGGCCGTTCAAATGGCATTCTTTTCATAGTACTCCTCCTCAATCTTATTAAGGTTTTATTGCATCGATTATTAATGAAGGAAATAATAGCTTATCCCCTTGATTCCTAGGATCAAACTTTTTCGACCGAAAAATCACACCATCTTCAGCATGCCAATCCCTGAAATGAAAGTTACCTGCTTCATCACAATATTCAAGTAAAGTCACTTGAAATCCTGCGACTTCAAACATTTTAGATAGAGTTCGGTAATTATGAACGATTTTATGACTTGTAGCGGGATGATCTTTTGGACCTGGGCCGCCGATTTTTACTATATTTTGATATTCCTCATCGGGAAAATATCCATCTGGAACCGCACACCGTATATAGCCTGAAGGCTTTAGGTATTGATAACAAAGTTTAGCAGCCTGAATGCCTTCTTCAAATGTTAAGTGCTCCCAAACATGTTCAGCTAGAATCGCTGTTATGGAATTATAAGTAAACTTGTTTCCCCACGTGATCTCATCTATTAAATTGAGCTCTTCTTCCTGGGTATGTAACCACCCTGGATTATTATTGTATTCCCCTGCTCCGATAACAACTTTGATTTCCTTTTCCATTACCGCCAGTTTCACCCCGATTATTTCTTTTTCACCTTTTCCTCTGCTTTCTTCCTATTTTCAGCCACTCTAAATTTAACAATCTCGCTAATTAAATCATATGGCAGCGGTTTGTCTTTAGGGAACTGGACTGCCCCTTTTGAGCTTTTAAACTCTGTTAATTTATGTTGAAAAGCTGCGATTCCACTTGGAGTTGGATAGAATCCTATATGATTTTTATTAGCAGCGAAATACACGAGATTTCCATTCCAGGAAAAAGCGGGCATTTGATAACTTATCTTTTCCACTGCATCGGGTGCTGACTCTTTAATCACTTCTCTTAGATTTTGGAGTATATCCTGAACTTCTTTTGGAAATTGCCTTATGTATTCATCAATCGAATTAATGTTGATTTTATTTTCTTGCATGATTTTTTCTCCTTACCATAGCAGAATTTTCAACTAAACCATTCCTTAGTTTCATTATAATAAATTCCCCTTCATTCCTTGCTTAATTCCAATAGCATTTGCTCAAAGGTTACTTTATTATTTTCCTTTTTCAAAAGAAACACATCAGGATTACGTAGATTCCGCCAATCATCAAATCCGAATTCATTATTATAATGATTTAACAGTAAAGACAATAAATTACCATGTGTAACAATAATGGTATCTTGAGATTCAATTTTCAGAACTTCCTCTACTACACTTACAATACGACTAGCCGCTTCATTACTAGACTCTCCACCTTCGAATTTCAATTCAAAATCATCAAAGGTGGCTTTTAGTTTTTCAAGCCAGTCGGAAAGGTTTTCGGAACTAAGTACACGTTCTGTTAATAAATCGTTTGTTTCAATCTCCAAATTTCGTCTCTTTGCAAGGGGTTCTATAGATTGCACTGTACGCTTATATGGACTAGCAATAATACGGTCAATTGGAATTCCGGTCAACAAATCCGCCAAATGAATGGCTTGATTAAAGCCTTTTTCTGTAAGTGCTGCTTCAGGTGGCTGCCCTTCTGCCTCACAATGCCTAATAAGATATATTTTCTTCACTATAACCTCTCCTAACTTTATTCTTCTAGCGTTTTCCTAAAACCATAAAAAGGACGATATCCTTGTCCTTCATAAAAAGAACGAGATGAACTAGACGCAAGCATTTCGATTCTTGTTTTCGGATATACATTATGAACGTATTGAAGTAGCTCACCCCCAAGACCTAACCCACGATACTTTTTATCAATTAACAGTTCACAAATGTAAAGAGTGATTTGTGCATCCGTTAAACCCCGGATATAGCCAACTACTCCGTCACTTTCAGTTTCTGCAACGAATGAAACTGTTGAATTTTTCCATGCTTCCTTCGTGTCATCATTCTTTTCAACTAGGTTAATCCAGCCCTCTTCTCTGTTTAACACTTGAATCCTATTAAAATCACTTTCTTGATACTGTCGGATATTTATTTGATTCATTGAATACATCTCCCCAAAAACTACAAAAAAATGAATTGATTAGGAAAGCCTTACCTCTGAGAAGTAAGGCTTCAACTATTATTCAATAATTAACATATCATTTTCATCAAAATTCCAGCTTTCAGCATAGGCAGCTTCCCAATAATATCCATCTGGATCTGAAAAATATCCACTATACCCACCCCAAAATACCTTTTGCGGGGCTTTTACAATCCTTCCTCCCGCTTGTTCCACCATTTCAAAGATCCGATCAACCTCTTCTGCGGATTTTGCATTATAAGCAAGGGTAATCCCTGAAAAACCTTGACCGGCAGGAGGGTCATTTTCATTGATATCCTTGGAAAGCTCATCTAATGGATACAATGCCAGTTTGGTACCGCCATTTTTAAAGAAAACAATTCCCGGATTATCCTCCGTTACCGAAGTTTCAAATCCGAGTCCGTCACGATAAAATTTAAGTGACTGAGATATGTTTTTCACACCTAACGTAATCAGGTTTATTCTATTCATCTTTTATACCTCCACTTGTTTAGAAAAACTACTCTATTACAGCTGTTTCTTGTTTAATTACTTCCTTAATAATTTTGTTTCCATAGGCACCGCGATGGAGGGCGTTAGTATCAGACCAATATAGCTCTCTAAATGAAACTCCATTATTCAGTTCAATCTCTAAAAATATACGATTGCCTTCAAATGCTTCCTCTTTATACATTTCCATGTGGTCTATAGCTTCTAATAGAAGCCATTCATTAAGAAACTTGTCCTTCGATTCAGGCGAAAAAGTATGCATTCTGCTGCCATCATCTGTACTTTCAATATGGATGTCCTTAACCAAATCCTTAATTGGATAAATATCTCCGATTGTTTTTGCGTCTTTCTTTTGATCAGCCACATACACTTTATCGTTTGCTACTACCATCAGGGATGAAGGATAGCCTTTTACAGCATAAACAGTCGTTCCTTTTGCTAAATAGGCTGCATCACCATTTTTCATTTTATGATCACTGCAGGCATTGTCAGCCATTTTATAGGTAACTTTTCCAATAGGCTCTCCTTTTTCAATTTGAGTGCTTAATGGTTCATTTGGTGCTACGTCAAATTGATGTTTAAATGTAACATCATCAATCTTTAACAGATCGACCCACTCAATGGCACCATCTGGACATCCAATCGTTAAATTGCTTGGATTACAGGAGGTTAAAAACGTTGAAAGAAATAAGAAAATTAATATTCTTTTCATCCACTTTCCACCCTTTGTTTTTTCTCAACAATATATATTCAGCATTTAAACCTGTAAATCCTTCCCAAAAAAAGAAAATGCTTTACCCTCATAGGAGTAAAGCACAATTTTTAAAGTTCATCTAATATATTTTGATTTTGAGGATCTTCGTTAAAGGACAAAACCTCTTCAACAGGTTGATAGGATTCACCGTAAAAATGTTGATCCTTGTAGATATGAATCTTGTTATACGTCTTTCTCATGCCTTCAAATATCAACTCTTCAGGCTCTTTATTTGGAGCCCAATAGAGAATTTCCATTTTATTAACCTCATTAGTAGCTAGCGACCGTCTTTCATACCCGATTGAATTGGCATGTTCAAAGCCCTCACGTTTATAAAAATGCAGCCTTTTTCCTGAATCACTGTCTTCATAATTAACGGGTTCAACTTCAAGAATAATAGGCTTTCCTTTTTGTTTCATTTTTCCGATGAGCTTATGACCCAGACCTTGACCACGCGCATTTTTTGAAACGAAAAGATAATCAATAAAGACAAAATCATCTAACTCGGCGTACATCAAAACATGATTAGGACCCTCATCCTTATGGTAGATATCAGACCTCTCTCTTAATAATGTCTCCATATGTTCTCTAGACTTCATTTCTTCTACAGGAAAATATTGATTTAGCTTCTCATACCAATGCATTACACTGCTCCTCTTTTAAATGTCTTATTGAGGAAAGTATGTGTAATTATTCTCTTAATCATTCTTCATCTTATTTACTATTTTCCTAATGAAAAAATGTGTCTGTAAAGAAATAGCGCTTTACTTTTATAGTATCCGCTGACCATTCTTCAGGACCCTTTTCTTAAATAAAATTTACAGATTCCAGATGAGTGATATCTCCTTCTAGCACAAGTTTAAAACCATTTTCATTCATTTCTACAATCGTAAGACTCGTATCATGGATATAGGGAGGGTCCCATAAGGTTTCAATTGGTGAATTTTTTAAAAATGAATACAAACATTTGATTGCTACAGAATGTGTAACAATTAATATATTTCCAGATTTATATTCTCTTTTTATTCGATTTAAAACCTGAATGACTCTTGCCCGCGTTTCTTCAAACGTTTCGCCTCCATCAGTCGTAAATAGATGTGGGGTATTCCAAAATGATTCAAACTCTGTTTGATACAATTCTTTAATGGAAGAATGAGTTTTTCCTTCCCATTGACCCAGTTTAATCTCCCTTAGATTCTCATCGTAAATGACAGGAATATCTCTTTCTCCCCGTATCAAGTTGGCAGTGGCTTTCGTCCTCCCGCTTGTGCTTGAATAAATAGCAGTTAACTCAATTTCTTTCAATCTTTCACCTAAACATACTGCATTTTTTATACCGTTTTCTGTTAGATTTGAATCCAGCCAGCCCTGCATTCTTTTTTCACGATTCCACTCTGTTTCACCGTGTCGTGTTATGTATAGAGTTATCATAAGTTTCTCCCTTATTTGTTTATTACATAATATTTATATTAAAAATATTTAATTAACCCCTCGTTGCAATTATAACAAAAACTCGCCTATCTAATAGACGAGTTTTATCTGCCATTTTATTTGTCAAATTTAATATCATAAAAAGAACATCTACACTTGAATAGTGGATTATTGCTGATGTTACGTCTTTTAAATAATCATTTTTCACGCTTCATTAGCTGCAAATCAATAAACAGGTGACATCTTGTATTAAAATCGTCAAAATCGATTGCAGTTAAGTCGGTGATTTGATTGACCCGATATTTCAATGTATTGATATGGACGAAAAGTTGATCTGCTGTCGGCTTAAGCCTGCAGTTATTTAATAAAAAAACTTCTAATGTTTTTAGCAAATTTGTTTGGCTTTCCAGATCTTTCTTTTGCAGGATTAGTAAATCTTCATTAATATAACTTGTCTCACTTTGATGCCGATAAATCGTTTCAAGGTAACGAAAGACTCCGAGCTTTTTATATTCAAAAGTTAATAGTATAGGAGAGCCGATGTATTTCGCAGCATTAATTACTTCCAGTGCTTCAGCATAGCTTTTACTAAGCTGAAGGATAGATAAATATGCATTGCCGATTCCGGAAAAAACTTTTTGATTTTTAAATTGGCTTAATACTGTGTGCGTTAGTTCATTGGCGCTTTCAGACAATCGTCCTGAATCCTTCGATGTGCTTCCGATGATGACAATGATCTTCAGTTGATCTGTGAAGAGGTGGGTCGGTCGGTTTAGAGCATTAGCAAACAGCCGAACTGTCTCCGTGAGCTCACCAAATATATCTTCATCGTTTTGAGCCACTGTAAAAACATTAATAATAAAAGCATCTGGAATAATTACCTTAATATTTGCGGCTTCCCATTTTATTTGGTTTTCCGTTTGATAGGTTTTCTCGATTATTTTCTTATAAAATTGATTTTTTTCTTCATCTTTACCAAGCTTTAACTGGTTCTTTTGATAAAGAAGCTTTCCGATATGAAAAGATACTTCATGCAAGAAATTAAGCTCATTATCTGTCAGCAGCGTATTTGTTTCTTGAACCCAGATATATCCGAAAATGATTTCTTTATATTTTGCACTTACAACTACACGCTGATTAAGACCAATACTTTGAAATTGCTTAATACGGAATGGCTTAGGGATGCTTTTTAACTGTTCAACGATTCCTTCATCCATAAATTTTTCTAAAATGCTGATTGGCCATCGCTTCGTAAAGATTGTTTGTTGATTTGCTTGATCAAATTGGTCGATATAATACGAGCTGTAGGACAACAAGGAAAACTGATCACTCTCGATTACTATTGGCTTTTTTAAATAGGCGCTGACCATATCGGTAATTTCGTCTATATCTGTCAAAGATAGTATTTTTTCCAACGGCTGACTCATACAGCTCCTCCTATTCTTTTTAGTTAAATAATTATTACTAAAAAAATGATAGTTATCCATTAGCATACATTCATTAGAGACGATTGTACATAATGTTTTTTTCAAATAGGGGAATAGCCCGCAGCATAAACTGCGGGCTTTTCAATCAACTTTCTTTTTTTAGAATTTCAAGTGTTTCTGTGAATTCCCTATCAATTTCGGCATTCGGTTGATACGTCGCGATACTTACAAAGTACGTAACAATCCAACAGATAATGAAACCGGGAACAATTTCATAAAGCGTGCCTGTCAATGAATCAACGTTACCCCAAATCATGACGGTGATCGCACCTGCGACCATTCCCAAAAGGGCACCCTTAGTCGTAATCTTCCTCCAGTATAGGGAAAGTAAGATAATAGGGCCGAATGAGGCACCGAACCCTGCCCAAGCAAACGATACGATTTTTAAAACAGACTCGTTATTTGGCCAAGCGAGCGCCATTGCAATAACCGAAACGATTAGGACGGCCATTCTTCCTAAAAATACGTATTGTTTATCAGAGGCATCTGTCTTAATAACCGCTTTATACAAGTCTTCAATAAGCGCTGATGATGTGACAATCAGCTGTGAAGAAATCGTACTCATAACAGCTGCAAGTACAGCTGCAAGCATAATTCCCGCAATAAACGGATGAAAGATAATCTGCCCGAGGACAATAAACACAGTTTCTGGATCAGCGAGTGTTGCATTATTTTGCTGATAATAGGCAACCCCGACAAGAGCCGTTGCAACAGCTCCAAAAAGGCTGAGGAACATCCATCCGATTCCGATGCGTCGTGCGCTTTTCACTTCTTTAACCGAACTGATCGCCATGAAACGGACAATAATATGCGGTTGACCAAAATAGCCAAGCCCCCATGCAACCGCTGACAAAATCCCGAGGAAGGAAGCACCGGAAACAAAGTTCAACAATTGCGGATTAACTTCCCGAATGCTTGTTGCTGTTTCCGTAAGACCACCTGTAAGAAAGACCCCAGCAATCGGTACAAGTAGAAGTGCGAGAAACATAATAATCCCTTGGACAACATCCGTATAACTTACAGCCAAAAACCCACCAAACAAAGTATAGAAAATAACGACAGCAGATACGATCAAAAGACCAGCGTGATAGTCAAGACCGAAAGAGCTCAGGAAAAACTTCCCGCCTGCAACCATTCCAGAAGATACGTAAAAAGTAAAGAAAATAAGAATAATGATACCTGAAGCAATACGTAAAAGACGTGATTTATCTTTCAGGCGGCTTTCCAAGTAACTAGGAATCGTAATGGAATCATTCGACACTTGCGTATAGACACGAAGACGTGGTGCAACGAGAACATAGTTAAAATACGCACCAGCCGTCAGCCCAATTGCAATCCAAATTTCAGCAAGACCACTCAAATAGATTGCACCCGGTAGACCCATGAGTAACCATCCCGACATATCTGCAGCACCAGCACTGAGAGCCGTAACTGCCGGACCAAGTGAACGTCCGCCAAGCATGAAGTCCGTCAGGTTGGATGTACGTTTAAATGCATACCAACCGATGAAAACCATAGCACCCATGTAAATAATAATTGCTAATAATTGATACATTTCATTGGACATAGTAAAACCCCTTTCTAAATCTTTTTTATTATTAACATTAATACTATTTTAATAAAATAAAACGCTTCTGTTTTCTGATATTAGAAAATAGAAGCGTTTTTTCCTTAGTACATTTCAGAAGTAGTTTTTGCTTGCATATGAAGTTGTAAGTAATCCGGCCCGCCTGCTTTAGAGTCGGTTCCTGACATGTTAAAGCCTCCGAACGGCTGGTAACCTACAATGGCACCTGTACAGCCTCGGTTAAAGTAGAGGTTTCCGACATGGAAGTCTTCACGGGCTTTAGCCATGTTCGCACGATTTGTTGTAATAACTGCACCTGTTAGTCCGTATTCTGTGTTGTTGGCAATTTCAAGTGCATGATCGAAATCTCTCGCTTTTGCGAACGCGACGATTGGACCAAAAATTTCTTCCTGCATTAAGCGGGCGTTCGGATCGACATCCGCGACAATTGTAGGTTGGACGAAATACCCTTTAGAGCTGTCACCTTCACCACCTGCGAGGATGCGGCCTTCTTCTTTGCCGATCTCCACATAACTCATAATCTTATCAAATGCCGCTTGGTCGATTACCGGACCCATGAAATGATTTTCCACTGGATTGCCTATAATCAGTTCTTTTGTTAATTGTACAGCGCGATTTAACACTTGTTCATAGACATTTTCTACGATAACCACACGTGAACACGCTGAACATTTTTGACCCGAGAAACCGAAAGCGGATTGAACGATTGATTGGGCAGCTAATTCAAGGTCTGCCTCTTGATCAACAACAATCGTATCTTTTCCGCCCATTTCTGCGATAACGCGCTTCATCCAGATCTGACCGTCATTAAGCTTCGATGCACGTTCAAAAATACGAAGTCCGACATCACGAGAACCTGTGAAAGAGATAAAACGCGTTTTCGGATGGTCGACGAGGTAATCGCCGACTTCAGCGCCACTACCAGGTACAAAGTTTAAGACTCCAGCTGGGAGGCCTGCTTCTTCCATTACTTCCACAAATTTTGCTGCCACAACTGGTGTTGTAGAAGCTGGTTTCAATAAGACTGTGTTTCCAGTAACGATAGCGGCAACAGTTGTTCCCGCCATAATCGCAAACGGGAAGTTCCACGGGGAAATAATAATTCCTACACCTAGCGGAATATAATCGTAGCGATTGTATTCACCTGGACGGCTTTCAACTGGAACACCATCTTTGATTTTCAGCATTTGACGTGCATAATACTCTAGAAAATCGATTGCTTCTGCTGTATCGGCATCTGCTTCATTCCAAGGCTTGCCTGCTTCTTTTGTTAAAAGAGCTGAAAATTCATGTTTGCGGCGGCGAATGATGGCTGAAGCTTTAAATAAAACATCCGCACGGATTTCTGGTTTTGTTTTTCTCCATGCTTCAAATGCAGTAACAGCAGCCTGCATTGCTTCTTCAGCAAGTTCTTTATTTGCTTTTGACACACTGCCAATTACTTCTTGTTTATCAGCAGGATTATATGAAACAATTTTACCATCAGTTGTTACTTTTTCATTTCCAATGACTAATGGATAGTGTTGTCCTAAATAACCTTCTACAAGCTGGAGCGCTTCTTCATATGCCTTTTTGTTTTCCTCTTTTGAAAAATCAGTAAATGGTTCATGTTTGTATGGAATCATTATTTTTTACTCTCCTTTTAGGTAAGATGTATAAATTAATCATTTCGTATTGTCCTTTTTGCGTTGATTACTAAAGGCGCATTATGTTTGTTTATACGGGCTATTAGATTAGGCAAATTTAGCTTTTGACCATCCCTTTAAAAGCAAAGGAAATATTCGCTGGTCTTTCGGCTAATCTTCTCATGAAGTAGCCATACCAATCCATGCCGTATGGGACGTAGACTCTAAATTTATAACCTTGTTTGGCTAACTCTAACTGTGTTTTAGTTCTCATTCCATAAAGCATTTGGAATTCAAATTGATTATTTGGAATATTATGTTGCTTAGCGATCTCTTTTGTATATTCAATCATCGCATCATCATGTGAAGCAATGGCGGTATAGTTACCGCTTAGCAAGCTTTGTTTGATTAGTTTTTTATAATTCTCGTCTACATCCTTCTTTTCAGGAAAGGCCACTTCAGATGACTCTTTATATGCCCCTTTTACAAGGCGTAAAAACGGTTGATAAGAGCCAAGGTCTTTCAAATCCTGTTCTGTTCGGTATAAATAAGCTTGCAAAACAGTACTGACACATCTGTATTTTTTTCTGAATTGCTTAAATAGATCAATCGTTGCCTGGCAGCGCGACACATCCTCCATATCAATTGTTACCATGATATTATGTTTTTCAGCTGTATCGAGAATTCTTGTCATATTTTTAACAACAAGCTCACGGTCAATATCAAGGCCTAAAGAGGTCATCTTCACAGACACTTGTGAATCAAGATTTTCATTGCTGATCATTTCGATTGTCTGTATACACTCCTCTGTTCGTTCATTGGCGACATCAACTGAATCAACAAATTCTCCTAAATGATCGACTGTAACGGATAATCCCTGTTTATTTAATTCACGAATAAAGCGAATTGAACTTTGGAAATCCGTACCACCAATAATTTTCCCAGCAGCAAAACTGCCGCCTTGTTTTTGTGCAAATTTATTTAATAAATTGTTTTTTGATAAAAATAAGAAAAAGTCCCTCGTAATCGCTTCCATCGTTTAATAACCTCCGAAAAGTATTAATATTTAAATTAATCTTACAATTTTGTGACATATCTCTACAATGTTCTTAATTAACAATAAAACGACTGTGCTTTTGTTGGTTTTGGACAAAGAAGGGGGAAAGATAAAGTAATCATAGGGATTTTTCGGAAAAATATCTGATTCAATTAAGGAAGCAGGAATAAGGTTTAGCTTGATTAAATATTTTGACAGCAAAAAAGACATTCCTTGAAAGAATGTCTTTTACTATACTTATTAAAGCTGTAGGCAAGATGACTCCTCCTTCTTAGAAAGATTCCAGTGATTAAATTCTACTTTAACAAAAAAAAGGCCACACATTCGACCTTTTATAAAATATTTTGAAGTGTTTCTAAAATGTATAAGATAAATTGATACACCATTGAGATTAGCTGAGATAAAAACTCAAATAACGAGTCCAACAAACAACATCACCCTTTCATAACATCCTGTTTTATACTATGCTTTGTGGGACGAGTATGAAACGGATAATAGCGCACTTCTGTTACAATACAAGAGAAATAATACCTTGGCTGATACTAACGATAATAATACTCTGACCTAAGCCACTTACGATTCCCGTTGTTACCCTTAATGGATTATTACTCAATCGAAGTTTCTTTTTTTGGGTCCAACCATCCAAAACCATGGGAAGATTTAATACGATCCCCAGCCAAAGTGGAAAATTTAATTCAAATACAAATAATAAAGGGAAAAATAAATACCCCAATAAGATACCCGTGCACCGTGCACATAATGGCAGCGTATGCCCTTTAATTGTTAGACTTCTGGACTTCATTCGATGACAAGGTACAATATCAGTTAACCGCTTCAGACTAATTACAATTTGGTCCACAGTCACAATCTGGTCCTCCATCACAATCTGATTTACCGTCACAATCCGGACCGCAATCAAATGTTGGACAGTCTGGAGTACAATCATCCTTCTTCTTTTTACGATGCTTCTTACTTCCATAATAAAAAAGCACAAACAGCAGCATTAAAATACCTATCGTCGCAGCAATTATGCCAAATACCATTTCACCATTTAGTAAAAACGCAGTTGCTACCACAAAAGAAATGATCATTCCAGTTAGAAGTAAAAAAAACATAACCCTCACCTTTTCTCTAGTTACTTCTCTTATTTTTTAACATTTTAATTCCTATAATAAATAATAGAATAGGTCCAATAACAAGAAATCTAAATACACTCGGAGTGGTTAAACAATACAAACTGAGTAGCAATGCCCAAATAGAACAAAGTATAAGCAGTTTTGGTTTTAAGGAAATGCTTGCGTAAATAGCCAACGTAACAGGAACTAAGTATATGACAGCAAACGAAGTTAGGACATCTGGCTCTGCGCTTGAATGGGTATAAGGGTTAAATAGTAAAATAAAACCACAAAATACAAGACTTCCAATCCCGCAAAACGCCCCTATCAGTCTCAAAAGCTTCACTTAGTTTCCCCCTAACAATAGTCTTTTTTACTATTTATATTCCATTGAAATGGTAAAAAACCTTTTTCTAATGAAAAGAAAAAGGGAGCGGCCCTTTGTGCCACTCCCTTTGCCAAACTAAAATTGGGGAAGTCGATCCAGATTGTTTTCCTTAATTCCATCCGGTTCGCTGCGAATGATATCTCTTCCGTACTTATGGAAAACATCTACATGTGCTATCTGACCTGATTTTGCTTCTGTCAAAGCCGTAATGTAATCCAGCTCTCTGCCATTGCTTGTTTTAAATGCAATGATATCCCCATCATCATTTTTCCTAACGGCTACAAACTCCTCTTTTCCATCAGGATTGCCATGAGCTGCCTCTAACTGCGCTTGCTGCTCACTTTGCTGCTTGTATTCATCATAAATTTTCTCATAATTCTTTTCTTCCAATTCATCCACCTCCGAACGTATGTTAGTATTTTGACGTTAAAGGCAAATAAATATTCAAAATACACAAAACCGACAAAAAAGGTCAATTACCGCACGTGGTATAATTTACCTAATTGGGGGCGATGTAATGGAATCAAATAAGGAAAATGTTTGGTTTTTTATTAAAGATTCTCAGCAGCAAGGACCCATCTGTTTATTTGAATTAAAAAAGTTGATAGAACAAAGAGTCCTAACAGGTGACACCTTTGTCTGGAACAAATCAATGAGCAGCTGGCAAATGGCAAAAAGTCTTGATATTTTTACAGATAGTATTTTTGAATCCACTAGAATTCACCTACTCCCAGATAAGTTTAAAACAAAAAAAGAATATGAAGAAGCAACATTTCCCAATGGAAGACCTTACGTACGATACCTTGCTAGATTTTTCGACCTTTCCTTATTTTCAATAATTATCATTCTCTTTGTGTCTATTCTCTTTCCAACGTTCGTCGCAGAATTCTCAAATTTATATATATTTATCATAAGTTTAATTCTCTGGATTATTGTTGAACCAGCCATTATTGCTATTTTCGGGAATACTTTTGGAAGGGCTTTCTTAAATACTAAGATTAAAAGCTTGAATGGTGAAAAACTCAATTTCAAAACCGCCATCAAGCGCAGCCTTTTTGTTAGTGCTGCTGGTATGGGATTCGGTATCCCTATATTAAATTTTATTTGCTTCTTTTTTTCCTATCGGGACCTAAAGGGTCGTGGAATGTCCACTTGGGACCATAAAATCGGAACGATAACCCTATATGGAAAGGTTAGTATGTCTAGGCTTTGCATTGCAGGATGCTTTCCTATGGGGATGTTAGCTGCAGGTTTTTATATTTAAATTCCAAAGAGAAGGAGCCGTCTTGATGTTGCAAACAGCTCCTTTTTGAGTTCAATGAAATATCAACTAGTACTTGTTCCTCTTACTAGAGCTTTTCCAGATAATCGGCAATAATAGTGGTATAAAGCTTTTCAGCTTGGAGTGAAAAAAAATGCTGAGTTTTGATAAATTCCATGACCCGAGAGAAAATGGAGAACTGATTTCAGAGATTACCGGAAAACATCTTGATATAGAAAAAGCCATAACAGAGACAGAAAAGCTATTTCATCAATGCCTTGAGAATAAGCCTGTACCTCAATACAACAAGCCACCAATCACAGTTCCTTTTTCGAAAAAGATCGAAGAGGGATTGTTTCGATTATTTGCCAGGCCAAATAGCATTTTGGAGCCTACACAGATTTACGTCGATTCTAAAGAAAATGTATATCCTGAATGGAAGCCGAAACTGGATAACGAGTACGAAAGCTTAATGAGTAGAATTACCAGGGAAGTAAATATTGAGGATTATGGCGGAGTTGGAGACGGAAAAACAGATAACACAGCCGCTTTTATAAGTGCGGTTGGAAAGGGATTCGTTAAAGTAAACGTTCCTGAAGGCATATTTATTACGAAAGGAATTGTTTTGCCATCTTGGACCTATCTCGTTGGGGCTGGAAAAGGCAAAACAACGATTAAACTGCATGACACAGCTCCTAAAGGGACTCGAATAATTACCAACGCCAACCATTGGAGAGGAAATCATCATTTATTTGTCCAGGGAATGAGTCTAGATTGGAATGTCGAAAGGCTTGGGGATGCTAAAAAGACAAGTACTTGGGGCAATCATTCAAGTTGTTTAACCTATGCGAATGTTACCTATGGCTGGGTGAAGGATGTTGAAGCGATTAATCCTGGACTCCATTGCTTTGATATTTCCTCAACTCTCTACAATTATGCTGGAGATGGATTTCGTGCCAAAGGCGGCAGCAAATATGTTTGGGTCGATAATCTAACTGGTTATGGTTTTGGAGATGACGGGATAACGACACATCATAGCGACTATATTTTTATTTCAAATTCACATATGTGTGACCCGAGCGGTCGTGCCCATCAGAAGGGTTTTTCAAATTCTAATGGGTTTGAAGTCGATGATGGGTCAAGGAATGTGCTTTTGGTTAATAATTCTTCGGCCAGATGCTTTGGAGGTATTGAAGTAAAAGCCCATCAGAATTCGTCAGCAGCCTCAAATATACAAATCGTTGGTCATATCTCTGTAAACGATAATCGGTCCTATAATTTCCGCCATATCGGACACCACAAAAGTACAGATACCGAATCAAAATCGGCTTACAATATTTGTGCTATAAATCTTGCAGCCATAAAGCCTGTTTTTACTGAATTATATAAAGATTCTACCCCACGTGGAATTGTTGTGTCTGCCTATAAAAATGTCGTGATCAACCATTTTACATTGATTGGCGACCCTGATTACGATTATAAGAGCAACCCAGTTATCGCCGTTCAGTACCGTGCTAGGAATGTGGTGCTAAACAATATTTCAATCAAGGAGTTTAATCGTGCAAGTGCAGATATTAAGGTTTATGGGGGAGAAAATCGGGCTGATTCTGTCTCTATAAATAATGTTGAGGTTTGTGCATCTGCTTCAGAGGCAATTGATATTGGTATAGATGTAGAAGATATTCAGATAAAACAAATAAATGAACAAGAAAAAGCGTCAAATCATTTATGACGCTTTCCCTCTTTTTCAACTACAATCTCGTCAACCAGTTTTTCTGCTACTTTTCGGTATAAATTACTCATGTGAACGAGTGAAGAAATCATAAGTACCTGCTCGAGGTATGGAGCGTTTCGATCTTCCATTTTCGATACTTCTTCATTGACATCCTTTATCCGTTCATTAATCTCCTCATTAAAATCAGCCACATTTCTTTGCGAGAGGTTTAAATAACTTTTGTAAAAAGAATCTATCTCTATATCCTCTTTGATAATCCTTTTATTTATCCCATCAAGTGTTGTCTGAATATCATTAATAGAAAGAGCCCCTTTTAATTGATAGATTAAACTCATCAAAATCAAATGCTCTTTTGAATACTTCTTATTTTTAATCGGAAAAATAAGCTTCCCTTTTGCATAGTTATTGATCATTGTTTTCGTAAGAATCTTTTCCTCGTCATTCCGTTTTGAATCTGCAAATTTATTCTCGAATAACTGAATCACCTGATCCATGTATAAATCAATATTCGGTATTTCATCTAGTTTAAGATTGGACTCCAGCCCAAGGCCCTCGAGAATTTCATTAATTTTTTCCATAAAAAACTCCGTTCATCGTGTTCTCTGATTAACATTATATCGTAACAATTATCCGTTGACTAGCTATTGTTTTACGAGTATCATTATAAGTAGTTATTAAAACTACATGTTGTAATCAGGAGGGATTTTGTGAGTAATTTTATTCGGGAACCAATTAATGGACTAACCCATTTAACTGGGGCGCTGTTATCGTTTGTAGGGCTTCTTGCAATGGTAATCAAAGTGTCGAGTACAACCTCGTCAACGATGGCCATTACTGCTGTCATCATTTTCGGAGTCAGCATGATTCTTCTTTATTCTGCTTCGGCCACCTACCATATGGTAATAGCTAGAGATCATGTGATTGCTTTTTTAAGGCGGCTCGATCATTCGATGATTTTTATTTTAATTGCCGGCACCTATACGCCTTTTTGCTTTATCAGTTTAAATGGAACAACTGGCAATATTTTATTTTCGATTATTGCGGCGGTAGCTATAAGCGGGGTTGTTTTTAAAATGGTATGGTTTAATTGTCCACGCTGGATTTCTACTGCATTGTATCTTGTTATGGGCTGGATGATTGTATTTGTTTTCTCGCCATTAGCAGGGAGCATGGATAGGCTGGGGTTATTTTTATTAGTTCTTGGAGGTATTTTTTATACCATCGGTGGAGTTATTTACGGGGCAAAGCCAAAATTCCTTCAATCTAAATACATGGGCTTTCATGAGATTTTTCACATTTTTATCATGCTTGGGAGTTTGTCTCACTTCTTATGTGTGTTTTACTTTGTTATATAAAATTGAAAAAACGCCCCCCTTGTGAGGCGTTTTTTCTTTGAATTAGGAGTTTTTTTTGTTATCTCTAGCAGCTTGTTTCCTTGCTTTCTTACTTAATCCTTGTTCCGCACCAAATTCTGTATCAGCTTTGCTTCCACCAGTATGAGGTTGGTTACGATTGTTATTTTTATTGGTCATTATTTGTATTTCCTCCTTATTATGTATGTTGGGCTAGCAACATCTTTTATAATGCTTAAAAGGATAGGAAATTATACCTACTTTTTCTTCACTTCTTTATCAGAGGAAAGTGCGAAATTTTCAGCTTCCTTACAACTCTTACCAATTTATGTTGGCATCCGGTGCCTTGTCGGCTACAAGATTTAATTGAATGTTGTGCTCTAGATACGCTTTTAATCCAGAGAGTACCATTATGTATCCTCCCATTGAGTCAATGGCTTGGCTAACCATTTCATCTCCACTTCCAGAAAATCCAGAGTTTGTAATTGAAACAAAGGTTTGATTGTCTACTCGGGGAGTAAAAAGCCACTCAACCTGGGTTCCGTCAGTCCACTCTATCCTTATTAATTTGCTTTGGACTAATTCCTTAACATATAATTCATCCCCAACACCATACATCTCCCAGTCCCACCTGATCGTTTTACCTTCTTCTAATCTTCCGCTGCTTTTAGTGAACCAGAACTTTGTAGTGATTTCTGGGTTTATAAAAGCTTCATATACTTCCTCAACTGAACTGCGAATAAGCATTTCTGCTTTTACAACGGGTTTTTCGTTTAGTGTTATCATTCTAAATGCTCCTTTTCCTTGGTTCATAGCAGTATTACACTATGTTTTCTAATTGGATGATTATTTAATACTAAGTTCTTTTAATACTTTGTCTGACACTCGCTCAGCAATTAGTTGATATCCAGCCGGATTGGGATGTAAGGAATCACTGAAATAATTACTTTTTGTTCTATTTTGAAATAAATCTAACGTTGGAACAAAGTAGACATGATCAAAATTATTAGCCACAATGGCTATCTTGTCGTTCCACCGTTCTATGGTTCGTAGAATCTGCTGATGATTTGGATAGTTTACATAAGGTTGATATAATCCTAAAACAAAAATAGGAGCAGCCGAATTTTCTATTCTAAGGTGTTCTAGGATTTTATGAAGATTTGTTGTGAATTTAACTTTTCCTTCATTTATCAGTTTACTATTAAGTGGATTAAATTGATGCTGAGCACTCTTTCTAAAATCATTCGTTCCAATGAACAGAATAATATATTCTGCCTTTTTTAATTGCAGGTTCATTTTTTTATCCTGCAGTTGTTCGAGAATGTTATCGGTGGTATACCTTGGTACCGCAAAGTTACTCACATGAACAGGAGCTTTCTTTATTTCTTCCAATTTTACTTTAACACCTTCTATATACCCCTTTTTTTCAGGGTCCCCGACTCCATGTGTGATGGAATCACCGATGGCTACTAAGTTAGTCACCTTTGTACTCGCTGAAGAACCTGGGTTCCCAGTATAAGTTCCAAACAGGATTAAAATAACACAGAATAGAAAGAGATAATTTCTCATAAAAAAACCCCTAGGTGTCAAATTCTTTTGTTTCAATATGATTTATTATTCTCTTTAGCTCTCCTTCTAAAACGATTGCATGATTATAGACAGGATCCTTTGCCCCATATAGGAGAGTAATATTCCCCTCTGAAGTCAGATGAATTAATTCATCTATCATCCTTAGCTTCTGTTCATCCGTACGTAATTCCTCTATGTATTTCGTTTGAAACTCATCAAACAACTCGGGTTTGTGGCAGAACCACTTACGAAGTTCAGGACTGGGAGCCACCTCCTTCTGCCAAGCCGTCAACCTAGCAGCCTCCTTCGAGATTCCACGAGGCCACAATCGATCCACTAAAATCCGAAAGCCATCTGACTCATCATACGGTTCATAAACCCTCTTCAAGAAAATATCCCCCATTAGAAGCCCCTCCTTATTGCGATTTTGAGCAAGTGTCCATACCAGGTGGACACTGTCCACGGACGGTGACAGGCACCATATTGGCACCATATTATAATGATTCTAAGTTAGTCCTCATCTTTTATATCGTGGTCTTCGGGGATGGGTTCGCTTAGGATTTCTTCGACTAGGTGTTTGTATTTTTCGATTTGTTTTAGGTGGGTATTGAATTGTTCTTTGTTGATAATCCATCCTTCTCCGTCATGGATGGCGCGGATTTTTTTTTGTTTGATTAGGTCTTCTATTTTTGATTCTGACATGGATAAGTATTCTGCTGTTTCTTTTATTGTTAGGTACATATCATTCATTCCTCGCCCGTAAAGGTAATATTATTTACAACTCTTCCCGCTCTTCCTTTTGTGGTGACTGCCTGTGAAAGTGAGTTAAGAATCGCTTCCTCTGCTGCTTCTGCCGCCCCGGTGAATAGCTGATTCATCAGAGGGTGATCCTCGCGAAGTTGAGTCCTTTGTTCCATCGATTCTTCAGAAAAATGTTCTGATTTATGAGCTGTCGAAAAGGCGATGACGATATCCCCGCTGCCATGACTGAAATGACTGCCTGTTCTGCCGAGGCCAATTCCGCAGCGCTTGGATACACGCAATAGCTGCCTGTCACTTAGTGGAGCATCCGTGGCAAGCACAATGATAATGGAGCCATCAGCAGTATCTGAAAGTCCTTCCATTTTTGAATAACTGTATTTTTGTAGTTCTTCCTTTTTACCAAAGTTACTCAGGACTAAGCAGCCAATCATATATTCTCCAATGGTACGCGAAGACGTACCAATCCCGCCTTTATAACCAAAGCAAACCATCCCTTTACCAGCACCAACAGCGCCTTCCTCAGCCTGATGGTCTGAGGCATTTCTAATTGCTTCAATTGCATGGTCTGGTTTAACTGGAAATTTCCTAATTGAATTTAAGTAACTATCATTGCATTCTCCAACCACAATGTTAATGGTACCTGTTGTTTCTCCAATTTCAGGATTCTCAGCCAGCATGTATTCTAGCGTTCCTTGAGTAACTGCAGGCACTCCAAACGTATTTGTCAGCATAATGGGTGATTCTAACTGTCCTAATTCATTTACTTGAACAAGCCCGGTGGTTTTTCCAAAACCATTAATCACATAGCTCGCAGCTGTTACCTTCTGTTTAAATACATTGCCTTTGTGAGGGATTATCGCCGTAACTCCTGTGCAGGCATATTCGTTTCCGGATTCATCCAAAGGATAATCAAGCGTTACATGTCCAACCATTAAACCCTCAACATCGGTAATACAATTTTTGGGACCTGTTGGCAGCATGCCAACACTTATTCCTGTTTGTCTAACTTTCATCCTAACACTCCTGGCCGATGGTTGAGAAAGTTTTGATAAGCAAAACCTCTCACCTCATCCTCTTTAAAATGCTTTAATAATTCATTAATGAGATTTTGTGATTTCGAAGCGTCCTCTAAATTAGTAATAAATGTCCCTATCCCATCAAAATCGGACCCTAATCCAATATGGCTCACACCACCTAATGAGCAGAAATGATCAATATGCTTTACTAGATCAGAAATCGTTACCTCTCCTGCTCTTTTTATAAATGGAGGAAAATAAACAACATGGATCATAGCGTTCCTTTTAAACATCGCTGTTGCCTGTTCGTCTGTTAAATTACGAAGGTGATTACAAAGCGTGCGTGAATTAGAGTGGCTTGCAATTGGATACTTTGCTAATTCAATAACCTCCCAAATTCCCTTGTCGCTCAGATGAGAGATATCTGTCAGGATTTGGTGTTCATTATTAAACTGCACAATCTCTTTCCCAAAAAGCGTAAGCCCGCCGCCACGAGGTTCGCCTGCACCATCTGCTGCTAAATTCGCATTATTCCATGTCAAACCAATCGAACGAACCCCCAGTTGATGAAGGATATTGAGCTTCGTTAGATCGTTGCCGATGGCATCCACACCTTCAAGGGTTAGCATGGCACCAATTTGGCCGATATTAATTCTTTCAAAATCAGACCATTCTTTAATGTGGACCATATCTTGGTTTTTCCCGATTACTTCCTTGTAAAAATAATCGATTTGTACGAGTGCTTCTTGAAATTTCTGGTCAGAAGGAATGTCTGGCTCAATAAAAATGGCAAAGCACTGAACCTTGACTTGCCCTTTATGCAGCCTCATTTTATTCGTCTGCAATTCTTTTGCATTTGCAAAACGAAGCGAGCCTTTTCCTTCTGAAAGTTTAAGTAATGCATCACAATGGAGGTCAATTAATTTCATGATGATCCGACTCCTTTTTTTAAAAATTTTATCATAAATTAAGAAGAAAGGTTAAATAAGGAAAATAATATACCAAATACTAACACTTATCTAGTAAATAGTTACCAGTAAAAATAACATTTAGAATATTATAAATTACCTATTAATCATGATAAATAAATAGTAGAATTAAGTATACACTACAGTATGGAGGTGAATTTACCTATGACAAATAAACCAATTCATTATGATGGAAGTATTCAAAACAATGAAACTTCTGCTAGTAATTCAACAGTAAATGAGCAATTTACATTAACTGACGAAATGCGTGCGAACATTAGCGGAAACCCTTACATCAGCGAAAATAATAACTAAAAAATAAAAGGAGTTTGCCAAAACGCAAATTCCTTTTATTTTGGTTTATACCTGTTTTGTATCTGCATATATTTACATTCATTGCACAAACTAGAATGCATGCTTGATACAGAAAGGATCGATACGAAAATGACAAAAGTATTGTACATAACAGCTCATCCTCATGATGATACTCAGTCCTATAGTATGGCAGTAGGTAAAGCATTTCTTGATACCTATAAAGACGTAAATCCTGATCATGAAATTATTGATGTTGATCTATACAAAGTAGATGTTCCACATATTGATGTTGATGTCTTCAGCGGCTGGGGGAAGCTCCGGTCAGGAACGGATTTTAATGAGCTTTCCGCAGAAGAAAAGGCAAAAGTCGGCCGGCTTTCGGAGCTTAGTGAGCAATTTATTTCTGCTGATAAATATATATTTGTCACTCCATTATGGAACTTTTCCTTTCCACCTGTTATGAAGGCCTATCTGGATGCGGTATCAGTAGCAGGCAAAACCTTCAAATACACCGAAAAAGGTCCGATTGGCCTTTTAACAGATAAGAAAGCTCTTCATATCCAAGCCCGCGGTGGAATCTATTCCGAAGGACCTGCTGCAGCAATGGAGATGGGTCACCGCTACCTGGATATTATGATGCAATTCTACGGGGTCCCATCTTTCGAAGGTTTATTTATTGAAGGGCATAACGCAATGCCTGACAAAGCGCAGGAAATCAAAGAAAACGCCATCGCGCGGGCGAAAGATTTAGCCCATACTTTTTAAAATTCAAAGAGCCAACAAACTTAGTTGGCTCTTTGAATTTATTTTTCTGCTAATAAATCATAAAGGGTACATGCGACGATTTTGGTTGCAGCCTGTAAATCAGACAGTCGAATATTTTCATCTGCTCGATGTCCGTTTGCCTCTTCTAATACTTTGGGTCCTACTCCAAACATAATCGTAGGAATTCCTGCAGCATAGAAGTGTCGGGCATCTGTATATAGTGGTACTCCGTAAACAGGTAACTCACTTTCCTCTTTTAAAATCGAATGCCAGTTTGCAGCTAAGGCTTGAACTAAAGGCGTATTTTCCGGAGTTGGCCCAAAACTTTTAGCATGAAGGATTTTCTTGATTTCAATTTTGATGCCTGGGATATCTGATACTGCTTGATGAACTAGTTCCCTGAACTCATTCTCTGCGGCAATAAAGTCTTCTTCAGGAATTAATCGTCGGTCCACTCTAATCGTGCATTCATCTGGTACAACATTCGTATTGATCCCGCCTGAAATAAGCCCCACATTCAAGGTCGGAAAGTCAATCCCTGGGATAGATGATTTTATTTCTGCCAGTTTTTTACGATATTCATATAATACATTTACGATTTTATTAGTCGCCTCAATCGCATCAATACCCGTATGTGGCAGGGCTGCATGCGCGGACTTTCCTGTTGTTGTGATTTCAAAATGCAAGCACCCATTATGAGCGTTAACAGCTGAATAAGTAAACCCTGCAACAATGGCTTGATCAGGCTTGATATAACCTCTGTCAAGCAGCCACTTAGGACCTATTTCTCCTCCTGTCTCTTCATCAAACGTAAATGCCAGGTCCACCCTTCCAGAAAGCTTTTCTTTGACCTGATTTAAAGCAAGTACAGAGTAGGTATAAGCAGCGATATCAGACTTCGAAACGGCCACTCCTCGCCCATACATTTTTCCATCAATAATTTCTCCTCCATAGGGGTCGACACTCCACCCTAATCCAGGAGGGACCACATCTCCGTGTGCGTTTAAAACAACATTTGTCCCTTCTCCAAAAACTGTGGGGGCAAGGACGTTAGCCATACTAATCATCCCATTTGCTTTAACACTTTCTTCATCTACTTCAAGAAGAGATACATTTTCAAAACCGAGTTCCTGAAGCTGTTTCTCTAAAACACTGGCTATAGGTAAACAATCGCCAGCTGGATTATCCGAAGCTGTTTGAACTAATTTTTTTAAAAAGGAGATTAAACCTTCCTCCTGGTCCTGTATCCACTGCACCATTTTTGCTTTATCTTGATTCAAAAAAAAACCTCCTCCGTGCTAGTAAGCTAATTGATGTAATAATTGTATAAGTACCTCTAAACCTGTTTCTAAGTCTTTGGTCGACGTATACTCGAGTGGTGAATGACTAATGCCGCCATGACTGGGTACAAATAGGATGGTTGTAGGGCAAACTCGTGCATACAGCTGAGCGTCATGACCTGCACCACTATTCATCCAATGGGAGGAAGTCATACTCCGTGTGCAGATACTTTGGATGATTTCATTAAGCCCGCTATCCATCTGGGCAGGGTGAACCTCATGCCACATCTCCACTTGGATATCCAAATCTAGTTTTTTCGCATTGTCTTGAAACTTCTGGGTGAATTGCTGACAAAATGAGCGTAAAACCGATTCATTCGGATGTCTCGCATCGACTGTAAACTGAACTTGATTAGGTATTACATTGGGCACATTGGGCTCCACAAAGAGCTGCCCCACACTTGTTACCAGATCTTCGTCGTATTGCTTCACACTTTCATATAAGTCATGAATCATGTTTACCGCCCCATGAAGAGCGTCTCTTCTCCATTTCATTGAAGTTGTACCAACGTGGTTAGATTCTCCGTTCACGCTAATCCGAAACCGTTTTTGACCGACAATGGCTTTTACTATTCCAATTGATTTTTCTACTTTTTCAAGGGTGGGTCCTTGCTCGATATGTAGTTCAATAAAGGTTTGAATATCCTTTCGGACCCTGTATTCAGAATTTCTAAATCCAGCAGCCATCATGGCTGTTTCAAAGCTAATTCCCTCCGAATCCTTAATATCCACAATATCTTTATAAGAATATATACCAGTCATCATGCCTGACCCCCACAATGCCAATGGAAAGCGGCTCCCTTCCTCTTCGCAAAAAGAAACCACCTCAAGATTAATGGCTGGCTGTCCATACTTCTTTTTTAAAAATTCTAAAGCCATGATTCCAGCTATAATTCCATATGCACCGTCGTATTTACCACCTGATTTAACGGTGTCGACATGGGAGCCAATAAGAATAGTCTTGGCATTTTGATTAGGTGAAGCCAATCTCCCAAATAGGTTTCCAATAGAATCATAATTTGATAGCAGCCCCACTTCCTCCATCCATCCCTTTAAGGCTTGCTGGGCTTCTTTCCAAGGCTGGGAATAAAGTGTTCGAGTTACACCTCCATCTGGCTCTCCCCCAAATGAAGCTAACCACTGTATTGCCTCTTCTATATTAATGGGGAATTGACCCATAAACTCACTTCCTTGGCTGTAGATACTGACCATACTTTTCTTCCGTTCCCCCTGCTTGATCGTCATAAATTACTTTTCCTCTTAAAATGGTTTTCTTTATTTTCATCAGAAAAGTTCTATTTTCATAGGGAGAATATTTATTTCGAAAAGCAATCGAAGACTGGTCGGCAAACGTTGTTTCGTCCAATGAAATCAGGGCTAAATCCGCATCTAATCCAGGGCGAATTCTTCCTTTCTTCTCTGATATTCCAAAACGATCAGCCACATTAGCAGTGCCCATCGGGAGTATATCTTTAAGTGGAATTCTCCTTTTCAAAGCCTCATCTAATAAAGCAAGCCAGGTAAATTGTACACCTTGGATTCCACCCCATGCCTCCCAAATGGAATCAGTATTTTTCATGGAATAAAGACATGGCGAGTGATCGGAGCCAATCGTATCAATCCAGCCATTGGTGATACATTCCCATAATCCTTCTACCTTTTCCCGTGGTCGAAGCGGCGGTGCACATTTAAGAATAGGACCCTTTTTAAGGAAATCTTCTTCGTCAAAAATTAAATAGTGGGGACAGGTTTCTACGGTAACGTTTATTCCACTTTTCTTTGCTTGTTGAATTGTTTTTACTACTTTTGGTGAACTGATATGAACGAAATGGATTGCCGTACCATATTTTGAGGCTAACTCCAGTGCAGAAATTACTGCCTGTTCTTCAGCTGATATTGGCCGGCTGGCGAGAAATGCCTTTCGCTCATTCATGTTATATTGATTTTTATAAAAGGTAGTAAGGTTATGAATGTCTTCCTGCGATTCTGCATGCAGGGCGAGGATTTTATTTTGGTCTGCGGCAATCTTCATAGCCTGTTTTAATTGTTCTGGTGCGACATAGGGAAAATCATCGATGCCGCTATCTGACATAAATGCTTTCCACCCGATAATTCCCTTTGACATTTGGGCTAGTTCTGCTTTATTTTGAACATTATTACCCGTCATGCCTCCCCACAGTGCGTAGTCAATATAAGACTTAGAGGTAAGATATTCACTTTTATTGTGCAAATTTTTCACGTTTGTCACGGACGGAGAACAATTCAGGGGCATATCAAAAATAGTGGTGGTGCCGCCAATGGCTGCGGAAAGGCTGCCAGTTTCAATTCCTTCCCAATCAGTCCGGCCAGGGTCGTTAAAATGAACATGTGCATCAATAAAACCGGGAACAACCAGGTAACCTCCTGCATCGATGATATTGACATCGTTTCCTTTCAAGGGTTCGTGATTACTGTCGTAGAGAGCCTCTATTACGCCATCTATAATTTTTATACACGTATGTCGAAATCCACTGCCTGTAAAAACATAGCCGTTTTTCACCCAAAGTTCTGTTTTCATTTTCCCTCCTAACTCCCTCGGTAGGTACTATACCCTCCTGGTGAAATCAAAAGCGGCACATGATAGTGGGAAGCCGGTTCTGAAATACCAAATCGTACGGGCACACAGTCTAGAAAGAAGGGATCTTCAGTGGATGCTCCTCGATTTCGGTAATAGTCGCCAACATGGAAATGCAGTTCATAGATTCCCTTTTTCATATATTCCCCTTCCAATAAGGGATGATTTAATCTACCATCTTCATTTGTATAGGAAGATTGGATGGTCTCTATCCCATTATTTTGACCAACACGTACTAACTCCACTAACACACCGCTAGCTGGCTTTCCAATACTTATATCAAGGACATGTGTTGTCAGTTTCCCTGTCATTTACTTTCCTCTTTAGAATCTAGGTCATCACGCGTCATCGAAAAACATTGGAAACCGTATGGGGGACGGGGTTCAGTAAATACTTTTCCATCTTGTGAGGTAGGAATTTCGTCTAAAATCGTCTCCCAAGTCCGATTATTCGATTCAAAGCGAACCTCTGCTAATTGTGGAAAGCGTTCTAGGATTCTTGTACCAATTCGATAAATGAGATTTTGGATGGAAGGTGAGTTTGCCTCATGAAAGACCGTGTAAGCTATATCTCTTACCTGCTCTGCTGCCACATAACCATCCGATGTATTTCCTCTTGCATCCTCAAGATCATTATAACGCCAGTCAATATTTAAAAAGATAAACAGCGGGCGGTCAAAGGATTCCGGTAATGTCGTATATTCATCCTTCACGTAGCCGTAGAACGAGCTTCCCTTTACCTTAATCAATTTCAGACCCTTTAAACTGCTTACTTGATCGGTAGTGATGGTTTCGTTTTTATTACGTTTCACCTCAACAGAGGCACCGGCCTGTTCATTTAAAGAATAACGAAATACGAGTGGACTTGGTTCAAACGTTCCATTTGTAGGAACAGGAAGATCTTCAAAGGAAATTTGTTCTCCTGAGATGCTGACGCCTGTCATATGGGAATAGGTTTCAAGAAAGCGGCGGGCGACAAATTCAAGAAATCCCTCTTGTGTCGCACCCTGATAATCTCCTGCATGCTTGAGGATGAAGTTTTTCATTGAATCCGTAGCGACCACTAGTTTGTTATCGCCATCTTTAAATGAGGGGAAAAATCCTTCACCTTCTACGGCGACTTTTACATTCATGCCAAACAGAATGTTTTTTCGGCCGGAGAAGGTGGATTCGGGAATAGTGCGAACTTCAGTTAACGGCTTAGCATAGGTGCGATAAACCCATACATCTGCTTTTCCGTAGCTCATCGTTCTTTTCATATTTGAAGCCTCCTTTAGTTTGTTGAAAGGCTTGGAAAACATTGATTATGGTAAATCTGCATTGACCCATAACTTATTTTCCTTATGTTTCGGTCACTCCAGACACCCTGCATTAACCGAAAGTTCTTCTTTTTCTTTGCTTCGGTCATTCCAGACACCCTGCATTGACCGAAAGCTCTTCTTTTTCTTTGTTTCGGTCACTCCAGACACCCTGCATTGACCGAAAGCTCTTCTTTTTTTTGCTTCGGTCATTCAGACACCCTGCATTGACCGAAAGCTCTTCTTTTTTTTGCTTCGGTCATTCCAGACTGAAGATGCTTCTCAAAAACAGATTCTATTAACTTTTGAATATATCATTCAATCGGAAGCCTGCAATTTTATAGACTTCAAGTAACGCGATGTTAAACTCTTGATTGTAAGAGTTATTAACTCTTTGCTTCATTGCAGCAAGAATACTTTCTTTGCTTTGCCCTATCACGGCCAAAATAAACGGAAATTTAAACTTCTGTACATAGCACCGATTGAGGGAAACAAACTCCTCAAGTTCCTCCTTTGAAAGCTGATTAAGCCCTGCACCAGCTTGTTCCTTCTTAGAAATCTCAGACATTTGCAATCTAGTTCCTAAATCAGGATGTTCACACAGTAATGCCAATTGCATAGATTTCTCCGCATTTTGAACAATGTCAATCATCGTTTGTAAAAGGTGTTCATGAGATTCAAAAGGGATATTTTCCCACGCTGCAGAAGCCACCCACGGTGAGTGTTCAAACACCCAGCCTACTTTTTGTATAAACTCCTTCCTGTTCATTTGATTTACTTCCTCACATTCCATCCATTCATTTACATTCATCGTTTCACCCCTCACTTCCAGCTGGCTTACCGTTAAAACTATGTATATTCTAGACTTCCTAAAAATACATCAACTGTTCATTCTCTATTTTTATGAACCTTACAATGAATGTAAGTTTTATTGATTAGTAAACTCGTCCGGTCATTTTTCAATATACGATCGAAATGACGAAATAGTATTTACATAAGGGTCATATACTCTACTATAGCTTTGGGTCTTTAATTACCACTTTTGAACGATCAAAAAATACGAAAGAATGGAGAGGTTACATGTCAGATATTCAATTTATGAAAAAGGCAATTGATGAAGCACTTAATAATGTTCTATCCAAACATGGGGGTCCGTTCGGGGCGATTGTGGTAAAAGACGGGAAAATAATCGGTACTGGACGAAATGAGGTCACCACATCGAACGACCCAACTGCACATGCAGAAGTCCAGGCCATTCGTGATGCTTGCAAGTACTTAAACGACTTTCAGCTTACTGATTGTGAAATTTACACGAGCTGTGAACCCTGTCCAATGTGCATCGGTGCCATTTATTGGGCGAGACCAAAGGCCGTTTATTATGCATGCACGAAACAGGATGCGGCAAAGATAGGGTTTGATGATCAATTCATTTATGAGCAACTTGAACTCCCAATGGAACATCGAAAAATACCCATGCAGCAAATTTTCCCCGACGATGGTGATCTCCCTTTTCGAACTTGGGAAAGCACTAAGAACAAAGTAGAATACTAATCTGATAGTAGAGGATGTTGGGCAATGGAGAGAAATCAATTAAGGAGAAGAATCTCTGTGGCTTCAGGAAAAGAACCTGCGGATACGGTTGTGAAAAATGGCAGGATTGTTGATGTTTTTAATGGGGAAATACTCGAAGGTGATATCGCCATTGTGGATGGTTATTTCGCAGGTATCGGAGAATATGAAGGGAAACATATTGTTGATGCTAACGGTCAGTATGTACTTCCTGCCTTTATTGACGGTCATGTTCATATCGAATCGTCCTTGGTGACACCAAGTGAATTCGCAAAAGTCCTGCTGCCGCATGGAGTAACGACCGTTATTGCTGATCCCCACGAGATTGCAAATGTCTTAGGCACTGCTGGTATTCAATATATGCTAGATTCTTCCGAAAACCTTCCTTTCGATTTTTATATTATGCTTCCATCTTGCGTTCCAGCGACAAGCTTTGAAAACTCAGGTGCAATTTTAACAGCGGAGAATTTAAAACCCTTTTATCAACATTCTCGAGTCCTTGGATTAGCAGAAGTTATGAATTTCCCTGCAGTCCTTCATGCTGAGGAGGATATGCTGAATAAAATATCTGACGCAAAACAATTGTGTAAAAAAGTCGATGGTCATGCCGCGGGGTTGTCTAAGAGAGATTTGAATGTCTATATGGCTGCAGGTATTCGGACCGACCATGAGAGTACCACAGCTCTAGAAGCTAAAGAGCGCCTTAAGAGCGGAATGTATTTAATGATTCGTGAGGGTACTGTTGCAAGGGATTTACGCAATTTGATTCCAGTTGTAAATCAGTATAATTCCCGCAGGTGCTTATTTGTTACGGATGATAAACATCTAGATGACCTTGTGCTCGAGGGCAGCATTGATCACAATGTGAGGCTGGCGATTGCAGAAGGACTTTCCCCTATAACCGCTATTCAAATGGCTACCATCAATGCCGCGGAATGTTTTGGGCTCCAAGATAAGGGGGCCATCGCAGCAGGTTATAAAGCAGATTTTTCCTTCGTTGAGGACCTTGAAAGTATCAGAATCTCACATGTATATAAAGATGGAATGGCAGTCGTCGAAGATGGAAAATTGATTATTGACTGTAATAATAATCATAAGAATGGTTTGGGTAAGTCAGTCCATTTTGATGATCTCATAGAAATGAATTTGAATATTTCCTTATTCTCAAAAAAGGCAAATATCATCGAAATCATTCCTAATAGCCTTATTACTCAACATATCGTGGAAGAAGTGGAAATCTGCGATCAAGGTTTCTTCCAGCCCTCTATCACTGCTGATCAATTAAAGCTTGCCGTAATCGAACGCCATCATATGACGAAGCAAATTGGTTTAGGAATTGTCAAAGGCTTAGGGTTAAAAAATGGCGCGATTGCCACCACGATTGCCCATGATTCGCATAATCTTATTATTGCTGGAACCAATGATCGTGATATGACTTTAGCTGCAAATAGGATTAAAAAAATGCAGGGCGGGCTGATTGTCATTAAAGATGGCCAAATCCTCGCATCATTAGAGTTGCCCATTGCAGGATTAATATCTGACCGCCCTTACCGGGAAATATATGCGAGTCTAAATAACCTTCATATTGCTCTCGAAAAGCTTGGAGCAAACAGTCATTTCAATCCCTTTTTAACCCTTTCCTTTTTAGCCCTGCCCGTCATTCCTGAACTAAAGCTTACGGACAAAGGCTTGTTTAAGGTATCTAAATTTGAACATATCACTATCTGTTCTGAGTAAATTTTGTGCTTTTTAGACATACTATCATGCGAGTTAACCGAAAACGGTTGCGTTCAATGTAATTACCTGTCAAACTAATAGGATGAATTGACTTCAAAGAAAGTATGTAGGTGACAATCATGATAGAAATAAAAACATCAAAACTCAGCGATGGGGAGTTCAATAGAGGTGTATTTGCAACACGTGATATAAAAAAAGGCGAACTGATCCATGAAGCACCCGTTATCGCCTATCCAAATGCGGAGCATGAACATATTGAAAAAACCTTGCTTGCCGATTATGCATTTGAATATGGAATCAACCACACATGCCTTCTCTTAGGTTATGGAATGCTATTTAATCATTCTTATCAGCCAAATGCCACTTATGAGATAAATTTTCCAAACCATACCTTTGACTTCTTTGCGTACAAAGACATTAAAGCTGGTGAAGAGATTCTTATCAACTATAATGGCGATGAAGAGGATCAAGAACTACTTTGGTTTGATAAAGAGAAACAAGAAAACTAACAGCCCATCAATTGGGCTGTTTTTTTGCCTCCTGTCCTCCACTTAGGTAAAAAGGACCATTTTCGGTATATTTGTTAATATTTCAAGGTTTGTTCAATATTTCACAAACTATTGTTGAAAATCGGTGTTATTATAAACTTATAAAAGGTTCAAGGAGTGATATGACATGATGGTATGTGAATGGAAATCCTTTTCAACAGATTCTGAAACGTATACACAAGAAACTTTCGAAGAAACTGTTGGTGATGAATTTGAGGCGATGATGTTCAAGGATAATGAAAACATTCCAACGTATATATGGACTGTAAACTTTGTCATCGTTGTAAAAAAATATTCAAAGGTCCTTACTGACATATCCTTTGAAAAGATACCACGAAACCCTGTATGCGAGTAACAATGTAAGTCATATATATTCTGTTTGTTATTTTTTTTACAGCTACTTGTGAAATATATCACAAAGTTTTAAGAAATTGGAGGAATTAAAATGGCAGTGGCAGAAAAAATGAGCAAGGATATACAAAGTGTAACGACAATGGTGGATACCTTGGTGGAAAATGGTCTAAAAGCGTTAGAAGAATTCCGCAGCTTTGACCAAGAAATGATTGATACGATTGTGAAGCAAATGGCCTTAGCTGGACTTGATCAGCATATGCAGCTTGCAAAACTTGCTGTTGAAGAAACCAAACGAGGCGTTTATGAAGATAAGATTATTAAAAATATGTTTGCAACTGAATATGTCTATCATAATATCAAATATGATAAAACCGTTGGCATTATCAACGAAAACGAACATGAAGGCATCATTGAAATTGCCGAACCCGTTGGCGTAATTGCAGGTGTTACACCGGTAACCAATCCAACATCCACAACAATGTTTAAAGCACTAATCTCTATAAAAACGAGAAATCCAATTGTTTTTGCCTTCCATCCATCCGCACAAAAATGCAGCAGCGAAGCGGCAAGAATCCTTAGGGATGCAGCGATAAAGGCAGGGGCTCCTGAGAATTGCATCCAATGGATTGAAACGCCATCCATTGAGGCTACACAAGCACTGATGAATCACTCAAGGATATCTATGATTCTTGCAACTGGCGGTGCAGGAATGGTCAAATCCGCTTATAGCTCTGGTAAACCAGCCCTCGGTGTAGGACCTGGAAATGTTCCATGCTATATGGAGAAATCAGCCAATATCCATCAAGCAGTGAACGACTTAATTTTATCAAAGACGTTTGACAATGGAATGATTTGTGCATCTGAACAGGCTGTGATTATTGATCAAGAAATTTATTCTCAAGTCAAAAATGAAATGATTGCAAATAATTGTTATTTTTTAAATGAAGAAGAAAAAGAAAAAGTTGAAAAATTAGTTATTAATGAAGTTTCATGTGCCGTTAATCCGAATATTGTTGGAATGGCTGCAAGTAAAATTGCTGCATTGGCAGGAGTAACAGTTCCAGAAAACACAAAAATACTTGTAGCTGAATTAAATGGTGTCGGACCAGGCTACCCGCTATCAAGAGAAAAATTAAGTCCAGTCCTAGCCTGTTACAAGGCAAGCAATCTTGAAGAAGGCTTAAAAAGAGCAGAAGAAATGCTAGAGTTTGGCGGGTTAGGACATTCTGCGGTCATCCATTCCCAAGACCAAACAGTAATTAAGCAGTATGGCTACCGGATGAAGGCTGGAAGAATCATTGTCAATGCCCCATCATCACAGGGTGCCATCGGTGATATTTACAATGCTTACATGCCTTCACTAACACTTGGCTGTGGTTCATATGGAGGAAATTCTGTTTCCACTAACGTTGGTGCGATTCACTTAATCAATATCAAAAAAGTAGCCCAAAGGAATGTTAATATGCAATGGTTTAAAGTTCCAGCCAAAATATATTTCGAAAAAAACTCCACTCAGTATTTAGCTAAAATGCCGAAGATTTCTAAAGCATTCATTGTAACGGACCCTGGAATGGTGAAACTAGGGTATGTTGATAAGGTACTTTATTATTTAAGGAAACGTCCGGATTATGTTCATTGTGAAATTTTTTCAGAGGTAGAGCCAGATCCATCCATTGAAACGGTTATGAAGGGCACCGAAATGATGGCTAAATTCCAGCCGGATGTAATCATTGCTCTCGGCGGTGGGTCAGCGATGGATGCTGCCAAAGGGATGTGGCTGTTCTATGAGAATCCAGAATCTGAATTCTTTGGGTTAAAACAGAAATTTCTCGATATCCGAAAACGAATTGTGAAATATCCTAAGTTAGGTGAAAAGGCACAATTTGTTGCGATTCCAACCACCTCTGGAACAGGTTCGGAAGTAACTTCCTTTTCCGTCATAACGGATAAGGAGGCAAATATTAAATATCCGCTTGCCGATTATGAATTAACACCAGATGTAGCGATTATTGATCCGCAATTTGTAATGACTGTTCCTAAACATATTACGGCGGATACTGGAATGGATGTATTGACCCATGCCATTGAGGCTTATGTGTCTTGTATGGCTAATGATTATACAGATGGACTTGCAATGAAAGCCATCCAGCTTGTATTTGAATACCTGCCAAGAGCCTATCGAAATGGCAGTGACGAATTGGCACGTGAAAAAGTGCATAATGCTTCAACGATTGCTGGTATGGCCTTTGCGAATGCCTTCCTTGGTATCAATCATAGCCTTGCCCATAAGCTCGGCTCAGAATTCCATATCGCTCATGGACGTGCAAATACAATATTAATGCCGCATGTCATTCGCTATAATGCTGCCAAACCGAATAAGTTTACAGCATTCCCGAAATACGCACACTTTGTGGCAGATAAGCGCTATGCAGAAATTGCACGAACACTTGGACTGCCTGCGAATACCACAGAAGAAGGAGTTGAAAGCCTAGTTCAAGCGATCATTCGCCTGGCAAAAGAGCTTGATATCCCAATGAGTATCGAAGCAAATAATATTGAGGCAGACACTTTTGAAAGCAAGGTTGACTACCTCGCAGATAAGGCATTTGAAGACCAATGTACCACTGCTAACCCTAAGCTTCCATTAGTTACAGAATTGGCAGAGATTTACCGTCAAGCATATAAGGGAGTTTAAAAGAGTATTAGGAAATCAAGCGAAAAAGCCATCTAACATAGATGGCTTTTTTTATCCATATCACTACCTATTTTAAAAATAGCCACTAACTTAATAGGCTGCGAAGCTATTATTTTTAACCTTATCGAACCAAGAGCTGGCGGACTCTTTCAAAACAACATTTAGTTCTTCGATATTTTTTTTGCCCAGGATTTGCAACCATTCACGGCTGGCTTCCTCACCACCTGAAGCAAATGGGGCAACCCCGTCTTTCCAGGTGGCACGGCCGCATAACACACCATTAAAGCTAGAACCGGAGTCTTTTGCAAATTTCAAAGTCTCTTGGAATAGCGCAGCGCTTACTCCTGCACTTAAAAAGATAAACGGAAGCTGTGTGGACTCACTTTGCTCTTTGAAATACGCAGCGGCTTCTGCCTGACTATATACGGTTTCACCTTCTGTATACCCTTCAACAAAATTCATATCCACGGGAACTTCTACTTTCAGCACATCAACTTGATATTGTGGCTTGGAAAACTCCCTCATGGCTTCAATCACTTTATGCGGCTTCACTTTTGCATACTCTTTACTTTTTACATCATCAATATTGGCATCATAAGAGACGATTTCCAAGAAAAACGGAATATCCTCGGCAGCACACTCGGAACCTACCCGTTCCATATATACATGTTTATAGTCATTGATTTTCTCATCTTCATCGACATCATAGTACAATAAAAATTTTACGGCATCGGCACCTGCTTCTTTCAACCGTTTCACTGACCATTCTGGCAGTAAATCAGGCAGGCGGCCCACAGCTGTTGCATCGTATCCGGTCTTTTCATAGGCGACCAATAAACCGGAGTCTTTGCTGCGGACTTTAGCCGCTGGCAGTCCATATTCTGGATCTAATAGAATCGCAGTTGAATAAGGTGTTAATTCTTCTGAAACCAATTCTTTAAAGCGGATAATACCTTCATCTCCAACTGGTTTCGTACTTCCTGAGGCAATCATTTTTTTCAACGAACCGCGTTGATCAATTGCTAAAGCCCCAATAATACCATTTTCATCAGATAAACGCTTTAAAGCGTCCAATTTGTTTTTTGTTAATTCTAGCATCGATATTCCTCCTATCAATCTATTTTTACCAAATCAAAATACTGTCCGAATTTTGCCATGTTAATGTATCCCGTAGCGTCATCCATGGTATTGAGCATCCCCGTGGTCATAGCCGTTTTCAACACAGTTTCTACCGATTGGTTTTGATTCAGTGCCACAGCTAACCCAGCAACCACAGAATCTCCGGAACCAACCGGATTCACTACGTCTATTTTTGGGAGGGTTACCCGGTAATCATCTGCACCATGCCTTACAAAGGCCCCTTCCCCGCCCATCGAAACAACAATCCATTCAATCCCTTTAAACCATTCATGATCTAAAGCTCGTTTTAAACTGCTTACCCTGCTATCTACTTCCACGCCAAGCAGCTGAGACAATTCCGTCAGATTCGGCTTAATTGCCAATGGTTTTACTTTATGTAACAAGGCTGCTTTTAACGGTTCTCCTGATGAATCCAATACAACTGGAATTTGCCTCCGATGGCAAATCGCTAACATTTGCTGGTAAAAATCCACTGGCAGACCCTTAGGTAAACTTCCTGAAATGGTTACCAAAGAAACTTTTGCCAATAGCTCTTCAAATTTCCCTAAAAAAGCTATCCCTTCTTCATTCGTTAAGGTTGGTCCAGATTCTAATATTTCCGTTTGCCTGCCTTGATGAAGAATAGCAATGCAATTTCTCGACTCTTTTTCGATTCTCAAAAAGTCATTCAGAATGTGACTTTTATTTAATTCCTGAACGATGTAATCACCGATCGTTCCGCCAATTACACCGGTTGCAAGGACTTTTTCTTCCATTTGTGCAATCACCCGGGCAACATTTAAACCTTTTCCGCCAGCTGTTTTCCGAACATTTTCCACACGGTTTACCGCATCTAACTTGAAATTATCTATCGGATAGGCAATATCAACGGATGGATTCATCGTGACAGCTAAAATCATTGCACTCCCTCTTTCTGTAAATGGTAACGACAACCACCATCAAGGTAAGTCGCAAGTAAATCCAGTTCAGGATTCAATACAATAAAGTCAGCAGCGTACCCCTTTGCAATTTTCCCGCATTCCACATCCAGCCCAATACTCTTAGCAGGAGCCGTACTCGCCATATAGATTGCTTCTTCTGGTGTCGCAATCCCCCAATCGACGACATTTTTGACAGCATCTTTCAGCTGCAATATACTGCCTGCTAAACTGCCGCCTTCAATCCGGGCCGCGCCTGTTTTCACCTCGACAGGGAATTCTCCGAGTTGATAGTTCCCTTCCGGCATACCTCCAGCCATCATACAATCTGTCACCAAAACGGTTTGATCTCTGCCGCGGGCATTCATTAAAATGTTAGCGGCACTAGGATGAACATGATGTCCGTCACAAATGATTTCGGCAAAAACATCTTTTAAATTCATCGCTGCCCCGACCATCCCCGGCTCCCGATGATGCATCGGACTCATTCCATTGAAGGTATGAACAAAAATCGAAGCTCCTTTTTCAACCGCCTGCTTTGCTTCTTCGTAAGTGGCGTCACTGTGGGCTAATGCCACTGCAATCTCTTCTTGCACTGCATATTCAATAAATTCCGCTGCTCCTTTTCGTTCAGGGGCAATGGCAATTTTTTTGATAAAATCATTGGATAATTTCTGCCAGACTTTCAAAAGATCCACGGATGGGTCACAAAAGTATTTCGTGTTTTGGGCCCCTTTATGCTTTTCTGTAAAAAATGGTCCTTCTAAAAAAATCCCTTTAATTTTTGCACCTTGCACTTTCTTATAATTGGCACCAATCATTTCAACTACATTATTCAAGGACTCTGACGAAGAAGTTAAGGTTGTCGGCAAAAACGAAGTAACCCCGCAGGATAGAAGACCTTCAGAAATCTGATTCAATCCTTCAAAATCATTATCCATAATGTCATGATTTCTAAAGCCATGAATATGTGTATCTACTAAACCAGGAGCGATCCAATGCCCTGCGTAATCAATAATTTCTTCCGCTTCCACTGGTCTGTTTCCAGAAAAGTCACCGAATTTCCCATCTCTTATTTCCAAAAATCCAGGACCTTCAACCTTTCCATCAAGGAAAAACTTATCTGCAAAGATAAACTTGGACATGCTTCTTCCCCTATTTAAATTCATAGATGGTTACGCCTTTAACAACACGGTTCACCGTTCCTGTCGGTGAAGGTGTATCTGGTGTGTTGCCTACTTTTACCGAAGCAAGCAAGGAAACTGTCTGACCAATCATGACAAAAGGCAAGGCTAAGTAAGCATCCGGCACGAAGTTGGCCTCGCTGCCAAATCCAAACCTGTTCCCATCATAATTGGTATTGCCATCAACCTGGATTGAACAAATAATGCTGGCAGTGTTATCTTGCTGCATTTCTTTTAACATATCTAAATCGTATTGACGTGTATAAGGTTGGTTGGAAACAAACACAAAAACTAATGATTTTTCGTTCACAAAGGATTTAGGACCATGCCGGAATCCTAACGGTGAATCAAAGGCTGTGACAACTTTACCTGCAGTCAGCTCTAATATTTTTAACTGTGCTTCTCTCGCTAACCCTTCTAAACTTCCAGATCCCAAGTAAATAATTCGATCAAAATCATGATTGATCATCGCTTGAATCACGTCTTCCCTATCGATCACACTTTCACCCATTTGTTGAATCGTTTTTACAATCGTCGATTTTTCTTCAATGGATAAAGAATCAAAAACAAGTAAAGCCGTTAGCGACATGCACGTATAACTTCCCGTCATCGCAAATCCTTGATCATTGGATTTTTCAGGCATTAATAGCAATAAATTATTTTCATCCCCTGCTGCCCGCTTGGCTAATTGACCCTCTTTCGCACAAGTAATTGTTACCTGATATAAATCAGTTACAATTTGCTCCGCTAATTGTACAGCTGCAACACTTTCCGGACTGTTACCGCTTCTCGCAAATGAAACGAGTACGGTTGGAAAATCTGCTTTTAAAAATTGATAGGGATTGGATACTAAAGTGGTTGTAGGAATACTTAACAATTCCCACTGTTTTTCATCAACTTTTTCTTTAAGGTATGGTGTGACGGTATCACCAACATAGGCAGACGTTCCAGCACCTGTAAAAATAACTCGAACCCGGCCGTGTTTGGTTGATACTTTCAGTAAAAACTCTTCAATCTCGCTGCTTTTCTTCAAATACAAAGAAAAGGCTTCTGCCCATAAATCAGGCTGCTGTTTTATTTCTGCTGTTGTGATCGATGCACCCAATGGCACTAATTTTTCTTGACTTAATGTAAACATCCGACCATTCCTCCTTAGATTTCTTCAAACGCGCGCAATCCCGCACCAACAACGCCATTATTTTGCGCCAATGTACTAATGCTCATTTGCTCTAACAGATGCTGTTGTTCAGGAAGTTGATAGATTTTTAGTTTTTCTTTGATTAATTCAAGCATGAAAGGGTTATTTACAATGACACTGCCGCCGAAAACCATTTTATGCGGATCGATTAAACTAGAAATGGAATAGAGCCCTTGGGCTAAATGACCTGTTACTTCATTGATAATGGACAGAAATTCCTGTGAACCGTTTAAATATCCAGTAAAGACATCCTTGGTTGGAATCCCGGCTATTTTCTCGATTCCTGGGCCGGCAGCGAGTATTTCTAACCTTTCATTGCCTTCCTTCGAAAGAACCGGAATCAGCCCCAATTCCCCAGCAAAACCAGCTCCTCTAAAAAAGGATCCATGATGGATGATCGAACAGGCGATTCCTGTACTGATTGTCACGTAGACAAAGGTCTCATTGGTTTTTCCCTTGGCCGTCTTCCACTCAGCAAAAGCCGCCATACAAACATCATTGTCAATGGTGATGGTCTTGGCACCAAATTGTTCCTGTAACCGGGCGGCAATCGGAAACTGCTGCCAAGGCAAATTGTTTTGATAAACGGCGATGCCGTTTTCTCGGTCGACTTTCCCAGGTACCCCGACACCGATACCTTCAATCTCCGAAATTGATGCCCCTTCAAGAACTTGTTCCACCGCTATTACTACTTGTGTAAACATGTTTTCACGGTCAGAAGGATCACTTTTTACTTCGGTACGGTGAAGCAATTCTCCCGATTCCGTTATGATTCCCACTGCAATCTTTGTTCCGCCGATATCAATACCGATGGACTTTTTCATCTCTCTTCACCTCAATAAAAAAAATATCCAAAATAATCAGAAGTTCACCTATTGGTGGGTTGTTGGTACAAGTTAGGTTTTAGAAAAACTCATAGACAATAGACTATGAGTTTTTCTAAATTCTTTCAGAATCGTAATAAGAGCATATCTAATTTTTTCAAAACGAAACTTTCAATCTTAAATATAATATTACATCATTTGACTTGTTGGGTCAACCCAACATAAGGAATAAGTGATCCTCGATTATGTTAATTCTGTATAAAAGCGGCACCGGTCGCCTCGGACAACGGATATACAAAATTCAACAGGCATACCGTTCGCATCAAAGGCCGTTCGTTCCAGCAGCAGTGCCGGACGGCCTTCTTCTGTTTGAAGATATTCACTTTCGTCAGCACGAATGAGAACGGGTTCAAATGCCTCTTTTGCTTTCGTCACTACCGTATTAAATTGTTGTGCAAAGAGATCATATAAAGATATCTCGCCCACCTTTTTAAGCTGCTCCTTATTGGAAACTACATGTTTCGGAATGAACGATGATTCCAAAATATACGGTTCATTATTGGCACATCTAAGTCGTTTCATTTCAATCACATGCTCATTTTCTCCAAGCTGGAGTGCTTCTCTGATTTTGGCATTCGGTTTGACTTCTTCTATTTTTAGAATGATATCCTTAGGATTCAATCCTTTTTCTTTTAGGACTTTGCTAAAACTATAGAATCCCATCAATGACTGCTGCAATTTCGGTTTTGCCACAAAGGTACCCTTTCCTTGGATACGGTAAAGGATTCCGACCTGTACGAGCTCCTCAATTGCCTTTTTTGCCGTGTTGCGGCTTACGCCAAATTGGTCCATTAACTGATTTTCCGACGGGATTTTATCACCAGGTACCCAATGCCCTTTTTCAACCGAACTCTTCAATCTCTCCATTAATTGGTGATATAACGGGATTAAACTTTCATGCTGCAACGGTTCCATTATTCAATCGTGCCTCCAAACCATACTAACATTCATTTATTAAGCTAAATTATATCACCAACACTTGTGTAGTCAACCCAACAACTATTTTCCTGCACAGTAGAATATAGGAATGAACTCATCTAATCAAAACGAATTTTAACAAAATACCTTCTACCACTTGATAAGTAGCTTTTATCTGTCAATGAAAACCAACACCAAGAATCATTTCGATGTCTGCTGAGTTGCTTGGACCCTATTACTTTCATTTTCTTTGCTACCTTAAACCGAAACTAATCACAGCTTTTGATTTATCAAAAAAACCCCAATCCATATTATTTGGATTGGGGCCTTTTTATTCTCTCGGACTCCATAATTTTTTATGGTCAATTCTATCACACTCTCAACTAAAGCACGCCTTTTTTCAAAATAATGTTCGCATACAGAGCTCGTTCACTCGTAGCAATAATGGCATAGGCCGACTTACTTCGTTCATAAAAATCCATTCTTTCAAGCTTTTCAATTTGGACATAAAAATCGCTCTTTTTGTTTAGGATTTCTTCGTAATCCTTCCAAATTGCTGGATTTTTTTCATCGCCTTCAACTGTATCCATCAGCACTACCGGAAATGGAACGTATGTATCGAGTGGAAAAAGTTCTAATATGGCGTTCAAGAACGCTTCAACTCGATGTCCATGACCATTAATCAAACGGCTGGAATGACTTGCAACCGGAAAATTTCCGTCTGCAAGTACAATTTCATCCCCGTGCCCCATCTCCATCAAAACTTTTATCAGTTCTGGTGAAATAATGGGGGGAATTCCTTTAAGCATAGGTCAATGCCTTTTCTTCCACAAATTTATTCGTTAGCTTTCCTAACTTTTCAATTTCAACCGTGATCACATCGCCTGGCTGAATATAGACACGTTGATCAGCAGGGAGACCAAATACGACTCCCTCAGGTGTACCCGTTAAAATAAGATCACCAGGAACAAGCGTCATGTGCTGAGAAATATAGCTGACAATCTCTGCGCATGAAAAGATCATGTCAGAAGTGTTGGAGTCTTGTCTTAATTCATCATTAACATATGTTTTCAGACTAAGGTTGTTTGGATCTCCTACTTCATCCGCTGTCACCAGGTAAGGGCCCGCCGGACTAAAATCGTCACAGGTTTTACCAAGTAGCCATTGATGGGTTCTCATTTGAAGATCTCTTGCTGATAAATCATTCACAGTACAATAACCAAACACATGAGAAAGTGCCTCTTCTTTCGAAACATTTTTTGTCTTTTCACCGATTACGATTCCTAATTCCACCTCATAGTCTAGTTCATTTGTTACAGCTGGAATGGCAATTTCACTATGATGACCAGTTAACGTATTATCAAACTTATTAAACAAAATCGGCACTTCTGGATAGGGTGCGTTTGTTTCATCCGCATGTTTTCGATAATTTAAACCGACACAAATAATTTTATGCGGACGTGTAACACATGGACCCCATTCAAGATCTTCCTCATTTAATACAACCGCATTGCCATTTGACACTGCCTCATTAACTTTTTTCTCTAATTCTTGTAATTGTGATGGTTGGAATTGAATGACCTGCATGACATCAGTGATTACTTCAGCCCACTCCGCTTTCTTTGCCGTTTCTTCGATATCGATTAATTGATTGCCCAATTTCACTGCTAATCTTTCATTTTCATTTTTTATAAAAGTAGCTAATTTCATTTACCATTCATCTCCTATGCATTTTTTCCAAAAACAACGCCGCCATCAATATAAAGAGGTGATCCCATCATGAACGAAGACTCATCGGAAGCAAGAAAGAGTGCTGCTTTTGCAACGTCTTCCGGTCTTCCTAATTCACCGCTTAATTGCCTTTTCTTAATCCCTGCGATTGCTGCTTCAGGATCATCGTAGGAAGTTCTTAAATAATTCTCAACAAAAGGCGTTAATATGGTTCCCGGTAACAAGGCGTTCACACGAATATTATATGGAGCATAGTCCACTTGCATCGCTTTGGTCAGTGCAAGAACCGCCCCTTTCGTTGCCGAATAGGCAGCCCGCTTTGCCAGTCCCATTTCCGCTGCGCATGATGACATATTAATAACGACTCCAGACTTTTGCTCCATCATATAAGGGAGTGTGTATTTAGAAGGCAGATAAACTCCCTTCACATTCACATTCATAATCCGGTCCCAATCATCCGGCTCTACTTCATCCACTCTTCCGACATTACTAATCCCTGCATTGTTGAATAAAATATCTATTCTTTTATATGTCTCCATAATCTGCTGGATCGCAGACTCAACCGCTTCGGGGGTTGTTACATCTACTTCGAAAAATGCAGCTTTTCCGCCCTGTTTTTCTATTTCAGTTACCGTTGCTTGCCCATTTTCACGATGAATATCTGTGATGTTGACAAATGCTCCTTCCCTTGCGAATAATTGAGCCGTTGCCTTGCCAATTCCGCTGCCACCGCCAGTAATAACCGCTATTTTATCAAGTAATCTCATACTGTTACCTCCATATCATGATCCATATGATCTTCAGGCTGCGCAGCTTTAACCGTTAATCCGCCATCAACCATTAATAGATGCCCATTTATTTGCATGGCTTCTTCTGATGCTAAAAAAACTACAGCATCGCCAATTTGTTTTTCTGTCCCTAGTCTCTTCATTGGATTGGCTTCAATTTCTTTTGCAAGAATTTGCGGATCGTCGAGATATTCTTCGCACATATCCGTTGCAACCGTGCTTGGACCGACAGCGTTAACATTAATATTGTATTTCCCTAATTCAATCGCAAGTGCTTTTGTTAAATGTCCTGCTGCTGCCTTTGATGATATATAGTGAGGAATCACTGGGCTCGTGACAAGAACACTCGCTGTTGATGTAATATTAATGATTTTCCCATATTTGTTTTTGATCATATTAGTAGCTACTCTCTGTGTTGTTAAAAAAATAGATTTCACGTTCGTCTGATACGTTTCATCCCATGTTTTTTCTGAAAGACTTAAAAAGGGTTCAAATGGTGCAATCCCTGCATTGTTCACCAGAATATCCACAGTTCCTAGCTCTTTTTCCACTTCGTCAATCATTTGATCGACTTCATCTTTAATCCCAACATTTGCTTTCACAACCATCGCTTTAATAGAAAACTGCTCTTCTATTCTATCTTTTAAAACGTTTGCTTTTTCTAATGAACGAGGGGAAGTATAGTTGATTGCGACATTCGCGCCTTCCTCCGCTAATCTTTTGACAATGGCTGCTCCTATCCCGCGGCTTCCACCTGTAACAAGAGCTGTTCTACTCTTTAATTTACTCATATTTTAATTTCTCCTTTAATTATAGGCTGATACTGATTCGACTTATACTGAACTCTTGGTGACCTAGAATTTCAGCTTTTGTAAGTTCTCCCTGCGCTGTTTTAATCACTGTTTCAAGAATACGGTTTCCAGCATCTTCAATGGTTTCTTTGCCTTTCATAACAGGACTGGTATCAACATCCATGTTGTCTTCCATGTTTCGGGCCGTGATTTCATTCCCTGTTATTTTGATGACAGGGATAATTGGATTTCCTGTTGGAGTCCCTCTTCCTGTTGTAAAACAGACCATATGGACACCCGCAGCCGCCATACCTGAAACGCACTCGATATCATTGCCTGGAGAATCCATAAAGTAATATCCATTACCAGGTATTTCCTCAGCAAATGGTAATACATCTTGTAATGGGCTTGTACCTGCTTTACTTATACAGCCAAGTGATTTTTCTTCAATCGTGGACAATCCTCCCTCAATATTACCCGGGCTAGGGTTGCCCCCTCGCATGTCTGCGCCAATACGTTCGACTTCTTTTTCAAATTTGTCAACATAGGCATAGACCTTATTAGCTACTTCTTCATTAATGGCAGATTCAGCCACAAGGTGTTCAGCTCCGATAATCTCAGTTGTTTCTCCCATTACAATCGTGCCACCCTGATTAATAAGCATGTCTGATGTTTTTCCTAATGCAGGATTGCTGCATAATCCAGAAGTAGCATCAGATCCGCCACATTTCACGCCAAGGATTAGTTCTGAAAGTGAGATATCTACTTGAGGGATATTTTCAATTTCCTTGTACAATTGCTTAGCCAAATCAGATCCCTTTTGAATCGCTTTAACGGAACCCCCTGCATCCTGAATATCAATCCATGCAACTGGTTTTCCTGTTTCTTCTATTTCCTTTTTAAGTTCACGTGCATCAATGACTTCACAACCTAAGCTTACTAACAGAACTGCACCTACATTTGGATTTTTCCCCATTCCAACAAGCAGTTTATGTGTACGCTCTTTGTCATCGCCAATTTGGCTGCAGCCATGCTGATGTGGGATAGCAACTGAATCAGGTACGCTTTGTTGGATTCTATTTGATACATGGTTAGCACAAACAACCGTAGGAATGATTAATAAATGATTTCGTATCCCCATTTTACCGTTTGGACGACGATAACCTTTTATCATATTCATTATTTTTGCTCCCCTTTCGCCTTATCGCCTCTGCCTCGTATTCCTTCAATATTATGAACATGTACATGTTCACCAGGAGTAATCTCAATACTTGCGGCACCAATCACTTGACCGTACTTAACGATATGTTCAGTTGGCTGGATCGATTTAATAGCTATTTTATGTCCAAATGGAATGGCTTGTTTTGCTGTTACTTCTTCCTTTTGCCCATTAAGCACATATTGTACGATTTCTCCAGACTCTATGTTCTGCAAAAGGGTGGCAACATTATCAATCTCTGACATTACAATACTTGTTAATTCTTGCTCTTGTGCTAAATTACCCATTTATTGCACACCTTTCCTTTAACTTATAAAATGATTTTGCATTTTCAGAAAAAATTTGTTCTCTTTCTGAAGCGCTTACTAAATTTGGTAAGTTTTCGAATACAACCCGTACTGCTTCTTCATAGCTTCCACCTGATAAACAAACCGGCCAATCACTGCCAAAAAGAATACGTGACGAACCAAATGATTGAACAACATGCTGAATGTAAGGTTTAAAATCGGCTGCCTCCCAAGAATCTGCCAGCGTCATAAAGCCGGACAATTTACACCAAACATGAGGAAATTTAGCCAGCTTGTTCATTTCTTCTTTCCACTTATGCAATCCCACTTTAGAAATATCTGGTTTAGCGATATGATCAATGACTACACGCAGGTTTGGAAGCAACTCTAGTAATGCTTCAATTGAGGGAATATGTCTATCGGTAATTAATAAATCAAGAGGCAGGTCATTTCGAATAAGCAGCCTCAAATTCTCGATTACCTGATCCTGTAAAATCCAGTCATCTTGATTGATATCCTGTAACATCGGGCGTAAACCTACAATACCTTGCTGTTGCATTAATACATCTAGCTGTTCCGGGAAGGTTGAAGAGGATAAATCTAACCAGCCAACAACACCGTATATCCATTCATAGTGTTCGTATAACGATAAAAGATAATCGGTCTCCTCAGATGTAGGTGCTGCTTGAACAAGGACTGTTCCTGAGATTGAGAATTTTTCTAAAGAAGGTATTAAATCTTCTGGAAGAAAGTCTTGATAAAGAATACCCATATCTTTGGTAAGCCAGTCGTAATCTCCTCGCTCCAGCTTCCAAAAGTGTTGGTGAGAATCAATGATTGTGATACCGCTCCCCCCTAATTGTTAAATTAGTGTTATCGATAACATAAAATTAACAAAATAATTACTAATTGTCAATAAATTTAGTTAATAACTAGATTCATAGAAAAAGACAGATGGGCTCCCATCTGTCTTTTTATGAAGGCGTATTATTTAACCTATTTTCCGATTCATTCTGTGGCATTAAGTGTTTAAACTTTAAATCAGCAAACCAGTATATCAGATAAGCAGAAACACTGAAAAAGAAAAAGAATATTAAAAAGGAAAAGCGTAATGATAGAATAGTCCATGCACTAATAATAATCATACAAAAAATCGATAAATGAATTTTGTATAAACCTACTTTAAGACTATTAAGACACAAGTGCTTAAAGGATGTGATCATATTAACCATCAGTGGATATATACTAAAAAAAGATAGAACAAATAAAAAGCTGACTAATAGGATTACTGCATGAATAAATCCTTTGTAAGGGATAGTCATCTCCTGTAAAAATAAAATATCAACCATTAAAAGTAATCCAATTATCGTGTATAAAATCCCGACTAAATAACTTTGCTTCCAATTTTCAACAAACATTTCCTTATACTGAGTAAAAACTTCTGCTTCTTTCGTTATTCTCCACTTTCTTACAACCCCAAAAAGAGCTGCAATGGCAGGGAAAATGGTAATAATAGGAATGCAGCTTAGAATAAATAGGATGTTTAAATACATAAAGTTATACATCCACAAGCATATACGATACAAGCGGCTATCTAAACTAAAAATTTCCTCCACCTCATAACATAGATAACTTAATTAAATATTCTTATTATTGTACCATAAAATAGTATGTTACAGCTGAGATACTACTTCATCTTTAATGGTATTTTTATGTCTTCCCTGATTGACTTGGACAACTTTTCCTCCAGAGCGAATCGATTCTGTTGCCGCACATCCGACAGCTACACTCATCCGGCCAGCAAATGACGTTGTTAATGGCTGCTTATCAAATAAAACTAAATTAACAAAGTCCTCACAGATACGCGGGTCTGCTCCGCCATGTGTACCAGGCATTTTCTTCATTTCATAGACAATATCACTCATTTCATGCCAGGAACCGGATTTTCTTGTTTTCACATAGACTTTATCGTTTACATCATCATTTTCAATCCGGCCTTTTGTACCGATGATGGTATAATTTCGAGAATAGTCTGGTGTAAAGTGACATTGCATATAGGATGCTTTAATACCGCCTTCTAACTCCATAATGATCATGCTATTATCCTCAACATCAATTTCTTCTCTAAATGCACATTGAGTCAGCCTTTCTAAACTAGCATCTGGACAGGTATCTTTTAATTCACAATCCGGACAATGTAAATCATTCGGTTTGTCTCCCCCATAATAATCCAGACTGCCGAAAGCGGACACCTTTGCGGCATAACTGCCTGTCAGCCAATGAATGACATCGATATCATGGGATGCCTTTTGAAGCAGCAAGGATGTAGTATTGGCTGCGGTTCCATGCCAATCGTGGTAATAAAAATATCCGCCAAGCCCAACAAAATGTCTGACCCATACCGCTTTTATATCACCAATGACACCTGAATCGATGATTTCTTTCATCGTTTGATACATGCTCATATAGCGCATATTAAAACCTATCATAAAATGCTTTCCGGATTTTTTTGCCTCATCCAGAATTCTATCGCATGCCTCGGGTGTAATGGCTAATGGTTTTTCACAATAAACATGTTTTCCTGCTCGAAGTGCTGCTGTGGCATGTTCTTCATGCAGATAATCAGGGGTTAAAATCGCAACCGCATCGATATCCCCTCTTGCAAGCAATTCTTTATAATCTGTTGTAACAAAAGCTTCATGATTAATTTCCTTTTTAAATTTCTCAAGTGCTTTCAGGGACACATCTGCCGCACCAACAACAACGGAATTTCCTGTTGGATTGTGCCAGTATTCCACAATCGTACTCCTGCCGCCTGTACCGATTACACCAATTCTTACCTGTGTCATAATTCTACTCCCCCAATTTCTTTAACGTCCATGATCAAAGACTCTATCTTCTTTTATATTCTCAGCCGGCATTTTCGAATAGGATAATGTTGGGATGTAAGACACTCCAAAAATATTTGCTTCGAATAGTACATTTTTACATGCTGTTAATTCAAATGTTTGTTGTTTCATTTCTTCCTTTTCCTCTTCGCCAAGAACTGTTTTGGCATATTGTGTGTTTATCTCAGGACAATACCAATTAATTTTATTATTAGTAAAGATCAGTTGATCGACACTATTTGCAACAAGAACGGATTCGTGTTCCATATAGAAAGTGTTTTCTTCAATTCGTATATTTCGATGAATGGCTTGATCAAAAGGTGGGTATTGGTACCCTTTTGTAACGGGATCAATCCGAATGGCGGCATTCCGCCAATTTGCATTTCCTACTTTCGTTACAAAAAATGTATTCGACCGGATGGTAACATCACGAACAGGCCCAGATTCATACCAGTCTTGAGAATCGTTGGATATAAAAATTGCATCCATTGCCATATGCTTAAAAATATTGTATTCAATCATTACCTTCTTACGTGTTGTACATAATACTCCTCTTGTCGATACCGTCTCAAAAAGATTGTTCTTTATATGAACCGTTGGTATGTATGTTACGTTTTCAGCTACGACCATCCCTTCTCCATTGATTTGTTGTAAAATTTCATTTGGAATGGATTGGTCAAAAGTAACAATCATCGATTGAAGGTCATTCCCTTCTTCCCCTGGATGTTTAACGGCCGTTACGGTGTAACATTTTTCATCACCATCAGCAGAAGTTAATGTATCCCGACGATAAAAGACAACTTGATTTCCAACATAGTATTGAGGGAAGCCTCCCTGCTGAGAATGAACGTAACGAAGCCTTACTGTCCGGTCGTCTATTTTATCCTCAACACGCGTAAAGGTACCATGAATATTGATTGGATCATCGTGTGAGTGATTGAATGTACATCCTTCGATGTGAATGTGGCCGCTGGCACCGGAAACATGGATTAGATCAGCGTAGCTTGACGTATATCTGCCAGTTTCCTCCCTTGTTTTGAAGGTACAATCAAAATAGGAAACATTATGGGACATTTGGGTTAACCAGCCAAATGCATGCATATAGTGAACGTTAACCTTCTCAATGACCGTATCTGTACTTTCCCAAATAAAGGCACCCGCCGTTTCTCTTCTAGGGGTTGAACAAAATTCAAAAACAAGATCTTTTTGATGAATAATCGGACGATTCTCTCCATAGAAAATTCGTACGGTTGTATCGTTAAGGAGGATGATTTTTGTTCTTTTTTCTGAAAAGGGTCCTGAATCAAGCGAGTATCGTCTCGTCATATTGCTATCAGGGTGGTAGCCTACGACAGTCCATGCACCTTTATGATTTTTGTCCGTCCAATAATATTGGCCGCTTGTAGGATCAACCTCACTATACCAAGTGACATTTCTAGCATTCTCATCTACCGAAAAGGAAAAACAATCGGGAATAGTGAAGTCAGTATACTGCTCACCATTCCATTCACCCGTAGCACTTACGGTCATTTCGATTGTAGTCGGAACGGCAAAGTCCCATGAAAAATTATGCAGATAAACATCTTTTGATCGGACGATTGCTAGTGCCATACAGTCGCCATGGATCATAAAGAGTGAACCGTTGCCATTAAGGATTACTTGTTCTTGATCCTCAAGCAATAAGGCAATGTGTTTTACAGGAAATCGAATACTATCGGTATTCGATGTATGGTACTCTCTTTTCTGGGAAGTACCTTTCTGTAGTTGATAGGTTCCAGTTGGAAAGTCGATTACCACTTGACCTTGCATGGTTTTCGCATATTCAAATGCTTGCCAAATTGCTTCTGTACTATCAATTTGACCAGATGGATCCGCTCCAAAATAGGTGACATCGATTTTTTGTTTGCATTCTTTTATTAAATTTCCAATGAGCTTTTGTCGCATATTTGTCACACCATTCTATCTTCTTGTGATCCGAACATTTAAAATAATAGCTGAAGCCTTTGGTTTTTGCTCATCGTAAGTGAAATAAAGCCATCAGCAGCAGCTAGTTTTTTATCTTCTTTTCCTTCTTCACGAACAATAACACCGTTGTTTGTCTTTAAAACAAATACGTTCCCAGTGTGACAGCTTACTTCCATTTGATTTACCTGCATCTTATCCCATGAAAGGCTTACCTCAAAGCCGCCTCGAACACGAACGCCCTTTAATGATCCACTTAACCAAGTTGAAGGAAGCGCCGGTAACATTTCCACATATCCTTTGTGGGATTGAATAATCATCTCTGCAACCCCTGCAGTATAGCTGAAATTCCCATCAATTTGGAAAGGCGGATGAGCTCCTAACAGGTTCGGGTACAATCCTCCTCCAACAAAAACTTCCCTTTTGAATGAGACAATGTTAAAAAGCTGATGAAGTAGTGCATTCACCCTCTCCCCATCCTTCAGGCGTGCCCAAAGACACATCTTCCAGCCAAGACTCCAGCCCGTTCCTGCATCCCCTCTTCTATTTAATGTTTGCCGGACAGCTTCTAATAATGGACCGTCGATAATCTGATTTCCTGGATAGACACCATACAAATGGGATACATGGCGATGATGGGGTTCAACATCTTCATAATCCATTAACCATTCCTGTAATTGACCATACTTACCAATTTGTAAAGGATGGAGGCGTTCCTTTGCTGTACTTACTTGTTGAATCCATTCATCCTCAATACCGAGAATGCCTGCTGCTTCGATGCAATTAGTAAATAAATCCCAGATAATTTGCAAATCCATTGTTGAACCTTTTGTCACCGACCCTATTTGACCATCTTCTGCATAAAATTTATGTTCTGGTGATGTGGAAGGAGATGTAATCAAATAACCATTCTCATCCTCCACCAGCCAGTCCAAACAAAATTGTGCCCCGCCTTTCATAATCGGAAAGGCTTCTTCGAGAAGAAAATCCTTGTCCTGAGAGTAGCTATAATGCTCCCATAGGTGGCGGCACAACCAAGGTCCTGACATTGGCCAAAAGGCCCAGCTTGGATCACCGTGGCGCACGTCTCCAACCGGATCGGCATGTCTCCACAAATCGGTATTATGGTGGGCGCTCCACCCCTTTAAACCGTACCTGTTATTTACCATCTTTTCACCGGTTACCGCCAGTTCTTGTATCGCTTTTAAAAGCGGACGATGACATTCAGATAAATTCGTTACTTCAACTGGCCAGTAATTCATTTCCGTATTGATGTTTAACGTATAATTGGAAGACCATGGCGCACGTGTTACATCATTCCAGATTCCTTGTAAATTTGCGGGCTGTGTTCCCTCTCTTGAGGAAGCAATCATCAAATACCGTCCATATTGAAATAATAGTTCTACCATTGCCAAATCGTCAGCATTGTATTTTTTAACTCTTTCATCCGTATCTAGTGTCTCTTCCGTTTGTTCATAACCTAAAGAGAATTCAACACGGTTGTAAAGATTTTGATAATCTTGAATATGGTTTTCTTTCAACTGCTCATAAGAAATACTCATTGCTGTTGATAGAATTGCTTCATTTTGCTGAGTTAATACTTCAAAATCGGTCCCCGGCTGCTGATTGTAACCCTTAAATGATGTAGAAACTGAAAAATAGAGAACAGCTTTCGTTGCATTTTGAATGGATAATCTTCCATTCGATGATTCTACTTGCCCGTCATCTACAACAACTCCCAGTCTCCCCTCGAAATGAATCGCTTTTGTTTCACCAAACTCACCGTAAACGATAGGCTGTTCATTTTCATTGAAATAGTTTGGTGCACAGCGTTCAGGGCAAACCCCTTGTAAAGCCACTTCTTCTGCGGCATTTGAAGTTTTATATTTTAATAAACTATCTAATGAAATGCTCACATTTAATTGTTTTGCAGCAGTACTTGTCAATTGGACAGCTAATACCTGATGCGGATGAGAAATAAATGCTTCACGTGTGTATTCTACTTTTCCAACTGAATAGTTGACAGAAGAGATCGCTTTTTTAATATCTAATGTCCGTACATAGTTCCGTGACACATCACCATGAAGGTATTGAATGGTCAGATTCCCTAACGGCATATAGCTCTGAGTATAAGGACCAAACATATTCTTTGTTTCGCTGATAGCATCTTCATATTTCTCTTCTTCGAGTAATTGCCTTACCTTTTTTAATGATGCTTCGTCATTATATCCCCTGTTCCTATGCGGCGGCCCTGACCATAATGTGTCTTCATTCAATTGAAAACGGTCTGTCTCAACTCCGCCAAAGTGCATCGCACCTAGTCTCCCATTTCCTAGTGGCAACGCCTCAGTCCATTCATTTGCTGCTTTTTTATAGGTTAAAAGATTCATTAATAAATCTCCCATTTACTATTATTTTTCTTACATTGTTTTAAACTGACTTTTATAAATCAAACATCACAGTCTGTTCATTTATAATCTTTAATTCACTTTCTTTCATTTTGTTAACCCTTGCATACGGAACGAAGTCCCCTTCGTATATATTTCCTTCTAGTAACACATTTTTACATCTGCCAAATTCAAATAATACATCATGTATTCCATCGTAGTTCCTGGATGGAAGTACCTTGACAATCTTATTGTTTTTTATTGTAAAATTTTCCACGTTTTCTGCTGACACCACACATTCATGCTGCATATAAAAAGTGTTATTCTCCACTGTAATATTTTTATGGATTGGTACTGGAGAATGAACCTCGCCAAGCGGGATTGGATGGATATGGATCGCTGGTTTACGATAATCCCAATCATCAACCGGAGTTACATGAAACGTGTTCCCCCGAATCGTCATATCCCTGACAGGACCAGATTCATACCAATCGTTCGAATCATTAGATATGAAGATTGTACTCATTGTAATGTTTTGAAAATGATTGCCTTCAATCAACACTTTCCTCCGTGTTGTACATAGGATTCCTCTTGTCGGAACATGGGAAAATCGATTATTCTTAATCACTACTTCTGGTGTATATGTCACGTTTTCCAAGACATATACAAATTCACCCTTTTCATTTTTGACACAATCAAAAGGGAGCTTTTTATTGAAGGTTACTTGCATGGTTTGAAGGTCATTTCCATCATGTCCTGGATGAACAACCTTCGTTACTTCATACTCTTCCTCAAATTCATCACCCATCGTTGCTCGATTGAAAAAGGCTGCTTTATCACCAAGATGATATTGCGGGAACCCGCTTTGCTGAGGGTGAGCATATATGACTTCTAATGTATTTTCATTGATTATTTTTTGTACCCTTGTAAAAGTTCCGTGGATATTTATCGGGTCATCATGTGGATGCATAAAGGTACAACCGTCCACGGTAATCACGCCTTTGGCGCCTGATACATGGATAGAATCGGCAAAGCTTGATCCATGCTTCCCCATCTCTTGATTTGGAATGAAATTAGTCGTCTGAAATGTAATATCACCACTCATTTGAACTAAAAAGCCAAAGCCATGCAGATAATGAATCGTGATGTTAGTTAAACATACTTGTTCACTTTCCCAAATCATAGCACCAGCCGTATTGCGATCGATCACTTTACAAAATTCAAACACACGATCGTCAACAACGCCTTTTGGCAGGGAATCATTATAGTGGATACGAATTTTGCCTGTCGCTAATTCCTCTATTTTCTGTCTATTTTCCGCGAACGGTCCTTCATTTACTCCATATCTTCTTTTTACTCCGTTCGATTCATCAAAGCCAACGATGACCATATCATTTTTTGAGCCTTCCTCTTTCCAATAATATTCATTGGAATAAGGGCTCCTTTCACTTAACCAATAAAAATAGGGCTGATTTTCACTAACTTCATAGGGAACATGATCCTCTAGTTTATAATCAGCATAATAACGCCCCTGTTCCGCAACAGTGCTCTCGACGACTAATTCTGATAGTGTTGATACCTCGTAATCCCATGATAAGTTTTGTAGACGAATATTTTTTGAATAAAAAATCCCTAATCCCATGACATCGCCATGAAAATAAAAGAATGAACCGTTTCCTTCAACCGTTAGATCCTCCTGTTCCTCGATTAGAAAGCAAACCGTCTTAATCGGGTTTCTTCTTGTATCTGTATTTGATGTATGAAACTCTCTTTTGGGTGCATGATCTGGGTAAAAATGATAGACTCCTTTAGGAAAAGATAGTATGGTGTCTTCCTTTATTCCTTTTATTTCTTGTAAAATTTTATGTACAATAGGAGAATAATCATGAATGGAGCTTGCTTCTCCCACATACTCTCTTACATCGATAATCCTTGCTTTCATCTCTTTTTCCCACCTTAATAAAAAAAGAATACACGTCAGTTAAAGACCTTCGTGTATTCTTTTTAATCATGTTAGTTTTTATTTTCCTACATCATACGCTTTTTGATAGATTTCTAAATAGCGGTCGACTTGTAAATTTTTAAAGCCATCAATATACTTATCCCAATCTTTCTCGATATCTTTTGAACCAGTCACAAATTGAACCATGTTTTCTTCGATGTACTTAGTCATATTGATTTTTAATAAATTCACTTCATCTGCTTCTTTTGGATCAACCCAAGCCGCTTCAAAATTAAATTGTTCTTTTGGTTCAAATCCATCATATTTCAGCGTTGCGTTATACAATCTTCTCTCATACCCTTCTACAGAGAATTCATCTTGTTCAGCGGCAATCGAGTCTCTAAGTGTTCTTGTCAAACCCAGTGGACCTCTTTCACCCCATCCGAAATGTACTTTATCTTCCTCTTTTAAATCAGGTTCTGCAGGGATGATCGCATATTTTGCTTGTTTACCTGTTAAATCAATGTCTTCTGGACCACCTTTTTCCCAGTGAACACCTTCTTTACCTCTTGCAGTCATCATGCTGCCTTCTTCTGAATATAAGAAATCCGCCAATTTTATTAATGCTTCCGCTTTTTTCCCTTTTGCTTTATTCGTAATCGCAAAAGTAAAATTATTGACATTACCATAATCGGAAGGGGTAAATTGAGCACCACCTGGCCCTTTCAAAGGTGGAACTACATCATATGCTTTTGAAGCATCCAAAGCGATATCCGAAATAATTGCCAAATGACTTGCTGCACCACCACCAAGGACAACATCACCTTGTGGCGTACCCAATTGTTTATAAGCTTCCGGATTCTGAGTAAATGCACCTTGATCGATTAATCCTGCTTTATATAAGGAATGAATATATTTCAATCCTTCCTTCCACTCTGGCTGTGTTGGTGCTAATAATAATTTTCCATCATTTACATTAATATAATCTTTACCATTATTCGGAATGAATGCATTCATAAGAAAGATAGTAGGATCATCACCAAGCATTGTGCTTTCGCCACTCAACGGAATTTCATCTTTTTTACCATTTCCATTTGGGTCATTGTTCTTAAATGCCTCCATAACTGTTTTAAAATCTTCAGTTGTTGTTGGCATTTCTAAATTCAGCTTGTCCAGCCAGTCTGTATTAATCCACATTTTTCCATACTTAGAACAATGGAAACATTCATTTACTGGCGGCAGAGCATAAATATTACCATCCGGTGCAGTCATTCCTTTTTCTAAATAAGGAACTTCTGTCATCAATTTTTGAAGATTTGGTGCGTGTTCAGTAATTAAATCATTTAACGGTAGGAAAACTCCTTCTTTCCCATACTTTTGCGCTTCAACTTTAGAAATATTATCTAACCAAGCAACTAGCAAATAAGCATCTGGATAGTCACCACTGGCCAGCGACAATTGACGTTTTTCTTTCGCAGCATCTTGATTCGCGTCTTGCCAGTTAATTTTGATGTTGAACTTTTCTTCTACCATTTTCGTAAATTCATTTTTCTCACGATCAAAAACTGGATCGTATGAAATGCTTGGTGTGAAGATAGATACTTCAATTGGTCCATTTGGATCTGAACCCTCACTTGAATTGTCTGATGAGCTATTCTTGCTAGGAACACAGCCAGCAAAAAGTAAAACCATAGAAACTAAAAGCAGAAAAATAGCCGATAACCTCTTCATATAAACATCTCCTTTGTTTTTACTAACGTTATTTTAAAAACGTTCCAAACTGTTTTTAACCCTTTACTGATCCAATTAACATCCCTTTCACAAAATGCTTTTGAACAAATGGATACAGCATTAAAACTGGTAAACTTGAAATAACAATTAATGAATACTTCATTAATTCTTTTAATCCTTGCATTTTCAAAATATCTTCTATATTTGCTGATGGATCGGTATTTAAAATGAGAAGACTTCTTAAAATGAGCTGTAATGGATATAGCTCTTCCGATTTTAAATAAATCAATGCATCAAAATACATATTCCACTTCATAACAGCATACATAAGGACAAGAACAGCAATAATTGGCTTTGCCAACGGTAATACAACTTTAAAGATGAATCCAATATCGCTGCAACCATCCATCTCACTTGCTTCTACTAATTCATCTGGAATGGCAGATTGGAAGAAAGTTCTTGCAATGATTACTTGAAACACAGCAAGGGCTGACGGTAGTAAAAGTGCCCAGATCGTATCGATTAAATTTAAATTTTTCACAACAAGATACATCGGAATTAATCCGCCATCAAATATCATTGTAAAAACAAGTAAAAGCATGATTAGTTTTCGACCATAAAACGTTTTTCTTGAAAGTGGATAAGCAAGCATAATCGTTATACTTACGCTAATAAATGTCCCAACAACGGTGTAGAATAGTGAATTCGAAAATCCTTGAAGAATTTGCGGATTCTTAAATACGGTTGTGTATCCTAATAATGTCGGTTCTACTGGCAATAGCCAAACACGTCCAGATGTTACCGCAGATGCACTACTAAATGAAGCGCTCACAATATAGATAAGCGGATAGAGAACAGCAATTAAAATTAAAGCTAGGAATACATACACTGCTATCATAAAAATGCGGTCTACTTTTGATTCTTGAATACTTGTATTTTTCGTTTTCTTCATACTCTTCCCTCCTACCATAAGCTTGATGACGAGAATCGTTTCGATATTTTGTTAGCAGTAAAAATTAATATGAAGTTAACAATAGAATTAAATAAACCTACTGCAGATGCAAAACTAAAGTTCGCTCCAAGTAATCCAACTTTATACACATAAGTAGAAATAACTTCAGATGAATTCGTATTCATTGGATTTTGTAATAGATAGATTTTTTCAAATCCCATTGACATGATACTTCCAACATTAAGAATTAATAAGACAATAATAATTGGGAATATTCCTGGAAGATCGACATTCATAATTTTTTGAAAGCGATTTGCTCCGTCGACCTTTGCCGCTTCATACAATTGTGTATCTACTCCTGCTAAAGCTGCTAAATAAATGATTGTCGCGTATCCGGTGTTTTGCCATACATCCGACCATACATAGATAGATTTGAAATAGGATGGATTCCCTAAAAAATTTATCGGATCGATTCCGAATAAACCTAAAATATTATTAACGATTCCTGCATTTGGTGATAGAAATAAGATAATGATCGACACCATAATGACAGTAGAGATAAAGTACGGTGCATACGTAATCGTTTGCACTAATTTTTTGAAACGGGCATTTTGAACTTCATTTAAAGCCAAAGCTAAGATAATGGGACAAATAAACCCTACAACTAATCCGTAAATACTCAACCCTAGTGTATTTTTTAATAATAACGAAAAGTTAGGACTCTCAAAAAAGGATTGGAAATACTTCATTCCTGCCCATTCACTGCCCCAAATCCCTTTGACCACACTATAGTCTTTAAACGCAATGACAATCCCAGCCATCGGAACATACTTAAAGATGATCAAAAATACTAATGGAATGAAAACTAAAAAATATAGTTGCCAGTGTTTCTTAATTTTTTTCCATGTTGAACTTTTTGACACTATTTGTTTTTCAACAGCTTCATTTCTAATACCTTTTTGATTTATGACTTCTGTTTTCATGTAACCCCCCCATTCTTTCAAACGCTTTCAAGATTTGTTACCGCTATCATAAGGGAATTCAGAAAAATTAAAAAGATGCGATTTTTTTTCGATGGTACAAGGAAAAAACCCTTAATTATCAAGGGTTTTCGGGGTACTGATTTCCTGATACCGTACATTAAATTTCGAGGGTACAATCTATTGTAAGTACTATTTTTTCTACTTTACTTATGTCTCTTTTAACATTTTTCGATATTCTGATGGGGAAGAACCGGTATTTCGTTTAAAGGCACGTCTAAAAGAATGAGCACTATTATATCCTGAAAGCATAGCAATTTCCTCTATCGAATCATCGGAATGTGTCAAATTTGTTTTTGCAAAGTTGATTCGGACATCTTCTATATAATCGGAAATGTTTACACCAACATGTTCCTTGAAAATTAACGGTACCATTTTTTCTGGAAGACTAACAGCTTCAGATATTTTATACAACGTTAAATTTGGATCATGATAATTCTGTTTAATCCATTCCTTCATCCTAGTAATGACTTGCTGCTTGCCTGCTGATTTACTCTCATAAATTGATAGTGCAATTTCTGTGACCATTTCTTTTATCTCTTCGATACTTTTTTCAAAGGACCCTTTTTTCGTTAACTGTTCATCTAAACGATTGCGTATTTCATCGACCATCACGGTATTCAATTGCGTGTTTTTCGAAAGAATTCGCACAATCGTCCCTTTCAAAGCGGTTAATAATTGGTTTCCCAATTGATACGTTAACGTTCTTACTTCAACATTTTCGATGATTATTTTATCAAGAAGTTCTTTTACTTCATTTAATTCTCCGTTCTTCATGGCATTAATGAGTCGAAGTTCTATTTCAATAGGATAGTAATAATCGATATTGCACTCTTGATATTGGTGCTGATATTTATATACCGAGCCTTGTCGATGAATGGATTGTATAAATGGTAAACTTAACTTTGCTTCCTCAAAGGCTTGGTGGATCTCTGTCAACTGTTCAAATGAGCTGCCGATACCTATATTCACCTTCAAGCTATACTTTTTTGCTATTTGTTTAATAAACAAATTAAGATTTTCTTCCAATTGTTTCGTTTCTTGAGATGATATTTTTTTATCATATGGTAATAGGAAAAGGACTTGATCTTTATCAATATTTGAAAGCAGTACCCTCCCTTTAAAGATTTCAGTAAATTCATTTTGAATGAAAAGCTGCGCGACATTCATTTCATCTAACATGTCCTTATCCAGTTCATTCAACATATGAATAATTTGTACGACACCGACATAACCGAAGGATCCTTTTAATGGAATATTTGCTTGTTCCATTAAAGCTCGCGCCTCTTTTGAAGAAGTTATTTCCCCTGCGACTAATTTTCGAAGTAACGAATCTTGCAAGAGAGGAAGTTGATCTTGAATTTGGTCTTTTAGTCTATCATTTCTTGCAATGATTTCTTCAACATTGCTATGAATAAAATCATACGGATCTGTTCCTTTTCCTATATCAGTAATCTTCATCATTCCTAGAAGCCGATTTAGTGGGATACTATTTTTATATGAAAAAAGAAGGGCAGTAAATAGTCCGACAATAATCGTGAAAAATGCAAGGGCAGAACTGATGGTTTGAATAAAATTAACATCCTCTGATAATTTCTCTTTTGAAATGACAGCAACATATGTCCACTTATTATTTTTTGACTTGGTTTCAATATACATATACTTCTTGTCATGTTCCTTAATGGAGAATTCACCCGTAGACTTTTCAAAAGAAATCAGGTTTTTATCCATGTTATCGCCTGCAATAAGATTCCCTTTATCATCAAGAATAAATGTTGAGCCGTCGTATTGGGAAGAAATTCTATTCAATAATGTTGTAATTTCTGATTCGTTTATCATCACAACGATATTTGCTTTCGGATTTTCTTTATTATTAAAAGGGAGAGATTGTACATACGTAATGATCGGTTCCGTAGTTTCCCCCATCTTCACTTTAGTGGAGGGTAAATAATATCTTGAAAGATACGTTTGGTTGATGTCCTTTTTCCATTTATCATAACTTAACCCTTCATAGACATGGGTATTATAATAGTCTTTTATACGAACGTATGATGATTCGGGCGATACGATGGTATCAATCTGGTTAAAGTATATATAAAAATTTCTAAACAACTGATTCGTTAACCAATACGGACTGATACTGTTTTGGACTTTATATATATCGTAAGCAATATTCAAATCCGTACTTGACGTACGATTCATCAATTGATTAATTTCTGGATTCAAAGACATCTGATAAACAAATTTCTCAATCTCATCATTTTTTTGATCGATAATTTCTTTTGTTTGATTTAGCAGGTTTTTACTATTCTCAGTAGCATTTTCGCTGATTTTATGAATACTTACTTGATAAATGATTAAACTCGCTAAAAGTGGAATAACAAGTATCAATAGATATGATAATAAAAACTTCCTAAAAACAGTTATTTTTTCTAATCTATCAAACATTTCAAGCTCCTTTCTTCCACTTTACATTTTCTCATTATTTGAGATTATGAACGAATTTTTTGACCTCATCGATTCGTTCCGTATTAGTCAAAATAGCCAAAACAAGAGGGTTGTTCGTTTCAACGATGGTGGAAAAAGATGAAATTTCTGAAACATCAATTCCGGTAATTTTATTAGGATCATTTTGCGATGGATATTTTTTTTCTTTCCATTCTATTAGCTCGTTTAAGCTGCTCAAATCATATAAATTTTCCTCTTCATTAAATTGATGAAAGGTCTCTTCATCTACTAGCAGCACATCCACTTCTTTTGCCGCTATTTCCGCTGCCAATTTTTGAATCTTCGCTAATGAATCGGGATTACTTGAAACCTCACTTGTATTAATGGCATGTACTGACATGCTCTCATTCTTTTTAGTGTTAACAACATATTTTTCTAACTCTTTTTGTAATTTTATTGTTTGTTCAGCGTTAGTGTTAGCTCCCACAACTCGAACAGATAAAATCTCTTTATGTTGATTCGAAAAAGTATTAATTCCCAAGATGAGAAAGAAAAGGATAACAACAGCAGCAATCATGTGGAAGGAATAATATTCAATCAAATACTCTATTTTCCCCTTCAGAGTTAAGGGTTGTAATCGTTCTCTTAACTTTTTCAATGTACTGTCACCTCTTATATCTCATTTTAGCATTTTTTGACGAAAAAAATAGATTCATGTTATCGATAACACGAATCTAGGAAACTTTTACTAATAAATTAGTATTTCTGAGTGCTTCCTTCCAATTCTTCAGAAAAACAACAAGAAAACTCTTTTACTATTGGATTCTCCACAGACTCTTTTACATTTAGTTTCAACATTTTCGTCTTGACCCGCGAAACTTTTTTAGTATAACGATGGCCAATTGCTGTACCTGAAGCAATCGATAACCATTTTTCATCCACAAATGCCTCTACCTCAAATTTCCTTACCCGTTCACCAAATCGAATATCTTCCATTAAGATAATATGATCAATGCTCGTCTCTTCTTCCAGCGTTAATACTATTTCATTTCCATTTCCCGTGGTCCTTCCCAAGGGATTAGCAAATCGTCTCTTTATTTCATTTCCAAAATCCAACAACCGATTCGCGTCAACTTCTGGTATCAATCCTCGATCGTCAGGAGAAATATTTAATAATAAATTGGTCCCATGACCAACGGAATGATAATAGATATGCATTAGTTCATCCAATGACAATAAGCTGTCTTCATCGTTAGGATGCCAAAACCAATGGTTTTTTCGGATTGGGACATCGCATTCTGCCGGGAGCCACTCAGGTGTGCCTGGAAGCCAGGTAACTTTTTCATTGGAAAACATACTGATTCTTGCTGCACTTTCTGTATTCCAGCAAGGATACGGTGCTACTCCTTCTTCATTACCAACCCATCTGATTGTTGGCTGACCCATATTAAAGATCATGGCATTTGGTTGATATCGTTTAACAATCCCGATAATTCTTTGCCAATTATATTCCCTGCCTTCTGATCCTGCACCATCAAACCAAACCTCTATTAATGGACCATACTGGGTCATCAACTCGGTAAGCTGCTGACAATAAAAATCATCATAAGCATCAATATCTGAATAACAAGGTTCATGGCGGTCCCATGGAGATAAGTAGATTCCAAAGTGGATGCCTTCTTTTTGACAGGCTTCTGCACATTCACGTACGACATCTCCTTTTCCATTTTTCCAAGGACTTGATTTCACAGAATAATCCGTTGTCGAGGTTGGCCAAAGGCAAAAACCATCATGATGTTTCGCCGTTAGGATAAAGTATTTGAATCCTGCATCCTTGGCAAGCTTAACCCATTGTCCTGCATCTAATTCCTTCGGATCAAACAATTCTGGTGAGTCTTTTCCTTCCCCCCATTCTTGATCACAGAAGGTATTGATACCAAAGTGACAAAAAACTCCCAAGTCTAAATTTTGCCATTCCATTTGGCTTTCTGCAGGCAGCACGAGTTTAACCTTCTCCAATATATACACACCTCTTTGTTAGTAGTTTAATATAGATTGCAATCGCTTAATTGTTACCGGTAACACGAATATAACAATATTAAAATCAATTGTCAAACAATTTATAATTATCTACTTAGTGTTATCGCTACCATTACTTCTTGCTAAAATTAATATTGGTAATTACAATATAATAGATAGTATGATTTACTAGGGGGATTACGATTGGTAACCATTTATGATATAGCAAAAAAAGCCAACGTCTCTGCTATGACCGTCTCGAGAGTAATCAATAATTCAGATAAGATCAGTGAACAAACGAGAAAAAAAGTTGAGGCGATTATTAAAGAATTAAATTATATACCCAACAGTTCTGCGAGAAGCCTAGTTTCCAAAAAGTCAAAAATTCTAACGTTAATGATTACAGACATATCTAACCCGTTTTTTACCAGTGTCGCTCGTGGTGCAGAAGACAAAGCCATGCAAATGGGTTATCAACTGTTGCTTTGCAATAGTGATGAAAATATTGAAAAAGAATCGAAATATATGGATATGCTGATATCGACAGGTACCGACGGTGTTCTAATTGCTCCTGCGAATGACTCTTCGAAAAAAAATATCCGAAAGCTGACAAAGCATAATATCCCCTTTGTACTAATTGACCGTTACATTAATGATCTGAGATGTGACCAGGTGCTGAGTGACAATGAAACCACCACTCGAAAGATAATCGAGCATCTTATCGTACAGGGACATAAAAAAATTGCCATCATCAACGGTCCATTAGATGTTGCCACTTCAAGGGAACGACATCAAGCGTATAGTGATACCCTCCGTTTGCATGGGTTGCCGGTCAATCAGCATTGGATTCACCAGAGTCAATTATTCCATAACAGCGATATTTCAAACAAAATAAAAATGCTTATTGATTTGCCTGTAAGTGAGCGTCCAACAGCTATTTTCGCCACAAGTAACTTTTTGGGGTTAAATACAGTTAAGGCTCTAAAAAAATTCAATATAAAAATCCCTGAAGATATGGCTGTCGTTTGTTATGATGGCGTACCTAATTATACGGAGAATGAACTATTTCTAACCGCAGCGGAACAGCCTTCCTATAATTTTGGGTATATAGGAACTCAAATGCTCATTGAACGAATTGAAAAAACAAGTCCTGAGAATCCAAGGAAAATTGTACTGCCTGCAGAATTCCATATAAGAGCATCTTCTCTTTACAAAATTAATGAATAACTTTCGAAAAATAGCAAAAGCGTAAGTGGCTGTCACTTACGCTTTTACTATGTTCTAAAGGAAAACCTTCCTTCAAAAAATGGAACAAATGCCCCACTTAATTTTGTTTCATTTTTTGATAATAAAGTGGACTTCCTTTGACGACTTTACCTGTAAGACTTAATACAAATTCGCTAAACATCGTGTTGGACCACGCAAACCAATCCCTTGTAAACTCTTCAGGACAACTAGCGTTAAAGCCTTCATGCATAAATTTGGTCCCGCCGTCTGTATTTTTAAAATAAGCTAAAATTTTCTGTTGTTCTGCTTCATTGGTTGTGGTCATACCTTGGATCGCCAATGCAATATGCCAAATATAATGATCAGGTGTATGCGGACTGCCGATTCCCTTCGCAAATTTCCCTTCATAATAGTAAGGATTATCCCTGCTTAAAAGGAATGAACGAGTATTTATATACGTCGAATCATCAAATGGGAGGTAGCCTAAATATGGCGCCGCAAGCAGGCTTGGAACATTGGCGTCATCCATTAAATTAACGCGCCCTTCCCCATCGGTTTCATATACATATATGTCACCATAAATTGGGTGGTCAAACCTCGCATATTGTTCAATCCCTCTTTTAATCTCAGCACGAAGCTTTACGCATTCCTCTTTTAATGATGTATGGTGAAGAACTTCCTCGCATATTTCAGCTGCATAACCTAAAATGACAACCGCAAACATATTTGCCGGTACGAGGTATCCATAGGTGCAGGCATCATCACTCGGACGGAAAGCACTCCACGTCATTCCCGTTGGTACAACACGACCTCCTTTACCATCGCGGATTAACGTATCTGACTGACGGCAATCAGAACGCTCGAAGCGATAAGGAGATAGATTTTCATGATCCTGCTCGGTCCGCCAAACTGTGATAATCGTTTCAATGACATTTTGGAACGTTTCACCAAAATGGGAGGTACGTCCAGTCGATTTCCAGAATAAATACGCTAACTGCACAGGGTAGCAAAGAGAGTCAATCTCGTATTTCCGCTCCCAAATATGCGGTGTCATCTCTGTAAGGTCGGTTTGATAACCATGGCCATTTGCACTTTCATTGAAGGCATTGGCATAAGGATCATGCAAGATAAAAGCAAATTGCTGGCGGATAACCCCTTCTAGTAAATCAGCAATTTCCTCATCCACTTCTGCAGCGAGCAAATAAGGTCTTACCTGTGCAGCTGAGTCACGCAGCCACATCGCTGGGATGTCCCCAGTAACCACGAACGTTTTTCCATCTTCTTGTTTTTTCATTGTTGTTTCGTACGTATTAATAAAGCATTGTTCGAACATTTGCTGGAGTTTTTCATCATGAGGGAAGAATTCCTTAACATGATTAATGATCTTTATTAAAGATTGTGGGATCGTTACTGTCATTTTTTTCGCTCCTAACATTATTTATGAAAACCAAGTGTGATAATTTCGTAACCTTCTACTTCATATCGCTCCTGTGATTCTTCCGTTTTTTCCTCAAGAATCGTACTTTTATAGGATGTCTGGTTCATAGGAATCGAAGCCCTTAGGGTCTCTCTCATCCCTGCCGGATTAAACCAGCGAATCATCACGTCATCCTGCTCCTCTGCTACCTTCATTGATGTCCATACAAGTCCACTAGATTCAGAAGTCACAAACTCATGGGAAGCTGGCAGTGTTCCATCATGACAGTCAGTTTGTACTGTATATAGAGGTACTTTAAATTGGTACGCCTCAACGAAGGATTTTGACGTTATAACATCCATTTCATGCGGCAAAACAATCCATTCTGCTGTCTGGATTCCTAAGCATTGCGCCTCCGGTGTCGGGAAGTAGCCCCAGTCCCCAAGCTCAGCAACCGAACGGAGCACGGTGACCGCAATCGTGCCATCCTCTGGAAAAATTTCATATTCCTGCAGACCATCAGTGGCAACGGTCAGCCCTTTTTTGTCATCAGCTATGCTGACAAATCGCTGCAGATGGTGGCAAAAACTAGGATTCTTCCATTCCTTTTCCGGTGTATTCGGGCGATTAACAATTTCAAAAATACTGTCCGCTTGATGTGTTTCTGTTTTTAACCCAGTTGGAAAAAGGACACGGAGGCGGTGATCACTTGCTTGATTATCGAAAATAAGTTTGAAGGCTGGTCCCTTCATTCCTTTTTCGAGCAAAACGATGGTTTTAAGAGAAATCGTAGTCGTTTCACTTGATCTGCCAGCGTGTCTGTTCGAATGCCAGACCATTTGATGTTGTTCGATGGCTAATCGATCATCTGCAGAAACTGGAATCGTTAACTTGTGCTCAAACTCCAGAACCGTTCTTAGTGCACTTCTTTCCAAGAGTGTAAATTCAGCAGGAACACCTTTTGTCGTGATTGGTGCAAGCCCCGTCGCTTCCTTGAACATATATTCGTTGCCGATATCTCCTGTATCCTCGTAAATTCCGAGATCTCGGAATGTTTGACCCGTTTCTTTTAAAGACAAATCATAGGTGCCATCCTCATGGAACAGGAGATGGACAAACTCATTTTCCATTTCTAGCCCTCCAACAGGCGACTCTGTCACTGGCTGTACTTGCGCTTCGTCAGGAACAAAATAGAAGGTCTTATATCCAAAGGCTGGGATATTCTCCGCATAGAATGATAGAGTTGCCCTTTTCGCATAAAATGGCTGACGGAATTTATCATCTGGTAAATCGTAGCCAAATTCCACGTTCGTGCCCTCGAGCTGAAAATCACAAACCTTCCCTTGGTCATCGACCAGCTTGTAGCCTGGCAGTTCTTTTTCCTCCAAATACGTTGGAATTTTTCCAAGAGGCATTTGAGAAAAATACACTTTTTCAAGATCCAAATTTTTGGTGACTACTTCATTTTTATTCCATCCTGTTGTATTCATAACGATAAGCGGAATCCCGCCATCCGGAGTCCTTGATGTATCTATAGCCGCTGCAAGCTCTGCTGCTTGTTCTTTTACAAACACTTCTCCCATATGAATGACACTTTCAAAGCGGGTAACCATTTCGCGGTGAACCTCATCGACACTGCACCCGCAAATGCTGTCATGCGGATGATTTTTCATCAGTGATTTCCACATAAAACGGATATATTCCCTTGGGTACGTTCCATTCGCTAAGTAGCCAAATGCCGCCAGCGGCTCCGCAATCTTTTCCAACAATATCTGACAGCGATGATTCCATTGCTTCAAATAAATTCGTGCAGACGCTGTATTAACGAGAGTGGACCAGCCGTCTGTCCGCTGATTCCGTAATTCACCTTCAATAACCTGCAGTTTTTCGGGAAGATTCTGTTTTAGTGCTTCTGTATATTCGTCAAAACTAGAATGTTTAAAGTTGTAATCTAGATAAAGGGAAGCTGCTGTTTCGATTGCTGCTGGAATCGTTTTTTGCAGCGGCTGATGATCGCAGCCATTCATAAACAATAATTGATTGGTAGATGCATATTTTTCAGCATCCTTCAGCTTTCTGTCCCAAAAGGCTATCGCTTCTTCCTCATCAACTGGAATTTCATTTCCGTTTGAATACCAATTAGCAAATAATATTCCTAACACACTGGAGTCGTCCGGTGATTTCCAGATCATCTCAGAAAATGGTGATTCAAAGCTAGGTGAGTCTGATACCGTATTATTAAAGCCTGTCGGTTTGACTCCTCTTCCGAAGGCCGCGGTATCAATACCCGCCTGCTTTAAAAGCTGAGGAGCCTGCCCATAAATACCAAATGTATCAGGAAAATAGCCAATTTTTGAAGCATGTCCATAGGATTTTGTATCATTCATACCTATTTGTAAGTTCCGGATATTGGCTTCAGAGCTAGTTAAAAAAGCATCCTGGAGGACATACCACGGTCCAATATAGAGCTTTTTCTCTTCGATTAACTGTTTAACAATCTCGCGTTTTTCTGGGTGAACTGCAAAATAATCCTCTAGTAGAACGGTTTGACCATCGAGATGAAACGATTGAAACGCATTTCCTTCCTTTTGGAACTGTTTGATTAGTTCATTCATTAGTTTAATAAAGTAGTAGCGATGTTTTTCAAAAGGTAAATACCACTCTCGATCCCAGTGTGAATGGGAGATAATATGGGCTGTCTTCTTCAAGAGACTTCCCCTCCTCGATATATTCGACGCGTGCAAAAAACGCTATCATTCTATTTAAATCAGCTGCTTTATTCAGCGTTTTGTCCTTCATCAAAGACATTTCCCTATAATCGTCTAAAAAAAATAACCAAGTCTAAAGTAACTTGGCTACTTTTTATAAAAAGTTTTTATTTAAATGTTCGAATAAAGCTAATGGCCTCGCGGATATCATGAAGTGGATTGGTCCCTACTTCTCTTTCAATCGTTAAGTAACCTTGATAACCAATCTCTTGAAGGGCTGCGAAATAGCTTGGGAAGTCAACCTTTCCTTCGCCTAACGGCAGCTCGCGGAAATATTCCCCTTCGGTCACCATCTTGGCAATTTGTTCATGATCCACTCCGCCGCCGTAGCCAAGCGCACCATATACATCACGCGGATCTACTGGCTTATATCGGACCCCATCTTTCACATGAGTGTGGACGATGTAATCCTTCAGCAGTTTTACACCTTCAACAGGATCATCTCCCGTGACCATGACCATATTCGCTGGATCAAAATTGACGGAGACACCATTTGTGCTCAATGTATCTAAAAACGTTTTCAATCTCAATGAAGTTTCCGGACCTGTTTCAATCGCAAAGTAAGCATTTAAGCTTTTGGCATATACCCCTAATTCGTCACATGCCTTTTGCATCGACTCATACACACGAGTGGCAGGATCCTCCGGAATAATCCCAATATGCGTAGTAACAATATCCGTTCCTAATTCAACGGCCAAATCTAGGATTCTCTTTGATTTCTCAATTTTTTGCAGATTCATTTCCGAATCCTGAAATCCATGTCCCCCAAGATCACCACATAGAGCAGATATTTCTAACCCTATTGAAGAGATATAATCTTTTAATTCCTTCCTTGCTGCAGAAGTTAAATTTTCAGGAGCCATCTCTCCATCCACCGCATAAATTTGGACACCGTCTGCTCCCAGCTCCTTAGCCATCTTTAACCCTTCACGAAGCGGCAGCCGAAGACTGTCCACAATAATTCCGATTTTATTTGATAGTTTCATAAACTCTCACCTCATCCCAAAGTCTTTTTACATTTTCCATCCCAATCTTCGTACCAACCTGACAATCTTCCATGCCTTCAAATTCGACGGTAAGATAGCCGTCATATCCGGATTCTTTGACCAGTTTCACGAGTTCACGGATATTTAAATCTCCATGTCCAACAATCGCGCCGCGCATATAATTTCCATTTACCGTACGGAACCACTCCCCGCCGCCTGGATTTTCATAATAAGGACGAATATAAAAGTCTTTAAAATGAACGGTAGCAGCATAGCCAATATTTTTCTTCACTCCCACAAGCGGATCTTCATCCGCACAAAGGAAATTCCCTACATCCACCGTACTTTTAAAATTTGCCCGGTCAACAGCATGAATCACCCGCTGGACTCTGTCGCTTGATTGCACATTGAATCCGTGGTTTTCGATCGTAGTTGTGATTCCAAATTGGGCGGCATAGTCTGCAAGCAGTTGACTGCCTCGCACCATTTGTTCAAAATGCTTTTCAAAATGATGAATCGTCATTTCTTCTGGTTCAAGACGAAACGCAGTAACATCATGGCGCATGATTTTGATTCCCATCCGATTTACGATGTCTACATGCTGCTTAAGGCGCTCCACTTCCGCTTGGAACGCTTCCTCAGTCGGCTGAATAAAATTAGCTGGCAATGAATACCCAGATAGTTCGATTCCGACTGCTTTTGCTTTTTCCCTGATTTGGTCGGCCAATTCTGGCTGATCGACAACCGTAAACCCATAAGGCACAAGCTCAAGGTGCTCGCCGCCGTTATCGGCCACCCATTGTACGACATCTAAAATATCCAGTTTCCCAGCATTAATATCCTTTAAAAGACTATAAGAACTAATTCCAACTTTCATTTTAAAACACTCCTTTTACCTGCATATTTTCTATTTTCACTTCATCCTCACGGTATGTACCAATAATTTCTCCCGTTTTGGCAGTAGCGAATAAAACACTTCTTTCAGATTCTAGTAAAAACTTGTACGTCTGGTCTGTTCCAGGATCGGTAATCTTCACATTCGTATTAACGCCAAATTCAGAAACAAAGATAAACAAGCTACCATTCTCAAATTCTAGTTTCCGGCCATAAACACCTGGAACATCCCCTTCATGCCAGATTAAATGCTCCGAAACACCAGCAAGATTTAAGCTATATTGATACAATTCACGAATGGACTCATTTCTTTCATTCAATTCAACGGGAAGCGGGGACCAGATAATTCTCCCCTTGCCATAGTCATATTCCTTAACTTCTAAAATTCCCGTCTCTGTGATTTCTTTAACCACTTCGGCAATCCGCTTATCACCAAATGAAAAAGAAAGAGCTTTGTTATTAACAACTAGCTGTTCTTCACGAAGGACATTGACAAGTTTTGTTGGTCCTGCAATTTCTTTCATCCGATCGGTTTCGTTCCAGTATTCATCAAGACTCATAGGTCCAGTAAAAAGCAGTGTAACATCGTGAGTTTTCACAAATTCTAGCAGTTCCGCTAAAGCCTCTGATTGAAAGTTATGTGGACTCGGAACCATAATCACCTTTGGGGGTTCTCCAGCTAAGCTCGATAGATCATATTCACTTAACGCCCTGAATGGCTGGTTAAGCTCATAAGCTAGTATCCTCGTTAATTTCGTTGTTGCATCAAAAGCAAGCCTGCGATTAGAAAAATCATTAGAATATGGGAAAATAACAACAATATCTTCAAGCTTCCGGTTTTCGAATAAATGTCCAACTTCTTTGATAAAGACGCCAAAATCATAGGAAACATTGGTTTCCGGCTTTTCGGTCCCATCGGCACGAAGCGCCCCAATATTTGATTCATTAATATTATTCATAAAATAATTGGTATTCCAGAGCCATTGAACCGCACCCGCGCTGCCGGAAGCGAAGGCATAGGCATACTTTCTTTCCAGAATATTACGCAGCTCTTCCTCGGAGCGTTTCGCTTGGTTATTCGGATTTTCTACATACATGATGCCGGTTTCCGAAATTAAATTTGGTTTATCAAACGTCTTGGCAAAGACGCCATCCCAAAGTAAATTGTCATTTGACCACCAGGTATGATTAGTTGTGTAATCAACCGCTTCTCCATAAAAGAAGGGAGATGGCCGCTGACCCATCAATGCTTCATCCTGTCCGACAGTGACTAACTGATCTTTTGCCAGGTGCTTAATCGTCCCGGATAGTTTGCGAATCCACTCATTATGCTTATCCATCGTATATAACGTGTAATCTAACCATTTCAATCCTCTTTTGCCGGCAGCCATATCTTGTATATGGGTATTAATTTCCCTAATTTGCGGCGGCCTGACATGATCAAATGACGGCAGCTCATTCGGTGTCAGATTCCAGCGTTCTTGAAGCTCAGCAATATCACGATGTCTTGCCTTTAACCACTTCCTATACTCACTCGCATCAAAGTGGTCTAGAAGCGTCCTTGGTCCAGCAAATGTTTGCTTAGGGTCAAACAGAGACGGTTCATTGATTAAATCCCAATGAACATTTGTAGTTGTCTTGTGTCTAGTAACAATCGCAGTAATAAATCGTTTCTGCGCCTCGACACTTCTTGGATCAAGATAAGGGTTTTTCCCTTCCCATTCCTCCGGTGTAAACGAGAAAAAGTTAAACGTTAATTCGATGTCATATTGTTTCGCGGTAAGTACAAAAGCATCAATTGCTCTTAAAATACTCTCTTCCATATGGCCGTCCACAAACATCATGTTCCGCCATGCCGTCCAGATTCCTGTCCTGACATAATTGATGCCGGCTGCTTTCATCGCAGAAAAATCTTTATTCCAGACACTTGGATTAGGAAGGAACAGAAAATACCGGGCAACATCTGAGGACATGTAGGTCATGCCAACCACCGGGAAAGGCTGATTATTTTTCAAAAAGTAATCTCTGCCGCAGACAAGCGGCTGTCCGCTTTCAAGCAGCGCTTCATCCTTAAACCAAAAACCTTGATGTATGACTCGTTCTACTCCAAAATCACTCGTTACTCTAAAGGTTAGTTCATAAAAGCCAGGCTCAAATTCCTTTTTATTTAAATAGAGTTTCTGGATACACAGCTCTTTCGTAATCGAAATTTCTAAGCTATGTTTCTCAAGGGAGCTCCCTTCCTTTGAGAGAGTCAGATGTAAACTCCAATTCGATTGTTCTTGAAGTAATGACTGTGCTTGAAAAGTAAGGATAGGGACCTCAAACTGCTCATACGCGGCGTAATTGGTTTTCAGCCATAGCTCTGTCACACCTCTAGAAGCGAAATCCGCTAACTTCAGTAATAAACGGCAGCCCTTATCATTCCAAAACTCACTGGAAAACAACTGATTAATAAATACCCATCTGCCGCCGGTAAACGTACCCTTATAGTTTTCGATTAAAACCGCCGGGGCCGCAACCTCCCGCCCGCCCTTCGAAATCCCCTTCAATAAAGGGTATATTCGGGCATCCATTGGACCAACCGAACCCATTTCGTGTTCTATCGACGACGACTTCGTTGGATGAAGAATAAAATTGGCTGTATCCTGAACTTTAAATAGTTCCTCATACTCTTTAAAAACCGGAAATTCATTATGATGAATCAATTTCTCGATTGGTTTTCCATCAACCTTTAACACTTCATGAATATTAAGCTCAGCATGGTAAGCGGTTTGCTCCCGCTCGGGGATCCATTCGCCATTTACTAGATTGCATGGCTTTCTAAAAGGGGCACCGCCTATCCCGACAAACCCTTTCCCCTCTTTTAAATAAGAGGTTAGAGAACCCCAAGCGTTTTTTGGAAAATAGGATCCGTGTAAATGAATGAAACATTCTATTCCACTACTAAGAGTACTTTTTAACTCAGCAGCATTGATAATAGAAGCCTGCTCTTCCCATTTTTCCAGTATCTCTTTTGATGGCCTTTGTCCGTCAAAAGGGAGGGCTTCATCATAAAATATCACAACTTTTGAGACCAAGATTCATCCTCCTTATTGAAGCTCTTTCGTGACGAAATCGAGAGTGCGATAAAGCTCATCTAATACTTCTAAATCTTCACCTCTATTAAAAGAGGAAGAAGTCATGCTGATAAATTTTGCAAACTCTTCTTGACCCCAGCCATTCCAGGAGGTAACAGCCATCCCAAGCATTCCTTCCGGTTTAGTGGATTGATTTGCCTGCTCCTTGCTGGCTTGTAGAAAATCGAGGGCCGCTTCTGTTTTATACCAGCAGGATGGAATCACCGAAAATCCCTTTTCTAGAAAAATACCAATCGAAGGATAGGAATCTAGTTTATCGTAATGCCAATCCATCAAAACAATATCATTTGGAATTTTGGATATCGCTTGATGAGTGCCGAACGTATCTCCTTCCCATTGGTTGTAACCGGTTGCCTCGCTGTCATTGAAGCGGTCAGCCCACATAAACATCTGAACCCCGCGTTCTTTTACTAGATATCCATGGAGATCATTGACGGCTTTTGCAAATAGCTCTGCCCGGTTCTTCCCCTTACAGCGCGGGCACATATCATCTGCAATCGCATACACTTCATCCATACCGACATGGAAGGCATCCGCTTCAAAAGCATCGATTAACTCTCCTAGGAGATCAAAAGCAAGAGCATTTACCTCAGGGTGTAACGGGCACCAGCTTCTGCAGAAAAAGTCAGGCCATTTTGCATCTAATGGAATATGGGGAGTTTCATCAAATTCAGGATAGGCTTTTAACAGGGTATTCGGCGCCCCTCCCCAGCCTTGATGGCCCAAGCATTGAAACAAAGGGATGACACGAATACCATGTTGCTTGCAAACGGCAGCGATTTCCTTGGCATCCTGTTTCGTAAGTGTTCCTCCAGTAACCTCTGGATGTTTCTCAAATACAAACGAAGTGTTGCACTCAATGATTAAGTGATTAATGCCCTTTGGTGCTAAGACTTTTTCAATAAACTGTATGAATGGTTCGACAAGTTCATGTGATCCAAAACGCAGATGAAACGCTTTTACAGGTTCAGTGTTCTTCACTCGTTCCTACACCCCTTCTTGGTTAATTTAATTTAAGCATACTTCCGCCCTTGTCCAATCGTAAATATGTGAAATTTGTCAGCGTTGTCTTAGGCACTTTGGCCAGCCATTTAGCTGTTTATCATGATATGTATTTTTTGCATTCTATGTCGTTTCTTACAAATGATAAAAAAGAAGGAAAGAGACAGTTTATCCCTTTTCCTTCTTCTGCTCTTACTTATTCCAGCGATCGTAGGCATCTTGATAAATGTTAACCAATTTATCAAGGTCCATATTATTCATTGTTTTAATATATTTGTCCCAATTGGACAGAGGCTCGGTACCTGTAATAAATTTCGCTTCCATTTGTTCAATGTAAGTATCCAAATCAGCGCGGATTCGTCCTACTTCTTCTTGTTCTTCAGGCGTTAAATAAACTAGTGGATATGGAACCTTTGCATATGGCTTAATTTTTACATCTGTTTCGGCATTCGTAAACTTCGTAAATTCTGTTTCAGGGAAGCCCTCAATTTTATGACGTAATGCAGGAACATTGATACCAAAATCAGGTGTTGTCATACCACGGTAGTCTTCAATCGTTTTCCCTTCAACTGGTGAATCCAGCAATTTTCTAGTACCGCTGGCTTCATCTACCCAATCCCAAACGTCCCCTGCCTTACCGATATTTAGAAGTTCATTTCCTTCTGTTGAATAGAGATAATCAACCCAGCGAATCGCAGCTTCTGGATTAGCTGTTTTATTGGTAATGGCAAATTGACCGCGGTAGATACCCGGGCTTAATGGCGCCACGGCTTTATCAGTTGCAGAACTTGAGATTGGCTGATACATAGGGTCATCAAGTGCCTCTTCTTCCTTATCTCCAGTGGTGAAATAGGAGAACCAGTCCTGGAATAATCCAAGTTGATTGGCTTGTCCTTTTGCTTTCTTCTGCTCATTGGATTGTGAGAAAGTTTCCGGATCCATTAATTTTTCATCATAAAGCTTATTCATAAATGTAAGATAATCCTTATAGCCATCTTCTGCCGGTGTATACACGACCTTACCATCAATTTCTTCAATTCCCCAGTTCGTGAACCCAAAAGCACCTAACAGCCACTGACGAGAATCATCTAAAGCAACTGACGAGAATGGAATTTCATCGGCTTTTCCATTACCATTCGGATCCTCTGTTTTAAATCGTTTGAACAAGGTATACAGCTCATCTGTTGTTTTAGGTAATTCTTTCACACCTAAGGCGTCTAGCCATTTACCGTTATACCATAATGGACCCATATACCAAACGGCATTCTTGTCCACCATCGGCAGTGCATAAATATGACCATCAACTGTTGTCACTGATTTTTTTACATCAGGGTTTTCTTCAAACATCTTTTGGATATTTGGAGCATATTTTTTAATCAAATCTTCTAATGGAATTAATACTCCTTCTTTTCCATACTTAACTTCCTGCTCCGCTGTTAAAGCAGCCCCAAAAAGAACATCTGGAATTTCGCCGCTGGCAAAGGCAAGATTTAATTTTGTTGGAAAATCACTGTTTGGCGGTGTTGTAAATTCATAATGTACATTCGTCATCTTTTCCATTTCTTTAAAGAAAGCCATATCCTTCCACTTTGCTTGACCAATATCCGGTCCCATCATGGACATTGTTATTTTTTCATCAACAATCGGATAACCTTCTTTGTTTATTTCTACCTTGTTTTTTTCGACATTCTCTTTTGAATTAGATTTAGAAGTACACGCAGCCAGCATCGATAAAACTAAAACAAATGATAGCATTATAAGAATAGCTTTTCTCATTTTCCCTCGACCCCTTTCGTTTATGAAAAATTGCAATTTTATCCATATGCTAATTTAATTTTTGCAAACCACCTCCTCAAAATCCAGAAGAAATATTTTCATCCCTTTACGGATCCAATCATGACCCCCTTAACAAAATAACGTTGTAAAAATGGATACACGATAATAATTGGTAATGTAGAAACAATCATGACACCGTATTTAATGATTTGGGCCAGCTCTGCCTTCGAATTCTGCGCTTCCGCTACGGAACCCGAAATTGCTCCGCCAGCCATTTCCGAGGTCATTGACTGGAGCACAAGGATTTCTCGCAAGACCAGTTGAAGTGGATATAATTCTTTATTAGAAAGATAGATCAACGCATTAAAATAACCGTTCCAATGTCCGACACCATAAAATAAGGCCATAACAGCAATAATAGGGGTAGATAAAGGTAAAATTACTTTTATAAATAATTTCATATTTGTACAGCCATCTATCTCTGCTGCTTCTTCCAGTTCCTTCGGGATGGTTACTTGGAAAAAGACGCGGGCAACAATTAAATTCCAAACCGCAACAGCATTAGGTAAAACCATGGCCCAAATAGTATCGATTAATCCAAGACTTTTAATTAATAGATACGAAGGAATTAATCCTCCACCAAAAAACATCGTAAAGACGAAAATTCCCATAAAAATATTTCTTCCTACTAAATCCCTCCGAGATAATGCGTAAGCTGCCGGCAGTGTAAACAATAAATTGATCAAAGTGCCGAGCACAGTATAAAAAATCGTATTTAAGTAACCCTTCCAAATGAGATCATTTTGAAAAATAAGCTCATACCCTGCTAACGTAAATCCTTTAGGCAGTAACCACATTTCACCCGAGTTAACTGTAGAGGGATCACTGACCGATGCGCTGATAATATAAATCAAGGGGTACAAGACAATGACCATTGCCAGCAGTAAAAAAGTATAGTTGATGATTTTAAAGATTTTATCAGCTTTTGTTTCGACTATTGCTGAATTCATTGACTTTCCTCCTTACCATAGACTCGTTTCGCTTTTCTTTTTCGCAATTTGATTCACCAACACTAATAGAATTGCACTGATCACAGAATTAAATAATCCTACGGCTGCCGCAAAACTGTACTGGGCATCCAACAGACCTGCTTTATAAACAAAGGTCGCAATGACATTTGAAGAATCCATATTGAGCGGATTTTGCAGCAATAAGATTTTTTCAAAACTAACAGATAGAATGCTGCCAACATTTAAGATTAATAAGATAATCATCGTCGGAACAAGTGAAGGGATATTAATATGCCAAATTCTCTGCAATCGAGAAGCACCATCCACAATCGCTGCTTCATGCTGCTGTTGATCGACACCAGCTAGTGCTGCAAGATAAATAATCGTTCCCCAGCCAGTTCCCTGCCAAACACCTGAAAGTACATATACCGATTTAAACCAAGCAGGATCACTCATAAATGGGATTGGTTCAAAACCTAGCGCAGCAATCAAATGGTTAATGACACCTGTCGCAGGTGACAAAAAGGCGATAATCATCCCCGCCATAACGACGACGGAAATAAAATGAGGCGCATAGGTAATGGTTTGAACACTGCGTTTAAACATCCCATCCTTTGCTTCATTTATCGCAAGGGCTAAGATGATAGGCAGTGGAAATCCAACGAGCAGTTCATAGATGCTTATTCCGAGAGTATTCTTTATTAGGTCCCAAAAATAATAGGATTCAAAAAAATGGGTAAAGTGCTTAAAACCGACCCATTCACTTCCCCATATTCCGGTAGAAGGAACAAAATCTTTAAAGGCAATTTGAACCCCATACATTGGAATGTAATGGAAGATAATAAAGTAAGCCAATGTTGGCAGGAGGAACAGGTACAATTCCCAATTTCGTAAAATCTTCTTTACCTTTTTCTTTCTTACATTCCTTTTTGCCTCTAACAGCAGTGTACTATTTGAGCTTACCTCTACATTTAATAGTCCCTGATTTTGACTCGCAGTGACTTTGCTATCATGCACTCACATCTCCTCCTTCAGTTTTTCTGTATAGTATTAAACTACATGAAAGAAAGCGTTTTAATATATATGTCTTTTTTGTTTAGTGTTGTAAAAACAAGGAAAAGATAGTGTTGATAATGCCTTCAACGGTCATTTCCTCCGACAAATATGTCCTTTTTGTCCTGCTATGTAAGTCTTTACTAGAATAAAAAATAGAGGAAGGCTGTAATAGCCGTCCTCTATAGGGCTGTATCGTTTTCGATATTAGTTTGTATATGACTTCGTTCCGGTGCATAAAGCAGTCGATAGTTACCGGGTGTAACTCCTTCTGCTTTTTTAAATTTCCTCGTAAAATTAGCTACATCCATATACCCCGCTGCAATGACGATTTCTTTAATCGTTTCATCTGTGTCAGTTAATTTCCTTTTTACTTCCTCAATACGTAAATGCCAGACATATTGGGTAAAGTTTACACCTGTTTGTTCTTTTAAAAAACGGCTTAGGTAGGAAGTGGACAGTTTAAATTTTTGAGCGATACTTTCTAGACTCAGATCATATTTAGCATAATTTTCACGGATATAAGCTAAAATTTTATTACAAAGCTCACTGTTGCTTCTTTCATTTTTCCTGCTTACCTCACGACAAATATCGATAATCAGTGGGTGCAAATGTTTTTCTAATTCACCAATAGAGTTGAAATCGACAACTTTATTCATGTCATAGTTTTTTTCACCCAATCCCATTTCTACAGCCACTTTTAAAACGGTATTAATAATATCAAAACAAATACACTTGACCATCTGGACAGAAAGATCTTTATTGATTACAACTTCAAAAATATGTTTTAGTGTCTCGATGGCGACAATCTGATCTCCTTGTTTTAAGCTTTGAACAAATTTAATATGTTCATCCTTTGGATAGCCAATCGTCTTTTCAGATTGATTGCTGATGTCTTCAAAATACGTAATGCTTTTCCGTTCATTCATAAACCGATACTCTAATGCGGCTAAAGCCTCGATAAACGAGCGGTTAATTTTACTTTTTTCCGCCACATAAGTCCCTGCAGAAATAATCGGATCAACGTTTAATCGATCCCGGATTAGCTGTCTCAACTCCTCAACAACTTTTCTAGCTTCTCCTGGATACGGGTCCTCCATGCTGACGATTATGGCAATGCAATCTTTAAAACCAATCTCCATACCGTAGGAGATTGACTTATTGAAGGATATGACCGAAAGAGTGCGGATCATTTCCTCTCTTTTTTGCAGAATTTCATTTTTTAATGAGACAACCGCCACAAAAAATTGATCCTGTTTCATTGGCAGATTAATGGATTCTAGTAATTTATTTATCTCTCCCTCATTAACTAAACTTCCATTTAACATCCTCATTAAATATTGATCTCTTACAATAGGAGCTTGGTTATCAACCTTTTCACTTAAACTTTCATGATCCTTAAATACTCTTGCCATTGTCACTTTTATCCGATCAAGTTCATTAAATTCCTCAATATTTAATACACGCTTATCGTTCTTGTTAAGAAAATCTAAAAGATTATGGATTGGCCGATATTGTTTTTTTCCTAATAGAATCGAAACACCAATACCCGAAAGAACTATAGAAATAATGACCATCATTAAGAACCTTTGTAAATTGACCACCTTGTCAAAAAACTGATTCGCAGGCATAACGGTGACAAATATCCACCCGCTTACACTAGACTTTACTGAAACAACGGAGTACTCTTTACTTTGCAATTGAATACTTGATACACCATTTTTAGTTGCTGCAAGTTTCTTAATGTCGTTATGATTAAATTCCCTATCATTGATACTGGATGTAAAGACATGATTATTCTGATCAAATATGTATGCGTTTCCTTGAAAATCACCAAGAGTATCCTTAATCAAACTCGTTATTGCAGATTCTTCAATCAAATACATCACAGTACCGTATGGAGTGATAGTGTTTCGTGTAATCGGATACATATAGGTGATCAATCGATCCTCTTTACTTTCATTTACTCTTATAGATGCAGCGGAATAAACGACTGGCAGATTACTTTCTAATTGTTCCTTAATTTTTTCTGATTGATCAAAATGATACATTTTTTTAAAAGTGTCTAGTGAATACGCCCCGTTTGCAGAGTAAATATTATCGTCTCCGCGATAATAAAGAAATAATTCCTTAATAATGGAACTGTTTGCCTTATATTTATTGAGCTCTTCTATCGCTTCTTTTCCATAAAAACCATCGTTAACCATGAAGGGCGTTAAACGATAATCATAGGAAATCCTTAATGCAAGCTTTTCTAATTCTTCCATCCTTTCATCGGTCATATTTTTCACTTGGTTTAACATGTCAATATTCGATTGTTCAATACCTTCTCTTAAGCTTACAACGGAATTTTTATAGATAATAATTCCCATAATCACTAACGGAATGAAAAACATAAGCATATACGACAGGATGTATTTGTACAATAATCTCGATTGTATTCTTCGTAAACCAAACAAATAGATGACCCCCTTACACAAATAGTTTGAATAGAAAATTTGGTAGGAATATTGTATATATAAAAACGAGAGCGCTTTCAAAAATTAATGCATATTTTTAAAGATATAAAATAATTAAAATAATGTCAATCTTTGTAACAATAGTATAAAAGAAAAATAGACTATTTCTATGGTTTTTCCATAAAAATAGCCTATTCTCGACATTCAAGTAACGATTCCTTTTTTCATTTACATGGTCACATTCGATCGTTCAAAGGTGATTTCCTTACCCGTTTCACTAGATTCATAGATACCGCATAATATTTTCATCAATTCCACACCGTCTTCCACTGGACTGATGGTTTGTTCTTCTCCCTTGCAGCACGTAACGAAATGGTTAATTTCATTTTGGAATGCTTGATTGAAATCAAAAGATAGAGAATCAATTTGCGGCTGGCTATTTAAAATTGTATTATTTTTTTCTGTGACAATCACAAGCTCCGGTTCAATCTCTGCCCCGCCCTTATTGCCAAAAATCTTAATCGATGTTTCATCCCTCTTAAGGTGAAGGGTAAAGCTGACATCGATCATTAAGGATGCACCATTTTCAAATCGGATCAGGGCATTGGCAAGGTCTTCTACTTTATTAATGCTAGGATCATAGTCCGCTGCTTGATAGAAAGATAGGTTTTTAATATTCGCTCGATTTCCAAGCTTCGAATAGGTGTTTCCACTAATGGATTTTACCTTTGGTTTCCCCATTAAATACCAGCATAAATCGATGATATGTACACCGATATCGATAAGAGGTCCGCCGCCCGATCTTTCCTTATCGGCAAACCAGCCGCCAGGGTTTCCTAAACGCCTTAGTATCGAAGCTTTTGCATAATAAATTTCGCCTAGATCACCCGAATCAATAAAAGATTTCAAAACGTTCGTATTCGTTCCAAATCGACGGACGAAACCTACCTGAAGAACCTTCCCACTTCTCTTCACTGCATCCTCTACCCTTAACGCTTCTTCTACCGTTTTACATAAAGGTTTTTCAACTAAAACATGTTTGCCTGCATTCAAAGCTGCAATGGCAATTTCCGCATGAGAATTATTCCATGTACAAATACTCACGGCATCTATTTGAGGATTGTTCAATAAATCCTCATACTTCGTGTAAATCAGTGCGGCATTATATTTGTTCTTCTTTTCCTCTGCCCGTTGCTCATTCAGATCACAAACAGCATAGATTTCAGCCTGTTCATTTTTGGTATAGGACTGAAAATGTAAATCTGAAATGGAACCAGCCCCGATTACACCAATTTTTAACTTTTCCATCTTTTTTAATCCTCCTTCTAATGATTCGTACATATATCAGATTACTAGTGATCCTGTGTTTGTTGATATGTCATTTTTTACTGCGCTATGTTTTTTATTACAAAACAGTGATATTTACCTAGTTTCCTCTATTATTTTAGGTACACATTTGCGACGACAGGATAGTGGTCACTCGGAAAGCAGCCATTTGGATGATCTGCTATAATTCCGACAGACTCGACAATCATATCACCTCGAACGATTATCCAATCAATACGCTCTTTACCGCCATGGGGATCCTGAAAATCATTGAACGTACCTAACTCTTCGTTAAACCGCAAATTTGTCATATTCCATGTATCCGATAATGCCCCTTCGCTTAATAAGACTTCATACGGCTTCGAATTGATATCCTCGTTAAAATCACCTGTCAAAATAATAGGCAGATTGGGATCAAATTGATCTATCATTTGAATGATTGTTTTTGCACTTTTCACCCTGGAATTTGATGACTCATGGTCAAAATGTGTATTCATATGATAGAACTGTAGATTAGTTTTCACATCTACAAATTGAGCCCAAGTCATCATCCGGGTGACGAAATTCCCCCAAGTAGCAGAAGCAATGACATCTGGAGTGTCAGAAAGCCAGAAATGATCGTACTCCAAAATTTTAAAGCGTTCCTTTTTGAAAAAGATTGCGGCATATTCGCCCCTGCTTCCCCCTTCTCTACCCAAACCGATCCAGTCATATTCGGGTAACATCTCTAATATGTCACACACTTGACCATATAGGCATTCCTGAGTTCCAATTAAATCCGGAGATTCACGCTGAATTAAGTCTCTTAACATTCCTTTACGTTCTTCCCATGAATGGGGTGGTACATCCATTGCATTTTTTACATTGTAAGTCATAATTCGAAGTTGATTATTTTCAGTCATATTTTTCTCCTCTAGTTTTTATCTACTGACCTTCCATTTGCCCTGTCATCCTTACTTCCTTTTTAAAAATAATGAACCAATATACGGCTAGTGGCACGATGATGAAACTAGATAACCAATAAAGCGATTGAATTCCAAAGACATCCATCATAACAAACCCTAATAATGGACCTAAAGCTGCGCCAATATCAGAAAAAAGTGTATAAAAAGTAATGACTGTAATTTGTAAAGGACCTGCGGCGAAATCGGCTGCAATCGAATCACTCATCGTTATTAATACGGTAGTTGTCAGTTGAAATAACAATATCAGTGCAATAAAAAGAACCATCGGCAATTTTAAAGAAAAAAGGCTCAGGCAAACTGCAGCAGCTAGTAAAGCCAGGATTAAAATAGGGATTCTTCCCCATTTTTGGTCAGAGATTCTTCCAAGATAAGGTGCGAGAAATGGATCCCATCCTGTCCGGAGCGCTTGAATGAAACCGGTAATCGTTCCGGCACCAATAGTTAAACCTATTATTATACTCATTTGTAATTCTATTAATTTACTTAAAGTCGAAGCAAAAACCCCATATACGACAAAAGCAACGATTAACCCCGTAATAAAAGAAGTTACAATCCGTTTATTTTTCCAAATCATGAAATCTTTCTTTTTGTTCACTTGAGGAATCTCTTCCCTCGTGTTGTTGATAAATCGTAAAATAAATGGAATGCTGCTGATAGCAAGGATGGAGAAAAGTACAGTAACGGTTTGAATCCCAATAAGTTCTGAAAGTAATCCGCCAAAAAGCATTCCAAATAAGGTCCCAAGGCCCCATAGTCCGTTATACAAGCCAACGAACTGACCTCTCGTTTCAGGTTTACTGGAAGAAAGAATCGTTAAATAGCCGCCGATACGAAAAAAAGACCAAGCGATTCCCCATAAACATCGGGCGATTAAAAGCAGCCAAAAACCCTTCACCATACCGTAGGAAAACGTAGAGACAGCAGCTAATACAACAGCTGCGATGATACCCAATCGTTTTCCAATTCGTTGGTAACACCAGCCCACTAGCGAATTAATTGGGATTCTGATGATTCGATTAGCTGATAATAACACTCCCACCTGCCAGAGAGATGTCAGTCCAAAAGACTTCCAATATAATGGCATCACAATAAACAGCATTTCGTTTCCCAACATACAAACTGCTGTAACAAGGGCAATGACAACAATTGGCTTTCTCGAAGGATTACTCATAGGTGTCGATCCCTTCTAATACGATTTAAGAGCTAATTCATTCGGCTTTGTCATTTTCGGCTCCTGCGAAAATCCTTGCTTCACATTTCACGGAGTTAACTGCTAATCGATTAATTCTAGTTCAATAACGGTATCCATTTCATCCGGCAGCTGCGCTCCCGATAAATGAATAAATGCACCATTTTCTATATCCGAATACTGCTCAGCCATCCACGGAACCTCAACCTTCAGTTCACTTCCATCGGCTAGGAGCCTTGCCTTTTTAATCCTGCCTTTTAATCCTTGAAAATAAATAGGTCCGATTCCGCGGTCAAATACATGGGCATATAAATAGTTCTCTTTTTGGGTATACCTTCCCCACTCCGGCTTTGGCAAATTAGCGGAGGTGCATCCATAGATGCTTTCCCCATTCTGCCTTATCCACTTCCCGACCACCTGTAAAATGTCCAAAGACTGTTCAGGAATTTCTCCTTTGGCATTCGGACCGACATTTAGCAATAAATTACCGCCCTTACTGACACACTCGACCAATGTGCGAATCACCTGCTTCGGAGATTTGTAATTCAGATCCTTCGCATGATAACCCCAATGATCATTCAAGGTAATACAGGCTTCCCATTGGATTGGCTTATTATCCTTATTAACAATCCCGCCTACAGGAATAATTTGTTCCGGAGAGTAAAAATCCCCTGCATAGACTTCAGGCTGAGCTAACTTAATATTGCCGCCCAGACGGTTATCAATCAGAATTTCCGGCTGCAACTCGCGGATCATCTCCATAAGCTTCGTTGCTTCCCATTTTTCGCCCGTCATATCATCATAGGAAAAGTCAAACCACAAAATATCAATTTTTCCATAGTTCGTTAATAATTCTTTAACCTGTCCATGGAAATAGGCAAGATATCGCGAAAAATCAACTTCTTCCTCTTTATATTCCACATTATCACGCATCGGGTGATAGCGGTCCCCATACTTAGGAAAATGCGGGTGATGCCAGTCAATAATGGAATAATACAGACCAACTTTTATTCCTTCCGCCCGAAATGCCTCAATATATTCCTTAATTAAGTCGCGGCCTGCAGGTGTATTGGTTGCCTTGTATTCGGTTAGTTGACTATCAAATAGACAAAAACCATCATGGTGCTTGGCTGTTAACACCGCATATTTCTGTCCTGCTGCTTTAGCAGCTTTTGCCCATTCGCGCGGGTTATAGTAGATGGGATTAAATTCCTCAAAAAAGGGCTGATACTCCTCAATTGTTAACCGATCATTGGTACGGAGCCATTCTCCTCTCGCCGGAATCGAATACAGCCCCCAATGAATAAACAAACCAAAACGATCCTCCATGAACCACTTAACTCTTTCTTCTCTTGCGTTCATTATTTTCACCACCATACTCTAGTTAACTAAACTGCTTCCCAAATTCTTTTTACATTGTCTAAGCTAATTTTCGCGGCTTTTTTGCATTCTTCCAACCCTTCGAATTCGATAGAAATATAGCCGACATAGCCTGATTGTTTGATAACCTTTAAGACTTCAGGCAGATTGATATCCCCATGCCCTGTGATCGCACCTCTTAAGTACTTGCCGCTGCTTGATGGGAACCAGCCTTCTCCAAGACCAAGCGAAGACGACCTCTGGTAAAAATCTTTAACATGAACCATCGATGCGTACGAGATATTATTCTTTACTGCTGCAACTGGGTCTTCGTCAACACAAAGGAAATTTCCAGTATCTAATGTGGTCTTAAAATTTTCTTTATTGACCGCATGAATTAGCCGTTGTACCCTGTCACTAGCCTGAACATAATACCCATGATTCTCAACGCTTGTTACAATACCAAACTGAGCAGCATAATCGGCGATAACTTGGCAGGCTTCTGCCATCCTTGGCAAATCCTGTTCAAAGTTACGAATCGAGATTTCATTTGGCGCCTTCCACGCAACATCATGTCGCATGAGTTTTACACCAAGGCGGTGAGCGGCATCGACTTCTTTTTTCACACGTTCGATTTCTTTTTCAAAATCATCGGTCAGGAAGTTTGCTCCAATGGCATAATTAGAGATTTCAATTCCTACTTCTTCCGCTTTTTGGCGGATGGCATCAGCCAATGACAAATCCTCAGTCAAACTAAACCCCATTGGGACAATTTCCACATGCTCCCCGCCCTGGTCAGCGACCCACTGAATAACATCTAAAATACTCATTTCTTTCGAATTAATAGCACCTTGTAAGCTATACGAACTGATACCAAGCTTCATTTGATATAACCTCCATAATATTATTTCGTGAGTTCTAGATTACTAGAATCGGATACCTTTATTTAATAGCCAGCTTTCCTAAATCAGCCACCTTCACCGGAAGTCCTGTTTCATAAGACTGATTGGCGGCCAACGTTACGGCAAGTGTCTTTAAGCCATCCTCGTAGGAGGATAAAATTAAGTTTTGGTCTCCTTTGATAATAGCCTCAATAAATAAGCGGTCTTGTTCTCCATAAACATCCAACTCTGACTTGAAGTTTAAAGCAGCCGCCCCTTTTTCAAGGATTGTCAAATTCCCCCCATCGATGACCACACGGAAATCTTCCCCAAACAATTCAATCCCCATTCGATGGTCAAACTGTGCAAAAGTGCTGTCGATATGCCCAACAGCCCCAGAGTCATACACGAAATTTAAAGAAGTCACATCAGGGATATTGATATTCGGGACATTCCGATGAACCTGCAGGCTCATATTGGCATAGACCTGTTCAATCTCACCGCCTAAATATCTTGCCAAGTCAACAATATGCGTCGATTGCTCCACAAGCTGGCCGCCGGATTTATCCCATTCAATATACCAAGGTGTCGGAACAATCGATGATAAATAATAGCCGCGAACCATAGCTGGTTTTTTATCCTTCAAAAATTCCTTAGCCTTCGCGACCGTTTCCCAGTGACGCAAGCAATAACCTGCCCCGTTGATAATACCTGATTGTTTTATCACCTTAGCTTTTTTAGCAGCGGTTTGATAGTCAAGCTCCAAAGGTTTTTCCACCATTAAGTGGATCCCCTTTTTCGCCGCTTTTTCTTCAATTTCTCCGTGGGCAAATGGCGGTACGGAAATAAATAAGGCATCTAACGGTTCTTTTTCAAGCATCTCATCCACATTCGTGTACACCGCTCCGCCAAATTCCTTTGCTTTTTGTAGCGCTGTTTCTTCGTGAATGTCACAAATCGCCGTAACCTCGGCCAGTTCATTATTGCTGATATGCTGCAGGTGGACATTTGCAATTCCGCCCGCTCCGACAAATCCAACCCTAACGTTTTTCATAGGTCTGCCACCTCTTTAATAAAATTCAATTTCCTAGATTGCAGTGATACTAAATTTTGTTTTGCCATTCTTCGCTCTTAAAGACTTTCCAATCTCAACTTGCGATTTCTCATCTGCTGAAATAGGCTTTAAGTGAACTGTGAAATGGAAATCGTTATTATTTAATCGGTACGGTTCCGTCACATCTGGTCCACAGCTGGCAGAACCAAGGCCATGCTGCTGATGATCCAAGATAAATTTAATAAAATCCTGCTTGATTAAATCATACGTATGCTGGGCTTTATCCAAATTTTCCGTTGTATAGTAATGGGCACTGAAATCAAGTACCGGCTCACCTGCCGCGACAAATCCCAATCCGCCGATGTTCGTTAAGGATACCCAGCGGACTTCATGGCGATTGCCATTTTCCTGCGGATAAATGTATGGGGTATACAGCTCCTCCACTTTATTAGCGTAAACACCAACACGATTTGCCTGCTTGCTATCGCTGTAAGCTTCTCCTGGTCCTCGGCCATACCAGGAAACATCATTGAAACGGGCTGGAAGCTTCATTTGCAAGCCAATCCGCGGGAAGGTTTTCGGTCCATTTCCCTCTGGACAGCCTTTCACATCAATGGAAATTACCCCATTATTAGAAATAGTGTACGTGTAAGTGACGCGAATTCCCCAGGCTAAAATTGGCGGGGCGATACGAACGCTGGATGTTATCACAACCTTTTCACCTTCCGCTTGCTGCCACTCGACGGCATCGACTCGATGCTGAAGCCAATGCAGGCCATATCGCTTCCATTCAGCCGCTGAACGGTGATCGTTATCAATTAAAGCCCTCCAGAATTGAAGCTTTGGTCCTTCCTCCAATAGATTAATCCCTCGATACGTCCATGAATCCATCGTGCCGTAAACGAGATCAAACTCAACCTGGAAATCTTCTCCTTGCACAAACAGCTTCTGATTCTTTTCCAGACAAGAAAGGGGCTGATGGAATGACGGGACAACTATACTTTCAAACGTACTCATGACAGGCAATTCAAACTGGCCCCAAGCAATTTCATACCCTGTTTTTGCCCAAAGTGTGTCGGCTGCCAAAGTGAATTGCAGGTTTAACCAATAATCCGTATCCGGTTGGATTACCGCAGGAAGCTTATATGGAATCTCCAGCGTCATTGTTTCACCTGGTGCAACCGCAGGAACTGGCACCACACCCTTATCAATGAGTTTGCCATCTGCCTCGATCGACCATGACAAGTTCAAATGACTCAAGGAAATAAAATCATAGCGGTTGGTGATTTTCACCTCACCTTTTTCCAAATCCACTGCCTCCACATGAACCGGTTCAATGACTTTCTTATATTCGATTAAACCAGGTGATGGTATCCGATCCGGTGACACAAGCCCATCAATGACAAAATTATAATCATTCGGGGTATCACCAAAATCGCCGCCGTAAGCAAAGTATTCTTCACCCCCGTCGGTATATTGGCGGATACCATGATCGCACCATTCCCAGACAAAACCGCCCTGTAATCGTTTGTATTTATAAAAAAGGTCCCAATATTCTTTGATTCCTCCGGGCCCATTCCCCATTGCATGAATATATTCACAAAGAATATGAGGCTTACTTAAATCCGTTCTTTGCCCCAATTGTTCTAGCAGGTCAATCGCTGTGTACATAGTTGTATGTACGTCAGATACAACAGAATCTCTTTTTGGATTGTTCTCGTCCTGATTCATAATGCTTCGAGTTTCACCTTCATAGTGAATAAGGCGTGTCTGATCATTTTCTTTGATCCATTTTCCCATCGCAGCATGGTTACATCCAAAGCCGGATTCATTTCCTAATGACCACATAATAATCGATGGATGATTCTTATCTCTTGAGACCATCCGTTTGGCTCGGTCAACATAAGCCTCTTCCCACGCGGGATCATCACTCAACTGGTTGCCATCACCGACATATTCAAAGCCATGAGTTTCTAAGTCTGCTTCATCGATGACATAAAGTCCATAAACATCACAAAGGTCATAGAATCTCGGATCATTTGGATAATGAGCTGTTCTTACAGAATTAATATTATGCTGCTTCATCAGCAAGACGTCTTTTTCCATTGCTTCGAGTGGTACAGCCCGTCCTAAATCAGGATGGGAATCATGACGGTTAACACCCTTGAATTTGATTGCCGCACCATTCACAAGGAGCACGCCATCCTTTAATTCTATTGAGCGGAATCCTGTTTTATTCGGAATCACCTCAATTGAATTTCCAGAAGCATCCTTTAGCGTAAGCAATAAATGATACAAATATGGATGTTCCGCAGACCATTTTTCAGGATTTGCCACTGGAATGTCGATGTGGACGCTAGCATTTTGATTATTTGGCAGAAACACCTGCTTTTGTTTTACTGAAACCAAGTTTCCTTCTTGATCAAGCAGGCGGTATTCAAGCTGATAGTTTTCCAGCGCTTGATAGGTGCCATTTTCAATCACCGTGTCGATGGAAAGAATCGTATCTTTATACTGCTCATCGAGGATGGGTTTGACGAAAAAGTCTTGAATATGGACCTTTGGTTTTGCTAATAGGTACACATCTCTGAAGATACCGCTTAACCACCACATATCCTGATCTTCAATGTAGGTGCCATCTGACCACTGATAGACTCTGACAGCTAACGTATTATCTCCTTCATAGATATAGGAAGAGATATCAAATTCAGTTGGAATCCGGCTGCCTTGGCTGTACCCAACTTCCTGGCCATTGACCCACACATGGAATGCACTGTCCACACCCTCGAAACGTAAGATGACTTTTTGCAGCAGCCATTCAGTTGGGATGTAAAAACTCCTTCGGTAGGAGCCGGTCGGGTTTTCTGTCGGTACATGCGGCGGGTCTACCGGAAAAGGGTACTGAACATTGGTATAATGCGGCTTGCCATACCCATTCATTTGCCAATGGGAAGGAACCGCAAGCTCATCCCAATCACTTACATCATAACCAGCTTGAAAGAAATGCTCTGGGGCGAGCGCTGGATTATCAGCGTAATGAAATTTCCAGCTTCCGTTTAACAGTTTAAATCCTTGGGCATTTCCTCTTTCATACGTAAGGGCAGAATGCTCGTCTGTAAACGATAGGAAATATGCCCGTTCAGGCAATCTTCCTCTTTGCAGGACAGCAAGGTTTTCCCAGTCATTTTTCTTGATCATTCAAAATACCTCCAAAAGTTCTATTTGAAATACGATATTTTCTCTAGCTTACTGTCTTCTGTAATCGAAGGTAAATATGTGAGATTTGCCGCGGTTGTCCAGGGCAATTCAACAGGGTGCAAGGCATGGAAATAGGATATGTAATTCTTGTACAGTATGTTGTTTCTTACCTAAATAGCTAAATCTTCTTAAATTTGATTGGAATCTTACAAAGCCCCTAATCCTATTTCTGTATTGATATCCTACTTCAAACAAGCACTTTCTAAGTCAACACAGCATTGTTTGAATTTTTTTCCGCTGCCGCACGGACAAGGATCATTTCGCAATGGCGGTTTTCCTTTAAAATAACGAGCGACATTCTCCTGAAACAAACGTGCTCTTACTTTGTCTCCCAGCTGCTTCATTCGTTTATCTGCATAGCTGTATACTTGCTTATAACTGGAGCAAAAATAGTCAACCTCTGAGGCCGAACGATCAGCGTCCCATTTCCGATTTCGTGGACATCCGCCATGGCAGAGTTTTTTCCATTGGCAGGTTTTACATGGGTCAGGCAGCGTTGGCTTCATTTTTAGAAAAGTATCGTATAAAGGATTCGATAAAATTTCCTCGATTGAATGAGTGGCTACATTGCCAATCTTCCAATCCGGATGGATATAAAAGTCACATGGGAAGGCATCTCCGTTTTGCTCTAAAATAATGGTTTGCGGACACTGAGCTCGGTGGATACACAACCCGGGATCCCGATTCATATAAACATTAAGCATTTCATCAAAGAATCGGATGGAAGTCCTTGGTTCCCCATTGTTATACCAATAGTCAAAGGCTTCACACAGGAAAGCGCCATACTCTTCTGGTGTAATTTCGTATACGCCTGGATGGTTTATCTCTTGGGAGCGAAAATCCATACAAGGAATAAACTGAAGAAAAGGGAACCCCTCTGATTCGAAGAAGCTTAATAATTCCGCTGCTTTTGTAACATTTCCTTTGTGCACAACTGTCAAAATGTTGAAATCAACTTGATGTTTCCGCAATTGATCAATCCCGCGCATCACACGGTCAAAACTCCCTTGCCCAAGAGAGGTAACCCTGCGTACATCGTGAATCTCCTTCGGTCCATCTAGACTGACACCAATTAAAAATTGATAGGTTTTAAAAAAATGAGCCCATTGATCATTAAGCAACGTCCCATTCGTCTGCAGGGAGTTGGAAATGATAGTATTCTTAGGTGCATGTTTAGACTGAAGTGTCACTACCTCCTTAAAAAAATCAAGCCCGGCCAGTAAAGGTTCACCCCCCTGCCAAGCGAAGGAAGCTGCCCCTTCGGACCTCTCCATGTACTCCTTGATAAACTTTTCCAAAATTGAAGACTCAATCCGCTTAATTTTACGTCCTGGCTTCCCGCCGCATGTACTGTAATAACAATAATCACATGCCAAATTGCAATCTTCCGAAACCGTCTTCCACATAACACTGATATTTCGTTGCTCTGTCATTAGGCAGGCCGTGCTCATTGGCATCTTCTCCTTTGGTTAGCTTAAATGGAAAGCCCTGAATAGTAATCAGGGCTTTTGAAGATTATTTTTTGAATTCCTTTGCGTGTGTTGGTCCGCCCTCATTCATCACGGTCCATAATGGGTCAACATCATAATCCATCGAAGACATCATTTCATCATGCCATTCATTAAGGATATAAACCGCTTCCTTACATATGTCGCGCCTTTCCTCGGCAAGATTAACTTGTTCATACGGATCTTCAGTTAAATGGAACAACATCTCTTTTGGGAAATTGTTATGTCCGTCATGATACGAGCGAATATATAACCAATCACCAAATCGAACACTTCGCTGACAAACATGGGCACATTGCGATAGAACCAGGTATTCTCTACCTGCAGACTCTCCCTTTACAATACTGTCAGAATAGCTTTGTCCATCCCATGATTCAACCTTTGGCGCTCCTAGTAAACTAGCAAGTGTAGGTGCAAGATCAAGATGATAGTGCAATCCCTCATCGACTGTTCCCTTTAACCCGTTTGGCCAGCGGAAAATCATTGGAATACGACACGTTCCTTGGTCAGCGGTTCCATGCTCAGAATAAATGCCTAATTCCCCCATATTTTCCCCATGATCAGCGCTAATCAGGATTGCCGTATCTTCCATAACTCCTAATTCTTCTAACTTCCGCAGTACCTGTCCGACATGATCATCCATATAACGAATGGCACAATCGTAATTGTCAATGATCATTCTTAAATCGTCGTAGGCTTCAATCTGCTTGCTATGTCGAGGCCAACGGTAATAATGTGTCTTTGCAAGCTCATTCATATGGTCAATACTGTGTTGATTTACCTTCTGTTGGTGAAGCTTAAAGACCTCTTCCGTTAACCATTCAGGCATCGGTTCATTGGCAAATGGATTGCCATAATCATCAGGTGTTCGATAAGGCGTATGCGGATCCCAGAAATTCAAGTGTAAAAACCAATGATCTGCATCGCCATTATCCTCAAGCCATTTAAGCGCAACAGGAAGAACTTGTTCAGCTGATTCTCCGCCGCCTCTGCCGATATTTAATACTTCATTAAAACCTGCATTGAACTTCCAGGCAGAATGTCTCTCAGCAAATGTACTAATAGTAGCGGTTTTGAAACCAAGCTGACGCAATGAGCCTGGAAGACTTTCCCGGTTTAAACGATCGTTAAAGCCGCGTCTTGGTCCTTCATGCCTCATATCAGCTGCAGTTCCGCCATGACCAACCACTCCATTATGAATCCCAAATTTTCCTGACATTAAAGCGGACCGTGATGGCAAGCAAGGTGCATCAGAACAATAATAATTGGTAAATCTCACGCCTTCCTTTGCAATCTCATCAATATTTGGCGAAGTATTCCGCTGATATCCATAGCAGCCTAAGTGATCGGGACGCAGTGAGTCTAAATCTAAATAGAGAATTCTCATTAAATAATCAACCACCCTTGATCATTAATTTTTATAGAGCATTTTACATAGAATCACTCTATATTTTCTCAAGCTTACAACTCACTATAAAAGAACGTAAATATGTATTATTTGTTTACTTGTCTTTTGCATCACCACAGGCTGGAAGGGCTTACAAAAATGATATATTATTATTCGGCATTTACAAATCGATCATAAGCGGTTTGATATACTTCCACCAATTGATCGACACCAAACTCCTTTATTGTCTGGACATAGAGATCCCAATTAGAAAGGGGTTCTTCTCCAGTAATAAATTTTTCTTCCATTTGTACTACATAATCATTTAAAACCATTGTAATACCTGTAATTTGATCCAATTCTTCCGGTTTTAAAAATACTTCCGGAAATGGGACTTGGCCGTTTGAAATGATTTTCGTTTCGGTTTCCCGATAATTGAACTCCGAAAATTCATTTTTAAACGATTTCGCATATTCACTATGGGTCCAATTCGGTACATTAATTCCATAATTCGGTGTTAAGGTTCCGCGATGATTTGGCGGCAGGTCAGAAATATATTTCCGTATCGTTTTTTCCTTATCTGCCCATTTCCATATATCTCCTTCATCTAAGGAATGCAGGAAGATCGAACCCTCTGAGGAGTATGAATAATCAATCCAGCGTATGGTCGCCTCTGGGTAAGGATTGACTTTCGTAATCGCAAACTGGCCGACACTTTGACCACTGCTGATCGGAATCACAGGCTTGGTAATAGTAGGACCTTTGACAGGCTGCATCATGGGATTTTCTAAGTTATCGGGCATACCTAAAAAAGCTCCAGGGCCCCAGTTCGCATACAGACCGACTTGATTAGCAAAACCTTTTGCATATTTTTGCTCATGAGATTGCGAGAAGGTTTCATGGTCGAGAAGTCTCTCTTCCCATAATCGATGCATAAATTCTAAATATGCATTATACTCAGGCTGAATCGCTCCATACTTGACTTGACCGTTATAAACTCCATGCTCGCTTGAAACTATGCCAAAGAACCCCATAAACCATTGATTGATTTCCTCCATTTTCGCAGCTGTTAACGGGATTTCATCCTTTTCCCCATTCCCATTGGGATCTTCATTTTTCATTCTTTTTAATAATTCATACAACTCGTCGGACGTCTTAGGGAGTTTGGTTACATTTAAAGCTTTTAGAAACGAACCATTGTACCAGAGCGGACTTCGATACCATCTAAGTGAGCGGTCAACGGATGGCAGTGCATAAATATGACCATCTAAAGCGGTAATCGATTTTTTTATATCCGGGTGTTCTTCAAACATCTTTTGGATATTTGGTGCGTATTGTTCAATTAATCCTTCCAGTGGAACCAACAATCCTTGGCTGCTGTATATGATAATTTCACTGTTAGACAAGGATGATGCATAGAAAATATCTGGAAGTTCATTGCTTGCAAACAGAAGTTTTTTTCTTGTTGTAAAACTATCAGAGGGAGGTGTATTAAAGATAAAATGAATATTTGTTTTTCTTTCCATTTCTTTAAAGTATTTCATGTTCTCCCATTTCGAGACCCCGACATTGGGAGCAAACATCGTCAGCGTAATTTTCTCATCGACAATCGGGAATCCTTTTTTATTGATTTCTATTTTTGGCTTAGAAATCGTCTCGTTCTTTTGATTTTGGGCGCTTCGAGAAGTGCAGGCTGATAAGACACTTAATAGAAAGAAAAAGCTCATAAATATCAAAAATCGTTTTTTCATCCTGTAAACCCTTTCATTTTAAATATATTAAAAGCACGTAAATATCAAAGACTATTCTATTAAGAATAACATACATAATTTGATAGATTTATCTCACCTTATCAAAATAATTAAAATTTTTCTATAATTCATAAATAAATTTTTAGTTTTTCCGGCCTTTTCACTTAAAATATTCTTTATAATGATAGTATCTTATTTTTGAAAGAAAGGTGAATGAATTTTGTTCAAGGTTTTTTCAAGATTGCAGCTAAAATACATACTCTCTTATATGTTAATTTTTCTTGTTCCATTTTCAACAATGGCTTTTATTTTTTATCAAAACTCTGTAAGCAGCTTACGAGAAGAAATTGAGCTTTCGAACTTGAATAATTTAAATAATATTAAAACCATAACGGATAACCGCTTAAAAGAATTGACAAAGACAGCACATCTCATATCATTTAATCCTAAATTAACACCTAATGTAATTAGGAAAAACGAATTTCAATCAGAAGCGATTAAACAACTTGAAAAGTATAAAGAAACCAGTTCTATTATCACGGAATTACATCTTTTTTATCAAAATCAAAATTTGATTTATTCTTCAAAGGGGCTAATGTCCAGTGATATTTTTCTTAAAAACCGGATTGCTAATCAAAGTCTGACTGAAGATACGTTAGCTAGTGAGATCATGAAAATTGATTCTCCACATGTGTCCACCAGCTTAACATTATTTTCTCATCATCCCGTATTTTTGTATCCGCTTTCCTCAGGTTCAGGAAATACTTATGGAACTTTGGTACTTGAATTGGATGAAACCTTTTTTAAAGAGATGACTCAAAACACGCTCGGCAGCTTCGAAGGAAATGTGTTTATTTTTAACCAAAATAATGAGAAAATCGGGACGTATTCGAATAACGAAGATTCCAGTGTGAAGACTGCTGATGTTATTAAAATCGTAAACAACCAATCCGGTATCAGTGAAATCAAGATAAATAACGTGAATTACTCCATTTCAACGGTCAAATCTGAAACAAGCAGCTGGTCATTCGTTACTGTTATACCGACGGAACAGTTTTTTAGCAAGGTCTCAGAGTTCAAAACGTTTATTTTCCTAGTGATTGCCTTTATTGTGTTTGCTACTACGATCATTTCAATCTATATTTCACTGAGACAATCTGGACCAATAAAGAAGCTAATTGATTTTGTTCAAAGAAAAGATCTTGACTATCAAGTAACGAGTAAGAATGAATTCGCCAGTCTGCAGCAGTCCATCGAGAATGTCTTTAAAAGCCATGAGTATTTAAATGATAAATTTGCCAAACAAGAACCATTAATCCGTGATCAATTTCTAATCATGCTTCTCCAAGGTCAGATGAAGGCTGTAGAACATGCAAAGGAATTGTTCGAATCCTTTGATTTCAACTTTGATGATTCTTATTTTTTTGTGATGACGGCTTCCCTCCCGCAGTCACATTTAAGTGAAATTAATTTAGAAGAATTAGAGTTTAGGACCAACCAGTTGCTGGCCGATACAACGGTGTATGAAGTGGAATTAATTAATGATAATTTGCTTGCTTACATAGTGAAGCGGAAAAGTGATAACCTGACTGAAAAACAGCAATTTTTAGACCGGTTTGAACAATTATTATTGGAGCTTGAACCTTCCATCATCATCGGAGTCGGAGAAACGTATAAAGGGAAGGAACAAATCAATCGTTCGTTTATTGAAGCATCGGCGGCACATGAAAATGGGAAGCTGAAGGAAAAGCAAGGAATTACCTCCTTCCTTCAACTTAAAGGATCCCAAGAATCCCTTTGGCTGCCTAAAGAGCACCTGCTTAAATTATCCCACAGCTATAAACAAGGAAATGCTGAAATAGCGAAAGAATCGACGAAAGCTCTACTTACTTGGTTAAAGCACAATCAATCATCGATCCTGTTATTTAAGCACATGAAATACGATATTATTAACACTATCTTTAAAACCGTTACAGAAATAGACATCACCTTTAATCTTGAAAAATTATATTACTTAACTGAAATAGAAGCTCTAGACCAGTTAGAGGAGAAACTTACAGTATTTACTGACGAAATCTGCTTTAAAATAAATAAAAACAAAGAAAATCAAAAATACGAGCTGCAATCTAATATTTTTAAATATATTGACGAGCATTATAATCAATATGATTTAAGCTTGGAGAATGTAGCTAATACATTTAACCTTTCTACTTCCTATTTAAGCCGCTTTATAAAAGAAGAAACAAGTATCACTTTTTCCCAATATGTATGGGAATTACGGCTTAATGAAGTGAAGAAACAATTAATAGAAACGAAGATGCCAGTGAAGGATATTGTTTCAGAAGTTGGCTATATCGATGTCCCGAATTTCACGAGAAAATTTAAAAGTGCCGTCGGAATTACTCCAGGTGAATATCGAAAATTAAAATCTGAAATACATTAGACAAGAGGCTGTACCCAATGGGTGCAGCCTCTTTCATTTATTCAAAGACGATTTCTTGTTCTTTTCCAGCTGATTCGTAAATAGCAGTTAAAATCTTCATCATTTCAACGCCATCATCAATCCCGCCGATTGGCTGCTCACCAGTTAGACAGCAATTGACGAAGTGATTAATTTCATTTTGAAAGCTATCAGAAAAATGAAACCATGGGTGATCAATTTGCGGTGTGCTATTCAGAATTGTATTGTTCTCCTCATGAACAATGACAAGACTGGGATCAATCTCAGCACCGCCTTTATCACCAAAGATAACAGCACTCGATTGATCCTGTTTCGCATGAAGCGTAAAGCTGACATCAACCATTAAAGACGCACCATTTTCAAAACGAATTAATGCATTGGCTAAATCTTCAACATTATTTTCCGGAGAGTAATCAGCCGCTTTATAAAAGGAAAGGTTTTTAATATTTGTGCGGTTACCTAGCTTATTATACGTATTAGCGCTGACAGTCTTGACTTTTGGCCGGCCCATTAAGTACCATAACAAATCGAGGACATGGACGCCAAGATCTATTAATGGACCGCCTCCGGAACGGGATTTATCTGAAAACCAGCCCCCTGGATTTCCAAATCTTCTTAAGTTTGATGCCTTCGCATAATAAATTTCACCTAATAAACCTGTATCGATATACTCTTTTAAAACAGCAATACTAGAAGCATGACGACGGACATAGCCAATCATAAATTGTTTATGGTTCCGGTCCGTTGCGGCTTTGATTTCCAGCGCCTCATCATAATTAATACATAATGGTTTCTCGCATAACACATGCTTTCGCGCATCTAATGCAGCGACGGAAATTTCCTTGTGTGTATTATTCCAGGTTACCACACTAATGGCATCCAGCTCCGGGTTTTTCAGCATTTCACGATAATCTGTAAAGACATTAGCAATCGAATACTTATTTGCTTTTTCGGAAGCACGTTCTTCTACCAAATCACATATAGCGGCTAATTCTACATCAGGATTATTTTTATAGGCTTCCAGATGTGCTTCTGACAATGAGCCTGCTCCAACTACGCCAACCTTCAACTTTTTCACTTTTTTCCTCCTCTATAATACATCATTATTTATAAATTTCGCCCAACACATCAATAAAGCACAGGATGATAGATTTGTCATTATTCCACTAGCCCTGTACGTTCCACCCCTTCTACGAAATGACGCTGGAAAATCATAAATATAAGTAATGGAGGCAAAATTGCAAGGAAGCTTGCTGCCATTTTAATCGCTCTAGCTTCAAAGGATGTAATTTGCTGGCTCTCAATAAAACTTGTTATAACTCGATCCATCTGAAGCAATTCACTGGCCAAAGGTAAACTTTTTGCATCTGCTAAAAACATTTGCGGGAAATAAGTATCATTCCACGTCCATACAAATGAAAACAGAAATACAACTAAAATTGCGGGTTTAGCTAATGGGAGCATGACCTTTAAATAGAATTTTATTGCTGTTGCCCCATCAATTTTAGCCGCTTCTTCGAGCTCCTTTGGCTGAGTGAGAAAGAATTGGCGGAAAATAATGACGAATAATGCCCCTTTTACTCCAAAGCCAAAAATAGATGGGATAATTAAGGTTAGAATCGAATTGTCCAGCCCTAAATTTCGAAATGCTACAATTGTAGGCAAAACAATCACCTGAGGAGGGATAATAAATGCCAATAACAATAGCCCAAAAACGAGTTTCTTAAACGGAAAATCCAATCGAGCCAAAGCATACCCAGCCAATCCTGTAGAAATACAATGGAAAACAGCTGCAGATAATGCCACGACAAAGCTGATTAAAAAAGACTTTGTATAATCAAGCATCTCCCACGCTTTCTCCATATGTCCAAAATAAATCTCCGTAGGAATCCAAGTAACCGTTGGATCAATGATATCCTCAGTGGTCATCAACATGTTAACCATCATTTTCAAAATAGGGTTAAGATAAATATAGGAAGTTGCAATAAAAATCGTGTATAAGAAGGCCTTGAAAAGAAGGCCCTCATTTATTTCTCTTCCAAGCACCGTATATTTAACGGACCTTAAACTTCTTGTAAGGAACGGATTGTACCTTACTTTATTCGCGGCTTTTTTTATTTCAACATTAGCATTCATGGTCTTCCCTCCTTAACCTTTTGATAATTTCTGACCTCTGTTCAACCGCATAAATATCATCATGACGATTAACAAGAATACAATAATGATAAGGAAATAGATCCATGCAAGTGCGCTGCTATATCCATAATTCCCTGTACCTATTAAATCAATGATCGGATTGAATGGGAAAGTAAACATATCGACAACGGTATAAATTAAATTCAAAAAGATAAACGGAGTCATAGCCGGCAAGGTTATTTTCCAAAAAACCTCCCATGGAGAGGCACCGTCTATCCGTGCTGATTCATAGGCTGAATTTGGGATTGTCTGACGGCCCGCCAAGAAAATCAAGATTTGTACACCCGAATACCATAATACTAATACGAAGCGATTCAATAATGTTTTAACAGGCTGGGCCCATGAACTGTTACCCAGGAAAGTATCTAAATACGCACCAATGGAAAAACGTTCTAAAAACCCTAAGCTTCCTTCTCCTTGATTAACAAACTCCGTTAATAGATATCCAGTAGTAAAAATGACCGGAAGGAAGAAAATTGCCCGAAATAAAAAACGTCCACGTAAATTTTGATTTAATAAAATCGCAATTAGTAGTGAAAAAATCAAAATAATCGGTACCATGATAACAACTTCTTGAAAATAAGGAATTAACTCATCATAAAAGGCAGAGCTGTTAAACAAGATTTCTCGATAGTAAGCAATTCCATTAAAGTCGTATTCCATACCTGAAGGAAGAACTTTTACCTTGTGGAAGCTCATATAAAGTGAAAATCCAAGTGGAAATGCTAGAAATATCATAAATCCCAATAACCAGGGAGCTATAAATAAGCTCCCTTCTAGGTTACGGGAAACCTTTGCACTTAATCTTCGACTTCTTTGCAATTTATTCCCCTCCTTCCAGTACAACGAAATCCTCAGCACCAATTTCAATTCCATCAATCGTGAAAGGATCTTTATTGTAATTGACCAAAATGCGTTTACCATTTTCATAGATTGTTTCAAATACGCCATCAGCAATCATGCGGTGATCTATAATAAACTGGCTTTGAACATCTCGAAGGGCATCATTAAATTGTTGATATTGTGCTGCAATCTCTTTTTCCCAATCTTTAAAGTTCGTACTATAAAAGCTGCGCATAGACCTTGATTCCAATAATTTATTCGATTGTTCATAGGTTACTAGAAATGAAGGATAGGCCCCGTATTCAATCCCCTTTAAAAAGGATTCCTTTACATTTCCACTCATATTACCGTAATCAAAGGAGTAGCCCACTAAGCCATGAAGCGCGATTTGTTCAAACGGCACGACTCTATCTACGAATAAGCCAAAGGAGTAGTCATGATCCATTTGATCAATATGACTGCTATTATTTAGCGCATAAAGGTTTCCAGATGTTACTCGAACATCACCAAGCACTTCTTTTGTTTTGTCAAAAATATCTTGTTGAATTTCTTTTGCTTCATGCCTTGAAGCGAAATGTCGATCATTGAAATCAGTCGCAAGCATTGCACCAATACCGGATCCGTATAAATAACCGTCTACCCCTAATTCCTTTACTCTCTCCAAATCTTTGAAAATGACATCTTTCATAAAGCGCGGACTAACAAAAGTTGTTTCCATTCCAGATCTTTTAAATTCAATAATCGAAGACCCTAGATCACGCAGACCATCTCGGCTTTGTCGAAAACCATCTTTTCCAGTATTGTTAAAGGAATAGGTACTGGCGTCTAAGAAAACTGACATTCCTTCTGAATGAGCGTAATCAACAAAGCTCTTCATCCCGCTGTTGCCGCCTAAATCTCTATCTACCGGGAAGTGCCCCCCATATTTTCCATAGCCGCCATTTTGCCAGCCAATATAAGTAATAGCCATATCCTTAATACCTTGCTTACTAAGGTCTTGCACAATCTGTTTTGCCTGATCCGTTGTAGTCAATGACAAAAACGAATCTGTAATAAAGCCATTTTTTGTTCCGCCGCCCAGAATATTTAATTGCAAATCAAGATTCTTTTTATCACTTTTTATCCGCTCAAAGCCGTGATTTTCGATTAAATATTGGCGATATCGTTCAGCCAAATCCACATAATCCGGATTTTCCTTCGCAATCATATAGTAACGGATAACACGCTTCGTTCGTTGGATGTCTTCTGTGTAGGTGAAATAGCCTTCTGTCTGCTTCTTATTCGTAGGCTGAAAAACTTTAAAACGAAATAAATGTTCACCAGTTGCCCAATTATATTGGCTCATTGACTGTGAGGGCGCTGATACAATACTTGAATAAGACTCACCTTTATGAATAACTCCCAATGTTGCTTGGTCACCCGCCACAATACCAAACACCGGCATCCTTATCGGAAGACTGGAAGAAAGATTCGAATTGGCGGCAAAAGCAATATCCTCGCCATATACTCTTTCACTATATAGATTAGTTGTACTTGAACGATTCTTTTTAAAGTCTACAAGTACGCCTGAGCCGTCTGGCAGAAGTATAAAGCCGTTTTCCTTTTCAGATGTTTCGGCACCAAGAAAAGGAAATAGTCTAAGTGAAACAAGCCGCGCCATTGGATCATTCATCTTCGTATCCTTTTGTTTAACATCGACAATATCTTCCGATAGAACAGTTGTTTCTACAAAATCCTTTTCTAGACGGACTTGGATTGGAATGACAAAACCAACTTTCGGAAGATTATAGGTTACTTGAAACCCGTTATCGATCTTTTTGAAATCAACCTCTCCATTTTGACTGATAAGATTGGATTCTTTGACCATGTCTTTTCGTACGTTCATTTCCACGTATGAAAACATGAATGGTGACTGGAGGTGAGCTTTCCATGCACTAGATGTTCCCTTTTGCTCCCAGCCATCTGGATTAGGAAAAGACCTCAATACCGCATTTGTCTCTTTATTTATAACGATAAAATGACCTGTCTCCGAATCCGCTTTGAGAATAAAGCCATCGTTTTCCGCTACATCCTGAAAGGTATTTGTATCTGGCAGTGCGTTAGGTTTATCATTTTTCGAAGATTTTTGTTTTTTCAACCCTATCTCTATGGTTGGCTTATTTGCTTGCTTTACATTATTCTCAGCAAACGCAGGGATTACCCAGCATGAAAGAAGTACCGCAAGTATCAAAATTATTAAGGTTTTCCTCTTTCTCATCACATTGTCACCTCCCGATAAAGGGTTAAGAAAAAGTCAATGGTCTCTGATGAAAGACCAATCACAATAAAAACTAAAACCCATAACATAATCATTGAAAACATGGATAGTAAACTAGTAATAATCGTTTCCCCGACTGAATAATTTTGCAGCGCCTGAATCATCCAAAAAAACAATGCAGCACTCCAAATAATCATCAGCACGTTGAAAAATCCGTAGATAGAAGATTCATTTAATGACATCAGGTTTGACAGTACCGCTAATGGTATACCGAGGAGAAGCACCGGGAATAGCGCATAGGCACTGCCAACAAACACATCTTTAAACCGTGCTTGCCCTTGCTTGATTGAACCAATTAAATAATGACAAATGACCCAAGATACCCATACCGTTGTAGAAACAGTCAAAATAGAATCGATATTTATGCTGCCAACAGCCACCGGTTGGAACGTAAAGCTAGTAAAATACATTTTGACAAGTACCATGACTATAACCATTAAAAGGATGATGATGGCGCTTGTATATCCGCCCTTATTTCGGTAACGAATATCGGCAAAGCCATCCAATGGATGTCTAAGGATATAAAATGCATGTTTTAACTGTTCAAGCAGTTTTATTTCCTTCAGCCATTTAAGTTTCTTTAGAAAGGAATCCTTTACACTCTTTCGTTTGCTTTTCCGACGATATTGTACTCCTGCAATGGATGTCAGTCCTATGACAACAAAGGCATTGGCTAAATAGGTAAAGTTGCTTTGGAACCAATTTAAACGAAGCTGCCAAAAGGAATCAGAGTACCCTTGGTCATCACCAGCGAGCTTATATAATTCTTTCGATTTTTCAAAATCCTCACGATAAAAGGCAGCTCGGGCCAGTCCAGTATAAGCAGGAGTAAACAGAGCGTTTTGTCTGACAATTTCACTCCAATACTTCTCACTTTCTACGTATTTGCCTTCCTGTGTCAGGATATATGCGTCTTGAACAGTTTTTCCAAATTGTGTTGGAACAAGGACCTGAACAAGATTTAACGAATCATCGAGAATGAAGATTTTGTTTTCAGAGTTTGTATCAAGTGCAACCGGACTTTGATTAACACCTATTTGAGCTGTCCCAGAAGTACTAGGAGCACCCCAAAAAAAGAGTAATTCTCCGTTTTGGTTGAATTGTGTTACTAAAGCATTGGCTTTGTCCGCAACGGTGACAATTCCATTTTCATCAACGGTGACATCCGTAAGGTCCGTACTTACTCCGGCCTGCCCTTCTTCTTTCACTGTGGAATCTTCTCGTAAAAAGCTTACATTTACATTTTCATTAAAAGAAAATTCCTTCCATTGATTCTCACCGCGAATGTTTAATTTTTTTATTTCCTCTGACTTGTCCTTAGATACGGTATAAATATATCCATTTTTATCAATTTCGACGTTACGGATCGGATTTGGAAGTAATCGGACCTGTCTTGCTAACTGTTCTTTTGTATAAAATACTTTACGAATTCTGTCCATGAGTGACACTTCCGATACATTGGTGCCATAAAATCCATAAAAGCCTCCATCAGGATAAAATTGAATAATCCCTTGGAATGTTCCGCGCGAAACGACATAAACGAAGCCGCGTCTATCAACAATCATATTGATCGGTTCATAGACAAACTTCTGATTAATATATTTTGATTCTGGACGTAAAAACTCCTGAATCATATTTCCTTCCTTATTTAAGCGAATGACCCTCTTATTCCCTGTATCTGCGATATAAATATCCCCATTATCGGTAATAAAAACACCTGAGGGCTCTTTCAATGGGCTTTCTGGCACCGTCAGGAACCTTACAAGTTTCCCGCCCTTGTCCAAATGAACAATACGATTATTACCCGTATCGGCGATATAGATATCATCCTGTTGATCAATAAATAAATCCTGGGGCTTATTTAATGGTGAGTAAATTTTCTCTCCATTTTCATCAACCATATAGATGTCCCGAGCTATGACTCCTTCAGGTTCATAAGCTGGCTGGGTAAAGATCGTTCGTCCAAAACCATCTACACTAAACGTATCAAACGGCGTGTCTGCCTTGACCGTTAATGAAGGTGATAGGATTATGGTTAACAGGCAAAGAACAACGATTATTGAATACCAATTTCTTCGGTTTTTTTTCATTGTTAAACCTCCGTTCCCCTTCTGGCTTATTTAATTCCAGAATGTGCCATTGTGGCAATAACTTTTCTCTGGAAGAATAAAAATATGATGAACTGAGGTAAAAACATGAAAAGCGCACCTGCTGCAGCAGCCCCTTGCCTCGCAACGGTATTTGCCAAATTTGCCGTAAGGGACATCATATAATATGGCAATGTTTTCATCGATTCATCTTGCATAAATAACTGTGAAGTTTCTACGTTACTCCAAGCTGATTGGAACGATATAATGCCAATCGTTGCGATGGCAGGTGTAACAATCGGCATGACGATTCGCAGAAATATACCAAATTCCGATGCACCATCTAGTTTTGCTGCCTCTAATAATTCATTTGGTACTTGATCAATAAATTGTTTCATTAAAAATACGCCAACTGGCATCGCAATCACAGGCAATACATGACCCCAATAGGAATTCATGATTCCTAAATTCTGTACGACCACATATCTCGGTATTTGCAGAACCTGTGGTACAAATAGAAGTGAAATCATGATTAATGAAAAGACAAGCTTGGCACCTGGGAATGGATGTTTCGACAATGCGTATGCACAAAGTGCACTCGTGACAACCATGGCAATCGTTGCAAGTACGGTAACGACCACACTGTTAAAAATGTATCTTGAAACGGGTACAAATGCGCTTGATGTTAATGACATGAGCTCAATAAAGTTCTGAAAGGTCGGATTTTGGACAATAAATGTTGGCGGAAAGAGAAATAACTCATGTAATGGCTTAAAAGCATGGTTGAAAATGTAAACAATCGGGAGCAGCATGAAGATTGATGCTACTGTTAGAAAAATTAGGATAATATATTGTGTTCGATCCAATCTTTTTAATTCCATTAAGAAATTGGTCCATTTCCACTTGCTTTCTTTTCCAAAATTCGTGAATGCTTCTATAAATCTCATTTATTACTTCCCCTCCTTTTCTTCTAATAGAAAAAAGAAGATACGACTTAATAGGAACATCATAACCAAAAGAACAACAGAAATCGCACTTGCATACCCCAACTCAAAGCGGATAAAACCATAATCATCGATATGACTAATCATTACCTGACCGGCGTAGTTGGGAGTAGGATTAGAGCCAGAAAGCTGAACACCCAGATTTCCAGCCTGTAATGTATGAATGATTGACATAACACCGGCAAATAATAATTGCGGTCTCATCATCGGAACCGTGATATACCATATTTCTTGTAATCTATTCGAAATGCCATCGATTTTCCCTGCATCGTAAAGCTCTTTATCCACATTTAACAAACCTGCCAGCATCGCTAAAAATCCGATGCCCATACTTGACCAGATGGAAACTACAATCATAATATTTAATAGCCAATCTTGATCCTGTAAGAAAATGATTGGTTCCGTAATAAATCCCCAATTTAATAGGAAACTATTAATGTAACCAGTTCGGTCTCCAGAGAACATGACTTGCCAAACTACAGTCATAGCAACGCCTGCTGCCAGCGATGGGACATACATAGCTAGTGCATATCCCATACGCAAGGTGTTTGGGAGCTGGGCAATGAACCAAGCAAGAAGAAAAGCAAGGACAAAACCAACCGGACCAACAAACAATGAAAATTTAAAGGTGTTCGGCAGGACATTTTGTAAAAATACAATATCCTGTGAGAATAAGGTTTGATAATTTAACCATGCTGACCATGTCGGAAATTGGATTGAGTTAAAATAGGTAAAGCTTAAACCCATGGCCGCTAAGACAGGAATAACAATAAAAATAGTAAACAAAATCATAAATGGTGCAATAAACAAATAAGATAGGCGGTATTCCCATATATTTGCCAATGTCTTGCTCGTACGGTAAGCAACTTCATCTTTCATTCTAGTTATTTTTGATGGTTTGATGGTACTAAGATTTCGTTTTTCAATTGGTTTTTCAATTGGCTTTTCAAGCTGAATATCATTGTTCATCCTGGTTCACTCCTTCCCACGGTTCTGTAATGATTGGTACATCCAAGGGATTCAATACCTTATTATTGTTATCAATAAGATTAAACTCCGATTGCTTTCTATTTAACTCACGGCTTATCGCTTTGATGGCTTTTTCCAATTCAATCCTAGGAACTCCGCCTTCGAGGACTGTTTGGTTCCAGGCAAATTCTAATTGCCTTGTGGTCATATATCCTCCAGGAACGTTCGCAATATCCTTCACCCATTGCCATTGTTCTAAAATGGCTTGTAAATCAGGTTCCCTCCAAGGCATTTTACTAAATGCCTGAACATTAGCTGAATTCCATCTAAATGTCTCCCCACGAAATTGTTCGAGATTTAGGCCATATTCCGTTTGAACCTCTGGAGACGAATACCACTTAATGAACTCCCATGCAAGACTCTGTTTTTCTTCAGACGTATCGTTAAACAGCATCATGCTCGTCGTGTCAACTCCCGTTCCCCCAGCCCAGCGGACATTCTCGCCTGATTCATTGATATGTCCAGGAATTGGTGCGATACCCCATGTGTCCAGAATTTCTGGGGCAGCAACGAGCAATTGCATATATTGGTTAAAATCTGCTATGCCGATAGGAAATGTTCCTTTCCGGAATTGTTGATAAAAGCTTTGAACCTGTCGATCCATTCCATGCAAATTAAAGAGATTTGTCCACTCCTCAAACGCCTGAAAAGCCTCAGGCTGGTCTAACCCTGTCTTCAATCCGTCAGCCGTATATAATTCAACATCATTTTGATAAAGCATATAGGAAAAATCTTTTGGATCAACAAAAAAATTCAGGTGATTTTGCAATAATGTCGGAAGCATTTCATAGACATCTTCCCATGTTTCAGGCACCTCTAATTGAAGTTGATCCAAGATATCTTTTCGATAAAATAACACTTTAAAATTAATTGTTTCTGGAATACCGTAGGTTCCCCCATCGTAATAGTAAGGAAGCATTGTACCTGGTGCATATTGTTTCAATAATTCCTCTGCACCCGGCATGGTTGAAATATCTTTAGCTGCTCCACGAACGGCCATTTCAAATGGCATCCCGCTTGGAACACCCAAGGCAACATCTGGCATGATACCCGCAGCTTTTGCCAATATTAATAAATTCGTATCTTGTATTAAGTTCACGTTTACCTTAATACCATATTTAGGTGTAAATTGTTGGTTTGCCAGCTGTTGAAGCTCTTCTGCATAATCTCTTCCCCACATCATCCAAACATTTAATTCTTTGTCTGATTGCTGCTCTAATTGATTTTGATCAGAAAAGGAGTAGAGTAAAGAATTAAAAGTCCCATTTATTTTCTCGAACCAATTTGCCGTCATAGGAGGAAATTCTGTCTTGTCTGGAGCAATGAAAAACTTGTCTACCTGCAATGGACTATTCATTAATTCCTGTCTCTGAGTTTCCAGTTTATCTTGCAATGCGCCTATTCTTACTTGGCTATTAGGAATTTCACCGGGTTCCTCCAGCAAGAAGGAGATATCTTGAATAATTGATTCCAAGGCTTGGGAGACATTGCTTTGTTCACCATTTATCTCTAACATTTGTTTGGCTATTTTTTCAAACTGTTTCTTCATTGTTTTTAATTGGTCAAGCAATCCTGGAAGCTCTTCCTCTACATTCCAGACTCTAAACTGATCCTCTTGGTTACCTGAGGCAAGCCGAAGTTCTTGTGATATCGCTCTGATTTCATTGGCTAATTCGTCCATCTGAGCAACTAACGGTACAAACGGTTCATAGGTTGCTTCAAGTGAAAGGGTATGCTTACCTTTATCTAAATAAAAGGAATAAGGGCTTCCATTTTTTTCATTAAGAATAATCTCTTGCCATCCTGTGGCATATGAAATTTGATAATGCTTCATTTCTTCAAAAGGTATTTGTCCATCAATATAAATCGTTCTGAAGGTAGATAAATTTTTCCTGAAATTTTGAAGTCCACGAAATCCAATCTTGTAGATTCCATTTTCAGGAACTTCAAATTCCCAAGTAACAGCCTGTCCGCCTTGATACCAGTTCGCGCCACCCAATGTATTAAACTTAATCATTTTTAGTGATTTCGGTGTGGTTAAAGGGTCACGGTCATATTGAACTTGAATAGAGGTGGAATTCTTCTTGTTAAACTTTTCGGCTTCAATGGTAATGAACTTCCCAGATTTTGAGGAATTTGAAGGATATGTTTCCTTTACATCCTGATAAGTCTTGGATGATTCTGGTGATTTAATCTCAACGGATTTCAGGGCAATCGAGTCCCTTAGGACTTGTAAACGAATACTATTTTCTCCCTTTTTCAAATGAAACAATAACGGTTCAACATTTACACCCCCCGAATCGCGAAGTGCTTCAGTCTTCCATCCCGTTACTTCTTTTACAAGTGACCTAATTTGGTTCCCATTGTCATCATATTGGGGCTTCTCATCGCGAAATTCCCTTTTTAGCTCTATGGATCGGGATTCCCTATATGGATAAGAACCATTAAGCTGGACATTAAAGATCACTGATTGCCTAGTACCTCCATCCGCTTGTAATAAGGGGGTATATTCCAACGCAATTTCATATAATCCCTCATTCTGAACATCAACAAGATATTCCACCCAGCCCGTTGGTTTTGACCAAAGTAATACATTATCTTTTCCGCCATAAGATTCTAAAGTAACACCAGCATCAGTGGATTTATTTGAAAAGCTGCCCGCTTCTATTTGCAAATTGTCGGTCCCTTGATTTACCCCTTCACTTTTCCACTTTTGTTCCATTTCGTGGTAATAAGGCTCCAGATTCCTTTCAAATGTGCCTGTACTCGCAGTTTCCTTTGTATTCTTATTCTCATCAGCGTATACGGTCTGACTTTGATTGTTAGAAAAAGGCAACATTGTACTTATGATTAAAACGATAATTAAACCAATACATAGTAATCTCTTACTATGTGACTTCTGAATTTGTTGTGCCATCTTTTCACCCCATTCAAATTGGCAGCAATTTTTCTGTTTTACTGTTAAAAAACAACACCTTATCCATATCTATGGCTACCCTCATCTCTTCGCCTTCCCTAAATGGGAATCTAGGGTGGGCACGGACCGTAAATGACTCTTTTCCTTGTGTCGAAAGATGATAGTAGTGATCGGAGCCGATAAACTCATTAAATTGTAATACCCCTTTCATCGTGGCATGAGGGTATGTATCGAACATTTCCTTTTCAAAACTAAAAAATTCTGGTCTTATCCCCATAATAATGGTGTAACTAAGACCGCGTTGTTCATTAAACAATTTCGCTTGGCGATCGGTTAACCTAATGCTGAAGGTTTTTGCGGAAAAGGTTAAATAACCGTTTATTTCCTCTAATGTGCCTTCAAAAAAATTCATAGGCTGATTACCAATAAACTTTGCTACAAAAATATTTTGTGGTTTATTGTATATTTGCTGAGGAGTATCCACCTGCTGAATGATTCCTTTATTCATAACAACAATTCGATCTCCCATCGTCATAGCTTCGATTTGATCGTGGGTAACATAAATCGTTGTTACTCCCATCGTCCGATGCAGCCTAATTATCTCAGCTCTCATCTGAACACGCAGTTTAGCATCTAAATTAGACAATGGCTCATCCATTAAAAATGCCTGTGGCTGTCGCACGATTGCCCTCCCTAAAGCAACACGCTGTCTCTGACCGCCGCTTAGTTCTCTTGGTTTACGATTAAGAAAGTTACCTATTTCCAGTACGTCTGCTGCTCGTTTCACCGCTGCTTCAATTTCATGTTTTGGTATCTTTCGAATCCGGAGCCCAAAAGCGATATTTTCATAGACTGTCAAATTAGGATATAAAGCATAGTTTTGGAATACCATCGAGATATCTCTATCCTTTGGCGGATAATTATTCACCAAGGTATCCCCAATATAAATCTCACCTTCAGAAATATCCTCAAGTCCTGCGACCATTCTAAGAGTCGTCGACTTCCCGCACCCAGAAGGGCCTAAAAATACTAAAAACTCTTCATCTTCAATTTCCATATTAAAATTATCTACTGCAAGTTCTTTGAATTTACCGTACCGTTTCGTAACATTATTCAACAAAATTCTTGCCAATGAAGTAACCTCCTAAGACAAAGTTTTCCAATATTTGATATTTTTTATTTTACATATCTTTGTGTGAATATAGTGTGAAAATTAGAGAAAGGCGACACTCTGAGGTTAGATTCGGACTGATCTATAAATCTTTAAAATACTTAAAAGGAAACTCTGCAATGATAACCATGCAGAGCCTCCGTTCATTTTAATTTTTTTTGCTTCTTCATCTTGAGTAAAAGGTGATTTACTCTGATTCCATTTGTGTTCGTACATTTTCCTCAGCTGTTTCTTGAAGAATACGTAAAAACTCATTGATATCTTTTCCGGAGTTAACATATTCGATAGGAGCTGTCCATAAAACATCGTCACTGTATTTCGCACTCTTTTCTGGACCAGTTGCATATTGATGAATAAATAGTGATTCAAGATTTTTTTCATGGAACTCTGGTTTATTCTCAGCATACGCAGTATGAATATCTGGATTTACTAGCACTGAAGCTCCACCATCTTTTGACATTTCCAACTGTACTTCGTCAGAGAATAAATATTCGATAACCTCTAATGCTGCTTCCTTATGTTCACTTGGTGCAGTAATGGCATGTCCATTGCCATTTGGTGCAGGGGCAATTCCTTCCAAACCTTCCCATACAGGGAAAGACACAATATCAACATTCTCCTGTGCTAACCAGCCATGGTGAGTCTTGGCAGGTGCCATGGCAACGTTGCCTTCACCGAATGCTGCTCCCCAGTTATGAAGAAGACTGCCAGGCTCCTCTGCAGGGTAATTTCCTGGAATGGAAGTGACTGCTTTCACCATTTCCAAATATCTTCTATATGCTTCTGATCCTGTTATTAATACTTCGTTTGTTTCTGGATCAACTGAATTTTGACTAAATTGAGTATAGGCATCATAAGGAACGTCAAGATCCAATCCTCGGTACTGTACACCATTCATTTCACGTGTTAATTCTTTGGCTAGTTCCGTTACTTCTTCCCATGTCATATTATCAGTTGGATAATCTACACCAAGAATATCGAAAACATCCTTGTTATAGTGCAGCGAAAAAGTAGCACGGCCAGTTGGAATTGTATATAATCCACCTTCTTGTTTTGGATCTTGGTTACGTGCAAATTGAATGATTGATGGGTCAAAACGGTCTAAATCAAAGCCTTCTTTTTCCATTAGCTCATCCATATTGTAAGCCAGGCCAATGTCTTCCAAAAAAGGCGTATGTGTCATGAGACCCATCGTTACGATATCCGGACTCTTTCCTGCTGCTACCAGCTGTTCAAGGGTTTCAGCATTGTCTGTCCCAGCTTCCTGCACCTCAATTGTGATGTGAGGGAACTTTTTTTCAATATACTTTCCGATACTATTCTGGAAAGTCTCTTCCCCCCATTGATACGCCCATCTTAATGTAATTTCTTCGGGTTCCGTTTCCTTTTCTTTAGCACCTTTTTTATCATCAGCGTTCGTTGGTGCTGATGTATTGCTGCAAGCAGCAATTATGGAGAGAGTTAACAATACCGTGAGAACTAAAAACAAAGCTTTCTTCATCTTTTTCATGATTAGGATTACCCCCTTTGAGTTATAAGGAAATTTTTAAAAATAATTACTAAAATAAAACAAGCAGCGATAAATCTTTTAACCTCCTCCCAATTCCAACCATTATTTTTTTGGCAATTCACTAGTGGCCCTTGCCTTATTCGCTTCCATATGTAAGCGCATACCAAGATACTACTCTATAACTTGTGAATTTAGTGTGAAAATTCACTCTATAACTAATTCGCTATTAAAATGGGTATTTTCACTCATATTTACTTAAGCAGCCTTAACACCATTAGTCAGCTTATTCCTAGTTCTGCACAATATGGTCATAAATAAGGTTTGAACCACACTCATAACATACCCATAAGCAAATACTGATCCTGCCATCATCAATGGTCCCCAGAACCAATGAATGAGGAAGCTAATCAAACTGGATGTTATATACATAATTAAAATGAGAGAAAATGAAACGAACAGAGAGTTTTTAAGATATCCTCTGCTCAATTTCAATGCTGCTGTAATACTTACACGGTCCACTACAATGGTGAATTCCAAATAAATGAACAAGATCCGTAAACTTATAAAAAAAACAAGCGCAGCAAAAATCCCAATCATATTAAACATCAGAACTAAAAAACTAGTAACAGCAATTTTGCCAAAAAATATAATGATTCCTAGAAAAATAAATTGCAGCCAACTTTTTTTCCCAGCATGAAAGAATTGTGATAAGTTAAAATTCTTTTCACTGACGATGGAATACAAGTAATGAATGTATCCACCTTGAAGAAAGGCCCCTATGACGATCATTATTATGACAATCAGCCAGGTATAGGCTGCTAGATTAGGACTATTTAAGAGATCAATATTATTCGCGAACAGCGGAATATTCGAGACATGACTGGCAGAAGGCAGTCCCATTTCTAAAATTAACCGAATGGACGTCCTCTCTTTACCATCCATACCGACAATCGACCAGCCTATTACAAATGCAAGCAAATCATACAGTATCGGAAACAAAATGAGAGTGATATGGTGGTGAACTTTCCTGAATGCATAAACAAGTAACATGAAAACCCTCCAACTCTTATTTCTAATGGTTCGTTCAACCCTTAAATAATAAATTAAGAGCTTTCGGCTAAAAGTCCGGAACTTTCGATTATTGGGGCCTGATCGACTAGACAGTTGAATTTATACCCCGCTCCTGTTTTTGTGACGATATATTTAGGAGTACGCGGGTTTTTCTCCAGTTTTTTCCTTAAATTTTTTATATGTGCATCCATTGTCCGCCCATCACCAATAAAACGGTACCCTTGAACAATATAGGACAAGTCTTGCCTGCTAAATACTTTTCCAGGTTTTTGTGCAAACGCATGCAGGATTTTAAATTCAGTAGATGTTAATTGGACAGATTTCCCTTCCACCTGCACTTCTTGTGTTTCAAAATTAATCACAAGGCTTTTTTGATTAAAGCAAATCACCTTTTGGCTTTTCTTTGTAAACCTTTCAATTCTCCTAATCAATGCTTTAATCCGTGCCAATACCTCATTAATGCGGATTGGCTTAATAAGATAATCATCTGCTCCGATATTCAGCGCATGGATGATATCTTCTTCTCTCGACCTTGAAGACATAATCAAGAGCGGTACATTCGTTATTTTTCTAATTTCTTTACAGACTGTATCACTTGGTAACTTCGAAATCATTGGGTCTAAAAGAACTAAATCTACTTTGATCTTTTGAATTTTCTGCAAAGCTTCTAATCCATCACTGGATGTCAAAACTCTCCAACCCTCGCTTAAGAAACTATTCTTTAAAAGATCTCTACTTAATACATCCTTTTCGATAATTAGAATATTCATCATAAGCCCCCTAATCAATTAATGTTTGCGTTCCTCTTTATGTTGAGGTAACTTGAAAATAATTTGATACGCATCGAATTGTAAATATTCTGTTAAATGCTGTCGATTTGATTATAGGATTTCTGAAAAGAAAAGGTCGATATGTAGGTTATCCTTTATGTGTTTTCTTTGCTAACGCTTTCAACCCTTTTATAAAATTGTCATTTAAGAATTGCTTTTATGAATGACAATTTTTGATTTTAGGAACAAAAAGGGGAGCCCTATTGAATGGGGGCTCCCCTTTTTTTGGTATTATGCTTTAGAAATATCAATAAATCCTTCTCCAAATACATCTCGAACATCGTGGATTGCAATAAATGCAGTCGGATCGGTAGCTTGAACAATGCGTTTCAGCTTTATGACTTCTTGCTTACTAATTACAATATAAAGAATCTCCTTGGGGGTTTTTGTGTAATAACCATGACCCGAGTAAACAGTTACACCTCTATCCATTGATGTCGTCACCTGTTTGGCAATGTCATTCGGTTTATCAGAAATAATCGTAATGGCCTTTTTCGGATTTAAACCTTCAATCACAAATTCCATTACTTTCGTACCTACATAAAGCATAATAATGGTTAACATCAGCTTTTCTGCACCGATGATAAAATAAGATGAGAAGGCAACAAGTAAGTCGAAAAACAATAGACCATAGCTAATACTCCATCCTAAATACTTATGTGTAATTCTTGCTAGGATGGTAGTTCCTGCTGATGTTCCTCCAACTCGAATAATGAAGCCTATTCCAACCCCGATAATTACTCCGCCAAAAATGGCATTCACCATTAATTCATCAGAAGCAATCCTCCAGCCTTCTGTCAAATGAAGAAAAAGCGAATTAAAAACTACTGCAATGATCGTATAAATCGTCGTGACCTTATTCAAAAATTTGTAACCAACCATTAACAAAAAGGCATTCAATATTAAGCTGACTAAACCTGGCGACCAGCCAAATAAATAGTAGGCAATTATAGTTATACCCGTAACTCCGCCTTCCCCAAGCTCGTTCGGAATAACAAATAAATTAACACCTAACGCAAACAAAAATGCACCAATAATGATAAAAATGATGTCTATCGTCCCTTTTTTCATACACTACCTCACTGCTAATAAAATATAGATTCACACACAGACTCTCATCATTATATCGTGGCACATTTAAATCGTACAATAGATTGTTTTATAATAGCAGCTGCTGCCCTAAGTAAAAATTTTTTCAACATCAACGATAAACTTTGTAAGTATTGTTGAATGAATGCTTCCTTTATCTTTTGCAATATCATGTAGTCGGTATTGTTTATTGTCATCAAGGGTATATACTTGTACTGTATTTAGTATTGGATTTACAATCCAATACTCTTTTACACCATATTGCATGTACAGATTGAGTTTAAAAACCAAGTCATGGGATTGATTTGAAGGGCTGACAATCTCAATAATTATAGTAGGAACCCCAACATATTTTTCCTCATTTAACCCACTTTTGTCGCAGATCACTGACAAATCAGGTATCACAATCTTCGTGCCATCCATTTTCTCATGTGTCAATTCAACATCAAAAGGTGCATGAAACACTTCACATTCAGAACCATCTAGCAATTGAAAAAGCTCGGCATGTAAACGTCCAGAAATTCTTTGATGCTTTGTGGATGGAGAAGGTGACATAAAAATTACTCCATCAATATATTCCATTATTTGATCAGAATTCTCTTTTAGCTTATAAAATTCGTCCAATGACAGATTTCTTTTCTCTGGTAAACTCAATATTCTCACCCTTTCATCATAAAGAGTATTCCCTATTCTAATTATAGTACATTCTATAACCTAATACACTTATTGAATCAATAGTGGAAAAATACAGTGTAGCCATGCTCAGCAAGAATATAAGCAGCGCTTTCGGCTCTACCGGAAATCAATTCAGTAAAATTTGCCCCAATTAATAAACCAAAACTAAAAAATAAAGAGGCTGTGCCAAAAAGTCTTTTTAAGTCGACTTTTTGTACTGCCCCCTATTAAAGAATCAACCAACACCAAGCATTTTGTATTGTGCTTTTACCAATTCGTAGTAAACTCCTTGGTTACTCATTAGCATTTCATGATTACCCTGTTCAAGGATATTACCATGATCCATGACAATAATTTTGTCCGCGTCTCGAATCGTTGAGAGCCTGTGAGCAATCATAATCGCGGTTCGTCCATTTAATAATGTTTTTAATGCCCTCTGAATTTTTACTTCTGTCTCCGTATCAATACTTGCGGTTGCTTCATCGAGAATGAGAATTTTTGGATCCGCGAGTAAAGCCCTTGCGAAAGAAAGAAGCTGGCGTTCTCCAACAGACAAAACATTTCCCCGCTCTTCCACTTCTGTTAGATACCCATTCGGAAGCTGCATAATAAATGGATCCGCTCCTACAGCCTTTGCAGCTGCTACGACTTTCTCATCGCTTGCACTTGGGCTGCCAAAGCGGATGTTTTCCATGATCGTTCCAGAAAAAATAAACGTATCCTGCAGGACAACACTAATTTGCGAGCGCAAACTGGCAATAGAAATATCTTGAATCGGATAACCATCAATCTTAACAACGCCGTCCGTAGCATCATAAAATCGACTGATCAAATTCGCTATCGTTGTCTTCCCTGAACCCGTGTGACCGACAAGTGCACAAGTCTCACCTGCCTGAATCGAAAAAGTAATCCCATTTAAGGCTGTTCTTTTTTCATCATAGGAAAATTGTACATCTTCAAAATCAATACTGCCATTCACCAAAGGAAGCACCCGAGCGTTTGGAGATTCTGCGACAAGCGGACGTTCATCTAAAAACTCAAAAATACGCTCAGAAGACGCCATTCCAATGAGGAGCTGGTTATACAATTGCCCAAGACGCGAGATTGGCTCCCAGAACATCCCTAAATAAAAGGCAAACGAAACAAATTCCCCGATGGTGCTTTCTCCGTTCATCACAAGAAAAGCACCATACCAAATAAGAATCACCGTTCCGATGGCATTCGTCATTTCCACAATCGGACCAAACATCGCATTTTTCTTAACCGCTTGCTTCCAAATATCAAAGTTTTCCTGGTTCAATCCCTTAAAAAACTGGATATTTTCGTCTTCTTGAGTAAATACCTGTGTGACTCGAATTCCTTGAATACTTTCATTTAAATGAGAGTTAATCTTTGACTGCTTCAGCCGGACCATCTGCCACGATAATCGGATTTTTTTACGCAGACTTGTCGAAATGAAAAACATAATCGGTAATATAACCATTATCGCTAACGTTAGTTTAGCATTCAACGAGAATAAGATAAAAATGACCGCCACTAACAGCAGAAAATCAGTTAATAGATTAATAACACCATTGGTAAACAGCTCCTGCAGTGAGTTAATATCATTCATGATCCTTACTAGAATCGAACCTGCCGAACGCTGGTCAAAGAACCGGTGGGATAATGATTGGACATGGGTAAATAAATGTTTGCGTAAATCATAAATGACATTTTGCCCAAGCTTATTCATCCAGCGAATTCTTAAGGCATTGACCAAATAAGACAGCAAATATAATCCTGAAATGATGAAAACTAGATTCAATAGCAGTCCTGTATCTTTTTCAATAATCGCCCGGTCCAGTGTATAGACACCTATCAAAATCGGAATGATCAACCGAATTGCCGTTGACAGGATAACAGCAATCAACGAAAGCGGCAGATAAGATTTTGCATATGGTTTTACATATTGTAATAACCTCCATATTTGCTGCCAGTTAAACGCTTTATCGATCACTTGCTCATTGGAGTAGTTAAACCGCTCTAATATTAATTGTTTCTTACGCTTATCTTCCATTATTCCCACCTACCTTACTGCCTTTTCCATGATTGCAGCATGATCTTGATATTGAATATGATAAATTCTTTCATATGTTCCATGATTATTTACCAGCTGTTCATGTGTACCCCGTTCAACAATTTTTCCATTATCGAGCACTAAAATTTCATCGGCATGTTTTAACGACGAGATTCTATGTGCAATAATAAAGGTTGTTCTCCCCTTCATTACTTCCTGGAGAGCCTGCTGAATAGAAAACTCCGTTTCCATATCGACCGCACTTGTTGAATCATCCAATATGAGAATCGCAGGATCGGTACAGATGGCGCGGGCAATTGCAATCCGCTGCTTTTGTCCCCCAGATAGACCCATTCCCCTCTCCCCAAGCATTGTGTCATATCCAGCGGGCAGCTCCATAATGAAATCATGTGCATCGGCGCATTCAGCGGCGGCGATAATTTCTTCGATTGTGGCATCAGGTCTTCCATAAGCTATATTCGCTTTTATCGTTGATGAAAAAAGAAAGGTTTCCTGTAAAACAACCCCAATTTCGGAACGCAGCGTTTTCAAACGATATTCCTTGAGCGGACGTCCATCGATGAAAATCTTTCCTTCAGTTGGTTCGTATAAGCGAGAAAGAAGCTGGATAATGCTTGTTTTCCCCGAACCGGTTGCCCCAATCAAACCAATCGTTTTACCCGGATGGGCTTCAAAGCTGATATCTTGAAGGGCCGCCGTTCCTTCATTATGATAACGGAATGTCACCTGATCAAAAACCACACTACCTGTGATCTTTTTGATATTCTTGACATCCTCCCGATCATAAATCGTTTCATCGGCTTCCAGAATTTCCAGCAGCCGCTCGCCGGAAGCTTTCGCCTGAGAGAACATATTAATCGTGAATCCAAGGTGCATGATTGGCCACAAAATATACCAAATCAGGCTGTAAAAGGCGACAAGCTCACCTGGTTTTAAGGCTCCGTTGATGACTTGATAGCCGCCATATCCGATTAAAACAACAACAGAAATATTTCCAATCAGCTCCATCAGCGGAAAGTATTTCGACCAAACTGCTGCGGTATTTAGCTGTTTCGTCCGATAGTCTTGATTTGACTTTGTAAACCGTTCAATCTCTACTGCTTCTTTTGATAGGGCTTTAACGGTATGTATGCCGCTTATATTTTCTTGTACCTTTGTGTTTAACTTTCCAAATGATTCACGGATTCCGCGGAAAGCCGGGTGTACGTCCTTATCAAATTTATAAACAACAATGCTGATAAATGGAAGTGCCGCAATTGTCACAAGCGTGAGTGAAACGGAATAATTAAACATCACAAATAAACTAGCGGTGACAACAATGACAAAGCGGAGTACCTCACTAAAACCGAAGGATACAAAAAAGCGAAATCCTTCTACATCTGCGGTCAAACGAGACATCAGATCCCCTGTCTTCGCATTATCATAATAGCTAAACGACAGCCGCTGCAGTTTTTCATATAAGGTATTACGCAGGTGGAAAACAGATTTAATTCCGAACATATCCGCCAAATAATGTTGAATAAAAGCGGACAGTCCTTTTATCGCCATAATTGCAATAAATCCTAAAGAAATCCAAGGTACCAAATCATATCGGTTCCCAAGAACTACTTCATCAATGGTCAGTTGCAAAATCATTGGATAAACTACTGTAATTCCAGCTATCAACACCAAGAAAAGCATCGACCAAATGAAATCCTTCTTATAAGGAAGATAAAACGACTTTAGTTTTTTAAATATTAACATTACTACCTCCTCTTAAATTAAAATTTCCCTTAGCTTACTGTGAAAAGGACTTCGGGTAAATATGTAAGATTTATTGGAATTGTCTGGCTAAATCATTACTCAGTAAGCCTATAAATGATGATATGTCATTTTTGCTTGAGTATGTAATTTTCTGGTTTTTATTTGGTATAAGAGGGCTTAAGCCACAAAACTTAAGCCTTTGAACATTATTGTCTCTTTTTTTGTAACCCATCCATACTCCGGTTAATTCGGCTTAGCCTTGTTTCTATTATTTAAACACTGGCAGCCATTCTCCATGTGCTTCGATTAAGTCATCGCACAATGAAACAATATCGTCTAATGATAATTCCGCTGCTGTATGCGGATCCAGCATGGCGGCCTGGTAAACATGTTCTTTTTTCCCCGTAACCGCAGCTTCAATGGTCAATAGCTGGGTATTGATATTGGTTCGGTTTAGTGCAGCAAGCTGTTCAGGAAGTTCGCCCATATAGCACGGTGTTATTCCGCTGCGATCTGAAACACACGGAACTTCTACCACTGCCTTCCGAGGCAGATTACTTATTAAGCCGCCTGTATTTAAGACATTGCCGCCGAACTTAAATGGAATATTACTTTCCATAGATTCAATGATTCTTGAACCATATTCATTCGAACGCACATGAGACAGATTTGAATTACTTGTTAGTTCTTCACGCATTCCCTCCCAGCCGCGGATTTGATTTTCACAGCGTCTTGGATATTCATCAAGCGGAATATTGAATTTTTCAATTAAATCCGGGTATTGACGTTTAATGAAATAGGGATGATATTCCGCATTATGTTCAGAAGATTCAGTCACATAAAACCCGAATTTGTCCATTAACTCAAAGCGAACCATATCGGGATGCTTAGGCAACTGCCTCTGTTTAGCAAGTTGTTTAATTTCAGGGTATAAATCTTTTCCATCCTTCTTTACCTCAAGCAGCCAGGCCATATGGTTAATTCCGGCTATTTTCTCGGTAATACCTTCATGCTCCATTCCCAATGATTCGAATAGATCCCTTGTGCAGGTTTGGACACTATGGCATAATCCGACCGTTTTCACGTTTGTATGGCGAAGCATCGCACCAGTTAAAGCGGCCATCGGATTTGTATAATTTAAGAACCACGCATCCGGGCACACCTCCTCGATATCCTTAGCAATATCAAATAAAACTGGAATGGTGCGTAATGAACGAAATATCCCGCCAATTCCAACCGTGTCTGCAATTGTCTGGCGGAGACCGTATTTTTTCGGTATTTCAAAATCAATGACTGTACTCGGTTTATAGCCGCCAACTTGAATGGCATTTATCACATATTTAGCTCCTCGTAACGCTTCCTTTCTGTCTAAATAGGCTTTAATATGAATGCTTTTGTTATAACGATTTCTCAAATTCGTCAGCATAGCCTCTGATTCTTTTAGGCGTTTTTCGTCAATATCAAATAAAGCGAACTCAAATCCCTCAAGGGCTGATACCATTAAGCAGTCCCCAAGGACATTTTTAGCAAAAACCGTACTACCTGCGCCTACAAATGTAATTTTCGACATTTTTTTAACCCCCTGAAAAAAATTGTCATAAATGTTGTTGTACAATTGGACCATTTAAAATAATAAAAAACTGCTATACTCATATTATGGCGCTTACATTATTTCTACAATGGTAATAACTTGCGAATGGAGGGTAAATTATTGTCTAGTCAAAAGTATGGTAATTATGGGTTTCGTTTTCAGGATATGCCCCAAAATAATATAGCAAATATCTCATCAATTGGATGGGAGCTTCAAACTTCCATTGATTATTACTGGGATGGGATGATGAGAAAGGATATTCAAGGGGTAGAAAAATATGTTTTTCAATATACCCTCTCCGGTCAAGGTGCCATTACCTTCGAGGATCAGCGGTACCCATTACATCGCGGCGATGCATTTTTTGTCCAACTGCCAAGTCAGCATTGTTACTTTCTTCCCGAGAGCAGTGCAAGCTGGGAATTTATTTATATTACATTAACCGGAAGTGCTGCCGCTTCATGCTGGGATTTTATTCATGTTCATGCCGGGAAGACTGTAAATATTCCTCCAGAAGCAAATCTGATTCAACTATTGTACAGCCTGCTCCAAGAAACAAGAGAACATAAAATGATTGATGCTTATCTTTCTTCGGCTAGAGCATACGAATTTATCATGGAATGCTATCGTTTTACAAAAAACCTGAATTCTGCCAATCAAGAAATGCCTGAACCCATGTTGCGGGTAATTACTTATCTTCAACAACAATATGGGGAATACATTTCCGTTGAAAAAATGGCGGCAATAGCTGGGCTATCAAGCTATTATTTCATTAAACAATTTCGGAAGTACACCAATACGACGCCGTCACAATACTTAACGAAAGTCCGAATCAAGAAAGCTTCGGAAATGCTTCGTCATACCGATTTATCGATAAAAGATATCGCCGCTAAAACAGGATATGAAAATGCCAACTATTTCAATAAAGTCTTTCGAAAAATTACGGGTTTTTCTCCAGGAGAATTTAGAGAAAGCCGAATAAGCAATCTGGATTATTTAATCCTGTAGTAAAGGGTGCCTTTGATTTTCTTTTCTCTGGTTTCTAATGATTTCGATGTTCTGTCGTCAAGCAGCCAATGCACATTAAATCCACCCCTTATTCCGTGAAAAATAGAAAGCCCTGACGTTGGTATCAGGGCTACAGTTGTTTTCAATTACTCTATATTTTGACTTTAAAAACAGCTTTTCTCACCTTTTCGGAACCATTAACCATCATTCCAGCCATATGGGCATCTTGCGGATAGCAAATGATAAAGTCACCTTTTTCAAGCTTTACCTTTGATTGCAGGCTTCCTTCTAAAAAATAAATATCATCCTGCTTATTGTAGTCTTCTTTGATTTTCATTCGATCAAAAAGTTCATACCCGATGAATTCATTTCCCTCGACGATGACTTGGATATCGATATATTTTTTGTGTGATTCCCACACACGCTCTTCGACACTTTTTGTTTCATATTCAACGAGATTTAAGAAAACTTCTTCTCCTTCTATTTCATAGAAGCCTGGCTCCAACTGTTCAAGGTTCGTGTTTTGGATATAGTCAAAGGCTTTATCGAATTTCTCATTGAGCCCTTTGTAAAAATTGAAATTGCTAATATGATTAACGATCATGGTGATTGCTCCTTTTTAGACGGGTTTCTCCCGCAAGTTATCCTAATACAGGCTGGTCCACAAACCTTATACTTTCTTTATGGTCATGTAATTCCAATATGACAATTTCGTTTTCACCCTTTTGCAAAAATGGAGCCGGAACATAGAGGGTTTGCTGCGGACCGATTTCCCAGTAACGGCCAAGATTATGACCATTCACAAAGACGACCCCTTTCGTCCACCCAGACATATCGATAAACGTATCGGCCGCTTCATCAACATGTAAGGATCCCCGGTGAAGATAAGGATGGTTTTTTTTTGCCTCATCACTGTTAAACACTAGCGGACTCAAATCGTTTAACGGTAATGGATATACAGTCCAATCAAATAAAAATTGGTTGCCTGCTCTTACACCTTGGGTAATCCCTTTAAAATCATTAAGGAACGGACCATAATTAACTCGGCCCATATTTTCAACAATAATCTGCAGTTTTGTTTCTACCTCGGTAATATCAACCTCAATACTTGAACGGCCGCCAATTCGCTCGACTAAGCCAGCATATTCACCGTTCAAATAAATTTGTCCGCGGTCATGAATATCCTGAACGGTAATCTTCTGCTTCCCGTAAGCACCTTTAATCATCGTTTCATAGACAATGAATCCATAACCTTGCCCATACTCCTCCATTGTTAAAGGAGTTCGGCTCTCTAGTGGACTTGAAAGTTGATTTAATGAATCTAGCAAAGCAACGCGCTCCCCCAAAATGACCTCACCATACTGTTTTTTTAGTGTCACAGGAGGTAATTTCATTTCTGGCAGCTCGACGTATTTTTCAAACGTCTTTCGCACCGCGAAGAACTTTTCTGTTACATCCCCGGATTCTGTCAACAAGCCATCATAGTCATAGCTGGTAATCGTTGGCTGATAAACTTCCTCATTATGATTGGCTCCATTAAAGAAACCAAAATTCGTCCCGCCGTGGGCCATATAAAAATTGACAGAACCATTTTGCTTTAGAATACTATCCAATGTCTCGACGACACTTTCAGAGGAACGCGTATGATGCTCCTCACCCCAATGATCGAACCACCCATGCCAAAACTCCATACACATCAGCGGTGCGTTTGGCTGAAACTGCTTTAATTGTTCAAATGCGCTTTCTGCTCGTGAACCAAAATTGACGGTTTCAAACACGCCTTCAATCATCCCGCCATTCAGCATACTTGGTGCCGGACCATCAGAAGTAAAAAGCAGCTCCTGACCAATCCGTTTTTGGATACTGTCCCGCATATATTGCAAATACTTTTGATCATTTCCATAGCTGCCGTACTCATTCTCAACCTGGATGGCAATAATTGGGCCGCCATTGGAACGCAGCAATGGCTGCAATCGTTCAAATAACACATCGAAAAACACATCTACTTTTTCTAAATACGGTTGATTATAACAGCGTAGTTGAATATTCGGTACCGTCAATAACCAATAAGGGAAACCGCCAAACTCCCACTCGGCACAAATATATGGACCTGGTCTGACAATGACATGAAGACCAACTTTTTCAGCCGTTTTGATGAAAGTTTCAATATCAGCAATACCCTCAAAAACAAATTGTCCTTCCTCAGGTTCATGTAAATTCCATGCCACATAGGTTTCGACCGTATTAAAGCCACATTCTTTTAACTTTATTAAACGATCCTCCCAGTACTCCGGCACTGTACGGAAATAATGCATCGCCCCGCTTAATAGTCGAATTTCTTTGCCATCCAATATGAAGGAGTTTTGATTATAGGTTAATGCTGACATACTACACCTTCTCTCTTAATTTTTTCATTAATCTGTTCCCTTTTTTGAAGGTACCACTCTTGGTCTTGAGGATATTGTTCAAAGGTTATTTCATAATCCAATCCGTCTTGCAAAAGCGCTAAAACTTGTTCTCTTCCAACGACGCTTTCCAGCAATTGAAGCGCTCTCAAATCTTGTAGTGCTTCATTCATTACCTCGAGTCTTATCGATTCAATCGGACCATCTTCACCGGGATAAACGAGAAAAGCGTCTCCGGAAGGGAATGCATAATTGGCATCAGTATTTTTAAATGGATCAATCGCCTTTTTTGAATATTGTGCATACCAAAAATTATATCCCCAATGAAGAAAGCCAGCGATTTTATATTTATATAGCTGGATACCTAAAACCCGATTACGAAACGATGGCATCGAGAAAAAGCGGTTTGCCACCTTTTTATATTGGGCACAGCAATAATAGGTCCAAAGATTTTCTACTCCATTCTCTATAAAGGCATTGATATGATCATTGGATGGAATCGGATTTTTGACAATGCCTTTTTCATAGAAGGTATAGTCTGAAAGCGCGTCAATAATTGGAAAATCCTTTAGTAATTCTTGCAGGATTAAACTAGCATTTTTATAAGATTCAACCTGTGTCAGATGCGGCTCATCCGAAACATGGAAAAAGCATTGATCTTCTAATTGATTCTGGTTAATAAATTCTATCAAACTAGGAATAAATTGCTGCAGAAAACCTCGATATTCTAGACTCATTGCATCCGTTTCCCAGCCAAATAATTGTTTCAATTCTCCATTTTCATATCCAACTATTTTCGGCGCATGCTTTGCTCCCCATTGGGTAAAGAGATGAGAAAACTCAAAATACTTTATCCCTTGTTTTTTACATAAATCAACCCATCTTTTTAGCTTTTCAAATTGGAAAGTGTACGCTTCACCTGACTTTTCTACATCAACAAGCTGCACAGTCGGCCGCTCTCCCCCGACCTCCGTATCTAAAGGGGGTGTAAAGATTGGTGTAAGAATCATATTCATTCCATGCTTAGCTGCAGTTCGAACAAATTGCTCAATTCTTCTCCAATGCTCTCCACTAAAAACCTCTACATTATAAAGAGTAGCCAGACAATCCGTATGGAACCATTCAGTATGGATTAATTTTTGTTGAGGCAGTTCGGCGGCAATAACCTCTAATTCAAAAATCTCCTTACCAAGGTATTCCCCGTTTTTCTTTTCAAAAATTACTTCAATTGGATGTCTGCCTGGATTCACATCTCCCTGAGGATCGACAGTAATCCAAATCGCACGCCACTGTTCTGGAAAGGCTATTAAACCCTCTATATCATCAATCGGATAAAGGGGATCCGGATATAATCCTGGTGTGGATTTAAGAATGAGATCATCATGATCGTGGTAACATGGCAACTCAGATGGAACAAGCCCCACAGAACGGATTGTAATCTTCTCATTAAAAGCAGAATTTACTTGCACTCTAATGTCTTTTAATAGTGTTTTAGATTTATAGGCAATCTGAAAAGAGTACGCTTCATTTAACAGCGCTGAACCTTTGTTAATCGCCTTATCTGTCAGTTCTTGATCAGCAAAAACTTTTGTTAAAGAGCTTAAACTTTTTGTTAAAAATTCCCGTTCCACCAAATTATTCCACCCTCTCAACCTAATTTACATAAATTATAACACCGCAACTTGTTGTGTCAACCCAACAAGTTAGGCTTTGATACAACTTTCTTAACATTCACTCTGTTAGACACAGCTGTTGATTGGAGCGAAAAAGCTTTTTCTCCAATCAACAGAGTTATAAAACCTACTTTAACAAAGTCTATAAGTAGAAAGATTTATATAAAAATTATTTTAAAGTAAATGAGTATTGATACGTTTGATCAGAAAATAGTGTGAATTCAGGATGCGTCTTTGCAGCCCAAGAATCATCTCCGCCGACACCCATTTGCTTATGATTTACACGTAAATACGTTTTTGTTCTTTCAGGCAATTGATACGTATGGCCTGCTTCCTGCAATTCTGTGGCAGAGTAAGCACCCGCATTCATTTCGAGTAATGAATCACTCGTAACGTGGAGCTTCACCCCAGCACCATTGTCAATTACAAACGAACGAACATCAATTTTATTCCCATATTCCTGCGGCTTTAAATACGGTATGAATTCATTTTCCACTGTTGATGAGTAGAGGCCAATTTTCGCACCTTTTTCACGGTCCCAATAATTTTCATGAGGGCCTTTTCCGTACCAAGAAAACTCTTCGAACGATTTGACTAAAGGAAGGATCATCCCGATTTCCGGAATCTCAGGTAAGGATTCACCAGGAAGTAGTTCAAATGCTACAAGGATTTCTCCATCTCCTGTAATTTCATAATGAATCGTACATCTTGATACAGGAGAGGTTTGTAACTGTAGAACCGTTTCTATTTGAACCGTTTTATCCAGTTCCTTTACATTCATCTGCTCTAAAACAGCATTCCTTCCTGCATGTTCCCATATTCCTGCACGATCTCCTAATTTATTCCCGCGGTCATTATCGGTTAGTGCCCGCCAAAAATTGGGTACAGCTGGTTCAGCTAAAACCTCTACACCCTGTTTCATGAATGAAGTAATGAACCCGGATGTTTTACTTACGGTTATGGAGAATGTCTCCCCCTCCACTTTTACTTGCTCATTTGTTTCCTCTATGTTTTTCAAGGAAAGACTTGGTACTGATTGAACATAGATTCGATCGGTTAGGACAAATTGATCAAAAGCAATTTCATAACCCTTTTCGGCCCAAAGACTATCTTTCATCGTGTGGAAGCTGATGGTTATAATATATTCATTACCTTCCATGACATAGTTTGCTAGTACATCTTTAAGGTCAATCGTTACAGATGATAATGGCTTACAGGAAACACTTATGCTGTCACTCGCTATTTCTTCCCCATCTTTCAGCATTGTCCACCTTGCTTCATATTCATTAACATCTGTAAATAAATTCTTATTGATGACTGTAAATTGATCATTCTCCAATATGACATCAATCGGTTGATAGCATTTTTTCACTTCATAAATTTTCGGTGTTAACGTCCCATCTGCGAATAACAGACCATTACCGCAGAAGTTACCATCGTGTGGTGATTCACCAAAATCACCGCCATAGGCTAAATACGTTACTCCTGTTTCCGTTGTCGTTTGGATGGCTTGGTCTTTAAAATCCCAGATAAACCCGCCTTGTAAAATCGGATACTTGTTAAATAGATCGGTATATTGATAGAGATTCCCTACGGAATTTCCCATCGCATGAGCATATTCACATACAATATAAGGCTTTGCTGGAATTTCACTCTGTTCTGCATTTAAGGCATATGCTTCCAGCTTTGATGGATGCTCATACATCATGCTTTCAATCTCCGAAGTCTCACTTGATGCACGATAATGGGCCACCCCTTCATAGTGAACAAGACGCGTTGGATCCTCTTCCTTCATATAATTCTTCATTTTAATAAAGTTGGTTCCGCCGAAAGACTCATTTCCAAGCGACCAGATCACGATGGAAGGATGATTCTTATCACGGTGCAGCATCGAATGGCAGCGATCGATTACATTCGCGGTCCACTCTTCCTTATCTCCTGGAACGGTATCAAGGATTTCCTTTTGACCATAAGTCCAGGAACCGTGTGTTTCTAAGTTTGCTTCATCGATAACATATAAACCATATTGATCACATAATTCATACCAATAAGGATGGTTCGGATAGTGGGAAGTTCTTACGGCATTAATATTATGCTTTTTCATTGCGAGTACATCTTGAAGCATATCTTCTTTCGTGACAGAACGGCCTCGAAGATGTGAAAACTCGTGGCGATTGACTCCATTAAACAGAACCCTTTTTCCATTTACCAACATCAGGCTGTCTTTAATTTCGATTTTCCGAAAACCAACTTTACAGGTTTGCGCTTCTATTATAGTGCCGTCAGAGTTTTTCATGGTAATGACAAAGGAATAAAGTGTTGGCTTCTCTGCACTCCATAAGGAAGGGGATTCTAAATGTTTTGAAAAACACAATTCGTTTTCCTCTTCATTTTGCAAATACTGTTCTGCAATCACTTCACTAAATACTTTGCTGCCATTTTGATCAAATAAATGTGCTTCGATAGATACTGGCTTATCAAAAAGACCAGCATAATTAGATACTTTCAAGTTTACAAGAAGCTCTGCATCCACATAGTCAGCATCCAAATTCGTTTGTACAAAATAATCAGAAATGTGGAGGACAGGTGTGGAATATAAATATACATCCCTGAAGATTCCACTTAAACGCCAAAAGTCCTGGTCTTCTAACCAGCTTGCATCACTCCAGCGATAGACCTCAACAGCAAGCTTATTCTTTCCTTCTATTAAATAGGGAGAAATATCATACTCACTCGGAGTAAAACTATCTTCACCATATCCAACGAGGTCACCATTTACCCATACGTAAAAAGCGGACTCCACTCCTGCAAAATGTAGATAGACAGGCTGGTTTTCCCACTCTTTTGGAATACTAAAATAGGTAATGTATTGACCAACAGGATTGTATTTCGTTGGTGCAAACGGAGGTTTTAATTCTTCTTGGTTTTCCCATGGGTACCGAACATTCGTATATTGCGGATAATCATATCCTTGGAATTGCCAATGGGAAGGTACTTGAATCGGTTTCATTTCACTTTCATCGAAACCATCTTTATAAAAATCTTTACTTCTGTTATCAGGATTCTTTGAAAATAAAAACTTCCATTCACCATTCAATAATTTGCAGAATGGTGACTCCATACGATCAACTGCTAATGCATCTTCTACTGACAAAAACGGCATACTTGTTGCATGGGCAGGCAAACGATTTAATTGAAAAATTTCAGGATTGTTATTCCATTCTGGATAACCATTACGAGGTGGTCTATAAACATACTTTTCTTTAGCTTTTAACATAGGTGCTTTCCTCCTTACTCAGTCAAACTCTCTCGTTGAGAATTCAAAAAGTGGTAAACCGCGCCAATCATTCCGGCATGATTGGATAGATTAGCAAGAACAATTTCCGAATTCTTGTTAAAGGAAGGTAACAAATATTTTTCGACTTCCTCTTTTACTTCCTGCAAAAACTTCGCTCCCCGAGCCGTAATGCCGCCGCCTATGATGACTTTTTCCGGGTTAAAAATATAAATAAGATTCGAGATGCCCATCGCTAAATAACGGAAAAACTGTCTGACAGCCATCTGAATCTCCTCATCACCTTGGTCATATAAATCAAAAATTTCTTTTCCGGTCCATTGACGTTTTTCTTTATAGTGATTGGCAAACTGAATTAATCCAGACACTGAGGCATTTTTTTCAAAGGGTTCTCCGTCAACAAGCATATAGCCCCATTCCCCTGCACTGAATGAATGCCCCGAATACATTTTCCCATCAATCACAATCGCTCCGCCGATGCCTGTCCCCACGGTCAATGCAATGAAATTGCTTGAGCCGTGATCACCAAGCCACATCTCACCCAGGGCTGCACAGTCTACATCGTTTCTCACTTCAACTGGAAGTCCGAGGGCCTCACTGACAAGCTTCTTGATTTCGACACCCGTATACTGCGGGATTGTATCACCGGCAGCTACAATCATTCCCGTATGGAAATTAACTTGTCCGGCTGTGCTGATGGCTATTCCACTGAGGGAATGGTCCGCCACAATGCTTTTACCTGCTGCAATTACTTTATCGATGATCGCCCGGCCGCCTTGATGGGCTTCGGTATCCATCATAAAGTGAGAAAGAATATCCCCTTTTTCGGTCACAATCCCATATTTAATTTGTGTTCCTCCGATATCAAAGGCCAGATAATGCTTCATTCTTAGCGAATTCCCTCCGCAAAAGCTTTTGTGATTAATTGCGGTCTTGAGATTGCGCCACCTACTACTATCGACCAAGCACCTAATTCCAGCATTCTGCGTGCTTGCTCTGGTGTTTGGATGCGGCCTTCGGCAATGACTGGGATTGGTAATCGTTGGGAAAGCTGTTCAACTAATTCAAAATCTGGATCATCTTGTTTTGGACTGTCATTCGTATAGCCGGAAAGGGTCGTAGAGACCATATCTGCACCGCATTCTAGCGCATATTCGGCATCCCTGATGGTTGCAATATCCGCCATTACTAACGCATTACTATGTTCATGAATATAGTCGACTAAATCCTTTAAGCTTTCCCCATTTGGACGCTTGCGATAAGTGGCATCCAGCGCGATGACATCAGCCTCTACAGCCAATAGTTCCTTTACCTCTTTAAGGGTTGCTGTGATAAAAACCTCACTGTCTGGATAATCACGCTTGACTAATCCAATGACTGGTAGTCCGGTTTGGCGTTTAATCGCAGCGACATCAACTGCAGAATTGCTTCGAATGACCTTTGCTCCGCCTTCCTTGGCTGCCTGAGCCATTTTCGCCATGATTTCAGATCCGTGAAGCGGCTCGTGTTCAAGCGCTTGGCAAGATACAATTAAATCTTTGTGTATAGTCGTGAAAAAAGGATGATTGTTCATGTGATGATCTCCTTATCGTTTTATTATTTAAAGTATTTTGTCCTTCATAAAGCTTATGAAGGACAGGTGTAAAAAGAAGGCGCTATTAAGATACTTTTTCCACTTCTTTTGTATAGGTGCTTATCAATTGCTGGATATGATCATTTAACTCTGACAAGGAAGCATGATCCTGCTGAGCTACTGGTAATAAAGGAAGCCTTGGGGCACCCGTTTCAATATTTCGTAAGGATAAAATATACTTACAAGCACCGTATAAAGATGGATAGCTTAATAGCTTTTTAATCACGCTATTAATTTCAAATTGTAATTGCTGTGCCTTTTTGATTTCATTGGCGCGGTACAATTTGTCGAGTGAACAGAATAGTTCCGGCATAACTCCGTATGTTCCGCCAATGCCGCCATCTGCACCCATAATCCTGCCGCCTAAGAATTGCTCATCCGGTCCGTTATAAACGAGGAATTCCTTTCCTGCATTCGCTTTAAATTGTTGTAAGTCAAAAACACTTTCTCCAGACATTTTAATCCCGATTACTTTTTCTTGGGCAGCCATTTTTTGAAATAGAGATTGAGTCAAGTTAAATCCTGTTGTTTGTGGGATGTTGTAAATAATAAATGGCAAGGAGGTGCTGTCAATCATTTCCTGCCAATGCTTTTCAACCGATTGCTCAGATAAACGGTAATAGATTGCTGGAACGGCTGAGATCGCATGGGCACCGCATTTTTCTGCGTGAATGGCTAGCTCCTTGCTTTCTTTTGTAGAGTTTGCCCCGACATGGACGATAATCGTTAGCTCTCTGCCAACCTCCTCTGTAACAGCTTCTACTACTTTCTTTCTTTCTTCCGCTGTTTGCAGGATCCCCTCACCAGAGCTTCCTCCTACATATAAACCTGTTACTCCGCTATTTACATAAGAACGAGCAAGCTTTTTCACTCGTTCCTCACAAACCTCGCCTGCCTCATCATAGGCCGAATACATCGCAACAAATACACCTTTAAATTGATCTAAATCCCAAGCCTTCATGTTGGTATCCCCTTTTTGGACTTTTTATAGTAAAACTAGTATTTGTACTTCTGAAAATTTATCTATTATTCTACGAATATATTTGCTCTAAACTTGATTGATTTGGTTTATGTCTTCCTTGCTCAATCTGGACAACTTTCCCTCCTGAGCGAATCGATTCCGTTGCTGCACAGCCAACGGCTACACTCATACGGCCGGCAAAATGCGTTGTTAAAGGCTGTTTATTATATAAAACTAAATTCACAAAGTCCTGACAGATGCGTGGGTCTGCTCCGCCATGAGTCCCAGGCATTTTCTTCATTTCATACGTGATATCACTCATTTCCTGCCACGACCCAGATTTTCTCGTTTTTACGTAGATCTTGTCATTCACATCATCATTTTCGAGACGGCCTTTTGTTCCAATAAAGGTATAATTCCGTGAATAGTCAGGTGTAAAATGACATTGCATATAAGAAGCCTTAATACCGCCTTCTAATTCCATAATCAGCATATTATTATCTTCTACATCAACTTCTTGTCTGAAGGCACACTGTGTTAATGTTTGTAAACTAACATCCGAACAAGTATCTTTGATTTCGCAATCCGGGCAATGCAGGTCATTCGGCTGATCGCCGCCATAATAATCAAGACTGCCAAATGCAGAGACTTTTGTTGCATAACTGCCTGTCAGCCAATGAATCACATCAATATCATGAGAGGCCTTTTGTAACAATAATGATGTTGTATTTGCTGCAGTACCGTGCCAATCATGGTAATAATAATAGCCTCCAAGCCCGACAAAATGTCTGACCCATACAGCTTTAATATCGCCAATGACACCGGAATCAATGATTTCTTTCATGGTTTGGTACATGCTCATATAGCGCATATTAAAACCGATCATTAAATGTTTTCCTGATTTTTCTGCTTCATCGATAATTCTGTCGCAGCCCTCAGGGGTAATGGCCAAAGGCTTTTCACAATATACATGCTTTCCTGCCTGTAATGCTGCTGCTGCATGTTCTTCGTGTAAGTAATCAGGCGATAAAATCGCAACGGCATCGATGTCTGCCCTTTCAAGCAGTTCTTTATAATCGGTCGTTACAAATAAATCTTGATCAATCTCATTTTTAAATTTTTCCAGTGCTTTCACAGACACATCTGCTGCGCCAACAACAACTGAATTCCCCTCAGGGTTATGCCAATATTTCGCAATCGTACTCCTTAAGCCTGTACCAATTACACCGATTCTTAACTGTGTCATGATATCCACCTTTTTAGATCAAGTTTTTATAATAAGCTCTTTTCTTAAACTTTGTTGCTTTTTTGGAACAAAATTTTAATCATTACGAAAACAGCCTTATACTAAGCCATTATTTATCTTTTCTAATTTTGAAACCTTTTGTTCCAGTCTCGTAAAGGCCGATTTCGCCATCCACATTAGTCCAAACGCCAGTACACTGAAACTAAAAAACGGAATAAGTGCTGGAACCAGAACCATCACCATGCAGAAGCCTGCAATAAGCGCAGCCATACTTAGACAATGAAATGGATTTGATATAGCAATGATTAGTGCATACTTAACAACATTAATCAGTTTGATGTCAAAATGAACATAGACTGGAATAATAAGCAGGGCAGTCATCAAATAAAGGATGCCTACAATCCACACGGCAATGAGTAATACAAGATCTATCATTCCCTCTCCCCCTTTGAACAGTTGGAAATAATAATAGAGACTCAAGCCCGTTAACGTGGTAACCCAACCTAGTAAATTGGTCTTTAGAAAGCCTTTACGGTACATATCCCAGAATGTTCGAAAAATAGGAAACTCCGTTTGTTTATTGAGCCATTTTCGGCAAATAGCAAACATCGAAAAGGTTGCCGGGAATATGCCTCCAATAACCAGACCCACAAGACAGAATAATATCCATATTAATTGAAGGACAAAGAACCTCATTATCCATTCCATGATTGTGTTTAACTTCTCCATGTAGCCAGCATGAAACATATTCCCACCTCTTTTTAGATTTAAATTAACTTGGTACTTCTTTCTTGCTGGTGATTGCTGCATTCGCTTCGATCAACTGTTGAAAACGATCAGCGATGATTTTATCGCCTTCTCCATTTGGATGCAGCCCATCAGGCAAATATTTTTCAAACTCTTCTCCAAACATTTCAAGTCCGTCTATATAATAGACGTTTTGATCACCATGACGCTTTAGCATATCAATGACTTGAACGATTTCAGTTCTCACTTTTTCCAGTGACAACCCAACTTCATTTTCGTTTTTTTCTCTCTCCCTGTGAAAAATAGGAGAAATCACCACCAGTGGCACATCCTTGTGTACATCACGAATCGTTTGGATAAATCCAATTAATGCAGGCGAAAAGGTTCTTTCCGATAATGTATTTCCACCTACAATATTGATTCCTGCACATATCGAAATAAAATCAGCCGGCAGATCTCGAATCATTCTAGCTACCATCGGCTCTAGATGGCAATTTCCGCTATATCCAAGAGATGTAAGATTTAAATCCATCTTATTAGCAGCTAGTGCCGGCCACGTTTGTGAAGGACTATCTGAATAATAGCAATGAGTGATAGAACTTCCATACGTGATCCAGCGTAAACGGGAATCTTCGACTAATTCCCACTCTGCTCCTTCATCAATCCAAATTCCTGAAATCGGGACAGGCAATCTCTGGGATAAATAGATTTCAAACAACTTTGATTGACCAGGAAGGGAATCAAATGAAACCATTGTTTCCCCTGCTGAAAGGTAGACAGTTTTTACTAGAGTACCGTCAATCAAACAATCCATCTCCATGAATTCCGTTGCTTCTGCAATTTCAATCTTTATGGATTGGGTATTGCTTCGAAGTTTAATCCGAACACCTGCCGGCAGCTCCGCTTGACCGCTAATGCCATTGGGAGGGAAAAACTCCTTCTTGTCGAAAGGGATTCTCCAAGGCTTCATATACTCTTTCGTTATTTCCAATGAAACAGCTCCATGAAAAAACTTTTCAGATAATGGTACCTGCTGCACGTTCATTCCTCCAATTGTACCTAACTATGACTTTAACCAATCTAGCGAAAACTTAGCAAACTGAATGTCCATGTTATTCCAATCAGAGTAATCATACACCCGTTCATACAGGACACCAATTTCACCGTTTTTAAGGACCGTTAAGCAGGAATAACCATAGTAGCCTTCCTCAACAACTTTACTGTATGGCCATGTTTTACCGCCATCTTCACTCAAGCGAACGGTTCCTTTTACTCTCGTTTTTTCATCAGCAGGATTGGAGAATAAGACCCGTACCTTTCCGTCTCCTAAATCTGGATAAAGGACAACACTTGATTGGCAAATTGGATCAATTAATGTCTCATCAAACGTTACTTCACCCCATGTTTCGCCGCCATCCGTACTAGTTGTAACAGCGGTTCTTTGCAGCCCATAGTGGTTTCGCAAATAGTATTTCAATTCACCTGAAGGTAATTGAATGACTTGGGACTCCGTCAAATATTGTTTTCCTTCTGAAATCGTTTCGGCAGAGAGAACCTCACCATCCAGTTCCCTTCCGTCATTTGGCGATTCACCGCGCTGCCACGTAACACCGTGATCATCGCTATAAATACAAGCACAAGACAGAGCTCCCGCTTCATTGGAGAAATAGATTGGGAACACTAATCGACCTTTCTTTTCTCCGTGCTTCAGTTGAATACCGCAGCCCGGACCAGATCCAATAAACTTCATCCATTCTTCCTTAACCGAACCATTCAATTCTTTTGGTTTGGACCAAGTAAGTCCGTCGTCATCACTTTGAATGATTTGTAAAAAGCATGTTCTTGCTTCTAGTAAACTTTCATTCTTGTCAATTCCCTTTTTAAAATAAATATTTCCTTTAGCTTGACCATCATTGAAAACATAACCATTGTTGTCAACTGTATAACTCGTTACATTGTTTTCTGTATCATAAACGTTTCCTGATTGGGATAAAAAGTAAACATTTCCTTCGTTATCAAATAATTTTCTGCGTCCATCTGTATCAAAACCAATTCCCGGTTCACTATTCCATAGACCAATTCCACCTGGTGAATGGCAATAGATCATAAAGATGGTTCCTGTTTCCTCATCTTGTACAAGTGACGTATCAATTGCGGCAGCTCCGTCTAAACCTTCACCTGCAAATGCGACTAATTTTTGGACAGGTCCCCACGTCACACCATTGTCGTCACTGCGTCGGATGGAAGCATCGATTTGGTTTGGATTGTCTGTTTGATCGACAATTCTGGCATCAATTCCTGCAATAACCGTTCCCTTCGTTGTCGTTATCATTGATGGGATTCGATAAGCCTTTGAACCCGCAAGATTTGGATAAAAAATTGCTTCTGCTTGAATCGTTGACATATTTATTCCCTCCTAATCATGTAATTCCAAATAAATGTGGGTACCATAGCACCCACATTTATTTTTTTTATTATTGCTTTAACAAATCGGATACCTTTGGAGCTTTTTCCAACTCAGCAAGGATTTCTTGTCCACCATTATTCTTCCAATTTTCAACATAAGAATCCCATTCTTTGTCGATATCAACTTCGCCAACGATCGCTTTCATTCTAAATTCGGCTACGATTGTATCAAGCTGTCCTTTATAACGCTTTTCAAGTTCCTTAATATTTGTTTCGTTAAATAAATCCCATTTATATGGACGAATCATCATTTTTTCTTTTACATCTTCACGGGCATATAATTCATTTTTTACCTTCATTGTATATTCAGATTGGAACCAGCCTACTCTTTCTTTATCATACGTACGGAAGTTATAAGCCCAGAAGCCAGAATTTCCTTCTTGCTCTGCAAATTCAGGACGTATTTTCAGAGCTGACTTTTCTGGTTCCCCTTCCCAGTCAGAGTGCACGCCAACCTCTCCATATAATGTCCATCTTGCATCATTATCGAAGTTAATATAATCAAAGATTTGCAGAATTCTCGCCAATTCTTCATCTGTTACATCTTTCGAAACATAGAAGGCATCTGCTAAATTTCCAACTGGAATAAATGCTCCTTCACCTTGTTGTCCATCCTTGCCAATTTCCGGTGCTGTCGCAAGTAATTTTGCAGTAGAATCTGGATTTTCAACGATGTTTTGCGGTGCACGTCCTTTTGCCCAGTCATCCATTGCAATATAAGAAGGCTGTGCTACATAGTATCCGACTTTTCCTTGCTTGTATTTTTCCCAGCTCTTTTTATCATCAAGAGTAGTAAATTCAGGGTCAATTAGGCCCATGTCATACCATTTTGCCATTTGTTTTAAGAATGCTTTATAGTTTTGTGAAATCTCCGTTGAAACGAGCTTTCCATCTTCCATTAAGTTAAACGTAGGAGCAATTCCGAATGAACCCATTAATGTATGTGCCCAGTTCGTATTATTATTCCAAGGTGAAATTCCGTACGTATCATCCTTGCCATTACCATCAGGATCGTCAAACGTAAAGGCTTTCAAAATCTCTTCCATTTCTTGAATTGTGTAAGCACCATCAGTATAGTAGATTTTTTCACGACCGCCGCTTGGACCTACTTGCTTGATTTCACCTGGTGGCCTAATTCCTAATTTCTCCATCCAGTCAAGACGGAATGTTGGCCCCCAAACTAAACCATCGACATGCGCATATTGGCCAATTAATGCTACGTATTCATTGTCTGTTCCTTTTTTAAGGTTCATCTTATCCCCAGAAGGATTTTCAGATAGCATCTTCATATATAGAGGTGCATATTTTTCAAGCATTTCTTTTGGAATCGTTCTTGTTAAGCCAGAATCGTATAATTCTTGTGCTGTCTTACCGCCTGCCGTAAAAGCAAATGTATCAGGAAGATCCCCGGATGCAACCATTAGGTTGACTTGGTCAGCATTCCAAGTATCCGTTTTCGTATTTTCAATTTTGACATTAAATTGCTCTTCTAATTTCTTTTGCACATAGTTTCCATCTTCAACCTTTCCTCTTGTCACAGATCCTGAAAGATTCAATGTTAACTGATCCTTGAAATCTCCGGCATCAGGTAAGCTTTCTACAGAAACTTTTTTCTCTTCTTTACTTGCTTCCTTACTGGAGCATGCAGATGTGAAAAGAAGTGCGCCAGAAACCGCTGCTACGGAAAGTGTTTTTGCAAACTTTTTCATTAATAATTCCTCCTATTATCCTTTTAATGAACCAATCATAATACCTTTTATAAAGTATTTTTGGACGAACGGATAAATTAATACGATTGGACCAATCGAAATCATAACTGTTGCTGCACGCACGTTGCTCAGTAACAATTCTGAACTTGCCATACCGCCGCCGCCGACTTGGGCATTTTGGTTATTGGAAAGATCCATTGCCGTCAACATGTCTCTTACCACAATTTGTAATACTGTTTTTGCATCATCTTGAATATATACCAAGGCATGGAACCATTCATTCCAGTGGTAAACCGCTGCCCAAAGTGCTACGGTTGCAATAACAGGCTTGGATATCGGAATAATAATCTTTGTCAAGATTATAAAATAATTCGCTCCATCAATCAGTGCAGATTCTTCAAGTCCCTTATCAATGGTCATAAAGTAGTTACGCATGATGATGATAAAGAATACATTGACTGCTGAAGGTAGAATCAATGCTAGACTATTGTCGATTAACCCAAGATTTTTAATTAATAAGTAATCTGGAATCATACCGCCAGAGAAGAACATCGCAATCAAGAAAAAGATTGTAAAGACATTTCGATATGGCAGATCTTTTTTTGAAAGCGGGTACGCTGCCAATATCGTAAAAGTAACAATTAAAAATGTTCCGGCAACAGTACGTATGATTGTATTTAAATAAGCAATCCCGATGTTATCGTTTGATAACATATATTTATAGGCATCTGTAATCCATTGATCAGGCCATAAATTCACCCCAAGACTTGATGCTGATTCAGCACTAGAGAACGATAAAACGATTGTTTGCCAAAAAGGGTATATTACAAGAATAGAAAATAGTACGAACCCCGTAATATTAAGAATATTAAACAGTGAGATTTTTTTACGAGCTTTTAGTTCCATTTTATATCCTCCTTTCTACCATATTCCATGTTCGCTTTTCCTTCGAATAATAGCATTTGCAGTAAGTATCAGTGTAATTCCGACTACGTTTTTAAATAGTCCTACTGCTGTTGCATAATCAAATTGGAATTGTTCCAAACCGCTTCGATACACATACGTATCAATTATGTCAGCAACTTCATATACTAATGGGTTGTACAAGTTAAGAATCTGGTCGAAACCGGCGTTCAATACACTTCCAAGTCGAAGAATAAACATGATGATGACCATTGGCATAATCGATGGAAGTGTGACATGGATCATTTTGTGGAATCTGCCTGCCCCGTCCATTTCAGCTGCTTCGTACAATCCTGGATCAATGGATGCAATTGTTGCCAAATAGATAATGGCTCCCCAACCAAGCTCTTTCCACATATCGGTTAGGATTAAAATTGGAATGAAGGCTGTTTTGTCCGACATAAAATTAATTGGGTCTCCTCCAAAAAGGGTAATAACATAGTTAACAATTCCTCTTTGTGGTGAAAACACTTCAATGACCATTGCCGATAAAATAACCCAGGACATGAAATGTGGTAAATAGGAGATCGACTGACTCACCTTTTTAAATTTCTCACTTTTAATTTCATTTAATAGAATTGCAAAAATAATCGGTGCCGGGAATACAATGATAATTTTTAATAAACTGATGAACACTGTATTTTGAAATGCTCTTAAAAATAAGAAATCACTGAACAACCTTTTAAAGTGTTCAAAATTATTCCACGGACTGTCCATAATACCTAAGCCTGGTGAAAAGTTTTTAAAGGCAATTATGACCCCATACATTGGGATATAATTAAAAATAAATAACATCACCATTGGAATAAGCATCATCACGTAAAGCGATTTCATTTTTTTCACACGGATCCATTTTTCATTTACTTGTCGCTCAGGTTTTGTCTTAATTCTCTCTAATGTTGTTTGCATTATATTTCCTCCCTTCTTTATTGAAAAACTCTTGAAAACGTTTCCTATTATTAGAATAATATAATTCCTAAATTAATAGTTTTAAATTCTTTAGGAAAAGTAACACTATTTTAAGGAGAGTGAAAGCGCTTTGAATATTGGCTGGAGTGAGCCAATAAGAAAAGCTACAGTACCTATGCGCAGTAGCTAGACAAGTAAAAATAGTAGAAGCACATGAATTTTTCATGCGCTTCTCCACGTGGTTCTAGTTATTTATTGCTTTAATAAATCGGAAACCTTAGGAGCTTTTTCTAACTCATCCAGGATTTCTTTCCCACCGTTATTCATCCAACTTTCAACGTATTTATCCCACTCTTTATCGATGTCAACTTCGCCGACAATCGCCTTCATTCTAAATTCAGCGACAATGGTATCCATTTGACCTTTATAACGCTTTTCGAGTTCCTTAATTTTTGTTTCGTTTAAAATATCCCATTTATATGGACGGATCAACATCTTATCTTTCACATCTTCACGGGCATAGTACTCACTCTTTAATTTATTTGTATATTCAGATTGGAACCATTGTACCCTTTCTTTATCATACGTTCGGAAATTATATGCCCAAAATCCGGAATTTCCTTCTTGTTCTGCAAATTCTGGACGAACTTTAAGGGCTGACTTTTCAGGTGTTCCTTCCCAATCAGAATGCTTACCAACTTCCCCATATAATGTCCATCTTGCTTCATTATCAAAGTTAATATAATCAAAGATTTGAAGGATTCTTGCCAATTCTTCATCCGTTACATCCTTCGAAACATAGAATGCATCCGCTAAATTTCCAACTGGTAAATATGCTCCTTCACCCTGCTGTCCATCTTTGCCAATTTCTGGTGCTGTTGCAAGCAGTTTTGCAGTAGAATCCGGACTTTCGACGATGTTTTGTGGTGCTCGTCCTTTTGCCCAATCATCCATGGCAATATAGGAAGGCTGTGCGATATAGTAACCTATTTTTCCTTGCTTGTATTTCTCCCAGCTTTTATTATTGTCAAGGGTTGTAAATTCAGGATCAACCAATCCCATTTTATACCACTTTGCCATTAATTTTAGAAAATCTTTATATTCTTTTGAAACCTCAGTTTGAACCAATTTTCCATCTTCGATAAAGTTATAACCAGGAGCAATTCCAAATGCACCCATTAATGTAGCTGACCAGTGGATTTGGTTGTTATAAGGAGAGATCCCATACGTATCATCCTTTCCATTTCCATCCGGGTCATCAAACGTAAACGCTTTAAAAATTTCTTCCACTTCTTCAAGTGTATAGGCGCCTTCAGTAAAGTAAATTTTCTCACGACCGCCACTTGGTCCAACTTGTTTGATTTCTCCTGGTGGTTTAATGCCTAATTTCTCCAGCCAATCAAGCCGGAATGTTGGGCCCCAAGCCAAGCCATCGACATGAGCATATTGACCGATTAATTGTAAATATTCATTATCTGTTCCCTGCTTCAGGTTCATACTTGGCCCTGGAGGATTTTCAGATAACATCTTCATATATCGAGGTGCATATTTTTCAAGCATTTCTTTCGGTATTGTTCTCGTTAGGCCTGAATCAAATAATTCTTGCGCTGTCTTACCGCCTGTTGTAAAAGCAAATGTATCAGGAAGATCCCCGGAGGCTACCATTAAGTTTACTTGGTCAGCATTCCAAGTATCCGCTTTTGTGTTGACAATCTTAATGTTGAACTGCTCTTCTAAACGTTTTTGTACATAGTTTCCATCTTCAACTTTACCTCTTGTCACAGAGCCTGAAAGATTCAGTTCAAGCTCTTTAGAAAAATCTCCCGCTTCAGGCAGGCTTGAGGAATCAACCTTTTCTGCCTCTTTACTTGCTTCCTTATTCGAACATGCCCCTGTAAAAATTAGTGCACTTGAAACAGCTGCCAATGAAAGTGCCTTCAAACCCTTTTTCAATATTTCTCCCCCTTAACCAATTCGTGTTCACTTTTTCTTTACATATTTGCGTTCGCACTGATGATTAAACCAACTAGGTAAAAATATCCTCCTCTTTTTTATATACTGAAAACGTTTTCTATTTTTAGAATAGTATAGATTCCTTCAAGGAAGTTATACTTTCTTAAGATTAAATAGCACTATTTTAAGTTCCTTTAAATTTTTTAATGTAAAGTAAAACTATTTAAAGCTACTTTGTAGTTTCATTAACCACACAAAAAAGAGGCTGCCCCAAAGGAAAGAATCTCCTTAAAGTAAACCTCTAAAACATTAGATTTATAAAGCAGCCGGAAAAACAATCGTAACTTTTGTGCCCTCACCACGTACACTTGCTATACTAAGCCCATATTTCTCACCGAAATGAAGCCGTATTCTCCCGTTCACATTATAAATACCAGCTTTATCCAGCGATGATGAAGCTAAGTGACTTTTTATAATTGACAAGTCTTTCTCTCCTATACCAACTGCATTATCCTCTACAACGATATGAATTTCATCCTCTTTCAGCTTGCACGAAATATGAATTGTTACCAAGTCCTTGGTTTTCCTTGCACCATGATGAATGGCATTTTCAATGACCGGCTGCATAATCAGCTTAACCGTTTTATGATTCAATACATTTTCATCTACATCCCAAATGCATTCAAAATTATCAAAACGGTAGGACATTATTTTGACATAGGTTTTCGTATACGTAAGCTCTTCACGCAGTGTAATCATAAATTGTTCCCGATTTGTGATAAATCGGAAAAACCGGCTTAAGGAAGCAATCATTTCGGTCGCTCTATCCGTCTCATTGGCTTCGACAAGAAAAATCAAATTATCGAGCGTATTATATAAAAAGTGAGGATTAATTTGCGACTGAAGTGCATTAAGCTGCAGCTCACGTTTTTCATATTTTAATTGAATTCGTTCCTGATTCGTTATAATCCTCTCATGGATTAATTCTTCTATTCTCTCCATCATTTGATTGAAGTTTTTCGTCAAGGAGTCCACTTCTTCAATCCCAGATAATCGTTCAATTACATCACGATGAGAGCCCTTTAAATCAAAAGTTCGAACCAGCTCATTCAACTGTCCAATCGGCCTGTGCATCCGCTTCGATATCCAATAGGCAAAAACAAGCAACATAAGGATGATGAAAAATAATAGATAGAGGTCACTGATAAACAATTGATTGACTTGCTTCTGAATATCAGAATAATTGTATTTTGAAATAAATACCCAGTTCAGGCCAGTAATTTCTGTGCTATAAGCATGAACATTAGACCCATCATCTTGCAGCATTTTCTCATTACTATCAAAAACTTTACCAATTTTAAGCGGATTCGGATGGGAAAGAATCATGTTTCGTTTATCCGCTATTAGCATTTCAAGACCCGTTTTTTGCCAATCAGAATAATACTTTTCCAATTGATTGTTTTCAATATCAACGGTTATATAGCCAATAATTTTTGAATATTCCACCGGAGAAAAAAGCGGCATCCCTATCACAATCGTAACATTATCAAAGCGGTCCCTTTTCAGTGTATAACTTATCTTCCTACCTGAACTTTCTAAATTTCTCATGAATTCAGAAGCTATTTCCTTCTGCTGATTGTACATGTTTGTATACAATATTTTTCCAGACTCATCATAAATTTTGATGTTTTGCCGCCCTAGTTCGAGGAATTGCCTTCTATCTACTAATTCTTGACCAATCTTTTCAGCGTCATGTTCCATAATGTGAAGCTGTACATTGTTATTATGCGCAATACGTGCCATCGTCAGCTCTCGTTGGTTAATCTCGTTATTCATCAACCGAGCCATCTTTTCATGTACAGAATGATAGCTCTCCTGCAAATCCCCCGAAACAAGCTTGGAAGTTTGTCCATAAAGGATCCCCAAAAAGAGTAATAAAGGCAGCAAAACCGTTATCACAAAGTAAAAAAAGAACCGTTCTCGTAAACTCATTTTCATACCAGTCGTTTTATTTTGCTGTAGGAGACTGTTGTAATCTCTGCTTTCTTCGTACTCCTTAATCGATTCTATTAACTGAGAAAGTGGCTGTATCACCTTTCTGCCGATTAATCTTGAAAAAATAATTGCTGCCAATGCCGAAAAAACAAATGTTAAGGCAATTATTTTCCACATAAGCCCCATTTGTTTTTTATAGAAACCTAATGGTTCTTCATAAACAAGCTGAAAATTATAATAGGGGATACTTGAATAATAGAGTCCTGTATTTCCCCAAGATACGAATTGTCCCTTTTTGCCATCCTTAAGTGTCTCAAGTTTAACAGGCATAACCTCAGCTGCTTTTTCACCTTTAAAAAATACTCGGCCATTTTGATCAAATAAGCGAATTTGGTCCGCATAAAACAGCGAGTCATCTAAATTTTTCGGATTGATAAAAAGTAAAATGACTCCTTTATGCACCCCGTCCGCAGAAATGATATTCGTACCAAAAAACAACTGGTTATTTAACTGTTCCATTCGGATTCCCTTATCCGAGGAAGACAGATCAATTTTACTTCTTGCCTCGTCTAAATTAATAAAGTGAAAATTACTTTCCACTTCCGCTTTTACTTTCATCCCATTAAACCTGAAATCTATATAACTTTGATCAGAACTGTATTGAGTTTCCGGTGTAATAATCAGAATATTATTAATCAGTTTGTTATTCTGCCTGATTGTATTCAAGTAATCTTCAAGACCCGCGGCCTGGTAATACTTCTCTGATGGACTGATCTCTGTGCCGCTCAATTCATCTATATAGCGAGTCACAATCTCGTTTGTTTTTAAACTATTCGTCGTATCATAAATTTTGTTAAACTCCGTTTGCAGCTCAGAAGAAATTTGATCCATTCGTAACTGTACCGACGTTTCTTTCTTTTCTTCAATAAAGTTTTTTATTTTTATAAAATAAAAACTACTTAACAGCAAAAGAAATACCAGTACGGCAACCAAACTGAATCTTAATAAAAAGGTGTGAAAATGGAGCTTTTTATCCTTTCTCATGGTGTACCTCCTGAAGAACTCCCATCTTACTGTCTTCTAAATACAACAGGGGTAACTCCTGTTTCATTTTTAAATACTTTATTAAAATACGAATGACTTTGGAAGCCAACCATATCGGAAACCACTTTAATTTTATAATCCGAATTTCTGAGTAGTTGAACAGCTTTTTCAACGCGTACATGATTGACGTAGTCAATAAAATTTTGGCCCGTCTCTTTTTTAAAGATTGCACTGAAATAGGCTTGGTGCAAGAATAACCGATTCGAAATATCCTCCAGTGTAATCCGTTCCTGATAATTTTCCTTTACATATTCCTTGCTCATAAGAACATAACTGTTTACATCCTTTTTATCCTGATGGATCAAATCAAACGAAACCGTTTCCAACATTTGTGTCAGCCATCGCTTTAATTCCTTCAAAGAATCAATTCCATAAATTCTGCCTAGGACATGCTGCTGGTCAATTGACGGGAATGATAGCCCCTTCTCTTTAAACCGGAACATAAGGATAATAATAAGTTCAGAACAGGAACTGCGTATTTCGGCAATCGGCAGACCGCCAATCCCTTTATGTGGGTCAAAAAAATGATTGACTAGCTCCCCAAAGGCCATTTTACCTTCTGATTTCATCGACTCCATCAGGTGACTTTCGATTTTGTTCACATGGTCTAACATGAAATTTTGCAGCTCTGTTTGATTTCCACTATTACCTTTAACAGTCAAATCTTCATAAAAGATTATCGTTTCATATTCATTGAAGTATTTATAGCTATACGCATAAACCGCCTCATTATAGGAACGGCAAATTTCTTTATACGTGCTTGCTGGATTGCCAACTCCAACAACAAAATTCTCCTGATCCTTAAAGAAGTCACCAAGATTAGCTATTAGTAAATCGATGAACAAGTGAATTTTCGGCAAATGATCCTTTTTCGAAACAAGCTTGGAATCTGTGCTTAACACTATCAGACTATTTCCATAAAACAAAAATGGGACTTGATAGCGATTCCAAAAATCAGCAGCCAGCTCGGTAATCTTCTGTCTGGTAGAAAAAGTTGACTCCTCTTTAAACAATCGATCAAAGGAAAAAATAGCCACCCTAAAGCTTTGTGTCTGTTGATTCCAATAGTCCGCATACTGAGGCAGATTATCGCCTTTAATTAAATCCAAAAGCATTAATTCCTCGACAGAATTCCCTTCTTTACCTTTTTCATCTTCTTTTAATTCTTCTGCTAGTTTCGTAAAAACATTGAAAAAGTCATTTTTCATCAGCGGCTTCAACAAATACCCCTTCACACCAAAGCGAATGGCATCTTGAGCATATTTAAAATCGTCATAGGCACTAAGAATGACCACTTTTATGTCTTCGTATGATGTTTGTATTTCTTTCGCCAGCTCTAATCCTGTCATCTCAGGCATAAGAACGTCTGTTAAAACGGCATGTGGACGTTCCTGTTTAATGAGTTCCAACGCTTCAACGCCATTTTCCGCTATACCAACTACTTCGAACCCTACGTCAGACCAAGGAAAAAAATGAGCCAATCGGTCACGGATGTTTTTTTCATCATCAACAATGATTACTTTATACATTCTAATCCCGCCTTTTTCTTTTATATTCGGAAAAAATGATTGTATCTATTTTATTAGTTTATCAAACTAATAAAATAGCAAGTACTTTTTTATCAGATAAATTTTCCTAGAACCCTAATTTAGATACTGAATAAATTTTTTAACTTCATCGATTCGTTCCGTATTTGCTACAACTGCCAAAATAAGCGGTTTGTTACCCCCAGAAAGTGCAGAAAAATAAGAAACCTTGGAGACATCTATTCCCGTTATCGCAGCATGACTGGAAGAATATTTTGTTTCTTCCCAATCTTCTAGTCCGTTTATGCTGCTTAAATCATATAAATTACCTTCATCATTGAATTGGTGAAAGGTTTTTTCATCTAAAAGCAGTAAATCCACCTCTTTTGCCGCGAGTTCCGCTCCTAATTTTTGAATTTTTCCTAATGCAGATGGATTGCCGGCTGCCTCGCTTGTGTTAACCGCTAGTACGGACAACTGCTCTTTTTGAGAGCGTTTACTATTAATCGCGAAGTGTTCTAACTCTCTTTGTACTTCTAATTCTAGTCCTTCATGAAAATTTCCCCCAACCATCCGTACTTCCAGCATCTCTTTCGGTTGATTCGCAAATGTATTAAATCCAATAAAAAGAAAGAAAATGACCACAATGACGGCAATAAAATGAAAGGAATAATATTCAATTAAATATTCTATTTTCCCTTTGGTTGATAAAGGCTTTAGTCGTTCTCTTAACTTTTGCAATATTTGTCACCTCTTGTCAATTATATTAACATACAATCAAGTACCGCACATAGGTACTATTTTTTGGTTTTTATTTTCTAATCAACAAATATTTATTATAAGAAATGCATGTTAGGAATAACACGAATTTACCAAACTGATATAAAATATGTCAATTCATTTTGAATTTTCAATAAAACATTTAATTTTCAAACAATATATAACCATTAAAACTTCATGTTATCGTTAACACTATTTCCTTGATAAATGTTAACAAAATACTTTAAAATGGAAGTAAGTTTCATCTAATTAGGGGGAGTACGATTGGTAACGATTTATGATATAGCAAAAAAAAGCCAATGTCTCTGCTATGACCGTCTCTCGTGTGATTAACCATTCAGATAAAATCAGTGAAAAAACGAGAAAAAAGGTTGAGGCGGTTATTAAAGAATTGAATTATATACCAAACAGTTCTGCGAGAAGCTTAGTCTCAAAAAAGTCGAAAATTTTATCGTTAATGATTACCGATATATCTAATCCGTTTTTTACAAGTGTCGCTCGTGGTGCAGAAGTCAAAGCCCTGCAAATGGGATATCAACTGTTGCTTTGCAATAGTGATGAAAATATCGAAAAGGAATCAAAATATATTGATATGCTGATTTCAACAGGGTCCACGGTGTTCTAATTGCTCCTGCAAGCGACTCTTCGAAAAAAAATATCCGTAAGCTGACCAAACACAATATCCCCTTTGTATTAATCGATCGCTACATCGAGGATTTAAGGTGTGATCAAGTTCTTAGTGATAATGAGACAACTACTCGAAAGTTAATGGAACATTTAATTGAACAAGGACATAAAAAAATTGCCATCATCAATGGTCCACTAGACGTTGCTACATCAAGGGAGCGTCATCAAGCATATTGTGATACGCTTCAGTTACATGGGTTGCCGATCAATCAAAAATGGATTCATCAGAGTCCATTATTCCAGGATAGCGATGTTACCAGCATGATTAAAAAGCTCATTCAACTGCCTATAAGTGAGCGGCCGACAGCAATTTTCGCCACAAGTAACTTTCTAGGTTTAAATACAGTAAAGGCGCTAAAAAAATTCAATATAAAAATCCCTGAAGAGATGGCAGTAGTTTGTTATGATGGAGTGCCCAATTATACAGAGAATGAACTTTTTCTAACAGCTGCCGAGCAGCCTTCCTATAATTTTGGATATATGGGTACACAAATGCTCATAGAACGAATTGAGAAAACAAGTCCAGAAAATCCAAGGAAAATTGTCCTTCCTGCAGAATTTCATATACGAGCATCTTCCCTTTATAAATATAATGAATAGATAGTAAAGCGTAAGTGGCTGTAACTTACGCTTTTTTCTATTTTTTATGGCTATTAAAAACATTGTTCAATAATACTTTAAAATTCACATAATTATAGTATTTTATGGAAAGATTGAATTGACAGAAAATTTTATAAATGTTAGATGGTGTGAGGTTTACGAATTACTATACCTCTGACGCACCATGTATACCATCAAGAACGGCACTTATGACGGGGAAATTTGGGATCCATAATGGTGTTGTCGGCCACAGCGGAACGGCAGATCAAGGAACTTGTAATATTTCTATGATTATCCGTTGGCCCGGTTATCAGCAAGGAGCTGTCGATCATGAATTACATTATCACCTTGATCTCCCGCCAACCATTGCCGAAATGCTGCATATATCCCCTCCTGCCGATTGGGATGGTAAAAGCTTTGCCCCAACACTAAAAACAGGTAATGGTGCCGGTCGCGAGTATTTGGTGATTTCACAATGTGCACATGTCTGCCAAAGAAGTGTGAGATTTGGAGATTGGCTGTACATACGTTCCTATCATGACGGTTTTCATCTTTTTAATAAAGACATGCTTTTCAATATAAAAGAAGATCCGCATGAACTGCATGATTTATCAAGTGAAAGACCTGATCTCTTGAGAGAAGCCGTTTATCTTTTAAATAATTGGCATGATGACATGATGCTAACGAGTAAATCAGATGTAGACCCGATGAGAACCGTTTTAAAAGAAGGTGGTCCTACTCACGCAAAAGGTCAGTTAAAGGAATACTCCGAGTAGTTAGTTCAAACAGGCAGAGGTCATGCTGTGCCTGAACTAAAGAGACGTCATCCGAAAGAATTTACGACAATTTAAATTAATAATCCCATCAGTGGGCATCACTGATGGGGCAGTTAATTTAATCTGGAGGAATGAATCATGAAGCAAGAACAAATACAGGGATGTTGTTCTATGAGCCGCTCCAGCGTTGCAGCGACTTCGTTACAAAATTCTATGAATCTAACATCTTCACACCCAGTCAAACTGCCAACTTATGAGGGAATGGTCTATCTTGCTAGCGGGGAATTTCTAATGGGAAATTCAAGCAATGAAGGGTTTCCAGCAGATGGTGAAGGTCCTGTCCGAAAAATCTCTCTTTCTCCGTTTTATATTGACATTTGTACAGTGACAAATCAGCAATTTTATGAGTTTGTAACCAGCACAGGATACCAAACCAAAGCCGAGCGTTACGGATGGTCATTTGTTTTTTACCGTTTATTATCGGAGAAAGAATATAAAAAAGCATCCCTTGTTGTCCAACAAGTCCCTGGTGGGTTCAGGTCAATGGGGCTGATTGGTCTCATCCAGAAGGACCGGAATCAACTATCAATGATCGGATGGATCATCCAGTCGTTCATATAAGTTGGAATGATGCAAACGCATATTGTGCCTGGGCAGGAAAACGACTGCCAACAGAAGCTGAATGGGAGTATGCCGCACGGGGAGGTCTTGTTCAAAAACGGTTTCCTTGGGGGGATGATCTCCTTATGGACGGGCAGCACCAATGTAATATCTGGCAGGGAGAGTTTCCGAAAACAAATACAAAGGAAGATGGATACGAAGGAACTGCACCAGCAAAATCATACTCCCCTAATGGATATGGACTTTATAATATGTCTGGTAACGTTTGGGAGTGGTGTTCAGACTGGTTTAGTAGAAGTGTACATACACGAGGGGGACGTTCAAATCCAAAAGGACCTGAAATTGGAAAAGAAAAGATTTTAAGAGGCGGTTCGTATTTTTGCCATGAATCTTACTGTAACAGATATCGTGTGGCAGCACGCAGTAAAAATACACCGGATAGTTCCACCGGCCACGCAGGCTTTAGATGTGCGGCTGATGTTTAAGAGTAAATGAAAAGTAAAAAATTTATAGGACGCCAAAATAAAGATATAGAAGGGATAAACGTTGAAAAAATAAATGGAAAAGAGTTTTTACTCTTTTCCCATTTATTTTTTCAACCGCCCCGATTCCCTTTTCTTTTTTAACCTCAAGAAAATCCTGCCATTGCAATTAAAATCGCTAAGCCTACGAGCAGGATGAAAGCGATATAACCAATTATACTTAAAATGGTAACAATCCAGCCGATTACCTTACGATTCGTCTTAATTAAATAGATTCCTAACGCAATGGCGCCAAAAACGAAACCTAAGATTCCCCAGAGAACCGGGCTTTTGCCATACTTTTTAGCATCAATCGCCAAATAAATCGTAATGATAATATTGATTGCGAATCCAAAGAAGGCTTCCAATCTTCTCTCTCCTAACTATGTATACAAGTATTTTTATTAAAATTATACCAGATAATTCTCCTAGATTTTAATGATTTTGCCAGAAGCAAGTAGTTAGGATGTAATGGTAGAGGGTGGGACTTCCTACTTTTGATTTTCGGTTACTCTAATTCGTTATCATGCGTGACAGGCACCGCTTCACAATTATATTGGGACTTTGAAAACTACCTTTTTAATTTCCTGTACGGAGTCGATGTGAGCTCCTACTAAATGAGCATCTTCTGGAAAACAAATAAGGGCAAAACCTTCCTCTAAACTTCCGGAGAACTTTGAAGTTGAATTCGTATCACCAAATAAAATATCATGCTCATCATCATACTCTGTCATATCTATCAAGGAACCATTATTGACACACTCTACATATTCCTTACCTTCCAAGACAATATGAATATCGATAAATTTCTTGTGAGCTTCAAATTTCTTTTCATTAACAGGTGTGGTGGTAAATTGGATTGTGTTTTTTTGAAAACTATCTCCAGTGTATGATTCTGTTAATGGCTTACTAAGAATATGTTTAATAGCTTCATTTAAATGATCATTTAAAAATGTATACATAGCTAAATTTTCTATTCTATCAAAAATCACCGTTTGCCCCCCCTTGAAAGAATTTCATTATACTTACTTCTCTATCAACATAGTGACTAAGGAACTAAAACTGCTTCCTTCGTCACAAACTTGTCCTCAAAATACTTTCTGTATTTTTTACTTAGACCTCTAGGAGAATGTGCATTTTTATCATATGGTAATAGGGTGAATGCAAATTGGAAATCCTCATTTTCTAGCCGATATTGTTCTTGTACATCTTCTCCACAGCTCGCAGAACCTAAACCATATTGCTGTTTATCAATATGGACAGTAATATACCGCTGCTTGAATAGGTCATAGGTGTGCTTTGCTATTTCCAGCTGTTCGACTGTATAGTAGCTTGCCGAAAAGTCAAAAGAATGACCTGTGACGAGCAAACTTTTTCCGTTCTCTTGTGAAAAGCTTACCCATTTATTTTGATGGCGGTTGCCGTTTTCTTGCGGGAAAATATACGGTGTTTGCAACCCATCTACGGTTGATGACCAGACGCCCATCCGAGCCGCCTGCTTGCTATCCACATAGGCTTCATTCGGTCCTAATCCATACCATTCAACCCCATCGTAACTATTATTCACTGTCATCTCCACACCAATTCGCGGCAGAGAAGCAGGACCTTGACCGACCTTTACCCCATTGAGTTCTACTAAAATACTTCCATTCGCTTGAATGGTATATACATAGGTCACATCAAATCCCCATGCAATAACAGGCGCCGCTGCCTTCGTCTCGCACTCAATAACGACTGCCTGCCGATCTTCTTGGATAGTTACTTTCGTTTGTTTCATTCGATGCTGGATTGCATCTACACCAAGTTCCTTCCATTCCTTTGCAACCGGCTTCGCACTAAACTCACCAAGCCCTAATAAATCATTATCAATCGGTGCTCTCCAAAGATTCAACCTTGGTCCATTATGCAGCATGAGCTGCCCATCATAGAAATATTCCTCAATCCGCCCGTTTTGCTTATTGAAAACCAATTGAAATTGAGAGCCTGAAACATATATTTTTGACGCTTCTTCAGCTACTGTTAATTGTCCTGTTTGTTGTGGTTCAACTGCTGCATACTTAGAAATTGGAAGCTCATGCTGCGACCATGCAACCGTATGGCCTGAAGCTGCCCAACGATTCGACTCCTTCGTTGTCCACACGAGATTTAACCAATAATCCGTATTATCGAGCACAACACTTGGTACGCGAATCGGCAATTCTATTACCTTTTTTGTATTTGCAGCAATCGCTGGCACATCGACAACCCCGTTTTCGATTATCGTACCTTCTGCTTCGATAAACCACTGACATTGTAATTTTGTCAAATCGGAAAAATCATAGCGGTTTTGAACCTGTATCGTCTTTTCTTCAAAATTAAAATGGGATACTACCACTGGTTCAATTACTTTTTTCAACTCAGCTAATGCTGGTGAAGGCTGACGATCCGGACGGACGAGTCCATCGATGACAAAGTTTCCATCATGCGGTTTTTCGCCAAAGTCGCCGCCATAAGCAAAATATTCTTCCCCTTCTGGCGTATGTTGTCTTAAACCATGATCAACCCATTCCCAGACAAATCCACCCTGTAATCGATCATAGGCATAAAACGTTTCCCAATATTCTTTGAGACCGCCTGGCCCATTCCCCATGGCATGGGCGTACTCGCATAAAATATGAGGTTTCTTCAAAGTGGTCAAACCGCCAAGAACCTTCATTTTCTCAATCGGTGTGTACATAGTAGTGTGAACGTCTGTTGCAATCGGATCCCGCTCTGGAACATGATTAAACTCGTTCATGATTTCTCTCGTTTCTCCTTCATAATGAACTAATCGTGAAGGATCACGTCTTTTCGCCCATTCATACATGGCTACATGATTTTGTCCAAAGCCTGACTCATTTCCTAATGACCACATAATCACGGATGGGTGATTTTTATCCCTTTCTACTAATCTTTCCATTCTATCAACATAGGCTGCCTGCCATGCTGGGTCATCACTTATTAAATGCGGCTGGCCAATATAGACGAGCCCATGGCATTCAAGGTCTGTTTCATCAATGACATAAAAGCCAAATTGATCACAAAGCTCATAAAAACGCGGGTCATTTGGATAATGGGCTGTACGGATTGCATTTATATTATGCTGCTTCATTAATGTTAAATCCTCTATCATGGAACTGACAGGAACGGCGCGGCCAAAATCTGGATGTGCATCATGTCGATTAACACCTTTAAACATAATGGCAACACCGTTAACTAGTAATTGTCCGCCTTTAATTTCAACATTTCTAAATCCACACCTTTGTGGAATCACTTCGACTACATCCCCGGATGTGTCTAGCAGCGTAACAACCACATCATATAAAGCTGGAGTTTCTGTATTCCATTGGTTCACACGCTCAACCTCAAGGGACCCAGTCACAAGCTGACTTTCTATCTTTAGCTGTTGTCTGGATAGTACTGTGCCGTTATCAAGGATTTCCACGACGGCTTGGTATCCTTCATATTCACCTAATACAGCAAGTTCAAAATCAAGACGCCCATCTTGGAACTGATTTTCTAATGAACCATTCACAAACACATCTTGGATATGTGTTGTTGGTTTTCCCACAATATAGACATCTCTAAAAATGCCGCTTAACCACCACATATCTTGATCTTCAATATACGAAGATTCCGCCCATTGATAGACTCTTACAGCAATGCTGTTTTCTCCTTCTTTGACGACATTCGTAATATCAAACTCTGATGGAAGACGACTTCCTTGACTATACCCGACCTCAATTCCATTTACCCATACATGAAAAGAGCTATCGACACCTTCAAAGATCAAATGCAGCTGTTGCGATAATGCCTCCTTCGTTAAATAAAACGTCCTTTTGTAGGCCCCTGTCGGATTTTCAGTTGGAATATAAGGAGGTTCTACTGGAAATGGATACTGCACATTGGTATAATGCGGCCTCCCGTAGCCGTTTAATTGCCAATGCGATGGAACAGGAAGATCCGGCCAATCATCGGTACAATAATCCTCTTTATAAAATTCGCTTGGTGATTCAATCGGTGCGTTTGCATAATGAAACTTCCAATTTCCATTTAACAACAAAAACCCATGTGAATCTCCTCGCTCATAAGTTAGTGCAGTATTTATGTTTTTATAGCTGAAAAAGTATGATCTTGGTTTTAGGCGATTCCTTTGCAGTACCTCTAGACTTTCCCAATCTTTTTGTAAAATCATTGTGATTTCTCCTCTCAATCTCTTTTTTCCTTTAACCATTCCTCTGAAAGTACTAGGAATTTAAGTTTGTGGTCACGTGACCACATTAATAGCAGCAATGGATACGTAACCACAATAAGGAGCATGCATGGTCACGTAACCACATTTTTATGAAAAAAGTACCTTCTTACAATTTGATGATACTATTAATATATGATTCCTTGAAATCGCTGTCAATTCTTTTTACAGATTCTCTTTCAATTAAAGTTACTTCCTCTTCAATATTTCGCGCCAGTTTCCTCTCGTTATGGATTTGATCTAACAGCTGTTTAACAAGCAGTCTGCCAATTTCAATTTTTGGGATATTCATCGTTGTCAATGTGGGGGTCACAATCTTAGCTAATTCAATATTATCCACACCTATAACTGAGATATCATCTGGAACCTTCCTGCCACTTTCAATAATCGCTCTTATTGCTCCTGCCGCCAGCGAATCATTTGTTGCTGCTACCGCTGTGAATGGTTGTCCGTTATTCAATAAAACCTTTATTGCATCATAGCCCACGCTCAACTTATCTTCATACGTTCCAATGGAGTTTTTATAATATTCCTTGATAGGCACACCCTGTGCTTTCATGGCATTTTCATATCCTTTATATCTGGGGTTTGCCTGTTTTTCATCATAATGTCCTAAATATATAATTTCTTTATGACCGCTTTCGATTAAATACTCGACAGACTGCCTCATTACTTTTTCCATATCGACAAAAACATGTGGAATGTCTGTTTTCTCAGGGCGATCCCAATAAACCGACAACGGCATTTTAACAGCACCTTTATTAAAATCCATAATCGAACTTAATTCGTACGGTGCCAGCAAAATCATTCCATCATAGGGTCCTTCTACGACCCGCCGCAAATAATTCCGTCTTTCCTTTGTAATATTATATAAAGATAGGGAATATCCAATCTCTAAGGCCATCTCTTCAATCCCGGCAAACATTTCTGAATAAAAGGGATTACTTATCGAAGGTGTTAAACAAGCTATTTGTTTATATGACTTCATTCGTAAATTTTGTGCTGCTCGATTTGGTATATAATTCAGTTCTGCGATCGCCGCTTCTATTCGTTTTCGTACATCTTCCGCAACATATCCATTATTATTAATAACACGCGAAACTGTCGATGGTGAAACGCCTGCCCGATCTGCTACTTCTATTCTTGTAACCATATATGCTCCTTTCTCTTTTTCAAGTCTTTATACTAACTATACTATTTTAGACTCAATAAATAATCTCTTTATTAAAGCAGGCGCATGAAAAATTTCATGCGCCTTTCTTCAATCCGCACGAGCGAATAGATTAAACCATTATCTTACAAATATCATTCGAAAATTCTACTGGATCCTGTATTGGCAGTCCTTCAATCAACAATGCCTGATTGTATAACAACTTCGTATACAGCTCTAATTTTTCTTTATCATTTTCAAAAGCGTCCTTTAAGGATTCGAATACTTCATGGTTTTTGTTAATCTCTAAAACCTTATCTGCTTTGATATTTTGGTTATCTGGCATGGCAGCAAGGATTTTTTCCATTTCGATGGAGATATCACCCTCGGTAGCCAGGCAGACAGGGTGAGACTTTAGCCTTTTAGAAATTCTAACATCTTTGACTTTGTCAGCTAAGATGTTTTTCATATAGTCAAAGATTTCTTTGCTTTCGTTCTCTTCTGATTCGGAATCTGTCTTGTTTTCTTCTCCTTCGATTCCTAAGTCACCGCTTGAGATGGATTTGAATTCTTTTTCCTTGTAGGCCATTAACATTTTGATGGCAAATTCATCAATGTCCTCAGTGAAATATAGAATTTCATAGCCTTTTTCAGAGACAAACTCTGCTTGCGGCAGTTTATCGATTCTATCAATCGATTCACCAGAAGCGTAGTAAATATACTTTTGCTCTTCAGGCATTCTTGATACGTATTCATCTAAAGTAACTAGTTTCTTCTCTTTAGATGAGTAGAACATGATGAGGTCCTGCAATACCTCTTTATTCGCTCCGAATTCATTATAAACGCCATATTTTAATTGACGGCCAAATGATTTATAAAATTCTTCATATTTTTCACGTTCATTTTTGATGAGGCTTTGTAATTCACTTTTAATTTTCTTGTTGATGTTTTTAGAGATAAGCTTTAATTGGCGATCATGCTGCAACATCTCACGAGAAATATTTAGAGATAAATCCTCAGAGTCCACCATTCCTTTAACAAAGCTAAAATGGTCTGGCAGCAGATCCGAACACTTGTCCATAATTAAAACGCCATTTGAATAGAGTTCTAAGCCCTTTTCAAATTCCTTTGAATAGAAGTCAAATGGAGTTTTTTCCGGGATATATAAAATGGCATTATAGCGGACGGTCCCATCGACACTGATATGGATATGTTTAATAGGTTTATCAAAACCGTAACGTTTTTCTGCGTAGAAATTCGCGTAATCTTCGTCGGTGAGTTCACTTTTATTTTTTCTCCAAATTGGAACCATGCTATTGATGACTTGTTCTTCAACATATTCCTCGAATTCATTATCGCTGCCCTCTTTTGGTCTGCTGCTAGACACATCCATTTTAATCGGGTAGCGGATAAAGTCAGAGTACTTTTTGATAATAGACTTTAAACGGTACTCTTCTATAAACTCATCATAATTTTCATCTTCGGTATTTTCTTTGATTTTTAGAATAATCTCCGTACCAATAGATTCTTTTTCGGCAGTCTCAATCGTATAACCATCTGCACCATTCGATTCCCACTTATAAGCTTCCTCACTGCCTAATGACTTACTTATGACCGTTACAACATCCGCAACCATGAAAGCAGCATAGAAGCCGACACCAAATTGGCCAATAATGTCATAGCCGTCTTTTAGTTCTGTTTCCTTTTTAAAAGCTAAAGATCCACTCTTGGCAATCGTACCAAGGTTTGTCTCAAGCTCTTCTTTCGTCATACCAATCCCTGTATCAATGATTTTCAAGGTTCTATTTTCCTTGTCAGGGATTACTTTAATAAAGTAGCTGTCCTTGTCGAAGCTTAATGCATCATCTGTTAATGCTTTGTAGTAAATTTTATCAATCGCATCACTTGCATTAGAGACTAACTCTCGTAAAAATACCTCGCGGTGTGTATAAATAGAGTTAATCATCATTTCTAACAGCCTTTTAGACTCAGCTTTAAACTGCTTTTTTACCATAGAAACCTCTCCTTACTCAAATTGTTAGATAGATTTTACCTTTGATTAGCACTCTCACCTAAAGAGTGCTAATCCCGACATTATTTAAATATCATATATCCTTATACCCTGTCAATAAAATAGCGGCACACTTTTTAATGTGCCGCTTACTTTTATTTTTGACTATGGAATACCATTTGTATGATCATATTCACTTTCCAGGGGCCGGTCTTACTTCAGTTACCTAAAATACTTACTTTTCCAAAGTTAAATAAATGACCGAATGACCGTGAGTAAACTTAACGCTAATCCAATTAACATGAGCAGTGAAAAAACAATTAATTCTTTCATTTCTTTTCTTTTAATTAATTGTGGAACTTCCCAAGCAAAAAGTGAAACAAAAATGAGGATGATTAATAAAATTTTGAGCATTTTCAATTCCTTTTTTAATTATGGTTGTTTTCGTAATAATTGTTGTTAAAATCCTAAAGCCGATTTTAACGTGGCATAAGCTATTTTGAGCTTTAGAATTAAGCTTGTAGGCTCTTTTCTCATAAGTTAGGGCTATTCCCAATGAAAATAGTGCTCAGGCAATCGAATCTTACTTCCAATAGCTGCACCGTTTGAGAAAAGAGCATTGGTTATTTAATTAAACCGATTCTTCTTACGAAAGCTTTTGAATTTATCGTTACCTCTACTTGTGGAAATTCCTGTTCCCAATTCATTTTATAGTTTGTATTCCATTCTTTAGGATATTTCTTGTATACGGATTGTCCAAATCCGAAAATATCTGACTGGTATTCCTTTTGCATTTTATCCACTACCGATTGAACTCGATCCCGGATCTCTTTTTCAATCTCCCTTTGTATATCCTTGATTACCTTTGTTTCAAACATGGTTAACTGCGAGTCATTTTCTATTACACTCAATTCAGTGGTCACATTTATTGTCAGCTTTAATTTTCCATTTTTAAGAATGGGGACGATTTTCGTATCAGTACTGATAATTTCCGTACTAATGTTTCCCCCGCCATCCTCCTTAGGTACTTTAATGGTAATAACACCTGTTTTCACTTCATTTCGGAGCCATAAAAGGCCGCGGGTTTCAACTGCATCCATCCAGCCAATTAGCTTGTCTTTTTTAAAGACAGCGACCCCATTTACAGCTTGGATTTTACCTGTTTTATTTTTCGTATTGACTTCTAGTGGTTCTAATCGAAACTGAGGGGCAAATGGCTCAAGACCATCCGCAAGAAGCATGTTCCAAAAATCCCTTACATAAATTTTTAAACCTACATTCAATTTTGCAAGTTCCTTCGTTTCTTCTGCTGAAATACTTTCAAATTTCGGCATACTATTGATGACGACAGAAGCTTTACCCTTTGTAAACATAATAAAACTGTTTATACGAGGTTCGGCATACCGGGTATGGAAATCGATAATATTATTAACACCATTTTTCGCCAATTCCTCACCAATCAATAGGACCCGGCTTTGGGAAAAGAAGATGCGTCTTGGCAGCTTCCCTTGAATATTACGGTATGCCTCAGAAACCGTTGCACCCGTTTCAGAAATAATGATTGTACTTTTTCCACTTTCGCCGCCTCCCCCTCCCGTTGACCCTAACTTTGATGGAATCGCTACTTGAAGTGATAAGCGGAGTTTATCACCTTCTACCAGATCTAACCCAATCGCCGTAACAATAGCAATATCATTAATTTCAATCCGGTTCCAACAACCAGAAAGCAAAACAACTGTCATTCCCCCTATTAGAAGCTTGCTAATCACTTTCATCCGTACCATCCAATCCTTTAGAAACGAACTAGTATTTGCGATTACGGGAACCTAACCTCTTCAAGTTCCTTTTTCCCGTTTCTTGTGGACGTTCATTGACCATCCACCAAGGAACTCGGATAAATATATCCTTAAGGTTGTTAAAATGAAAAGGAGCGATTGGTGACAAATAGGGAACACCAAAGGATCGAAGCTGAACGAGGTGAACCAGGATAAAGAAAACTCCAAGCAGTATACCGTAAAAACCTAGCGTTGCTGCTAGAAAAATCAAAAAAAACCGAAGAAGGCGAATAGCCCCTGTTAAGGGATAACTAGGAAACATAAACGAGGCAATCCCTGTTGTTGCTACAACAATGACTAATGGAGCAGAGACAATTCCAGCCTCTACAGCTGCCTGACCCACTACCAATGCACCCACAATACTTACTGTCGAACCGATTGGTCTCGGTAACCGTAATCCTGCCTCACGCAATGCTTCAAAGGTTATTTCCATTAACAATGCTTCAATCACTGCTGGAAAAGGCACCTTTTCCCTTGAGGCCGCGACACTAAATATGAGATTGGTTGGCATTAATTCATGATGAAAGGTAGTAACCGCAATATAGATAGAAGGAAACAATAAGGCAACAAGTAAAAATAAATACCTGATAACCCTAATAAACGAGGTCATGATAAACCTTCCATAATAATCTTCAGGAGAATTCATCATTTCAAAAAATGTTATCGGAACAATGAGGGCAAAAGGACTATTTGCCACCAAAATTGCGATTTTCCCTTCAAGAAGATTACCGACCACCCGGTCCGGTCGTTCCGTCTGCAATACTTGCGGAAATAGTGAAAATGGATGATCCTCAATAAACTCAACGATGTATCCACTGTCCTCAATCGCATCGATATCAATTCTTTTTAATCTGTTCCGAACTTCCCCTACAATGGAATGTTCCGCAATATCTTCAAGATAGGTAATCACCACTTCCGTATTTGAAAGAGTCCCAATCTTCATATATTCAAATTTCAGTGACGTTGTTTGCAACCGTCTTCGAATCATACTTGTATTCGTTCGGATATTTTCCGTAAAACCTTCCCTTGGGCCAATAACGACTGCCTCAGACACCGGTTCATCCACCGAGCGCTGCTCCCATGCCTGTTCGCTTATGAAAAGTGCTTTTTTAGAGCCATCCATTAGGATCACTGTGCTGCCTGACAAAATAGAAGCAATCACTTCCTGGAAGTTTTCGCCCTGCGCTACTTGAGCAGAACTTAGAACCCCTTTCAAATCACCAATGGTTATTTCAGTTTGCTTCATGAAATTCTCTTTACCGTTTAACAAAGGATTGATCACATGAAATTCCATTCTTTCCACGTTGACCAGCCCGGTAAGAAATAAAATGACTGCCGAGTTAGCAGCATTTAGGTTAATCTCCCGGTAAGTGAAATCAGCAGCTCCTTCAAACAGCTGCTTAATCCGATTAAAGTCTTCGTCCAGACAGCCTGATAATTCATCCTTTTCATTGAGATCCTGAGTTGCCCCTCGAATAGGAGGTTGTTTTTTTGTCGTTAATTTTTGTAAATGCCTTAATTTTCTCAACAACAGCACCACCCTATCTTTAAATGCAACTAAACATTACCCAATTTTTTTCGAATAAACGCGATGGAAAGAAATATGATTGGCAGGATGATTTGCAAAACGGTATGTACATATGGAACATAATATTTAAATCCGATTTCGATATGTTCCACAAAACTAGATGCGCTTACAAGTGATAATGGAGTAATAACAGTTCCAAGCGCAAGGAGTACAGACCGATTCTGTTTTAACTTTAGTAATTGGGAAATTCCAATAGCTGCTCCTAATATAAACGCTCCTACCTTAAAAAACACACCTGCGACCATCATTAAGATAACAAGGGCATCAAAGCGTTCGAGGAAATCCGCGACGGATACCATTTGCGTAGCTGCAAGCAGGCTAAATATGTCCCTGCTATAAATTTCTGGCCCTAATACAGAAATCATCATAATGGAGTTAATGGTTAAAAGAAGTCCTCCAACTAAAATGCTGTACACTCCTACCTTTCTTAAATGCTTCTTATCACTTAGATATGGAAATAACATCATGATGACAATAGTTTCCCCAAATGGGAAGTTAATAGAACTAGGAATGGCTTCTTTCAATAGCTTCTTTACCCCATTTCCTAGTATAGGAGTTAGATTTTTTACATCAAATTGATCCACACTAAATAGAAGAATCCAGATTAAAATAAGAGAAAAAATATAGATAGGAAACACGATTTCCGCCATACGGCCAAACGTTTCAACTCCGCCAATTAAGCAATAAATCATCAGCACCATAAAGCTTGCGATGACCACCACGATTGGGGTATCAGATAAGATGGTTGTAACCATAAGGTGGCCTAGTTCCCGGCACCCTCTGGCAGCAGAATAGATAAAATGTAAAATATAAAGCAAAATGATCGGATACGATAGAAACTTCCCGATAATCTTTGGAAGCATCTCCACCAGTGTATCTCCTGGATAATAAGCAGCTAATTGGGAATATACTGCCATTAAGATTAAACCGAATAACATACCGATGGAAATAAATATCCATGCATCCTGCTTTGAATCTAAGCCTAACCCTAAAATAATCGCAGTCCCTAACACGTATCCAGCCATTAAATAGAAAAGTTGGAGTCCACTTATTTTTTCCGTATTCATTACAATCTCCCTTAAACTGAATAAAAGGTGTTGGATATTTTTAAGGTTACCTCTAACTTTGAAAAAAGTTCATGTATGTCTAATATTTTCCATATGGGGGAATTTATACATGCAAGATACTGATGATTACTTAATAGCCTTTAATTACGGAAGTTATGGTAATGTTTGTGCTGTATGCTCTTCGGTCACTCCAGACCACTTGGAGTTACCCAAACTCTTTTTCCGAATGCACTTCGGTCACTCTAGGCCCCTTGGAGTTACCCAAATGCTTTTTCTGTATCACTTCGGTCACTCCAGAACCCTTGGAGTTACCCAAATGCTTTTTCTGTATGCTCTTCGGTCACTCCAGGCCCCTTGGAGTTACCCAAATGCTATTTGCGAATGCACTTCGGTCACTCCAGACCACTTGGAGTTACCCAAATGCTTTTTCCGAATGCACTTCGGTCACTCCAGACCACTTGGAGTTACCCAAATGCTTTTTCCGAATGCTCTTCGGTCACTCCAGAACCCTCGGAGTTACCCAAATGCTTTTTCTGTATGCACTTCGGTCACTCCAGGCCCCTTGGAGTTACCCAAACGCTTTTTCTGAATGCTCTTCGGTTACTCTAGGCCCCTTGGAGTTACCCAAATGCTTTTTCCGAATGCTCTCCGGTCACTCCAGAACCCTCGGAGTTACCCAAATGCTTTTTCTGTATGCTCTTCGGTCACTCCAGATCCCTTGGAGTTACCCAAATGCTTTTTCTGTATGCACTTCGGTCACTCCAGACCACTTGGGGTTACCCAAACTCTTTTTCCGAATGCTCTTCGGTCACTCCAGAACCCTCGGAGTTACCCAAATGTTTTTTCTGTATGCTCTTCGGTCACTCCAGAACCCTCGGAGTTACCCAAATGCTTTTTCTGTATGCTCTTCGGTCACTCCAGAACCCTCGGAGTTACCCAAATGCTTTTTCTGTATGCACTTCGGTCACTCCAGATCCCTTGCAGTTACCCAAATGCTTTTTCTGTATGCTCTTCGGTCACTCAAGGCCCCTTGGAGTTACCCAAATGCTTTTTCTGACTGTTCTTCGGTCACTCCAGATCCCTTGGATATAAATGTCAACACAAATATGTACACTTTCGCTTGTTTAAGAATGTACAAAACTACTCATTTTCCTTCGCTAAATG
>NZ_JABWSY010000047.1 GCF_013396335.1 Bacillus sp. EB106-08-02-XG196
ACTCATGCTAGATTGAGCACCGACTTGACGAAGAGTAGATTGATAACGAGAGCTTGTATATTGACTCCCTTGATCAGTATGGACAATCAAGCCAGGCTGAGGATGTTCTTTCCCACAAGCTTGTAAGAAGCAATCCCTCACCAGTTTATCTTGCATCCGTGAAGACATTGACCAGCCTACAATCTTACGTGAAAAAACGTCGATATTCACGGCTAAGTATAAGGTGCCTTCTTTGGTAGGGATATAGGTCATGTCTCCCAGCCATACTTTATTAGGAGCTGTTGCTTTAAAGATCTGATTAATTAAATTGGGTCTTGAAAGCGAAGCTCCTTTTCTGTTGTAATGTTTATATTTATAACGGCTTCCCTTGGCATAAAGTCCCATCAAGTGCATCAGTTTCCCAACACGTTTCGTGTTGGTCATAATACCAGTATTATGAAGTACCTTGGTAATTCTAACCGCACCATAGCGTCCCTTATGCTCATGAAAGACAGCTTTTATCTTCTCTGAGAGAATTTCTCTCTCCACTTGTTGTTTTGAAGGACGACGATGCATGTATTCATAGAAACCTGAGCGAGAAACCTTAAGAACTTTTACTGCATGTTTAATTTTTATCTTCCCATGATGTTTCAAGAGAAATTCAAAACGTTTTACTTGCTTCGCTTCAAGAAGACCCGGAACTTTTTTAGAAGTTCAAGTTCCTCCTGAAGATAACGATTTTCTTTCTCTAACAATTTAATCTTATGTTGGGCATCAGCTAGGGCTGTCCCATTGCCTGGAAAAGCACTTTCTCCATATTCTTCAACTTCTTGAACCCAGCGA
>NZ_JABWSY010000048.1 GCF_013396335.1 Bacillus sp. EB106-08-02-XG196
TTGTCGTCAGCTCGTGTCGTGAGATGTTGGGTTAAGTCCCGCAACGAGCGCAACCCTTGTTCTTAGTTGCCAGCATTTAGTTGGGCACTCTAAGGAGACTGCCGGTGACAAACCGGAGGAAGGTGGGGATGACGTCAAATCATCATGCCCCTTATGACCTGGGCTACACACGTGCTACAATGGATGGTACAAAGGGCTGCAAGACCGCGAGGTTTAGCCAATCCCATAAAACCATTCTCAGTTCGGATTGTAGGCTGCAACTCGCCTACATGAAGCCGGAATCGCTAGTAATCGCGGATCAGCATGCCGCGGTGAATACGTTCCCGGGCCTTGTACACACCGCCCGTCACACCACGAGAGTTTGTAACACCCGAAGTCGGTGGGGTAACCGTAAGGAGCCAGCCGCCTAAGGTGGGACAGATGATTGGGGTGAAGTCGTAACAAGGTAGCCGTATCGGAAGGTGCGGCTGGATCACCTCCTTTCTAAGGATAATGCAGTCCTTGTGGACTGATAAAACGTTGACTGTTACTTGTTTGTTTAGTTTTGAGGGAGTAATTCTCTCAAAGCTTTTTTTAATCGTTCCTTGAAAACTAGATAATCGTAAGAAGAAGTCAAAGTAAAACCGAGAATCGCCACATTAGTTTTTCTCTCTTATTTAATAAGAAGAAAATAACCTTTTAGGTTAAGTTAGAAAGGGCGCACGGTGGATGCCTTGGCACTAGGAGCCGATGAAGGA
>NZ_JABWSY010000049.1 GCF_013396335.1 Bacillus sp. EB106-08-02-XG196
AGAAAATCATTGATATGGCCATGAATGGCGTTGGATGCCGGGCAACAGCCCGCATTATGGGCGTTGGCCTCAACACGATTTTACGTCACTTAAAAAACTCAGGCCGCAGTCGGTAACCTCGCGCATACAGCCGGGCAGTGACGTCATCGTCTGCGCGGAAATGGACGAACAGTGGGGCTATGTCGGGGCTAAATCGCGCCAGCGCTGGCTGTTTTACGCGTATGACAGTCTCCGGAAGACGGTTGTTGCGCACGTATTCGGTGAACGCACTATGGCGACGCTGGGGCGTCTTATGAGCCTGCTGTCACCCTTTGACGTGGTGATATGGATGACGGATGGCTGGCCGCTGTATGAATCCCGCCTGAAGGGAAAGCTGCACGTAATCAGCAAGCGATATACGCAGCGAATTGAGCGGCATAACCTGAATCTGAGGCAGCACCTGGCACGGCTGGGACGGAAGTCGCTGTCGTTCTCAAAATCGGTGGAGCTGCATGACAAAGTCATCGGGCATTATCTGAACATAAAACACTATCAATAAGTTGGAGTCATTACCCTCGACTGCTAACCATCCGATTGAAACGTTGCTGCCGTTGTATCATCTCCATGCTGCAGGTTTCGAATTCGAAGTGGCGACCATTTCCGGTCTGATGACCAAGTTTGAATACTGGGCTAT
>NZ_JABWSY010000050.1 GCF_013396335.1 Bacillus sp. EB106-08-02-XG196
TAAGAAGAAAATAACCTTTTAGGTTAAGTTAGAAAGGGCGCACGGTGGATGCCTTGGCACTAGGAGCCGATGAAGGACGGGACTAACACCGATATGCTTCGGGGAGCTGTAAGTAAGCTTTGATCCGGAGATTTCCGAATGGGGGAACCCACTGCTCGTAATGGAGCAGTATCTTTACCTGAATACATAGGGTATGGAAGGCAGACCCGGGGAACTGAAACATCTAAGTACCCGGAGGAAGAGAAAGCAAACGCGATTCCCTGAGTAGCGGCGAGCGAAACGGGACATAGCCCAAACCAAGAGGCTTGCCTCTTGGGGTTGTAGGACACTCAACATGGAGTTACAAAGGAACGGGGTAGATGAAGCGGTCTGGAAAGGCCCGTCATAGAAGGTAAAAACCCTGTAGTTGAAACTTCGTTCCCTCCTGAGTGGATCCTGAGTACGGCCGGACACGAGAAATCCGGTCGGAAGCTGGGAGGACCATCTCCCAAGGCTAAATACTCCCTAGTGACCGATAGTGAACCAGTACCGTGAGGGAAAGGTGAAAAGCACCCCGGAAGGGGAGTGAAACAGATCCTGAAACCGTGTGCCTACAAGTAGTTAGAGCCC
>NZ_JABWSY010000051.1 GCF_013396335.1 Bacillus sp. EB106-08-02-XG196
TGAAAACCCAGTCCTTGCAAAGATGAAGTCGAAATGCGCGATGACACACTACTGAAAGCGGAAGGACGAGTAAAGTTGCAATTAAAAGGAAATGTTATGCATAAGGAGCAGTAGAGTATTCGTTTTCATTTAAAGATATTCTTGCGCTTTAATTACAAACTGCACCGATGTTGGTGGCGTCAAAATCGCCGAAGCGTTCCCTGGAGGCCGGGGCGACGCGCATGGATGCGCGGCGAGGGCGCATCTTACAGGGACGTTCCCTTGCGCCCGACCCGGTAGCCGCAAGGGATAAGCTGAGGGAATCGCGCAGCGGCGATTTTGTTCGCCAGAGCCTGGGGGTGCAGGGGGCGGCGGCGATTGGCCGCCCCCTGCGCGCTCCCTGCACCATTCAATTTATATGGCGAGGCACATTAAGGGAGCGCAACCCGCTGCTGAAGCCAAACAAAACCGCCGCAGGCTAAGTCCCTTAGCTTTCCTGCAACCGTGACGGCGGAGCCGAATGATAGTGCGCATCGGCCTCGGCAAAGCGTTTTTGCATCGCCGCTGACGGCGCTTTACCCAGCAAACTAAACACTACAATCCC
>NZ_JABWSY010000052.1 GCF_013396335.1 Bacillus sp. EB106-08-02-XG196
GCCACCGCAGCCTCGCTAAGAATGGATAAACATCGTAGCAATAGCGTCGGGCCACACGATCTTTATTTCACGTTGCTGGATGATTATCTGCATGTGGTGGATACCGCGCTGTGGTTGTCGGGCGGCAAAGCCTCTCTGGATGGCGGTACGCTACTGACTAACGACGCTGGCGAAATGCTGTTTGCCGAGCACCATTTTTCGGCTGGTCCTTTGCAGATCACCACCTGTATGCATCGCCGTGCCGGAAGTCAGCGTGAAACCGTGCAGGCCGTGACTGACGGTGCGCTCATCGACATTACGGATATGCGCGAATGGCGTGAGGAGCGCGGGCAGGGCGTAGTGCATAAACCGATTCCTGGTTGGCAGAGTACGCTTGAGCAACGTGGGTTTGTCGGCTGTGCGCGGCACTTCATTGAATGTGTGCAAAACCAGACAGTTCCGCAAACCGCCGGCGAACAGGCCGTGCTGGCGCAACGTATCGTTGACAAGATCTGGCGCGATGCGATGAGTGAATAAACCCTGTAACATCTGGCGGTAGCAATTCACCATAATCCAGGTAGACTATTCGCCTCTTTCAG
>NZ_JABWSY010000053.1 GCF_013396335.1 Bacillus sp. EB106-08-02-XG196
TTGTGGATGACTTTTCCACCATGCGACGCATAGTGCGTAACCTGCTGAAAGAGCTGGGATTCAATAATGTTGAGGAAGCGGAAGATGGCGTCGACGCTCTCAATAAGTTGCAGGCAGGCGGTTATGGATTTGTTATCTCCGACTGGAACATGCCCAATATGGATGGCCTGGAATTGCTGAAAACAATTCGTGCGGATGGCGCGATGTCGGCATTGCCAGTGTTAATGGTGACTGCAGAAGCGAAGAAAGAGAACATCATTGCTGCGGCGCAAGCGGGGGCCAGTGGCTATGTGGTGAAGCCATTTACCGCCGCGACGCTGGAGGAAAAACTCAACAAAATCTTTGAGAAACTGGGCATGTGAGGATGCGACTATGATGCAACCATCAATCAAACCTGCTGACGAGCATTCAGCTGGCGATATCATTGCGCGCATCGGCAGCCTGACGCGTATGCTGCGCGACAGTTTGCGGGAACTGGGGCTGGATCAGGCCATTGCCGAAGCGGAGGAAGCCATCCCCGATG
>NZ_JABWSY010000054.1 GCF_013396335.1 Bacillus sp. EB106-08-02-XG196
ACCAGCTTAACTACAGTTGATCGGACGGGAAACGGTGCTTTCTGGTAGATATGGCCGCAACCGATAGTTTAACGGAAACGCAGGTGATATGAGGGCAGGGTCCAGACATGTTCAGTAGGTGGGAGTGAGAGGTGTTATGGGTGGAGGACAATTTTTATTATATTTCATCTAATAGCAATAGGATATGAGAGGTGAAAAAGCAAAAGCAATAGTGCATTGTGATGTGGAGAATAAGGTGCATACGATGAAAAAGGTGATTTGTCATTTACAAGAGGTAGGTCGAAACAGAACATGAAAGTTGGTCGGTAGGTGGCATGCAGAGGTAGTTTCAAGGTGACAGGTTATGAAGATATGGTGCAAAAGACAAATGGATGGTGGCAGGCATAGTAAAATGATGGTGTGGAAGACATAGATGGTATTTGTTTTGCATTTACGGCACCGGATGCGGGCGATAATGACGGGAAGAGATTTAGTATGTGGGACAGAATTTCGGCGGCAGTATTGAGACCATGAGGGCAGC
>NZ_JABWSY010000055.1 GCF_013396335.1 Bacillus sp. EB106-08-02-XG196
TCTTGACTCTAGACCACTCAAGAATAGCCGCGAAACGTTGTCATTACAACACAGGCGGCTATATGCCGTTCGCAGAGCTGGGCATGGCCTTCTGGCATGATTTAGCGGCTCCGGTCATTGCTGGTATTCTTGCCAGTATGATCGTGAACTGGCTGAACAAGCGGAAGTAACGTGCCATGCGGGCGTCAGGCTGACGTAATGGCAATTTGCGCCCGGACCAGGCCGCAGGGGGGAAACTCTGCGGCCTTTTTCGTAAGAAAAATGCAACGGTTGCAAGCGGATAATATTCTGCGGAATGCGCAGCACAGAGTGAAGACGTGACGGATTCCGGAACAGAAAAACAGTCGTAGAATCAGCGGCAAGCCGGAAAGGTTCCGGTGAGGCGCAATGTTGCGGGGGCTTTATCCCTGGTGGCATTGGTTGCTGGAGAGAGAAAACCCCCGCACGTTGCAGGTATGCACCTGACAACATCACGGGGGCTAATCTTGAACCCAAACAACTCA
>NZ_JABWSY010000005.1 GCF_013396335.1 Bacillus sp. EB106-08-02-XG196
GCCGTTACCTCACCAACTAGCTAATGCGCCGCGGGCCCATCTGTAAGTGTCAGCGTAAACCGACTTTCAGCTTTTCCTCATGAGAGGAAAAGGATTATCCGGTATTAGCACCGGTTTCCCGGTGTTATCCCAGTCTTACAGGCAGGTTGCCCACGTGTTACTCACCCGTCCGCCGCTAACCAAGAGGTGCAAGCACCTCAAGATTCGCTCGACTTGCATGTATTAGGCACGCCGCCAGCGTTCGTCCTGAGCCAGGATCAAACTCTCCAAGAAAGTTGATTAGCTCAAAAATGTTACGTTGGCTTAGCTTTTATAAAAAGCTAAAAAAATTGTTTGTTGACGTTCTTGTTTGTTTAGTTTTCAAAGATCAATTTTTCATTATCGCTCAGAAGCGACTTTATTAATATATCATCTATTAATAAGAATGTCAACGTCTAATTGTTTTTATCTTGCTTTACAATTACTAATCTTGCCGACTCAAATGAGTATACCAGCATTAATACTATCAATCAAGAGAAAAATACCAAAAAGCGATAATTAATTTGAAAAGGAGTACCAAACTAGGTACTCCTTTCAAATATAATTTATTCTTCAGTAGTTTCAGAGCTATCCTCTTCAGAATTCAACTCATCATCTGCAGCATGATCTTCACCTGTTTCAGCTGCTGCTTCTAAGCCTTCTGTGCCTTCCGTATCCTCTGAATCTGTTTCTTCTGAAACCTCTTCTTTTTCTACTTGTGCAACAGTTGCAACAAAATCATGCTCGTCGCCTTTAATACTAATTAATTTAACACCTTGTGTGTTTCGCCCCATAGTCGAAATGCCAGCTACATCAATACGGATAAGGACACCGCCAGTAGTGATTAACATTAAGTCTTCTTCGCCCGTTACAGCTCTTACGGAAACTAGAGGACCATTTTTCTCGGTAACGTGGCATGTTTTAATACCTTTACCGCCCCTGCCTTGAATACGGTACTCTTCTGCTGGTGTGCGCTTACCAAATCCGTTCTTGGTGACGATAAGGACACTGCTATTTTCCTCAAGTACTTCCATACCGACTACTTCATCATCACTATCTAAGGAAATCCCTTTTACGCCCGTTGCAGTTCTTCCCATAGACCTGACATCTGTTTCAGGAAAACGGATGAGCATTCCTTTTTTCGTACCAATAATCATATGCTTTGTTCCATCCGTTAAACGGACTGAAATCAGTTCATCACCTTCACGGAGACTCAACGCAATAAGACCATTATTACGAATATGTGCAAAAGAAGTTAATGGTGAACGCTTAGAAATACCCTCTTTTGTTGTAAAGAATAGGTACCAATCATCCACAAATTCCTCAATTGGAATAATGGCATTCACCCATTCTCCTTTTTCAATTCCAAGAAGATTAATGATTGGCAGTCCTTTAGCCGTACGGCTGTATTCAGGAATTTCATAACCCTTTGAGCGATAAACCTTCCCTTTATTCGTAAAGAAGAGAATTGTATCATGAGTAGACGTCGTGATTAAATGCTCAACAAAGTCATCTTCATTCGTACCCATTCCTTGTATACCGCGACCGCCTCTTCTTTGCGCGCGATACGTTGAAACAGGGAGGCGTTTAATATAGCCATTATGTGTAAGTGTAATGACAATATTTTCACGTGGAATGAGATCCTCATCTTCAATATTTTCAATTCCGCCCGTTTGAATTTCCGTGCGGCGAGTATCATTAAATCTCTCTTTAATTTCAATCAATTCTCCACGAATGATTTCAAGCACCTTTTCATCATCAGCTAAAATAGCTTTTAACTCAGCGATAAGCTGTACCAAGGCTTGATACTCTTCCTCAATTTTCTCTCTTTCTAAACCTGTCAAACGCTGCAAGCGCATATCCAGAATAGCCTGGGCTTGTTTTTCAGAAAGGTTAAATTGTGTCATTAAACCTTCGCGGGCAATATCCGTTGTCCGTGAACTTCTAATTAAACTAATGACGGCATCAAGATTATCTAAAGCAATCCTTAAACCATCCAAAATATGAGCACGTGCTTCTGCTTTACGTAACTCAAACTCTGTTCGTCTGCGAATAACCACTACTTGATGGTCTAAATAATGGACTAGACATTGTTTTAGATTTAATACCTTTGGATGCCCACTAACAAGAGCTAATGTATTGATTCCGAAGCTCGTTTGTAGTGATGTTTGTTTATATAAGTTGTTTAAGAGGACATTCGCATTCGCATCTTTACGAACCTCAATAACAATTCGCATCCCTTTGCGATCTGATTCATCTCTTAAATCGGTAATGCCTTCTATTTTTTTATCACGGTGTAATTCCGCAATTCTTTCAACTAATTTTGCTTTATTTACTTGGTATGGTAACTCATTAACAATAATAACTTCTTTACCATTTGATTTTTGTTCGATTACTACTTTCCCGCGAATGGTTATTGAACCTCTGCCAGTTTCGTATGCCTTACGAATACCACTTCGGCCCATGATGATTCCTCCGGTTGGAAAGTCGGGGCCAGGAATAATTTCCATTAACTCTTGAATTGTTATATCTGGATCCTTAGAAATAGCTAATACGCCATCAATCACCTCGCCAAGCTGGTGCGGTGGAATATTAGTAGCCATACCAACAGCAATTCCAGAAGAACCGTTAACTAAAAGGTTGGGAAATCTCGCTGGTAAAACGGATGGCTCTCTTTCCTCACCATCATAGTTATCTTGAAAATCAATCGTATCTTTGTTTAAATCTCTTAATAATTCCATTGAGATTTTAGACATCCTTGATTCTGTATAACGCATGGCTGCTGCTGAATCACCGTCTACCGAACCAAAGTTTCCATGTCCATCTACAAGCATATACCGATAGTTAAAATCCTGTGCCATCCGTACCATCGTTTCATAAACGGCGGAATCACCGTGAGGGTGATATTTACCGATTACATCACCGACGATACGGGCTGACTTTTTGTAAGGTTTATCAGCATGTATTCCTAGATCATGCATAGCGTATAGAATACGGCGGTGGACTGGTTTTAATCCATCTCGTACATCTGGAAGGGCACGTGAAACAATAACACTCATTGCATAGTCAAGAAAGGATGTTTTCATTTCATGACTGATATTAATATCTTTTATTTGAGAATTTGGTGTTTCTGCCATTTGAGTACCTCCTATTTTGGTGACAATCTGCCTTTGGATGTCATCCAGTGAAATCTATATAAACGAAAAAAGGAGGATAGTGGTAACCCCTCTATCCCTTTCTATATAGGCATTTCTTTATATATCTAAATTCTTCACGTATTGTGCGTTTGCTTCTATGAAGTTACGGCGCGGTTCTACTTTGTCACCCATTAACATTTCAAATGTCTCATCCGCTTCAATTGCATCTTCAAGACTAACCTGAAGCATGGTTCTAGTAGATGGGTCCATGGTTGTTTCCCATAATTGCTCAGGATTCATTTCACCTAACCCTTTATAACGTTGGATATTAGGCTTAGGCTGACTTGGCAGCTCTGCGAATATTTGATTCAGCTCTTTTTCATCATACGCATACCTAATTTTTTTACCTTGCTGTACTTTATATAATGGCGGCTGGGCAATATATACATAGCCAGCTTCTAATATTTTTCGAATATAACGGTAAAAGAAAGTTAACAATAGTGTTCGAATATGAGCACCATCAACATCCGCATCCGTCATAATGACTATTTTATGATATCTAGCTTTTGCAATATCAAAATCTTCTCCAATACCTGTTCCAATTGCCGTTATCATGGAACGAACCTCGTTATTAGATAGAATCCTGTCTAAACGTGCCTTCTCAACATTAAGGATTTTTCCTCTTAATGGGAGAATTGCTTGGAAATGACGGTCACGGCCCTGTTTAGCTGAACCGCCTGCTGAATCACCCTCTACAATGTACAATTCGCTAATAGAAGGGTCCTTTGATGAACAGTCTGCTAATTTCCCAGGTAAACTGGAAACTTCTAAAGCACTCTTACGTCGCGTCAGTTCCCTTGCCTTCTTAGCAGCCAGTCGTGCCCTTGCAGCCATAAGTCCTTTTTCAACAATTTTTTTAGCGACTTGAGGATTTTCTAATAAGAACTTATCAAAATGATTCGAGAATAATGAATCTGTTATGGTTCTTACTTCGGAGTTTCCAAGTTTTGTTTTCGTTTGTCCTTCGAATTGCGGATCTGGATGTTTGATTGAGACAATCGCTGTTAATCCTTCACGCACATCTTCACCAGATAAATTCGTGTCATTCTCTTTAATTAAACCATTTTTTCTTGCATAATCATTAATAACACGGGTTAATCCTGTTTTAAATCCAGATTCATGTGTTCCGCCTTCATAGGTATGGATGTTATTCGCAAAGGAGTAAATGCTATCTGTATATCCCTCATTGTATTGAAGAGCGACTTCAACACTAATACCATCGCGTTCTCCCTCAATAAAAATAGGTTCATCATGAATGACTTCCTTTGTGCGGTTTAAATGCTCTACATAGGATTTAATTCCGCCTTCATAGTAATATTCATTCTGTTTATTTTCCACACGATTATCTTTAATTGTGATTTTAATACCGCGATTTAAGAATGCCAATTCACGCAAACGAGTTGCCAGAATATCAAACTCATATTCCAATGTTTCCGTAAAAATTTCCCCGTCTGGTTTAAAGTGAGTAATCGTACCTGTTTTATCGGTAGTTCCAATTTTTTCTAATTCCTTGACTACAGCTCCACGTTCGAAATTAATGGCGTAAATATTACCGTCACGATGAACAAAGACCTCTAAATTGGTGGAAAGGGCATTAACAACTGAAGCACCTACACCATGCAGACCGCCTGAAACCTTATATCCGCCGCCGCCGAACTTACCTCCAGCATGGAGAACAGTCATAATAACTTCAACGGCTGGTCTTCCCATTTTTTCTTGAATTCCGACGGGAATCCCACGTCCGTTATCTTTAACGGTTATACTGTTATCTTCTTCAATGATGACATTGATTTCATCACAATAACCAGCCAAAGCCTCATCGATACTGTTATCTACAATTTCCCAGACAAGATGATGGAGACCCTTTCCGCTCGTTGAACCAATGTACATACCTGGTCTTTTTCTAACAGCTTCTAGGCCTTCTAGAACTTGTATTTGATCCGCGCCATATTCTTGTTCCTCGACTAATTTTTGTTCCATTGTCATACCGTTCACCCCGCACTTTCATTCAAAAAATACTCTATTCACCTAAAATGAAAAATAATAATTTCAATATACCTGCATTTCCTTTTGATTTGAACGTTTTTTTAATGTTCCGGAAGAAATAGGGGATAAATAAACCTTGTCATATGTAATTACGACCGATTTAAAGGGGTTTTTTGAAAGATTAACGAGCTTTTCCTTATGCTGTTTTAAGAATTCCTCAAGTAAGTTTGATGAATTCACGCACCCTTTATCAAGAATGGCGATGATATCCTTCGCCCTGATATTTAAATCTTCCCCAACATGTATATACACACTTCCACCTCAATTAACTTTATTGATAAAACCAGACTCTACTTCAAAAGTTGAAGCCTCTTTTAATGTTTGATGATGGATGCCGTCAACGCTAGTTGTTGTAACGAATGTTTGGACTTTCCCCTGAATGGTATTAAGCAAGTGTGACTGACGATAGTCATCTAATTCAGATAAGACATCGTCAAGGAGTAAGATTGGATATTCGCGAATTTCTGAATGAATTAACTCAATTTCGGCAAGTTTAACAGAAAGCGCGGTTGTTCTTTGCTGGCCCTGTGACCCAAACGTTGAGACATCTCTCTCATTGACAAAAAACAACAAATCATCACGATGAGGTCCAAATAGGGTTGTTCCTCGTTCTATTTCCCTTGTTCTAACTTTGCTAAATTTTTCCTCAAAGCATGCTTTCATTTTCGACAAATCTTGCTCTTCTAATACATCCACTGATGGTTTATAGACAATTTCCAATGATTCCAGTCCTCGAGAAATGCCTTTATGAATAGGTTTGGCCCAATTTTCAAGCAAATGAAGAAATTCAAATCTTTTTAATACAATTCTCACAGCCATATCAATAAACTGCTCTGTAAGAATTTCAAGCATGGTTTGGTCTGTCTGTTTTTTAATTTGCAGCATCTTCAAAAAATGATTTCGCTGTTGAAGTATTTTTTGATACTGACTCATATCATGTAAATAAATGGGCGAAACCTGCCCAATTTCCATATCAATAAACCGCCTTCTTATTTGAGGGCTGCCTTTAACTAAATTTAAATCTTCCGGTGCAAACATGACTACATTCATGTTCCCAACATATTGACTTAATTTTCGCTGTTCCATATGATTGCATCTGGCCTTTTTGCCTTTTTTAGAAATAATTAATTGCAAAGGCAAAGAACTGTATTGTTTTTGAACCCTGCCCTCTATTTTAGCATACTCCTGATCCCAGCGAATAAGATCTTTATCATTTGATGTTCGGTGGGATTTAGCCATGGCTAAAACATAGATAGACTCCATCACATTTGTTTTACCCTGGGCATTTTCCCCAAGGATCACATTTACTTTATTTTCAAATTCAACTGATAAGCTCTCATAATTCCGATAATTTCTTAGCGATAACTGTTCAATATACATGAAAACGACACAACCTTTAGTTACTCGGTTATCAAAAATTCTCCGTGGCCAGGAATTCTCACTTTATCTCCTACTCGAAGCTTTCTGCCTCTTCTTTGATCTTGTTCACCATTAATAAAAATATCGTTTTCACTTAAAAACCATTTGGCCATACCACCAGATTGGATGACGTCAGCTAATTTAAGAAATTGTCCTAACGTAATAAACTCTGTATTTAGCTTTATTTCTTCGGGCAATGTTTATCACTCATTTCTAAAATGGTCTCAATACTTTATTTTACTAAAAAAAGATAAATAAAGAAAGTCACCAAAATCATGGTGACTATTTGTAAAATTTATCTTAGTAAGTTCTAACTGGCAAAATCAATTGTAATGTTGTCTCGTCATGTAACGGTTTAATAACAAATGGCCGCATAGCACCAGTAAAACTCACTCTTATATCTGTACCCTCAAGTGCCTTTAAGGCATCCATCATATATTTAGCGCTAAAGGATATCTTTAATTCTTCTCCATCAATCGATTGACTTTGTATTTCCTCGACAACTTTCCCTACTTCAGGTGTGTTAGAAGAAATTTCAATTACACCGCTATCAAACGTTGAAAGTTTGACAACATTGTTTCTGCCTTCACGCGCTAATAGGGAAGCACGATCGATAGCATGAAGGAATTCCTTTGTATTAACAATGATTTCTGTTTTACTTTCATTCGGAATCAGTCTAGAAGTATCAGGATAATTCCCTTCCAGCAGCCTTGAGAAGAATAACAGATGCTTCGCTTTAAACAAAATTTGATTTTCAGTTATAACGATATCAATTAATTCGTTCGAGTCATCAATGATCTTACTCAATTCATTCAAACTCTTACCCGGTATGACTACATTGTAACTTTCATTATTTTCTGTTTCAATTTTTGCCTTTCTTAAAGCCAGCCGGTGACTATCTGTTGCAATACAGTTTAATTCGCCATTTTTCTTCGGGCAATGTTTATCACTCATTTCTAAAATGGTCTCAATACTTTAAAAAAAGATAAATAAAGAAAGTCACCAAAATCATGGTGACTATTTGTAAAATTTATCTTAGTAAGTTCTAACTGGCAAAATCAATTGTAATGTTGTCTCGTCATGTAACGGTTTAATAACAAATGGCCGCATAGCACCAGTAAAACTCACTCTTATATCTGTACCCTCAAGTGCCTTTAAGGCATCCATCATATATTTAGCGCTAAAGGATATCTTTAATTCTTCTCCATCAATCGATTGACTTTGTATTTCCTCGACAACTTTCCCTACTTCAGGTGTGTTAGAAGAAATTTCAATTACACCGCTATCAAACGTTGAAAGTTTGACAACATTGTTTCTGCCTTCACGCGCTAATAGGGAAGCACGATCGATAGCATGAAGGAATTCCTTTGTATTAACAATGATTTCTGTTTTACTTTCATTCGGAATCAGTCTAGAAGTATCAGGATAATTCCCTTCCAGCAGCCTTGAGAAGAATAACAGATGCTTCGCTTTAAACAAAATTTGATTTTCAGTTATAACGATATCAATTAATTCGTTCGAGTCATCAATGATCTTACTCAATTCATTCAAACTCTTACCCGGTATGACTACATTGTAACTTTCATTATTTTCTGTTTCAATTTTTGCCTTTCTTAAAGCCAGCCGGTGACTATCTGTTGCAATACAGTTTAATTCGCCATTTTCAATCTTCCAGTTTACACCTGTCAAGATGGGTCGTGTTTCGGAAGTGGACACTGCAAAAAAGGTCTGACGAATCATCATTTTTAACAAATCAGTAGCTATATGAAATTTATTATTTTCTTCTATCTGTGGCAGGTGCGGGTATTCTTCTGCATCCAATCCGTTCAAGTTAAATTCTGATTTACCAGAACGAATAACAGTCTGTAATGACCCAAGCACCTCAATTTCAACACTATCTGTAGGTAACTTTTTAACAATCTCACTAAAGAATTTTGCTTGAAGGACAATGGAACCACTTTGTTTAATCTCAACGATTTCGTCCCCGGATTCCTCATTTGGAATAAATGATTCAATTGAAATATCTGAATCACTTCCAGTTAGGGTAACTCCTTCGCTAGTAGCTGTAATTTTAATTCCTGTCAGTATTGGAATGGTTGTTCTTGATGTAACAGCCTTCATTACATCTTGGACACTTTGAACAAGACGGTCCCTTTGGATGATAAATCTCATATCAAAATCCTCCCAGCAATTTTTTATTTCTAAGTACGAATAAATGGCATTTCTTAAACATATAATAATAAGTTTTTTAAAAGAAAAAATAGTAGAAGTACTAGTAGGGCCTGTTGATATGTGGATAACTCATTTTTTACAATGGAAACACAGTCTATCAACATGTGGACAGACTGTGTGTAAACTAGGGCAAGTTATTCACAATTACACTAAACTTTCAACAGCTCATTTAATTCCTTCATCTGTTTTTGCAGCTGAAGATCAGATTGCAGCAGCTTGGATATCTTTTCATGAGCATGGATGACCGTAGTGTGATCACGTCCTCCAAACTCTTCTCCTATCTTTGGCAGAGAATAATCGGTTAATTCACGTGATAAATACATAGCAATTTGTCTAGGAAAAGCTACAGACTTTGTCCGTTTTTTGGCTTTAAAATCTTCAAGCTTAACGCTGTAGTGTTCACCGACAGTTCTTTGGATTTCATGAATCGTGATTACCCTTGGCTTTGAACTTGGAATGATATCCTTTAATGCTTCGGATGCTAAATCTGCATTAATATCCTTATTGATTAAGGATGAATAAGCAACTACACGGATTAATGCTCCTTCTAGCTCTCTGATATTTGTATCGATTTGATTAGCAATATAGAGCATAACTTCGTTTGGAATGTCTAAACCTTCTGCCTTCGCTTTTTTCCTGAGGATGGCAATTCTTGTTTCTAAATCTGGCGGCGTAATATCCGTAATTAATCCCCATTCAAAGCGTGAACGAAGGCGGTCCTCAAGTGTCGGGATTTCCCTTGGCGGACGATCACTCGAGATAACTATTTGCTTGCTTTCCTCATGAAGAGTATTAAAAGTATGGAAAAATTCCTCTTGAGTTGATTCTTTTCCAGCTAAGAATTGAATATCATCAATTAAAAGCACATCCACATTTCGATATTTATTGCGGAATTCTACCGCTTTATTGTCACGAATGGAATTAATAAATTCATTCGTGAATTTTTCTGAAGATAAATAAACCACTTTAGCGTTCGGCTTATGCTCTAAAACATAATGGCCAATCGCATGCATTAGGTGAGTTTTTCCTAATCCAACGCCCCCATAAATGAATAAGGGATTATACGCTTTTGCAGGTGCTTCAGCTACAGCAAGGGATGCAGCGTGAGCAAACCTGTTGCCAGAACCAATGACAAACGTATCAAACAGGTATTTAGGATTTAATATATTTTGCGGAAAATCATGTTGATCTTCTTCCTTTTTTGCCTTTTTAGCTGGCAATAATAAATCTGGGTCTTCCTCTTTTTGATTTTGCGGAATAATGAACTTGACAGATAGCTCTTCACCAGTAATTTCATACAGAATACCAGCAATTAACTGGGAATAACGCTCCTCGAGCCAATCACGTGCAAATTCATTTGGAGCAGTGATCACAAGTAGATTGCCTTGAAGGGAATGGGCCTTTGTGGACTTCAGCCAGGTGTCATAACTAGGTTTGCTAATCTTCTTCTCAATATTGGCTAGAGCAGCATTCCAAAGATCCGCAATATTCTCCAACGGTTGTCCCTCCTTTTTTCTTTTATCTATCTATTATTGAAATGCAATTTGCAGTATGTTTCTCGTCTAGACTCCATATATAGTGATATTTTTTCACAAAGTGTAAGGAAGTATCCTCATTCGTAATGAACAAAAGTTCTGTGAAAAAACAACGTTATACAAGCTGTACAACCTACTAATTTATAAATATACGAAACAATGGTTGTGGAAAAATATATTATAGGAAATAAAGTGGAGTTTCGACAATATCCACCGCTTGTGGACAAGTTTCTGCAGTATGCTAGAATAACTTGTCCACACCTTATCCACAATTTGTGGATAACATATTTTTATGACGAAGTTATTCAGAGTGAAAACACAAATATAATATCAAATAAAAGGCAGACGTGCAATGCCTTTTCGTGGTTTATCCACAACTGTAACAATATGTGATTAAAACTTGTCCACAAGTAGTGTGTCCTGTGCAAAAACTGTCAATATCTTGTGAAACTGCGTAAAAAAAGTCGAAAAAAATATCCACAGGGTAATTTTAATAGACATTTGGAAAATAATGATTTCGTGACTGAAAAAGATCTCACTGCAAAAAAATTAGATACTGGGGGACAATATGATTGGGCAGGTTGACAATATTGAGGTCACTCTTTATAATAAGTTAGACTGTCTTTAACAGCTATTCCTCAGGGAGGTGTCTTATAATGAAAAGAACATATCAACCAAATAAACGTAAACATAGTAAAGTTCACGGTTTCCGCAGTCGTATGAGCTCAGCTAACGGACGTAAAGTTCTAGCGCGCCGTCGTCTAAAAGGAAGAAAAGTATTATCAGCTTAGGCCACTGAAACATCAGTGGTCTTTTTTCTAATAAATATCTTTCTCAAAGGAAAAGTTTTTGCGTAAATGGAAGGTGTTTTCTATGAAGAAAGAATTACGGGTAAAGAAGAATAAGGAATTCCAAGGGGCATTTCAAAAGGGACAATCATTCGCAAATCGACAATTTGTTGTCTATAGTCTGAAGAAAGAGGATCAAGACTATTTTCGAATTGGGCTGTCTGTCAGCAAAAAAATTGGAAATGCTGTGATTAGAAATCAAATTAAAAGATACATAAGACAAGCTGTTTTCGAATTGTCAGATTTACTATTACCAGGTAATGATTATGTCATTATTGCTAGAAAACCTGCAGCCGAAATGGACTTTTTTGAGGTAAAAAAGAGCTTAACCCATGTATTTAAGGTTGGAAAGGTTTTAAAGAAAAGGTAGTCTGGCAAAATAATATTGTATTCGCTTTAAATTTATGAGACAAATTATTCTAATAGATGGTAAAATACCTATGAAATATTCCAATTTGATATTCACAAAAAAGGGTATTCATACTTAAATAGTATATATATTGTTCAAGGAGGAAAATTCGGTTGAAAAAACGAATATTACTATTGATTGGTATCGTTTCTGTGTTTTTGTTCTTAACAGGATGTACAGAAATTAATAAGCCGATTGATGCTGAAAGTACAGGCTTTTGGAACGAGTACATTGTCTATCCGCTTTCCTGGATCATTGTGAAAGGTGCAGAAATCCTTGGTGGAAGCTTTGGTTTTTCATTGATTGTCGTTACACTCTTAATTCGGTTAGCGATCTTACCACTGATGATAAAGCAGACTAGAAGCTCAAAGGCCATGCAGGCTTTGCAGCCAGAGATGAAGGCTCTTAGGGAAAAATACAGCTCCAAGGATCAGAAGACACAACAGAAATTACAGCAAGAAACCATGGCACTTTTTCAAAAGCATGGAGTAAATCCGATGGCTGGATGTTTTCCATTAATCGTCCAAATGCCTATCCTAATTGGTTTCTACCATGCAATTTCAAGAACAAGAGAAATTGCTGATCACAGTTTCCTGTGGTTTGATCTAGGGGATAAGGATCCTTTTTATATCTTACCGATTATTGCAGGTATCACCACATTTATTCAGCAAAAATTAATGATGGCCGGACAAGAGCATAATCCGCAAATGGCGATGATGCTTTGGATGATGCCGATTATGATTGTTATTTTTGCTTTTAATTTCCCTGCAGCTCTTTCCTTGTATTGGGTAGTAGGAAATCTTTTCATGATCGTTCAAACCTATTTCATTAAAGGACCGGATCTGAAAAAGGTGCAGGAATCCGGTAAAGCGGGAGGAGCAAAAAAGTGAAACAAGTAACTGCTACCGGACAAACAGTCGTAGAAGCAGTGGAATCAGCTTTAGCTCAATTAAACACAACAAGAGACCGCGCAGATGTAGCTATTATCGATGAAGGTAAAAAAGGTATATTTGGAATTTTTGGTTCGCGTCCAGCTGTCGTTAAGGTTACGGTGATTATTGACCCAATTGAGGAAGCAAGGAAGTTTCTGCTTCAGGTTAGTGAACAAATGGGAGCTCCCATCAGTATTGAAATGAAACGCGATGGAAAACAAGTTTTGTTCGTTATGACGGGAGAAAAAATTGCTCTTTTGATTGGAAAAAGAGGACAAACTTTAAATTCACTCCAATATTTAGCACAGCTAATCATTAATCGCTTTTCAAATCAATACTTAACACTTATCTTGGATGCGGAGGATTACCGGAATCGAAGAAATGATACGTTGATACAATTAGCTCATCGTCTTGCACTAAAGGCTTTAAAGACTGGCAAGGATGTAGCATTGGAACCGATGCCTTCATACGAGCGTAAAGTCATTCACACAGCTTTATCCGATAACAAACGAGTAAAAACTTTTTCAGATGGATCAGATCCACACAGACATATCGTTATTTCACCAGCCAAATAATATAATTCGAAAGACATCCTTTGTCGAAGGATGTCTTTTTTTGCCGTTTGTCGAAAGTTAGATTCAAAAAGCAGCGGTTTATAACAATTATATGAAATCTCTTGTTTTATTGTTATTCACATGTGGATAAGTTAAAATAATACGTAGTCATTAAACAGGTTGTGGATAATTAGCTAAAGGATTTCTGGTTTTTCAGATGAGGATTCTGTGGTATTCTAATAATTTGGTGCAAAATAACGTTTATATATATAGATTAATTTTAAAAAGAGTGGTGAAAGTAATGGAATTTGATACGATAGCTGCTATATCGACACCAATGGGTGAGGGAGCAATTGCAATTGTACGATTGAGTGGCGATGATTCCATTAAAATTGCGGATCAAGTTTTTCGAAGCATCGGTGGTAAAAGGTTGATAGAAGTTCCGACACATACGATCCATTATGGACATTTAATCAATCCTAAGAATGAGCAAGTGATTGAAGAAGTAATGATATCAGTTATGAAGGGCCCAAAAACTTTTACAAAAGAGGATGTAGTGGAAATTAATTGTCACGGCGGGATTGTTTCCGTTAATCGAGTACTGCAGCATGTATTAGCCTATGGGGCTCGGCTGGCAGAACCAGGTGAATTCACGAAACGGGCATTTTTAAACGGACGGATAGATTTATCTCAGGCAGAAGCTGTAATGGATTTGATTAGAGCCAAAACAGATCGGGCTATGAATGTAGCATTGGGCCAAATGGAAGGGCGATTATCAAAATTAATTAGGGGATTGCGCCAGGAAATTTTAGAGGTACTCGCACATGTTGAAGTGAACATCGATTATCCGGAATATGATGATGTCGAAGAAATGACTCATAAAATGCTATTAGAAAAAGCCATGTATGTTCGTGATGAACTAAAAAAATTGCTGCAAACTTCTCAGCAAGGAAAAATATTGCGTGAAGGACTTTCTACGGTCATTGTTGGCCGCCCAAACGTTGGAAAATCTTCGTTATTAAATAGTCTTGTACAGGAAAACAAAGCGATTGTCACAGATATACCTGGAACAACCCGTGATGTTATTGAGGAATATGTCAATGTACGCGGAGTGCCGCTTAGACTGTTAGACACGGCAGGAATAAGGGAAACAGAAGATATTGTTGAAAGAATCGGAGTTGAAAAATCCCGACAAGTTTTAAAAGAAGCCGATTTAATCTTGTTAGTGTTAAATCATGCTGATAAATTTACAAAAGAGGATGAAAATCTTTTTGAGGCTGTTAAAGGCATGGATGTGATTGTCATTGTCAATAAGACAGACCTCACGCAGCGAATTGATATGGATCGTGTAAGGGAATTGGCAAGAGAGCATAAAATTGTCACTACCTCATTATTAGAGGACCGTGGCGTGGATGAGCTTGAGGAAGCAATATCCTCCTTGTTCTTTGCAGGGACAATTGACGCTGGTGATATGACCTATCTATCGAACAGCCGCCATATTGCTTTGATTGGCCAAAGTTTGCATACAATAGAAGAAGCGATTGCTGGAGTAGAAATGGGAACTCCAATTGATATCGTTCAAATAGATATTACAAGGACCTGGGAATTGCTTGGTGAAGTAATCGGAGATAGTGTACACGAAAGCCTCATTGACCAGCTATTTTCACAGTTCTGTTTAGGTAAATAAGAAAAGCGGAGGCGGCTTCGGAACAAGCACAGCTTGTTCCTGCGAAGGCTATTCTAAGGAGTTTTCCTTAGTGTTCAGCCCCGACAAGCGCTGGACCGAAGTGACCTCGAGGGGCTAGACGCCGGAGCTAGACAATAGTTTTTGAAAGAGGAGGAAAGAGATGTCATACGAAGCAGGTAATTTTGACGTTGTGGTCATTGGTGCCGGACATGCTGGCTGTGAGGCGGGCCTCGCGGCGGCACGATTGGGTGCGAAAACATTAATGATTACCATTAACCTTGATATGGTTGCCTTTATGCCTTGTAATCCATCGATTGGCGGACCTGCAAAAGGAATTGTTGTCCGGGAAATAGATGCACTAGGCGGGGAAATGGGGAAAAATATAGATAAAACACATATTCAAATGAGAATGTTGAATACTGGAAAGGGTCCTGCAGTCCGTGCATTGCGGGCACAGGCAGATAAAGTTGACTATCAATCTGAAATGAAAAAAACGATTGAAGACACACCAAACCTGACACTCCTTCAAGGTATGGTTGAAAGACTGATTGTTGAGGACGGGATTTGTGTAGGGGTCATTACAAAAACAGGTGCCATTTACCGCGCAAAAACAGTTATTATTACGACGGGTACGTATCTTCGTGGTGAAATTATCCTTGGAGAATTGAAGTATTCAAGCGGCCCTAATAACCAACAGCCATCTATCAAGTTATCTGAGCATTTAGAAGAACTTGGGTTTGCGTTGGTTCGTTTTAAGACAGGAACTCCGCCACGGGTTAATAGTCATACGATTGATTACAGCAAAACAGAGATTCAGCCGGGCGACGAGGTTCCAAGAGCATTCTCGTATGAAACGACTAAATATATTACTGACCAGCTGCCATGTTGGTTAACTTATACAAATGAACAAACGCATACGTTAATTGATCAAAACCTGCATCGTTCACCGATGTATTCTGGAATGATCAAAGGAACAGGTCCGCGTTACTGTCCATCGATTGAAGATAAAGTGGTTCGTTTTAATGATAAACCGCGCCATCAAATTTTCCTTGAGCCAGAAGGAAGAAATACACATGAGGTTTATGTTCAAGGCTTATCGACTAGTCTGCCTGAGGATGTCCAGCAGCAGCTCCTTAGATCTATTCCAGGATTAGAAAATGTTCAAATGATGAGATCTGGATATGCGATTGAATATGATGCGATTGATCCAACTCAGCTTTGGCCGACACTTGAAACAAAGGTTGTAAAAAATCTCTTTACAGCTGGTCAAATTAACGGTACCTCCGGATATGAAGAAGCAGCGGGACAAGGTATTATGGCTGGTATTAATGCTGGATTGAATGCACTTGGAAAAGAACCGTTAATTCTTAGTCGTTCAGATGCCTATATTGGTGTGTTAATTGATGATTTAATCACAAAAGGAACAAGTGAACCGTATCGTTTGTTAACATCAAGAGCGGAGTATCGCTTGTTACTACGCCATGATAATGCTGACTTACGGTTAACGGAAATTGGTCACTCAATTGGTCTGATACCAGAGGAGCGTTATCAAAGATTTTTAGCTAAAAGGGACGCGGTTGAGGCGGAAAAAGAAAGACTTTCATCGGTCCGCATAAAACCTTCAACAGAAGTTCAAGAGTTAATCCGAAGCATGGGCGGCAGTGAGCTTAAAGATGGAATCCTTGCTGCAGATTTATTAAAACGACCTGAAATGTCCTATGAACACATTGAAAAGCTGACACCTAGTGAGGTGGAATTAGATCAGGACATTAAAGAGCAGGTAGAAATCCAAGTTAAATATGAAGGATACATTGAAAAATCGCTTCAGCAGGTTGAACGTTTAAAGAAGATGGAAAACAAGAAAATCCCTGAAAATATCGATTATGATTCCATATCAGGACTTGCAAATGAAGCAAAGCAAAATTTAAAACAAATCAAACCATTATCACTTGCCCAAGCTTCAAGAATCTCTGGAGTAAATCCAGCCGATATCTCAATCCTCCTTATCTATTTAGAACAAGGAAGAATAGCAAAAACAAGTAATTCATAATTTTTTTAAAAAGAGGAAGTTTTGCTGATGAACATCGAACAATTCAAAGCCATGCTTCTTGAGAAGGGGATTACCCTTAGCGATGAGCAGCTAGATCAATTTGAGAAATACTTTCATACCTTGGTTGAATGGAATGAGAAAATGAACCTAACGGCCATCACCGAACAAGGTGATGTCTATTTAAAACATTTCTATGATTCCATATCTGCTGCGTTTTATTTTGATTTCACGCAGCCCCTTCATCTCTGTGATGTCGGTGCAGGTGCAGGATTTCCAAGTATTCCATTAAAAATCGCCTTTCCTCATTTAGAAGTGACAATCGTTGATTCATTAAATAAGCGAATTTCCTTTTTAAATCATTTAGCAAATGTATTAAAATTGGAAAAGGTCCACTTCATTCATGATCGCGCTGAAACCTTTGGGGTTAATCCGTCCCATAGGGAGTCCTATGACCTTGTGACAGCCAGAGCCGTTGCTAGAATGTCAGTTCTTAGTGAACTTTGCCTTCCTCTTGTGAAAGTGGGAGGACATTTCGTCGCGATGAAGGCAGCTCATGCGAATGATGAATTAAGTGTTGGACAGAAGGCAATCAGTACACTTGGGGGAAAATTAGAACAGATGTTTACCTTCACTTTACCGATGGAAGAAAGTGAAAGAAATATCCTTGTGATTAAAAAAGAAAAGCAAACGCCGAAAAAATATCCGCGAAAACCAGGGACACCTGGTAAAATGCCAATTGAATAATCGAGTTAAGAGTGGATTATTTTGTTGAAATAATCAATCGGTTTTGGCAGGAAGAAAACAGTTTGATAGCGAAATAAGTAATAGGGAGTTTCGTAAAGGTGGTGTTGGGGATGAAGAATTCGTTTTCACGCTTTTTTGGCCTCGGCGAAAAAGGAGATCAAAAGGTTGAGTTAGAGAAAGAGCTTGAAACGGAGTTAGAAGAAGAGCTGGATGCTGTAAAAAATGAGGAAATAAAAAGGATTCCGATTGATAGTATTGTTCCAAATCGTTTTCAGCCTCGAACCGTATTTGATGATGAAAAAATAGAGGAATTATCACGAACAATTCATACTCACGGAATCATTCAGCCAATTGTAGTACGGCAGTTTGAAGGAAATTATGAAATTATTGCCGGTGAGCGCCGCTACCGGGCTATGAAGAAGCTCGGCTGGGAGGAAGCACCAGCAATTATAAAAAATTATTCAGACAGAGAAACCGCCTCTGTTGCTTTAATTGAAAACCTGCAGCGGGAAGAACTATCGCCTATTGAAGAGGCAATTGCTTATGGAAAGCTTCTTGAACTGCACAACTTAACGCAAGAAGCGCTTGCTCAGCGCCTCGGAAAAGGTCAGTCAACCGTTGCAAATAAGCTCAGACTTTTAAAGCTGCCACAGCTTATTCAAGAATCCTTGTTAAATAAAGAAATAACAGAACGGCATGCTCGAGCACTTATTCCACTTAAAGATCCTGAGAAGCAGGTTTTGTTCTTACAAGAAATAATTGAAAAGAATCTTAATGTAAAGCAAACAGAGGACAGAGTTGCCAGGATATTAGAAGAAAAGAACCAAAAACCAAAGCCAAAAAGGAAAGCATTCTCAAAAGATATGAGAATTGCTGTAAATACCATAAGGCAATCGTTAACTATGGTTTCTGATAATGGGATTAATCTCGACTCGGAAGAAGAAGAATTTGAAGATTATTATCAATTTACAATAAAAATTCCAAAGAAAAAATAAAATAATCACAAAATGGAACCAGACTTTTAAGCAGTTTGGTTTTTATTTTTGTATACAAGGAATCATTTTTGTAAAATAATGTAAAAGCAACTTCCATCTTCACTAATATTTTTTCAAAAAAAATAACAATAAATCAGTTTCATGATAAAATAAATAGCATGGAAATTTTAATTTACTAGTTTTACTAGTTTATATGACTAAATTTAGTATTTTATTTGAAACAAGGTAGGTGACATCGTGGGCAAAACCATTGCAATCGCGAATCAAAAGGGCGGAGTTGGAAAGACAACAACCTCTGTCAATCTAGGCGCCTGCTTAGCATACATTGGGAAAAAGGTTTTATTAGTAGACATTGATCCACAAGGGAATGCAACAAGCGGAATTGGTATTGAAAAAGCAGAAGTAGAACAGTGTATATATGATGTTTTGGTAGATGATGTGGAAGCAAAGGATGTTATAAAACCAACATCCGTAGAGAATTTATATGCTATACCAGCTACTATTCAGCTAGCAGGAGCAGAGATTGAGCTGGTTCCTACTATCTCAAGAGAAGTCCGATTAAAGCGGGCTCTTGAAGAAGTCAAGGATCAATTTGATTATATTATTATTGATTGCCCGCCTTCATTAGGATTATTGACGCTTAACTCCTTAACTGCTTCTGACTCTGTGTTAATCCCTGTTCAATGTGAATATTATGCTTTAGAAGGTTTGAGTCAGTTACTAAATACAGTGCGATTAGTACAAAAACACTTAAACCAAGACTTGAAAATAGAAGGCGTATTATTAACGATGCTCGATGCCCGAACCAATCTAGGCATCCAAGTAATCGAAGAAGTTAAAAAGTATTTTCAAGACAAAGTATATAAAACTATTATTCCAAGAAATGTACGTCTAAGTGAGGCTCCGAGTCATGGTGAACCAATTATTAATTATGATTCAAAATCTCGTGGGGCAGAAGTTTATTTAGATCTAGCAAAGGAAGTGGTCTCAAATGGCTAAAGGTTTAGGAAAAAAAGGCATAAATGCGTTTTTTACAAATATCGAAGCCGGTAAGGAAGAGACTGTCCAGGAAATTAGTTTAAAGGAATTGCGTCCAAATCCTTACCAGCCAAGAAAAACCTTCCAACAAGAGGCCATTGATGAGCTAAAGGCTTCTATATTAGAGCATGGAATACTCCAGCCTCTTGTGGTAAGAAAAAGCATAAAAGGGTATGAAATTGTTGTCGGAGAAAGACGCTTTCGAGCTGCTAAGGAAGCAAAACTAGACACTGTTCCAGCTGTTGTTAGAGAGTTAACAGAGCAGCAAATGATGGAATTAGCAGTATTGGAAAATCTTCAGCGGGAAGATCTAAACGCGATTGAAGAAGGACAAGCATACCAAACGTTAATGGAAAAGTTAAATTTTACCCAAGAAGAGGTAGCAAAGCGTCTAGGAAAAAGCCGCCCGCATGTAGCCAATCATATCCGTCTTCTCTCTCTACCTGCTAAGATTCAAGAGTTAATTTCAACCGAGAAAATTTCAATGGGACATGGCCGAGCACTCCTAGGGCTGAGACAAAAGGCAAAGCTGCCAGCTGTAGTTGATAAAATTATTCAGGAATCGTTGAATGTCCGCCAACTGGAAAAACTTATCCAACAATTAAATGAAAATGTTCCACGTGAAACAAAAAAGCCAGAAAAGAAAAAGGATGTGTTTATCCAGGAGCGTGAACACTCCCTTCGCGAACGCTTTGGTACGACGGTAAACATTAAGAAATCCAAAAATAAAGGGAAAATTGAAATTGAATTTTTCTCCGAAGAAGATTTAGAACGGATTCTAGAAATGCTAAGCAAGGAAGAAGCTTATTAAACCATCAGAGGATGGTTTATTTTTTTGAAAATAAATAACTTTTCAAGTCTGCTTAAACATGATAGTTTAATACTATTATAAATTTCGAGATTCGAAGAATAGGTGAATAGATAATGTTTTTATTAGGAACACTTGTAAATGGAGTACTAATTATAATTGGAGTGTTAATTGGAAGACTTTTAAACAGAATTCCGGAAAGCATGAAAACAACAGTCATGTACGCGATAGGACTATCAGTGATTGTCCTAGGCTTACAAATGGGATTGAAAAGTGAGAATTTCCTAATTGTGATTATTAGTTTGGTTATGGGAGCTGTTTTTGGGGAGCTTCTGCAATTGGAGGAAAAACTGAATCAACTTGGGCTTTGGCTGGAAAAGAAAATAGGTTCTAACGGAAAAGCTGCTGGAAAAGGCAGTATTGCTGAGGGATTCGTTACAGCAACCTTGATCTTTGTTATTGGCGCTATGGCAATAATAGGAGCACTGGATAGCGGAATACGCGGTGATCATGATGTTTTGTATACAAAAGGGCTCATCGATGGATTTACGTCTATTATTTTAACGACTACCTTAGGGATTGGTGTTATTTTTTCTGCCATTCCTGTTATGCTTTATCAAGGAATTATTGCCTTGTTTGCCACCCAAATTAATACATTTGTTCCACAATTGTTGATGGACCAGTTCATTGTTGAAATGACAGCGACAGGCGGTGTTATGATTTTCGCTATCGGTCTAAATCTAACAGGACTAGTGAAAATAAAGGTAGCAAACCTCCTCCCTGCTATTGTCGTGACAGGGCTTATCGTTACGATTCTCTATCTATATAATCTTTACTTGTAATAGTTTACAATTTTTGTAAAAACAAAAGAGCAATTGGAGTTATTCCAAATTGCTCTTTTAATTGGTTTTTTTCTGCTCTTGCTGTGCAAGTTCTTGCAGTCTTCCTTTTGTATGAAGAATACTTGCCTGATAAATTCCATTTGCGATTGTTTTTGCCATTTTCATAACCAGGTTAAGCCGTGTATTTTGTAAGACAAAAAACTCCATAAAGCCGCTTACGTTGACGATCCCTGTTATGTGGATATTTCCAACGGCAGGAAGTTCTTTATTTACACCAGCACCAGGTTTAACCGGGCCATCACCTACCTGGATAACTCCAACATTTTTCATTCGTCCTAAACAGGCATCAATCCCAATAATATAGGGATCATGATGTTTTATCGTTATTTCTTGCAAACGTTCATTTAGATTTACAGCATGAATGGGCTCATCTAGAGTACCATACACATGAAAGGAAGAAATGTCCTTTTCCTCTAGTAGTGATCCTACAAGTGGTCCTAGTGAATCTCCGGTTGAGCGGTCAGTTCCAATACAAACAAAAACGATTGGCCGCTCCGCATTCCTTGGCAGGAACCTTAAGAGCTCCATCGAAAGATTGTCAACAGCTTGAATATCATCATGAGGTATTCGCTGCGTGTTAGCCCTCCTATCCAAGAAACTAGGTATCAGATTCATAAGTCCACTCCTCGGTCTTTTCTTTTTAACAGTATACGGAATATTAAGAAAATCTATACGTAGTCAAGCAAAGAATTCCAGTTGAAAAAATGAATAATTCACAATACTATAAAGTACAAAGGAAACTTGGTAAAATAAGTGTGATTCATCAGGTAAAGGGAAAGGGTGTTTAAATGAGTTCTACTCAAAGGATTATTCAAAGATTTATTGATAAATTCCAAAATGAAGATACGTGGCTCGCTATAGGGGAAGGTTTACTTAAGATTATTGCGATTATGATCGTTGCTAAAATTCTTATTAAGTTAGGCAGTCTGGCCATTGATAATGTTTTCAAAATAAGAACGCGGTCTCCACTTAAGACTTCCGAACGCAGGGAAGAAACATTATCAAAGCTTCTCGATAATGTACTTACATACGTTGTCTATTTTATTTCTTTTATGATGATTCTTTCTGTCTTAACCATTGATGTAAAAGCGCTGATTGCTGGGGCTGGGGTTGTCGGACTCGCCGTGGGTTTTGGAGCGCAGAGTCTTGTCAAAGATGTAATCAGCGGTTTCTTTATTATTTTTGAGGATCAGTTTTCAGTTGGTGATCACGTTCGAATAGACCAATTTGAAGGAACCGTTCAAACGATTGGTTTACGAACAACCAAGTTAAAAAGCTGGACAGGAGAAGTCCACATCCTGCCGAATGGAAGCATTATTCAGGTAACAAATTTCTCATTAAATAATAGCCTTGCCATTATTGATATCTCTGTGGCATATGAAGAAGATATCGAAAAAACGCAAAAGGTCATCAGGGATTTGCTTGAAAAAATGCCGGATCAATACGAAGAATTAACGAAGGCACCTGAGCTTTTAGGTGTCCAAACCTTAGGACCATCAGAGGTTGTTTTAAGAATTGTTGCTGAAACACTGCCAATGAAGCATGCGGGTGTTACAAGGAATATTAAAAGAGATGTTAAAGAATGTTTAGATGCGCATGGAATTGAAATTCCATATCCACGTATGGTCATGTACTCAAAGAATTCTGGAAATATCACTGAACCTGGTGTTTAGAAGGAGAGGATTTCAATGGAGGAAAAAGAATTTGGGTTAAATGATGTTGTTGAAATGAAGAAACAGCACCCATGTGGAACCAATCGCTGGAAAATTATTCGCATGGGGATGGATATTCGCATTAAATGTGAAGGCTGTGATCATAGTGTAATGATCCCGAGGCGTGAGTTTTCCCGGAAAATGAAGAAAATATTGGTGAAGCATGAACAGTAGTTCATGCTTCTTTTTTTGGCTTAAATATATTATCCTATTAAAAAAGTAGATAGATTATTTTGGGGGTGAGGGAATTTGGCTGAAGTTCTGAAATCAGCATGTCCTTTAAATTGCTGGGACAGCTGTGGTCTTCTTGTAACGATTGAAAATAATAAAGTAATAAAGGTCGAAGGTGACCCCTCGCACCCGATTACCAAGGGGAAAATTTGCGGCAGAGGAAGAATGCTCGAAACAAGGACCAATTCTCCTGAACGGATTCTATATCCCTTAAAAAAGGTGAATGGAGAGTTTAAGCAAATTTCATGGAACCAAGCACTTGATGAAATTTCACTTAAGTTGAAGGAAGTTAAAGAACAATATGGTTCCACTGCTGTCCTCCATAGTCATGATTATGCAAACAACGGAATACTAAAAAGTCTAGATCAACGATTTTTTAATGGTTATGGCGGCGTTACAGAAATTTTTGGATCACTTTGCTGGGGTGCGGGAATTGAGGCGCAAAAGTGGGATTTTGGTGATGCTTATGGTCATGAACCAGACGATATCCTAAATAGTAAAAACATTATTATTTGGGGAAGAAACGTCGCGCGGACCAACATGCACTTTTATGAAAAGCTACTAGAAGCAAAGAAAAATGGTCTGAAAATTTATGTAATAGATCCTCTATATAATGCAACTGCAAAAATAGCAGACGAATATATATCAGTAAAACCTGGAATGGATGGTCTACTTGCTGCCGGTATCATAAAGGAAATTCTCCGATTAGGAATAGAAGATCGTGGGTTTATTGACCAATATACGTATGGCTTTGAGGATTTAGAAAACCTTATTGATACTATTTCTTTAGAAAAAATCAGTGAAATGACAGAAGTACCAATTGAAACGATCCACTCTTTAGCAAAGGTCTTTACAGATAAACCAACAGCGACTTTTATGGGACTTGGCCTGCAGCGTTACAAAAACGGCGGGAATACGATCCGTTTGATTGATGCTCTTGTAGCGGTAAGCGGCAATATTGGAATTCTAGGCGGAGGCGCAAATTATGCAAATCTCCAAGTAGGTCAAAGCTTTGATATTGCTAATTTAACAATGAGTGATCGCAAGACCAGCCATAGACAGTTTTCGATTATGAAGCAAGCGGAGGAAGTACTCGCTGCCATTGATCCAGAAATTAAGATGATTATCGTCACCTGTGGCAATCCTCTTACACAGGTACCGGATTCATCCATCGTAGAAAAAGCCTTTGCGTCTGTTTCGACATTAGTGGTTATTGAGCAATTTATGACGGATACAGCGCAGCATGCTGATTATGTGCTGCCAACTACAACATCATTTGAAGAAGAAGATATTTATTATTCTTCTATGTATCATCATTATGTGAACTATGGTCCGAAACTCATTTCAGCCCCTGGAGAAGCAAAGTCGGATTTATGGATTTGGACACAGCTTGCACAGAGACTTGGATTTGGTGATGATTTTAAGTTTTCAAGAGAGCAGTTGTTGGAATTGTCTCTTCAGTCGTTAGCTGAAAAGGGAAAAACGTTAGATGAACTTAAAGAGAAAAGTGCTCTTGAATTGCCGGTAAAGCGAGTTCCATGGGAGGATTTCCAGTTCAAAACGGCCTCTGGGAAATATGAATTTACATCTATGAATAAGGGCGAAGAAGGTAAGTTGAAATTAGCCGTTCCTGAAGAATCAAAATGGAACAATCCCGACCTAGCTGAGAAGTTTCCATATAACTTATTAACCATCCATCCATTAAGATCAAATCACTCTCAAAATTATCATCTTTTTCCAAAGGAACCTCAACTGAAGGTAGAAGTGGCAGGGAATATTGCGGCTGACAAGGATCTTAAAGATGGGGACTTTGTAAGAGTATGGAATGATCGTGGTGAGGTGAAAGGATATCTCGCTATTTTGCCTAAAGCCCACCCAAACACGATAAATATCGATGAAGGGATTTGGAAGAGGTTTGGCGGTTCTGTAAATACCTTAACCTCAAGCGGTGAATCCGATAATGGACTAGGCAGTACCTTATATGATTGTCTTGTAAATATTGAAAAAATTAACTAACTGGTGACTCGTGCGCCAGTTTTTGTTGTTCTTGTCTTTTTAATAACTAATGCCTATAATTGTGAGAGGCATTTTTAATTAATTTCGTACTTATTTTTAATAAAATAGATGTGATTTCTAGAGGAGTGAATGTTATGGCTTTAACAGCAGGAATTGTAGGTTTACCGAATGTCGGGAAGTCTACATTATTTAATGCAATCACACAGGCTGGAGCTGAATCAGCTAACTATCCGTTCTGTACGATTGATCCAAACGTTGGGATTGTGGAAGTACCAGACCACCGTCTTAATAAATTGACGGAGCTTGTTCAGCCGAAAAAGACAGTTCCCACTGCATTTGAGTTTACGGATATTGCAGGAATTGTAAAGGGTGCAAGTAAAGGTGAAGGACTAGGAAATAAATTCTTATCACATATTCGTCAAGTAGACGCAATTTGTCAGGTTGTCCGCTGCTTTGCAGATGATAATATTACCCACGTTTCAGGGAAAGTCGATCCTATTTCAGATATTGAGGTCATTAACTTAGAGTTAATCCTTGCTGACATGGAATCGGTTGAGAAACGAATAAGCCGGGTTGAAAAACTAGCGAAGCAAAAAGATAAAGAGGCTGCGGCTGAGTTTGAAGTGCTTTCTATGCTTCGTGATGCTTTTGAAGCTGAAAAGCCGGCACGGACGGTTGAGTTTACTGAAGAACAGCTGAAAATCGCAAAAATGCTTCATCTTTTGACGATTAAGCCAGTTCTTTATGTGGCAAACGTAGGTGAAGATGATGTAGCAAATCCATCAGAAAACGAATATGTTCAGAAGGTTCGTGAGTTTGCAGCGGCAGACAATGCGGAAGTAATCGTGATTTGTGCAAAAATTGAAGAAGAAATTGCTGAACTCGAGGGCGAAGAAAAGCAAATGTTCCTTGAAGAGCTTGGAATTGAAGAATCTGGACTTGATCAATTAATACGTGCGGCTTATAACTTACTTGGATTAGCTACCTACTTTACAGCGGGTGTGCAAGAAGTTCGCGCGTGGACGTTTATAAACGGAATGAAGGCTCCACAATGTGCGGGTATCATTCACTCTGACTTTGAACGCGGATTTATTCGTGCCGAAACGGTTTCATATGATGACTTATTAGCAGCAGGAAGTCACAATGCCGCGAAGGAAGCAGGAAAAGTCCGTTTAGAAGGAAAAGAATATTTAGTAAAAGATGGAGACGTCATTCACTTCCGTTTCAATGTGTAAAATGATCAGCCTTGCGTTTGCAAGGCTTTTTACATGGAGAGACTAGCTAGGGGAAAAACTTGAATTTGTGAACAACCTTGCATTTCCTGATTAACTATGCTAAAATTTTACCTTGTGAGTAATGAATAATTGCTCCTTGCCCAAATGGGCCGTTTAGACCAAAAGGAGGTGACTGTGATGAATAAGTACGAAATCATGTACATCATCCGCCCAAATATTGAAGATGAATCGAAAAAAGCTCTTGTTGAGCGTTTCAACGGAATTCTTCTTGAAAACGGTGCGGAAACTGCTGAAACAAAAGATTGGGGTAAGCGTCGTTTAGCTTACGAAATCAACGATTTCCGTGATGGTTATTACGAAATCGTGAAAACTACATCTTCAGCTGACGCGGTACAAGAATTTTCTCGTCTTGCGAAAATCAGCGAAGATATCATTCGCCATTTAGTAATTAAAGAAGAAGCTTAATATAAATATATTTTTGGTCAGAATGTTTCACATGGAACATTCGCCGAGAAAAAAAGGAGTTGATTCTGATGATGAATCGTGTCGTGCTTGTTGGCCGTTTAACAAAAGATCCCGATTTGCGTTATACACCAAATGGGGTTCCTGTTGCTACCTTTACTTTAGCAGTTAACCGTCCGTTTTCTAGTCAGGCAGGTGAGCGTGAAGCAGACTTTATTAATTGTGTTGTTTGGCGTAAACCAGCTGAAAATGTGGCAAACTTCTTGAAAAAAGGCAGCCTTGCAGGAGTGGATGGCCGCATTCAAACCCGCAACTATGAAGGACAAGATGGTAAGCGTGTTTACGTTACAGAAGTTCAGGCAGAAAGTGTCCAATTTCTAGAACCTAAAAACTCCTCTGGCGGCGGCGGAAGAAGCGACAATGATCATTTCGGTGCCCCACCAAGAGAACCACAAGGAAATCCTTATGGCGGCGGCAATCAGAATCAACGTCAGTATCAAAACAATAATAATAGTAACAAAGGTTTTACTAAAGTGGATGATGATCCGTTCGCAGGTAACGGTCAGATAGACATCTCCGATGATGACTTACCATTTTAAAGTAAACTTTGAATGAACGTTTTGAAAATAACAGTAATGAAGGAGGGAATTTTCATGGCAGGTGGAGGACGTAAAGGCGGACGCGCGAAGCGCCGTAAAGTGTGCTATTTTACAGCAAATGGTATCTCTCGCATCGATTATAAAGATGTAGATTTACTTAAAAAGTTTATCTCTGAGCGTGGAAAGATTTTACCACGTCGTGTAACTGGTACTAGCGCTAAATATCAGCGTAAACTAACAGTTGCAATCAAACGTGCACGTCAAATGGCATTATTACCATTCGTTGCAGGTGAATAATAAAGCGTAAGCGCCTTGTTCAGGGGCGATAGTATAAGACAGCAGGGATCTTCCCTGGCTGTCTTTTTATTTTATCTTGCAGATTTGTTGAATAGCAGCGCGTATCTAGCTAAAATTAAGAAATAGGGTTTTTTGAATTAATTGGGGTGAAGCAGTGAAAAATGTTCGTAAATTAACAGAAGGTGCTATCCTTTTAGCAGCCTTTGCCGTTCTATTATTACTTACCATCTATGTTCCGTTTCTTGGGATGGTCGTAAACTTATTCTTAGCTGTGCCATTCATGCTTTTTGCGGCCAAGAATGATGGGAAAAGTCTTTTTGTTTTTATCATCGCCTCCCTTTTTCTATCATTCATTGTGGGAAGTATTATGTCGCTTCCATTAACACTTGCCTATGGAACAACGGGAGTCGTAATCGGGTACCTTATTCAAAAACAAAAGAATATGGGTATTCTATTCATCGCAGGTACGCTTGTCTTTTTAGTCAATTTAATTATTATTTACGTATCAAGTATTGTTCTTTTTAAAGTAGATATGATTACCGAAATGATTGAAATGATGCGTGAATCACTCAATGTTTCCGCAGATTTACTGAAGAATTTCGGGAATGCGCAAGACTCGGAAAAGGTATTGGAGCAATTTAATAATGGATTAAACTTAATTAAAACCTTAATCCCAACTTTATTTGTGCTCTCTTCCTTTTTCATCGTATTCATCATGCAGCTCGTATCGTTTCCGATTATTAAGAGATTTGGGGTTAAGATAGAAAAGTGGAAAAGCTTTAAAGACATTTCCTTACCAAAAAGCATATTATATTATTTTCTTCTTACTTTAATTCTCAGTATGTTTATGAATCCTGAAGAAGGTACCTTCTGGTATATGGCAATTATCAATATGACCTACATCCTGCAATTCCTAATAGTCCTGCAAGGATATACGTTTATATTTTATTACTTCGACCAAAAGGGTATTTCAAAAGCTATTTCTATAACAATAGCGATTGTCTCTTTCATCATTCCAATTTTCCTTTATATTGTAGGGATATTAGGTATAATTGACTTAGGCTTTGATTTACGAAAGGGCTTTACGAAAAAAGAGAGATGACTACTGTTTAGGAGCTGAAAAAATTGCCTGCATTTATTGAAAAACGCTCGATTCGTTACCCTTTTTACGGGCTAATAGGCATTACAGTGGTGCTGCTCATTGTCCTGTCCTACTATAACTGGATACTCAGCTTGGTTGGGTTATTTCTCATCATCCCGCCGCTGTACTATATGATAGTCATTGAAACTAGCCAAAGAAAAGAGATGGAAGATTATATCTCAACCCTTTCCTACCGAGTGAAAAGGGTGGGCGAAGAAGCGCTGATGGAGATGCCGATTGGAATTATGCTCATTAATGATGAGTATTCTATAGAGTGGACCAATCCCTTTCTTTCCTCCTATTTTGATGAAGATACCCTTATTGGAAAATCTCTTTATGAAATAGCTGACACGTTAATACCATTAATTAAACAGGAAGTGGAAACAGAAATCATTACCCTGCACGGGAGAAAGTTCCGCGTCATTCTTAAAAGCGAGGAAAAACTTCTTTACTTCTTTGATGTGACCGAACAAAAGGAAATTGAAAAACTGTATCATGATGAGCGGACCGTTATTGCGATTATCTTCTTAGATAATTACGATGAACTAACACAAGGTATGGATGATCAAATGCGTGGAAGCATCAACAATATGGTTACTTCCACCCTAAATAAATGGGCTCAGGACAACGGTATTTTTCTTAAAAGGATTTCCTCTGAACGGTTTATTGCTGTTTTTAATGAGGCGATCTTGCTGCTTCTCGAAAAAGAAAAATTTACTGTCCTTGATGAAATTAGAGAGATGACTTCTAAGCAGAATATCTCCTTTACACTCAGTATTGGTGTAGGTGCCGGGACACCATCCCTGCCTGAGTTAGGCGTATTGGCGCAATCAAGCCTTGATTTAGCCCTAGGAAGAGGCGGTGATCAGGTAGCCATCAAACATCCTAATGGCAAAGTGAAATTCTTTGGCGGCAAAACAAATCCAGTTGAAAAACGGACAAGGGTGCGTGCACGCGTTATTTCGCATGCATTAAAGGATCTAATTACTGCAAGTGATAAAGTAATTATTATGGGTCATAAAAATCCTGATATGGATTCTATTGGTTCTTCGATTGGCATTTACAAGGTTGCTCAAATGAATCAAAAAGAGGCCTACATAGTTTTGAACCCTCAAGAAATGGACGGCGCTGTTCATAGGCTCATGGAAGAAATTCGCCATCAAGAGCAATTATTTTCTCGATTCATAGGTCCAGAAGAGGCATTGGAAATCTCAACAGAAAAAACATTGTTAGTAATCGTCGATACCCATAAGCCAGCACTCGTCATTGAAGAACGGCTGCTTAATAAAATTGATAATGTTGTAGTGATTGACCATCATCGCCGTGGAGAAGAATTTATTACAAATCCAGTTCTTGTTTATATGGAGCCCTATGCTTCCTCCACTGCAGAGCTTGTAACCGAATTTCTTGAATACCAGCCGAAACGCGGTAAAATAGAAATGATAGAGGCAACGGCACTGCTCGCAGGAATTGTGGTAGATACGAAAAGCTTTACTTTACGAACAGGTGCTAGAACCTTCGATGCTGCTTCCTATTTACGCGGCCAAGGGGCAGATACCATCCTGGTACAGAAGTTTTTAAAAGAAAGCGTTAATACGTATATTAAGCGCGCTAAATTAATCGAATCGGTGTTTTTTTACCGCGATGGAATTGCGATTGCTAAAGGGGATGAAGGGGATCTTCATGATCAGGTCCTTCTCGCCCAGGCTGCGGATACACTTCTGACTATGGATGGTGTAGCGGCTTCCTTCGTGATTGCGAAACGAAATGAAGGGCTGATTGGAATTAGTGCGAGATCGCTTGGAAATGTAAATGTCCAAATTATTATGGAAAAGCTTCAAGGCGGCGGGCACCTGACAAATGCAGCCACCCAGTTGACCGGGATCTCCGTAATAGAAGCAGAAAGACAATTAAAGCTTGCGATTGAAGAATATTTTGAAGGTGGGAAAAAAGAATGAAGGTAATTTTTTTAAAAGATGTAAAAGGTAAAGGTAAAAAAGGTGAAGTGAAAAATGTTGCGGATGGATATGCGCAAAATTTCTTAATTAAGCAAGGCCTTGCTATTGAAGCGAGTAATGCAAACATCAGTACGCTTGAGGGTCAAAAGAAAAAGGAAGACAAACGTGCAGCAGAAGAGCTTGCAGAAGCTAAAAAGCTAGGAGAACAGTTGGAAAAAACTACAGTTGAGCTATCCGCAAAAGCCGGTGAAGGCGGCCGCCTTTTTGGTTCAATTACGACAAAGCAAATTGCGGAAGAACTTCAAAAGAAACACGGTATTAAAATCGATAAACGCAAAATGGAATTATCAGATGCGATTCGTACCCTAGGACATACAAAGGTTCCAGTTAAGCTTCATCATGAAGTTTTAGCAACGTTAACCGTTCATGTAAAAGAAGTAAATTAATTTCCAGTTCAAATTTTAGATAAACATGTTAAAATAATAAAAGTTAAAGGGAAAAGTTAGTTTCTTTTTCTTAAGTGAGTGATGTGATCGGTTGAGGCTGGTCACTTTTCTTTATTATGGACATATTTAGGTTTAATACTATTAATATATAAAATATCCTCTTCAAAATAGGAGGTTTTTGATAAATGAATGATTTATATGCAGATCGTCTGCCACCGCAAAATATTGAAGCTGAACAGGCTGTGTTAGGTGCGATATTCCTAGAGCCCTCTTCTTTAACGGTAGCTTCCGAAGTCTTAATACCAGAAGACTTTTATCGTGCTGCTCACCAAAAGATATTTAATGCGATGCTGAAGCTGAATGACGAAGGTAAGGTAGTTGACCTTGTAACGGTAACAGAGGAGTTAGCAGCAGCAAAGCTCATTGAAGATACTGGCGGGGTGAGTTATTTAAGTGAATTGGCCAGCTCTGTCCCGACAGCAGCCAATATTGAGTATTATGCGAGAATCGTAGAAGAAAAGTCGCTGCTGAGACGGTTAATCCGCACGGCAACAGAGATTGCTTCTGATGGTTATTCTCGTGAAGATGAAGTGGAAGCACTATTAAGCGAAGCTGAAAAAAATATCCTCGCTGTCGCTCAGCGGAAAAATGCTGGTGCCTTCCACAATATAAAAGATGTTCTTGTACGTACGTATGACAATATTGAAGAAATGCATAACCGCGTTGGAGAAATTACCGGTATTTCCACAGGATTTGCAGAGCTTGATCGAATGACTGCAGGATTTCAGCGAAATGATTTAATTATCGTTGGAGCCCGTCCTTCCGTTGGTAAAACCGCCTTTGCCTTAAACATTGCGTCAAACGTCGCAATCAAAACAGGAGAAAATGTTGCGATATTCAGTCTTGAGATGGGCGCGGAACAGCTGGTCATGCGTATGCTTTGTTCGGAGGGAAATATCGATGCACAGCGTCTGCGTACCGGCTCTCTTACCGATGACGACTGGGGCAAGCTGACGATGGCAATGGGTGCTCTTTCAAACTCAGGTATCTTTATTGACGATACGCCGGGGGTAAGAATCAGTGATATCCGTTCCAAGTGCCGCCGCTTAAAACAAGAGCACGGTTTAGGTATGATATTGATTGATTACTTGCAGTTGATCTTGGGAAGCGGCCGTGCCGGCGAGAACCGTCAGCAGGAAGTATCGGAAATTTCCCGTTCCCTTAAGCAATTAGCCCGTGAGCTTCAAGTACCAGTTATCGCCCTTTCTCAGCTTTCCCGTGGAGTTGAGCAGCGTCAGGATAAACGCCCGATGATGTCCGATATCCGTGAATCCGGTTCGATTGAGCAGGATGCCGATATCGTTGCCTTCCTATACCGTGATGATTACTACGATAAAGAATCCGAGAATAAAAACATCATCGAAATCATCATCGCTAAGCAGCGTAACGGCCCAACCGGCACCGTTTCCCTCGCCTTTGTAAAAGAATACAATAAATTCGTAAACCTCGAAACCAGGTACGATCCAAGTGCATAACTTTTTTGAGAGCTAGCCAAACCTTTGGCTGGCTTTTTTTTGATAGATTCGTAACTCTACAAAGCTAGGCTTGTAATGTTGAGGCTATTCGTGCCTATTCAAGCTGAAAAAGGAGGCCGGTGGTAACGAATAGAGGCTATTCGTGCCCGTTCAATCTGAAAAAGAAGGTTAGCGGTAACGAATAGAGGTTATTCGTGCCCGCTCTAGCTTAAAAAGTAGATAGACGGTAACGAATAGAAAAAATTACTGTTTTAAACTGTAATAAGATGATCTACTATGTCTTATTAGTTCAAGGTTTTTTGCTAAAATTCGTCTAATTGTTTTTTTAGACTTTATTATGTCGCACCAATCATGAATAGTATTTGTCGTAATTTTTTTATCTGGAAAAAGCAAGCTAAATTCGTTCACACTTCTTAATATAGCTGACTCAGCCTCCTCTATACATCCACAGTTCTTACATATCAGTGTTTCGTTAGTTAAAAAACGATTACAGTTGCAGCAAGCCATACCTTTATTCAATTTTTCAAAGTAATATTGAGGTAGTTTCGAATAGGGAGATTCAATTTTATGCAGACTTTCTAACTGCTCTGCTAATTGAAAATGCTTTTGGTTTAGTTTTACTGGTCGAGTATTTAGTTTTTTCAAAAAGCGGTTAAGCTGTGTTGGAAAAATAATGTCGGGTTGGGTTGAGGGTATATATAAATGAAACTCGGGGTTGTTGAAGATAAGATAGGATTCAATTGCAAAATGATTTCCTAAGTCGTGCAGCAATTTTTTAAGTAAGGTTTCACAGCGTTCAAGTTGGTGTAATGGGTTCTTTTGCAGGACACCAGCGGGGTTATACCATTTATCATCTTTGACAACGTAATCGCCTTCAAAATTTTTTACGTCTAATAGATAAATTTTCTCATAAGCAATGATTAACGTATCAATTTGGAAAGTAGATTGGCTATATTCAAGTAATAAGTCATGTAGAACTAACCAATTATCAGTTAGATTTAGCAGCCAAATATCGCTTCTTACCTCGCCTTCATACCCTTTATTGATTGCCCAAAAATGTTTTTTATCATTTTCTGAAAAATCCATTCTAGCATTTAAAAAGCGATTAAGCACTAATTTCAACGGTTCTGGCCTCTGTCTAAAAACCATATAACACTTCCTTCCTCTAATACCTATTTTATAAAAAACCAAACCTACTTACAAGCTAGATTCATAAATTAATATTTTACGAACATATTTTAATAAGTTTATATAAATCGTTCGTGTTTTATTGACTTTTACCTGTATTAATTGTTAAACTTGTGTGTGGAAAAAGAAAAACGTATTTAATTTGGAGGTGCCTATATGACGTCAGTAGTGGTAGTTGGTACACAATGGGGAGACGAAGGAAAAGGTAAAATTACCGATTTTCTTTCCGAAAATGCAGAGGCAATTGCTCGATATCAAGGTGGGAATAACGCAGGTCATACCATTAAATTCAACGGTGAAACATATAAATTACACCTTATTCCATCTGGGATATTTTATAAGGAGAAAGTTTGCGTGATTGGCAATGGAATGGTTGTCGATCCTAAGGCACTTGTTGCAGAACTTGCTTATCTACACGAAAAAGGGATTACAACCGATAACCTTCGCATTAGTAACCGCGCGCATGTTATCCTTCCTTACCATTTAAAACTTGATGTTGTCGAGGAAGAAAGTAAGGGGGCCAATAAAATTGGAACCACTAAAAAAGGAATCGGCCCTGCTTATATGGATAAAGCAGCACGAGTTGGAATCAGAATTGCTGACCTCCTAGAGCGTGATGTTTTTGAAGAAAAGCTTGAACGAAACCTAGCTGAAAAAAATCGACTATTTGAACGCATTTATGAGACAACGGGTTTTACAAAAGAAGAGATCTTGGATGAGTATTTCGAATATGGACAGCAAATTAAACAATATGTTTGTGATACATCAGTAGTATTAAATGATGCCCTGGATGAGGGCAAACGGGTTTTATTTGAAGGCGCTCAGGGAGTTATGTTGGATATTGACCAAGGTACGTATCCATTTGTTACTTCATCGAACCCAGTTGCAGGAGGAGTTACAATTGGATCTGGCGTAGGCCCGTCGAAAATTACCCACGTTGTGGGTGTTTGTAAAGCTTACACCTCTCGCGTAGGAGACGGACCATTCCCAACTGAGTTACATGATGAAATTGGCAGTCAAATTCGTGAGGTTGGCCGTGAATACGGTACAACAACTGGACGTCCACGCCGAATTGGCTGGTTTGACAGTGTAGTTGTTCGCCATGCACGTCGTGTTAGCGGCTTAACGGACCTATCGCTGAATTCCATTGATGTGTTGTCTGGTCTTGAGACGTTAAAAATCTGCACAGCCTATAGCTACAAAGGTGAACTGATTACGGAATATCCTGCCAGCCTTAAGGTGTTAGCGGAGTGTGAACCAGTCTATGAAGAGCTTCCAGGATGGTCTGAGGATATTACAGGAGTTAAATCATTAGATGAACTGCCAGTAAATGCACGTCATTACGTTGAACGGGTAACGCAGCTTACTGGAATTCCATTAACTACCTTCTCTGTAGGTCCAGACCGCAATCAAACAAATGTTGTTCGCAGTCCTTGGAGACAAATTTAATCACATGAAAGCCCTCAGTTTCTGAGGGCTTTCACTTTTAAAAAACTTTTATAAAAAAAGTATTGTACTTTACGTACAAGCCGTGTTATTATAAAAAGCGTCGTCACAAACGAGACGTTCTAAGTACGAGCCATTAGCTCAGTTGGTAGAGCATCTGACTTTTAATCAGAGGGTCGAAGGTTCGAATCCTTCATGGCTCACCAAAGTTTTTTTCGCGATAGCGAAAAATAACTTTCCTTTCACGGTAGCAAAATAACTTTCAATTTATGGCCCCTTGGTCAAGTGGTTAAGACACCTCCCTTTCACGGAGGTAACACGGGTTCGAATCCCGTAGGGGTCATTGGCGTTTGATTGTTGGCAAAACATCGGCAAGTCCGGTTGCTTGCTGACGATCAATATCATATGGTCTGGTAGTTCAGTTGGTTAGAATGCCTGCCTGTCACGCAGGAGGTCGCGGGTTCGAGTCCCGTCCAGACCGCCATCATAGTGGCTCAGTAGCTCAGTCGGTAGAGCAAAGGACTGAAAATCCTTGTGTCGGCGGTTCGATTCCGTCCTGAGCCATAATAAAAAAGAAGCTTGCAGATGTAAGCTTCTTTTTTATTTGTTACAAGCGTAATGCTATCGTAATAAAACATCCAATTATTTACATGATTTTGGCGAAGCTTGTCCCATTATGTAAAATGTGGTCATATAATATCACCTGCTAGAAACGTTGATATAATAACTTTTACCTATAAAAATAGGAGAAAATGCATAGATAATTCTTCTGCTTCAAACTCCTATGTTTGTAGTAAAATGTCAGCTATTATACAATTTTGTTACATTATCAAGACTAATCGTTATTCATTTTAAAAATATGCTAAAGTTATAGAGTAGAAAAAGAGGGAAATTTCTTTTGTAGTTATAAAGCACTAGATTAAGAGAGTTGTTTCCGTAATTTAGGAGGATTCCAATGTTATTTCATAATAAAGGAAGTAAATCAAGTAAATTAAAGAAAAAACAATCTTTGAAAACAGCTGTTATGACAGCGTTTGCGGCTTCTGCACTACTATTCAGCAGCGTGTCTGCAAGTGCTTCAGGTTCGTTCAATTTAACGACTGTTTACCATGTATACCATGATCAACAATATATAGGAACTGTTTCTGATAAAGCGGTTGTTGAAAACATTGTCGAAGAAAAGGAAAACCAGTTAAGAGAATCCATTAAGGATATGGACTTAAATTTGGGCTCAAACATTGAGTACATAAAGGAACAGGTTTTTCATTCAACAGCAAATGATAAAGAAACGATTCAAAAACTTGATAGTACCATCCAGATTCAAGCCGAAGCTTCCGCCATTATCATTGACGGAAAGCCTGTTGTTTTCTTAGAAAACCAAGAGACTGCAGAAGATGTTATGAAAAGACTTAAACTTGCCTATGTAACTCAAGCGCAGCTAGACGAAGTAGAAGCTAGAAAAGCTGCACCAGAAACGGAATTACAACCCTTGAAAGATAATGAAACTCGAATAATAGACGTAAAAGTAGCAGAAAATGTTTCATTCGATTCAGAAAAAGTTTCACCTGAAGAAATTTTGTCAGCTGAAGAAGCAGTTACCTTTTTACAAAAAGGTACGTTAGAAGAAAAGAAGTATGTAGTTAATGAAGGCGATGTTCTAGGAACGATTGCCAATAACCATGGATTAGCATTAGACCAATTTCTTGCTTTAAATCCTGGACTTACAGAAGATACTGTAGTGAAAATTGGTCAAGAGGTTAATGTTACAGCATTAAAGCCTGTTGTTAAAATTATTGTGGAAAAAGAAGAAAGTCGAAAAGAAGCAATAGCTTTTGCCAATGAAACCGTAAATGACGAGACTATGCCAAAAGGCGAAACAAAAGTAAAGCAAGAAGGTAAAAATGGAGAGCGGTCTGTTACCTATAAAATTTCGACGGAAAATGGAGCAACCACCAGCAGTGTAGTAACAAGTGAGAAAGTCCTTACGGAACCGGTTGCTCATATTGTTGTAAAAGGAACAAAGGTCATTCCTTCACGTGGCACCGGAAACCTTGCATGGCCTACTGTTGGCGGTTATATTTCTAGTAAGCAAGGCTACAGATGGGGAAAGAACCACAAGGGGATTGATATCGCAAGACCAAGCAATCGGACCATTAAAGCTGCTGATAATGGTAAAGTAGTATCTGCAGGCTATGATGGCGGCTATGGTAACAAAATCGTGATTGATCACCAAAATGGTCTACGTACCGTGTATGCCCATCTTGAAACGATCAGTGTAAGTGTAGGGCAAACTGTTTCTCAAGGCTCAGCTATTGGTGTAATGGGCTCAACTGGAAACTCAACCGGAGTGCATTTACATTTTGAAGTATACAAAAATGGAGCGCTTCAAAATCCCTTAAATTATGTACATCAATAATTCCACATTATACAAAAGAGTCTCTACTCGTACTAGAGGCTCTTTTCGTGTTAAATACTACTAATAGATGAATTACAACAGAAACAATGGTAAAGTAAACTAGAGTAGAAATGCCATTTAATATTTTTATCAATAGATTATTTTAAAAACAAAGGAGCAATGGGTATGGAAAAGAAAATTCTCGTAGTGGATGATGAAAAACCGATTGCGGATATTTTGCAATTTAACTTAAAAAAAGAGGGCTATGATGTTTACAGTGCTTATGATGGAAACGAGGCTCTCCAGATGGTAGATGAAGTTCAGCCCGACTTAATTCTCTTAGATATAATGCTGCCTTTAAAAGATGGAATGGAAGTTTGCCGCGAAGTCCGTAAGAAATATGATATGCCGATTATTATGCTGACGGCAAAGGATTCGGAAATAGATAAGGTATTAGGCCTTGAGCTTGGTGCAGATGATTATGTAACAAAACCTTTTAGTACGAGGGAATTAATCGCCAGAGTAAAAGCGAATCTGCGTCGACATCAGGTTGTCATTGCTCAGACAGATGAGGAAGTGGAAACAAATGAAATTGAAATTGGTTCACTTACCATCCATCCAAATGCCTATGTCGTTTCAAAACGCGGGGAGACGATTGAATTAACCCACCGTGAATTTGAACTCCTTTTCTATTTGGCAAAGCATATTGGACAGGTAATGACAAGGGAACATCTGCTGCAAACCGTATGGGGCTATGATTATTACGGAGATGTTCGAACAGTGGATGTAACGGTTCGCCGTTTACGTGAAAAGATTGAAGATAACCCTAGCCACCCTACGTGGATTGTCACTCGTAGAGGAGTGGGCTACTATTTGCGTAACCCTGATCAGGAGTAATGTTCTTCATGAAAAAGGTTAGTTTTTTTCGTTCTATACATGTGAAATTCGTGATCATCTATGTCCTGCTAATTTTAGTTGCGATGCAGATTATTGGCGTCTATTTTGTCAGGCAGCTCGAAGAAACGCTAAGGACAAATTTCCAAACCTCTATAAAAGAACGCGTCAATTTGCTTGCCTATAATGTGGTCGAAGAAATGGAAAGAAAAAGGACTCCTGAAGATCCTACCCTTGAGGAAGAAATTAAAAAGATTCTTCGTGATTTTGAATCTGCTGATATTTTTGAGGTTAGGGTTATAGAGGGAAAGTCTCGTAAAATTCTGGGAACCTCCGATGCAAACCAAGAGATCGTCGGACAGAGGACAACTGAGCTGAGGATTACGCAGTCCATCAACCTCGGGGAAGACTCGAGCAGTATCAGAATCGATAAAAAAGGCGGACACCGGATATGGGTTCTTTCGACGCCAATAAAATCAGGCAATAATGTTATTGGCGCTATTTATTTGGAAGCCAAAATAGAAAATGTATTTACCCAAATGAAGACCATCAATGGTATTTTTGCAACGGGTACAGGTATTGCATTAGCGATTACGGCTATTTTAGGAATACTGCTGGCACAGACCATAACCAGACCCATTACTGACATGAAAAAGCAAGCACTGGCGATGGCGAAAGGAAATTTTTCGCGAAAAGTAAGGGTATATGGACAGGATGAAATTGGAACTTTAGCACTTACCTTTAACAATTTAACGAAAAAGCTCCAAGAAGCTCAGGCTATGACCGAGGGAGAAAGAAGAAAGCTTTCTTCCGTGTTATCCTATATGACAGACGGGGTCATTGCGACTGACCGAAAAGGCAGAGTGATCTTAATCAATGAACCGGCGGCAGAGATGCTGAATGTTTCACGTGAAACAGTTCTCTCACAGCCAATAATTTCTCTATTAGGATTAAGTGATACGAATACATTTGAAGATTTATTAGAAGAAAAAGATTCGTTAATTCTGGATTATAGTACGAAGAAGGAACATTATATCCTTCGTGCAAACTTTTCAGTTATTCAAAAAGAGACTGGTTTTGTAAATGGATTAATTGCGGTCCTTCACGATATAACCGATCAGGAAAAAATTGACGCCGAAAGAAGAGAATTTGTTGCCAATGTATCACATGAGTTAAGAACACCTCTCACTACAATGAGAAGCTACTTAGAGGCATTGGCAGATGGTGCCTGGAAGGATGAAGAGATTGCGCCTAACTTTTTAGAGGTGACGCGGACCGAAACGGAAAGAATGATCCGCCTTGTCAACGACCTTCTGCAGCTATCTAAAATGGATAGTACAGATTATCGACTCTCAAAAGAATGGGTGAATTTTGTTGATTTCTTTGACCGCATTATTGATCGTTTTGAAATGTCCAAAGAACAAAATGTAAGCTTTCAAAGATTACTGCCAACTCATGCAATCTTCGTGGAAATAGATGAAGATAAAATGACACAGGTACTTTACAATATTATATCGAATGCACTTAAGTATTCTCCAGAAGGCGGACAGGTTACTTTTTCGATTAAAGAGGAAGAAGAAAAGATTGTCGTCAGTATTTCCGATGAAGGGATGGGAATTCCGAAGGAGAATATCTCTAAGATTTTTGATCGTTTTTATCGTGTGGATAAAGCGAGAACGAGAAAATTGGGTGGTACGGGATTAGGTTTGGCCATTGCAAAAGAAATGGTTAATGTTCATGGCGGCATGATTTGGGCTGTTAGTGAAGAGGGAAAAGGAACGGAAATTTCCTTTTCACTGCCATACGAGCAATCTGAAGAGGATGAATGGTCATGAGATATGAAAATAGTAAATCTGTCATATTAACAATTCTAATTCTGGTTAGTATTTTTTTAACCTGGAATCTGTGGACGTACCAGCCTAATTTTGACATGATGGATAACGGTAATAATGTTGCGGAGGTAATGTTAAAAGAAAAACGCGAAGTTCATAAGGTTATTACCCCTGATCTAGTGCTGTTTCATAGAAACGGGCAGCATAATGGAACCACTAATGCCGCGCTGCTAAATCAGATTATGAGTGAAATAAGGAAATGGTCTTTCTACGACGTAAAAAACTACTCTGAGAATGTAGAAGAAATCAAAGAATTAGTACATGGAAATGGCAATGCTGAAATTGTTTTTCCAACTGACATTCCGATTGAATTATATCGAAGTGTACTAAAATTTGAGGAGAAAAGAATTGATTCCTTCAATTTTAAACGAATGATTATTAATGTTGAGAATTCTGAAAAGGGAAATGGGACAGTATATTTCGTTTCTGCCGATTACCGGCAGGTTTTTATAAGCCATATATCCCCTGGGTTATTAAATGAATTCAAAAATGATTTTTATAAAAATGCTGAGCAATATCAGCGCTATTTCGCTTATGAAGCAACAGAAGAGCGGACTGTTTTTATCCCGGATGGAAATGTAGAAATGATGGAATATACCTATTTACCTGTTGTCCTTAACTCGGAGGCATTCAAAGAAGCATTGTTTAGTGACCCGCGTGTTGTACAAAGAGGAACGGTTTCCGGGGTAGAGGAATTTAGTGATGCCTCAAGTAAGATGACCGTTAATCATGATACCAATATGCTTCTTTATGTTAATCCTACTGGAGAGTCTGATTATGTTGACAATGCTTATGATTTATTAAAGAGGAGTATTGATTTTATTAATGGACATGGCGGCTGGACAGACCCTTATCGATACGTTGCTAAGGATGTAAAAAGGAAATCTGTTACATTTCGTTTATATAATAATGACGGTTATCCTGTCTTTAATGAGAGCGGCATGTCAGAGATTCAAGAAGTTTGGGGCAGAAATGAGATTTCGAGATATGTTAGGCCTAATATAGCTTTAGAGCTTCCATTAACGACAGAAATGGTAAAGGTAACACTTCCAACAGGGGCAGAGGTACTGGGATATCTCAAAAGTAGAAAGAATTATAAACCAGAATTACTAGAGCAACTTGTTTTAGGATATAGGATGACAAGGGATAAAGGTGAAAATAAACTGATTCTCCTAGAGCCTGCTTGGTTTTACCGCTATAACCAGACATGGGGACAAATCACGAAGGAAGACCTGGGGGGATTGTTACATGGATTGGAGTAAAATTAAGACGATTTTTATCTTAACTTTCTTGATACTGGATGTGTATCTTTTATTTCAATTTATGAAAATTAGAGATGCGGATCAATACGAATTCATCACAGAGGCCTCTTTTGAAGAAAAGCTAGAAGCAGAAGAGATTCGATATAAAGAGCTGCCAAAGGCACCTATTGAGGACCAGTATCTAAGTGCAAAGCCTAAAATGTTTACGAAGGATGATATCACAAAACTGAAGGGCCAAACAGCGCTTATAAAGGAACCCACGACAGCACTGATTGTGAAGCTGGATAAGCCGATATCTTTAAAGACGAAATTTGAAGCAGCTGAGTTAACACCATTTATTAAGGATAATGTTTTGTACGGCAGCCAGTATAAATTTTGGAAAAAAGATGATAAGAAAAATACCATCGTGTACTTCCAACATTATGAGAATATGACTTTATATGAAAATCTTAGTGGAATGCTTACTTTTCAAATTGATGATCATAATCAAATTGTATCCTATGAACAAACCTATCTAGAGGATATTGCAAAAATGACAGAAAAGGAGGAAATCCTCCCTCCTTTAAAGGCATTGGAAACTTTGCATCAAAAAGGTGCTCTAATGCCAAAAAGTAAAATTACAAAGGTTGAACTTGGTTATTCAACATTGATTCAGCTTGCGGCTTCACAGGCTTTAGCACCAACATGGCGTTTTGTGGTGGATGATAAAGAAAGTCTTTATGTTAATGCACTAGAAGGACAGATTATAGAATTTAACAGCGATGGAAATTAGATGTGGAGTGAGAAACTATGTCATTACGTTATAGCATTTTAGCGAGCGGTAGTACGGGGAATTCGCTTTATGTTGAATCAGACGAGCATTCCTTTCTAGTAGATGCAGGATTTAGCGGGAAGCAAATGGAAGCATTTTTTCAACATATAGATCGAGATATAAGTAAATTATCAGGCATTTTTGTAACCCATGAACACAGCGACCATATTAAAGGGATTGGTGTATTGGCCCGTAAATACAAACTGCCGGTTTATGCCAATGAAAATACCTGGCGGGCAATGGAACGGATGGTTGGAGATATTCCGACAGAACAAAAGATGGTTTTCGGTACAGAAAGCGTAAAAAGCTTTGGTGCAACAGATATTGAATCATTCGGGGTCTCACATGATGCAGCAGAGCCCATGTTTTATGTTTTTCATCACTCAGGCAAGAAATTGGTGCTAATCACAGATACAGGCTATGTAAGTGATCGGATGAAAGGGATCATATCCAATGCAGATGCCTATATTTTTGAGTCCAATCATGATGTGCAAATGCTAAGAATGGGGAGATATCCTTGGAATACGAAACGAAGGATTCTTAGCGACCTTGGTCACGTTTCAAATGAAGATGCAGGGATTGCGATGAGTGAAGTAATTGGAGACAATACAAAAAGAATATATCTTGCCCATTTAAGCCTTGATAACAATATGAAGGACTTAGCAAGAATGTCAGTAGCACAAACACTGCAAAGCCAAGGATTAATTGTTGGAGAGCAGTTTGACCTCTACGACACAGATCCTAAAGTTCCCACAATTTTAACAGCGGTATAGGTAAGAACAAAGATATCTTAATGGGTATCTTTGTTCTTTTTTTATAAAATGAGTGTGGACAGAGTATAATTATAAGTATAAGTCAAAATAAAAGATGTTGCTTACGAAAGGGAGACGTGGTGAAAATGGGTTATTATGATGATCATTCACAAGGGCGTTACCAAAAACAGAGTGGTAATAGAGGAGGATATTTTTTTGCCAGTATTATCGGTGCAGTACTGGGTGCTATGCTAGTTGTCATTTCAATTCCGGCATTATCCAGCCAAGGATTCCTTCCTTACAATGTGCAGCCAAACAATAACCAGCCTGCTGGCGGAAATAATGACAATCAAGACAATTTTATTCAACAGCAGGTGTCCTACGATGTAAATACGGATACAACAAAAGCCATTGATAAGGCCGCAGATGCAGTAGTTGGGATTAATAATATCCAAAATACAAATTTTTGGTACGATGAGTCGGGTGACGACCAAGGTCCTGCTGGAACAGGGTCAGGTGTTATTTATAAAAAGGCAGGAGATAAAGCATACGTCGTAACCAACCAGCATGTGGTAGAAGGTGCGACTCAGTTAGAGGTTACTTTAAATGACGGTACAAAAATACCTGCTAAATTGCTCGGAGGCGATGTTTGGACTGATTTAGCCGTTCTTGAAATTGATGCAGCCAAGATTAAAAAAATTGCTGAATTTGGCAATTCAGAGGCATTGAAAATGGGTGAACCCGTCATGGCAATTGGGAATCCGTTGGGTGCCACATTCTCTGGTTCTGTGACCCAAGGAATTATTTCAGGAATCAATCGAACCATTCCAGTAGATATCAATCAAGATGGCATTATGGATTGGAATGCAGAGGTATTGCAAACAGATGCAGCCATAAATCCAGGAAACAGCGGTGGTGCCTTAGTCAATATTGCTGGGCAGCTTATTGGGATTAACTCGATGAAAATTGCTCAAGATGCCGTGGAAGGGATTGGCTTGTCGATTCCAATTAATTATGCAAGACCAATTATTGAGGATTTGGAGCAATTCGGTGTGGTGAAACGACCATATATGGGAGTGGATTTGAAGTCTGTTGCTGAAATTCCTGGGTATTATCAAGAAGAGGCCTTGAAATTACCTAGAGATATCAACTATGGGGTAGCTCTTCGTCAAGTTGTTTCAAATTCTCCTGCCGCACAGGCTGGATTACAGGAGCTGGATGTTATTGTGGAAATGGATGGTATAACCATTCATAACGTCATTGATCTCAGAAAGCATTTATATCAAGAGACCAAGATCGGTGACCAGATGGAAGTAAAGTACTATCGAGAAGGAAAGTTGAAAACCACCACGATTACATTAGCAGAAGATAGGTCCTAAACGAAAGGCAGAAAGGTGTCATCACCTTTCTGTTTTTTTATGGTATGATAGGAAACTGAATGAAGCAAGTCGGAAAGTAAATAATAATGATACATAGCTTTTAGGAAATGTTGTATGAATAATGGTTTATTGCTGCGAGGAACATGTGGATTTAGCATTAGATTTGGTTATGGTTGGGTTTGAAACGCTTCCAATTTTATCTAAAGTAACTGGGGATAACTTATCAACAGGCTGTGAATATTGTCAAAATAGAGCTGTATATATTGTGGCGAACAAATGATTCCATACAAGATGTGGATAAAAATTGTGGACATGTGGATAACTTCTGTGGATAAGTTGTTTGTAAACTGTTTGTAATATAAAAAAGAGGGTTGTGGATTGTGAATATCTCGGTTGTCAGTGTTGGCAAATTAAAAGAAAAGTATTTAAAAATGGGAATTGAAGAATATTTAAAGCGAATGAATTCGTATGCGAAAGTGGAAGTCATTGAGGTGGCAGACGAAAAGGCACCAGAAGAACTAAGTGAGTTGGAAATGATTCAGGTAAAGCAAAAAGAGGGAGAAAGAATATTGGCTAAGATTAGCCAGGATACATATGTCATTGCACTCGCCATCAATGGGAAAATGCAATCCTCTGAAGAGCTAGCGGATACGTTAGACAAACTAGCCACGTATGGGAAAAGTAAGATTGCTTTTATTATCGGTGGATCGTTAGGTTTAAGTGAGGAAGTACTAAAACGTGCGAACGAAAAGCTTTCTTTTTCAAAAATGACCTTCCCCCATCAGCTGATGAAATTAATATTAGTAGAGCAGATTTATAGAGCTTTTAGAATTAATCGAAATGAACCGTACCATAAGTAAATGAGGTATAGCGGATACCTCTCCTTAAGGTTGGGGGATCAGCTTAAGGGCCCGATCTGATAAATAAACGGAGAAATTCCGCTTAGTTAGCGAATAACATCAAAAATAGTTTAAATAGACGGAGAAATTCCGCCTATGGACTCGAAAACCGTGAAAATGGAGGATTTCGCGTTGCATAAGCGGAAAACTTCCGCTTATATACCCCGAAACAAGCTTCATTCTGCAACTAACCGGAAAATCGAGACTGTCGATTAACTCATTTAACCTTTTAGAAAACGAAGATTCCAACTATTTTCTACCTAAATAGATATAAAAAACTATAAAAAGTAGCTAAAAAAGCAAATATTTGGTCACAATTTCATCAAATTGGAGTTGCTGAATTTCACTTGCATAATTAATCGACAGTCTCAAATCTCCGCTTATTTTACTTTGGCTGGTTACTTTAAGTTGGGTGCATCGATTTTAGTAATTCAAGAGTCCCCACTTTGATGCGTTACGGTGAACCTTACCATAAATGAAATCTCTCGATAAAATCAACGTAAGCAAGACTTAAGCGGATTTCCATTTAATTTTTATAGTTTCCATTATAATGGATATGGTATAGTGGTTTAGTTAAATAATTTTGAGATTAGAGGAGAAATTATGAGAAAAGAATGGATTCTTCGCTGGTCTTTTTTTGTTTTTGGACTGATTGTTTTAGCGCTAGGTGCTGCCTTAACGATTGAAGGAAAATTGTTAGGAGCAGGTCCCTGGGACGTGTTTCATTATGGGATGTTTCTGAAGCTGGGGCTGACGATTGGCACATGGTCGATCATTATAGGATTTCTATTGCTTACCGCTTCCTCCATTGCAACGAAAAAATTACCTAAAATCGGTGCGTTTTTAAATATGCTGTTACTTGGTTTATTCATAGACTTCTTTTTGTGGCTATTGCCAGGTATCGATAGTTTAACTGGCGCCTTACTATTCTTTGTTTTAGGAGTTATTCTAATGGGGTATGGAGTTGGACTCTATGTTTCCGCTGATTTGGGTTCTGGTCCACGAGATAGTATTATGCTTTTGATTGTGGAGAAAACCGGCTGGAGTTTACAATGGGTTCGTAATGGAATGGAAGTTCTCGTCCTCATTTTCGGTTGGGCATTAGGAGGACCAGTTGGAGTTGGCTCGGTGATGATTGCCTTTTTCTTGGGTCCAATTGTAGGCTTTTCCTTACCGCAATGTAAAACACTTTTAAAGAATTTACTTGTTAAAAAGAAACACCAAAAACTAGCAGCATAAATAGTCATACATTCGTGAATATCAAAAGGCGCAGAGCTTAATCTGCGCCTTTGTTTCATTTAGGTCTAATTCCACACCTTTTTGTAAAGAATGAGGAAGGTAAGTTTTATAGGTACAAGCTTAATGTAAAAATGGGAGGTTCAAGTTCATGAGTGATTGGCTTACAAGTTTAAAAACAGCAACACCTCAGGAGGGTTTTGAATTAGCCATTTTATTGGCCAGAAAAGGTGTAGCATATACCCAGCCCTCTACAGATGTAAGGAAAAAACTGAGGACAGAATATGAGGGAAACGCAGACAGTCTTACACTGGCTTCACATGTAATTGCCACTCATTTTCAAACAGTAAGTGCTGCTAATAATTATTGGAATTAAAGGAAGATGGACAAGGGGCACAAACCTTGTTCTTTTTTTGTCTTTTTAACTTGTACGCTCATATCCTTTATCTTATATCTAAACTTGTTCAAACAAGTTTATGGAAGAATATTGAGAATCTTTTAATTTTATAGTATTGTTTAATTAGCGGCAGTTTGCTAGTTTCTGTGCAAAAGGTGTCTACACTTGTATGCACAACTTTATAGAGATTGGAGGAGACTAAAAAGGTGAAAAAGTGCTTCATCATTATTGGTCCGTACAATGAATAGGAGGAGATAGGATGAAAAAGAAAGGTCTTTTTAAGAGTTTCATAACTGTTTTTCTAATACTGCTGTTGTTAATACCCATTAGTGCGTTTGGCAACGAGGCAGCAAGTAATTCGGAACCACTTGAGTTTAGAAATGCTTCCGTTCATGACCCTTCCATCATTAAAGATCCAAAAACAGGAACTTACTATGTCTATGGCTCACACATTGACGGTGCTAAATCAACAGACTTAGTAAATTGGGATAAATTTACGAATGGATATACTACCCCAGATAATAAAGTTTATGGAGATTTGTCAGCAAATCTTGCTGGTTCCTTTGAATGGGCTGGAGAGAATGATTCTGACAGCAGAGGCGGCTATGCCGTTTGGGCTCCAGATGTTTTTTGGAATAAACATTATGTAAATGAAGATGGTACAAAGGGTGCCTATATGATTTACTATAGTGTGTCTTCCACTTATATCCGTTCTGCAATCGGGATAGCGGTGTCGAAGAACATTGAAGGGCCATTTCAATATCTAGATACCATTATGTATTCAGGTTTTACCAACAATGAAGCTTATGATCGAAACAGTGATGTGAATAAGCACTGGGAGAATACGAATATCGCAGATCTCATTGAAGAGGGTGTGATCGATGAAGTAAATCCTGAGTGGTTTACGGAAAGCGGTGCGTATAATAATAAACTTTATACGAATGCAATTGATGCCAACATTCTTCAGGCTAAAAATAATAAGCTATACATGACTTACGGCTCCTGGTCTGGCGGGACCTTTATTTTAGAATTGGATAAGAAAACAGGTCTGCCAAAGTATCCTGGTAAAGATGGTAAAACAGAAGATGGAAGAATGATAGACAGATATTTCGGTACAAAAATTGCTTCCGGCTACGGCCGTTCGGCTGAAGGAACGTACGCGGTATATGATAAGGAAACCGGCTATTATTGTCTATACATTACGTATGGCGGTTTAGCATCTGATGGCGGTTATCAGATGAGACAGTTTAGATCAGAGAGTCCTGATGGTCCATATGTAGATGCAGAAGGAAACCCTGCGGTATTCTCAGAGTCATTTGATATCGGAGTAGGTAACTTCCCGAGTAATAAGGATCATAAAGATATCGGTAATAAAATGATTGGGAATTTCTTATTTAAAAGAGATCTTGGTGAAGCGGGCACAGGAATCGGTACAGGCTACCTATCTCCAGGACATAACTCTTACCTCATTGACGAAGAACTAGGCAAGGAATTTATCGTGACTCATACTCGTTTCCCGCAGCAAGGGGAAATGCATGAAGTTCGTGTACATCAAACATTTAAGAACCGTGAACAATGGCCAGTGCCGACACCATACCGCTATGCGGGTGAAACAATCAAGAAAGTTTCAGAAGCAGATGTGACGGGTGACTATAAATTCATTAACCACGGAAAAGAAATTACAGGAGAATTGACCGAATCTACATGGGTGAAGTTGAACAGTGATCACACTATTTCTGGTGCAGTAACCGGTACATGGAAACTGTATGGCAAGTACCGGGCGGAATTAACCATCGATAATGAAGGTACGTATGATGGTGTATTTATCCGCCAATATGACCCTACATCGGAGCAGTGGGTGATGACGTTTAGTGCAATGTCAGATGAAGGAATGGTCATTTGGGGAAGTCATGTGGAAGCCTCTTCTGATGAAGAATTAGTTCAGGCGATCAAACAAGAGTTAGGTACTAGTTTCCCGTCTACTGTAATTAGTGATTTAACGCTGCCAACCGTAGCAACAAGAGGAGCGCAAATCACCTGGGAATCTTCTAATCCAGAGGCAGTGTCCAATGAAGGCGTGGTTACACGACCAAGCTATGACGCTGAAGACGCTGTGGTAAACTTAACGGCGGAGATTACATTAGGTGATGCGACCGAAACATTAACCATAACCGTTACAGTGACCAAAAGGGCAGAAGGCGGCTTAGCGGCTTTTTACGATTTTAATGATGGTTTTAAAGATCGTTCTGGGACAAATAAGGCGGACGCAACCGTGACGGGAGATCGTCTTGATAATACTGGCGGACAAATTCCATTTGCCGAAGGTGTTGCAGGACAAGCAGCTAAATTCGATGGAAATTCAGGACTGCGGTTAGCTGACGGCTTAATTACGAGTGATACATACTCTGTATCATTATGGGTAAAACCAGATCAAATTACTGAATTTACAACCTCATTCTTTGGGGCAAAAACCGCGAATAATTGGATTAGTGTTGTACCTAAAACTGGATGGGGTAATACGATGGTTTGGTCACACAATGGTGACCAGTGGTATGATGCGGTAACGGATCGGACCATAACTATAGGTGAGTGGTCACATCTTACTTTAACGGTAAAAGAAGGCAACGTTGTTTTTTATGTTAATGGTGCAGCGAAATTTACAGGGACCAACTTCCCGAATGTATTTACCTCCATTAATGCAGCATTTGGTTTAGGTGTGAACTACTGGGATACTCCTTTTAAAGGATTAATGGATGAAGTACGAGTATATGATGGATTAGCCCTTCCTGAAAGCGAAGTTCAGTCTCTTTATCAAAATCCAGCTGGAGAGTAACAACTGTTGAAAAAACAGGAATAGAATTTTGAGGTTCATCCCCTTTTGCTGATAAAAGAGCAAAAGGGGATTTTTAATTATATGGATGTTTTCGCAAAAGATTGTTGTTTTTATTATTGGTTACTACGTTTTTTGCTTTAGTCTCCTCTGGTTCGGACACCATGCCTCTTAATTTCATCAAGCTTGTCTGAAGTTGCCTTTGGTATTTGTACAGAAAACAACAAAGTTTACGAAAGAGCCATTTTTATAAAATTCATTTTGATGAACATCACGTATCATTCCAATTGAAATTATAGGGTATTTTGCGAAAAAGAGAGGATTTTGTCAATAAAAGAAGAAAAATATTTCGATAATTTTCAATATTTAATCTTTAATTATTTCCATATAGTTAGTATGATTGAAACGTCTAGAAAGATATAAGGAGGAAACAGACATGGACCAAAGCTTTAACTTTTATGATATGTGGAAGGATTATTATTCCCAAACTAGTAAATTATTTGATGAAAAAATCAGCAAGGAGTTCCCTTCTGAAGGGATGGGGCAGATTTTGGAGATGAATCTTCAATTTAAAAAGATGATTGATGAATCAACATTAAAGTACTTGGAGTTTATGAATGTACCAAGTCGAAATGACATTGCGAACATTTCTTCGTTGATTGTTAATGTGGATGCAAAAGTGGATGATTTAGAAGAAAAATTAGAAGAGAAATTGGAAAGCCAAGATGTTCAGGAATCATTTAAAGCGGAATTGACTCATATAAAGAAAGATATGAAGAGCTTGGACACTAAATTGAATCAAATTCTTACCATGTTAAAATCACAAGAAAAAGTGAAATAGAAAAGTATTACATAGATTTATTAACAACTACTATAGACGGGGTGGATAAAGATGACAGGATTAAGAGATAAAGTAGCAATCGTAACTGGCGGCAGCAGAGGAATCGGAGCAGCAATTGCATTGGAACTGGCTAAAAACGGAGCGAAGGTTGTCATTAACTATAATACTCGCAAAGAATTAGCGGATAGAATCGTTGCAGAAATAAATGAATTCGGCGGAGATGCTTATGCCATTCAAGCAGATGTTTCGGAAAGTAATGAGTCAGCATATCTTGTACAAGAAACAATCAATCATTATGGCAAATTAGATATTCTGGTTAATAATGCAGGAATTACAAGAGACAGCACGTTTAAAAAATTAACAGAGGAAGATTGGAGAGAAGTAATCAATGTTAATTTAAACAGCGTTTACAACAATACTTCTGCAGCTTTACCGTATCTTCTAGAATCAGATGCAGGCCGCATCATCAACATCTCGTCTATTATTGGACAAGCTGGCGGGTTTGGACAAACCAACTATGCTGCTGCAAAAGCAGGACTAATTGGATATACTAAATCTCTTGCTCTTGAACTTGCTAAAAGTAACGTAACTGTTAATGCGATTTGCCCAGGATTTATTGGAACTGAAATGGTCCAAGCCATTCCTGAAAAGGTCCTTGCAGGAATCGTTGAAAAAGTACCACAAAAGCGTTTAGGCAAACCAGAAGAAATCGCTCGTGGTGTTGTTTTCCTATGTAAAGATGGTGACTATATTACTGGTCAGCAATTAAATATTAACGGTGGACTTTACATGTAATTGTCATGAAGGTCAGGCTTTATTAATAAATTGATAGAGTAAATAAATCATGTAAGGAGTGAACAGTCATTAGCGTACTTATGCCAAACGATTGGAATGAACTGCTCGAATTTACACCTCCGCAATACAAGGAGATGTATCAACGTGCAGTAAGAGCAAATCAAGTGCTAACAACAGATGCTGAACCGGAAGTTGCGCCAACACCGAAAGAACTTGTATGGACAAGAAATAAAACGAAGCTTTATCGCTATATTTCTGAAAATCCAAAAAAACATAAAATTCCTCTTCTTTTGGTTTATGCCCTAATTAATAAACCTTATGTATTGGATTTAACAAAGGGTGGAAGTTTAGTAGAGTATTTGGTTAATCGCGGTTTTGATGTTTATCTGCTTGACTGGGGTGAACCAGGTTACGAAGATCGAAATATGAAACTCGATGATTACATTATGGACTATATCCCGCGTGCGGTTCGTAAAGTTCTGAGAAAATCAAAAGTGGATGAAGTTTCAATCCTTGGTTATTGCATGGGGGGAACAATCACGGCTGCATTTGCAGCAATGCACCCTGAATTACCGATCCGGAATCTTATCTTTATGACAAGTCCTTTTGATTTTGAAAAGACAGGCTCATATGGTGCGATGTTAGATGAACGATATTTTAATATTGATAAAGTTGTAGATACCCTAGGCGTTATTCCACCTGAAATGATTGACTTTGGAAACAAAATGATCAATCCAATGGGTACGAACTATGGACCATATATTAGTCTTTATGAACGTGCGGATAACGAAAAGTTCATAAAGAGCTATAAGCTATTGCAAAAATGGTTAAACGACGGAATTCAGTTCCCAGGTGAAGCTTACCGTCAGTGGATTAGAGACTTTTATCAGCAAAACAAACTGATAAAAGGAGAAATGGTTATTCGTGGTAAGAAGGTTAACCTTGAAAATATTACGGCTAACGTGCTCAATTTATCTGGTAAAAACGACCTTATCGCCCAGCCGCACCAAGTGGAAGCATTGATGAATGCTATATCTAGTGAAGATAAAGAATATAAATGTTTGCCAGTGGGTCACACATCGATTACATTTGGCAGTCAAGCTACAAAAATAACCTATCCAACCATTGCTGACTGGCTGGAAGAACGATCCAACTAAATATTCTAATAGGAAGTGTCCCAGATTAATCATTTGGGGCACTTTTTTTTATCAAAACAATATAGAGATAGTGGTAAAGATAATTATATTAAATTTTCAGACAATAGACAATCCTGAATGTTCAATTAGGATAGTTTCTTGAATTGCAACAAACAAACGATATTGCATCAAATAAATATCGTAATAAAAAAAGGGAGAAATACCAAATTGGCATTTCTCCCTTTTACTATAAATTTTTTACTCCTCGCCTACGTCTGCCCATTTATATTCGTATGTTGCACCGAATGGGTTCACAAACACACCTTGAACTCTTGGAGAAATCAATTGTGCACGAGAAGCTTGGTAAACAGGAGCAATTGCTGCATCTTCAAATAGCACTTTTTCAGCATCTAAGAAGTTCTTATAACGCGCTTCATTATCTGTAGCAAATTTTGTAGCTGTTTCAGTAACTAATCTGTCATATTCTGCACTAGAATATCCAGTCATATTGTTTCCGCCATCCGTAACCCATAAGTTCATGAATGTAAATGGATCAAGGAAGTCAGGGCCCCATCTAGAAAGCTGCAGCTCATAATCCATAGCAGTATCTAAATCAAGACGCTGTTCTTTTGGTACTTGTTTAATGTTCACTTTTAATCCTTCAAGATTGGTTGAAAGCTGGTTTGCAACATATTCAACTAATAATTTTGTTGTCTTGTCATCATCAGCTAAGAACTCAAGTACCACTGAATCTGTACCTAACTCGGCTAATCCTTTTGCCCAGAATTCTTTCGCTGCTTCAAGGTCATAGGTAACAAGGTCTCCGCTCACCTTTCGGAAATCCTCACCTGTTCCAGGCATTGGAGTAAAATCAGTTGGAACAAGTCCATTTGCAACGATTGATCCGTTGTTAAGGATCTCATTTACTAAGCCTTCTTTGTCAAAAGCTCTGCTGAGTGCAGCACGGATATTCTTATTTGCTAAAGCATCTGATGTTGTTTGGTTAAACTTCAGGAAGTAGACAAATGTATCAGCCGAAACTAAATAATCATCATTTGTAGAATATTGGTCGACTAAATCGGATGTTAAATCCATTCGATCAACTGTACCTTCTTCATATAAATCTAGAGCCGTTTGTGGATCCTTTACAACTTTGTATGTCAGTTTATCCATTTTTACTGTTTTTGCATCCCAATAATCTTTATTCTTCACAAGTTCCCATGTATCACTTGTACTAGTCCAATTGTTAATAGTGTAGGGACCATTCGCTAATAAGTTTTCAGAGCTGGTTGCGAAACTATCGCCTTTCTCCTCTACAAACTTTTTGTTTAATGGGAAGAATGTCCCGAAAGTTGTTAATGTTTCAAAGTATGGTGTTGGGTTTTCTAATTCAACTACAAGTGTATAATCGCCATCCGCTTTAACACCTAGCTGGTCAACTGCTGCTTCACCTTTGCTTACAGCTGTTGCATTTTTAATGACGCCATTCATCATATACGGACCATATTCAGATCCAGTTGCTGGGTCAACTGCACGCTGCCATGCAAATACAAAATCATGAGCTGTTACTGAATCGCCATTTGACCATTTAGCGTCTTCACGTAACGTAAAGGTCCAAGTTAAACCATCAGTACTAACTTCATGCTTGGTAGCAATCCCTGGAGATGGTTGTGTTTTTTCATCTAATCGGTAAAGACCCTCTAATGTTGCAGCTAAGTAGATAAAGGAAGACTCATCCGTAGCTAAAGAAGGGTCCATCGAAGGAATGGCTTCTGGGTTTAAAAAGCTAAGTACTTTTTCTCCCTTTTCCTCCTCCTTAGCATCTGTACCTGCTGGTTCCTTTGACTCATCTCCGGAACACGCTGCTAGTACACTTAGCAATAATCCAAATGTTAAAAGCAATAACCAATGTTTGACCTTCATTCGTTTTTCCCCCTAAATTGTGTTTGATTCTGAATATTATCTATCTACAGAAAATTGAGACTCTAAGAATGATTATACTCATTAACTTGTTTTCTTGTAAAGTATTGTTGGATAATTTAGGTAGTGAACTTATTAGACATAGAATAGTAGAAAAACAAAAAAAGCCCTGAAAATCAGGACCTTTTCATATTAGTCTATAATTTTTAGTGAGATTTTCATTGCTTCATGGTCTTCGGTAGCACCACAAATAGTAGAACAAATTAATTCATATTCACCTGTTGTTTCTGCAGTAAACTCAGATGGAGTGTCAGCTTTGAGGTCAATTCCTAAGTCCTCATTACTAATAGTATGCATGCCTTCTTCATTTACTAAGTTAATTTTAACCTTCGTACCTTTTTTGATCGTCAATTCTTTATCAGAAGAGAAATCCCAGTTCGTTGCCGTGATTGTGAATTCTTCTGCATCTGATGCAGATGCTGCTGTATCAACTGTTTCTGCCTCTTCCTTTGGAGCTGCCTCTTCATCTGCTCCTCCACAAGCTGCCAAGCCAAATAGGATTGCACCCATTAATAATAATAATCTGAACTTCTTCATAATATGTAGTCTCCTTTTCCTCTTTGTTTTTACTATTTTAATTTAAGGTATTATGCCATTCATTTCCTTGACATAGGTCAAGAAAATGAATGTTTTATGAGGAAAGAGAAACATATTTGAAAAGACGAATTAGAAATTATTGCCCAGATTCTACAATTTCTTCTATTTTATCTGAGATTAGTGGATAAAAGTTACTCTTAGCACTATTTGTGGAATTACCGCCAAAAAAACCGGTGCCAGGACAGGATTTAACATTATAACTAGCTGTGGCATCTAAGACTCTTTCCTTCGTTTTTAGGTGCCACCAATGGTGATACGTAATACTGTCAATGGAGGGTATCAGCCCAAACTTTATACAAAGCAAAGCATTAATGTAAAGAATAGTTTCCCTTTGTTCCTTGGTCATGACATCCTGTCCGATATCAAAGTTTCCAACATGCTCAATGGCAATTCCAACTGAATTAGCAATGGGACCAATTGTTCCTTCAGGAATGACGTTAAGTGGTCTGGAAACAGCAATTTTTCCATCTGGAAAGGTGGTGATGTTTTGGGCTATATTACTCCAGCCCATTGTTTTTTTATGATGATTCTCCATACCCATCAACATGCGGAAATGATTAGAACCATTAAAATGCTTATAGGAAGGTAACCAGGTATGATGCTGTTGGATTAACTTTATTTCACGGTTAACTTGGGTGTTAGATAACCATTCCTTAAATTCCCCTCTCGTCATAAGGATATGTTGTCCTTGAATTTCAGTTGCATGGACTGGAGCTGTAGGAAGGAACATTAAACTAAAAATGACTCCAATAACAAGTATAAGATTTTTTTTCATTTGGGTATCCTTTCAAACCTTTTAGGTATAGTTTGAAGATTAACCATAAGATTATTCTCTAAAAAACTCCTATAATATCCCCAACACTTCACTGCTTATAAACGTTATCTAGATGAGAACGATAATAACAAACGAACCTAATTGAATTTGAGAAGGAGGAAATAACCATGACCTTAAATATTTTCTTTTTCACCATAATCATAAAACCCCGTAAAGTCACACTAGATGAAGCTATTCATAGAGAGATGGTTGAAAAACGTATGCAGGAGAATTTGGATCGTAATATTTATAGGATGGGCAGGTAGTAAAGCTTACACAAAAGAAAAGAGACCGAATTTGAATTTCGGTCTCTTTGGCGAATAACTATACGTCAAATTCACTCATTAATGCATGCGTATTATCTTCACTGTCTTTAAAAAAGGCCATCCATGTTTCCGATTGTCCTATTTTTGCTATTAGGTGTGGTTCGTCGATAAATGTAACTTCCTTACGTAACAATTCATCATAAGCACCATGAATATTTTCTACTTGAAAATAGATAATAGAACTAGATTGAGCAAATTCTTCTTTCTCAGGAACACTTAGTAAAAGACGCAAACCGTTGCAGTCAAAGAATGCTAATCCGTTTGAAGAAAATAAATGAGGAAGTTCAAGTTTTTCTTTATAAAACTGTATCGCTCAATCTAGTTTCTTAACAGGTACCGCAATTTGACCAACCTTTTGAATTTCCATAGATAGATTCTCCCTTGCAGGTTATTTTATAGTGCATAGTATAGGAAAAGTAAAATGATAAGCAGCACGAATAAAGAAATAGCTTGGAATTTAAGACGTTGATAGATAGAAGCATTAAAGTTTTCAGAAGGAAGTGGTTTATCAAGATATTCTTCGAGATAACCATTTCGCGTAAACATGATACTTTTGAATCTTCTAAATCCGAAGGTAACACCATCAAAAAAGCCTCCTTTTGAGGTATACATAAACAAAACAACAATCACATAAACAAAACAAAGATAAAATACCGAATTAATAAAGTGCAGGAGATTATAGTCAGCTGCAAAAATTAGAAAGAATAAACAGGTTAATAAAATATTTATCATCAAAAACTTCCATTTATCCTTGAACATTTCCATTTCACCTTTTCATTTATAAAATTATTTTAGACATGCTATTAAGAATAAAGGTATTTTAACCCAATTCGCTTTGAAAGTATACTTTACCTGTTTTTAGGCATTAAAAAAGAAAACGCATTCCTATTTTAGAATAAAGTTTATTTCAAACATCTTCAGGAAAAGTATTGGTATATCAACTGTAATGTTAATGTAATCTATAATGATATAATAATTTTTTGACTCTTTTATATATTTAGTCTTTACAAGAGTAGGAGAAAAATAGTATGATTTCCTTAGCTTCTTTTTTAAGAGCGAATTGACAGAAAAATAAAACAATAGGAGGTCATTTTTGTTATGAAGAAAAAGTATGCATGGCTTTTAGCTCTAAGTCTTGTGCTAAGCATGTTTTTAGCAGCTTGCTCAGGCGGCGACAAGAATACAGCTGATGATGGCAAAAAACCAGCTGATGATGCGCCAGAAGTTGAACAAGTATTACACTTTATTAATGGGGATACAATTCCTTCAATGGACCCTGGTATGGTAACAGATGAATACGGTATCCAATTCACTGCTGCTATTATGGAAGGTTTATACCGTCTTGATGAAAGCGGAAAACCAACTGATGGTATTGCTACTAAGCACGAAGTAAGTGCAGACGGTAAAACTTGGACTTTCACTTTACGTGAAGATGCAAAATGGGAAAATGGTGACCCTGTAACAGCTAACGACTTCGTATTTTCTTGGCGTCGTGCAGTAGACCCAAAGCAAGGATCTGAATATGGTCCATACATGATGGGCGGCGTTATCAAAAACGCAACTGCTGTTAACAAAGGTGAAGTTCCTGTAGATCAATTAGGTGTTAAAGCTGATGGCGATTTTAAACTAGTTGTTGAACTTGAAAATCCAACTCCTTATTTTGAATCTTTAACAACCTTCCCAACTTTCTTCCCATTAAATGAGAAGTTTGTAACGGAAAAAGGTGACACATATGCAACTAGCGCTGATACATTATTAGCTAACGGACCATTTAAGTTCGCATCTTGGACTAGTACTGCTAATGAGTGGGAATTAGTTAAGAACGAAACTTACTGGGATGCAAAAACTGTAAAGTTAGAAAAAATGACTTATGTAGTAGTAAAAGAAGCACAAACAGGTGTTGACTTATATGAAAAAGGTGAAGTTGACCGTGCTGGTTTATCATCTGACCTAGTTGATACATACTCAACTCATGATGATTACACAGTTGAACCTGATAACTCTGTATTCTATATTAAAATGAACCAAACAAGAAACCCAGCTCTTAAGAACGTAAACGTACGTAAAGCTATCTCTAGAGCATTTGATAAGCAAGCATTAGTAGATGAAATCTTAAACAACGGTTCTATCGTTGCTAACGGTTTAGTTCCAAAAGATTTCGTTGCAACTCCTGACGGAAAAGACTTCCGCGAAGTTAGTGGAGACCTTGTGGAATTTGACGTTAAAGAAGCACAAAAGTTCTGGGAACAAGCTAAAACTGAATTAGGAACTGATACAGTTGAAATTGAATTCCTTGGCGGCGACAACGATGTTTCTAAAATGATGAACCAATATCTTGCAAACCAGTTATCAACTAACCTTCCTGGTTTAAAAGTTACTTTAAAAGAAGTACCATTTGAACAGCGTTTAGAATTAGATACTGCTATGGATTATGACATGCAGTTTGCTGGATGGGGACCAGACTTCCTTGATCCATATACCTTTATGAATCTTTGGTTAACTGGCGGCGGTAATAACCAAATGGGCTATTCTAACCCAGAATATGATAAGTTAATAAATGAAACTGCAACAACTTTAGCTCAAGATCCAGATGCACGTTATGAAAACTTCTTAAAAGCAGAAAAAGTTTTATTTGAAGATGCAGCAATTGCTCCTGTATATCAAAGAGCAGGCGCTTTGTTAGTATCTCCGAAAATACAAGGTGTGTTTACAAACCAATTCGGAGCAACTTACGAATACAAGTGGGCTAGCGTTGGTGCTGAAGAATAATCAGCAAAAAATAGTATAATTGCTATTATGAAAAATTGAAGAGAGTGTATGCTTTTAAGGCATATACTCTCTTTTCTCCTGTTTGGACCTGAATATTCCGATTATAACAAAAATTTATAATCGACTAGATATAACATATAATAAAGAGAAATTTAGGAGGTGCAAACATGACTCGATATTTACTTCGTCGCGTATGGTATATGCTAATAACACTATTTATTATTGCGACATTCTCGTTCTTTCTTATGAAAATCTTGCCGGGGAGCCCGTTACAGGCAGAAGATAAATTGACTGAAGAACAAAAAGAAATTATTTTAGAAAAGTATGGATTGAATGATCCAATACCTGTTCAGTATGCCAAATATCTTGGCGGACTTGTAAAAGGTGATTTGGGTGTATCCTTTAAATTTGATAATACACCGGTAACAACAATCTTGTTTGATAGAATCGGGCCATCTGCACTATTAGGTTTTCAGGCATTAGTGATAGGCTCTATCTTGGGAATATTCCTTGGATTAATGGCCTCAATCTTCCGAAATAGTCCGATTGACTTTTCATCCACAATCATTGCGGTTATCGGAACCTCGATACCTTCGTTTGTATTTGCAGGATTATTACAATATGTTTTTGCAGTAAAATTAGGCTGGTTCCCGGTTGCTCTTTGGGGTACACCTGCACATACCATTTTGCCAACGATCGCTTTGGCCATTCACCCGATGGCAACAGCTGCTCGTTTTACAAGAACAGAAATGGTAGAAGTGTTACATTCTAATTACATCATAACTGCACGTGCTAAAGGTGTTGCTGAATCTGGAATTATTTTAAAACATGGATTGCGTAATGCACTTATCCCGTTAATTACAGTATTGGGTCCAATGGCAGTTGGTTTGATGACAGGCTCAATGGTTATTGAGCAAATTTTTGCGATTCCTGGTATTGGTGAGCAATTCGTTACATCTGTAATGGTAAATGACTACCCAACCATTATGGGTACAACATTGTTATTTGCATTTGGCTTTATTGTGATTATCTTAATCATTGACCTCCTATACGGATTAATTGATCCTAGGATAAGACTAGCAGGGGGGAAATAAGTAAAATGGATAAAAATAACCTAAATAATATACCAAAAGATTTATTTGTCCCTCTTGTTCGTAAAGAGGATACGAGCGAAAAAATTTCAGCTCCCAGCAGAACGTTTTTTCAGGATGCGAAAAGAACCCTTTTCAATAATAAACCTGCTGTTTTCAGCATGATTCTTATCCTGTTTATTATCATCATGAGTATTGTTGGTCCGTGGATGAACAATTATGGTTCCGATGAACAGGATTTAAACAGGGCAAAAATGCCTCCACGTGTACCGGCTTTGGAGAATGTCTCTTGGCTTGGTATGAATGGTACTTTATCTGGAACGTTCCAAGGTAAAGATGTTCAGCAGGCAACGGCCAAGGCAAATGCAAGATTTGATAATAAAGAAGAGTTTATTGATCTTGAAGTCATTAATAAAGGTGACGGCACTAGAAATTCTGCTGAAGTGAAAGCTACCTATCGTATTTATGAAGCGAAAGATATGAAAGACACCTATTTCTGGTTTGGCAGTGATGCCTTAGGACGTGACCAATGGACAAGGCTTTGGGAAGGGACAAGGGTTTCATTAATTATCGCTTTTGTTGCTGCACTTCTTGACCTTGCCATTGGAGTTTCTTATGGTGGGATTTCTGCATTTTATGGTGGCAGAGTTGATAATATCATGCAGCGAATTGCCGAGATTTTAGTTGGTATTCCTAACTTGGTCATTATCCTCTTAATGATGCTTGTTCTTAAACCAGGTATTATATCGATTGTTATTGCTTTGTCAATAACAGGCTGGATTGGTATGTCCCGGATTGTCCGTGGTGAAGTACTAAAGTTGAAAAATCAAGAGTTTGTTTTAGCTTCAAGAACTTTAGGAACATCTAACGGTACTATTATTAGAAAACACTTGGTTCCAAATATCAGTGGTATTATCATTATTAACACAATGTTTTCTGTTCCAGGCGCAATCTTTTTTGAAGCATTCTTAAGCTTTATCGGATTAGGTATTGTTCCTCCAGATGCTTCACTTGGTTCTTTAATTGACCTTGGGTTTGATAACCTCAGACTTTATCCATACATGCTTGTGTTCCCGGCAATTGTAATATCTGTTCTTATGATTGCATTTAATATCGTTGGTGATGGTTTGAGAGATGCATTCGATCCGAAAATGCATAAATAAGAAGGTAGGTGTTTAATAAATGAGTAAATTATTGGAAGTCAAAGATTTAAAAGTATCATTTAACACCTACAATGGTGAAGTGCATGCTGTACGAGGTGTTACCTTTGATTTAAATAAAGGTGAAACATTAGCAATCGTAGGTGAATCTGGTTCAGGTAAATCAGTAACCTCAAATGCGATTATGAGACTTCTTCCAGAGCCGCATGGCTTTATTAAAGAAGGTCAAATCCTTCTCGAGGGAGTAGACCTTGCTAAAAAAACAAGCAAAGAAATGCAAAAGATTCGTGGTAAAGATATCTCTATGGTCTTCCAAGATCCAATGTCGTCTCTTAACCCGACTATGAAAATTGGTTATCAAATCATGGAAGGTTTGATGAAGCACCAGAATATGAGCAAAACAGAGGCTAGAAAAACGGCTCTTGAACTTCTAACTCTAGTTGGTATTCCAAGACCGGATGTTCGTATTAATCAATATCCTCACCAATTCTCTGGCGGTATGCGTCAACGTGTGGTAGTAGCGATTGCATTAGCATGTAATCCGAAAATCTTAATTGCAGATGAACCAACTACAGCTCTTGACGTAACGATTCAAGCTCAAATCTTAGAATTGATGAAGAGTATTCAACAAAAAACCGATAGTGCGATTATTTTTATCACGCATGACCTTGGTGTTGTAGCAAACGTTGCAGACCGTGTTGCCGTCATGTATGCTGGAAAAATCGTTGAAATTGGGACAGTAGATGATATTTTCTACAATCCAAAGCACCCGTATACTTGGGGATTGATAGGCTCTATGCCAACATTGGATAGTTCAGATGAAGAGCTTTTTGCTATTCCTGGAAGCCCGCCAAACATGCTTACCCCTCCTGTAGGAGATGCGTTTGCTCCAAGAAATCAATTTGCTTTAGAAATTGATACAGTAATGGAACCGCCTATGTTTAAGGTTTCAGACACACATTATGCGGCAACCTGGCTGCTGCATCCAGATGCGCCGAAAATTGAGCCGCCTGATGCCGTTAAGCACAGGATGCAAGGTTTTGCTCAAACAGGTACTAAGGGCGGTGGAAAACGGTGACAAGAGAAAAGTTACTTGAAGTAAAAAATTTACAAAAACATTTTGCCGTTGGTAAAAAGAATACAATCAAGGCTGTTGATGGCGTTAGCTTTGATATCTTCAAAGGAGAAACGTTTGGATTAGTAGGTGAGTCTGGATGTGGAAAGTCTACAACAGGCAGAACCATTATCCGACTATATGACGCTACTGGTGGAGAAGTTAAATTTAACGGCGAAGATGTTCACGGGAAGAAAAATAAATCTGAACTGCTTAAATTTAACCGCAAAATGCAAATGATTTTCCAGGACCCTTCTTCTTCCTTAAATCCACGTATGACCGTTTTGGATATTATTGCGGAGGGACTAGACGTTCATAAGCTCGTAAAGAATGAGGCTGAACGAAAGCAAAAGGTTGAAGAATTATTAGAATCGGTTGGTTTAAATAAAGAGCACGCTACTCGTTTTCCACATGAATTTAGCGGCGGTCAAAGACAGCGTATTGGTATTGCTAGAGCGCTTGCTGTTGACCCTGAGTTTATAATTGCCGATGAACCTATCTCTGCATTGGATGTATCCATTCAAGCACAGGTAGTTAATCTGCTTAAGAAACTGCAAAAAGAACGTGGATTAACGTACTTGTTTATTGCCCATGACCTTTCAATGGTTAAATATATCTCTGACCGTATTGGCGTTATGTATATGGGTAATCTAGTTGAACTAGCTGATAGTGATGAATTATATAATAATCCTATTCATCCTTATACAAAATCATTGTTATCAGCGATTCCGTTGCCGGATCCAAGGTATGAGCGTGCTCGTAAGCGTATTAGTTATGATCCTGCTGTACATGATGCAAATGGTGAGTTTGAACTTAGAGAAGTTGTTCCAGGACACTTCGTACGTTGTACAGCAAAGGAATTTGAAAGATACCAAAATGAGCAAAAGTAAAATTAATAGAACCATGAGAATACTTCTGCTAAAAAATCCTTACTTATAAAAAAGTAAGGATTTTTTGTGTGAAATTCTTATGGAATTAAAAATGATTCATTTCTACTATGTAGTTTTTTTCTTTAAGGACTTTATATAGCATGTCGATATGTTCTTTATTCTTTGTTTCTACGGAAATTTCCAGACCAGCATAACCTGGATAAATATTCTTGCCCATGTGATTGAGATTTACGGATTGAATATTAGCATCTAAATCGGTTAGAGCACTTAGCACCTTTTGAAGTTCTCCAGGTTTGTCCTTTAAGGTGATTGTAAAAACAGCATACCGTCCTGATTCCACTAATCCTCGTTCGATGACCCTTGAAATAAAATTCATATCAACATTTCCGCCGCTTAAAACGGCCACAACCTTCTTTTCTTTCAACTTTACTTTTTCATATAGTAGGGCTGAGAGGGAACAAGCACCTGACCCTTCCACTAACAACTTATTTCTTTCTAAAACCATTAGCATCGTTCTAGCAATTTCCATCTCATCGACACAATAAATATCATCGACATATTTTTGGACGATGTCAAAGGATCTCAGTCCAGGCTTTTTAACAGCGATTCCATCTGCCATCGTGGGTGTTGATTCTACCATAACCGGTTTGTTTTCAAGTAATGACTGTTTCATACTAGGACAGGCCAGTGTCTGGACGCCATACACAGCGATATGAGGGTTTTTCTCCTTCACTGCCATTGCAACTCCTGCAATCAGCCCGCCGCCTCCTACGGGGCAAATAATAGCTTCTACATCGGGAAGCTGATCGAGTATCTCCAACCCAACCGTTCCTTGTCCAGCGATGATGGCATCATCATCAAAGGCATGGATAAAGGTAGCGTCCCTTTGCTCTTTAAGCTCTAAAGCAAAGGCTAGTGCATCATCAAATGTAGCTCCCTCTAAAAGTACCTCTGCACCATATTGCTTGGTAGCTAACACCTTACTAAGGGGTGCACCCTTTGGCATGACAATCGTACAGTTAATGCCAAGCATTTGACTAGAGTAAGCTACTCCTTGCGCATGGTTGCCCGCAGAGGCCGCCACAACCCCTTTTTGCAGCTCCTCCTGTGAAAGGGATATTAACTTATTATAAGAGCCTCTAGCTTTAAAGGAACCCGTTTTTTGAAGGTTCTCAAGCTTTAGATATACCTCGTTATGAGACAGCTGACTAAAGGTTTTCGAATAGTCCAACGGCGTCGTATGGACAACTCCTTTCATCTTCTCTCGTGCAATAATTATGTCATCTACATTCACATTTCTTCCTCCTGTTGTCATACTTTTCCTTAGGATGTGCTGTTGAAAATAAACTATGAAATATTTCCGGGAAATAATTCTCCTATAAAGACTCAGTACTTTTGTCAGAGTGAAAAATGAAATGAATATTCCTTTTTAGGTAAAAAGAAGTATTGGAAAAACAAGTAAAATCGGAGCTTTAGAATCATATGTTTGTGATTAATTAACTATATATTCAAAAAATTCATTATGTTAATATTATTTAGAATACATATATAGATATAAGGGAGGATCCAGAAGTTGAAAAAGAAAAAACTATTATCCATTCTATCAACGGGTGCATTAGCTCTATCACTTTTTGCTCCATTATCAGCTAATGACACAAAGGCATCTGCAGCTGAAGCTACAGCACCAAAATGGGATGTAGAGCGTTATGGAGATCGAGTAGATATTGACGGTCAACTAAATCTACTAAGTAACGATTCTTCATACTTAAAGCAGGCTGAAAAGAAGATTGCCGAACAAGCAGCTCAAATTAATTTTAATGAGGTAGAAGCAGCAGAAGACGATTCAGTAGAGAGTACTTTTACATTTGATGGGGGAACAAAGTACTTCCTAAATAGACAATTAAAATTTAAAACATTTACACTTCGTAGTGTTGGGGAAAATGTAGAGATTTGGGTAGCAAATGATTTATCCTTTCCAGATAACCGACCTGCACATGTAGTAACACAGGAACAAGTAGATAAACTTCGTAACGAATTTGACTCTAATATTTATCCAAAAGCTACAGAGTTCTTTGGAACACCTGATGTACATGATGGGTCACATTCACCACTAGCTGGCGTAAATGTACCAGCTGGATACTATGAAGGCAGCGACAAAGTAATCATGCTAGTAGATAACATTATCGATGAAGGTTACACCAATCCATCTTATCCATTCTTCGTTGCTGGTTTCTTCTGGCAAACACTAGAAAACTATATTGATAGAAATATCATTACCATCGATACAAATAGCTGGGAAACTCGTTTGGAGTCTACATTCTTTGGAACTACCATCCATGAGTTACAGCATTTAATTCATGCTGACAACGATGGTGCAGAAGAAACTTGGTTAAATGAAGGTATGTCTACTTTCTCTGAATATCTTGGTGGATATGGTCATGACGACAGCTCAATTAACTTTTACTTAGACCATCCAGAAAATTCACTAGTAAATTGGGATGAGCACCAAGGCGTTAAAACTGGTCCAGAAACAATTGCTGACTATGGTCAAGTTTACCTATTTACGTTATATATGAATGACAAATTTGGACGTGAATTTATTCGTGACTTAGCATTGAGTGAAACACAAGGCATGAACAGTGTTGACGAAGTTTTAAAAGCACATGGTTCTAGTCTAGACTTTACACAACTTTACCAAAATTTTATTACTGCATTAACACTAGATTCTGATCGAGTTGGTAATGGAGTATACAATTTTGACAGTATCGACCTTCGTAATGTTATTGTTAACGCGAAAACAGGTGAAACAAGAGGTAAGACTGTTGATTTTGAAAAAGCGGTAACATTTGAAAAAGAAGGCGTTCCAGCATGGGGCGGAGATTTTAAAGAATTAGATTTCCAAGATAAAATAAAAAGTATTTCGTTTGATGGTGTTGATTTCTTAGCATCTCCATGGCAATCCGTTGCAGATCCAACAGATGCAACAAACAAAGTATTATGGGGCAACCAGGGAGACGAGGCAGATAATGCCATAACTTTAGAAGCAGACTTATCAGCTGTAGAAGCCGCAACACTTAATTTCGACAATTATCTTGATATCGAAGAGCAATGGGATTTCGGAGTGGTTCAAGTATCAACAGATGACGGTGAGACTTGGAAGAGCTTAGCCAATGGAAATACACGCAGTGATGTTGTTGAAGAGGGTTATCCAAAAATTAAAGAAAACGTACCTGGTTTTACTGGGAATTTAAAAACTTGGCAAGAGGAATCGTTTGATTTAAGTGAGTATGCAGGTCAAAAGGTGTTGGTTTCCTTCCGTTATTTAACAGATTGGGGGCATACTGATAGCGGCTGGTTTATTGATAACATTGAAATTCCTGAAATCGGTTATAGCAATGATGGAAGCTCTACAGATGACTTTAAGTCCTTCCAAGAGTTAGCGGGACAATATGTAAACTACACCGTAACATTTATCAATGAAAAAGAAGTTGGTAATAAAAAGGGTGCGAAAACTAATTACAAGGTGATCACCGTTGATCCATTCAATGTAACTGAAGAGGATGCATTAACACTAAGACAGTTATTCAAAGATGGTAAGAACTATATGATTACATCTTATGCTGCTCCTGCAGATGATAAAAATCCGGTAGATTTTACTTATGAAATTAACTTAAAAAAGGCTAACCCAAAGAAATAGATAACTAGCAAAATTAAGCCCGGATAATGACTATAAAATAGGTCATTATCCGGGCTTTTTGCATTTTTAAAAAAATGACTCCAGCAAATCACTGAAGTCATCCATAGTAGATATTCAATTTTATTTAAAGATTAACACCTTACCAACAGTACCATCAGCACTTTCACCAACAACACGGAACTTCAATCCGTATTTTGGTACGTTACGTCCTGCGTCAACAAGACCAGGGTTACTATAGTTCGAACTGTCATCGAATAGTGGGTTAAGTTGAGTATAGTTATCCATCATGGTAAATTGACCTGGATAACTTATAAACATATTATTTGCTTTGGTTAGACTGAATGCAGCATCATGCATTTGGTAGCGGGTTGATGCAAGGGCTTTATCGCTCCAAGAAAGTGTATGCTGGTCTGCGTCAACAACTCCTAAAAACCCATCGCCAGGATGCATTCCAGTCCAGTTGTCACCATACGTTTCATCGACATACCAAACTACTAATCCTGGGTCATAGCTCATTAAGCTAGCACCACGACGGATATGTGCCAACCCTGCGTCAACACCATTGTGTGCTCTCCACTCTAGTAGGTAATAGTGAGTAGCTGTTGTTTTTCCACTATCCTTTTTAAAGCCATCAAATGTAAATTTAGAATCCCCTTCAGCGCCATCAAAGAAAAATTCATTTCCATCAGCTGTAACCTTAATATTGTCAACATAGAAGCCTTCTAAATTAGCGCCCCAGTCTGACATAGAACGGAATTGAAGTTGAATTTCTTGCCCAGCGTAGGCGCTTAAATCAATTGTTTCATGAATCCAGCCATTACTTGAGCCTGTGTAACCTGGGAGATTTTCACTAATTGCTGGATATCCACCCTCAACTAAAGAAGAGCTAGTATTTGGTGTTGATAAGGAATTCCATGTTGTTCCACCATCAGTTGACACTTGGACCATTGCAAAATCCCAATCCTCTTCAATGTTATACCAAGCATCAAAATCAAGTGTAGCTGCAGTTGCACTTGTTAAGTCAACAGTAGTAACCATTTTATGATCGACTTCATCACCTTTACCGCCATGGTATTCAAACTCACCCGTTGCTGGCGTGTTTATCATAGTAACCTTTTTAGGTAAATCAATCCGTACAGCGTCGTTATTTGTACCCTTAGAGTTTGCTTGGTCAAGCAGGATTTCCATACCTTTGCTGGTTACATTTGCTTGATCAATAGTGGTACCAGTTAGCCAGTTACTTCCAGGCATGGAAGCTTGTAAAAATTCTCTAGCATACGGACTAAATCCAGTAGGCTCTGTTCCAGAAACATCACCTGCCCAGCTGCCGCTTGACATAATAGACCAATACTCAACTGGTTCACCGGCTCCAGAGTACATAGTGTCATATTCATCAGGAAGACCTAGGTCATGTCCATACTCATGGGCAAATACGCCTGCAGCACCATCTGCAGGTTCAATTGTATAGTCATATGCAGCCATATTTCCTCCCCAATAACGAACATCTGCTTTCGTACGTGGAAGTGTGGTCACTGCCCCAAGATCCCATCGGTGGGACCAAATGGCATCTGCTCCTAGGGAACCTCCTCCTGCTTCTTCACCAACACTAGAATGAACGATCATTAAATGATCAATTAATCCATCTGGCTCTCGGAGATTCCCGTCTCCATCCAAGTCATAACGATCTTCTTGGTCATAATTTTTTAGAATTACGCTTTTGTCTTTTGCAACTGCTAGCAGCGCTTCTTTAACGAGCCCACGGGCATTTTTATCATTATCACTTGAATCATTTCCACCATAATAGGCAGCTGGTTGAGAGGCTTTATACCATCCTGCAACTTGCCCATCGATGGAATAGCTACCACCAGATTGCTGCTCGTAATATTGTTTAACCGATACTAGAGTTTGACCATTAGGTCCTTTATATCCATTGTCACCAAAAATCATATCTTCATAATGCTGTTTTGTGTAATCTTCATAGAACATATCCGTCTCATCTGACTTAATATTTGCAGCTGGAAAATCGGGATATTCGATAAGTAAAACTAAAACATTATCTTTTCTTTGGCTTCCCTTCCAAGTTTCTTCAGTAACAGAATTAACTGTAGTTGATTGTCCCAATTTATTACCTTTACCGCTAACTAAGCCTGTATTAGCGAGGTTTTCTTTTAATGTACTTTGTAAAGCCTTGTCGTGCTTATGGAGTTCACCAATTTCCTTTGAAGCGCCGGATGCTTTATTTTTTAAAAACTTTTGTAATGCTTTTTCAGCGTCTGCTGGAGTAGCATTTTTAGCAATGGTGCCATTCATCTTTAGCATTTCTATTAATCTCTCATCATTTGCTATACCTAAATCTACAGGAGAACCTGTAGACGCAATTTTGCTGGTAAAATCATTTGCCTTAACACTTGGTGAGACTGAAGCAACATTAAACAACCCTAGTCCTAAAGATAGGGTTAATGCAGTAGATAGAATTTTCCTCTTCTTCATATTAAGCCTCCCTTTATTTGTTTTTCTACTTCTCAGCGTACAACTATGTAAGGATACCCCCTTATTAAATAGAATCTACTATCTTAAAATGGTTCGAGTCCCTAATAATATAGTAGTGTAATATGATAATATATTAATAATAGAAAATTGTAAATATTTAAAAAGTATAATACAAAACTAGTGTTAAATATTCTTAAACCGACATTTTCTCTCAGTAATTCCTTGCAAAAGGATACAATATATTAACTTTTTCGATATTGTACGTAAAGAGGGGATGGAGAAAATTGTTACAAGGGTATACTTTTTAGTAGGATATTTTGCTAGAATTTAGCTTTTTTGCAGCTAAATAGGTATGAGAAACAGGTAAAATGAAATACTATTATCATGTTCTGAAAGCCTTTATATTAAGTTGGTGAGAGGAAGGTTTTAAAATGACGGAAATATCTCCTATATTAAAAAAGTTGAATTTTAAGGATCAAGGACAGCCGGTTTTGGTTATCAATGCCCCAAAGTCTTATGATGATATTAAGGCTGCCTTTGAAGGGGAGGTCCATCAACAGGCTGAGCTGGAGATTTACGATTTTGTTCAGGTGTTTGGATCAAGTAATGAAGAGCTTCAATCTAACGCTAAAAAGGCAGCTGCCTATGTAAAGGATGATGGTTTATTTTGGCTCTGCTACCCTAAGAAATCATCAAAGACCTATAAAGGCTCCGATTGCAGCCGTGAAACGGTCACGGGCATGCTCTCTGAAGAAGGCTATGAACCAGTACGGCAAATTGCGATTGACGATGATTGGTCTGCATTAAGGTTCCGTAAGCCTGGCAAAATCAAGAAAATGGTTCGAGACTTTGCTGTAACGGATGAAGGAATCAAACGGACGAAGAAGGAATAGCTCCCTTACCCATGGGGTCTATTTTTTTGTATACAGAATGTGTATACATGTTTACGGAAAATGTACACTTGTTTACAATGTTGTATACATCGTGTTTACAAAAAATGTTTACATGTACACAAATCTGTACACATGTTGATATAGAGCGATGTGTACAGGTTTGTAATCGTTGTAAACATAATTGTATACAACGATTACGTATTGTTTACAATTTTACACTTTCATTTCTTTTTGTCTGGGATATTGAAGAATCTAGTAAACTTCTATACTCTTATACTAGAGAAGTTAGATACATATCTTCATTAACATCTAAATTAATAGAATGAAAGGATGACAATTTTGAATAATACTAGAATTGCAGCTATTGATGTAGGAAATGATTCAATTAAGGCTATTTTTGGAGAATTAGAATATGAACTTAACATCCCAAATATTATCGCAAGGGACACGGAAGACCGCCCTGTTATTGGTATAGAGGAATTAGATGATAAAAATCCACTAGATGGGATCCATGTAAAAGTGCACTCTCCTGCATTAAAGGAGAATAACGCCATCTATCGTGTCGGAAATCTAGCAACTAAAAGTAACAATGGTACTGAATTAGATCCTGGCAGCAGTAAGTCTGAAGAAGATCAAACGTTAATTCTACTCTTTACTACGTTGGCTTTGGACGCTGTGAAGGAAGGAAATAAGAATAATTTCCGTCAAACGAAAAATGTCATTGATGCGAACTACACACTAGGAACTGGCCTCCCTCTTCGTGAAGTTAAGGAAGGCAAGGACGCAGGCTATCGATCTAAGTTAATTGGATCTGTCCATCAAGTTGAGTTCCTTGTCACACCTAAATACCAAGGATTAAAGGTAAATATCAAGTTTGATGAAATTAAGGTATATCCTGAAGGATTTGCTGCTTATATTAACCTAGTAATGGATAATAACTCAAAAATTATTAATAAAGACTTAATCGATAAGCGGATTCTTATTCAAGATATCGGAGGATTATCAACAGATATCGCCGTTATTAAAAACCGCAATGTAGATGATGATAAGGCACAAGGGTTTAATCTCGGGGTTTCAGAATCATTAGAAGCAATCCGTGAAGAAATTAGAACAAAGCACGGTGTTGAATTAGACAGCCGTCGTGATGTTGTTGAAATCATCACTAAGAAAAATGACCGTAATCATATCATGGTTAAAGGAAGCAGAACAAGTGTTCATGATATAACTGACCGCATTCTACTAGATTTAGCTAAGAAGCAATATCGTTTATTACGAAATGTTTGGTCAAAGAACTCCCAAACAGAAATTTGCTACTTTGTCGGCGGTGGTGCTACCGTTTTAAAGGATTATCTTAAAACATTAAATAACAATCTCGATGGTTTTAATATTGATTTCTTTGAAGATGAAAAAGAAAGCATTTGGATGATGGCAAATGCCTATTATAAGCTAATTCAGGATTTTGTTAAAAAGGCAGAGAAACAAAAGGCTGAACAAACTAAAAAACCTGTTACCAATTAATAGGGTGATGATATGAAAAAAGCTGGAACACATGAAATTCAGCGGGGACAGGCGATTTCCTTCCGTATTCCTTCTGATACACCTGACCATTTGGTTAAGAAACTGCAAAAGTTAAAGGAAACAGAAAGAAGGAATTTTTCCAGCAAGATTGCAGAGTTTGTGATGGAGGGTGTCAGTAACGTTAATGCAAGAGAACGTGAGATGATTAACGTCCCGCTGCCAAAAAAGCTAACGAAGGCTCAGCGTGACTGGTTGAAGCACGAGCATTCAGAGGCGTTATTGGGAAGTATTATCTATCAGTTAATTTCCGACCCAGTAAGGTCTACCTCCCTGCTTGCGAGTTTAAATAGCCGTTCACTAGACATTGATGAGGCATTATATCTTCAAGAGGAAAGTGTTCCTGAAATTCATTCTTATCGAGACAATGACAGCGCCGAAGAGGAAATCGCTGCTTCGATTGATTTAAGTGATATGGATGATGACCTGAGCGGATTTGATTGGGATAATGCGAAACCAGTAATGGAAGAAGAAAAGGTTGAAGAAGAGCCTGATTTAGATGATCTGCTTGGCGGATTTCTGGCGAGTATGAATAAATAGAGAAATGGGACCCGATGAATAGGGTCCCATTTTCTATCATTACTGAATCCAAAGTTTAAATAACCCTTCGGTTACGCCTAAGTTATACATGTAGTAAATACCAAATACAGTACTAATCACTCCTGTAACCTGGGTAAGGGTTTTATTCAAGCTTAACTTTTTTGCACTAAAAACAAATGGAATCCCAATCAAGGTAGTAAAGAAGAGCATTCCAATGACGGTACCCACTCCAAATATAAGGATATAGATCGCACCCTCCCAGGCACTATTTACTGTACTCATAGTCAGAACTACCATTGCTCCGCTTCCGGCAAGACCGTGAACGAGGCCAATAAACATGGATTTTAGATAAGAGACCTTTCTATGCTGGTCATGATGCTCGTGAACGCCGCTATGATCATGAGAATGGACATGATTATGTAAATGAATATTTTTAAAGGATCGAATCGTAGTAATCCCAAGATAAACGAGCATAATTCCTACTAAAAACTCTAATGACATTGCCCATTTTTCCGGGATTTCACCTTTCATGAGTATGAGAATAATTCCAATAATAAATAATGTTGCAGTGTGGCCTATTCCCCAATATACACCGGCTAATGACGATCGCAATAACTTTTTGCTTTGGCTGGCGATGGTTGATACTGCAATAACATGGTCCGGTTCAATGGCATGTTTGATCCCAAGGACAAGCCCCAAACCGAGTACGGAAAGTAAACCTATTTCCATCCATTCTCCCCCTATACTTTTGAAAATAAGAATTGTGTTTATTATAGCATAGAAGGATTTTAATAATATTTTAATCGACTTTAATATTAAAGGACTTTTAGTATAAAATATCCTTTCTATTCAGTAGGTTTAAAATTATAATCATATAATAGGAAGTGAAAATGTGAACAAACACTTTCCTTTAATAGCATACTAAAGGAGAAAAAGTATGGAAAAATTAAAGAATTATCGTTTTCCTATTATACTATTGCTATCGATTTTACTTGGCGCAATTTTAGGTTTAGTCATGAAAGAAGGCGCTGTCATCTTACAGCCGATTGGCGATGTCTTTTTAAATCTTTTATTCACGATTATCGTTCCGCTGATATTCTTCACCATTTCATCTTCGATCGCAACGATGAATGGTGCAAAAAGATTAGGGAAAATTATTAGCTGGATGTTTGGAACCTTCTTGTTTACAGGACTTATTTCAGCGATTTATATGTATTTTGTCGTAAAGTTGGTGAATCCTGGTGAGGGTGTTAGTTTAAAACTGGTTAAACCAGAAGCGGCGGAGGAATTAAATCCGGTCGCACAAATCGTTAAAACTTTTACTGTACCAGACTTTGTTGAATTGTTCTCAAGGAGCAATATGCTGGCGCTCATTGTGATTTCTATTTTGGTTGGATTTGCTGCCCAATCAATTGGTGAACGCGGTAAGCCTTTTACCAGCTTTTTAAGCTCAGGTTCTGAGGTGATGATGAAGGTCGTATCCTTGATTATGTACTTAGCGCCAGTCGGTCTTGGAGCTTATTTTGCAACGCTGGTGGGACAGTATGGTCCGATTTTATTAGGCTCATATATCAAAGCAGGTATTACTTATTATGTGGCTTCGATCGTCTACTTCTTTATTGCCTTTACGATTTATGCCTTTATGGCAGGAAAGGGAAAAGGAATACGAGTGTTTTGGAGCAATATGCTTGCACCTTCGATTACGGCGCTTGCCACCTGCTCAAGTGCTGCGTCTATCCCTGTTAACTTAGAAGCTTCAAAAAGAATGGGAATCAAGCAGGATATTCGTGATACAACGATTCCATTAGGAGCAGCCTTGCACAAAGATGGGTCTGTTCTTGGCGGCGTATTAAAAATTGTCTTCCTGTTTGGGATTTTTGATATGAATAACACAGGAATTGGAACGTTTTTCTTAATTATCAGTGTATCTCTTTTAGTCGGAGCCGTAATGGGAGCAATTCCGAGCGGTGGGATGATTGGGGAAATGTTAATCCTAAGTCTATTTGGATTCCCTCCTGAGGCATTACCAATTATCGCAGCGATTTCTACGCTAATTGACCCGCCTGCTACGATGCTGAATGCAAGCGGCGATAATGTTGCGGGGATGATGGTTTCGAGGATGGTAGAAGGCAAGAATTGGCTTAAAAAAACGGCATAAAATAAGGGTGCTCCATCTTGGAGCACCCTTTGTAATTTAAATAACACCCTGTGCGATCATTGCATCTGCTACTTTTAAGAATCCTGCGATATTGGCGCCGACAACGAGGTTGCCTGGGTAGCCATATTCTTCGGCAGCATTCATACTGTTGCGATAGATATTGATCATAATTTGGTGCAATTTTGCATCGACTTCTTCAAAAGTCCAAGAAAGTCTTTGGCTATTTTGAGCCATTTCTAGAGCAGATACTGCTACACCGCCGGCATTTGCAGCTTTTCCAGGGGCAAATAAAATATCACTTTCTAAAAATACTTCAATCGCTTCAAGCGTGGATGGCATATTCGCACCTTCTCCAACCGCCTTTACGCCATTTGAAACAAGTAGTTTAGCTGCTGTGTGATCAATTTCATTTTGAGTTGCGCAAGGTAAGGCGATATCGCATGGAATCGACCAAATACCTGAGCAGCCTTCGAAGTATTGAGCTGCTGGATGCTCAAGAACATATTCACTGATTCTTTTACGTTCTACTTCTTTAATTCGTTTCACGGTTTCAAGTTTGATGCCTGATGGATCATAGATAAATCCGTTTGAATCGCTGCAGGCTACAACCTTTGCTCCAAGTTGGGTTGCTTTTTCAATCGCATAAATAGAAACGTTGCCTGAACCAGAAACGACTACTGTACTTCCTTCAAAGCTAAGGCCCTTATCAGCAAGCATTTCGTGTACAAAGTATACAGTCCCATAACCAGTGGCTTCTGTACGTGCTAAACTGCCGCCATAACCAAGTCCTTTACCAGTCAACACACCTGCTTCATAGGCACCGCGGATTTTTTTATACTGTCCAAACATATAACCGATTTCACGGGCACCTACGCCGATATCTCCTGCTGGTACATCGACATCAGGTCCAATATGTCGGTAAAGCTCTGACATGAAGCTTTGTGTAAAGCGCATGATTTCGTTATCTGATTTTCCTTTAGGATCAAAGTCAGAACCACCCTTTCCTCCGCCAATTGGCTGACCAGTAAGTGAGTTCTTAAGGATTTGCTCAAAGCCTAGGAATTTAATAATGCTTAAATTCACGGATGGGTGGAAGCGTAATCCGCCTTTATAAGGTCCGATTGCACTATTAAATTGAACACGGAAGCCTCGGTTTACTTGAACTTTTCCGTTATCATCAACCCAAGGAACACGGAAGGAAATGACTCTTTCAGGTTCTACGATTCTTTCAAGAATACTTTGCTCCATGTATTTTGGGTGTTTTGTAAAAACAGGAATCAGTGAGTCAAAAATTTCCTTAACGGCTTGTTGAAACTCAGATTCATATGGATTGCGGCACATTACTGAATTAAACACCTCATCCACATATTGAAGTGCTGTACTTTGATTATCTTGTTTTAACTGTTCAATTGTTTTCACGTTATCCACCTCTTAAATGAAAAATTAAATTTTTAAATTATTAGAATATTAATAAGGAATATTTTATAATTAAATAACAATCTAAACAATGCTAATAATAGATAACATTCATCTCGAAATGAGATGAATGGAGGTGAACTCTTTGGAATTAAGACAAATTCAGTACTTTATGGAAGTTGCCAAGCGAGAGCATGTTACGGAGGCAGCATTGGCTCTGGTATGCATGATTTCTTTTCCAGATTAGACCGATATCAAATGTAAAAGAAAGCCCAACTTTTCAGCTGGGCTTTCTTTTATGCTTTTTGTTCAAAAAGTTTCGTAATTTCGATGACTGTGTTTGTTGCTTTAATCATGTTATCAACTGAAATAAACTCATATTTTCCGTGGAAATTTTCCCCGCCTGTAAAAATATTTGGAGTTGGCAATCCCATATAGGATAGCTGTGAGCCATCTGTACCGCCGCGGATTGGTTTGATCAGCGGCTTAATGTCGAGGTTCTCCATTGCCTGCTGCGCAATGTCGACAATCTCCATAACCGGTTTGATTTTTTCCCCCATATTGTAATATTGGTCTTTTAATTCTAGAAGAATGGTATCCTTGCCATGTCTTTCATTGAGCAGGTTGACAATGTTCTGCATTCTGGTTTTTCTAGCTTCGAATATTTCCTTGTCATGATCTCGGATAATATAGTACAACTTCGTTTGCTCGACATCACCGTTAAAGGAAATCAGGTGGTAGAACCCTTCATAACCTTCCGTATGTTCAGGTGCTTCCAATACGGGCAGCTGGCTATGTAATTCCATGGCAATCTTCATTGAATTCACCATTTTGTCCTTCGCAGAACCTGGATGGATATTTGTTCCCTTGATTGTAATTTTTGCTGCCGCCGCATTGAAGCTTTCGTATTCTAACTCCCCAAGCGGACCGCCATCTACGGTATACGCATACTTGGCATTGAACGCCGCAACGTCAAACTTATGTGGACCTCTGCCAATTTCCTCATCGGGCGTGAACGCAACGCGGACCTTACCGTGCTTGATTTCTGGATGTTGTATCAGATGAGCCATTGCGGTCATGATTTCGGCAATCCCCGCTTTGTTGTCTGCACCTAACAGAGTCGTGCCATCCGTTGTGATCAGCGTGTGTCCTTTGTAGCTCGGCAGTGCTGGAAAATCCTTCGTTGACATGGTGACGTTTGGGTTAAGTGCGATATCGTTACCGTCATAGTTTTCAATGATCTGCGGGTTAACATTGGTGCCCGTGAAATCAGTTGCAGTATCGACATGAGCCAGGAACCCGATGGTTGGCACATCCTTATCACTATTGGACGGCAGGGTCGCCATCACATAGCCGTTATTGTCGATTGTTACCTCTTCCATCCCAATTGACTTTAACTCCTCCACCAGCATATTGGCTAATGTGAGCTGTCCTGATGTCGAAGGACAGTTTTCATTGCTCTCATTCGACTGTGTATCCACCTTTACATAGGAAGTAAACCTTTCAATAATCTCATTCTTCACGTTTGCAGCACTCCCCTTTCAATAATTTACCACTTAATAATAGCATGATGAGTGGGCCGGGTGGAAATGGGGGAATGGGGTTGCTGAAAAAAGGTATTTTTGGGTGGAATACTGGCGGGTGGCCGGAAACACTGGCGGATAGCAAGAAACACTGGCGGATGGCCGGAAACACTGGCGGATAGCGAGAAATACTGGCGGATAGCCAGAAACACTGGCGGATGGCTGAAAACACTGGCGGATAGCCAGAAACACTGGCGGATAGCAAGAAACACTGGCGGATAGCAAGAAACACTGGCGGATGGCCGGAAACACTGGTGGATGGCCGGAAACACTGGCGGATGGCCGGAAACACTGGCGGATGGCCGGAAACACTGGCGGATAGCGAGAAATACTGGCGGATAGCCGGAAACACTGGCGGATGGCGAGAAACACTGGCGGATGGCCGGAAACACTGGCGGATGGCCGGAAACACTGGCGGATGGCCGGAAACACTGGCGGATAGCAAGAAACACTGGCGGATAGCAAGAAACACTGGCGGATAGCAAGAAACACTGGCGGATAGCCGGAAACACTGGCGGATAGCAAGAAACACTGGCGGAAAGCCAGAAACACTGGCGGATGGCCGGAAACACTGGCTGATAAGAGCAATATTACCTTTTTTTAGAAAAATCCATCCTATAGGACCTATCTCTAAATTTGCCACAGGTTATCAAATCCATACTCAGTAAAATTCGCTTTGCGGTATGTATATCCACACCCAAAAACTCCCGGCACTCACGATTAGTAATACTCCTCTTCACCACTAGAAACCACTCGGCCAAGGTCGCCTGATGAGCCAGATGATTGTTCACATTACAAGTTGGACAATGCCAGGTTCGTGGTAATTTCTCCATCCCGATCTTCCCGCAGGCCACACACCGCACTCCAGGTTGAATATCCTCCAAGGGAATTTGGTACGATTCACAAATAGGTTTTGGTATATAGGTTTGATGGCTATTTAGTAGTTCCTTAGAAAGTCTATGAAACGCCGAAGGATCCAGCCCCTTTCCTTCCTGTGGAAGACCTTTAATAAATGGTGGAATCAGGTTAGGGAATAATACCTTGGTATTAGCAGGTGGAATTTCCACATGCTGCTTGGGATAGGCTAATACAATGGCACCATAAAGAGGAAAATCGATATTTCGCTGTGACAGCCAAGCCGACATAAGCTCCATATTCCGTTCTAATTGTACGACGGGACTCTCGTAATACTTTATCTGTCCGTCTTCCCGCTTTTGAATAAGCTGGGGCGGATTATCCCTGAATTCTAAACTGCCTGCCATATTTTTGGTTTCTAAAATAAGGACAAAATGGGGTGTTTTAAAAAGATGGTCCATTTGAAAGTAGGTATCTGAAGAAAGGGATAAATCGTGGAAAATGTTGTTTTTGAATGGAAATCGGTACTTTTGAAGGACTTCAGCAACCCGTTGCTCACCGCCAATACCTGCCTCAATACTCGATTGTTTTGAAGCAAGAGTAGAAATCATTGGATGCGTTTTGGAAAGCCTGCTTTGGGCAGCAATCAAGCCCTTTAATGTAAGAGAGTCAGAACGTTCTTTCATTTTTCACCTCCACATGTATCCTAGCACATCCTTCCCCTTAAATATATGAACTTCATAATTTTGTAAAAAATTTAACTTGTCTAGTATTGACCAGAGTAGTCAATAGGGATTAAACTAAGGTTGACTGAAGTGGTCAACGATAAATGGAAAGGGGGCTGCCAGTTTGTTTTCGAAGTTTTTTAACCTGGATTCTGAAAAACAGGACCGTATCATTAACGCAGCAATTAAGGAATTTGCCCAAAAGGGGTATGATAACGCCTCGACAAATGAAATGGTTAAAGAGGCTGGCATTTCAAAGGGACTTCTCTTTCATTATTTTAAGAACAAAAAGCAGTTGTTTTTCTTCCTGTTTGATTATTGCTACAACCTGGTTGCTGATGAGTTTTATAAAAAGGTCGATTTAACAGAGAGAGATTTTTTTAAGAGAATTCGCCAGGCAGTGCTGATAAAAATGGATTTGCAAACGCAATATCCAGATATTATAACGTTTATCCAAGAGGCTTTTATGCAGGATTCCCCAGAAATAAAAGAAGAGTTTGATAAAAAGAAACAGGAACTTAACGCTGTTAATATTGGAATTATTTATGATGGGATCGACCTCTCTAAATTCAGGGATGACGTTGATGTCCAGAAAATCCTAAAGATTATTTCATGGACGTTTGAAAAAATGAGTGATGACGAGCTCCTCAAGGCCAAGATGGTCCCTGGTCACAAGATTGATTATGAAAAGGTCTTTCTGGAAGCAGAAGAGTATTTTGAGATTTTCATTAAATGCTTTTATAAATAGGGGGCAGTGATGATGAATGTGATTGAGATTAAGAATCTAACAAAGACTTACGGCAAAGCAAGAGGAATCAGCGATATTAGCTTTTCTGTCGAGGAGGGTGAGATTTTTGGCTTTATCGGTCCGAATGGTGCAGGGAAATCGACCACGATTCGGACTCTCCTCTCCCTCATTTACCCTACCAGCGGCAGTGCGGCTATTTTTGGAAAGGATTCTGTCCAATTTGCTCCAGAAATCAAAAAGGAAATTGGCTATTTACCATCAGAAGTTTTCTATTACGACAATATGAAGGTCAAGGATCTATTAAACTATTCAGCTAGTTTTTATAAAAAGGATTGCAGTAAGAGAATAAAAGAGTTGGCTGAGATTATGGATTTAGATCTCACGAAAAAAATTGATGACCTTTCACTGGGAAATAAAAAGAAGGTCGGGATTGTTCAGGGGCTGCTACATGAGCCGAAACTGATTATTCTCGATGAACCTACTAGCGGACTAGACCCGCTCATGCAGCAGAAATTCTTTGAATTGCTTGAGGAAGAGAATAGGAAGGGCGCGACGATTCTGTTTTCCTCTCATATTTTAACCGAGGTTCAGCGGCTATGTAATCGTGTGGCAATTATTAAAGAAGGCAAGATTGTTACTGTTGAAAAGATAAGTACCTTGAAAGAAAACACGTATAAAAAGTTCAAAGTAGAAACAAAATCAATCCTGGATCCAAATTACTTCAACCTAGCAGGTGTGAATAAATTAGAGGTCAAGGCCAACCTTACCAGCTTCCTATTTAAAGGGAATATTAACGAAGTCATGAGGAAAATAGCGGACGTTGAAATTAGTAATCTATGGATTGAAGAGCCGGACCTTGAAGAGATTTTTATGCACTATTACGAAAAGGAGGCATAAAAGACGATGAACATTTTGTTGCATGAATTGAGGGCTTATCGAAAGTCTACGATTATTTGGACGATATCATTAGTTGCTATTGTAGCGCTGTTCATGTCATTTTTCCCTTCTTTTACAAAGGATACGGAGGAGTTTACAAAGCTGCTTGAAGGATATCCGGCGGCACTGAGAGAAGCATTCGGGATTAATCTCGATAATTTCTTTTCGATTCTTGGATTCTACTGTTATGGGCTTTCCTTTGTGACGCTTTGCGGAGCGATTCAGGCTATGAATCTAGGAACGAGTATAGTCAGTAAGGAGGTCCGCGAAAAAACAGCTGACTTCCTGCTAACGAAGCCTGTTACACGTACAGCTGTATTGAGTAACAAATTATTGGCAGCACTAATTTCAATTATACTAACCAATATTGTCTACTTAGCCGCGACGACACTCATTGCCTTTCAGGTAAAAACGGAGGATTTTAGTGTCAGTATTTTTATCCTCCTTTCATTGACAGTCTTTTTCGTACAGTTGATTTTTCTAGCAATCGGAATCATTATTTCTGTGATTGTTTCTAAGATAAAATCTGTGTTGACGATTTCGCTCGCAACCGTTTTTGCCTTTTACTTTTTAGGAATGTTCAGTGCTACCTCTGGTGATGAAGTGAAACGATATCTTTCTCCGTTTAAATATTTTGATACTGCTTATATCATTGAGAGCTCTGGTTATGAGATTCCCTTTTTAATCACCGGAGCAGTGGTTATTATTGCAGCGATTGGGGCTAGCTTTATGATTTATGCCAAAAAGGATATTCACTCGGTTTAACAAGGAGGGGTGATGCTAAAATGAATATATTTTTAAAAGAAATGAAGTCATATAGAAAATCGCTTGTTTTTTGGAGTATTGGCATTTTCCTTATGGTTGCATCAGGGATGGTTAAATATGAGAGTCTAGCTTCTTCTGGCCAGCACATGAATGAAATGCTGGCGGGAATGCCAAAATCTATGCTTGCCGTACTAGGTATAGGGGATTTTGATATTTCGACCGCAACCGGTTATTACGGGTTGCTGTTCATTTATTTGCTCTTAATGGCAACCATTCATGCTGCGATGCTCGGGGCAACGATAATTGCTAAAGAAGAACGCGACAAAACCTCGGAGTTTCTATTTGTTAAACCCGTATCAAGAAATCGGGTTATTACAGCAAAATTGCTGGCAGCTTTCTTAAATATCCTAATCTTGAATTTGGTTACCTTTGTTTCTTCAGTAGGATTGGTGGGGAAATACAGCAATGGTGAAGTGGTTACCAAGGATATTGCGATCACAATGGCTGGTATGTTCATTTTACAACTCCTATTTATGGTAATCGGCAGTTCCCTTGCAGCTGTTAAAAAGAAGTCAAAAAGTGCAGCTTCTTTAGCAACCGGCGTTCTTTTGCTTACGTATGTCATCTCGGTTGCGATTGACTTGAATGAAAAGATAGAAGGCTTAAAATACCTCACTCCGTTTAAATACTTTGAAGCGAAAAATGTAATGTTCGGCGGTGGGTTTGAGTTCATCTTTGTACTGTTATCAGGTATTCTAATTGCGGTCCTTACGGCGGTGACATTCTTATTTTTTAAAAAAAGAGATTTGAATGTGTGAGTATGCTTTTTAATAATATGGTGATAGTGTAAAATAGGGGAGTCGAATTGGAAATAGGAGGAATAGGATATGCAAAATGAAAACACTACACTACCGCCAAAATCATGCTCAGTTGAACGTTTAGTTACAATGGAAAGTGATGTTAAATTGGTGCTTTCCGGTAAGAAGACAGCAACAAGACGAAATGGAAGATATGCAGATCCAGGCGAAGTCATGACATTAGAAGGACGTAAATTTGTCGTAGAACGAGTTTACTCACAAAGCTTAGGTGAACTGACAGATGATGACGCTCGCAGTGAGGGTTTCTCGACGGTTGAAGAATATAAGCAATCGATTCTTGCTTATCACCCAGGAATGCCATGGCTTCCGCATATGCGCGTTTGGGTTCATGAGTTTCGCCCTCTAGAAGATTAAGTAAAAGTATGAGTTCTTTTCATAGGACTCATACTTTTTTTTGTTATAATATCTGTATTCAAAAGATTTCCATATGGGTGTCGGGGTGAAAAATTCATGGGGTTTTTAGCAAAATACATAAAGAAGTATTGGAAGTCTTTTAGCTTAGCAGTATTATTTTTAACCTTTGAAGCGGTTAGTGATTTGATGATGCCAACCATCATGGCAAAAATTATCGATGTCGGTGTCGCAGGCAGAGATTTAGATTATGTACTTAAAATGGGCGGATTAATGCTTTTGATTACGCTTTTTGGTGCGATTGCGGCTTCGACTAGAAGTATCATTGCCAGCAATGTCTCACAAAGCTTTGGGGCTGAGTTAAGGTCGGATCTATATAAAAAGATTCAAACGCTGTCCTTCAAAAATATTGATCGATTTGAACGCGCATCGTTAATCACAAGGCTGACCAATGATGTCACTCAGGTGCAGGTTTTTGCGAATGGCTTAATGCGAATTTTTGTTAAATCTCCGTTATTAGCGATCGGGGGCTTAATCATGGCAACCCGGTTAAATATCCATTTATCGGTCGTATTAATTGTCGTTGTCCCGATTGTGGCTATCTTTATCATTTTAAATCTAAGACTTGGATTCCCTATGTTTTCCAAAGTACAAAAGGCACTTGACCGGGTGAATGGCGTGATGCGTGAATATTTGTCCGGGGTACGTGTGGTCAAAGCGTTCAATCGTTTCGATGTCGAGGTAAACAAATTCGAGAAAACGAATGATGATTTTAAAAAGCAATCGATTGCTGCAACGAGGCTGATGGCTGTGTTCAGCCCGGCGATTATGCTGAGTGTTAACCTTGGAATTGTCGCTGTCCTCTGGATTGGCGGCTTCGGTGTGACAAATGGCAATGTTCAAGTAGGTCATATCATCGCATTTATTAACTACATGACCCAAATTCTGTTTTCACTGATGATGATTTCGATGGTATTTAATATGTTTGTCCGTGCGAAAACCTCTGCTGTAAGGATTAGCGAGGTATTTGTCCAGGAAGATGATCTAACTTGGAAAGATGAAGCGGGTGAAGCCGCTGTTGAACAAGGAAAAATTGAATTTGATCATGTAACATTTTCATATGAAGGGACAAGCGGTGAACCTGTGCTAAAAGATATTAACCTGACCATCCTGCCGGGAGAAACAGTCGGAATCATTGGTTCGACCGGCTCTGGTAAAAGCACCCTTGTCGGATTAATTCCCCGTTTTTATGATGTGAGTGCTGGCAGTATCAAAGTAGATGGTGAGGATATCCACCTTGTGGACCCAAAAAGACTAAGAGAAAAGATTGCTTTTGTTCCGCAAAAAAACATTCTTTTTACCGGGAGTGTGGAGGAAAACATCAAATGGGGAAAAGAAGATGCCTCAATGGAAGAAATTGAAAAGGCGGCAGAGATTGCTGGTGCACATGATTTTATCTCCTCCTCGAAAGAAGGGTATCAAACCAGGATAGGCCAAGGCGGTGTAAACTTTTCAGGGGGTCAAAAGCAGCGAATCTCGATCGCGAGGGCATTAATTAAAAACCCGAAAATTTTAATATTAGATGATAGCACCAGTGCAGTTGACGTTACCACGGAGGCAGGAATTAAGGCTGGATTAAAAAAATATGCAAAAGGGCTGACGTGTATCCTTATTGCCCAGCGGATTACCTCCATTATAGATGCTGATAAAATTGTTGTCATGGATCATGGTGAAATGGTCGGCATAGGAAAACATGAAGAATTAGTACGAAACTGCAAGGTTTACCAGGAAATCTATCAATCACAGGTGGGCAAGGAGGTGGCACTCTAAATGTCGAAGGCAGCAAATCAATCCAGTAACACACCACCTCCCCTCTCCATCCCGGGAAGACCCGGCGGTTTTGGAGGCGGCAATCGCCGGGGTGCCCCCATTGTAAAACCGAAGAACTTTAAAGAGACAATAAAGAGGTTATGGCATTATTTTGGAAATGAGAGAAAAATGCTTAGTATTGTGTTTTTACTCATTCTATTCAGCTCAGCACTATCATTGCTCTCTCCGTTTTTAATCGGAAAAGCGGTGGATGCGATAAGCCTTGAAAACAAAGTAGACTTTAATTTTCTAGAAGTGATGGTCATGATCCTGATCACTGCCTATATTTTAGATGGTGTGTTAACGTTTATGCAGGGCTGGTTGATGGCTGGTGTCTCACAAAGGATCGTAAAAAGGCTGCGGGATGCATTGTTTAAAAAGCTTCAAAATCTCCCAGTCTCCTTTTTTGACAAGCGGACACATGGAGAATTAATGAGCAGACTTTCAAATGATATCGATAATGTCAGCAGTACCATCTCGCAATCGACGACACAGCTGATGTCAGGGGTCATTGTGATTGTGGGTTCGTTTATTATGATGCTGATCCTTAGTCCGATTTTGACGGCAGCGAGTTTACTGACCGTTCCCCTTGTCTTTCTTTTAACCAAGAGTATTGCCAAAAGAACAAGTGTTTACTTTAAAGAACAGCAAATTCAGCTTGGGAAGTTAAATGGACAAATTGAAGAAACGATTTCAGGTATTGAGGTTGTTAAAGCATTTAATCATGAGGAGAAGGTTATTTCTGAATTTGAAGAGGTCAATCAAAAACTGCGTGAGGTTGGCCTTAAGGCGCAAATTTGGTCCGGCTTTCTGATGCCCATCATGAACGTGATTAATAATTTAGGCTTTGCGATTGTGGCCGTAACGGGAGGATTTCTTGCTGTAAAGGGCATGATTACCATCGGTGCGATTGCGAGTTTTATTACCTATTCGAGGCAGTTTGTCCGGCCGCTTAACGATCTTGCCCAAATTTTTAACATGCTGCAGTCCGGTGTAGCCGGTGCGGAGCGGGTTTTTGAAATTCTCGATGAGCAAGAGGAGCCTGATGATAGAAAGGATGCCATTGTGTTAGACAAGCCAAAGGGGCATGTTGTGTTTGATAATGTCAGCTTCGGCTATCGCGGGGATGTACCAATTTTAAAAAATGTTAGTTTTGAAAGTGATGTTGGGAGCAGCACGGCATTAGTCGGCCCTACTGGCGCGGGGAAAACGACGATTGTTAATTTATTGACACGTTTTTATGACGTCACAGAGGGCAGAATTTTGTTAGATGGTCATGATATTAGAGACTATACACGGGATAGCCTGCGAAGCTGTTTTGGATTTGTTCTGCAGGATACCTATCTGTTTTCAGGTAGTATTAAGGAGAATATTAAGTACGGTAAGCCTTCGGCAAGTGATGAGGAGGTTATCATGGCTGCGAAAATGGCCAATGCAGATTCTTTTATAAGACGTTTGCCCAACCAGTATGAAACATCCCTTTCAGAAAATGGCGGAAACTTAAGTCAAGGGCAGCGCCAATTGATTGCCATTGCCAGGGTTATTCTTGCAAAGCCTGCAGTCCTGATACTAGACGAGGCAACAAGCAGTATTGATACCCGTACAGAGCTTCATATTCAAGAGGCACTGTTAACTTTAATGGAGGGACGGACTAGTTTTATTATCGCGCATCGGTTAAACACGATTCGTGATGCGGATAGCATTATGGTGATTGAAAATGGTCAAATCCTAGAAAAGGGAAATCACGGCGAACTCATGAACCAGCAAGGGAAATATCATCATATGTTCTTTAATCAATTTAAAAATGTAGAAATTGCGGTAGATTAATGAAAGATCCTGCATTAGGGAATAATGTAGTCTTAAAGGGGGCTGTTTATGAAGAAGGAAGTTTCTAACCGGAAATTACTCTGGGTTTCCGGAACAGGCTGGATGTTTGATGCAATGGATGTCGGTATGCTTTCCTTCATTATTGCAGCATTGAAAGTAGAATGGGATTTATCGGCCGAACAAATGGGCTGGATTGGAAGTGTCCAATCGATCGGGATGGCTGTAGGAGCATTAATTTTCGGATTAATGGCAGACCGAGTCGGCCGGAAAAATGTTTTTATCATTACATTATTATTATTTTCAATTGGCAGTGGAATTTCAGCCTTTGCCACATCGATTGCCGTTTTTCTTATATTAAGATTTTTTATTGGGATGGGTCTTGGCGGTGAGCTTCCCGTTGCCTCGACACTTGTTTCTGAAAGTGTTCCTGCCGAAAAACGAGGACGAATTGTCGTGTTGCTCGAAAGCTTTTGGGCAGCTGGCTGGCTGATTGCTGCAGTCATTTCTTATTTTATTATTCCGAGGTTTGGCTGGTCGACGGCGTTGTTAATTAGTGCGACGCCTGCACTATATGCCTTATATTTACGAGTCGGCTTACCGGACTCACCGAGATTTGAAGCGATTAAGAAAAAAGAAAAGATTTCTCCGTTTCAAAGTCTTGCGAATCTATGGACGAATGAGTACCGCCGCCGTACTGCCATGCTTTGGATTGTGTGGTTTTGCGTGGTTTTCTCCTACTATGGAATGTTTCTATGGCTTCCAAGTGTGATGGTATTGAAAGGTTTTAGTCTAATCAAAAGCTTTGGATATGTTTTAATTATGACCCTTGCCCAATTACCGGGTTATTTTACAGCAGCATGGGCGATTGAAAAATTTGGCCGGAAATTTGTCTTGGCTGTCTATCTAATCGGAACGGCGATCAGTGCTTTTCTATTTGGAAATGCAGAGTCAACGGCCCTGTTAATCACCTCGGGCATTCTTTTATCCTTCTTTAACCTTGGGGCATGGGGAGGATTATATGCCTATACGCCGGAACAATATCCGACGATTATCCGTGGAACGGGTTCAGGATCGGCAGCGGCTTTTGGCCGGTTAGGCGGAGTGCTTGGACCGTTATTGGTTGGTTATTTAGTGGCACAAAATACATCCATCTCCACCATCTTTACAATCTTTTGTATATCGGTTTTCATTGCTGCCTTAGCCGTTATTTTTTTAGGAAAAGAAACGAAAAATAAAGTATTAGTATAATGTTTCGTTGAGGGAGATTTCCAAATGGGAGTCTCTCTTTTATTTTTTAACACAGCGTCATTTTATCCCTTTAAAGGGTGAAAGCTTTTGAAAGCCTTTTTATTCCTAGGATGATAGTTGGAGATAATTAAAATATTTATTTTTCAGAATTATATTAAAATAACGCATTTTACTACTAGACGAATAGGAATTTATTTTGTACAATGTTTTCAGAATATTATCTTTTTTTAAACATCTTTTTGGGTAAACATCGAGTAAAAAGGGGAATTTTATTCAAATTTAGGGGGTATAGACAGTGAGAAAGAAAAAACTTGCAGGTATTTTTATGTCGTTCATGATGGCGGCGGGTGTGTTAGCAGGCTGTGCGGGTTCTTCCAGTACAAGCGGTGAAAAAGACAGCGAAATAATTAAAATTGGTGCTAACCTTGAACTTTCAGGCGGAGTGGCTTCTTATGGTCAGTCGATTGAAGAAGGTATCAAATTAGCATTAGAAGAAATCAATAAAGAAGGCATTGACGGGAAGAAGCTAGAGCTTGTAACCTTTGATAATAAATCTGATGCCGCGGAAGCAACAAGCGGTACAACTAAGTTAATCAGCCAAGATAAGGTATCAGCCATTATCGGTGCGGCAACAAGTACAAACACATTAGCACAAGTACAAATTGCTCAGAAAAATAAGATTCCTTTGCTAACACCAACTGGAACAAATCCAACCATTACGAATAAAGACGGTGTCCTAAGTGACTTCGTATTCCGTACTTGCTTCATCGACCCTTTCCAAGGAACTGTTGCAGCAAACTTTGCTTCGAAAGATCTTAAGGTGAAAAATGCAGCGATTATTATCGATAGCTCAAGTGACTACGCAAAAGGACTTGCAGCGGCATTCACAGAAGCATTTGAAGCAAATGGCGGAAAAATTGTGAAAGAAGAAGCTTATGTTGCGAAGGATACAGATTTCAATGCAATCTTAACCAACATTAAATCTTCAAATCCTGATTTTATTTTCCTTCCTGGATATTATGAGGAAGTCGGCTTAATTATTAAACAAGCTCGTGCCCTTGGTATTGAAGCTCCATTTATGGGCGGAGATGGCTGGGATTCTCCTAAACTAGTAGAAATCGCTGGCGCTGATCCATTAAACAATACGTTCATCACGAACCACTATTCTTCTGGTGACTCTGATCCAAAAGTACAAGATTTCGTTAAAGCATTTGAAGCAAAATATGATGGTAAATCTCCTGATGCCTTTAATGCATTAGGCTATGACTCACTATACTTCCTTGCAGATGCGATTAAGCGTGCTGGAAGTGCTGACCCTGAAAAGATTCAAAAAGCACTTGAAGAAACAGATGGTCTGCAGTTAGTTTCTGGAACGATGAAGCTGGATAAAAACCACGATCCAATTAAATCTGCCGTAATCCTTGAATATAAAGGCGGAAAGCAAGAATTTAATACTAAAGTTGATCCTGAATAAAAAGAAAAGTGGAAGCGCTTAAGCGCTGGAGCTAGACAAATAAAATAGTGAACAAAAAGAATAGGGAGCGATAGTGCCTCCCTTTTCCTTATTTAGATGATATTTTCCTTATTTTAGGAGGAGACTTAGACATGGAATTTTTACAACAGCTGGTCAACGGGGTGTCGTTAGGCAGTATTTATGCCTTGATTGCCCTTGGTTACACGATGGTTTACGGAATTGTAAAATTAATTAACTTTGCCCATGGAGACGTCTTCATGGTCGGTGCCTTTATCGGCTTTTACTCTATTACGATACTAGACTTGGGATTCTTCCCTTCCCTGCTTATTTCCATGGCCGTTTGTGCCATCCTAGGGGTTCTTATTGAAAGAATTGCCTACAAACCTTTGCGTAATGCCACGAGGATTGCGGCTCTTATTACGGCAATTGGGGTATCATTGTTAATTGAATATGGAGTCATTTATGTCCGCGGTGCCCAGCCTGAAGCATATCCTGGTGACTTAATCCCGGCAACAAGCTTAGATTTCCTAGGTGTAACGGTAAGCAGTCAGTCGCTGCTAATTTTAGGTACCTCTGTAGTATTAATGATCTTATTACAATTTATCGTTCATAAAACAAAGATTGGAAAAGCCATGCGTGCTGTTTCCCATGATATGGATGCGGCAAGATTGATGGGAATTAACGTTAACAATACGATTTCCGCAACATTCGCCATTGGGTCAGCGTTAGCGGGTGCAGCTGGTGTTGCTTTCGGAATGTATTATACAAAAATTGAACCATTAATGGGAATTATCCCTGGCCTGAAAGCCTTCGTTGCAGCCGTATTAGGCGGTATTGGAATTATTCCAGGTGCAATGGTTGGCGGTTTGTTATTAGGTGTCATCGAGTCACTGGTAAGTGCAGCAGGCTTCTCACTTTGGCGAGATGGTGTGGCATTTGTCGTATTGATCTTAATTTTGATTTTCCGTCCAGCCGGTTTATTCGGTAAAAATGTACGGGAAAAAGTGTAAGGGGGGCTATAGCGATGAATATACTCAAAGGTGCGAAAGGTTTTTGGTCATCAATCGTTTTAGCCATTGTTTTTGGTGTTGTGATGCAATTTTTAATTACCGGAGAAATAATTAACTTTTTCTATGTGAACACGCTATACTTTATTGGGATTAATATTATTCTTGCTGCCAGCTTACATTTGATTATTGGAATTACTGGACAGTTTTCGATTGGACATGCAGGCTTCCTGGCTGTGGGTGCATATGCCTCTGCCATTATTACAATGAAATTAGAACTTCCCTTCTCTCTTGGTCTATTAGCGGGAGGAGTAGCAGCTGCGATTGCAGGCTTAATTATTGGAATTCCTACACTTCGGCTAAAAGGAGATTATCTAGCGATTGCCACACTTGGGTTTGGTGAAATTGTCCGGATTGTCTTTTTAAATATTGAATATGTTGGCGGAGCAAGCGGGATGACCGTTACCCAGCTTACGACTTGGCCATGGCTATTTGGAAGTATCCTTCTAACACTTCTTGTCATCAGAAACTTTACCAATTCAACTCATGGACGAGCCTGTATTTCTGTCAGAGAAAATGAAATTGCAGCGGACGCCATGGGGATTAACACAACTTACTATAAGGTGGTCGCGTTTGCCATCGGAGCCTTTTTTGCTGGTGTCGCAGGTGCTTTATATGCACATAACTTTTTCATTATCCAGCCGACAAACTTCGGTTTCTTAAAATCGTTTGATATCTTAATCTTTGTGGTTCTTGGCGGGTTAGGAAGTATGTCTGGTGCGGTACTGGCTGCGATTCTCCTAACAATCGTTTCGACATACTTGCAAAGCTTTCCTGAATTACGAATGATTATTTATAGCTTAGTATTGGTACTGATGATGCTTTACCGTCCACAGGGAATTATGGGAACAAGAGAATTGACCTCATTCTTTAAGTTTGGCAAGTCTGCAAAAGGAGGAGTCAACTCATGAAAGTAAACACCCCGTTGCTTAAAGTAAATAATGCAGGTATCCGTTTTGGCGGATTAAAGGCTGTTTCAGATGTGAATCTCGAATTGAAGCAAGGCGAATTAGTAGGGTTGATTGGACCAAATGGTGCCGGAAAAACGACCTTTTTCAACCTGTTAACTGGGGTATATGTACCTACAGAAGGCAGTATTGAATTAGACGGAGATAAATTAAATGGTTTAGCACCCTATAAGATTACCAAAAAAGGAATAAGCAGAACCTTTCAAAACATTCGGTTGTTTAGTGAATTGTCTGTGCTTGATAATGTTAAGGTGGCTTACCACTCATTGGCAAAGCATTCGATCATGAGTTCAATCTTCCGCCTCCCTAAGCACTTTTCAGAAGAAAAGTATATGGAAGAAAAGGCAATTGAATTTTTGAAGATTTTTAATTTAGATAATGTCATGCATGAGACGGCAAAGAATCTCCCGTACGGTCAGCAGCGCCGTCTAGAGATTGCGAGAGCGCTCGCGGCCAATCCCAAGCTTTTGCTGCTGGACGAACCTGCAGCGGGTATGAATCCACAGGAAACAGAAGAATTAATGAATTTAATTGCGTTAATTCGTAAAAGGTTTGATTTAACAATCCTTTTAATTGAGCATGACATGCTCCTTGTAATGGGTGTATGTGAGCGAATTTATGTACTAGACCACGGTCAGCTTATTGCAGATGGGACTCCTGAACAAATCAGAAATAATCCAAAAGTCATCGAAGCGTATCTTGGGGAGGAGGTTTCGTAATGCTGAAAATTGAGGATATCAACGTGTACTATGGTAATATTCATGCCTTAAAGGGCGTTTCTCTTGATATTAATGAAGGGGAAATCGTTACCTTAATTGGAGCGAATGGCGCGGGGAAAAGTACGCTGTTAAAAACGATTTCCGGGTTACTTAAACCAAAGAACGGAAATATCTTGTTTGAAGGTCAATCCATTTCAGGTAAGGTAGCTCAGTCCATCGTGAAACAAGGACTTTCCCATGTTCCTGAAGGTCGTCGTGTGTTTGCCAACATGTCTGTAGAAGAGAATCTTGAATTAGGAGCTTATTTACGGAAGGATAAGCAAGGGATTAAGGAGGACTTTGAAAAGGTTTATAACCTTTTCCCTCGTCTTCTCGAACGGCGTAAGCAGCTGTCTGGTACGTTATCAGGCGGTGAGCAGCAAATGCTGGCAATGGGCAGAGCCTTGATGGCTCGGCCGAAGCTCTTACTATTGGACGAACCCTCCATGGGGCTGGCACCACTTTTAGTTAAGACGATTTTTCGGATTATCGAAGAAATCAATCAGTCAGGCACTACGATTCTGTTGGTTGAGCAAAATGCAAACATGGCGTTATCCATCGCTGACCGCGCCTATGTAATCGAGACCGGAAAAATCGTGATCTCAGGCTCTTCTGAGGAGTTAAACCAAAGCGACCAAATACGAATGGCCTACCTGGGCGGCCATTAATAGAAGGAAAAAGGCGTGTGAGTTTAAATTCACACGTCTTTTTGCGGATTATGGAAAACACTCTCGGATAGCAGAAACATTCTCTTACATTTTTGCCTTTTGTTGTTCAGTTTCTAGTTTAAATTGATGGCGAAGCTTTGGTTGTAAGGAATGTTTGATTTTTATTACATACTCTTCATAGAGCTGCTCTAAACCAACTAATGCAAGGGAGAAAAAGTTCGCATAATTCTTTTGGACTTCCCACTTTAACTCGTTCTTACCGCAAATACTATATTTATTTAACTCTTCAATTTCCTTCTGAATTAAATCCAATTCCGCCTTCTGCTCTTCTTCAGGCAGCGAAAGAACATAATCAATTTTTTCAATATAGGCTTGTGATTTTTCAATTTTGCCTTTGATTTCCTCGTAGCCAGCTTGATCAATTAGACCGTATTTTGATTTAAACACATTTAATTTTTGAGCAGAATCATAGGTAGATCTTACGATATCATCACGTGTCATTTGTGTCGTTTCATAGCTGAGCATATGCTTCCAGGATGGCTGGGTAATCGCCTTGCGGTGGTCCTCAAGGGTATGACAGAATTTCTTAAAGCCATGAAGCTCTGGATTTTCAAATGCCGGGCTTGCAGGGTCAAGGAACGGTGCAAGCGGAGCCACAAAGTAGAAAAGTCTAGGGTCTTGATTGCAGGCAAGGTGGATTTCCTCACAAAAATCAATATTTTCAATGGCACTTTGATAGGTTTGACTAGGAATACCTGTCATAAAGAACAAGTCTATTTTTTTAGCACCATGCTTTAAGGCAAAGTTAAGCGTTTCGATTACTTTAGGGTTGGTACAATTGAATTTTCCATTATAACGTCTAATTTTTTCATCATGAGTTTCCAGGGTAATCTCAATACTGTATTTAGAACAGCTGTCATTCATCATTTGGAAAAACTCTTCGCCGGCGTATTGGAATAATTCAAAGACGATTTCATTTTTAAGATTAAGCTGCTTAAGACGGCTAAAGAACTCTTTTACATATTCACGGCCGCCTTGCCTTAGATCATGCAGAATAAAGATTGGTGCACGGCTAAAGCGTGAAATAAACTGAATGTCATCAATAAGCTTTTCTGGTGAACGCAGTGCTAGAGAGCTTCTTCCACAGTTTTGATCATAGGCATCCTTTGAACCGCCGCAGATGAGACAGTTTTGCGAACAGCCTCTTGCTGTTAGTAACGCAGTGTTGGGATATTCAAGCCAGCCCTTGTATGGCAGTGGATCCAGGAAGTTGCGATATTTAAACACGGATCGGACTGTATAGCGATAGCCTGGTACGTCAAGATCATCTAAATCCTTTGGTACGTAAGTAATAGGATTATAGCCAATTTCGCTGCCTTTTTTCCAGGTCAAGTTTGGAATGTCAGCATAATGAGTATTTCCGAGTTCTAATTTATTCATTAAGAGAAGCATAAGCTTTTCTGTTGAGTCCCCGCGCATAACGAAATCAATAAATGGATAATCAATTAGCTCTTTATGATAATAGGTAGCGGATAAGCCTCCAAAAATCATCGGTGTATCAGGGTGCATTTTTTTAACAATTTTAGCTAATTCAATACTGCCGTGTGCATGTGGCAGCCAGTGCAGGTCAATTCCGAAGGCACGTGTATTGATTTTTTTAAGCTTCTTTTCTACATCGAATTTCTCACTCATCAGCATCCGGTTGGCAATGTTGATAATTTTAACGCGAAGTCCATACCGTTCTAAATAGTCAGCAATACTTGTTAATCCAATGGGATACATTTCAAATACTGGTGATGACGGTACTACATCGCTTATGGGTCCTGCAAGCAGGGAATTTTTTCGAAAGTCATAAACACTTGGTGCGTGTAAAAGGACTAAATCATACTTCATATAAGCCACCCTTTTCTATTTTAAATATATATAGTAATTATTGTGAAGAAGTTCACATGATTTCTTTGTATTAACTGTGACTAAGGGATTAACCTGATAAATGGTTTCCTCATTCACAACTGTAAGTATTTTCTAGCTACCTTTATTTTACTATAATGATGGATTTATAGAGTGACAAACGGGTGACAACAATGTGGAGATTAGGTGTATGGTTGGGCTTTATAGAGTATGGCTGACCACTCACCATGTTAGGCAGAAAACATATAGTAGAGGGAAAACATATTAAAGGAGGAATATGCCCTTGTATTATTATGGTTATGAAATGCCCTATATCCCTTCACGGTTTGGCGGTGGACAGCAGCCTGGATTCCCTCCCCCTGGATTCCAGCCCCCTCCATTTGGTGGTGGACAGCAAGGTTTCCCGCCGTTTGGAGGAGGACAACAACAAGATGGACCGCCATCTTCACCGCCACCATCCTACACGCCACAAGAATCACCCTCTTTATACGCTGTTGACCCTGGAGCGATCAGAGGATGCCTTTACCGCTATACCTATATTTGGCTGAACAGTGGCAGTAGTTTCTGGTTTTATCCAACATATGTTGGAAGAGATTCAGTTGCCGGGTATCGTTGGAGAAACTTCCGCTGGGTATATTATGGAACCGATCTAAGAAGAATTCGATCATTTAGATGCTCATAGATCTATAAATGGGGTAGTAAACCGTATGGTTCGTTACCCTATTTTTATTATTTTGCGCGTGAAATTGGTATAATCATTGTAAAAAATAAAGGATGAGGAAAATGGCTAAGGTGAAAACAAACGCCATTCGGATTCTCGATGCAAAGAAGATGGCCTATGAGGTGCTTACATACGATAATCTGGATGGAAAAATCGATGGGGTGTCAGTAGCTGGAAAAATTGGAAGAGACCCAAAGGAAGTATATAAGACACTGGTGGCGCAAGGAGCAAGTAAAAGTATCTATGTTTATGTGATACCGGTTGAGTCGGAATTAGACTTAAAAAAGGCTGCAAAGGCCGCGGGGGAAAAGAATGTCGAGATGATCCCTGTTAAGGACATTCTGAAATGGACAGGGTATATCCGCGGAGGCTGCTCCCCAATTGGCATGAAAAAGGAATATAAGACATTTTTAGACGAAAGTTGTTTAGAGCTTGAGCGAATGGTGGTCAGTGCTGGGAAAATAGGCGTTCAAATCGTCATTGATCCAAAAATGTTAGTAGATCTGACAAGGGCTGAAACACCTGATGTTAGAAAATAATTTAATAGGCATTCACCTATAAAACTGGCATTGCATAGGATATGGAGAAATGAAAAGCGGAAGCGCCTTGAACAGGGAAAAATGCAGTTCAATTTTTCCTAGGCGCTGCAGCTAGACAATTTAAACTACGCTATGTCACGTAAAGGAGAGTGTTCAGTGTGGCAGGTAAGATAAAAAATTATTTTGCAGGCGGGAATACCGCTAAAGGATTCCATAGCCTGTATGATTCAAATCTTCAAGGACTCGAACGGATCTATATTCTTAAAGGCGGTCCTGGGACAGGAAAATCCTCACTGATGAAAAAAATAGGCAATGAATGGGTCGATAAAGGATATGATATTGAATACTTACATTGCTCATCAGATAATCATTCCATTGATGGTGTCATCATCCGCGCCTTAAAGGTAGGAATCGTTGATGGGACAGCTCCACATGTCATCGAACCCAAGGCACCAGGTGCAGTAGAACAGTATATCAATTTGGGTGAGGCATGGGACGCAAAAGCGCTTGCCGCTGAGAAAAAGAACATTGAGCGCTTAACAAAACAAATTAGTGCTTCCTTTCATTTAGCTTACTCAACCTTTAAACAGGCATTAGATGTACATGATGATTGGGAGAAAATTTATATTGAAAATATGGATTTTGAAAAAGCAGACCAGCTGACCAATAAATTAATTCAATCGTTTTTTGGTAAGTTAAAAATAAATAAGCAATCCGATATCCGCCATCGATTCCTTGGGGCAGCGACACCAATTGGTGCAGTCGATTTTGTTCCGAATTTAACAGAGGATATTGAAAAGCGTTATTTTATTAAAGGACGTCCTGGTTCTGGAAAATCGACTATGTTAAAGAAATTAGCAGCTGCTGCAGAAGCTAGAGGGATTGATATAGAGGTTTTTCACTGCGGATTTGACCCGAATAGTCTGGATATGGTTATTTTTAGAGAGCTGGGCATTGCCATCTTTGACAGTACAGCACCACACGAGTATTTCCCAAGCCGTGCCGGCGATGAAATTATCGATATGTATGAACTTCTGATTACTCCGGGAACAGATGAAATCTATGAAGATCAAATTAAACCTATTGCGGCAAGCTATAAAAGTAAAATGAAGGAAGCGATCTCTTATTTAGCGCGAGCAAAAGAACTTCATGATAAGCTTGAAGCGATATACGTCCCAGCAATGGATTTTTCTGTGGTTGAAGATATTAAGAATAGGATTGCAGAAGAAATTAGGGAATTAGAATTAAACAATATTGTCAACACTCAGTAGGAAAAGAGCAATTTATCAACTGTCTCACATCGGGACAGTTTTTTTGTGATACTTATGTGCTGGCTGGGAAAGATAACGGTATGTTCTTTAACAAACGATTAGGGAGATGTTTACCGTGAAAAATGACCCGAATTCAGCAAATGATACTGTAGAAGCGAATATTGAAATAAATAGACAATTGGAAGATGGAAAGGTCCATGCCCCCGTTGAGGCACAATCAGAAGCAGAAAGAGCCAACATAGATTTACAAAATCAGTTCAATAATGAAGGAAATAAAGACATACGTACTTCACCTGCAGCCATTTCCACCCCTCAATAGATGAAAGCAAAGTCGGCCTCCCAATGTGGAAAGCCGACTTCTTTTCTATTGGGGATTGGTTTTGCTTTGCTGGCTTTTATTTCGCTTATTGCCCTTGCTGTTATCTCCGCTGACAAATTCACTAGCGAATTCAGCCTCTGCATGGCCTGCCTGAGGTGAATTTTGGTTTTTACTGCCTTTATTAACCTTTTTCGTCATAAAATCCTCTCCTTTCATCCTTTGGTACAGTTTAGTTTGGCATTTAGGGCAGTCATTATGCATTTTAATAGAGGGTATTGTGTGGGTTTATAGAATTATTAAAAGAGCTAAAATAGCACTATAGTGATTTTTCAGGAGTGAGAATTTTGAAAAATGATGTAGAAAAACTAACCGCTTTGCTTGAAGAGCATCGAAATGCTGATAATGCCGGACCCATGAAAAAATATATGAAGGATCACTTCCCTTTCTTAGGGATTAAGTCACCGTTACGAAAAGAGCTGGAAAAGCAATTTTTTAAAGAGACAGGAATACTGAAAGAGGAATTTAACAAGGATTTCGTAGAAGGTCTTTGGGAAAAGGATGAAAGGGAATATCACTATACAGCCATTACATATATGGGGAAGTTCATAAAGAAACTTCCAAGAGATGTGATTTCCTTCTTTGAAACATTAATTATAACTAAATCCTGGTGGGATAGTGTGGATTCAATTGCTCCTCTAGTGGGAGAGCTTGCTCGAAAATATCCTGAGCTAGTCGAAGAGACCATTAATCAATGGTCAGTACATGATAACCTTTGGCTGCGGAGAGCCTCGATTCTCTTTCAATTAAAATATAAGAATGAAACGAATGAAGCACTTCTCTATGAATACATGGTGAAGAATGCCGAGAGTAAAGAATTCTTCATTCAAAAAGCGATTGGCTGGGCTTTAAGAGAATACTCCAAAACAAACCCTGAGTCCGTTAAGGCGTTTATTGAGGGAAATCAGCTGGCACCGTTAAGTATCAGAGAAGGAAGCAAGTATCTTTCCTGAGCAGAATGGTGAAAATGTCTAGTGGAATCATGTTAGAATGGCAGTAACTTTTAAAAAGGGAACAGGTGGACAACATGATTAAGTGTATTGCAACAGATATGGATGGTACATTATTAAATTCCGTGCAACAAATTAGCCAGGAAAACAAAGAGGCCATTTTAAAAGCACAGGCACAGGGAATTGATGTGGTTGTGGCAACCGGAAGGTCGTATCAGGAAGCGAGTTATGTCTTAGAGGAAGCTGGATTACAATGCCCTGTTATTGGTGTCAATGGTGCAGAGGTTCGCAGCAGAGAAGGTGAAGTTCTGTCATCTGTACCACTTAATAAACAAGTAGCGAGGAAAGCTGCAGACAAGCTAACAAAGAGTGATATCTATTTTGAAGCTTACACGAACAAAGGTACATACAGTGTAGATCTTGAAAAGGCAGTTTCCATTCTATTTGATATTGTGGTCAGCGCCAACCCGGACGCTGATCAAGAAAAAGTCCTTTATGCAGCAGGAGCTAGAGTTCGAGATGGCTTGGTTCACGGTATTGAAAGCTATGACCTGCTATTTTCAGATGATGACGTTCAAATTTATAAATTTTTAGCCTTTTCCTTTGACTCTGAGAGACTGGAGGCTGCAGCTAACGAACTTTATGAGTTAGAAGAACTCGTTGTTTCCAGTTCTGGACATGAAAATTTAGAGATTACCAATAAGAATGCACAAAAGGGAATAGCGCTAGAAGCGTTTGTGAAGGCAAAGGGAATACAATTAGCTGAGACCATGGCAATGGGCGATAGTTTTAATGACGTCTCGATGTTAGAAAGAGTCGGGAGAGCGGTTGCGATGGGAAATGCAGCCGATGAAATAAAATCGCTTTGTGATGTGATTACCGCATCAAATGATGAGCACGGAGTAGCCAAGGCAATTCTGGAAGTTTTATAGGAAGGAAAGGCTGGTGTGAATATGACGACAAAAAGCAATAAATTACAATATGGATGGACACTGATTGCTCATCCTACTTATCAAATCTTTACAAACAAAAACTCTTACGCCATCATCGATGAAGACAATGACGTCATGCTCAGATTTACCCTCCAAGAAAACGAAATCGAAATTCAAGGCGCAAACTGGAACCTTAACTACAAAATTAACCTGGGCTTCAAAACCCTAAAAATCATCAACACACCTGAAGACTAAAAAACAGGCACCATTTATACAAAATACGATGCATAAGCAGCGGATTTTGCATAAATGGTGCCTGTCACCGTTAACGGTATCACCGCTAAAGGATGACTATTTTCATTGAGTTAACCTGCGATACTAGCAGTTCTTCGTATTGTTTTTGGGCTTGGAAGTTGATTTCTTGCTGGCCCATTTTAGGGTTTTCTTTTTTTACTTTTTCGATGATGTCTTTTTGTACTTTTTGGGAGAGGACGATGAGTTGATATTGCTGCTTTTCGATTTCCCAAAATTTATCTTCTCCGTATTCGTTGATCATCGCCTTCGCGGATTCATACTGGCTGTATTGGTCGCGGACTTTAGTGATTTCTGTTTCGACCTCCGCGTCTGTGGCGGTGTGTCCCTTTTCTTCAGCGAGCATTGCCATCGAGCGGAGTCGGATGATTTGCGTTAATAATTGATTTTGATCTTCTACCAGCTTTTCCTGTGAATCCCAGTAAGTTAATGCTTCTTTTAGCTGGTCGCCAGTATAGCGCTTTTGATCAGTTTCACGGTTGATGGCTAGCTGAAGATAGTTGATAAACTTGTAAAACTCAATATCCTCATTGGTAATCCATTCTCCGTTAATGGAAGCAACGCCTTCCGACTGCTTGACCTCATAATTGATGACCTTTTCTGCCTTTTTCCCGTCCTTTTCTAACACAAAGAAAATTTCATATTTACCGGTCATGGGGAGTTCGACCTTACCGGAATGAATCCCATCTTCTGCTTCTGTTAGTTCCACTTCCGTTGTGCCGTGGTCCATATTTGTCATTGAAAACTCAGCCGATACGTTAAGTCCGGATGCTGCCTCCTCTTTTTCTGTAACCTTTATTTCAAAGGGCATTTCTTTATCTGCTAGTTGATAGATTGGTTTTACCACTTCAATACTATACTCAGGGTCGGCACTACAGCCTGCCAATACGGCAAGGAGCAGCAGTGCGGTCAGCCTCATCACTTTTTTCATGATTCAATTCCTCCAAGATTATGTGTTTGTAAAAATTCCTCTACAGTATACTTCTCCATTTTTCCATTATTTAAATAAGCGACATGTGTACAAACCTGCTTGATTTCATCTAGATGGTGCGAGGAGAGAAGGATGGTTTTATCATGAAGCGATTTTAACACCTCTAAAATTTCCTTTCGTCCCATCGGGTCAATCCCGCTTGTAGGCTCATCGAGAATCAGAATACTTGAATCCTGATAGAGGGTGATGGCCAACCCAAGGCGCTGCAGCATCCCTTTTGAATACTTCTTTACCTGAACACTGCGGTCCTCCCACAAACTTACCGACTTAAGGACGCTCTCGATACGGTCTTGTTCAACTTTCTTACAGGCGGCCTCAGCAAAGAAGGTAATATTCTCAAGCCCTGTCAACATGGGATAAAGCTGAAACTTTTCTGGCAGGTAAGCAATTGCTTTTTTCCAGTCATGATTTTTTTTGGTCACTTGACCTCCGTTAATGCTAATCGTGCCTTGTTTGACTGGAAGGAGCCCAAGCAGGCTGTTGATAAAAGTGGACTTTCCAGCACCATTACGCCCAACAAGGGCACAAATTTCATGTTTATTAATTTCAATATTGATAGACTCTAGAATTAATTTTTTCCCGAAGGATTGGTTTAAGTTGGATACCGTTATCATTCAAATCCCTCCTTACGGTGAAAAACAATGGCTGTGATGATGGAAGTGATCAGCCAGAATACAAGATTAAAAAGCAAGAAGAATGCTGGTTTAGTCCACATGAAGGCCTGCAGCAGCCGTGACATATGACCAAACGAATAAACGCCCATCCCGGTTTCTAAGAACATTCGAACAGACTGCAGGGGATTTAAAAAATACAGTGATGAAAATAATTTTACATTTTCATGGGTAACATCAGGTAAAAATGAGAGCAAAATAAAGTCGTGCAGGAAGAAAAAGTAAAACCAAACAAAAATCGTATAGCCGATAATCTGCATTCTTGAACTGCTGAAGCTGCCGATTGCCGCTCCCATCTGCAGGAACACCAGTGACAAGGTCACAATGGCTAAAATAAAGATGAAATACGCCTTCATATCCAGTTGGAAATTAAACTTGAGCAATAATAAATAGAGAAAAAACCAGACTAGGATTGGTATAAGGACGACGGCATAAAGTCCTAAACTTTTCCGCAGTAAAAAACTAGCATAAGAATCTTTTTTTGTCAGAAGCATGATTAACGTCTTTTGTTCCTTTTCTTGAAAAATAGAAAAGGCGCCAATAAACAAGCAGAGTATCGGGATAAAGTAAATAATCGTATCAAACAAATTAATTAAGAGAACATAGTAGCCTTTGTCAAATGAAAGGGCAGTGGAACGAAACAAGATGCTGACTGATATGAGAACAATGATGCTTAAGGCGAGCCATAATCCTTTTCCTCTTATATTTTCCTTCCATTCCTTCCAAATGTAATGCATAGTAAATGTCTCCCTTTTAGTAATATCAGTATTGCGGCGACCCCTAACAGAGCAAAAAGTATAAGGTTGTGATTTCCTTTTGCAGCTGCGAGCGGATGTGGGTCATTAAACATCACCTTTTCATCCACCAATACTGCATTCATTTTTTCATAGATAGCGAGTGCTGGACTTTTTAAAAATAAATAAGATAATTCTTGGTCTTCAATTAATTGATATAACGATGATCGATAGGTTATTGGAAAGTCCCCAATGCCGTTCTGGTTTAAATCAGTGAGCGGGAAGGAGTTTCCCCAGTCATTGCCTTTGCCTTCATGACTCCAGAAATTGGTTTCTCCTGTTCCGCCTATTGTCACGGCGGGAATAGTGTTTTCGGTGATTAGATTTCCTGTAAAAACTTGTTCGTTAGAACTAGCCCAAAGCTCAATTCCAATTTGGTTTTGAGAGATTTTATTTCCTTGAATCGTATTTCTTGTCGCTTGATCAATGTAGATACCTCTTTGGTTCATATAAAAGGTATTGTTTTTTATTTGATTATCATTCGCTTGAAGTAGTAATAATCCGAACGATTGGTTTCCATAGTTTACGATAAAATGGTTATCCTCTAGGAGCAAACGATTGGAATTCATGACCGCAGCGCCGCCCGTATTCATTGTAAAGGTATTACTTTTAAAAATATTTTCATCGGAATACATGTAATGCAGGCCGTACCTTGTGTCGCTTATATTATTTTCATAGCTTTCGTTGTTGTTTGCGTAGTCAAAGAACATACCATCACGGGTGCCTTCAATGGTGTTATGGGTGAAGAGGTTATGATTTGCGTAATAGACATGGATTCCGTTGCCTTGTGGTGCAATTTCTCCTTTGCCCATTCCTTTTATTTCAACATGGTTGATAGTATTTTCGTGTGCTTGGCTTAAGTAGATCCCATGAAAGGAATCAGCAATTTTGACGTGTTCCACGACATTGCCGTTTGTATGAATCTTAATGCCCGCATATTCCTCAGCAGAGTTGCGGTCCATGCCGCTATTGGTAACAGTCAGCTTTCTAAGGGTCACATTGGGAGCTTGTATGGAGATAACATTCCCAGTTCCGTCACCCTTGATAACGGTATTTGCCTTTCCAATAAGGGTCAACTCTTTGTTGATAACAAGATTGCCTTCATACGTTTTATCTTCAAGCTTCAGAACTGCTCCTTCTTCCAAGCTGTCGATCGTGGCTTGCAAGTTTTCGGCAGCATTATTTTCCTCAGGGTTGATACAAAATGTGATAGAGAAAACGAATAGAAAGAGCAGTAATTTTTTCATCTTGTTCGATCCTTCCACAACGGAATGAGTAATAGGATAAAGGCTGCGATAAGGAAATACGCACCGTATCCAAGAATACTTTCAGTGACAAAGTTTGCAACTGTATTATGCCCTAAAAGGGGTGGAACAAAAGGGTCAATTTTTATCGGAGCGGTCGGGCTTAAGTTGGTACCGAATTTACGAAGTGCACGGGTAAGGTCCCAAACTCCAAGCGCACCGCCTATGATAAACAAACCAATTAATCCATAAAGCACTGCCTTCTTGCGCAGGATGGCCGTCAAGAGGGTAAGTGCAGCTAAACCAATGACTAAGTATGATAGATACGCTAATTCAGGGAAATTCTCTTCACTGAAATTTTCCATTCCAATATAGTGATTTAGGCCGTTAACAATATCGATTTCGCCTTCAAGCTTATTTGGATAAACAATTATATTTAACCCTTCTGGATATTGCGGCGCAAAGAAAATCATTTGCCACCATGGGAAAAATAATGAGAGTCCAACCAAGACAGCAGCAAGTGCAATCAGTATAGACGATACGAGTGATAATTTCTTTGCCTTCATGTAAAACAAGTCCCTTCTATACGGAGAAGGGTATCAATTGAATCAATTGATACCCACCGCCAACATATTGAGTCTAGCTCCAACGCCTAGGGGCTCGGGGTCATAAGCCCCTGAGCAAGGCGTTTCCGCTTTTCTGCTAATTCTTTGGTTTTACAAGGAAGTAGCCGGTCATTTCTTGGTGTAGTGCTGAACAGAAGTTAGTACAGTAAAGCGGGAACGTACCTGCTTTGTCTGCAGTAAATTCGATTGTATTCGTTTGACCTGGCTGAACCTCAATGTTTAAGTCATATTTGTTGATGGCAAATCCGTGGGTAATATCCTCATCAAAATCCGTATTCGTTAAGTGGATAAACACCTTATCTCCTTGATTGACTTCAATCACATCTGGACGTTTTGCTTTTGCGTCAAAGATAAACTTCGAACGCATCGCGATACCATAGACATGAACTTCGTTTCCTTTACGTTCGATCCTAGCCTGATCTTGCTTATACGTCGCAAGCTTATTGCTTTCATCCTTCGGATAAACTTCAATCGTTTTAATCTTATCTGCCTTAATGATTTGGGCATAGTGCGGCTCAGGGTTAACTGGTGAAGATTGAACAATCTCCATTTTGCCGCTAATATCAATCAATTGCATGGACTCAGGATGTGAAGGCCCAACGGATAAATAGCTGTCTTTTGCAATCTTGTTCAAGGCAATCAGCCATTTTCCATCAGGGGCAACGGTATCACCTTCAGCTGCTACAGAGTGTCCTGGTGAATACTGTACAGGAACACGATCTAATGTTTCGCCTGTTTTTGGATCCCATTTCACGATTTCAGAAGAAATGAACATGGTTGTGTAAGCCATTCCTTTGTCGTCAAACTGAGTGTGAAGCGGTCCAAGGGCGTTTTCAGGGTTAACTTCTCTTTCCATTACAGATTCATATTTTAGGATTGGAATACCGTTACGTTCACCAGAAAATTCTTGGTTTTTCACAGCTTCAAATGCTTTTTCAAAAGAGAATACGGTCATCGATGGTGCGAGTTTTCCAGAGGCAATAAAGTGCTTTCCATCAGGCGTTACGTCAACACCATGTGGTGATTTCGCAACAGGAACAAGGTAAATGCCGCCTTTATGCTTTTCAGGGAAAATCATTTTTTGACCAGTAACCTCGTCATATTGTCCGTCAGCAACCATTTTCTCAAGCTCTTTCCAGTTAAAAAGAACAATAAAGTCACGGTCAGCCTGGGAAGCATTAATTTCAAGATTCGTTGTTGCTTCTTCTGTGTTGTACGTTGTCATAACTGCCCAATCTCCAGAGTCTTTCTTACCAGCGTCAGATAAATCATAAGACCATGGCGGCAGGGCAACCTGATAGGCAACATTAAGTTTTTCTTTGTTTTGATCGAACGTTACGGCTGACATTACACCGCGGTACTGCTGGCTGTATTCGTCTAATGGCTTATATTCAGAGCCGATTGGTACTGCGAACCGTGTTGGCAGGAACATATACTCAGTGTTTTCCGTAACGAACGCCGCACAGTGTGGGCCGCTAGTATTTGGAACATTAATAATGTCCTTTACAGTAAACGTTTCTAAATCCATGGCAGCTGCACGGCTGTTTCCGACATCCGTTGCAAACATGTATTTACCGTCATAGTCACCCTTTGTTTCTGAAAATGCCGGGTGATGCAGGTCTCCCCATGTGTAGTCACCCATTAATTTCTTCGTATGCTCATCAAACCCATATCCTGTAGCAGAGTCTTGTGAGAATACTGGAACCGTTCGTATATGACGCATGGATGGAACACCATAGATAAACATTTGACCAGAGTGGCCGCCTGATGCGAATAGGTAGTAATCATCTTTTTCACCGAATGGTACATAAACCTTTTCTGCATTGCTTTTGTTATTACTAGAAGCAACTTGATTGTTCGTGCTTTTTGAAAAGTCAGCAAAGGATATCGTTGCTGCGACAAAGCCTGCTAGTAAACCTGAGGCGATTGGAATCCATTTCTTCATCTATTACACCACCTTATTATTTTTCTGAAGCTTGTTTCAACATATCTAACACTTGCGCGCGTTCTTCATCTGTTAATGGGCTGCCGCCAATAACGCTCGACATAACCGCGGAAGTTGGTTCTTTTAAGAATTCATCAAGTGACTTGCCATGCTTTCCTTCAACCTCTGTAAAGGCTTTGGAAAGATCTGGGCCCGTTGCCCCGCCATCGAGGCCAAGTTTATCAACTGCGTGACAGCCGAGACATCCTTTACTGCTAAGGATGTTATTGGCATCCACCGTTGCTGTTTCCTCTTTTGGATCTTCCTTTTGTCCTTCTGATTCAGTTGCTTTGTCTGTTTGTTCTGTTTGAGCGACTTGAGTCTGGTTATCGGAATCTCCCAAAATGACGCCAAATACCAAGTACCCAAGACCAAAACCAATTACGATGCTAACGACAAAGCTGATAATTGCCTTATTCATACTTCCCCCTCCTTCTGTCTAATGAACAACTTCATCCTAATTAGAAATCAATATTTAAAATGTGACGTTTCTCACATTTTTTTAGTCAACTTTGAACGTTTTGTGAAGGGCGTTGAAATGAAAGGGTTTTAAGAAATTGAACGTTTTGTGAAAATTATCACTTCAAGATGAGACGATTTTCACTACAATGGAGGTAACATATGTGGTATCACAGCGATTTTTAAAAAGGGAAGGAGGAGCAGAATGAATCCCGTACATGCTTTAGAGGAACAGCCATTTGGCAAAGTAAGAGAGTTGAAAATCGAGGACTTTCTACGAAAAATAGTCATTTTTAAGGATTTATCGGCAAAATCCATTCATCTAATCGCCAATCGGATTCAAACAGTAACCATTAAAAAAGGAGTACAGGTTATTTGTGAAGATGACGTGGCCAAAGGGGTATTTTTTATTCATTCGGGAGCGGTAAAGCTAACAAAGCAGGATGAACACGGTAATGAGATCATTGTTTGTATGAAGCAAAAGGGTGATGTGTTTGCGGAGGCTTGCCTATTCTCGAAAACCTCACAGCTCTATCCGGCGACGGCCACTATGCTCCAAGATGGTCAGCTTTTCTTTTTAGATAAAATGGAATTAGAGAAGGGTCTTCATGAATACCCCGAGCTAGCTGTTCAAATGATCGAATACATGAGCGATTCTCTTCGTGAAATGACTTCCACCTTAAGAGATGTTGCCTTGTTAGATGTTTATGCGAAGACGGTAAAGACGTTAGAGCGGTTAGGGAATAAATTTAATAATTCAACCTCGAGATGGAATATTGAAATCCCCTTAACGATTCAAGAGTTTGCTACAGTAGTCGGGACCACACGGGAAAGCGTAAGCCGTGTATTTTCGAAGCTGAAAAAAGAAGGAATCATCGATATGAAATCAAGGAAAATCATCATCCTTGATATGTGCAAATTGTGCACCTTAATGAATCCAGCTTATTAAAAAACCTTCGTCATGGACGAAGGCTTTTTTGCTGGTTAAGGACAAAACTCAATGAGACTATGAAAGATTTGTCCTTAATCAGGGCTATTTATGAAAAAGGTCAAATTTAATTATCAAATTTATACGTCCAGAATCGTTCATTATTGATCCAGACCATCATTTGCGGGTCTTGGTTTTTCAATTTTTCTGTTACGTCTCCAAACATTTGCTCCGTCTGCGAGCGATGGGCTTGAATGGCAGCCAGTTTTTTATCTGCAACACTAGTGATGTTATGGATAATGTCGGCCTCACCGAGTTCCTCCACGCAATTATTTGAAAAAGCAACGCAGTGCAGCTTCGGTCTTGCGTCGGCAGGAATCTTTTCGATTGCCCTTACCACCGCCGCACCGGTAGCGTCATGGTCGGGGTGAACAGAATAGCCAGGATAAAAAGTGATGACAAGTGATGGATTTACGTCATTAATTAATGACAACATCGCATTTGCCAGCTTCTCATCGTCTTCAAACTCAACCGTTTTATCACGGTACCCCAGCATTCGTAAATCTTGAATACCTAAGGCATCAGCGGCAGCCTTAAGCTCCTCTTTTCTAATTTTCGGGAGATTTTCTCGGTTGGTAAAAGGGGGATTCCCCATGTTACGGCCCATCTCACCCAAGGTTAAACAGGCGTAAGTGACAGGAGTACCATTTTGTATATGAGTGGCAATGGTTCCAGATACTCCAAAAGCTTCGTCGTCTGGATGTGGAAAGACGACTAATAGATGACGTTCTTTTTCCATAAAAGGCTCCTCCTTTCCATTACTCAAACGGTGTAGGGCTGATTTCTAGGGCAACCGCGAGTTTCCCTTTGTTATCATGGCCTGCTAACAGCAAGCGGTCTTCTTCATCGACTTCAAAATGAGTGAGACCTTCCGCATAAATCCAGCCAAGGTTAATTTTTAAGCCGACACGATAGGGGTCAGTTCCGGTGATTTTCCCATGTTCGTATCGGACCAGCGCATTTCGAATATAGGCACCTGCTGAAAAGAAGGTTTGATCATGGTGGGATGCATAGGCACCATTCGTGGTTTCCAGGTGAATATATACATCCTGATTCGCGAACCTGTTAATCACTTCTTGAACCTGGAGATGATTCTTAATCGGTTCCATATGTCTTTGCTCCTTTCCCTGTACATGGTATGTAATCTATAAATTAGTGTATTTAATAATGTATCTATCATACTAAAATCACATTGAAAAAGCGAAATGTTAGCCTTGTTTTTTATAATAAAGGCTCTATTAAACTTGGCTGTTGATTTGTGCTCCAGGCGCTTCGCTTTCCGCAGGCGGTTCGGGAAGCCTCCTCGCAGCTTCGCTCCTGCGGGGTCTCACTCAGCTCGTTCATCCCGCAGGAGTCAAGCGCCTTCCACTCCAATCAACAGGTTCTAAAGTCAACAGTATCCCTTTAACACAGCCTATAATTAAAAAAGCCGTTCGATATGAACGGCAAGTTGATTAACAATCTGTGCAGTATTCGGTTTTTGCTCCGCGGTAGGCACCGTGCCAAGTAGGTCCGACGAATTCATTTAAGCGGAAGCCTTGGCTGATCGCAGCAGAAATGAAGTCCTTTGCAACTTCAACTGCTTCGATAACGGAACGGCCCTTTGCCAGTTCTGCGGTAATAGCAGATGAGAAGGTACAGCCAGCACCATGAGTGAAGTTCGTCTCAATTTTTTCGGATTCAAAAATGGTGAAGTCTTTGCCATCAAATAAAAGGTCAATTGATTTTTCTTCGGTTAACAGCTTACTGCCGCCTTTAATTACCACATATTTAGCACCTAAATCGTGAATTTTTCGTGCTGCTTCCTTCATCTGTTCTAAGGTTTTAACGGGGCCTGTTTGAGCTAATTGGCCAGCCTCGAAAAGGTTAGGTGTCACAACTAATGCGCGTGGCAGTAATAATTCACGCATAGCGTCAGTGGTTTCCGGATTTAAGACTTCATCCTCACCCTTACACACCATAACAGGGTCAATGACGACGGTTTCCATTTTATGTTCATCGATCACCTTTGCGACTAACTCAATAATTTCAACTGTACCAAGCATACCTGTTTTCATGGCGTTAATTCCTACTGATAGGACGGTGTCGATTTGTGGTTTTAGCGTCTCAACGGAGATTGGAAACACGCTATGGTGCCAATCCTTAGGATCCATCGTAACGATGGTAGTCAGTGCCGTCATTCCGTACACACCTAGTTCTTGGAATGTTTTGATATCAGCCTGAATCCCTGCACCCCCGCTTGTGTCCGAACCCGCGATCGTCATAACCTTTTTAATTGTCATATGTACTCCTCCTAAAAACTAGTTGGTGAAAATCACTATTCCTATTATAAATCAAATGTAGAAATATAGCAGAAATTTTGCCATGGATTGATTTTGTCAGAAAGATGACAAATGACCGTTTTTATATTATTTAGATGTTTATATGTGATAATTCTTACTTCCGAGAAAAAAGACTCATCGTACGATAGTACTAAAGATACAAGAGACAATTTGGTATCGCTTACAAATGGCATTAAAGCAGGAAGTTTTGAAATAAATTCGATAATCTGACACAAAAAAGACCAAGGTTCGTCAAAGTCCTGAAATCTAGGCTTCGATATTGATTATAAATTTAAAAGGCATAGCTAATTCATTTGGATGTGCTGTAAATTGTGATAAATGTCGCTGAGAAGGCTGGTTAACATGATTACAATTGAAAAGTTCTAGAATGGTATTTCCTGAAAGGAGGGAAAACAATGTACCGCAAAGGATGTCCTGATGAATATCCGATTACCTTAATTTTAAATGGGTATGAGATAGCCGTATTTCAACTAACGAAACATGATTTAGAGGATTGGGCCTATGGTTATTTGTTTTCTGAAGGATTTATTCAGGAAGCGAGTGAGATTGAATCCATAACTATTAATGAAGAGATGGGAAGCATCAACGTCTCACTTCTGAATGGCTTTAATGAAGAAGAGTTATTTACGAAAAAGAAGCATTATACGGCTGGCTGCGGCCGCGGAGTCACGTTTTTCTCGATGACAGACGTGAAGAATTTTCAAAAAGTATCTTCTGAACACAGCTATAAATTAAGTTTTTTATTAAAAAAGCGAAGTGAATTTGCTCAAAATTCACCGTTTTACTTAGAAACCGGCGGCATGCATGGTGCTTGTATTGTTGAAGAAAATGGCACTATCACCGTCCGCGAAGACATAGGCAGGCACAATGCAGTCGATAAGATCATTGGCCACACATTACGATTGGGTTTACAGCCTGAACGGTTAGTTTTATTAACAACCGGCAGGGTTTCATATGAAATGCTCTCCAAAGCAGCGAAATTTGGCTTTCCTGTTATTGGTTCACGAACAGCAGCTACCAAGCAGGCCGTTCAATTGGCTAAATACTTAAACATTGAGGTTATTGGCTATTTACGAGGGAAAATGGCTAATATTTACACCTCAACAGGCAGAGTTGAAAATGATTTATTGGAAATACCCGCTGTCGAGATGCATTGAAGGGGGGAATTAACGACCAAGCAGTAATTAGATAGATAATGGGATGTTCTATTCAATTTATGGGAAGGAGATAGAAAAATGGTTGAAATCAACTTAAACCGCAGGCAATTCTTGAAGTTGTCTGGTGCCACTGCAGCGACGTTAGCAGTAGCTGAGCTAGGCTTTAATGAGAAAAAAGCGTATGCCAGCACAAAAGAATTCAAAATTGCCAAATCAACTGTTACACCAACCATTTGCTGCTTTTGCGGCGTTGGCTGTGGAATATTAGTCCATACAAAGGACAACACAGTGGTTTATACGGAAGGGGATCCGGATAACCCAATTAACGAAGGTAAGCTATGCAGTAAAGGAACAACAATTAGACAGTTATATACTTCTGAAAAACGTATTAAGAAACCGCTTTATCGTGCACCAGGAAGTAATAAGTGGGAAGAAAAAGATTGGGAATGGATGTATGAAACCATTGCCAAGCGTGCGAAAGAAACACGTGATAAAACATTTGTTGTAAGTGAAGACGGCATGACAGTGAATAAGACCGAGGCGATTGCAAGCCTTGGCGGAGCAGCTCTTGATAATGAAGAGACGTACCTGCTTTCTAAAATGATGAGAGGGCTTGGTGTCACCTATTTAGAGCACCAGGCACGAATATGACATAGTTCTACGGTTGCCGGTCTGGCACCTTCATATGGTCGTGGAGCAATGACTAACCATTGGAATGATCTGCAGTATACTGATTGTGCATTAATCATTGGCGCAAACCCTGCTGAAAACCATCCAATCAGCTTTAGATGGCTGCAAAAAGCAAAGGATAAAGGCGGTAAAATTGTCTCGGTTGACCCGCGTTATACAAGAACATCTTCTATGGCTGATGTGTATGCACCGCTTCGTTCTGGAACGGATATTCCGTTTATTGGGGGAATGATTAAATACGCGCTTGATCATGATTTAATTCACAAAGAGTATGTTGTTAACTATACAAACGCAAGCTTTATAGTAAAAGATACTTATAGTTTTGAAGATGGCTTGTTCTCTGGCTATGACGAAGCAAAACGCGCTTATGATAAAACAAAATGGGCATGGGAAAAGAACGAAGATGGAACACCTGTAAAAGATATGACGTTACAGGATCCTCGCTGTGTTTTCCAATTAATGAAGAAGCATTACTCACGTTATGATGTCGATACAGTAACAGCAGTAACGGGTACAGCTAAGGAAGATTACGTAAAGGTTTGTGAAACGTTCTGTGCAACTGGTCAGGTTGGAAAATCTGGAACAATCATGTATGCAATGGGTACAACCCAGCACACAGTTGGAACACAAAATGTACGTGCATATGCAATGCTTCAGCTTCTTTTAGGTAATATTGGTCTGCCTGGCGGCGGCGTAAACGCAATGCGCGGTGAATCTAACGTACAAGGTTCTACAGACTTTGGTCTGCTTTATGGAAACCTAACAGGCTATCTAAATTCACCAACCTCAAAGGTTCCAGAGAATGCAACACTTAAAGGCCATATGGAAAAAGAAACACCAAAAACAGGTTATTGGAGCAACAAGCCGAAGTTCATCGTCAGCTTATTGAAAGCATGGTATGGACCAAATGCTACAGCAAACAATGAATTTGGCTATCAATACCTGCCAAAAGGAAACAAGAACTACTCACACATTAACCTTTTTAAAGCTATGTATGATGGCACGCTGGAAGGTGCGTTCCTATTTGGAACAAACCCAGTCGTCGGCGGACCAAATGCGGGCAAGGAAAAAGAAGCACTTGGCAACCTGAAATGGTTAGTGGCTGTTGACCTTTGGGAAACAGAATCGGCATCGTTCTGGCAGAAAGAAGCAGGCAGTGACCCATCTAAGGTCAATACAGAAGTATTCCTTTTACCAGCATGTTCTTCTTATGAAAAGGAAGGAAGTATTTCAAACAGCTCCCGCTGGATGCAGTACCGCTGGCAGGCAATTAAGCCATTAGGAGAGTCAAAAGCAGACTTAGAAATCATTCATGAGCTGACTACAAGAATTAAAGCTCTTTATAAAAATGAAGCAGGCCCTGCTGCAGCACCAATCAATGCATTATATTGGAACTACGGCACAGGACATCATCCTGATATCGATCTAGTAGCGAAAGAAATCAATGGCTATGATGTGAATACAGGAAAATTAATTGCCGGTTTTGGTAATCTGAAAGATGATGGCTCAACATGCTCCGGTAACTGGATCTATTGCGGCTTCTACCCAGAGGAAGGCAAGAATCGTTCTAAAAACCGTGATAACAAAGACACGGGAATGAGCAACTACCTAAACTGGTCTTATGCTTGGCCGATGAACCGTCGTATTCTATACAACCGCTGTGCAGCAGATCTAAACGGTAAGCCATGGAGCAAGGACAAAGAAGTAATATGGTTTGATGCTGTTCAAGGTAAGTGGGTTGGACATGATGTACCAGATTTTGTCGCCATTAAGAAGCCAGGAGAACCTGGATTTACATCACCGTTTATCATGATGGCTGATGGAGTAGGCGGGTTATATGCACCAACATTAAATGATGGTCCATTCCCTGAACACTATGAACCATTTGAAAGTCCAATTCCAAATCCGTTCTCAAAGCAGGAAATTAACCCAGCGATTCAATTATTTGATGGGGAATTTAATAAGCGCGGCTTTAAAGCGGACTTCCCAATCGTGGCTACAACGTATCGTGTAAGTGAGCACTGGCAGTCCGGTTCCATGACACGTAACCAAGAATGGTTATCAGAGCTTGTTCCACATATGTACATCGAAATGAGTGAAGAGTTAGCTAAGGAAAAGGGCATTAAAAACAAAGATAAAATCATTGTCAGCTCAGCCCGTGGTGAGGTAAAAGCCTTCGCAATGGTGACGAAACGCTTTAAGCCTCATAAAATCAATGGCAAAAATGTTCATCAAATCGGAATGCCATGGCATTTTGGATATAAAGGAATCGCAACTGGGGATACAGCAAATCGCCTGACGCCTCATATCGGGGATGCCAATACAACCATTCCAGAATATAAGGCATTCCTCTGTGACGTAAGGAGGGCTGACTAATGGCTACTGAATATGTGAAATTTGTTGATGTGACCAAGTGTGACGGCTGTCGTGCCTGTATGGTTGCCTGCAAGAACTGGAATGACCTTCCGGCTGAACAACAGGACTTTCTAGGAAGCGCGCAGTCACATGCGAAAACAACAGCAGATACATGGAATGTATTGCAATATATCGAGCATGAAGATTCAAAAGGAAAACTTGACTATCTATTCCGTCACTCTGCATGCTTCCACTGTACGGATGCTGCCTGTGAAAAGGTTTGCCCGGAAAATGCAATCAGCTACACTGATTTTGGTACAGTTGTCATTGATCATGAGAAATGTGTAGGCTGTGGATACTGCGTCAATAACTGTCCATTTGAAGTCATTTCCCTTAAGGAATATGTTGATAAAAATGGTGACAAATACAGAAAAGCTCATAAATGTACCATGTGTACAGATCGTCTTGAAGAAGGCTTACAGCCTGCCTGCGTAACAACTTGTCACACAGGGGCAATGGAGTTTGGAAACAAAGATGAGATGATTGCAAAAGCAGAAAAGCGTGTTAGCGAAATCAAAGACCGTTATCCAAACGCAATGGTTTATAATCCACAAGGTGTGGGTGGAACGCATACGGTTTATGTACTTGCAGAAAAACCATCCGTTTACGGTTTGCCTGAAAACCCTAAGGTTCCAACATCTGCTGTGATTTGGAAAGACTATGCACAGCCAATTGGTAAAATGATGATTGGTGCAACCACGATGGCGGTTGTCGGTGCTTTTATTACCAATACCATCATTAGCAAGAAAAAGAATGGTAAAAACGAAGACGGAGGTGACAGCCATGAGTAAACCTCAAAAGTCGATAGTAAAAGTAAGACGTTTTTCGAAGGCATTTGTTTGGGCGCATGCTGTTAACGCGATTTCATTCTTCGCCCTCTATATCACGGCTTTGCCAATGTATACGGAGTTTTTTGACTGGCTGTATCCAGTTCTTGGCGGACCGGAAGGGGCTCGTCTCCTTCACCGAATCTTTGCCGTTGCGTTTGTAACACCAACGTTTATCTGGGTAATTTTTGACTTCAAAGGCTTTAAGCTATGGATGAAGGAACTAGTTACGTGGAAAAAACGTGACCTTGAGTTCTTTACTGAATTCGTAAAAGAGCTGTTCGGATTTAATTTTAAACACATTAGACAAACGTTTTTTAACGCAGGTGAAAAGATTAACTCAATTATTCAAATCTTCACTGCCATTTTAATCATTGGATCAGGTATCCCAATGTGGTTCCCTGAATTCTTCCCAAGAGCTTTCGTTCAATGGGGATATTTGTTACACAACGTCGGTTTCGGTCTAGCTATTGCGGTAGTAGTCGGACACGTCTATCTATCTGTTATACACAAAAACTCTAAACCAGGATATACCGGAGTTATCACAGGTGAAGTACCTGCATGGTGGGCACAAGAACACTATCCAGACTGGTATGACGAAGAAGTCGCAAAAGGCAACTTCCCTAAACTAGACGACCCGCATAAACCAACAAGTCCAAGTCCAACCACTGGTCATAACAAGAAAAAGAAAAAAGGTGCTTAATAATTTATAGAAATAAAGGCTGTCTCTTACAGGACAGCCTTTATTTAAAAAATTGCTGTGTTAAAGGTAACTATTTTAGAACTCTGTTGATTTGTGAGGAAGGCGCGAGACTCCTGCAGGAGGACGGGACAGGGGAGACCCCGCAGGCGCTTTAGCGCCGAGGAGGCTTCCCGAACCGCCTGCGGAAAGCGAAGCGACTGAAGCGCAAATCAACAGCCCAATTTAACACAGCCCCAAAAAAAGGAAGAGGTGCACACGATGAAAAAATCTGTTTCGAAAGAATATCAGAATTTACAGAAGGATATTTTAACCCTTCAAGAGAATTGGAAGAAGAGTATCAATCCTGAATCCATTATTCCAAACCTTGATAAGGCAGCGATGTCAGCAGGAGTGCCAGCGGCTGCATTAACGTCTATTAATTTCGAAATTCCACTATTCTTACAGTGGATAGAGGAGATAAACGCACTATTAATTAAGATGAATCCTGAGCTTGAAACAAAGCTTGCTGGGATTAGTGCTCTATTAAACGAAGAAACTGTGATTCGCTGGATCGATGAAGCCTTTTCTTTTAATAGAATTTATTTTGCTAGTTTTGCCGAAGAAAATGGACTTGAGGAGTGGATTCCACAATTTCTTGCTGAAACGGCACTAAGACCTTACCTACAGCTAACAGCAGAGAAAATCCAGCACGAAATCACTCATGCTGTTCCTTATGCAGGCTGTCCCGTTTGCGGTGAACCAGCTCGGCTTGCCGTTCTAGAAGATGAAGGAAAAAAGGTAATGACATGTCCGCGCTGCCTTGCACATTGGAATGCAAAGCGTGTTGAATGTGCGCACTGCGGCAATGATGACCATAACACCATTCAGTTTATCACCATTGAAGGGGACGCAGCCTCACAAATTCAGGTTTGCGAAAAGTGTACAGGATATATTAAAGTGATAGATACAAGACAATATCTCAGCAAGCCTTCAGCTGCCATGCTGGACCTAAATACGATTCATCTTGATTTTGTAGCCCAGGAGCAAGGATATCAAGCGGTGGGCGAAATTAAAGAAACCAATTAAGAAGGTGCTTTTTCATGAAAGCTGCGGCAATTATTTTATCAGGCGGGAAATCGAGCAGGATGGGCACAAACAAGGCGCTCCTTAAACTAAACGAGAAGACGACAATCGAAAGAATGGTTGATATTCTTAAAATCTATTTTGATGATATCATTCTTGTCACCAATGATAGGGAGTCCTATCAGTTTTTAGGAGTGAAGATGGTGTCCGATCACTATCCTGGAAAAGGACCGCTTGCAGGTTTTCATGCCGGCTTACGTGCTTCGGAATATGATGTGAATTTCATAGTAGCGTGCGACATGCCATTTATGTCCGGAGAACTTGCTGCTACCCTTGTGAATATGATTGACCATCACGATGCCTTAGTTCCCGTTATTAATGGAAAAATGCAAACTTTATGTGCGGTTTTTCAAAAGAAGTGTGTAACGAAAATTGAAGAATGTATTGAAAATGGACGTCTTCCAATCAAACATCTGCTTGATCATTTAAATGTCCTTTATGTAACGGAAAAAGAACTGCAAGCCTATACCAACATCGATATGGAGCGAGTTTTTTTCAATATGAATCATCCCCATGAGTATGAGGACGCAAAAAAATGGCTGGAAGCTGATTAGGCAGGAAGGATGTAAGGCACAGTGCAATTTTTCAAAGTAAAAACAGTTGAAGAAACGTTTGCAATGATAGAAGAAAAAATCCCAGCGATAAAAGCTGCCGAAGAACGCTCTCTAGAAGAGGCTCTTCAATATATATTGGCGGTGCCTGTCACCGCGAAGGAAAATGTCCCTGGCTTTGACCGCTCAACCGTGGATGGCTATGCTGTGAAAGCAAAGGACACTTATGGATCTTCTGATTCCATGCCGGGGTTTTTAACGGTGGTGGGAGAAGTTGCAATGGGAGAATCTGCTTCGCGCCCTGTCGGTCAAGGGGAAGCCGTCTATGTTCCAACAGGCGGGATGATTCCTCCAGGAAGTGACAGCGTGATTATGATTGAACATTGTGAAGATCATGACGGACTATTAAACACCTATAAGTCGGTAGCACCTGGTGAAAATATTATTCGTGCAGGTGAGGATATCCGTGAAGGGGAAATTCTCCTTCCAGAGGGGACGATGCTCAGACCTCAGGAGTTAGGTGCGATTGCCTCACTGGGTATTAGCCATGTAAGTGTTTATCGTAAGCTTAAGGTCGGGTATCTATCATCGGGTGATGAAATTGTTCCCTATCAAACAGAAAAACTTTCAGAAGGACAAATCCGTGATATTAACTATTTGACGATTTCCGGGCTCGCAAAAAAATGGAATGTTGAGGTTGTGTACGGTGGAATTGTGAAGGATGACTATCAGGAGTTTCAGCAAAAAGCACAGGCTTTATATAATGAAGTGGACTGCTTAATTCTCTCAGGGGGAAGTTCGGTCGGAGCAAAGGACTACACAACCGATGTGATTCAGTCCCTAGGTTCACCAGGTGTGTTCGTGCATGGCATATCTATCAAACCAGGGAAACCTACGATTCTTGCAATGGCGAATGGAAAACCGGTCCTCGGCCTGCCGGGTCATCCAGCCTCAGCGATGATTATTTTCATGCTGTTTGGCGAAAAGATTATTCAAAAGTTAAAAGGTGAAAAAATTGATAAGAAGCCTGATCGGATTTTTGCCCGGATTACCAAGAATATTCCTTCTGCACCAGGGCGTTCCGATTATATTCGTGTTCGTTTGATGGAGAAAGAAGGAGAATGGTGGGCGGAGCCGATTATCGGGAAATCAGGTTTAATTACGACGTTGGTAAAAAGCGATGGAATTGTTGAGATTAGTTCAGAAAAAGAGGGTATTTCACAGGGGGATTATGTACCTGTGATTGCAACACGATGAGGGGGATAAAATAGATGGACCAGAAACGCTATAAACGGAAAATATATTTAGAGGACAAACCCCGATCGGAAGCGAAAACAGAAATTCTTGAGAACTTTTCTCTGCCCCTTGAAGTAGAAATGATTCCAATAAGTGATGCCCTTGGCCGTGTAACGGCTGAGCCGATTTTTGCCAATGTGTCAATGCCTCATTACCATGCATCTGCCATGGATGGAATTGCGGTAATCGCTGAAAAAACGTATACCGCCCATGAGCAAAATCCACTTCAGCTTAAGCTGGGAATTGATTTTGCTATAGTGGATACAGGAAATGCAATTCCAGCTCCATTTAATGCGGTAATCATGATTGAACATGTCGATATGATCGATGAAGAAAATGTTGAAATTATTGAGCCCGCAACACCATGGCAGCATATCCGCCCGATTGGCGAGGATATTGTACAGGAGGAAATGCTTTTCCCGCAGGGACATATACTAAGACCAGCGGATTTGGGCGTTCTGTTAGCATCACAGCAGCTTCAGATTCCGGTTGCGAAAAAGCCAGTTGTCACCATCATTCCGACTGGTAATGAGCTAGTCGAGGCGGATAGCGTACTTTCTTCAGGAAATATTATTGAATTTAATGGAACGGTATTTGCGAACTTTGTAAAGGATTGGGGCGGGGAGCCGAGACTTCATCGGATTGTGAAGGACGACCCTGAAATGATCAAGTCTGTATTGCTTGAAGCAGCAGAGACTTCGGATATTATTGTCATTAATGCTGGATCCTCAGCAGGTTCAAAGGATTATACCGTTCATATCATCGCCGAAATTGGAACCGTATTCACCCATGGTGTGGCCGCAAGACCTGGGAAGCCCGTGATTTTAGGGAAAATAAATGAAAAGATTGTCGTAGGTGTTCCAGGATATCCTGTCTCCGCCTATTTGTCCTTAGAATGGTTTGTCCGGCCGCTTATTTGCAAGTATTTACAAATCCCTGAGCCAAAAAGGCAGACGGTTACCGTCAAGCTTGGCCGCCGTATCGTTTCAGGTATGGGAGCCGAGGATTTTGTACGAATGAATATCGGCTATGTGAATGGACAATTTGTTGCAAATCCGCTGACAAGAGCGGCGGGGGTAACGATGTCCTATGTGAGAGCAGATGGCCTTCTTGTCGTGCCAGCCAACGTCATTGGCTATGAACAAGGTGATTTTGCTGAAGTCGAGCTTTTAAGGCCGCTTGAGGAAATCAAAAATGCCATTATGTTTTGTGGCAGCCACGATTTGACCATTGATCTTTTATCCTCACAGGTGAAAAGAGTCCGTGCAGACATGAAGATTGTTTCAGCCCATGTCGGCAGTATGGCTGGTATTATGGCAATTCGAAAAGGCGAGGCCCATGTAGCGGGCATTCATTTGCTTGATCCGAATACAAAGCAATATAATAACTCATATGTTAAGAAAATGCTAGCTGGTGTGGATGTTGTCCTCTATCCATTTTTAAAAAGAAAGCAAGGATGGATTTTACCAAAGGGAAATCCGCTGGGGATTGAAACACTGATAGATATCGCTGAGAAAAAAGCGAACTTTGTTAACCGTCAAAAAGGGGCAGGAACAAGGATTCTCCTTGACATGCTTCTTAAGGAAAACGGGATTTCTTCTGAAGAGATTACCGGATATGATCGTGAAATGTTCTCACACTTAGCTGTTGCAGCTGAAGTAAATGGGGATGGTCATGGAGCGGGGCTAGGGATTTATCCAGCCGCAAAGGCCATGGACTTGGATTTTATTCCCGTTGGTGACGAAGAATATGATTTATTGATGACAAGAAGCTTTTATGAAAGTGAAAGCTGCAAATTATTAATCGACATTATCCAATCCCCGTCATTTAAAGAGCAGGTCGAAAAGATTGGCGGATATGAAGTAGTGGAAAAGGCAAAGCCAAAGAATTTGGTCTGAAGAGGTGGAGAAAATGAACTTTCAAATTTCAAAAGAACCGATTGATATCCAATCGGTCATTGATAAGGTCGTTCAGCGCAATGCTGGAGCGATCACTACTTTTATTGGAACCGTTCGTGAATTAACAAAAGGGAAAAAGACACTATTCTTAATTTACGATGCGTATGAAGCCATGGCTGTGAAAAAGCTTGAGCAAATCGGCAGGGAGATTGAAGAGCGCTGGGAAGGTTCTCAGGTCGCCATTACCCATCGTGTCGGCCGTCTTGATATCACGGATATCGCCGTTGTCATCGCTGTTTCCACTCCACACCGTGCCGATGCTTACGATGCCAATCGTTATGCGATTGAGAGGATCAAAGAAATTGTCCCGATTTGGAAAAAAGAGCATTGGGAAGATGGCGAAGAGTGGATGGGCAACCAGCTTGAAACAGTTGCATATCCAAGCGGCAAACCTGAGGAGGACGATTTGAATGAATAAAGTAATGTTTTTCGCTCATTTGCGAGACGCAGTTGGCGAAGAGTTTCTTCGATTAGATGCGACAGGTAAAAGTGTTGCTGAATTGAAAGCAGAATTGGCGGCAATCTACAATCTTCCTAAATTGGATACGGTTATGACGGCCGTTAACGAAGAATTTGCCCAGGACGATGAAGTGATTCAAGACGGAGATGAAATCGCTTTTATCCCGCCAGTAAGCGGAGGCTGATCAGAGAAAAGGCCCTAAATAGGGATTTACTCTCGGATGAGCGAGGGTTACTCTCGGATAGCGGGAATAACTCTCGGATGAGCGGGAATAACTCTCGGATGGCAGAAATTACTCTCGGATAAGCGAGATTCACTCTCGGAAGGGGAAGCAGAATGAACGAACGATATTCACGACAGGTCCTCTTTCCAGGGATCGGAAAAGAGGGGCAAGCTAAAATCCGCTCGAAGCATGTATTGATGATCGGTGCGGGAGCGCTTGGTTCTGGGAATGCAGAGATCCTCACTCGGGCAGGCGTTGGCAGGTTGACAATTATTGATAGAGATTATATCGAATCAAGTAATCTGCAGCGCCAGCAGCTTTATACCGAGGAGGATGTGGCGGAGAAACTTCCGAAGGCTGCTGCCGCTGAAAAACGGCTTAAGGCAATCAATTCGGATATTGAAATAAATGCTATCATCGGCGATGCCACTCCAGCGATGCTCGAGGATTTGGTGAAGGATGTAGATATCATCATGGATGCTACCGATAATTTTGAAACGCGGATGGTCATGAATGATGTTTCACAAAAGTATCAGATACCGTGGATCTACGGGGCGTGTGTCGGCAGTTATGGGATGAGTTTTTCGATTATTCCTGGGAAAACCCCGTGCCTAAACTGTTTGTTACGGACAATCCCGATGCAGGGATTAACGTGTGACACCGGTGGAATTATCTCGCCGGCTGTCCAGATGGTCATTGCACATCAAAGTGCCGAAGCGCTCAAAATGCTCGTCGAGGACTGGGATGCGGTTCGAACTTCGTTTGTCAGCTTTGACTTATGGCGGAATCAATATACAAGTTTGAAAATGGGAAAAGCCAAATTTGCAGGATGTTTATCGTGTGGCGAGGAGAGGACTTACCCTTATCTCGACCAGGAAAATAGGACAAAAACCACTGTTCTATGTGGAAGGGATACGGTACAAGTTCGCCCATCTGCTAAAGGTGAAATATCGCTAGAGAAGCTGGCAGAACAGCTTAGTACGCTAGGATATATCGTAAAAGGGAACCCCTATCTTTTATCAGTAGAAATGGGAAGTGAGCGGATGGTTATCTTTAACGACGGCCGTGCCCTCATTCATGGAACGAAAGATCTTACACATGCAAAATCTATTTACCAGAGAATATTGGGCTAAGAACTCGTACCTTTATGGTGCGGGTTCTTATTTTTTTGACAAAACCTAACATGTTTCACGTGAAACAATGAAAGGTGTCGAATTTCTAATTGATAGAGGAATTTGGTATGATGATATAGAGATTGAAATAGAGGAGTTAATAAATGGTGGATATTTCAGTAGATAAATTACTAAGGAAAATAGAAGAGGAATTAAAACTGGCGAAAAACAGCACGAAGCAAGAAAACTTGCGGGAAAAGGTGTACTCTATTAAAATATTATGCGAATTGATACTAGATGAAAAGCAGGCCCAGCAAGAATTACCGTTAAAAGCTGCGTACCAACCAGTAATGGTGCAGCCAGCGGTTCAGCAGCCAGTATCACTAAATCAACCAAAAAAACTAGAAATGGAAGACGAAGCAAACGGAGATTCGTTATTTGATTTTTAACTTGAAAGGCGGAAGCACCTTGCACAGGGAAAAATGCAGTTCAATTTTTCCTAGGCGCTGAAGCTAGACAAAGAAAGCGGGGAAAACATGAAAACTTTTATAATAATTGGAGCGATTAATGCCTTTTTAGCTGTAGCACTTGGAGCCTTTGGTGCACACGGACTTAAGGATAGATTAGATCCTCATTACCTGGAAATTTGGAAAACAGGTGTCACCTATCAAATGTTTCACGCAACAGGGCTGTTAGTAATTGGACTGCTTCTAGGAAAAGTTGAAGTCAGTTCCTTCTTTACATGGTCCGGCTGGTTATTTTTTATCGGAATCATTCTTTTCAGCGGCAGTCTTTATGTTTTAAGCTTGACGAAGGTAGGAGTGCTGGGGGCGATCACGCCGCTTGGCGGAGTATGCTTCTTAGCAGGCTGGGTTCTGATGATTATCGGTACCGTTAAAGATTTGTAAAATAGTAAAAAGGCATTGGACTTGGCTTCCAATGCCTTTTGTTATTATCTTGGGGAATAAGTACCTAAAGCAGCTGCTCCGGCTCCAAAAGGATACTCATATTCAATTTCTTCATCAAACGTAATGTAGTCAATCGGCACCATTGGGATAAGGAAACGGGTACCAACCTGCGGGTCACTTAAAATAACATGGTCTCTTCCGGCAGCTTCAATAATTCCAACAAATTTCTTGGCATTCCATTGATTGTTGCCCTCAAAGGTTGCATAAACGGTGGCTAACTTCCCTTTGTTTAATCGCAAAATATTTTCGATGTACGATTGTTCAACTGGCAGCATTCCCTGAGGCTGTGGAGCTCCTGCAGGTGGCCCCGATGGAACTCCTTGTTGTGGGAACTGCGGAAATCCTTGCTGTTGCCCGCCAGGAAAAAATCCCTGCCCTTGATATGGAGTTGCGGCTCCCTGTCTAGCTTGATAGGGCTGATACCCTTGTTGATTATAATACTGATTCATCTTTTCCCCTCCTAAAAAATGACTAACCCTTTTGTACCAACATTCTATTCATACTCCCAGAAGCCTAAATGGTGACAATCGGGATAGTCCCGTTTGTGAGATGATTCGGAGCAAAAACTTAAGACTCGCTGTTTTATTAGTATGAGGAGGAAAGGGGAAATATGACATAACGAAAATACAAAAAAGTCCTCAGCCTATGCTGAGAACTTTCTAGATTAAACATGTAAGAATCGAGATACTCTTTCCTCTTCTAACAAATTGCCAACAAAGAAAGCACCAAATTCACCGTAACGTGCACTTACTTCATCAAAACGCATTTCATAAATAAGCTTTTTAAATTGAAGAACATCTTCAGCAAAAAGCGTTACGCCCCATTCGTAGTCGTCAAAGCCGACTGAACCGGTAATGATTTGCTTTACTTTTCCTGCATATGTACGGCCAATCATACCGTGGCTGCGCATCATATTGCGGCGCTCTTCCATCGGCAGCATGTACCAGTTATCATTTCCCTGACGGCGTTTGTCCATTGGATAGAAACAAACATGCGCAGTTTTAGGAAGCTTAGGGTAAAGACGAGCAAGAATTTGCGGGTTTTGGTATGGATCCTCACCAGCAGGCAAATAGTTGCTTAGTTCAACAACGGATACATAAGAATGTGCTGGAATTGTAAATTCAGCTAATTTTGTTTTATTAAATTCTGTTTCAATTTCGTTTAGTTCTGCCATTGTCGGGCGTAAAATCATCATCATAAAATCAGCTTTTTGACCAACAACCGTATATAAAGCATGGCTGCCTTCGTTCCGTTCTTGCGTGTGATTCCACTTTTCAACTAGACTTAAAAACTCGTGAATCGCCGATTGACGTTCATCACTTGAAAGCATTTTCCAAGTCGTCCAATCAACCGTACGGAAATCATGCAAACAATACCAGCCATCAAGCGTTTGAGCTGCTTCACTCATTATAATCACTCCTAAATAATCATTCTTCTTATTTACAATCTTTACTATATCATAGTTTGACCAAGACACGCTCGAATAAACCTCCATGGATAATTTTATGAAAAGAGGTAAATAGTAAAGGATAGTGTGGAGTTTTTTGAAAATAAGAACATTTGAGTGAAAACGCTGCCTAAGTTGAAATTTTCAACAGGTAAAGTATGCTAAAAGTAGTAGATGTATTTAGGGAGGATTTAATGTGGCAGATTTATTTGAAGGTTTAAAACAAAAATTATCAGGCCGTGATATGAGAATCGTTTTTCCTGAAGGCTTGGATGAGCGAATTGTCAGAGCAGCCAGCAGACTTGCGGAGGAAAAGCGACTAACTCCTATTTTGGTTGGAAATATCGAACAGGTTCAGGCTAAGGCCAAGGAGCTTGGTGTTTCCTTAGAGGCAGCGGAAATTTATGACCCAGCAAGTTATGCAGCCATGGACGAGCTTGTGGCAGCGTTTGTGGAGCGCCGTAAAGGAAAAGCAACGGAAGAAGATGCGCGTAAGATTTTATTAGATGAAAATTACTTCGGCACCATGTTGGTGTACTTGAATAAAGCAGACGGATTGGTTAGCGGCGCGGCGCACTCTACAGCCGATACGGTCCGCCCTGCGCTGCAAATTATTAAAACAAAAGAAGGCGTGAAGAAAACGTCTGGCGTCTTCATCATGGTTCGTGAGGATGAGAAATATGTATTTGCCGATTGCGCCATCAATATTGCTCCCGACAGCAATGATTTAGCGGAAATTGCGGTAGAAAGTGCGAAAACAGCAAATATGTTTGATATGGAACCACGGATTGCGATGCTTAGCTTTTCTACAAAGGGTTCAGCGAAGTCTTCAGAAACAGGGAGAGTATCAGGGGCAGTTGAAGAAGCTAAGCGACGTGAGCCATCATTGGTAATCGATGGCGAGTTCCAATTTGATGCGGCATTTGTGCCATCTGTGGCGAAAAAGAAAGCACCAGATTCACCGCTTCAAGGGGACGCGAACGTATTTATTTTCCCAAGCCTCGAAGCTGGTAACATCGGCTACAAAATTGCCCAGCGTTTAGGCGGGTTCGAAGCAGTTGGTCCGATTCTTCAAGGGTTAAACAAACCTGTGAATGACCTATCACGCGGCTGTAATGAAGAAGATGTCTATAAATTGGCATTAATCACGGCGGCGCAGGGAATAAAATAGTGTTTTTGGAGCCAGTCCGGGGGTGGGCTGGCTTTTCTGATGGTGGGTTTTTGCGTTATGGACTATTTTTGTAGGGTTATGGACTTTTTTGAGGGATGTTTGGACTATTTTCAATAGGTTATGGACCTTTTTGGGTGGCATTTGGACTTTTTTAGAGGGGTTTTGTACTTTTATACATTTTATGGAAAATCCAAACAGCTGTTTTAGTGGGAATCTTTTTGCTAAAATAAGCTTACTATTCATTTTGAGGAGAAAAACAATATGGAAGGTTTACTGCGTCAACCAGAATGGCGGATTATCGATCAGTCGACAGCTGGCCGTCATTTTCAAGCATTACAGTCCTTTGGTACAGATGATACGTTATGTGCCTCTGTCGGTTCTGGACAGGCTCCTGCGACGGCTAGAACCTGGGTCCATCACAATACCATCGTCCTCGGGATACAAGATACCAAACTGCCATTCTTAAATGAAGGTAGACAATTTCTTGAGGCACAGGGCTATCAGTCTATTGTCCGGAACTCAGGCGGGTTAGCGGTGGTGCTAGATGAAGGTGTTTTGAATATCTCATTGATTCTGCCTGAAAAAGAAAAAGGGATCGATATAAACCGCGGGTACGATACGATGTGGCAGCTTATTCAGGATATGTTCGCGGAATATAATAAGAGTATTGAGGCAAGGGAAATCGTCGGCTCTTATTGCCCGGGAAGCTATGATCTGAGTATTGATGGGAAAAAGTTCGCTGGTATTTCCCAGCGCCGCCTCAAAAAAGGGGTCGCGGTTCAAATCTATTTATGTGTCAATGGCAGCGGCAGTAAGCGGGCACAGTTCATTAAACAATTTTATGAGATTGCTAAAAATGAACAGCAAACAAAGTTCACCTTTCCGGAAATTGTACCGGAAGTGATGGCTTCTCTCTCTGAGCTTTTGGAAACGCCGTTTACCATATCAGATGTGATGCTGCGTCTATTGAACCAGTTAAAAAAGAACAGTGACCATCTTTACTCAGGAGTATTAAATGAGCTTGAATTGGACCTCCTCCCCGGCTACTATCAAAGGATTATTGAGCGAAATGAAAAAATATAAAAGCCGTAATCCAAAAGTGGATTTACGGCCCTTTTTAAGAGGATATTGTTCTTCTCCCAATAGCTTTGTTTAGCGCAAGCGCCGATAGGCAGACACTTTTAGCTTTTCATTTTACTCAGCGACCTTTTCTAAGTTCCCGTTACGGTCCATTTTGAATTTTGTCGCAGGTCTTTCTTCTTCTTCAAATAATACAAGCTTACGAGCGCGGTTCATGATTTTCATGAGTGTCTCGTAATCTTCCTGGATGGTTTCGGTATTTTGCTCGAGACCCTCAATTTTTGCAGACATTTCTTCATTCTGCTTACGTAACTCTGCGATTTCGCGCTTTAATCTTTCATTCTCACTTTTTAATGCTTCATTTTGCAGATTCGCATGATTAAAGTTTTGCAAGTAATCAATGACGCTATCAAGTGATAATCCTGACGCCGTTTGTGCTGTTGGTCTGTAAACGGGCGCTGCAGGCTTAACGTATGTTTCAGCTGCAACCTCTGTTGTTAAATCTGGCATTTCATAAGATGCTTCCATTTGTACTTCGATTGGTGCAGAAAGTGTTTCAAAGTCATCTGCAGCCGGTACTGGAGGATTATAAAGTAACTTTTTCTTACCTCCTTGGTCTTTCCCTAACACTCTTTGTCTTTGTTTACGCTGTTTTTTTGCTAATTGCAATGCTTTTTCATAGCGATGGCGCACAACTGCATTCCATCTGAATCCACAGGCTGCAGATGTACGATTTAGCTTGTCGCCAACCTCTTCAAAAGCATTCAGCTGGGTACTTCCTTCACGTACATGGCGAAGGACGGTTTCAGCTAACAATAAATCATCTTCATCTGTCCAGGCATCTTGCCGTACTTTCATTCTTTTCAACTCCCTAAATATAATTTCAATGAACTCGGAGACGAGTTTTTAAAAGTTCTAGTCTTATCTTGGACAAGTTTTGTAAGCTTTATACCAAAATGTCTGCAAGGATAATAGTTTTTTTAACTAAAAGAGTTGGAAGGATTTCAAACGAAAAGCAACTTGCAATGGATAGAAAGAAATTGTAAAATACCTAAGGAGTTAAACCGTAAATATATTGGATAAAATAGCAATAATAGATAGCCCAAAAGAAAGGGTGGAAGTAATGTCAAATGAATTCCGCGTTTGTGATGACTGTCAGGCCGTGAATCTAAAGACATTAATCCCTCGTTTGAAAGAATTGGATCCTGAAGCTGAAGTGAAAATTGGCTGCCAATCTTATTGTGGACCTGGCCGGAAGAAAACATTTGCCTTTGTCAATAACCGTCCGGTTGCTGCCCTAACCGAAGAGGAATTAATGGAGAAAGTAAATAAAAAGCTAAAATAATCACCTACGACTACGCGTTCCTAGGTGATTTTTCATTTCATGTTATTGTCGAAAAATCCTGCAGAAAATTGTTGGGAATTGGGATATAATAGAAGAAAGTTTAGAGGAAGAGGGAAAGCAATGCGATATTCGGCGGAAAAACTGAGTGAAGAAAAAGTGTTTAAAGACCCTGTTCATCGCTACGTACACGTACGTGACCGCGTGATTTGGGATTTGGTCGGAACAAAAGAGTTTCAACGCCTGCGCCGTATCAAACAGCTTGGCACCACCTTTTTAACCTTCCATGGCGCTGAGCACAGCCGCTTTAACCATTCTCTCGGAGTATATGAAATTGTCAGACGGATCATCGATGATGTGTTTGCAGGCAGGCCGGAATGGAATGACGATGACCGTCTTCTTACTCTATGTGCCGCTCTCCTCCACGATTTGGGGCATGGTCCATTTTCCCATTCATTTGAAAAAGTATTCGACTTTGACCATGAAGATTTTACACAAGCGATTGTGTTAGGAGATACAGAGGTCAATTTTATTTTAAAAAAGGTTAGTCCTGATTTTCCCCAGCAAGTCGCTGAGGTGATTGCAAAAACATCTGCCAAAAAGCTCGTTGTCAGCTTAATTTCCAGTCAAATCGATGCGGATCGGATGGATTATCTGCAGCGGGACGCTTATTTTACCGGTGTAAGCTATGGTCAATTTGATATGGAGAGAATTCTTCGTGTCATGAGACCAAAGGAAGACCAGGTTGTTATTAAGAAGAGCGGTATGCATGCGGTTGAGGATTATATTATGAGCCGCTATCAGATGTATTGGCAGGTCTATTTTCATCCTGTTTCCCGAAGTGCCGAGGTTATTTTGACCAAAATTCTGCACCGCGCCAAGCAGCTATATGAAAACAATTATTCTTTTAAAAATGATCCGATTCACTTTTATTCTTTCTTTACCGATAAAGTAACGTTAGAAGACTATTTAAAGTTAGATGAATCGATTATTTTGTATTATTTTCAAATCTGGCAGGAAGAAGATGATGTGATTTTAAGTGACCTTTGCCGGCGTTTTGTCAATCGGAACTTGTTTAAATTTGCCGAGTTTGATCCTGCAAAGGAGTATAAAAAGCTAACTGAATTGACGCGTCTTTTTGAAAAGGCCGGATTGGATCCGGAATATTATTTAGTTGTCGATTCATCCTCGGATTTACCGTATGACTTTTATCGTCCCGGTGAAGAAGAGGAACGTCTGCCAATTCATTTATTAATGAAAAACGGGGAATTAAAGGAGCTTTCCAGAGAGTCTGAGATTGTGGACGCCATCTCTGGTAAGAGGAGAACCGACCATAAGCTATATTACCCAGTTGATTTCTTAGAGGATGAATCCTCGGAAAAAGAGATAAAAAAACAAATACGTAGCCTATTAGAGATATAACCTTGGAGTAGGAGCTGACGAGCGTTGTTAAAAGATCATGCTAAGCTGATGCAGGCTGTTTTAGTATCCGGAGAAATCATCGGGAGAAAAAAGCTGCAAAAGATGATATATATTGCAAAAAAGGTGAGTTTTCCGTTTCATGAGCGGTTTCAGTTTCATTTTTATGGCCCATATTCTGAGGAATTAACATTGCGAGTGGAAGAGCTTTGCAATATGGGATTTCTCAATGAAATCAAAGAGAAAAAGGGCGGTTACTTTCAATATCGCTATACCCTGACCGACACAGGAAAAGAGTTTTTGAGCTTAAACGAAGTGGAAATGCCATGTCTACAAGATTGCCTAGGGGACATGAACGAGCAGAATGCTAGATTCCTCGAGCTTGTTTCAACTGTTTTATATTTTGATAATCTATCAAAAGAAGAAGTAACCGACAAAGTCTTTACCCTAAAAAGCAGCCAGCGATATACAGAGGAAGAAATTGACCAAGCCTATGCTTATATTGAGGCATTAAAAGAAAAAGCTAAACTCCATTAATGGGGCTTAGCTTTTTTCGATTATTTATCGCTTGCTCGAACGCCGGCAACACCGTAATGTTCTTTTTGCATCTCTTCAATAAAAACAACAACGGCCTCTTTTGGTGCGCCAGTGGTTTCACTGACAGCATCCGTCACTTTTTCAACAAGTGCTCTCTTTTGATCATCACTACGTCCTGGAAGCATCTTTACCGTAACATATGGCATTATGTATTCCTCCTTTATTGGCCAGTTAACACAGCCTATTTCTTAGCATCATAGATAGTTTAGCAAACATTTTCATTTTATATCCAGTTTCATGTATACTAAAAGGAAAAAAGAGGAGAAATGGGGAAACCGATATGGAAAATTTGGAAGGATTTCTTGCCTATTCACTTAAGGAAATTCCCTATGTTGCAATTACGTTAATGATTGCGTTCACGTTTCATGAATTTGCCCATGCGTATGTTGCCTATAAATTCGGAGATCATACAGCGCAAAAGCAGGGCCGGTTGACGTTAAATCCGCTGAAGCACCTGGATCCATTCGGTACGATCTTAATTTTTATAGCTGGATTTGGCTGGGCTCGTCCGGTGCCGGTGAACCGTTTTTTCTTTAAAAAGCCCCGCCTTGCAGGTGTGCTGGTGTCTGTAGCAGGACCGCTTAGTAACCTTGTCCTGGCATTGATTGGCTTTTTGGCTGGATATGGATTAGCACGAACAGGAATGGCTGCAAATTTTGCAGGCTTCTATGATTTTCTCGACATCTTTAACTGGCTCAATTTAGTTCTGTTTGTGTTTAACTTATTACCATTTCCGCCGCTTGACGGCTATCGAATCCTCGAGGATTTGGCGCCAAACGATATCAGGGCAAAAATGACTCAATATGAACAGTACGGCGTTTTAATCTTTATCATTTTAGTCATTACGCCTTTGGACCAATACACAATTCAACCAATATTCCAATTTATTCTCCCTGGGCTGTGGCAGGGAATAGATAATTTCTTTTATCAATTATTTTTTTAACATAGGAGGTCTCGAGTTTTAATGGAAGAAAATAAGAAAAAACCACTTGGCTTTAATATTATAAAACCTGACCCAACGGATGGACATAAGGGCTTTGGTAAGGGAGCGTTGAGCCTTGATAATGTTTCTCCAGTTATTGTCGATGTTGATGCCGGTGATGCGGTCATTGATGTCGGGGCGATGCATGCGCGCAGCGTAGTCGAAAAGGGAATTAAGTTCCTTAAGACGAAGGAAGAGGTTCCGAATGGGAAACCGTACTGGCTGGTGTGGGTGACGGTAGATCGAAAACAAGAGGGTCCTTATTATGCGGGAGTTACTGCCTGTGAAATGACCGTGGACCGTGAAATCCGCCGCGGTTACAAGTCGCTTCCTGAGCATGTTAACAGGATGGATAAGTCGTTGAAGCGTCATATCATCGTCGATCATATGGACGATAAATCGAAAAAAATCTTATCCGACTTCCTCCAAAATCATAATCAAGACATGTGGAACAATTCAGCGGAAGAGTTGAAAAAAGGCTTAGCTGTTGAATAAAATTTAATTTTTTACAATAGCATTTTCAAAAAATAAGTAGTAAAATTAAGGCAGTGTTTAAGCACGATAACACTAGGACACAGAAAAGCTCTGGAGACATTCTCCGGAGCTTTTCTAATTTAATTTCAATTACCCCATTTAAAGATTCTCTTATACCAAGGGTCCTTTGTATCCTGAATCTTTTCCGCAGGTTTATCTTCTTTATGCTCTAAATGATCGGTACAGTATTCTGTTGGCTCAGTGCCTGCTACAAAATAAGTAAAGCGGCGGACTGGGCAATCCTTTGAGGCAAGCTTGCCGTTCACAGGATTGACATAAACGCCAATGACACCCTCTTTCGGAGGGGTAAATGCCTTGACAGGCTTATCTTTTAAGGATTTCTCCATGAAGCTTGCCCAAATGTTTTTCGCATAGCTCTTTTCTGCCGTAAGGGTAATTGGTTTCCCCACATCATGACCAGCCCAAACGGCTGTCACCAGCTGTGGTGTAAAACCAATCATCCAGCTGTCAGTCTCGGTTGAACCCGATTTACCTGCATAAGGACGTGTGATGTCGTCAATAAGGGAATTCCCTGTAACCTTGGCATAGCCGTTGAGCTTCTTATCGAACATTCCTGTCATCATTTGTGTCATAACATAGGCTTTCGCCGGGTCTAACACCTTTTCGGCCTCGTGCTCTCTTTCAAAAATAACCTTTCCATTATAATCTTCTACCTTTGTAATCAATGTAGGTTCTACCTTTTTTCCGCCATTTGCAAATTGACTGTAGGCATTCGCCATGTCAATGACCCGAACGCCGGAAGTACCTAGAGCCAGGGACGGAACATTGTCCATCTTTGTAGAGATTCCAAACTTTTTAACTGTATCGATTAAGGTGTCAACACCCATAAATAAGTGCGTTTTGACTGCGTAAATATTATCTGAGACAGCCAGGGCTTGTGCAAGGGTTATTTCTCCGTCTGCATACTTGTTATTAAAGTTATGTGGTGAATATTCCGTTCTGCCATCATCAAATTTAAAGGTAGTTTTCTCACTTCTCATCGTTGAGGATGGAGTAAATCCTTGACTTAGTGCCGCATAATACAAAATAGGCTTAATGGTGGAACCTGGTTGTCTAATGGCTTGAACAGCACGATTAAACGGACTCTCTTCATAATTCCGTCCGCCAACCATTGCTCGGATATGACCGTTTTTCGGATCCATGGCGACGAAACCAACCTGAATTTCTGATTCACTCGCGATCGTTTCTTGAATTTGTTTTTCCGCAGCCTGCTGCTGCTTTAAATCGAGTGTGGTGTAGACTTTTAAACCGCCAAGAGCGATGGTTCGGTCATCTAGTTTAAGTTGATTTTTTAGTGCATTTTTAACAGCGTCTTGAAAGTATGGTGCAGCCTCGACCGTTTTATGTGGATGTTCGCCCACAAATGTAAGTGGAGCTTCCTTTGTCTTTAGAGCCGTTTCCTTTTTTATATAACCATTTTCTACCATCGAGTTTAGGATAATACCTTGGCGTTTTTCAGCGTTTTCCAAGGAATCCAGTGGTGAATAGTGGCTGGGTCCTTTTGGAACACCTGCTAACATGGAGCTTTCAGCCAGGGATAACTCAGAAGCATTTTTCCCATAATAAAATTGGCTGGCCGCTTGGACACCATATGCACCGTTGCCATAATAAATAGTGTTTAAATAGCCTTCTAAGATTTCTTCTTTTGAATAATTCATTTCAATCCGAATCGCATAAAATGCTTCATGCAATTTCCGTGACCACGTCTTGTCATGCTCAAGGAATAGATTCCGTGCGTATTGCTGGGTGATTGTGCTGGCACCCTGGACCTTTGCGCCGGCTTTGATATCAGCAAGAATGGCACCTAAAATTCGTTTATAGTCAAAGCCATTATGTTCATAAAAATTTTTATCTTCAATGGAGACCGTCGCGTTAATCAAATCGGGCGAGATTTCTTTAAGAGGAACCCAGTATCGCTTTTGACCGCTGTTGCTTTCACCAATCAGCGTTCCATCATTGGCAAAGAATAATGTGGATTGTGGAACCACAAGCGGCGGCGCCCCGAGAATTTTGGCATAACCAAGAATTCCAAGGAAAACAATCAGCATGCATGCCAAGCCTATCAAACTAATGATAATAAAGGCACGCAAGTATTTTATCGTTTTTCGAAATCCATGATTCGTCATCAACTCCACAAGAATACCCTCCTTCGCCTTTTCTTAACAGTATTGAAACAAAAAAGTATTTTTAAACTAGTAAAAAGAAAAATTTTTCTAGAAATTTTGATAGATTATGCTAGACTTTTCTTTATGTTTGTAATTCAATAGTTTGGGTACTATAAAAATGGAATGATTTCGTAGTATGTGGCTTGAATAAAAAAGAATCTGGAAGGAAGATGAAACATGGCAATTTGGTTTACAGAAAAGCAAACTGAAAACTTCGGCATCACCATGAAGATAAATAAAACTTTACATACGGAACAAACGGAATTTCAAAAGCTTGATATGGTAGAAACAGAAGAGTGGGGCAACATGCTTCTACTAGATGACATGGTGATGACCTCTGTTAAGGACGAGTTTGTTTACCACGAAATGGTGGCACATGTACCATTGTTTACACACCCAAACCCAGAGAACGTGTTAGTTGTCGGCGGCGGTGATGGCGGCGTTATCCGTGAAGTATTGAAGCACCCAAGTGTGAAAAAAGCAACGCTTGTTGATATTGATGGAAAAGTAATTGAGTACTCTAAAAAGTTTTTACCAGAAATCGCTGGCATGCTTGACGATCACCGCGTTGACGTTCAAGTAGACGACGGATTCATGCACATCGCAAATAGCGAAAATGAATATGACGTGATTATGGTTGACTCTACCGAGCCAGTAGGACCGGCAGTGAATCTATTTACAAAAGGCTTCTACGCGGGAATTTCTAAGGCATTAAAAGAAGATGGTATCTTCGTAGCACAGTCTGATAATCCATGGTTCAAGGCAGATCTTATTCGCAGCGTACAACGTGACGTTAGGGAAATCTTCCCAATTACCCGTTTATATGTAGCGAACATCCCAACCTATCCAAGCGGGCTATGGGCATTCACCATCGGATCCAAAAAGCACGACCCGCTGGAAGTAAGCGAAGACCGCTTCCACGAAATCGAAACAAAGTACTATACAAAAGAACTACACAAAGCAGCATTCGTACTGCCCAAGTTTGTTGGCGATTTAGTAAAGTAATGTGTCGATGCTGCTGCAGCGGTGCCTGTCACCAAAGGTGACAGGCACCGCTCGTGGACACTGTCCACCGGGGGCGGACACTTCCAACCCTCAGGCGGACAGTTAGTGACCGAAAATGCTTTAAAAAAGGGTTTTCGGTTAAAGCAGGGTGTCTGGAGTGACTGAAACGGGTTTGAAAAAGGAATTACGGTCAATGCAGGGTGTCTGGAGTGACCGAAACAGGTTTGAAAAAGGGATTAGGGTCAATGCAGGGTGCCTGGAGTGACTGAAATGGAGTCCAAAACGACTTTACGGTCACTGCTGCACTTAATCTGTTTTATTACATACGAAGTGAGGTTTGATAGATGCGTTTTGATGAGGCTTATTCTGGTAATGTGTTTATAAAGAGTCATCCGAATTTTGAGGAGAGTCAGGTTGTGCTTTACGGAATGCCGATGGACTGGACGGTTAGTTATCGTCCGGGCTCACGCTTTGGGCCATCTCGAATCCGTGAGGTATCGATTGGACTAGAGGAGTACAGTGCCTATTTGGACCGCGAGTTGGAGGAGGTTAAATACTTCGACGCTGGTGATATCCCGCTTCCATTTGGAAATGCCCAAAAGAGCTTGGACTTGATTGAGGAATTCGTGGATCAAGTTTTGGATGCTGGTAAGTTTCCTTTTGGCATGGGCGGCGAGCACCTGGTGTCATGGCCGGTGATGAAGGCGGTCTATAAGAAATATCCTGATTTAGCGATCATTCATATGGATGCTCATACGGATCTTCGGGAGAACTATGAGGGTGAACCACTTTCCCACTCCACTCCGATTCGCAAAATTGCTGAACATATAGGACCGAAGAATGTCTATTCCTTTGGTATCCGCTCCGGGATGAAGGAAGAATTCCAATGGGCAAAAGAAAACGGCATGCATATTTCTAAATTCGAAGTGCATCAGCCGTTAAAAGAGGTGCTTCCAGAGCTTGACGGACGTCCGGTTTATGTCACGATTGATATCGATGTTTTAGACCCTGCTCATGCGCCTGGTACTGGGACAGTTGATTGCGGCGGAATTACTTCTAAAGAGCTTCTTGCTTCTATTCATGAAATCGGCCGTTCTGGTGTGAACGTTGTTGGCTGTGATCTTGTTGAGGTTGCCCCAATCTACGATCCATCTGAACAAACAGCGAACACTGCCAGCAAATTGATTCGTGAAATGCTTCTTGGCTGGGTGAAATAAAAACTTGCTAACGTGCCTGTCCCAATCGCGGGGCAGGCATGTTTTGAATTGTGTTTATACAATGGTTATAATAGAAAGCGTGCCCTAGTCGGCAAACAAGAAAAATTCCAAGGACCTGCATAGGGTTCATTTTTAAAAAGGGTGTGCATTTCGTTGTCAATCCCTGAATTACCTGTGAAAATTAGTGTCAAGACGACAATTGACCAGCAAGAGACTTTTGAATTGATGGTATTTGGTACATACTTTGAAAAAGGAAATGCTTCTTATCTTCGATATGAGGAAGCGATGGAAGAGGGAAGTGTTCGGACGATTGTAAAGATGGCCGCGAAGAACGCCTTGATTTTACGCGGCGGTGCGATTAAAATGCGTCTTCCATTTGAATTAAATCGAAAGCTGAATGGCAGCTATGAAATGCCGTTTGGACAGTTTGCAACCGTGACAAAGGCAAAAAGATTAGACTATTCCTATGAAAATGGCAAAGGCCACTTTGATGTTCTTTATGATTTTTCAATGGAGGGTAGTCCGGCAAGTACATATCAGTTAGAAATTGCGTTTCAGGAGGAGAAGGAATGAACATTGTAGAACAGGTTCAGAGTAGATTAAAAGAGGAAATTCGGGCTGCGGTTGTCAAGGCAAACCTGGCAACGGAAGAGCAGATTCCAGATGTGATTCTAGAGGTGCCAAAGGAAAAGGCGCACGGCGATTACTCCACAAATATGGCGATGCAGCTTGCGCGCGTGGCGAAGAAAGCGCCGCGAATGATTGCGGAAGCACTTATCGAAAATTTTGATCGCTCCAAAGCTTCGATTGAAAAAATGGAAATGGCGGGTCCAGGGTTCATTAATTTTTATATGAATAATGCATACTTAACCGATCTAATTCCGACGGTTTTGGATGCTGGGGAAAAGTACGGTGAAACGACGGTTGGCGGTAAGCAGAAGGTTCAAGTCGAGTTTGTTTCTGCGAATCCAACGGGTGATTTGCACCTTGGACATGCACGCGGTGCGGCAGTCGGTGATTCGCTTTGCAATATACTAGCGAAAGCGGGCTATGATGTTTCCCGTGAGTACTATATTAATGACGCTGGTAATCAAATTAATAATCTTGCACTTTCCGTTGAGGCGCGTTATTTCCAAGCGTTAGGCATGGATAAAGCAATGCCGGAGGATGGCTACCATGGTGCGGATATCATCGGGATTGGGAAGACGCTGGCAGAAGAGTTTGGCGATAAGTATGTGAATGTGGACGAGCAGGAGCGTTTTGAATTTTTCCGTGAGTACGGCTTGAAATACGAAATGGCGAAATTGCAAAAAGATCTTGAGGATTTCCGTGTTTCGTTTGATGTTTGGTACTCTGAAACGTCCCTTTATAAAAATGGAAAAATCGATGAGGGTTTAAAGGCGCTTACGAAGAGCGGCTATATTTATGAGGAAGAGGGTGCGACTTGGCTGCGCTCGACTGATTTCGGAGATGATAAGGACCGCGTGCTGATTAAGCAGGATGGTTCGTATACGTACTTGACGCCGGATATTGCTTACCATAAAGACAAGCTTGACCGCGGCTTTGAAAAACTCATCAATATTTGGGGTGCGGATCACCACGGTTATATCCCGCGGATGAAGGCGGCGATTCAGTCACTTGGCTATGGTGCGGACGCCCTCGAGGTCGAAATCATCCAGCTTGTCCACCTGTATAAAAACGGTGAGAAGATGAAGATGAGTAAACGTACCGGTAAAGCGGTGACGATGCGCGATTTGGTCGATGAGGTCGGCCTCGATGCCACGCGCTACTTCTTTGCGATGAGAAGTTCAGATACCCATATGGATTTTGACTTGGATTTAGCGGTATCAGAATCAAATGAAAATCCTGTTTATTATGCTCAATATGCACACGCGAGGATTTGCAGTATTCTTCGCTCTGGCGAGGAGCAAGGGATTGCAGTTGATAAGAATGCTGATTTCTCATTAATTGGTGCGGAAAAAGAGATTGAGCTGTTGAAGAAGCTTGGCGAGTTCCCGCAAGCGGTTGGAGAGGCAGCAGTGAAGCGCGTGCCTCACCGCGTTACGAACTATATTATGGAACTGGCTTCAACGTTCCACAGCTTCTACAATGCAGAAAAAGTACTCGACAGCGAGCAGCCAGAGCGCACTAAGGCGCGCCTCGCGTTAATCAAAACCGTCCAAATCACATTGAAAAATGCCCTTGCCTTGATTGGTGTCTCCGCTCCCGAAAAAATGTAAGTTCTAGTTCGGCTCCCTTTTAGGGGGCTGTTTTTTTATAGCGGTTAAACGGTGTCACCTTGGTGACAGGCACCATTTATACATCACTGCATATTTATCCGTTTTTTGGAAATGTTAGTAAGGTGATTTTGAGATGAGTAGATGGGAGTGGCTCTGATGAATGTGGGAAGAGCGAAGGAAATTTCTGAGTCTTTGGAGATGGTTACTGTTACGTATGAGGGGACGCCTGTGATTATTCAGCATGTGGATGATAATACGAAGATGGCGAGGATTTATGCGAAGTCTGATCCGGAGAATGAACGGGAAGTTCCAGTCTTGAATCTTATTGAAGAGTAAGAAAAGCGGAAGTGCCTCGATCAGCCCCGACAAGCGCTGGAGGGCCTGTGGGTGAAGTCGTGCTCTTTGACTTCATCTGCAGGGACGAAGCGACCTCGAGGGGCTAGGCACTGGAGCTAGACAAGAAAGAGTCTCCGCTAAGGAGACTCTTTCTTTTTATACACCTTGTGAGTGCTGATGATTTGGTAATTTGCTTTCAGGGTCATTATTGCCATGCTTTTTATTTTTTTCCTGCTTCTTTTGGTTTTCGGCTAATTTTTGCACGAATTGGCTAGTGCTTTCCATTAACAATCCCTCCTTGTGTGAATCTGTTGTTACTTTAACCATTTCTCCTTGTAAAAATGCTGGGAGTTATTTCACCTCAATGGTTGCCCCGCTGATGCGTTTAAATCCCCGCACCTTGCTAATATCCTCGACTAATTTCAAGGCTGCCTGGTCCTTTGCTTTTGCCTCAATCATGAAATCCACATCTTGTCCGATTTCTTTCAGCATTTTTAATAGGGGCATGATAAACTCTAGGTCAACGTAATCGGCATGTGAACGGAATTCCTTTTCAGCCTTTGGTGAGGAAATATGGATTTTCGGTAAATGGCCGACATGGCCCCAGGTTTGGAAAATCCTTGGCAGCAACTCCTCCAATGGCGGCTCGCAAAGGTTTGCCATATGATGATGATAATCAAAGACAAAGGGAATGGTCTCTTTTTCACAAGCAATCAGCGTTTCCTCCGCATTATAGGTTTTGTCATCGTTCTCCAAGGTCATCGCCTTTTTAATATGGCTCGGAAGCCGCTTTAAATTTTCATGGAACCGAACTATGGTTTCAACCTTATCCCCATAGGCACCGCCAATATGAATATTCATCATCCCTCTGTCCTCAACACCCATGGCTTCGAACATCCGATAATGGTATTCCATATCGATGACGGCGTTATTTGTAATTTTATCTTGTGGAGAGGTAAATAACGTGTATTGATTCGGATGGAAGCTTACACGCAAATTGTTCTTTTTGATTAACGCACCAATTTCCTTCCACTGCTTCTTAAAAGGTGTGACAAAATCCCAAAATACCTCCGGATGGGTAGCTAATGGAACAATCGAACTAGATAGCCGGTACAATTCAATTTCATGTGCGAGATTAAAATATAACATTCTTAGGGTATGGGCAAGATTAAGCTCTGTAAGTTCAAGCAATTTACTTTTACGTTCTTTATCGGTTAGCTGCTGATAGCGTGTAAAGGTAAGTGTCTTTGACGGAGAGGCGTCCCACAAAGTGATGGCCGTCGAAACATAGCCGAAACGAATCTTCATCGCATAACTCCTTACTATAAAAAGAAGGACAGAGCACCTGCAACGCCTTCCTTCAAGGATCTGAATAAATTTGGCTTATTAAGGTCCTCCAACTTCAATGGTTTGGAGTCCAATATGTCTTTATGAATAACTTCCTTAAACCGATCAACAAAGGCGGCATCATAAAAATAACAGTTAATTTCTTTGTTTAAAAATAAGCTTCGTTTATCAAAATTAGCGGTACCAATATCACATAGTTGGTCGTCAATGATGATTGATTTTGCATGGTAAAAACCATTCCTATACTGAAAAACTTGTGCTCCTGCCTTCAACATCGAACGTAAATATCGGTATGAAGCTTCTTGTACAAGCATATGATCTGTGATGTAGGGAACGACGATGGTTATCATAATACCGCGCTTTGCGGCAGTAATGAGTTCATTGATGAGTTTGTTGCTAGGAATAAAGTACGGTGTGCCAATGACGATTGACTTTTTTGCGCTTTGTAAAAAAGGGAGATACTTTTTTTCAAGAAAGCCAGCCTCCGTTGGAACGAATTGGTGTGCTATCTTTCCCTTTGGCTGTTTAGGGGTATAAGCCTCTACTGCCACATTTTCAGAGGAATATTCGTTCCAATCAATAAAAAACTCTTGCTGCAGGAATGGGATGCTTTCACCGGTGATTTTTAAATGGTAGTCCCGCCATGGGCTCAGTTTTGGATCTTCGTCGATATATTCTTTACCCACATTAAAGCCGCCAAGATAACCAATTTTTCCATCAATAATTGAAATTTTGCGGTGATTTCGCACCTGAGAGGAATAAAAAAGAAACGGAAGCCGTATCCGGTTGCTAAAGGCGAATTCAACACCGGCGGCACGCAAGTCGTTTATTGCAGGCTTTTTCACTTTATGACTGCCAATCCTGTCGACTAACAGTCTGACTTCGATGCCTTCTTTTGCTTTTGCTTTTAAAATTTCGAAAAACTGCTGGCTAAATTGGTCATCCCTGACGATATAAAACAGGATGTGAATATGGCTTCGGGCCATTTTCAATTCATGGAAGTAATCTGCAAAAAGCTCTTTTCCATGTGGGAAAATATCAAAATTTCCATACAGAATCGGTGTTTCTCGCTTTTGAAAAAGGCTGATATGCTTTTTCCTGCCGAAGGTTAAATCAAGATAAAGCCATACAATGATAAGAAGTATAAGAGCGATAACTATGGATGGTAAGTTCATTCCGTATTGTTCCTCCAATCATTTATTTTAGGTTTGCCAAACAGGGGCGATAGTATGAATTGATAAAAGGTCAAATAAATTTTCAGAAAAACATTTGACTGAATGCTCATTCATTATATAATGGTGTTAATAGTATTCAGAAAATTGGATTGTTTTAAAATTTTCTAGTAAGAGTGAACAATAGAAAACAAGGGGGCGTATTGAATGAATGGGCTTTTATGGGTAAACCTCATTGCATTCCTGGCTGTAACCGCTTACGCGATCAGTCTATTCGTTTACGTAGTGAAAACGAGGATTGAATTCATTAAGCTGGGGAAAAAGGTCGAGTTTGACAACAATGTCAAGGAACGAATGCAAAAGATTTGGGTCAATGTTTTTGGTCAAAAGAAGTTATTAAAGGACAAAAAAAGTGGAATCATGCACGTCATGTTCTTTTATGGCTTTCTTCTTGTCCAATTTGGTGCGATTGACTTTATTTGGAAGGGATTAGTGCCGGGTTCTCATTTACCACTCGGACCGCTTTATGCTGGATTTACCTTTTTCCAAGAAATCGTTACATTGCTGATTCTCGTTGCTGTCATTTGGGCATTTTACCGACGTTATGTTGAGAAACTTGTCCGCCTGAAACGCAATTTTAAATCAGGCCTAGTGTTAATTTTTATCGGCGGTTTAATGCTGTCCGTTCTAGTAGGAAACGGTATGGGCATTATATGGCACGGTCATGAAGCCACTTGGACGGAGCCAATTGCCTCGTTGATTGCGCTTATTTTTTCGGGAATTGGTGAAACCGCTTCAATTGTCATTTTTTATGTGGCATGGTGGCTGCACTTATTATTCCTATTAACATTCTTAGTGTATGTGCCGCAATCGAAACACGCCCACTTAATTGCCGGACCGGCAAACGTATATTTTAACCGTTTAGAAAAACCAGGTAAGTTGAAGAAGGTCGATTTTGAGGACGAGTCACAGGAATCCTTCGGTGTTGGAAAAATTGAGGACTTTACGCAGCACCAAATGATCGACTTTTATGCCTGCGTGGAATGTGGACGCTGTACGAATATGTGTCCGGCAACAGGAACAGGGAAAATGCTGTCCCCAATGGACTTAATTGTGAAAATGCGTGACCACTTAACAAATCATGGTGCAGCCGTTACCTCGAAACAGCCGTGGGTGCCGACCTTCGCGTTTGGCAACACAACGGGCAATCAAATTGCACTTGCAGCAAGCGGCCAAGGTGCACAAGAATCAGCGGCCACATTGGCTTATAATCCAAGTCTGATTGGCGATGTAATCACGGAAGAGGAAATCTGGGCTTGTACAACCTGCCGAAACTGTGAGGATCAATGTCCCGTTATGAACGAGCATGTTGATAAAATTATCGACCTTCGCCGTTATCTTGTTTTAACAGAAGGAAAGCTTGATGCAGATGCACAGCGCGCGATGACGAACATCGAACGACAGGGAAATCCATGGGGCTTAAACAGAAAAGAACGTGAAACATGGCGTGAGGTTCGCGAGGATGTTCAAATCCCAACGGTAAAAGAAATGAATAAAAAAGGCGAAGAGTTTGAATATTTATTCTGGGTCGGTTCAATGGGGTCCTACGATAACCGCAGCCAAAAAATTGCTCTTTCTTTTGCGAAGCTGATGAACGAAGCAGGAGTGAAGTTTGCGATTTTGGGTAACAAAGAGAAAAACTCTGGCGATACACCGCGCCGTCTCGGCAATGAGTTCTTGTTCCAAGAGCTTGCGACGAAAAATATCGAGGAATTCCAAAAGGCTGAGGTTAAGAAGATTGTTACGATTGATCCGCATGCCTATAATATTTTTAAAAATGAATACCCTGACTTCGGTTTAGAGGCTGAGGTTTATCACCATACAGAAATTCTTTATGAGCTCGTTCGTGACGGAAAGCTTGTACCGAAGCATGCGGTTAATGAAAAAATTACCTTCCATGATTCATGTTATTTAGGTCGATACAATGACGTCTACGACCCGCCACGAGAGATTCTAAAATCGATTCCAGGTGTACAGCTTGTGGAAATGGAAAGAAACAGAGAAACAGGAATGTGCTGTGGGGCAGGCGGCGGCTTGATGTGGATGGAGGAAGAAACCGGACACCGCATTAACGTGTCAAGAACCGAGCAAGCCATTGCAGTCAATCCTTCCATCATCAGTTCCGGATGTCCGTACTGCTTAACGATGTTATCAGACGGAACCAAGGCAAAAGAAGTAGAAGAAAAGATTGCGACTTATGATGTGGCAGAGCTTTTAGAAAAAGCAGTTTGCGGGGAAGCAGCATAGAAAAATAGATCCGCGGGGCTAGTACGCAGCCGTAGTTAAGGCAGAAGTTGTTATGAGATACCTGAATTCATAAAATCTTAAGAATTTTGTGTAAAACATTTCAACTTTTGCCTTTTTTTATGTAAAATAGATAGTGGGTGGGAAAACGCTTTCAGATGGCAGGGATTTTTTTTGCTGCTATATCGAGCGAGCGTTCAGTCGGTAATGATTTAAAGTGATAAAAAGGGAGAGTGTTTTGGATGGGAAGAACAGTTATTTTAAGTGGAGTTAGAACACCCTTTGGAAAATTTGGCGGATCACTTAGCAGCCTAACTGCTGGACAGCTTGGAGGAATTGCGGTTAAAGAAGCGATTACTCGTGCTGAAGTGAAGTCAGAAGACGTACAAGAGGTTATTTTAGGTACCGTTTTACAAGGCGGCCAGGGACAAATTCCTTCACGCCAAGCAGCTAGAGAGGCTGGACTTCCTTGGGAAGTGAAAACAGAAACCGTTAATAAAGTTTGTGCATCCGGTATGCGTAGTGTCACATTAGGGGATCAAATTATCCGTGCGGGCGATGAAGATTTGATTGTAGCAGGCGGCATGGAATCGATGAGCAATGCACCATATATTTTACCAAAAGCACGCTGGGGCTTGAAAATGGGCGATTCATCTGTGAAGGATTTAATGATTCATGACGGCTTAAGCTGCAGCTTCACAGGCGTTCATATGGGAACCTACGGAAATTCAACCGCAAAAGAAATGGAAATCAGCCGAGAATCCCAGGATGAGTGGGCATTAAGAAGTCACCAAAGGGCGGTTAGTGCCATCGAAGGCGGAATTTTTGCAGAAGAAATCGTGCCTGTCACCGTACCACAGCGTAAAGGTGCACCGGTTGTCGTCGAGCATGATGAATCACCACGAAAAGACACCTCAATCGCAAGACTTTCAAAATTAGCACCTGTTTTTAATTCAGACGGGACGATTACAGCAGGGAATGCACCTGGAATCAATGACGGTGCGGCGGCCCTCGTTTTAATGAGTGAAGAAAGAGCCTTACGCGAAGGCAGAAATCCAGAAGCAATTATTTTAGGGCATGCAGCGATTGCCCTTGAAGCAAAGGATTTTCCACAAACTCCAGGAGTCGTCATCAATAACTTATTGAAAAAGACCGGTAAAAACGTAGAAGATATCGACTTATTTGAAATCAATGAAGCCTTTGCGGCAGTTGCCTTAGCGAGTGGAAAAATTGCCGGCCTTGATCCTGAAAAGCTCAATGTCAATGGCGGTGCGGTCGCACTTGGTCATCCAATCGGGGCAAGTGGTGCACGGATTATTATCACCTTAATGCATGAACTGAAACGTCGTGGCGGCGGAATTGGAATTGCAGCGATTTGCAGCGGCGGCGGACAGGGTGATGCGGTGATGATTGAGGTTCCTAGAGGTTAAGGAGTTTTCGTTTTCCAGATAATGTCTAATCGTCCAAAAGGGTTTGGAAATAGTCCATAACCACAAGAAAAAGGTCCAAAATGTCATGAAAATAGTCCAAAACACATTGAAAAAGGTCCAAAACACATAAAAAAAAGTCCAAAACATAAAAAAGTCGAAATTTTTTATAAAAAAAGGGGCTTGAATGCATTTCAAGCCTCAATTGGAGGGGAAATAATGAAGGTTGAAAAAATTATGGTTATTGGAGCCGGTCAAATGGGTTCTGGAATTGCACAGGTTTGTGCACAGGCTGGCTACACGGTGTATCTTAACGATTTAAAACCGGAATTTGTGGAGCGCGGGTTGAGTGTGATCGGCAAAAACTTGTCTCGTCATGTGGATAAAGGCCGAATGACGGAGGAGCAAAAACAGGAAGTGTTAAACAAAATTACACCATCTTCTGACCTTCAGGATGCCCGTACGGTCGACCTCGTCATTGAGGCGGCGGTTGAAAATATGGACATCAAAACAAAAATCTTTGCGCAGTTAGATGAAATTGCGCCGGCACATGCGATTTTGGCGAGCAATACGTCATCATTGCCGATTACAGAAATTGCGGCTGCCACGAAACGTCCAGAACAGGTAATCGGGATGCACTTTATGAACCCGGTACCGGTTATGAAGCTCGTGGAGATTATTCGCGGTTTGGCAACAGCAGATGAGGTTTATCAGGTGATCGAGGATATGACCAAGACACTCAGTAAGGTTCCGGTTGAGGTAAATGACTTCCCTGGATTTGTGGCGAACCGAATTCTGATGCCGATGATCAATGAAGCCATTTATACACTGTATGAAGGTGTGGCAACGAAAGAAGCGATTGACGATGTCATGAAGCTTGGGATGAATCACCCCATGGGTCCGTTGACGCTGGCTGATTTTATCGGACTCGATACCTGTCTTTATATAATGGAAACTTTACATGAAGGCTTTGGGGATACCAAATACCGTCCATGCCCGCTGCTGCGCAAGTACGTGAAAGCTGGCTGGCTTGGCAAAAAATCAGGTCGAGGCTTCTACACTTACGAATAATTTGGAGGTCACACTATGAATCTTACATTTTCAGAAGAGCAAGAAATGATGCGGAAAATGGTGCGCGATTTTGCTGAAAACGAAATTGCCCCATTTGTCGAGCGAATGGAGAAGGGAGAATTTCCTCGGGAGATACTCCGTAAAATGGGTGAACTTGGCCTGATGGGAATTCCGGTTCCTGAAAAATACGGCGGTGCTGAGATGGATTTTGTCTCTTACATCATCGCGATCAATGAGATTTCAAGAGTAAGCGCGACAGTGGGCGTGATACTTTCTGTTCATACTTCAGTTGGAACAAACCCAATCTTGTATTTCGGTTCGGATGAACAAAAGCAGCGATTTTTGCCAAAACTGGCATCTGGTGAGTATTTGGCGGCGTTTTGCTTAACGGAGGCAGGCTCAGGATCGGATGCAAAAAGTATGAAATCCCGGGCGGTAAAAAAGGATGACCATTATGTCATCAACGGCTCAAAGATGTTTATTACCAATGGCGGGGAAGCGGATGTTTATATTGTATTTGCTTCAACCAATCCTGAATTGGGCAGCAACGGAATCTCAGCGTTTATTGTGGAAAAAAATTCACCAGGCCTCGTAATTGGCAAGGATGAACATAAAATGGGGCTTCATGGCTCTCGTACAGTGCAGCTTACGTTTGAAAACATGATCGTACCGGCTGAAAACCTTTTGGGTGAGGAAGGCGAAGGGTTTAAAATTGCGATGGCGAACCTGGATGTCGGACGAATCGGGATTGCTGCCCAGGCGCTTGGGATTGCGGAAGCGGCCTTAGGGGCTGCAGTGAATTATGCGAAAGAGCGCGTGCAATTTGGGAAGCCCATTGCTGCGCAGCAGGGAATTGGTTTCAAATTAGCGGATATGGCGACGAATGTGGAAGCTGCTAGACTATTACTCTATCGGGCAGCAGATTTACGGGCACAGGGCCTAAAATGTGGCATGGAAGCATCCATTGCAAAGTTATTTGCTTCGAAGACGGCTGTGGAGACGGCAACAGAAGCCATTCAGGTGTTTGGCGGCTATGGTTATACAGAAGATTACCCTGTTGAGCGCTATTTCCGCGATGCCAAAGTGACCGAGATTTATGAGGGAACGAGTGAGATTCAACGGATTGTGATTAGTAAATATCTTTAATTTGTGGATAGGTTACGGATTTTTGTAGATATCGCGTAGGAATGTGTAGATATCTGAGCAATTTGTGTGGATATCGGACTGAAATATGTGGATGTCCAGGCTAATTGTAGAAGGTGTACGGTTATTTGTAGAAGCAGTATGGTTTTTTGTAGAAGGTGTACGGTTATTTGTAGGAACTGTATGGTTTTTCGTAATATCGGTGCGGTAAAAAGAGAACTTACCTTGAGGAGGACGTTTAAAATGAACTTTCGCTTGTCTGAAGAACATGAAATGATTCGGAAAATGGTTCGGGATTTTGCTAGAAATGAGGTTGCTCCAACAGCGGCTGAGCGTGACGAGGAGGAGCGCTTTGATCGTGAGATTTTTGACAAGATGGCGGAGCTAGGTTTAACGGGAATTCCGTGGCCGGAGGAGTACGGCGGAATTGGAAGCGATTACCTTGCGTATTGTATTGCGGTGGAGGAGCTATCAAGAGTTTGCGCGTCAACCGGGGTTACTTTATCCGCGCACACTTCACTAGCGGGCTGGCCGATCTACAAATTCGGTTCTGAGGAGCAAAAGCAGCAATTCCTTCGTCCAATGGCGGAAGGTAAAAAAATCGGTGCTTACGGCTTAACGGAGCCAGGAAGCGGTTCGGACGCTGGCGGGATGAGAACTACCGCTAGACTTGAAGGTGACCACTATGTCCTAAATGGTTCAAAAATTTTCATCACCAATGGCGGGATCGCTGATATTTATGTGGTTTTCGCGTTAACAGATCCGTCTAGCAAACAAAGAGGAACGACTGCCTTCATCGTTGAAAGCGACTTCCCAGGCTTCTCAGTTGGTAAAAAGGAAAAGAAACTTGGCATTCGTTCGTCACCAACAACAGAAATTATTTTTGAAGAATGCCGGGTGCCTGTCACCAACGTACTTGGTGAAGTGGGCGAAGGCTTTAAAATTGCGATGATGACACTCGATGGCGGCCGTAACGGAATTGCGGCACAGGCTGTTGGAATTGCGCAGGGTGCACTTGACGCTGCGGTCGATTATGCAAAAGAACGCGAGCAGTTTGGCAAGCCAATTGCTGCCAACCAAGGAATCGGCTTTAAGCTCGCGGATATGGCGACAAACATTGAAGCAGCAAGACTATTAACCTATCAAGCTGCATGGCTCGAGTCGAAAGGCCTGCCGTACGGCAAGGAATCGGCGATGTCGAAACTATTCGCTGGCGACACGGCGATGAAGGTTACTACGGAAGCGGTTCAGGTATTTGGGGGCTATGGTTATACAAAGGATTACCCAGTAGAGCGATACATGCGCGATGCAAAAATCACGCAAATCTACGAAGGAACACAGGAAATCCAACGCCTCGTAATCTCTAGAATGATTACGAAATAACCACTTAATGAATAAAGGCGGTAAATAGGGATGAAAAAGCGGGAAGTGCAAGCTTCAGTGAAAGATGAACGCCTTGTACAAAGAAGACGGGATCAAATGATCAAAGGGGCCGTTTCACTTTTTAAAGAAAAAGGGTTTCACCGGACGACGACAAGGGAAATTGCGAAGGCTGCAGGCTTTAGCATTGGGACGTTATACGAATATATTCGTACGAAGGAAGACGTCCTTTACCTCGTTTGTGACAGCATTTATGACCATGTGAGCGAGCGGCTTCAGGAGGATCTTGAAGATAAGCAAGGCACCCTCAATAGCTTGAGGCATGGAGTTGCCGATTATTTTCGCGTTATTGATGAAATGCAGGACGAAGTATTGGTCATGTATCAAGAGGCGAAGTCGCTTACGAAGGATGCCCTCCCATATGTGTTGAATAAGGAAAATGAGATGGCGGCGATGTTTGAAAAACTCATCACGCTGTGTGTAGAAAATGGGGAATTGAACCTAACAGAAAATCAGATAAGAATTCTTTCGCACACGATTATTGTCGAGGGACAAATGTGGAGCTTCCGCCGCTGGTCTTTACAAAAATTATTTTCATTAGAAGAATATATTGAATTGCAAACGGAATATTTATTTTCGGGAATAAACGGGCTTAGTCAGGCCCAGAAAAAAGGGACGATAACGAAATAAAGGGGGAGACATATGAGTACGACGGAGGTTTATCAACACAAGCACCATATTCGTTTTGTAACGGCGTCGAGTTTGTTTGATGGACATGACGCTTCGATTAATATTATGCGGAGAATTCTGCAGGCGAGCGGAGCAGAGGTCATCCATCTTGGTCATAACCGTTCGGTTGAAGAGGTTGTCAATGCGGCGATTCACGAAGACGCGCAGGGGATTGCGATTTCTTCTTACCAAGGCGGACATGTCGAGTATTTTAAGTATATGTACGATTTGCTGAAGGAGAAAGGGGCGCCGAACATCCGCATTTATGGCGGCGGAGGCGGTGTTATTATCCCGCGCGAGATTAAGGAACTGCATGATTATGGGATTGCCTGGATTTTCTCTCCTGAGGATGGCCGGAAGCTGGGGCTTCAAGGAATGATTAACCGAATGCTCGAGGAATGCGACTTTCCAACGGTTTCGGCTGACCATTCGGAACACATTGAAAAGCTGCCAACTGGTGACGTGAATGCGATTTCGAAACTAATTACCCTTGCTGAGCTTCATGTGGACAGCAACCGGGAAGCGGCAGCGGCTGCAGAAAGTCTGCTTGAAAAAGTAAAATCGCTAACGAAAGAGATTCCTGTTGTTGGGATCACTGGTACGGGCGGTGCTGGGAAAAGTTCACTAACCGATGAATTGATTCGCCGATTTATCAATGAACTGCCTGATAAAAAAGTGGCGATTCTATCTGTTGACCCGACGAAGCAAAAAACAGGCGGGGCTCTATTAGGCGACCGTATTCGGATGAATGCGATTTTTAATCCAAATGTTTTTATGCGCAGCCTGGCAACCCGTTCTTCCAAAACCGAGCTGTCGCTTGCTATTAAAGACGCTGTATCGGTTGTAAAGGCGGCTGGATTTGACCTTGTCATTGTAGAAACGAGCGGAATCGGCCAGGGCGATGCCGAGATTACTGAAATTTGTGATGTTTCCCTTTACGTGATGACCAGTGAATTCGGGGCACCTACACAGCTTGAAAAGATTGATATGATTGACTTTGCAGACTTAATTGTCATTAATAAATTTGAGCGCAAGGGCTCTGAGGATGCATTGCGTCAGGTGCAAAAGCAATACCAGCGCAGTCATATGCTGTTTGAAAAAGATACAAGCGAGATGCCGGTATACGGTACGATTGCCAGCCAGTTTAATGATCAAGGCACCAATGCTTTATTTGCGGCATTAATTGAAAAAATTAATGAAAAGACGGGCACTGATTGGGTTACTTCTTTTAGTAAATCTGCGTTAGTAGAAAAGCAAAATGTGATTATTCCAACTGACCGCCGTTATTATCTCCGGGAAATATCGGAGACAGTCCGCCGCTATCATCAAAAAGCCGAAGAGCAGGCAAATATTGCCCGGAAATTATTCCAGCTTGAAGGGGCGATTGCAGTGGTCAAGGAGACAGAGGCAAATGGTGAAGTTCTTGCATCCTTAGAAGCCATTAGACAAGCAACGGAAGAGAAATTAACACCAGAATCGAAAAAAATACTCAATGGCTGGGAGAAAACAAAGGCTGCTTACCAGGCTGATAAATTTGTAACGAGAATTCGTGACAAAGAAATCATTACCATTTTAAAAACAAAAAGTCTATCTGGCATTGATATTCCAAAGGTTGTTTTACCAAGATATAAAGATTACGGTGAAATCCTCCGCTGGGTGTACCGCGAGAATGTACCAGGTTATTATCCGTTTACAGCTGGGGTGTTCCCGTTCAAACGCGAAGGGGAAGATCCGAAACGTCAATTTGCTGGCGAAGGAACACCGGAAAGAACGAATCGCCGCTTCCACTATTTATCCAAGGATGATGATGCAAAACGCTTAAGCACCGCGTTTGACTCGGTTACCTTGTATGGCGAGGACCCAGATCACCGTCCGGACATTTTTGGAAAGATTGGCGAAAGCGGAGTCAATGTGTGTACACTTGATGATATGAAAAAGCTTTATGACGGCTTTGACCTTTGTCATCCATCTACTTCGGTGTCGATGACAATTAATGGTCCGGCTCCGATTATTTTGGCGATGTTCATGAACACAGCGATTGATCAGCAGGTGAAGAAAAAAGAAGCTGAGCTTGGGCGTGTGTTAACGGTTGAGGAATTTGCACAAGTGAAGGCGTATACCCTTAAGTCTGTCCGCGGTACCGTCCAAGCGGATATTCTAAAAGAAGACCAAGGCCAAAACACATGTATTTTTTCAACAGAGTTTGCCTTAAGAATGATGGGCGATATTCAACAGTATTTCATCGACCAGCAGGTGCGCAACTATTATTCTGTTTCGATTTCTGGCTATCATATTGCTGAGGCGGGTGCGAATCCGATTTCGCAGCTGGCATTTACATTATCGAACGGCTTTACGTATGTGGAGTATTATTTAAGCCGCGGGATGAACATCGATGACTTTGCACCAAACTTGTCGTTCTTCTTCTCTAATGGCTTGGATCCTGAATACACCGTCATTGGCCGGGTGGCCCGCCGGATTTGGGCAAGTGTGATGCGTGATAAATACGGTGCGAGTGAACGCAGCCAAAAGCTGAAGTACCATGTTCAAACCTCAGGCCGCTCGCTGCACGCCCAGGAAATTGACTTTAATGATATTCGTACCACCTTGCAGGCATTGATGGCCTTGCAGGATAACTGTAATTCGCTTCATACCAATGCCTATGACGAAGCGATTACGACACCGACAGAAGAATCGGTTCGCCGCGCGATGGCGATTCAGATGATTATCACAAAAGAACATGGGTTAGCGAAAAATGAAAATCCACTTCAAGGTTCTTTTATTGTCGAGGAACTGACGGACCTTGTAGAGGAAGCGGTTCTGCAAGAATTTGAACGCTTAAATGATCGCGGTGGTGTTCTTGGTTCAATGGAAACCCAGTATCAACGCGGAAAAATTCAAGATGAATCGATGTACTATGAAATGAAAAAGCATACAGGCGAGCTGCCAATTATCGGAGTGAATACGTATTTAAATCCGAATCCACCTTCAGCGGAAGACATCGACAGCATGGAGCTGGCAAGAGCATCCTACGAGGAAAAGGAATTACAAATTACCAATTTACGCGCCTTCCAAGAAACACATGCAGCAGAAACGGCGAAAGCATTAGAGCGGTTAAAAGCAGCAGCAGTCAACAACGAAAATATTTTCGAGGCACTAATGGAAACCGTAAAAGTAGCCAGCCTTGGACAAATAACAAAAGCACTCTACGAAGTAGGCGGGCAGTACCGGAGAAATATGTAGAGATTTTTCAACAATGGCTTAATAATTTAAGCCATTGTTTTTATTAAAAAGTCTGTGTTAAAGATAAATATTGAAATCAACAGCATCCAAGTTTAACACAGCCATAAAAAATTTTTTTTACTAGTACTAATATTGGCTCACTTTCTTATATAATAGATGAACATACATACATCAATGGTTCCCGGGGCAGGTGTTGACAGATGAAGAAAAATTATATGATTTTACTATTATTAATTTTAGCCTGGCCGTTATACTATCTCTATCAACACCAATTAGGGGCGATTTCCTTTCTAGTACTGGCTATGATCTTTCTTTTTTCGGCGATGAAAGAGTTAAAAATGCTGAAAAAAGAAAAGAAACCTGATGATACCCCGCCAAAGAGGGAAAATATCAAATAAAACAATAGATAGAACTAGCATAAACGGGAGAATATTGTTTATAATGAAGAATATGTAAAAAATGCAAGCACTTTGGTGCTAAAATTTTTGCCCGTTATCACTCATTTTTATAGAGTGTTAAATAGAGAAAGGAAGTGCCGATATTGAGTTTACAAGGTTACTCAAAAGAAGAATTAAAAGAGTTATCCCTCATTGAGATGGCGTATGAATTTCTAAAAGACAGCAAACAGCCAATTTCCTTCCATGATTTAATCAAAGAAATTGCGGCAGCTACGGAAATTACAGAGGCACAAATCAAATCAAGAATTGCACAATTTTATACCGATATAAATATCGACGGTCGTTTTCTTTCATTAGGTGACAACCGCTGGGGACTTCGCGTCTGGTATCCAGTCGATACACAAGAAGAAGAAGTCGTAACCGTTATTAAGCCTAAGAAGAAAAAGGCGAAAAAGGTTGTCGATGAAGACTTTGATGATGTCGATGAAATTGATGAAGACTTCGAGGATGAGTTGGATGACTTTGCCGATGAAGATGATCTCCTCGATGACGATGATGATGATCTTCTGGATGATCTTGATGATGTCGATGATTTAGACGATGATGAAGAGGTTATCGAAGACGATGATGAATTTGAGCTTGATGAAGAAGAAGAACTTGACGAGGATCTTGATGAAGAAGAGTTAGAGGATGAAGACGACCTATTATAGGCTTGACTTTTTAACTCTGCACTTGTAAAATCTTTTTTGGGCTCCTTTAAACAGGAACGGATCATAATTAGCTTATAGAGCGCTCCCTTACATTGCGTATGCGGAGTGCTTTTTTATTTTTTTAGTCAAATGATACACAGCTCTTTCGGCGGAAGCCGAGACTTCTTTACAAATAAAAAAATTTTATAAAAGAAGCCTTAAACAACAAGAATATTGTACAAACTGAATTAGAGGAGGATATTTTATGACGAAGTATATTTTTGTAACTGGCGGTGTCGTTTCATCGTTAGGAAAAGGGATTACCGCAGCCTCTTTAGGCCGTTTGTTGAAAAACCGTGGATTGAACGTTACGATTCAAAAGTTTGACCCATACATTAACGTGGACCCAGGAACGATGAGTCCCTACCAGCATGGTGAAGTATTTGTTACCGATGATGGCGCGGAAACGGACTTAGACTTAGGACACTATGAACGTTTTATCGATATTAACTTAAACAAGTACTCTAACGTAACCACTGGAAAAATCTATTCTACTGTTTTGCGCAAGGAACGCCGTGGTGATTACCTAGGTGGAACCGTTCAGGTTATCCCGCACATTACCAATGAAATTAAGGAACGCGTCTTCCGTGCGGGTAACGAAACAAATGCCGATGTGGTCATCACTGAAATCGGAGGAACAGTAGGGGATATTGAGTCACTGCCATTCTTAGAAGCGATTCGTCAAATTAAGAGTGACATTGGCAGCTCCAATGTAATGTACATTCACTGTACCTTAATTCCTTACATTAAAGCGGCTGGCGAAATGAAAACCAAACCAACACAGCACAGTGTTAAAGAGCTTCGCAGCCTTGGTATTCAGCCAAATATCATTGTCGTTCGTACTGAAATGCCGGTTTCCCAGGATATGAAGGATAAAATTGCTTTGTTCTGTGATATCGATGCGAAAGCGGTCATTGAATGTCAGGATGCCGATACGCTTTATTCGATTCCACTTGCTCTTCAAGAACAGCACATGGATCAAATTGTTTGTGACCACTTGAAGTTAACGACACCAGAACCAGAAATGACCGAATGGACAGCGTTAGTGGATAAGGTTCTTAATCTTTCCGGTAAAACGCGCATTGGTCTAGTTGGAAAATATGTTGAGCTTCAGGATGCTTATATTTCTGTTGTCGAAGCGATGAAGCATGCAGGCTATGCGTTTGACGCTGATGTGGAAATTAAGTGGATTAATGCGGAACATGTTACTTCAGATAATGTCGCCGAGCTTCTGCAGGATGTGGATGGAATCCTTGTTCCTGGCGGCTTTGGTGATCGTGGAATTGAAGGGAAAATTCAAGCCACCCGCTATGCGCGTGAAACGAAGAAGCCTTTCCTTGGTATTTGCTTAGGAATGCAGCTGGCAACGATTGAATATGCACGCCACGTTCTTGGCTACCAGGATGCACATTCTGCAGAATTTGTACCGGAAACCAAGCACCCAATCATTGACTTACTTCCAGAGCAGAAGGATGTAGAGGATTTAGGCGGAACATTAAGACTGGGTCTTTACCCTTGCCGTCTAATGGAGGGTACCAAAGCTTATGAAGCGTATGTGGATGAAGTGATTTATGAGCGTCACCGTCACCGTTATGAGTTTAACAATCATTACCGTCAAGAAATGGAAGACGCTGGATTTGTGTTCTCTGGGACTAGCCCAGATGGCCGTCTTGTGGAGATCATTGAGCTTAAAGACCATCCATGGTTTGTCGCGTCTCAGTTCCATCCGGAATTCGTTTCAAGACCTACGCGTCCACAGCCGCTATTCCGTGACTTTATTAAAGCTACATTGCAAAAATAATATTTGTGCCAGTTCTCTTTTGTGGGGACTGGCTATTTTTATGGTTTTGATTTCCAGAAAATGTCTAATAGTCCATAAGTTATTGAAAATAGTCCAAAACCATTTTAAAAAGGTCCATAACCAGATAAAAATAGTCCATAACCTATCAAAAATAGTCCAAAACACTCTAAAAAAAGTCCAAAACAAAAAAACGACCTAATCTAGGCCGCAAAAAATCATTCATATTCCGCTAATATCTCATCAATTGTAAATTTTAAGCCATAATAAACATACAAAGCTGCCATCGAGGATGGATATCCGTATCGATTTCCGAAATCATCCGGCAATAAACCCTTCGCCAGCTGTAAATTTATATGTACATCCGCCATTTCTTCCAATTTTCCATCAGATACCGATGTAGATACAGCAACAAATGGGATATCTTTTTCCAAAAGCTTCGCTGCAAGCTCTAGCGCATCACCATCCGCCGAGGTCCGAGTAAATAGCAGCACTCTGTCGGCACTGGTTGCAGCGTCGACATTCGTTAAAGCACCCTTTAACGGTTCTGCACCCTCCGAAACCTCAAATTCAACAGCCTTCATTTCCCGAAATCCGACAAGATAAATCGTCTGACCTTGCGCAAGCAGGCGGGCACCATCCTCAAAAGAAAACTCTGCCTTTTCCTCGATTCTTTTAAATAATCCAGTCAATTGGGTTGTAAACATTTTCATCAATTAAAACCACTCCTTCACAGAAATATTATAGCTTTTTAAAAATAAAAGACAATTTCCACAATATACCTTTATAATAAATAGAGGATTTATAAAAGAAATGTCGAAGAATATCATGGTGGTAGAAATAGGAATCAACTATAAATAAAAAAGGGTGGAAGAGGTGGAGTTATGAAAGAAAAAATTTTAATTGTTGACGATCAATTTGGGATACGGATTTTATTAAATGAGGTATTCTCAAAGGAAGGGTATCAAACCTTTCAGGCAGCAAATGGAATTCAAGCACTAGATATTGTTACGAAGCATGACCCTGATCTCGTCCTATTGGATATGAAAATACCTGGTATGGATGGTATTGAAATTTTAAAAAGAATGAAAGTCATTGATCCTGATATCCGCGTTATTATCATGACCGCTTATGGTGAATTGGATATGATTCAAGAGGCCAAGGATCTAGGCGCAATTACGCATTTTGCAAAGCCATTCGATATTGATGATATTCGTGCGGCGGTAAGAAAACATATTCCTCAGAAAGCCAATTAATGGAATTTTTTGAAAAATAAAACGATTGTCGAAAAGTGTTGCCGCTTTCATTGTGAACGTTTATAATATTATAGTTTCTTTAATGGCATTTTATCAATCAGTTTGGTATGATACTTATGAACTTTTGCTCGTCCATTTATCTTTCTCGAGTATACATAATCAGTAAAATGATAGGAAATCCTTATTAGGAAAGCCCTAATTCGAGAAGATAGACACCCATACCAAGGAGGAAATAAAATGCCTTTAGTTTCAATGAAAGAGATGCTCATCAAAGCGAAAGCGGAAGGTTATGCTGTTGGGCAATTCAACCTAAATAACTTAGAATTTACCCAAGCTATTTTACAAGCAGCGGAAGCTGAAAAATCACCTGTTATTCTTGGTGTTTCTGAAGGGGCAGCTCGTTATATGGGCGGCTTTAAAACCGTTGTTAAAATGGTAGAAGGTTTATTAGAAGATTACAAAATTACCGTTCCTGTTGCCATTCACTTGGACCACGGTTCTAGCTTTGAAAAATGTAAAGAAGCGATTGATGCGGGCTTTACTTCTGTTATGATTGACGCTTCTCACGATCCGTTTGAAGAAAACGTAGCAACTACTTCTAAAGTAGTAGAATACGCGCATTCAAAAGGTGTTTCTGTTGAAGCAGAATTAGGAACAGTTGGCGGACAAGAAGACGATGTTTCTGGCAGCATTATTTATGCGGATCCTGCTGAATGTAAAGAACTTGTTGAGCGTACAGGCATCGACTGCCTTGCACCAGCACTTGGTTCTGTTCACGGTCCATACAAAGGTGAGCCAAACCTTGGTTATAAAGAGATGGAAGAAATCGGTAATGCAACAGGTCTTCCACTAGTACTGCACGGTGGAACTGGTATTCCAACACATGATATCCAAAAGTCAGTTTCTCTTGGAACTGCGAAAATTAACGTAAACACTGAAAACCAAATTGCATCTGCAAAAGCGGTTCGTGAAACATTAGCAGCGAAGCCAAATGAATACGATCCACGTAAATACTTAGGCCCAGCACGCGATGCCATCAAAGAAACAGTAATCGGCAAAATGCGCGAATTCGGTTCATCAGGTAAAGCTTAAATCGAAAAGCGGAAGCGCCTTGAACAAGGAAAAATGCAGTTCAATTTTTCCCAGGGGCGACAGGCATAAGACGAGCTGGCAGAAAGGTTGTTCTTTAACCTTTTTGACGGATTGGCTTATGACCCCGCCCCCTTAGGCGCTGGAGCTAGACAATTTTAATATAAGGGGACTTGTCCTCTTGAAAAAACTATCCAATGTTTGGTAACATGGACAGTAATAATTGAAACCGCCCCTTTACGAATGGGCGGTTTCAAACTGTAAGGAAAAATTAGAATATTGGCGAAACTTGCCGAAAAATTGGAGGAGAAACAGATGAAATTTTTTATTGATACAGCTAACTTAGAGGAAATTCGTGAAGTACATGAGCTTGGATTATTAGCAGGAGTCACAACAAACCCAACACTTGTAGCAAGAGAAAAAGGTGTTTCCTTCCATGATCGAATCAGAGAAATTGCGGCGCTTGTTCCTGGGTCTGTAAGTGCGGAAGTTATTGCCCTTGATGCAGAAGGCATGATCAAAGAAGGAAAAGAACTTGCAGCCATCGCTCCCAATGTAACGGTTAAAGTTCCAATGACTCCAGACGGATTAAAAGCTTGTCACGCCTTTGCAGAAGCAGGTATTAAAACCAATGTTACCTTAATTTTCAATGCCAATCAGGCGCTTCTTGCAGCAAGAGCTGGTGCTTCTTATGTTTCTCCTTTCCTTGGCAGATTAGATGATATCGGTCAAAACGGCTTAGATTTAATCTCTCAAGTAGCTGACATCTTTGCTGTTCACGGAATTCAATCTGAAATCATTGCAGCATCCATTCGTAATCCAGTTCACGTAACAGAAGCAGCACTAAGAGGTGCTCATATTGCTACCATTCCTTACAAAGTATTAATCGGATTGTTCCATCACCCATTAACCGACAAGGGAATTGAAGCGTTCATAAAGGATTGGGAAGGCCGCAACGCATAAATTTACCAATTTTTAAAACTTTTTTTCATATTGATACATGAAAATAATTTATTGGTGTACACTAGATGATAGACAAATTGTCGGATTATGTAATTTGCTGTTGGAAATAATTACCTAAATTCAGATTTGAATATCATTTTAGTTGATTAATAAGGATCACAGTCCATCCCAATGGCGTAGAAGGGAGTCGAAAATGGAAAAACTTAAAATTGCGGGCGGATATCCCCTTAAGGGAACCGTAAGAATAAGTGGTGCAAAAAACAGTGCAGTTGCGTTGATACCAGCAACCATTTTAGCAGAATCACCGGTGACAATTGAAGGGCTTCCAGATATTTCAGATGTAGAAATATTGAAGGACCTGCTCGAAGAAATTGGCGGGAAAGTAGAACTTTCAGATGATTTTGATATGACGGTTGACCCATCGACGATGATTTCGATGCCATTGCCAAACGGAAAAGTCAAGAAGCTTCGTGCCTCTTACTATCTAATGGGGGCGATGCTTGGCCGTTTCAAAAAGGCCGTCATCGGTTTACCGGGTGGATGTCATCTCGGACCACGGCCAATCGATCAGCATATTAAAGGTTTTGAGGCACTTGGTGCTCAGGTAACAAATGAGCAGGGCGCTATTTATTTGCGGGCGGACGAGCTTCGCGGCGCACGTATTTATCTCGATGTTGTCAGTGTTGGCGCAACCATTAATATCATGTTAGCGGCGGTACGTGCAAAGGGCAGGACACTTATTGAAAATGCTGCAAAAGAACCGGAAATCATTGATGTCGCTACCTTACTTACGAATATGGGAGCGAAAATCAAGGGTGCAGGAACCGATGTCATCCGGATTGATGGTGTGGACAGCCTCCATGGCTGCCGGCATACGATTATTCCCGATCGAATTGAAGCGGGAACCTATATGATTTTAGGTGCTGCCGTCGGTGAAGGTGTATTAATCGATAATGTCATTCCCCAGCATTTGGAATCGCTGATTGCTAAGCTGCGAGAAATGGGTGTGAAAATTGAAACGGGCGATGATCAGGTGTTTGTCAGCAGTTCGGACAAGTTGAAGTCTGTTGATATCAAAACCCTTGTTTATCCTGGGTTCCCAACCGACCTGCAACAGCCATTTACCACACTGTTAACGAGAGCGACGGGTTCTAGCGTTGTAACGGATACGATTTATGGTGCCCGCTTTAAACATATCGATGAATTAAGAAGAATGAACGCCAACATTAAAGTGGAAGGCCGTTCGGCAATTATAAGCGGACCTCTCAAGCTTCAAGGTGCAAAAGTGAAGGCAAGCGATCTTCGAGCTGGAGCCGCACTTTTCATTGCCGGCCTTCTTGCTGAAGGCATTACAGAAGTCACAGGCCTTGAGCACATTGACCGCGGTTACAGCAATCTTGTTGAAAAATTAAATGGGCTTGGTGCAACGGTTTGGCGTGAAGCTTTGTCAAAAGATGAAGTCGAACAACTAAAGAATACGTAAATAAGCTATACTAATTCCTTGAATCTGTTATACTAATATTATTAAAAAAAGTATAAACAGAAAATTGGGGGATTGAGAACATGGAGAGAAGTTTATCTATGGAGCTTGTCCGCGTAACGGAAGCGGCTGCACTTGCTTCAGCACGCTGGATGGGCCGCGGGAAAAAGGATGAAGCAGACGGTGCTGCAACCTCTGCCATGCGTGATGTGTTTGACACGATCCCAATGAAGGGAACGGTTGTGATTGGTGAAGGCGAGATGGACGAGGCCCCTATGCTTTATATCGGTGAAAAACTTGGTACAGGGTTCGGACCTCGCGTCGATGTAGCCGTCGATCCACTCGAAGGTACAAATATTCTAGCCGCTGGCGGATGGAACGCTCTAGCTGTTTTAGCGATTGCTGACAATGGCAACCTTCTTCATGCACCAGATATGTATATGGAGAAGATTGCTGTTGGTCCTGAAGCTGTAGGACTTGTGGATATCAATGCTTCTGTTCTTGATAATCTGAAGGCAGTGGCGAAGGCGAAAAACAAGGATATCGAAGACGTTGTGGCAACGGTATTAAACCGTCCGCGTCATGAGCATATCATTGCACAGCTTCGTGATGCAGGCGCACGAATTAAGTTAATCAATGATGGCGATGTGGCAGGAGCAATTAATACTGCTTTTGATAACACAGGCGTTGACATTTTATTCGGCTCTGGCGGTGCACCGGAAGGCGTCATCTCAGCGGTTGCGTTAAAATGTCTGGGCGGTGAAATCATCGGTAAATTGCTGCCGCAAAGTGATGCCGAATTAGAGCGCTGCGTGAAAATGGGACTAGATGTCAAAAAAGTTCTTCGCATGGAAGACCTTGTGAAAGGTGACGACGCGATTTTTGCAGCAACCGGCGTAACAGACGGCGAACTGCTGCGCGGTGTCCAATTCAAGGGCTCTTATGGGTCTACTCATTCCATCGTTATGCGCGCAAAATCTGGAACGGTCCGATTTGTCGAAGGTCGTCACAGTTTGAAAAAGAAACCCAATTTAGTGATTAGATAAACGAAAATAGTAAACACTTACTAAGAGACTAGATGTAGATTCTAGTCTCTTATCTCCAATGAAAAGTCTATTAACCCCTCCAAATAGAAAATTTCCAGTTGATTAATTTTTTACTCAAAGGGTACAATAGATAGTGTTTTAATAAATTGATTCTGCTATTCTATTCATTTCTCTTTTTTTCCTCAATATTTTTAGTAATCAAAAACCCTCTATTATACGATTAGGTTCTCGGAAACGAAAATAGAGTAAAAATTTTAAAGTGTGGTGTACTATGGAATTAACTATATCAAGTTTAGAAAACATGAAGCTGAAGGAGCTTTATGAGCTTGCGCGCGAATTTAAAGTGACCTACTATAGTAAGTTGTCGAAGAAAGAACTTATTTTTGCCATTTTAAAATCACGTGCAGAGCAGCAAGGGTATTTTTTCATGGAAGGCGTCTTGGAAATTATCCAGTCGGAAGGATTTGGATTTTTACGACCGATCAATTACTCGCCAAGTTCTGAAGACATTTATATCTCTGCATCGCAAATCCGTCGTTTCGATTTAAGAAATGGGGATAAAGTATCCGGTAAGGTTCGGCCTCCAAAAGAAAATGAACGTTATTACGGACTTTTACATGTAGAAGCAGTTAACGGTGAAGATCCAGAGTCAGCGAAAGAACGTGTTCACTTCCCAGCATTAACTCCTCTCTATCCAGATAGACATATGAAGCTAGAAACCACTCCAAAATATATCTCTACAAGAATTATGGATGTAGTTGCTCCAGTTGGGTTTGGACAAAGGGGCTTAATTGTTGCGCCGCCAAAGGCAGGGAAAACCATGCTGTTAAAGGAAATTGCTAACAGCATTACAACGAATCACCCTGAAGTGGAATTAATTGTGCTTCTTATCGATGAACGCCCAGAGGAAGTAACCGACATTGAGCGTTCGGTTGCCGGCGATGTTGTCAGCTCCACGTTTGATGAGGTACCAGAAAATCATATTAAAGTCGCAGAGCTTGTGCTGGACCGCGCGATGCGTTTAGTCGAGCATAAACGTGACGTTGTTATTCTAATGGACAGCATCACGCGTTTGGCTCGTGCATATAACTTAGTGATTCCGCCAAGCGGTCGTACCCTTTCTGGCGGTATTGACCCAGCGGCTTTCCACCGTCCGAAGCGTTTCTTCGGGGCAGCCCGAAACATTGAAGAAGGCGGAAGCCTAACGATTCTTGCTACCGCATTGGTGGATACAGGTTCACGTATGGACGATGTTATTTATGAAGAATTTAAAGGAACAGGTAATATGGAACTGCATCTCGACAGACAGCTTGCAGAACGCCGTATCTTCCCTGCAATGGATATTCGCCGCTCTGGAACAAGGAAAGAAGAACTTCTTCTTCCAAAAGATCATCTGGACAAGCTATGGGCAATCCGAAAATCAATGTCCGACTCACCAGACTTCGCCGAGCGCTTCCTGAAAAAACTAAAACAAACCAAATCCAACGAAGAATTCTTCGCCCAAATCGGGGAAGAACTAAAGGGTAGAAGGTCATAAAATCTTAGGATTTAATTCTTGGTCTGTGTTAATGGGAAACTTGTGATTTTAGAACCTGTTGATTTGTGCGGAAGGTGCGAGACTCCTGCAGGAGTACGGAGCAGGGGAGACCCCGCAGGCGCGTTAGCGCCGAGGAGGATTCCCGCAACGCCTGCGGAAAGCGAAGCACCTGGAGCACAAATCAACAGCCTAATTTAACACAGCCAGCATTAAAATCCATAAAAACCCAACTTGCCAAAATAGGTTCACCTTGTTATAATGTGAACAGTGTGTTTTTAGTATTTGGTGCTTGTTTTTAAGACAGGCATTTATATAACTCTGTTTCGAATGATTCAGGGCGGAAGGAGATGAAAAGAATGAAAGCAGGAATTCATCCAAATTATAAAATGGTACAGGTGACTTGTGCATGCGGAAATACATTTGAAACTGGTTCAGTGAAAAATGAAATTCGCGTTGAAACATGTTCTGAATGTCATCCATTCTATACTGGTCGTCAAAAGTTTGCTGAAGCTGGTGGACGTGTAGACCGTTTCAACAAAAAATACGGCCTTAAAGATCCAAACGCACAACAACAATAATCACTCACACAAAACAGGCAAGCAGAAACTTACTTGCCTGTTTTTTATTTGAATAAAAGGCAATGAACTTTAAAAATATAGATTTATGAAGGTTTCGTGATAGGAAGGAGACGCCGGTTTATGTATTTAATGAAGCAACTCGGATGGGTAGAGGTTATTTGCGGCAGTATGTTTTCAGGAAAATCAGAGGAATTGATTCGTCGCGTCAGACGCGCTCAATTTGCTAAACAAAAAATTGCTGTTTTCAAGCCGAAAATTGACAATCGCTATAGCGAACAATCTGTCGTTTCTCATAATGGCACCTCTTTTCATGCGAAGCCCATTTCCCATTCGATTGAGATTTTACACCATGTAGAGGCGGATATCGACATCATCGCCATTGATGAGGTGCAATTTTTCGATGAAGGGATTGTAAGGGTGGTTCAACAGCTTGCTGACAGTGGACATCGTGTCGTTGTGGCGGGTCTTGATATGGATTTCCGCGGCGAACCATTTGCGCAAATGCCGGCATTAATGGCGATTGCGGAAACGGTAACGAAGCTCCAGGCTGTCTGCAGTGTTTGTGGGTCGCCATCAAGCAGGACGCAGCGCTTAATTGACGGCAGACCGGCTTCCTATCACGATCCTGTTATCCTGGTTGGTGCTTCCGAAGCCTACGAGCCGCGCTGCCGCCACCATCATGAGGTACCTAAAACGGCATCCTACCGCATACAAGAACCTATGGTGAAATAGATCTAAAAACCGTCTGAGACTCTCAGGCGGTTTTTTTGGCATAATCTTACTAGAACGTTCCTCCGACTGCTAGGGAAAGATAGTTGTAGGGGGTGAAATACGTTGAAAAAAATCATGTGTTTAGGGGTATTAGCGGTCCTTATGCTTTCAGGATGTATGAAAGGGAATGACACGGAAAATACCGCCTATAATTTGCGCGATGACAATACGAACCCGAATTTTATGTCTAACGGGGTAAATCAGGATATGGGGCCAATGTCTGACCAAAACCCGAATTTCCTTAATTTGCGCGGAACAGCAATGAATGATGCCTCTAATAGAAACAATACCGGCAGAGATATAGACATCGCCAGAGATATTGTAAATGAAAGTGATGATTTTAGAGCGGAATCTATTTGGATTAATAATGGTGACAACCGGATGACTGTAACGGTAGATACGGAAGGCGAGCTTAATGGCCAAGTACGCAATAAAGCCGTTAACACCCTTCGTGCAAAATTGCAGCAGGCTTTACCGCGTTATTCTTTCCAAATAAGGGAACGTTAACATGCTCTGGCTTCAGGGCATGTTTTTTTGATTTCGGGCTTTTTTTACGGATCAAAATTTTTTCTCCAAGAATTTGGTTTTGACGGGGGTTTTCACCTATACTATAATTAGAATGTTATGGACAAAAACTAGAGGTGAATAACTGTGTTTGATCGTCTTCAATCCGTTGAAGATCGCTATGAGAGATTAAATGAACTTTTGAGCGATCCGACCATTATTAATGATTCAAAAAAACTACGTGAATATTCAAAAGAACAATCTGATATACAAGAGACCGTGCAAACGTATCGTGAATATAAAGAGGTCCGTGAACAGCTTCAGGATGCTAAGGCAATGCTTGAGGAAAAGCTCGACAACGATATGCGCGAAATGGTCAAAGAAGAAGTCAATGAACTTGAACAGCAAATCGAGGAGCTAGAAGCAAAAATGAAGTTCCTGATGATTCCGAAGGATCCAAACGATGACAAAAACGTTATCTTTGAAATTCGCGGTGCTGCAGGCGGCGAGGAAGCGGCTTTATTTGCAGGAACGCTTTACCGTATGTACAGCCGTTATGCAGAAGCACAGGGCTGGAAAACGGAACTGCTTGATGCCAACGCAACAGGTCTTGGCGGCTACAAAGAAATCAGCTTTATGATCAATGGCCAAGGTGCCTATTCTAAGTTGAAATTTGAAAATGGTGCCCATCGTGTGCAGCGTGTGCCGGAAACTGAATCTGGCGGCCGCATTCATACTTCTACCGCTACCGTTGTTTGCTTACCAGAAGCGGAAGAACTAGAAGTGGAAATCCATGATAAAGATATCCGTTTTGACGCGTTTGCTTCAAGCGGCGCCGGCGGTCAGTCTGTTAACACGACGATGTCAGCGGTTCGTTTAACCCATATCCCGACTGGAATTGTGGTATCGATTCAGGATGAGAAATCACAGCACAAAAACAAAGACAAAGCGATGAAGGTATTACGTGCGCGTGTTTATGACAAGTTCCAGCAGGAAGCACAGGCAGAGTATGATCAGGTTCGTAAATCAGCGGTTGGTACCGGTGACCGTTCTGAACGTATTCGTACCTACAACTACCCGCAAAACCGTGTTACGGATCACCGAATTGGCTTAACCCTTCAGAAGCTGGATCAAATTATCGAAGGCAAGCTTGACGAAATCATCGATGCGTTAACGCTGGAAGATCAAACAAGTAAGCTTGAAAGTGGTCAAGATGAGTAAGAAAGTGTATGAAGCTCTGCAATGGGCTTCTTCTTTTTTAAAAAAAGCAAATCGGGACGATAACGCTGGGGAACTGCTGCTTCGCCATATCACGGGGATGTCGCGGGCACAGTTGTTTGCGAATATGCGGGAGTGCCTGTCACCACCCGAAGTTTGTCGATTTGAAGCTGCGGTTCACGAACATGTGAAGGGTACGCCGGTTCAATACATAATTGGTTCAGAGGAATTTTATGGGCGGGAGTTTATCGTCAATGAAGAGGTTCTGATTCCACGGCCGGAAACGGAGGAGCTTGTCTACGAAACCTTGAAGCGCATCGATAAGCGTGAATTAAAGGTCGTAGATATCGGGACGGGCAGCGGGGCGATTGCCATCACTTTGAAGCTTGAGCAGCCATCGTTACAGGTACATGCCTCTGATATTGCTCAGGAATCGTTAAAGGTTGCAGAAGAAAATGCTAGGCAGCTTGGCGCTGAGATTGAATTTGTTCAAGGGGATTTGCTGCAGCCGTTTCGCGGGCAGAGGTTTGATGTGGTGATTTCAAATCCTCCCTATATTCCGGTAAGTGACATGGAAACCATGTCAGAGGTAGTAACAGAGCATGAGCCGCACCGGGCGCTGTTTGCGGGCGAGGATGGGCTCGATTTCTACCGCCGCTTTATGGTGGAGCTGCCGGAAGTGATTGCACCGACGGCAATGGTTGGCTTTGAAATTGGGGCCGGTCAGGGGGAGGCGGTAGCCGACCTTTTTAAAAAGGCGTTTGTGAATGTGAAAGTAGAAGTTCTTAATGATATTAACGGCAAGGACCGGATGGTGTTTGCGGAAATAATTCAGTAGCAGAGCGGTTCATGCGAATTCGCTCTGCTTTTTGTTTACTCCAGCTCCAGTGCCTGTTCAAGGCGCTGGAACTTTGTTTACTTATTTTGACGTTCTTGGGCTTTTAATGCGACTCTTTCCAGTCCGTTATGAGCAAATTCTACATCTGTTTTCGGCATCGCAGGATTATTCTTTAATTTCTTATTCTTCTGTTTAGACATATTTTTTTTCACCTCCGCTAGTTTAGTTTGCTTTGTTTAGGAAGAAAAAATTCTAAAACTAGTTTTTTTAATTTTACTAGTTTAAGATTCTTGGCATTTGTCCAAAATGAGGATAGTGAAGGGACGGTGCGAGAATATGAACAGTAAAATACTAGTATGGTCTTATTTAATCGTTTTATCGTTAGGAACGATTTTAAACTTATATATACCAAAAACGGAAGCGGTGGCGAAGGATTCCGTTGTGATACCAGCGGAAGCGATTCGACTCCGAATTCTTGCCAATAGTGATAGTGCACAGGATCAAGAGATTAAACGAATGGTCCGTGACGCGGTCAATGAGCAGATTACGTTGTGGGTTCAGGAGTTAACGTCATTGGAGAAGGCAAAAGAGGTGCTTAACTCGAAGCTGCCGGAGGTTCAAAACATAGCTGAGAAGGTTGTAGCGGAACAGGGTTCGACTCAAAGTGTGAATGTGGAGTTTGGGAAAGTTCAGTTTCCGACGAAATTGTATGGACAGTTTTTATATCCTGCAGGTGAGTATCAGGCGATTTTGATTACATTAGGTGAAGGGACAGGCGCCAATTGGTGGTGCGTGCTATACCCGCCATTGTGTTTCCTGGATTTCTCAAATGGTGTAGCGGTACAAAGTGATGGATTTGAAGACACGGCTTATGCGGCGGAGAATGAAGAACCTGTTGAAAGTGTAGCTGTAGAGGAAGAACTAGAAGCAGAAGAAGTGAAGGTTACGAATTTTAATAAGACAAAGAAACTAGAAGAAGCTGCTGAAGAAGAAGAGGTTGTGGAAGAAGAGGAAGCTGAGATCGAAGAGGAAGTTGAAGTCGCAGAGGTAGAAGAGGTAGAAGTGGAAGAGAAGAAGCAAAGCGAAGTGAAAAAGGAAAACAAAAAGGAAAAAAGTGCTCCGGTTTATACAGCAGAAGACGAAGAACCGGTTAAAGTAAAATTCTTTGTGGTAGAAATGTTTGAAAGTATTTTTAAATAGATATCTACCAAAGCCAGTCCCAATTGGGGCTGGTTATTTTTTTTACTAGATTTCTCATGTATTTGGTTCTAGTTCTCTTAATTTTTCATAGTAATAGATTATCAAATAAATGAGGTGGTAGGGATGCAAGCACTTATACGTTGCGCGAATAAAGAGGATTTGGGCACTTTAAGAGAGTTCCTGATGAAGGCGAGCCTTGGTACGGATGGATTAACGGAGGAAACAGTAGAGTACTTTTTATTGCTAGAGGATGAGGATGGGGCAATCAAGGGTACACTTGGAATGGAGGCTTTCCGTGAGGGCGGATTGCTGCGTTCGCTGGTGGTATCGCCGGGACAAGCGGAAAAGGATATTGTGCTGTTGATAACTCAAATGATGCAGCTGGCGAAAGAAAAAGGAATGAGAAGTTTGTTTTTGGCAACAAATAAGGGCGTGGCAATGCCGTTTTTTGAATTGCTAGGTTTCGAGAAGGTGGACCGGGACCAATTACCTGCTGAACTTTATTCACTTGAACACATTCGACATGTATTTAATGTGGATAACTCGTTATTTTTGAAATTTTCACTCTAACTGTGGATTAATCCACAAAGTTATCCACCTTTTCAAGATAGTTATGCACAAATTGTGGATAAAGGGTTGTGTTTATGTTCACCATCTTTTATACTTTCAAAAGAAATATGAGACAAAGAGCCTAAATTCGGCAAATTTCGATATCATTTGCGCTTCTGGTAAAGGTGGATAACGATGAACACAAAAGTGTGGAAAGTGGATAAGTATGTGGATAACCTTGAAAATAATCCACAGGTTGTGGATGCTGCTCATTTTTTACAGGAAAATGAAGTGGTTGCATTACCCACAGAGACCGTTTATGGGCTAGGCGGAAATGCCGAAAGTGATGTGGCGGTGGAAAAAATCTTTGCTGCGAAAGGCAGGCCGAGTGATAATCCACTGATTATCCACATTGCGGATAAAATGCAGCTAACAGCATTTGTTGCGGATATTCCTAAAAAAGCAGAAATATTAATGGAAAGGTTCTGGCCAGGACCGTTGACGATTATTTTTAAAAAGAAAGACGGCGTTCTTTCGGATAAAGCAACCGCTGGTTTAGAGACTGTTGCCGTAAGGATGCCGGATCATCCGGTGGCCTTGGCACTTTTGAAAAAATGTCAGCTGCCGATTGCCGCCCCGAGTGCGAATAGCTCCGGGAAGCCAAGTCCGACGAATGCACAGCATGTGATGGAGGATTTGAACGGGAAAATTGCCGGCGTGCTGGACGGCGGTTCGACAGGTGTTGGGGTTGAATCGACGGTTTTAGATTGCACGGAGGAGATTCCGGTTATTTTGCGGCCGGGCGGCATCACGAAGGAGCAGCTGGAGGCCGTTGTTGGTGAGGTTCAGCTTGATGCTGCTCTGCTTGATGAAGCTTCAAAGCCGAAGGCGCCGGGAATGAAATATCAGCATTATGCTCCGAATGCCCCGCTCTATTTAGTCAATGGAAGTAAGTCTTTTCTGCAAGGTTTAATAGAAGAAAGGCAGAGGGCCGGGCTGCGAGTGGGTGTGCTTGCAACCGAGGAGAGTGTGAAGGATTATCAAGCTGATGTTTCGATAGCCTGTGGAAAAAGAAGTGAGCTTGAAAGTGTTGCCACGGCGCTCTATGAAACCTTGCGTGCGTTTAACCAGGAAAAAGTGGACATTATTTTTAGTGAAATGTTTCCGAATAATGGTGTAGGTCATGCGATCATGAACCGCCTGCAAAAAGCGGCAGGGAACAAAATCATAAACGAGTAAGCAACAGGCTTTCCATGAAGGAAGGCCTGTTTTTTTGACTTCTAATTCTCTGTGGACGTGCATATGTTTTTAGCAGGGCAAGTCCGAGGGGGGAGAGATCCGTGTATGGGATGGTTGGGGAAGTTGTGACGCTTTTATTAATGGCATTTGCACTAGGAATGGATGCCTTTTCTGTTGGTCTCGGAATGGGTATGTTTAAGTTACGGCTCCGGCAAATTATTAAAATTGGAATTACGATTGGTTTATTCCATGTGTGGATGCCGCTCGTGGGTATGCTCGCCGGGAGATTTTTATCCGATAAATTTGGAGCCTTTGCATCATTGGTGGGAGGGATGCTCCTCATTTTGCTCGGGGTGCAAATGATTTGGTCAAGCCTTAGGAAAAGCGAGGAATCGGTGATGACACCGGTGGGATTTGGATTATTAATCTTTGCAACCAGTGTGAGTCTCGATAGTTTTTCGCTCGGATTAACGCTAGGGATCTATGGGGCAAAAACGATTTTGGTGATTATCTGCTTTGGGGTGGTGGCAACGATATTAACATGGGCTGGCTTGCTGCTTGGAAGAAAGGCTCAAGGATGGATTGGGTCCTATAGCGAAGCCCTAGGGGGCAGTATCCTGCTGGCATTTGGGATTAAATTACTTTATCCCTTTTTATAAACCTTTCCAAAAAATGTGAAAGGTTTTTTCATTACGTTTGGAGAAATGATAAAATGTACATAGAAAGGCGGAAGTGCCTAGGCGCAATTTTCGAAAGGAGGCTGGCAGCTTGCAGCGCATTTTGTTTGTTTGTACAGGGAATACGTGCAGAAGCCCGATGGCGGAAGCGATTTTGAAAAGTAAAAAGATTGACGGTCTCGAAGTGAAGTCCGCGGGAATATATGCTCAGGCGGGGAGTGAGGCATCTGCTCACGCCAAACAGGTGCTGGATACCTATAATATCGAACATAACCATTCCTCCACTATGCTAAATATAGAATCTGTACAATGGGCAGATTTAATTTTAACGATGACGGGTTCGCATAAACATGCGATACTTCAACAATATTCTGGTGCAGCGGGTAAAGTTTTCACCTTAAAGGAGTTTACGGGCGAGGACTATGATGTCGATGTAGTTGACCCGTTTGGCGGCAACTTGGCCATCTATCAGGAAACTTTTCAGGAATTGGAAAAATTGATTACAAAAGCGATTGAAAAAATGTAAAGCTCTCAGTGGTGAGGGCTTTATATTTTTTTATCGGTATGTCAATATTAAGGAAGGATGAAAACAGGAGGTTTTAAAGATGAAAGTAGCATTAGCGTCTGATCATGGCGGGGTTAATATTCGCAAGGAAATCGCCAATTTAATGGAAGAACTGGGGATTGAATATCAAGATTTCGGCTGTGAGTGTGAAGGGTCAGTCGATTATCCAGATTATGCGCTGCCGGTTGCTGAAAAGGTAGCGAGCGGTGAGTTTGATCGAGGGATATTGATTTGTGGAACAGGAATTGGTATGAGCATTGCCGCGAATAAGGTAAAGGGTATCCGCTGTGCCCTTGTACACGATACGTTTAGTGCAAAGGCAACACGTGCGCACAATGATACTAATATTCTCACGATGGGTGAGCGTGTTATTGGTCCTGGGCTTGCACGTGATATTGCACAAATTTGGCTGACAGAAGAGTTTGAAGCCGGCCGTCATGCCACTCGCATTGGCAAAATCAGCGAATACGAGCAGAAGTAGGATGAGGACAATGATTCAAGAATGGGATAAAGAGCTTGAAACCATTTTAACTGAATTTCAAACGCAGGCTTCTTTGGTGCCGGGTCAGCTGGTGGTTGTGGGCTGCAGTACGAGTGAAGTAATCGGAGAAAAAATTGGAACATCGGGAACGATCGATGTAGCTGAGATGATTTTTCGTCAATTGGGCAGATTTGCGCAAGGTTCCGGTGTTGCGTTGGCGTTTCAGTGCTGTGAACACTTAAATAGGGCGCTTGTGATTGAAAAAGCCGAGGCTGTAAAACGTGGATTGGATGAGGTATCTGTGGTTCCTGTTAGGACTGCAGGCGGGGCAATGGCAACCTATGCATTTGAAAAAATGGAGGATGCGTGCGTCGTTGAATTTTTAAAAGCAGACGCTGGAATCGATATTGGCCATACCTTTATTGGCATGCACCTGAAGCATGTGGCCGTTCCGATCAGAGTTGCCCAGAAAAATGTTGGACATGCACATGTTACTTTGGCGAAGACGCGGCCAAAACTTATTGGCGGGGCTCGAGCGGTTTATGAAAAGACAGCGGGGAATTCTAGCTGCAATTAAGTTAAATGCGAATATTTTTTTAAAAATAATTAGCAATGTTCGTGTTTTGGGGGTTTTATCCCCGCTTAAAGGATGGTAGAATATAAAAAAGTGAGCATTTTACAAAAATGCCGCTTTTTTAGAGGAAAACGTGCTATTATATAGAGGGAATTTTCAAAAGATTAATTAAGGTTCAAACATACAGGGGGGATTACCATGAAGCATTTGTCTAATCAGGACAAGCAGGTATTTGAAGCGATTCAACAGGAATTAGGACGCCAGCGCGGAAAAATCGAATTAATTGCCTCAGAAAACTTTGTAAGTGAAGCGGTAATGGAAGCACAGGGTTCTGTGTTAACCAATAAATATGCAGAAGGCTATCCTGGCCGCCGTTATTATGGCGGTTGTGAATATGTGGACATAGTCGAAGACCTAGCTCGCAATCGTGCGAAAGAGATTTTTGGTGCGGAGTACGTGAACGTACAGCCACATTCTGGTGCGCAGGCTAATATGGCTGTTTACTTTACAGTCCTTGAACAAGGCGATACTGTTCTTGGTATGAACCTTTCACATGGCGGTCACTTAACACACGGAAGCCCGGTCAACTTTAGTGGTGTTCAATATAATTTTGTTGAGTACGGTGTGGATGAAACAACACATCTGATTAATTATGATGATGTCTTAGAAAAAGCACGCGAACATAAGCCAAAGATGATTGTTGCTGGTGCGAGTGCGTATCCGCGTGGTATTGATTTCGCGAAATTCCGTGAAATCGCGGATGAAGTGGGCGCTTATTTAATGGTTGATATGGCTCATATTGCTGGACTTGTGGCAGCTGGCCTTCACCAAAATCCAGTACCGTACGCTGATTTTGTTACGACTACTACACATAAAACATTACGCGGACCTCGCGGTGGAATGATTCTTTGTAAAGAGGAATTTGGCAAGAAAATCGACAAGTCAATCTTCCCTGGAATTCAAGGCGGTCCGTTAATGCATGTTATTTCTGCAAAAGCTGTTGCTTTTGGTGAAGTGCTGCAGGATAGCTTTAAAGAATATGCAGGTCAGATCATTGCGAACGCTAAGCGTTTAGCGGAAGGCTTGCAAAATGAAGGTATCAAGCTTGTTTCCGGTGGTACGGACAATCACTTGCTGCTTTTAGACATGCAGACACTTGGTTTAACCGGTAAGGTTGCTGAAAAGGTACTTGATGAGGTAGGAATTACCGTTAATAAAAATACAATTCCGTTTGATCCACAAAGCCCGTTTGTAACGAGTGGTATCCGTATTGGTACTGCAGCGGTTACTAGCCGTGGCTTTGGATTAGAAGATATGGACGAAATTGCGTCTATCATTGCCTTTACCTTGAAAAATCATGAAGACGAAGCAAAGCTTAAAGAAGCGGCGGATCGTGTTGAGGCTTTAACAGGTAAATTCACGCTTTATCCTGAATATTAAACAACTTTTGAAATCGACTCCGAGTACGGGTCGATTTCTTTTTGGGTCTGAGTTGCTCTCTACACTATTTTTCTGTAAAATGAGACGGAGTTAAATTTTAATAAAGGGGCGATCATTGTGGCAAAGGTATACGTCTTCGACCATCCACTTATTCAGCATAAACTTACATACATACGTGATAAAAACACAGGAACGAAGGAGTTCCGTGAATTGGTAGACGAAGTGGCAACACTTATGGCATTTGAAATCACAAGAGATATGTCGCTTGAAGATATCGAAATTGAGACGCCAGTCTGCATGACAAAATCGAAGGTATTATCTGGGAAGAAAATGGGCGTTGTCCCGATTCTGCGCGCGGGAATTGGTATGGTTGATGGGATTTTGAAATTGATTCCAGCTGCAAAGGTCGGACATGTCGGCTTGTACCGCGATCCGGAAACGTTGCTGCCAGTGGAATATTATATCAAGCTGCCAAGTGACGTGGAAGAACGTGAATTCATCGTCGTTGACCCAATGCTCGCAACCGGCGGTTCAGCCAATGTGGCGATTGATAGTTTGAAAAAACGCGGCGCGAAACATATCAAGTTTATGTGTCTAATTGCGGCACCAGAAGGCGTTGAGGCGGTTAAGGCGGCACATCCGGATGTTGATATTTATATTGCTGCATTAGATGAGAAGTTGAATGATCATGGATACATCGTACCTGGGCTAGGGGATGCTGGGGATCGGTTGTTTGGGACGAAATAAGTTTATTAGAGCTGAGCAGAACTGTTTTCTGCTCGGTTTTTTGGTTTTTTTTGGTATACCTATATAGGTATTTTGATTTACAGATATTGGCTAATAGTCCAAAACCCTTTGGAAAAGGTCCATAACCGTCTGAGCAGAGCCATTTTCTGCTCGGGTTTTTGGTTTGGTGAAATACCTATATAGGTATTTTTATTTACAGATATTGGCTAATAGTCCAAAACCCTTTAAAAAAGGTCCAAAACCGTAACAAAATAGTCCAAAACCCTTTGGGAAAAGTCCAAAACTACTAGAAATTAGTCCAAAACACCCCCAAAATAGTCCATAACTTCCGCCCAAGCTATTCCCCCAAAAATACACCCAATAAGTTCACACTATCTCCTTAATTTTTTAGCAGGATTACCAACAACAAGTAGAGAATTACCCTCTTAATTCAAAAAAGAGGTGATTTTCTTGATCATGTTAGACTTAAAACTCTCAGTTCAGGCAGAACAATGCATAGCTTTACTAAGAAGGATGCCAAAAGGGCACCCAGTAAGACCGATTGTAGAAAAGGACCTGCGGGCGTGGCTGAAAGGGTATTATGGAGAACTCAATGTAGCTTATTATCTGTCGTTTTTACCAGAAAACGAATATTACATTTTTCATGGATTGCGTTTAAAGGATAAAAGTTCATTCCAAATGGATATACTGCTGGTATCTTCCAAATTTGCGTTAATCATCGAGGTAAAAAATATTTCCGGGAAGCTAAAGTTTGAAAAGGGCTCAGACCTTATGGTTAGAGAATTGAATAACCTGGAAGAAGGGATGGATAACCCAATACAGCAGGTGAAAAGGCATCATCTTCAATTTAATAACTGGTTGAAGTTTCACCAAATCAAGGGGATCCCGGTGGAACACTTGGTCGTGATTAGTAAAACGTCTACTATTATAGAAACAACTCCGGATAACCAGCAAATTTTTCAAAAAGTAATCTATGCTGAATCGCTACTTGATAAGATAAGAGAATTAGAAGAAAGGTATCAAAAGCCCCGTATTACAAAAAACACCCTGAATCATTTATCACATACCCTCTTAAACGCTCATCATATCTGCATTCCGGACATTCTTCAAAAATACCAATTAACCCAAACCGATTTGATACCAGGTGTACAGTGTACGAATAGTAAATGCAATTGTTACCCAATGAAGTATATTTCAGCGGCTTGGCGGTGTAACAGATGCAAGGAAATCTCCAAAACCGCACACATACCAGCCGTAAGTGATTATTTTCTTATATACGGTCCAACCATTACCCGGAAGCAGCTCGCTAAATTTCTACAGATTGATTCTCCCATTAAAGCTAGGTATTTACTGCTGGCTCTAAAACTCCCCTCCATAGGCACAAAACGAGGCTCCAAATACTTTCTCCCAAAAAACTGCATACTTTTCCCTCACGATGAAAACTCTATGAAAAAAGGGGAATTTTTTACATGAAAAAATGGACACTTTTATTCGTACTCGTTTTCTCCCTCCAAACCGCTACTTCTGCTCGGTCGCTTGAGACACCTCCGATCCCGAAAGAACGGGTTGCGATTGTGGTGCTTGAAGAACCACAATCTCCTCAGGATATCCTACAACTTATAAAACCCTTCAAAGACATTCACCTCAGGCATGTTTTTACAGAGGCGATTTATGGATTTTCGGTGGAAGGGAATCCGGAATCGATTGAGAAATTGGCGGCACAAAATAGCAAGCAAATCATTAGCATTTCGCCGGTGAACCAGTACAAGGTGCAGGCTGAGGAAAGCGTCAAGATTATTGGCGGTGAGGAGATTCGCGGCCTTTTTGATAAAAAGAATCGCCGGCTAACTGGTAAAGGAATCACAGTCGGAGTCATCGATACGGGTGTAGATTACACACATCCTGACCTGAGAAGAAATTATGCGGGCGGCCGGGATCTCGTTGATAATGATTCGGATCCAATGGAAACGAAAACGCTGGGAAGGGCGACGGTTCATGGTACCCATGTCGCTGGAATTATTGCTGCGAATGGAAAGTTGAAAGGGGTCGCTCCCGAGGCGAAAATTCTGGCTTACCGTGCGCTTGGTCCAGGGGGCGGGGGGACGACGGAGAATGTGCTTGCGGCCATTGAGCAGGCGATAAAAGACAAAGTCGATATTATGAATCTTTCGCTTGGAAATGATATTAATGGTCCAGACCTGCCCATCTCGCTTGCTTTGAATAGAGCGGTGGAGAGGGGGATTGTCGCGATCGCGGCATCTGGTAATTCGGGCCCGAATATCTGGACCGTTGGCTCACCGGGAACGGCATCAAAGGCGATATCAGTTGGGGCCTCGACTCCTACCTTAGAAGTCCCTCATATTCTAATAGAAGGAATCCGGGATAAAATCAAGATTCAGCCACTGGCGGGTTCGAGTAATTGGGCAATTGACCGGTCCCTTCCAATTGTAGATGGCGGGCTCGGAACGAAGGAAGAATTAAAGGACGTCATGGGAAAAATAGTTCTCATTAAGAGAGGGAAATTAACTTTTACTGAAAAAGCAAATAACGCCCGAGAGGCAGGGGCTAAGGCTGTTATTATTTATAATAACTTGAGCGGCGGTTTTATGGGGAATCTGGAGGCACCGAATGATATTCCGGTTGGCTCCGTCACTAAGAAAGAGGGGGAGCTTTTAAAAAGCAAAACCAACACCCTTGCAAAAATCTATGTGACCGAGGAAAAGGATTTACTGGCGGACTTTAGCTCGAGGGGGCCGGTTACGGACACTTGGGAGGTCAAGCCGGATATTGTTGCACCAGGTGTGGCGATCAACTCGACGATTCCCGGCGGTTATCTTTCTCTCCAGGGAACGAGTATGGCGGCACCTCATGTGGCGGGGGCGTGCGCGCTCATAAAACAAGCACATCCAGAGTGGAGCCCAGATCAAATTAAAGCTGCCTTAATGAATACCGCCAAACCGTTAGTGAAAAACGGTAAACCTTACCGGACGTATGAGCAGGGGGCAGGAAGAATTCAGGTGAATGAAGCTGTTAAAGCCACCTCACTTGTCAGTCCAAGTTCACTGCGATTTGGCAAATATGAAAGTGAAGGGGATACCCACAAAGCCTTTTTGCATGTTGAGAATAAAAGTGAAAAACCGGTGCGCTATACCTTCGACATACCCAAGCGGGAAGATGGTCTGGAATGGCACTTCCCACTGGCGTTTACACTGCAGCCAGGAGAATCTCGAGATGCTAAGCTTGAGTTAAAAGTGAATCCTGTTGAGTTGAAGGGGAAGATACATGATGGTTATTTAACCATTCAAGCCGGTTCCAATTCCATTCAAATTCCCTATATCTATGTGCTTGAGGAACCGAATTATCCGAGGGTGATGGGGTTTGATTTTAAGGATGGCGACCAACCTGGAACCTATCGTTATGAGGTCTACTTGCCGGGTGGGGCAGAGGAGTTTGGAATCGCCCTTTTCAATCCGGATGATTTCCGATTCGTTGGCTTTTTAGACAGCAACCAAAATGTAAAGAAGGGATTGGTCAGCAAGGTGATCACGGCGGAGAACCTCCCGCCCGAAGGAACCTATCTTGCCAAGGTGTTTGCAAAGAAGGCAGGGAAGGAGGATTTTATTGAAACCATGCTCGTCATTGGAGCAGCGGTGAGATAAATGGGACTGGGGTGGTGTATCCGCCACTCCAATTCAATTTGTTCACAAAATGGTCACATTTACAGCATCAATATACGGGTGGTTTACACTACAATGTTAGTGTTAACTAAAACTTCCAGTTGGAAGAAATTACGCAGAATAGTTTGTGGGTAATTTCACGTAAATCCATTGACTTTGCAGAATCGCTATTGTATGCTAACAAAGGATGTAAAATGAGAGGGTTTTCACATATTTCGACAGAATCCTCAGAATTCTACAGAACTTCCTTTTGTACATAACCTCGTTTTTTTGATGTATTCTCTAAAGGTGAGGATGCGATAAGTATGCGTAATGAAAACCGCAATCCGTTCAAAGCATATGCCCTAATGTCCGCCATTCTTGCAGCTCTTGTGGGATCCATACTTATCGGTATTTTTGCAGGCAGATGGCTGGATAAGCAGTGGGGTACCGAACCAATTTTCTTAATAGTTGGATTGTTTATGGGTTTAGCGGCCGGTATTTACTCGATGCTTGTTACAATTCGCAAGTTCAATTCAGGAGATTAAACCAACCATGCCAGAATTCCAAACAATGTTTGTCCGACAGCGGAAGTGGATGTTTTTTTTATTGTCTTTTTATGTGCTTGGTTGGGGGTTCACTGCGCATCAATCAATCTTTCTTGGATTGATTCTTGGGACAAGTTTGAGCCTCTTTAATTTGTGGTTGATGGCTCGAAAAATCGACAAATTTGGTCAAGCAGCAGCAGAAGGAAGGCAAGTTCGTTCACTTGGCTCATTTTCACGAATGGCAACCGCTGCTCTAGCGATTGTCATCACTTTGAGGTATCCTGAGCAATTCCACCTCATTAGTGTGGTTATAGGATTAATGACATCCTACATTGTCATTATGATAGATTTTTTTATCCACAATTTCTATTCAGATAAATAGCGGGGGAAGCGAGGTGAATACTGTTGCATCACGAAGCTCCAATAGTTACGTTTCTTGGGCTCCAATTTAATCTGGCAAACATTTTGATGATTACAATAGCAAGTGCAATTGTCTTTTTGTTAGCCGTCCTATCTACTCGAAAACTGGCCATGAAACCGACCGGAATGCAAAACTTTATGGAATGGGTCATGGATTTTGTTAAAAACATTATTAACAGTACGATGGATTGGAAAGATGGCGGACGATTTCATATTCTCGGAATCACCATCATCATGTATATCTTTGTAGCAAATATGCTGGGGCTGCCATTCTCAATTACGGTGGACGGAGTCCTTTGGTGGAAATCACCAACAGCAGATCCGGCTGTAACTTTGACATTAGCCACATTGATAGTGGGATTATCTCACTTCTACGGTGTCAAGATGAGGGGTGCCGGAGCATATGGAAGGGAATTCTTTAAACCGTTCTGGTTCATGTTCCCGATTAAAATTATTGAAGAGTTTGCAAATACTCTGACTCTCGGTCTCCGACTTTACGGAAACATTTATGCGGGGGAAATTTTATTAAGCTTACTCGCAGCTGGTTTAGCAACCGGTGTGGGCGGAACAATCGCCGCTGCACTGCCAATGCTGGTATGGCAAGGCTTCTCAGTCTTTGTCGGTGCCATCCAATCATTTATTTTCTGTATGTTAACAATGGTGTACTTAGCTCACAAAGTGAGCAGTGACCATTAAGATAAACCTGTTCATTTTATGAACAAAAAATAATAATTCATTTTTTCATACATTAAAGGAGGAAATTTTCAAATGGGTCTTTTAGCAGCAGCAATCGCAATTGGTTTAGCAGCACTAGGTGCTGGTATCGGTAACGGTCTTATCGTATCAAAAACAGTAGAAGGTATCGCTCGTCAACCAGAAGCTCGTGGTATGCTTCAAACTACAATGTTCATCGGGGTTGCGTTAGTTGAGGCGATTCCTATCATCGCGGTTGTTATCGCGTTCATGGTTCAAGGTCAATAATCGAACGCTAAACGCGTTTCAGTAGATGGCGAAGATCATTCGTGAGAACCTTCGCCATTCGTTTATGTTCATAGAAAAGCGGAAGCGCCTTGTCCAGGGGCGACAGGCATAAGACGAGCCGGCATGAAGGTTGTTCTTTAACCTTCTTGACGGATTGGCTTATGACCCCGAGCCACTAGGCGCTGTAGCTGGACATCTACATAAACGATTGATTTCGACAATTATTTCGACTGATATATAAGTTGTTTTAAGGAAAGACCTTGAAAGGAGTGAACCGCGGGTGTTAACAAATAGTTTTGTATTAGGAGCTGCAGCAGCCCATTCTGGTGTGAACTGGGGAGATATTATTTTCCAGCTTGTTATGTTCATCATCTTAATGGTATTGCTGAAGAAATTCGCTTGGGGCCCATTAATGGGCATCATGAAACAGCGTGAAGATCATGTTGCTGGTGAAATTTCAGCGGCTGAACAAAGTCGCGTTGAAGCAAAGAAACTATTAGAAGAGCAACGTTCTCTTTTAAAAGAAGCTCGTTCAGAAGCGCAAGTTTTAATTGAAAGTGCGAAAAAGCAAGGCGATATTCAGCGTGATGAAATCATTGCTGTTGCACGCACTGAAGCTGATCGTATTAAAGAATCTGCTAAGCTTGAAATCGAGCAGCAGAAAGAAAAAGCGGTTGCCGCTATTCGTGAACAAGTTGCTTCCTTGTCTGTATTAATTGCTTCAAAAGTTATTGAAAAAGAATTGAATGCAGCAGACCAAGATAAGCTTATTAACGAATATATTCAAGAGGCAGGAGATAAGCGATGAGCAACTCCATGGTAGCAAAACGCTACGCGTTGGCTCTTTTTCAAATCGCAAAAGAACAACAGCTTCTTGAAGTAATAGAAGAAGAACTTCGTGTGGTAAAGGAAGTTTTTGTTTACAATACCGATTTAAAAGCAGTTTTGAAGTCTTCAAAGCTTACACTAGATAAGAAGAAAGAGATTTTAACAAATGCTTTTTCAACGGTTAATCCATATGTACTGAATACACTAATGATTTTGATCGACCGCCATCGCGAAGACGAGATCATTGAAGCAGCAAACCAATTCTTTGAGCTGGCAAATGAAGAGAAGGGAATTGCGGATGCTGAAGTTTACAGCACACGGGAGCTTTCAGAAGCAGAACGTGAAGCAATCTCTGCAACATTTGGAGCGAAGGTTGGCAAGAAGTCACTTAGAATTGAAAATATCGTGGATTCCGAATTGCTCGGCGGCGTTAAGCTCCGAATCGGAAACCGTATATACGACGGTTCTTTGCGCGGGAAGCTAGACCGTTTAGAACGTAAATTGTTAAGCTAAGATTCGAAAGAATAGGGGTGAAACTCATGAGCATCAAAGCTGAAGAAATTAGTGCCCTGATAAAAAAGCAAATTGAAAACTATCAGGCTGAAATTCAAGTGAGTGATGTTGGTACTGTTATCTCCGTAGGTGATGGTATCGCACGTGTTCATGGCCTCGACAATGTCATGGCTGGAGAACTTGTTGAATTTTCAAACGGCGTTATGGGTATGGCTCAAAACCTTGAAGCCAATAACGTTGGTATTATCATTCTTGGACCTTTCACTGAAATTAAAGAAGGTGACGAGGTTCGTCGTACAGGACGCATCATGGAGGTTCCAGTAGGTGAGGAACTAATTGGTCGTGTTGTTAACTCTTTAGGACAACCAGTTGATGGTATGGGTCCAATCAATACTACAAAAACTCGCCCTGTTGAAGCAGTTGCTTCAGGCGTTATGGCTCGTAAATCCGTTCATGAGCCATTACAAACAGGTATTAAAGCGATTGACGCGCTAGTTCCAATTGGTCGCGGACAACGTGAGTTAATTATCGGAGACCGTCAAACAGGTAAAACATCTGTTGCAATCGATACAATCTTGAACCAAAAAGGTCAAAACATGATTTGTATCTACGTTGCAATCGGTCAAAAGGAATCAACGGTACGTGGTGCGGTTGAAACCCTTCGTAAGTATGGTGCGCTAGACTATTCAATCGTTGTAACAGCATCTGCTTCACAACCAGCTCCATTGCTATTCTTAGCTCCTTATGCGGGCGTTGCGATGGCTGAAGAATTCATGTACAACGGCAAGCACGTTTTAATCGTATATGATGATTTATCAAAACAAGCGGCTGCATACCGTGAGCTTTCCCTATTACTTCGCCGTCCTCCAGGTCGTGAAGCATATCCAGGGGATGTATTCTATCTGCACAGCCGTTTACTTGAGCGTGCAGCTAAATTGAACGACACACTAGGTGCTGGTTCAATCACTGCATTGCCATTTATCGAAACACAAGCAGGGGACGTTTCTGCTTATATTCCAACAAACGTTATCTCCATCACAGATGGACAAATTTTCTTACAATCAGATCTATTCTTCTCCGGTGTACGTCCAGCGATCAACGCAGGTCTTTCCGTTTCTCGTGTAGGAGGATCCGCGCAAATCAAGGCGATGAAGAAGGTAGCAGGTACACTGCGTCTTGACCTTGCTTCATACCGTGAATTAGAAGCATTCGCACAGTTCGGATCTGACCTTGATAAAGCGACACAAGCGAAGCTTAACCGCGGTGCCCGCACTGTTGAAGTTCTAAAGCAAGATCTTCATAAGCCGCTTTCTGTTGAAAAGCAAGTAGCTATTCTTTATGCATTAACACGCGGATATTTGGATGATATTCCATTAGAAGATATCCGTCGTTTCGAATCAGAATACCTTAATTGGTTAGACCACAATCGCAAAGACTTGTTAGACCATATTGTGAAGACGAAAGATCTACCTTCCGATGACGATATGGCTGCTGCACTAAACGCCTTCAAAAAGACGTTCGCAGTTTCCGAATAAGTAGGGTCTGACATAATTGATGGGCGGAGGGGGTGACAGGCACGGTTTTGGGTGCCTGTTTCCCCCGTATCCCTAACTAACACATTCTTTGTAAGAGGGTGGTGAGAACCTATGGCATCATTACGCGATATAAAAAATAGTATTAATTCTACAAAAAAGATGAGTCAGATTACCAAAGCAATGGAGATGACTTCCGCAGCTAAATGGAACCGTGGAGTTATGAATGCAAAGGCATTTGTTCCTTACATGGAAAAAATCCAGGAAGTGACAGTGGCAGTCGCAATGGGCAGCAAAGGGATTAATCATCCTATGCTCCAATCTCGTCCTGTTAAGAAAACGGGTTATATTGTGATGACTTCTGACCGTGGTCTGGCTGGTGCTTTTAACAGTAACGTGATTCGACGTGTGTTTCAAACAATCGAAAACCGTCACAAGTCGAAAGATGAATACTCGATCATTGCAATCGGTCGTGTAGCGCGTGACTTTTTTGTTAAGCGCGGCGTTAATGTCGATCTTGAAATTGTTGGAGTATCGGATCAGCCGAACTTCGAAAGCGTTAAAGATATTACCAGTAGTACGGTAGGTATGTTCTCCGATGGAACCTTCGATGAACTTTACTTATTTTACACTCATTATAAAAGCGCGATTACGCAAGAGGTTATCGAGAAGAAGCTGCTTCCGTTAACGGATATTACAACGACTTCAAAGCTGACTTCTTATGAATTTGAGCCATCTGCAGAAGAAATTTTGGACGTTCTCCTGCCTCAATATGCTGAGAGCTTAATTTATGGCGCTCTTTTAGACAGCAAAGCAAGTGAGCATGCGGCCCGGATGACTGCGATGAGAAATGCTACTGATAATGCGAAAGAAATGATCAAAAATTATTCACTTATCTACAATCGTGCTCGTCAAGCAGCGATTACGCAAGAAATTGCGGAAATCGTCGGCGGTGCCGCTGCACTCGAGTAGAATCTATATTTTAAAAATGAACCCCATTTAGGGGCCTTGATAAGTTCTGCTGGACGGGAATGAGTTCATCGTTCCCGACTACATATCAGGACTATAACGTGTTAAGTGTGATTCACAGGTTCCTTTTTAAAAAAGGGGTTTGTGAAAAAGTAAGATAGGAGGGAAAATAATGAATAAAGGACGCGTTCTTCAGATTTTGGGTCCGGTTATTGACGTTAAGTTTGAAAACGGTCAGCTTCCTGAGATTTATAACGCTTTGCGTATTGAGTACAAAGCGCAGAATCAATCTGAAGTTGATATTAACTTAACTCTTGAAGTAGCCCTTCATTTAGGTGACGATACGGTTCGTACGATTGCAATGGCATCCACTGATGGTGTAATGCGTGGAATGGATGTTGTTGATACAGGTGCAGCTATTTCTGTACCGGTTGGGAACGTAACTCTTGGCCGTGTATTTAACGTATTAGGTGAAGTAATTGACCTTAACGAGGAAATTCCAGCGAGTGAGCGCCGTGATTCGATTCACCGTGAAGCTCCAACGTTTGAAAATCTTTCTACTGAGGTAGAAATTCTTGAAACGGGTATTAAAGTAGTAGACTTACTTGCTCCTTATATTAAGGGTGGTAAGATTGGTCTATTCGGTGGTGCCGGTGTAGGTAAAACGGTATTAATCCAGGAATTGATTAATAACATCGCGCAAGAGCACAGCGGTATTTCGGTATTCGCTGGTGTTGGTGAGCGTACACGTGAAGGTAATGACCTTTATCATGAAATGACGGATTCAGGCGTTATTAAGCAAACGGCGATGGTATTCGGACAGATGAACGAGCCGCCGGGAGCACGTATGCGTGTTGCTTTGACTGGTTTGACGATGGCTGAATATTTCCGTGATGAGCAAGGACAGGACGTTCTTTTCTTCATGGATAACATCTTCCGTTTCACGCAAGCAGGTTCTGAGGTTTCTGCGCTATTAGGCCGTATGCCTTCTGCCGTAGGTTACCAGCCGACTCTTGCTACTGAGATGGGTCGTTTACAGGAACGTATTACTTCAACAAATAAAGGTTCTGTTACATCGATCCAAGCGATTTACGTACCAGCCGATGACTATACGGATCCGGCTCCGGCTACAACTTTCGCTCACTTAGATGCGACGACAAACCTTGAGCGTAAGCTATCTGAAATGGGTATCTACCCTGCGGTGGATCCACTTGCTTCGACTTCTCGTGCCTTGTCACCTGAAATCGTTGGCGAAGAGCATTACAATGTAGCGCGTCAAATTCAATCAACATTACAGCGTTACCGTGAATTACAGGATATCATTGCGATTCTTGGTATGGATGAGCTTTCTGATGATGATAAGTTAGTCGTGCTTCGTGCGCGTCGTGTACAAAACTTCTTATCACAAAACTTCCATGTTGCTGAACAGTTTACTGGCCAGCCAGGATCTTATGTACCAGTAAAAGAAGCGGTTCGTGGTTTTAAAGAAATCCTTGAAGGTAAGTATGACCACCTTCCAGAAGACGCATTCCGCTTAGTTGGACGTATTGAAGACGTAGTGGAAAATGCAAAACGCATGGGTGTAGAGGCCTAAAGCCTGTCAGGAGGGTAAAAAATGAAGACGATTGAAGTCAGTGTTGTTACTCCGAATGGCCCGGTGTATGAGTCAGATGTGGAAATGGTTATTACGAAGGCTCAAAGTGGTGAATTAGGTATTTTACCTGGACATATTCCAATGGTTGCTCCTTTAGCAATTGGGGTAGTCCGCATGAAGAAGAATGGCAAGGAGCAGGATCTTATTGCGGTGAGCGGTGGCTTCCTAGAAGTCCGTCCTGACAAAGTAACAATCCTAGCCCAAGCCGCTGAAAGAGCAGAGGATATCGACGTTGAACGTGCACTAAGAGCGAAAGAACGTGCCGAGCAGCGTATGAAAGAGCAGAAAGTGGAAGACATCGACTTCCGTCGTGCTGAATTAGCCCTGCAGCGTGCCATCAACCGTCTGACGGTTACAGGAAAACAATAATAGATATGAATCAAACCCCTGCTTAGTCTGCGGACTGGCGGGGGTTTTTTGTCTTTTTAGTGGACGATGGTAGGTGTGTCAAAAAATAATTAACAGAATCTTTAAAAGTATTTGACTTGTTTGGTTAATGGTTATATAATCTCAGTAAGACATCATATGATGTCATATAACCATTAGGGGGTAAAGTAAATGAAAACTGAACATGTTAACCAAATTGCTGCTGCTATAAATGCAGTTAAAGCAACAGAAGTGAAAAACGTTTTTTTTGTGGCTTGTGGAGGTTCAATGGCATCCCTTGCTACTGGGGATTATTTCCTAAACAGAGAAATTGAGATTCCAAGTAGAGTTTACACTTCAAATGAATTTGTTCATGTGAACCCGCCAGGACTTGGTGAAGGAAGCGTTGTGATCCTTCGTTCACATTCAGGGACTACACCAGAAACGGTTACAGCAGCTAAATTCGCCCGAGAAAAAGGCGCAGTTACGATTGCGATTTCCATGGAGGTTGATTCTCCACTTTGTCAAGAAGCCGAGTATACCGTTCATTACAACTATAAGGATGGCTCAGATGCGATTGACGGAGAAACGGGTATATATTACAGCTTAATTTTCGGTATTTTGAATGCGGTTTCACAAAATGAAAAATATGAAAGAATATTAAGCCAATTAAATAATTTGGAAACTCTTTTTGAATCAAACAGAAAATTGACCTATGATCGTGCATTCCAATTTGGAAGCGAATACAAGCGCGATAAATTGATTTATACAATGGGAAGCGGTGCTTACTATCACCAGGCATATTCTTTTACAAGCTGCTTGTTAATGGAAATGTTATGGATCCACTCTAATGCGATTCATTCTGGCGAATACTTCCACGGACCATTTGAAGCAACTGACTTTGATGTGCCGTTCCTAATTATTAAAGGAGAAGGCGCTACTCGTCCATTAGATGAAAGAGCGATTAACTTTGCACAAAAATTCAGTAAAAAAGTTGAAGTGGTTGATGTAGCGGAATTGGATTACACAGGTATTGACGAAGATCTAAAAGAATACTTTGGTCCAGCTCTTGCAGGTGTTGTATTACGTCAATATGCAGATGGATTGGCAGAGCATACAGGTCACCCGCTTTCCGTAAGACGCTATATGTGGAAAATGGACTATTAATCTGTCACTATTCATCACTTACAACTCGGATTCAACATGATAGATTATAAGAAAGATTTTCTACTATACTTATGGGAAACAGTTTTCCAAGTGGACAAGGTTCAGTTGAAGGTTAATCTAATCTACGTTGTTGACTAGGACACTTAATTGAACTCACTCCATTTCATTATTTTAAAATTTATAATCAGAATATTATAAAGGGAGTGAAAAAATGAAAAGATTTTTGGCAATTTTCATGACAGTTCTTTTATTAGCATTAACAGCTTGTTCCTCCTCAGCAGGAAACGAAGAAAAAAAATCATCGGATAAAGATGTAGTGGAAATTGATTTCTTCCATAGATGGCCGAATGAACCACGGAAATCTTTCTATGATCAGAAAATTAAAGAATTTGAAGATGCTAATCCAGGGGTTAAGATAAAAGTCAATTCTGTTTTAAATGATTCCTACAAAGAGAAAATTAGAGTGCTCGTTTCTAACGACGATCTTCCAGATATTTTCTCATCTTGGTCTGACTCATTTGCTGAAAATCTTGTATCATCTGAACGTATTATGGAGCTAGATGATATTTTAGCAGAGGATTCTGAGTGGGCAGGAAAGTTAATTGAGTCTCAGTTTGCAGGTTTTACATTTGATGAAAAGAGGTATGGTGTACCATTTACGGTTGACGGCAAGGCATTCTTTTATAATAAGGAAGCTTTTAAGAAAAATAATCTTGAAGTTCCTAAAACCTATAAAGAATTTATCGCAGTTCTAGATGAATTACAGGATGCTGGTTATGAAACGCCGTTAGTAGAGGGTTTAACCAATGGATGGGCGATTTCGCATTACATGGGAACTATTTTCCAAAGGGTTGTTGATCCTGCTGTAACAGCAAAAGATTATAATGTCGAAACAGGTGAGTTTACAGATCCAGGTTATATTAAAGGATTAGAAATCTTCAAGGAACTTACTGATTATATGGGAGATCTCTCAACTGCAATTGACCACGAGGCTGCAAGAAATATGTTCGCTAGCGGTGAAGCACCAATCGTTTACATGCAGTTTGCTGAAGTTAAAATGGTAGAAGATCAAGGTATGACAGATTTCGGTTTCTTTGACTTCCCTGAAATTGAGGGTGGTAAAGGTGATTCTAAGGCACTTACTGGGGCACCTGAAGGATGGATGTTAAGTAAAAATGCACCAAAAGAAGCAGTTGATTTCTTGAAGTTCTTAACATCTGAAGAAACTGCTTACGATTTCACAAAAACAGATGGACAATTGAATGCCGTACAGGGAGCTGTTGATGAAGGCAATACTTCTCCTGCCAGATTAGAAGCTTATGGGCTCGTAACAAATGCTTCTGCAACTACACCATGGTTTGATAATGCTGTTAATATCAATATTGCCGATATCTTCATGAGAGGCGGACAGACATTAGCAAATGAGCAAACGACTCCAGAAGACATTATGAAGGAAGTAAAAGCTGAAGCAAAACGTTTGAAAAAGTAGAATGAATTCCCCTTCCTCAAGATTTGAGGACAGTGTTGCTCGAATCTTGGGGAAATCTAACCGAGTCAAAAATATTAGGGGTGGGGTCAATGCAAAGAAGAAAATTTAATATTATCCCTGTACTATTCTTATTGCCGAGCATCGCCTTGCTGCTCATATTTGTCTATATTCCGCTTATACAAAATTTTTATAATAGCTTTTTTGATTTTTCAGTTTTCTCTCAAACAAAAACATTTGTTGGTTTGGAAAATTTTAAAAACCTATTAGCCGATAAAGTAGTAAGTGTTGCACTTCTCAATAACGTTAAGTACGCAATCATTTCTGTGATCTTACAGGTCGGACTTGCTTTAGTGTTAGCTTATATCTTGGAAGATAAATTATTTCACAGAGTAGCCCCTTTCCTTAGGGTCGTTTACTTTATGCCGGTTATGATTTCCATTTCTGTTGTTGCTTTACTTTTTGGGTTTGTTTACAACCCGCAAATGGGACTTTTAAACAGTTTCCTTGAATTAATTGGTTTGGAAAACCTGAAAGAGGTATGGCTAGGCAATTCTGTGACGGCCATTTATTCCGTTATTGCCATGTCACAATGGCATAGTATTGGGTTTGTTACCCTCTTATTTATTGTTGCGATTCAGAAAATTCCGAAAGAGCTTTACGAAGCTGCTAATATAGATGGTGCTGGAAAAATAAGAATGTTTTTTAGCATTACAGTACCACAAGTAAGAGAAGCTATTTTTGTAAACACATTAATTACGATCACTGGATCTATGCTCGTTTTCAACGAACCTTATATTCTGACGAATGGCGGACCAGGCTTTAGTTCGACAGTCATGTCTGTACATATGTATCAGACTGGATTTGTGAAAGATAATATGGGCTATGCTTCCACACTGGCGATTATTATCTTTATTTTGACAGCGGTGCTGGCGCTTATTCAAATTAAACTGTCTCGCACGGGAAAGGATGATTAACATGGAGCAGGTAATAAAACCATCTGTGGAGCAGGTAATAAAACCATCTCGGAAACTACGAAAATTTAGTATCGGCCGATTTGTCACCATGTTAATGTTGGCGGCTTTTGCAATCGCCATCCTGTATCCGCTTCTTTGGATGGTTATCTCTTCGATGAAGAGCTATAATGAGATCTTCAATGATGTCTGGGGCTTACCTAGTACTTGGATTGTTGAAAACTACTCAATTGCCTGGTCAAAAGGTATATCCGGCTATTTTATGAATAGTTTGTTCGTTACATGTGTAACCATTATTGCGGTTCTGATTATTGGCTCGATGGCGGCATTTGTACTAGCCAGATATAAGACAAGATGGATTGACATTGCGCTGATTTTTACTATCGGCGGAATGATGATGAATCCACAGGTTGCCTTAATTCCATTGTTTAATATCCTTACGAATCTAGATTTAATCAATACCCATTGGGCGTTAATTTTAACGTATATCGCGTACCGATTGCCATTAACGATTTTGCTTTTGAGAGGGTATTTTTTAAGTATTCCAAAAGAATTGGAAGAGTCAGCCATTATTGATGGATGTACGGAATTCGGTATCTATCGAAGAATCTATTTGCCGATGTCCGTGCCCATTTTATTGACAACGATTGTATTGACTGCATTCTTTGCATGGAATGAGTTCTTATTTGCCACAGTCTTTATTGATTCAGAAATATTGAAAACGATTCCATCAGGATTAATGAACTTTAGAGATGCCTTACGGACAGATTGGGGCGTACTCCTTGCGGGGATGGTACTCGCTTCGCTTCCAATGATTGCGCTGTTAATCTTCTTGCAAAAGTATCTAGTTCAAGGACTATCTGAAGGATCTGTAAAAGGTTAAAGAAAGGATGAGCATGTTGAAGATTATTTCAATTGGAGATAATGTGGTCGATTGTTATTTGGATCAGGGGAAGTATTATCCTGGCGGTAACTGTGTCAATGTCGCTGTGAATTGTAAGCGTTCAGGAGCAGAATATGTAGGATATATTGGGGTTTTTGCCACCGACGATAAAGCAGCCCATTTGAAAAGCGTTCTAGAACTGGAAGGTATTCCTTATCACCGCTCACGTGTGGCAGAAGGGATCAGTGGACAACCCCGCGTAAATCTTACCGAGGATGGCGATCGTGTATTTGTAGGCGGGCCAAAGAATACGGTTCAACATACCTTAAAATTAAAACTTACTCCTGAGGACTATGAATACATTAAAGAGTTTGATGTTGCTCATACTAGCTGCTATAGTTCAATGGAGGAAGAACTTTCAGGCTTGGCGCAGAATATTAATGTATCCTATGATTTCTCGGATAAATATAATGCCGCTCAGCTTGAAAAAGTTTGCCCTTATATCAAACATGGGTTTTTCTCAGGAGCTCATTTAAGTGATGATGAACTGGAGAATTTAGTAGCGAAACTAGGGAAATATGATTTGGATACAATCGGTATTACTAGAGGTTCCAAGCCTGCTATTTTTCTCCACCGAGGAAAAAGGTATAGTCAAGAAGTGTTTGAAACCGAAATCGTTGATACAATGGGAGCAGGGGATAGTTTTATCGCTGGGTTTTTAACAGCCTTCTACAAGCAGAAAGACATGAAGGAAGCCTTAGTCTTTGCCGCTGAACGAGCTAGCATTACTTGTGGGTTTTATGGCGGGTTCGGCTACCCGAAGGATTTAGAATAGTACAATTGATATAGCCTAACGCCACAAGGTGGAGGCTATTATTTTTCGATAAAAAGATAGTCTTATAATCATTTTCTTATTATAATTACTATAAAAAGTAAATTTAAGAAGAGGTAACTTATGAATAAGGAAAAATCTGTTGAAACAGAGAGCCCAGTGTTTTTGTATGATCAGGTAAAGCATGGCATTATGGAAATGATTAATACGGGAAAAATTGTTTCCGGCCAAAGACTGCCGAATGAGAAGGAATTATGTGAAGCCTTCGACACAAGCAGAATTACCATTAGGCGTGCGTTGAAGGAACTTGCAAGTGAAGGGGTCATTGAAATCATTCATGGTAAAGGGACCTTTGTCAAAAACGTGAAACAAAAAATCCATATTCTTAATTTGAAAGGCTTTTCGGAGTTGTCAGTAGCGACAGGGGATGGCAATTTTACAAAAGAAATTTTGGTCAATCAAATTGAAACCGCTGACAATGAGCTTATGCAGTATTTTGAACGTAATGAGCCATTTGAAGTGGTGAAGCTTGTACGACTAATAAAGGATGGAAACAATATCTTTAGTGTTGACTTTTCCTATTTACCTTGTGATATTTACTCTGGCATTTCTGAAAAAATAAAGGATAATGTTTCAACCTTTAAAGTTATACATGATGATTACGGAATAAAGTTCGGCAAAGCGCGGAAGGAAATGGAGTTTATTCTTCCTCCTCAAGATTTAAGCAAGCTTCTTCAAGTCTCTCGAATGGAAACCGTCATTCAAGTTAAAAAAGTAATAAAGGATGATCATGAAAGACCGGTACATTACTCCGTGTATTACCTCCTTGCAAATAAGGTAAACTTCTATATTGACGTCGATATGGACAGTGATCTTGATTTAACGAAATAATGTAAAACAAAGACCTTTGGCTTGTGGCATGGGTCTTTTTTGTTTTGGCTTTTAGGCTAGGGAATTTGGGACAGTGGTGCAGGTACTGATGGATTTGATAAGGCAGGTAAACAAATGGTTTATGCAGGAGACTGTTAGAAAAATGCAGGTAGGAGTGTGAAAAGGGCAGATAGAGGAGGGGGAATGGCAGGTAAGGGGTGGGGATGAGGATATGATGGAGGATTTGTAATGAAGAATGGGGTTTTTACACATATTTGTGATAGAGAAAATGACGATGGCCAGTCTTACGACCGGCTTTTATGTGTTTATTGGGTGGTGGGATTTAGTTAGGCAGATAAACAAATGGTTTATGCAGGTGAAGTGAGGAAAAGGGCAGGTAGGAGTGTGAAAAAGGCAGATAGAGGGGAGAGAATGGCAGGTAAGGGTGGGGATGCGGAATTTATGGAGGATTTGAAATGGGGACTGGGGTTTTTACACATATTTGTGATAGAGAAAATGACGATGGCCAGTCTTACGACTGGCTCTTTTCAGGTTTATAAGGTGGAGGAATTAATTAGGCAGGTAAACAAATGGTTTATGCAGGTGAAGTGAGGAAAAGGGCAGGTAGGAGTGTGAAAAAGGCAGATAGAGGAGGGGGAATGGCAGGTAAGGGGTGGGGGTGAGGATATGATGGAGGATTTGTAATGGGGACTGGGGTTTTTGACTATATTTGTGATGGAGAAAGTGAGGATGGCCAGTCTTACGACCGGCTTTTATGTGTTTATTGGGTGGTGGGATTTAGTTAGGCAGATAAACAAATGGTTTATGCAGGTGAAGTGAGGAAAAGGGCAGGTAGGAGTGTGAAAAAGGCAGATAGAGGGGGGAGAATGGCAGGTAAGGGTGGGGATGCGGAATTTATGGAGGATTTGAAATGGGGACTGGGGTTTTTACACATATTTGTGATAGAGAAAATGATGATGGCCAGTCTTACGACTGGCTCTTTTCAGGTTTATAAGGTGGTGGGATTAATTAGGCAGATAAACAAATGGTTTATGCAGGTGAATGAAAGAAAAATGCAGGTAGGAGTGTGAATTAGGCAGGTGTAGAAGGGGGAAATGCAGGTACGTGGGTTGGGGATGAACTTGGTCCGCCTTCCGAATGTTATTTGTAGGGATTTAGTATGATGTTGATGATATTTATTACATTTTAATAGAAATTATTGAATGATTTGGTTTATTGTGAATATGATGGTGGTGATGATGTACAAGGGTCCTTTGGTAATGTTGGATTTTGATAGGTTGTTTTTTTGTATATATAGGTATGATTCGGTGAAGGTTTTATGACAATTCTCACTGACAATAGTGGAGTTTTGTTGTTAAATGTCGATATAAGGATGAAACACGGCTCTTGTGAGCCTATTTCTATGCACGTCATCTTTCGCTCCGCTGCAGATCACGTGCACCTAAGTTCAAGGTTTCACGGTTCGCTCTTGCGTCATCTCTGAAGTGATTTCAGGGAGCCTTTTCTGCGAGATCACGCAAACGCTCAGGGGGGTGGGGCCCTTGTGTCGCCAAACCAGGCTGCGAAGAAAATTGGAAATTCTATCGCCATGTGCTAACGCACATTGCGCTTCCGCTATCGCGTAAGCTTGCAAAACTTCCCATTTCAAGGCGTTTTTGAGAGCGAGCTCTCAAACGCTTGCAATGGGAAGTTTTGCGGCGATTGAATTTCCAATTTTAATGGGGTGGTGTTGTCGACACAGGTTTGTAACAGTGCTATAATGTTATCGGTTACAAGTTTCATTTGTATGAAAATTTTCAACATTGGAGGGATGGACTTGGAACTTTTGAATTTATATCAGAATAATTATCTGATAGTTTTTGTGTTCCTCTGTCTTGGGGTGCTGCTGCCGTTGGTGGCTTTATTTTTGGGTAAGTTTTTGCGTCCTCATAAGCCGAGTGTCGAGAAGTATACCACTTATGAGAGCGGTATTGATCCATTTCACGATTCCCGTGTACAGTTCAATGTCCGCTATTATATTTTTGCCCTTATGTTTGTTATTTTTGATGTAGAGACTGTATTTTTATACCCATGGGCGGTTGCCTATGATAAGCTGGGGATTTTTGCGTTAATTGAGATGTTGATTTTCGTAATTATGCTGTTAATTGGCTTAATCTACGCTTGGAAGAAGAAGGTGCTACGATGGACTTAAAACTAGATGACCTTTCACCAGAGGAAATGAGAGAGTTAGAACGAAATGTATTTTTTGCGACGCTGGAGCAAATTAAGGCTTGGGCACGAAGTAATTCTTTGTGGCCGATGACTTTTGGTCTGGCTTGTTGTGCGATTGAAATGATGGGTACGGGTGGAGCGAACTATGACCTTGACCGGTTTGGAACTATTTTCCGTACATCGCCAAGGCAATCGGATTGCATGATTGTGTCTGGTACGGTTACCAAGAAGATGGCGCCGATTGTTCGCCGTTTGTATGATCAAATGCCAGAGCCGAAATGGGTTATTGCGATGGGATCTTGCGCAACTGCAGGGGGACCGTATGTGAAGTCTTATGCCGTTGTGAAGGGTGTCGATCAAATCGTCCCTGTTGATGTTTATATCCCTGGATGCCCGCCAAACCCGGCCGCATTAATTTATGGTATTAATAAATTAAAGGAAAAGATTCGCTATGAGGCGAAGACTGGGAAGAAGGTGATCTAACCGATGAGCGGGGAAAAGGATCTCGATCAATTGAAAAAGGAAGCCGTTGCAAAGGCAAAGGCGGAAGCTTTAGCGAAACGTCAGGCAAAGGCTGCAGGTGAATCTGCTGATGCTCCAAAGCAGGAGGACAAACCTTCTGAACAAGCGCTAGGTCAGCCAGCGCAAACAGCGGGAACGCCTGCTGAAGATGGTGCGGACCTTGCGAAGAAAAAGGCAGCGGCAGCAGCGAAGGCGAAAGCGGCAGCACTAGCGAAGAAAAAACGTGAAGGTATTGTAGAGGAAGAAGCTCCTGCTCCGGTTGAAACGACACCAGCTTCAGCCCAAACGAGCGATGATGGAGACGATCTTGCGAAAAAGAAAGCAGCAGCGGTAGCGAAAGCAAAAGCGGCTGCGGCAGCGAAGCGTAAAGCAATGGAGTTAGCGGGAGAGTCAGTGCCAGCTGAGGAAACACCTGCGGCTGAAACGACCGATGACGGAGACGACCTTGCTAAGAAGAAGGCAGCAGCGGTAGCGAAAGCCAAAGCAGCGGCTGCAGCAAAACGTAAAGCGATGGAGTTAGCAGGAGACGCGGCACCAGCTGAGGAAACACCTGCGGCTGAATCGAGCGATGACGGTGATGACCTTGCGAAGAAAAAGGCAGCGGCAGTAGCCAAGGCAAAAGCGGCGGCAGCGGCGAAACGTAAGGCAATGGAGCTTGCGGGTGAAGGTGCACCAGCTGATGAACCAGCAGGTGATGACGCCAAGGCGAAAGCGGCAGCAGCGGCAAAGGCAAAAGCTGCGGCGGCAGCGAAAGCAAAGGCAGCAGCAGCGGCTAAAGCCAAAGCAGCTGGTACCGGTGAGGCGGACACTGCGGCGGGCGGCGATGATGAAAAAGCCAAGGCGAAAGCGGCAGCCGTAGCGAAAGCAAAAGCAGCGGCAGCAGCGAAGGCGAAAGCAAGAGAAGCAGCAAAAGGCGGCGACGTATCGCCAGCCGATACGGCCGAGCAGCCATCACCAAATCAGCCTTTCTTAGATAAATATAGGAAGGTTATTGAAGAAAACTTGGGCGCTGATGTTTTAGAAGATTCTTATATTAATAAATTATCGAAAGACGTTCCAACACTCATTGCGAAGAAAGATACATATTTCAAGGTAGCTCAGTTTTTAAAATATAATGAGCTCCTAGGGTTCGATTATCTATCTGAGCTGCATGGAACAGATTTTGTCACACATATGGAAGTGTATGTTCACTTATTCTCATACAAAAATCGCCAATCCGTGGCGTTGAAAGTAAAGATTGACCGCGATGAACCAACAATCGAGTCCTTGCAGCCAATTTGGGCAGGTGCTGACTGGCCTGAATGTGAAGCTTATGATTTACTAGGAATTAAGTTTACCGGACATCCGAATTTACATCGGATTATGCTAGGAGAAGATTGGGTTGGCCATCCACTGCGTAAAGATTATAAACCGTATGATGTGGAGGTGTAACCAATGATCAGAACAGAAGAAATGCTGCTTAACGTCGGTCCTCAGCATCCTAGTACGCACGGAGTATTCCGGCTTGTCGTCAAAATCGATGGGGAAATCATTACTGAAGCAACCCCTGTCATCGGTTATTTACACCGCGGAACAGAAAAGCTGGCGGAAGACCTGCAATACACCCAGATTATTCCTTACACGGACCGGATGGACTATTTGTCCGCAATGACAAATAACTATGTCATTTGCCATGCCGTTGAAACGATGATGGGGATTCAAATTCCTGAACGTGCCGAATACCTTCGTGTCATGGCGATGGAATTAGGGCGTATCGCGAGCCACCTAGTTGCCTGGGGAACATACATCCTCGACCTAGGGGCGACAAGTCCGTTCATCTATGCGTTCCGTGACCGTGAAATGATTATCAATATGCTTAACGAATTATCAGGTGCACGCTTGACCTTTAATTATATGCGTGTGGGCGGGGTAAAGTGGGATGCTCCAGAAGGCTGGGTCGATGGTGTAAGGGAATTTGTTCCTTATTTGCGCGAACAGCTGAAAGGCTACCATGACCTTGTATCGGGAAATGAAATCTTTTTAGATCGGGTAAAAGGGGTTGGCGTGTATTCAAAAGAAGAAGCCATCAACTATTCACTCAGCGGTCCAAACCTTCGCAGTACCGGCGTGAAATGGGACCTTCGTAAAGATGAGCCATATTCGATTTACGACCGCTTTGATTTTAACATTGTTACAAGGGACGAAGGAGATTGCTTGGCACGCTACCATGTGCGCCTAGATGAAATTGGAGAATCTCTGAAGATCCTTGAGCAGGCCTGCGAACAATTCCCTGCTGAGGGCGAGATTATGGCCAAAGTGCCAAAAATTATCAAAGCACCAAAAGGGGAAGCTTTTGTAAGAATTGAATCTCCACGCGGAGAAATCGGCTGCTATATCTCCAGCGACGGTAAAAAAGAACCGTATCGCTTGAAGTTTAGAAGACCATCATTCTATAATCTGCAAATTCTCCCTAAATTATTAGTAGGCGAAAACATTGCAAACTTGATTGCGATTTTAGGGGCAGTTGACATTGTCCTTGGGGAGGTGGACGGCTAATGGTAGAAGAGTTGCTCCAATCAAGTCCAGGCTTGATAAACTTTGGAATCTTCTTTTTACTCGCAGTTGTCTTACTATTAGTGGTCTTAGGTTTCGTAACCTATGCGATATTAGCAGAGCGAAAGGTTTTAGGTTATATGCAGGCCCGTCACGGCCCAAACCAGCTCGGCGGTAAGTGGGGATTATTGCAAACCGTAGCCGACGTTCTGAAACTCTTATTAAAAGAAGACGTTATTCCAAAGGCAGCCGACAGGCCGTTATTTATCATTGCGCCAATCATTGCCTTTACTCCAGCCTTTATGGTCCTCGCGACCATCCCGTTTACGGACAAATTCCAATTTGCCGATATCGGGGTAGGATTGCTCTATTATATTGCCGTTTCCGGAATGACAATCTTCGGAATGGTTCTCGGCGGCTGGGCGTCCAACAATAAATATGCGCTTCTTGGGGGCATGCGTGCAGGCGCACAAATGATCTCCTACGAAATTCCGCTGGTTATGTCCGTTTTAGGTGTCATTCTCTTAACGGGAAGCTTGAATTTAACGGATATTGTTGTACAGCAGGAGCATGGCTGGTTCATTCTTTATCAGCCAATCGCGTTTATCGTGTTTTTCATTGCGTCGATTGCAGAATTAAACCGGACACCATTTGACCTTCCTGAATCAGAGAACGAACTGGTTGCTGGATACTTTGTTGAGTACTCAGGATTCCGCTGGGCATTCTTTATGCTTACAGAATACGTGTACATGTTTGCGATGTCATCACTAATCACCGTCATCTTCTTAGGCGGCTGGCTGCCACCGCTCGATATCCTAGGATTTATCCCAGGTGCCGTATGGTTTGCACTCAAATTCAGCGTCGTAGTCTTTGTTTACATGTGGTTACGGGCAACAATGCCTCGTTTCCGAATCGACCGATTAATGGAATTCGCGTGGAAAGTGCTATTCCCAGTCGCATTAGCAAACATATTCTTAACAGCGCTAATCAAAACATTATTTTTCTAAGACTATTTGAAAATGCTGTGTTAAAGGATACTGTTGATTTTAGAACCTGTTGATTGGAGCGGAAGGCGCTTGACTCCTCGAAAATGCTATCGCATTTTCTTCGTGCGTGGGCAGATTCGAGGATGTAAATCAAAGTCCTGCGGGATGAACGAGCTGAGTGAGACCCCGCAGGAGCGAAGCTGTGAGGAGGCTCACGGGCGAGCCCGCGGAAAGCATAGCGCCTGGAGCGCAAATCAACAGCCTAGTTTAACACAGGCTTTGAAAAAGGAACCTAATGGGGTGTTCGCGACTAGGTGAGCCCATGAAGAATTTTAATAAACGAATTCAGAAAGCAATTTTTAAAATGAAAAAGGGGTGAAAAACGTGCTTGGATTTACAAAAGGCTTGAAATATACCCTAAAACAGCTAACAAAAGAAAAGGTAACCTATAACTATCCAGATGAGCCGCTTCCGCTGCCCGACCGCTTCCGCGGAATTCAAAAGTTCTATCCGGAAAAGTGTATTGTGTGCAATCAATGCATGAACATTTGCCCGACCGAATGTATTAATTTAACGGGTAAAAAACATCCGGATCCGACGAAAAAAGGGAAAATCATTGATACTTATGATATTAATTTCGAGATTTGTATCCTATGTGACCTCTGTACGGAGGTTTGCCCGACCGAAGCGATTGTGATGACCAATAACTTTGAGTTAGCGTCCTACAGCCGTGATATGTTATTTAAAAACCTAGAATGGTTAGATGAGAACGACGAAAACGTACGGCAGGTGAATAAACCATGACAATTACAGGCGAGTTTATCGCATTTATGGGCCTCGCCCTTGTCGCCATCATTGGCGGTGTTCTGTTATTGAACCTTACCAAAGTCGTGCATATGGTCGTTGCCCTCATTTTTACGTTCGTCAGCATTGCCGGTATTTACGTGCTGCTGTCAGCTGAATTTGTCGCTGCGGTTCAAATCCTGATTTATTCCGGTGCGATCACGATTATCATGCTATTTGGGATTATGTTAACAAAGCATGATGATGAAGGGGAAACAACCACAGGCAAAGGAAGAAAGGTTCTATTATTTCTAGGTGTAATCGGATTTGCAGTGGCTGTCTACATTGGAATCTATGATTTCAACGTAGTACAGGTACCAACGGACTTACACGTAGACAATACGATGAAAATTGGGGAAGCCCTTTACTCTAAATGGGTAATCCCGTTTGAATTAACCTCTGTTTTACTATTAGTCGCACTTGTCGGAGCGATTGTTCTGGCGAAGAAAGACGAGAAGGAGGGTGACAAGGAATGAGTTCAGTTCCTGCTTCAGCCTTCCTGGCACTCGCACTGATTTTATTCTGTATCGGCTTATACGGGGCACTGACAAAAAGAAACACCGTCATCGTCCTCATTTCTATCGAACTCATGCTGAATGCCGTCAATATTAACCTGGTAGCCTTCAGCAAATACGGTGTGGCACCGTCCATCACCGGTCAAATCTTCGCCCTGTTCACGATTAGCGTAGCCGCTGCAGAAGCAGCCGTCGGTCTGGCTATTTTGATAGCCCTATACCGCAACCGCAAAACCGTCAACATCGACGATATGGACACAATGAAAAACTAAACTGCGGTGCCTGTCACCGCAGAAAGACACTGTCCGTCTCAGGTGGACAAATTGGTAATAATTGGTGTGTTCCCTCGGCGGAGTTTTTGCCCGGGCGGTGACAGGCACCATTTTTAAAAAGGGGATTGTGATGATGATGGAAAATGCATGGATCATACCGCTTTTCCCGCTACTTTCGTTTTTGATTCTTCTTCTATTTGGTAAGCGGCTGAAGGATGCTAGTGCGTACGTCGGTATTCTTGCAACGCTTGCTGCGCTTGTGTATTCGTTGTTGGTGTTGTTCGAGCGGTTCACGGAACCAACGTTTAAGACTTCAACGGAGTGGCTCAGGATAGGAGATATTTCTTTAACAGCGGGCTTTGAAGTGAATCAATTGAATGCATTAATGCTTGTAATTGTCTCGCTCGTCAGCTTCCTGGTACATACGTATTCAAAGGGATATATGCACGGGGATGAGCGGTTTCCAGTATTCTATGCCTATTTAGGACTCTTTACGTTTGCGATGCTTGGACTTGTTATCTCGCCAAACCTGCTGCAAACTTATATTTTCTGGGAGCTCGTCGGAGTCGGGTCCTTCCTCTTAATCGGATTTTATTTCTACAAAGAAGAAGCGAAGGCTGCGGCAAAAAAGGCGTTCATTATGACCCGTATCGGAGACGTGGGTCTCTTGATCGGGATGATTTTATTATTCTGGGAAACAAAAAGCTTTGAATACAGTGAGATTTTCGAGGCTGTTGAGGCTGGTGCTGTATCCACTACCATGATTACTCTTACGGCGATCTTAATCTTCATCGGTGCTGTTGGTAAATCAGGTCAGTTCCCGCTTCACACATGGCTGCCGGACGCAATGGAAGGTCCGACACCTGTTTCCGCCTTAATCCATGCGGCGACAATGGTTGCTGCCGGAGTTTACTTAGTTGCGGCACTGTTTCCACTGTTCGCAGCGAGTGAAACAGCTCTATTAACCATTGCGATTATCGGTGCGTTTACGGCGATTTTTGCCGCGAGCATCGGTCTTGTACAAACCGATATTAAACGTGTTCTAGCCTATTCAACCGTCAGCCAGCTTGGTTACATGATGCTAGCCTTAGGATCTGCCGGCTATGTTGCGGGTGTATTCCACTTAATGACACATGCTTTCTTTAAAGCTTTGCTATTCTTAGCAGCCGGAAGCGTCATTCATGCGGTACACACACAGAACATTGAAGAAATGGGCGGTCTTTGGAAAAAGCTAAAGCTTACTGCACCATTATTCTTAATCGGAACACTCGCGATCAGCGGTGTACCGTTATTTTCCGGGTTCTTCAGTAAGGACGAGATCCTAATCGCAGCCTGGGAAGGCGGACATCCAGTTCTGTTCTTACTAGCACTTGCAGCGGCATTCATGACCGCATTCTACATGTTCCGCTTGTTCTTCATGGTTTTTACAGGAGAAGCGCGAACACAAATGAAAAATGTTCACGAATCACCATCGATGATGACCTTCCCAATGATCGTTCTTGGGGTCTTGGCAATTATTGCTGGTTACGTGCAGACACCATTCAATCACAATCTTGGTGATTGGCTCGTTGCTGGTAATGAAGCATTAGGCCATAGTCATATCGAAGGTCCAATTTGGATTATGATTGCAGCAACCGTTGTTTCGTTAGCAGGTATTTACCTTGCTTACCTGATTTACTACAAGCGTTCAATCGCACGCAACTGGCTTTCGGGCAGCGGCGATACGCTGCACACCATTCTTACGAACAAATATTACATTGACGAATTCTATCAAATGTCAGTGGTTGCCATTACAAAAGGAATTAGCTACTTCTTACGCTTCATCGATGTCTTCTTAGTTGAAGGAATCATGAAGGGTGTCGCAGGGATTGTTCATGGCCTTGGAGCAGCAGGTTCGAAGCTGCAAACAGGTCAAACACAAACCTATGTTACAGTAGCATTCGTTGGCATGGCACTGCTTGCGGTCATCTTTGTATTAACAGGGGGGTACTTATAAATGGATCTTTCTTTCGTTCTATCACTATTAGTATTCTCCCCGTTACTCGGAATTATTGTTTTAGCCTTCATGCCTAAAACTGAAGAAAAAACCATTAAAATTGTCGGCTTTCTAGCGACACTGCCTGCATTAGGAATTGCAGCCGGACTGTATCTTCATTACCTTTGGGGCAAGGATTTAAGTGACTTTAATGTTGTCAAGGAATGGATTACTTTCGGCGGTCTTCAGGGTGCTGAAGCAGGTTTCTGGAAGGTTAACTATGAACTTGGTGTCAGCGGCTTTTCTATGCTGCTAGTACTCCTAACGGCTGTAGTCGCAACACTCGCAGCGATTGCCTCCATTTATATTAAAAAAGAATGGAAAGGCTACTTCATGCTGTTCCTGCTGTTAGAAATCGGAATGCTAGGGGTATTTACAGCAGAAAACTTAGTTCTATTTTTCTTATTCTTTGAGATTACCTTAATCCCAACCTTCTTCTTAATTGGAAAATGGGGTTATTTTGAAAAAGAAAAAGCAGCCTACAGCTTCCTAATCTATAACGGTTTAGGCTCAGCTGTTCTGTTAATCGTGATTATGATTCTGTTTGCGAAAACAGGAACAACCAATATTGAAATGTTAACGCAGCTTATGAATGACCCGAACGTTCCATTATCGGGCGATTTAAAACTAGGATTATTGATTGCACTGCTTATCGCTTTCGGCGTTAAGCTGCCAATATTCCCGTTACACAGCTGGATGCTTCGCGTTCACGTGCAGGCACCGCCTTCAATCGTTATGATTCACTCTGGTATTCTATTGAAAATCGGTGCGTACGGCTTAATTCGCTTCGGAATGGGAATTTTCCCGGAGCAGTTTGAAACGTTAGCAGTACTCTTAGCCATCCTTGGAGTAGTAAACCTTCTTTACGGAGCGTTCCTAGCGTTCATTCAAACAGATTTTAAAATGGTTTTGGCTTACTCTTCGATCTCACACATGGGAATCGTGCTAATCGGGTTAGCGGCGATGAATGAAGCGGGCGTTCAAGGTGCCATTTTCCAAGTGGTATCACATGGTTTAATCTCAGCACTATTGTTCTTCTTAGTTGGTGCCTTCTATGAGCGCACAGATACATCATTGATGGAAAACCTTGGCGGGATGGCAAAGGGAATGCCAATCGCTTCAGGCTTCCTGCTTGCTGGCGCATTGGCGTCACTCGGTCTACCGGGTATGTCTGGATTCGTAAGTGAATTTATGGCGTTCTTAGGGCTATTTGAAGAAATGCCATGGATCGCTGCAGTTGGAACGATCGGGATTATCATGACTGCCGTTTATTTATTACGTGCCGTTCTCGGCATTACGTACGGCCAAGCACACCGTGAATTTACAGGACTCGTCGACCTCAAAGGCGTCGAATTCGTTCCGGTTCTCGTGCTCATTGGCTTAATTGTCTTAATCGGAGTAATACCAAGCGTTCTAAGCTCACCGCTTCAAGCCACACTTGAAACGATTATGCTAGGGTTAGGAGGGTGATGAAGGATGAGTCTTGAAGATTTAACATCATTTAATTGGGGCATCATGACACCAGAGTTCATCATCGTTGGTGTTGCAGCGCTTATCACAGTACTAGATTTATTTATGCCAAAAAAACAAGACCGTCGAATCCTTGGCTGGATCGGGATTGCCGCGATTTTCGCAGCGATGGTATCCCTAGCCGGACTACTTGGGGCCGCGCCGGAATCGATTTTAGAGGATACCTTCCGTCTTGATTCTTTTGGAAAAGCATTCAAATTCCTGCTGCTGGCAGGAGGAGCGCTAGTATTATTTTTAGCTGTCTCCTATAAGGCTGATCAAGGATTAGAAGAATACCGCGGTGAATTTTATTATTTATTCCTAACCGGATTGCTCGGCGGAATGATTATGACATCCAGCGGTGACTTAATTACTTTATTTATCGGTCTTGAGTTGTTATCAATTTCTTCCTATATTTTAGCGGGTATCCGCAAAAACAATTTACAGTCGAATGAATCTGCGATGAAATACGTCATCAATGGTTCGATTGCCACTGCGATTACCTTGTTCGGGATGAGCTATGTGTACGGATTAACAGGCTCGACGAACCTGTTAGTGATCGCAAGGACACTGCAGGCGTTAGCGGACGCGCAGCATGCTTATTTGCTCGGACTAGCGTTCTTAATGATTTTCGTTGGATTAGGCTTTAAATTGGCGGCTGCTCCGTTTCATATGTGGGCACCAGACGTTTACCAAGGCGCACCAACACCAGTTACTGCATTTTTGAGCGTTGTTTCGAAGACCGCAGGCTTTGTGATTGTGGCTAGGATTATGATTTCCGTGTTTGGTGTGGCGGCTTCAGAAGGACCAGGTTCAATACCAATTCTTTATAATATGCAGGACTACATCGCTGTTATTGCTGCGGCTACGATGATCATCGGAAACGTTGTAGCATTAAAGCAAAGCAATATTAAAAGAATGTTTGCGTACTCTAGTATCGCCCACGCAGGTTATATTCTGGTGGCGTTCACGTCTTTGAGCTCGAACTTCTTTTACACCGTTTGGTTCTATTTATTAGCGTACTTGTTCATGAACCTTGGCGCCTTAGCTGTGATCCAATTAGTGGAGGCAAAAACCGGTTCAACGAAGATTGCTGATTTCGCAGGCTTGTATCGACGTTCACCGGTGTTGGCGGTGGCGATGGGGATCTTGTTAGTCGCTCTGGCTGGCTTCCCAGGAACAGCAGGCTTCATCGGCAAGTTGAACATCTTTATCGGTGCTTTCATGGTTCAGGAACCGCATTATGTACTAGCATCCATTATGATCGCGACAACAGTAGTATCGTATTTCTACTACTTCGGTATCATGACACAAATGTTCTTCCGCCCAGCAGCGGACGACAGCAAGTTTACAAAGATTCCAGTCGGAATCGTGGTTGTTCTAATCGTCACCGTCGCAGCATCTTTACTGTTTGGAATATTCCCAGATATCGCGGTCGACTTCGTAAACGAAAACTTCAACCATTTCGCAGACTTTCTACAATAGACCGGCAGCTTTGGGGGAAGAACCTGGTCTAGCTTGAATAAAGGGGTAACAATAAAATAGCGAAAGAAGAGGCAAAGGGGAGCCTCTTCTTAACAAGAAAAACGGTCCTTTGAAGGGACCGTTTTTTTGTGGCTATTTTTGAATCGGGTCAGGTATTTGTCCTTTTTCCTGCAGCTCATCCTTAGAATCACTATTCTTCATTTCATTGCCAAGCTTCTTCACTTCATCCCAATCCTGTGCCATCGAGCTATTATTTGCTGCCGCTAATGAATTCCTGTCATCCATATGATTCTTCATTCTATTCTTGGTTAAAACTAATATTTTTCCTTCTTTTACAGAGTTTCCATAGTATTCGGCTTCATCGTCAGGAATTCCCATTCCAATCAGTGCTCCCGTTAAGCCGCCTAAACCTGCGCCTGCTATGGTTCCAATTATACTTGATGCAATGGGACCTGCGGCGATGATGGGGCCAACTCCTGGGATTGCCAGAGCACCTACTCCAACTAATAAACCTGTTATCCCGCCGAGTGTTCCACCTGTTAAGGCACCTGTAGAAGCCTTTTCTTCCACTACCGTACCAGTTTCGTCTGCAATATGATTCCCATTTTTGAGGTCTTTACCAATGACACAGATATCCTGCTTGTCGTATCCTTGTTTGACAAGCTCCTCAATCGCAATAATCGCTTCCTGTTCTGTTTCATAAACACCTGCAACATTCTTTTCAACCTTGTCCATTTCAATTCCTCCTCTTTTTTTCGTTTCGAAAGATTCATAGTTTGATAACTAGTAAAGTAGTTTTACCTAAGGACTATCTTGATAATTTATCCTTTACTTTCCCAATGCCTTCTTGTAATTTACCTTTAGCTTGATCAACTTTACCCTCGGATTCTGTTGAACGATCATCAGTCAGTTTACCCCATTGCTCCTTTGCCTTTCCTTTAACGGTATCTACATATCCATTCACTTTATCTTTGTTCATTTTGTTTCAGCCTCCTTGTATTTACTGTGCCTAGTTCTTCTGCCATGAGTTATTGGTTAACACCGTCACTAACACCGTTATCGTCAATTTTCTTCTCTAAATTTTTTTGTGCCTGTTTTAATTCTGTTTCTACCTTATTGACGGTATCCGCTGCTTTTTTCTTTGTATCATGATCTACCGCATCATTCTGTTGTCCATCACTGACCCCATTATCTTGGTCAACTCCATCGCCGCAACCCGTTAAACCGGCAAAGGTAAGAGAAACAGCCAATCCACTAACTAGTAAACTTTTCTTCATAGCCTTTTTAGCTCCCTTCGTCGTGTTTTGTTCTGCCCTTTTTATATTCCCAACAAGAATAATCTGAAACATTTTTTTGGAGAAATTGCTCACCAAATCGCCTTCTTTCTATCTAAGAGTATTTTTAAAAAAATTAAAGCTAACTAGATTTATAGATATTTTTTGTTTAGGTCACTTACTAAAAGGGTAAATGCATACTAGGACAAAAAAAGATGAAAAGGAGATGGTAGAATGAATGTAAACGAAATGATGACAGGATGGACCTCGTACTTTTATCAGCTTCCCACCCTATTATTTGCCCTTCTAATCTTATTGGCGGGCTGGTTGATTGCCAAAAGTATTGGTAAAAGTGTGGAGGCCCTTTTAAAGAGGACAAGATTTGATGATAAGCTGTTTGCAAACATTGGATCAAAGAAATATTCTTCAGAAATTATTATAGGAAAAATTGTTTATTATATCTTATTGGTAGTGGTGTGGATCATCTTTTTCAATATGCTTAACTTAAGCTTTATTGCGACGCCGCTTGTAGAAATGTTGACGCTGATTACAGCAGCGATTCCAAACTTTTTGAAAGCTGCCCTGATCTTACTATTTGCTTGGGGTGCTGCCTCGCTAATTCGGATGCTTTTTAAAAAGGGAGCCTCTCTGGTTCATCTAGAACGCCGCTTAGTACAATGGAAAATGGCAATAAGCCAAAGCGAAGCGGTAAACAAGGTAAACAGTATCGCAAAGGCACTTTTCTATTTCGTCTTGTTACTATTCTTGCCTGGAGTATTAGGAGCATTGCAAATTGAAGGTGTTTCAGAACCATTTGCAGATACGCTTTCAACCTTACTAGCCTTCATACCTAAGCTATTTGCCGCGGTCCTTATTGTGTTTGTCGGCTGGCTGATTGCAAAAATAGTCCGAGATATTCTAACCAACTTCTTAAACAGTATTGGTACGGAAAAACTTGGTCAACGTTTAGGAATCGTAAAAGTGTCGGATCGTACAAGTCTTTCTAGTATCATCGGAAATATCGCGTTTATTTTAATCCTAATACCGACCATCATTACAGCCTTAGAAAAACTTGAATTAAAAGGCATTTCGGATCCAGCCATTGGTATGCTTCAAGATGTTGTATCGGTTATTCCGAACATTGCGGTCGCTGTCGTTCTGGTCCTAGTAGGTATTTGGCTTGGAAAATGGGTGGAGAAGGTTGTTTCACAAATGCTTTGGCGTTTAAAGATTGATAATGTTTTTACCCACATGGGTCTAGGTTCACTTAAACCGGAGCAATCCTCCTACACACTCTCTCAAATCATTGGATTGCTGGCCAAAATTGTTGTTATTTTATTATTTACAGTTGAAGCATTACAAATTGTCCAATTGGAGTTCCTTGTCGTACTTGGAACAGGTGTGATTTCGTATCTGCCAATGTTGTTTGCCTCCCTTATTATCCTAGGAATTGGTTTATATCTAGGTAACTTAGTACAGCGTATTTTACAAAATATCCTTAAGAACAGTTACTCTAGAACGCTCGCCGCTGTTGCGAAATACGCCATTTTTACGATAACTATCTTTATGGCATTAGATCAACTAGGTGTAGCGCACTCCATCGTCAATGCTGCCTTTATTCTTCTTTTAGGTGGATTAGCATTAGCTTTTGGACTTGCATTCGGTCTCGGAGGAAAAGATTTTGCTTCTAAGTATCTGCGTAAGCTAGACGATAAAATCGATAATAAAATAATAGAATAAGAGATTCGTTAAAGCTAAACGAAACGATAACAATCCGGATCTACATGATTTCGGATTGTTATTTTTATAAGAAGGGAGGAAGGCTGCTCAATGACCATAATAAATCTACTATTAATTGCCCTATTAATCGGACTAACGGGTTTTTTTGTAGCGATAGAATTTGCGATTGTGAAGGTACGGCCATCTAGAATTGATCAATTGATTGCGGAGGGGAGAAAGGGTGCGGTATCGGCTAGAAAGGTGGTAAATCACTTAGATGAATACCTATCAGCCTGTCAGCTGGGGATAACGGTTACGGCACTCGGACTCGGCTGGCTGGGAGAACCCACTGTGGAAAAATTAATCCATCCTTTGTTTTCGGCATTGAATATCAATGAATACTTCGCACATATTCTATCGTTTATCATTGCCTTTGCCGCCGTTACATTTCTGCATGTAGTAGTGGGGGAGTTAGCTCCTAAAACGGTTGCCATTCATAAAGCCGAGGAGGTAGCACTTCTGTTAGCCGCTCCCATCATAGGGTTTACCAAAGTGATGCGGCCATTTATTTGGGCATTAAACGGTTCTGCCGGGCTCCTGGTCGGATTCTTTGGCTTAAAGCCCAAATCCGAAAAAGAATTAGCTCATTCTGAAGAAGAGCTTCGTTTGCTTTTGTCGGAAAGCTATAAGAGGGGTGAAATCAATCAAAATGAATTAACCTATGTGAACAATATTTTTGAATTTGATGAGCGGGTTGCAAAAGAGATAATGGTCCCGCGGACGGAGATGAGCACGCTATCGATTAACGACAGTATGGATGAGGTGATGGACCAAGTAAGGATGGAGAATTATTCCCGTTATCCGATGATTGACGGTGATAAGGACAAAATCGTTGGTCTCTTAAACGTTAAAGTGTTCCTGACGTCAAAGGTAATTGGGATAAATCATAATGAAGAAATAAGTCTAAGCTCGTTCATAAGGCCTGTAATGAAAGTAATCGAAACCATTCCCATCCATGATTTATTGGTGAGAATGCAGAAGGAACGCAGTCAAATGGCCATCCTTGTCGATGAATACGGTGGTACATCAGGATTAGTGACAGTTGAAGATATCATTGAGGAAATCGTTGGTGAGGTAAGGGATGAATTTGATACCGATGAAGTCGCAAAGATTCAAAAGGTGAAGGAAAACCATTATTTACTGGATGGGAAAATTTTGATTGAGGAGGTTAATACGCTACTCCGTACCAACATAAGTGATGAAAGAATGGATACAATCGGCGGCTGGTTTCTTACCAAAATAGCGGAGGCTGAAGTGACGGCGGATGAAGAAGTCGAAGAAGAAGGCTGTCTGTTTAAGGTCCATGCAGCGGATGGATATCATATTAAGTATTTAGAAGTGAAAAAGATTGGTTAAAATGCTGAGCCAGGCTTCCACCTGGCTTATTTCATGTTGAGAAGGATCACTTTTTTTCTGAAGGATGCAGGAACTTAGCAAGTATCCGCTCAATGCTTTTAAGCTTTAATGTGAAAAACACAACAATGATAGCAGCAGCGGCCATTAAAATCTCAGTTAACACAATCCCCTTTGAAAGAAATTGGCTAATCGAAGAGATAATGACGGCGAGGGAGAAGGCGCCAAAAAGAATCAAAAAGGCGGCCAGTTTCCGGCGGATGGGGTGACCGAGAATAAGCTCAGATTCTCCGGTTGTAAAACCGGTTCCTGTCATCATCGAGATAACCTGAAACCTAGAAACTTCGACTTTCAGCCCTGTCAGGCGAAATAAAACAACAAAAATCTCTATAACAACCAGAATGATAATAAGATAAACCAGCAAAAAAAGTAAACTCATCATTCACCTCCATAAAAAAGTTGGGGTAGTAGTACCCCAACCGGCTGCTCCATTATTGGATTTTCTCATTGTAAAATTGAACGGAATACTGTGCGCCCTCGCTCACCATTTCGTTATCGGCAAAATCTCTTGGGTGCGGGTTACCGCCCTTTTCGATTGGTAGCTGCTCTGATGCAGCATATACATTGGGTTTCACCTTACGCTTCAAGTCTCTTAACACACTTTCAGCTTTAATGCGGTTAGGTTTGTTTGATAGCCATACTGCAGCTGATGCCCCAATTCCTACCGCTACCAGCGAGCTCATACTTACGACTTTACTCATCATAAAACCTCCTTAAGATTTGGACTTGTTCTGTACATACCCGTAACATTTCTCTATGAAACCTTTTTTTACGTTTGGTTAACTCTTTTTAAGGGAATCAAAGGATTGATTGGGAGGGGATACAGTGTGGAGAGAAATATCAATTTTGACCAATGGAAATGGATTCAATTAAATCAGAATGAGCTAAATACAGTATGGGAAAAGGAGACCATGCATTCTGGCTGGTTATCCTCAGTTCGAAAAAAACAAACCAATTGCGTGAAAGTTCAGGGGTTGATAGATGGGGAAAGGGTCGTGAATGGGTCTCTTATTTACAGACAAAATGAAGATAAGGAAGAAGACCGTCAAATTTTTCATTTCTATATAACGTCTAGTACCTTATTTACGATTGATTTAGAGTTTACCTCTTTTAAACAACTGTCCCCAGAAGTGATGCTGCGGCAGCTTAATAAAACGGAGAATGCAGTAGATGGCTTTTTATTTTTGCTAGGCGAGCTGGTAAATGACTTGCTGGGTGAGATTGACCAGTTCGAAGAGTCGCTCCATAAGCTGATGTGGGGTGTGAAAAAGAGGAATGATAGGAGGATTTTAGAACATGTTTTTTGTCAGAGGCATGAACTGTTGGTTTGTAAAAATTTGTTGATACCCTTCCAGGAGCTGAAAATGGCGATAGAGGAAACCGATTTTCCAAACGTCAACAAAGGAGAGGTTTTTATCCGGACGTGCAAACGGATCGACCGGGCAATGGTGCTGCTGCGGGAGTATGAGCAGGAGTTAGACTCGATGATTCATTTAGAAGAGGTCATATCTTCCCATCGGGGAAATGAAATTATGAAAACCTTAACGGTCCTGACGATCATTTTTACCCCGATTATGGCTTTAGGGGCGCTATGGGGAATGAATTTTAAACATATGCCAGAGCTTGAGTGGAGGTATGGGTACCTTGTTTCTATTATTTCAATTGTCTTGTTGACAGCGCTGCTCTATGGATATTTAAAAACAAAGGGCTGGACTGGTGATCTATTAAAAGGGAAAAAGAAAGGTTCATTTTTTCATTAAAAAAGGTTTGAACCTCGACGTATCGGGTATAACACTATCAAGGTTAGAAACTAGCTAACCTAATCAAAACGATAGAGTAGAAAGAGGGTGGTTGAAGTATGTGGTTGCATGTTCGGTAAAACCAGCAGGAATGAAAAACGGCAATCTGAAAAAATAAAAGGAGGAAACAATCATGGTTAAAAATTATGTTGACAACAAGGATATGGAACGCAAGGATGAAGATGAAATTAAGGACCGTTATGAAAAAGGAAGAACGGGATATAACGATGGTGAAGATCCTTCGATGAAGCAAGAATTCCCTGGCGATGAGATTGTGGAGGATTTACGAGAGCTTTCACGCCAGAGCGGTCAAAAAGATGACGGTCCCACTTATCTAAGTGGTGAAAATGTCCAACAAGAGAATGACAGGCTGAGATATGGTGATTCGATTTCCAAGAATGGTGATAAACAATTTCAAGATCCCCCATCGAAATCGCAGAATAAAAGTAACGATTAAAATAGTAACCGATCCTTAATCTGCCATACACTGCCTTTACTATATAAGAGGCTTGCACAAATAGGTGCAAGCCTTTTTCTTACATCCAAATCACTACTATTTCACTAGGAGTTTGTGTCTATTCGTAACTCTTCCTTATTCTGGTATAATGCTAGAAAAATATTTTTTTAAAAAATAGGTTTAGCATTTTACGATAAAGGGTATGTAAACAGTAAATATTTTCAGAGGTGATGACATGAAGGTAAATATAGAACAACATCAGAATGAAAAGGAAATACTTGTGAGTGTTACCGGAGAAATTGATGCGTATACAGCGCCGAAGCTTCGGGAGGAGTTACTGCCTCTTGCGGAGGGGAAAAATAAAATCATTACGGTGAATCTAAAGGATGTCTCCTACATGGATAGTACTGGGCTTGGCGTATTTGTAGGGATGTTCAAGCAGCTGAACAAAAACGAGGGAGAACTTAGGCTGGTTGAGTTATCAGATCGCCTGAAGCGTCTGTTTAAGATTACTGGTTTAAGCCATATTATGAGTATTTCCGACAATGCAAAGGATGGGGGACGATGAAACACGTGATGGATTATGTTGAAATGAAGATTCCAGCCAAACCGGAGTATGTGGGGGTCATTCGATTAACGATTTCGGGAATAGCCAGCACCATGGGTTATACATATGAGCAAATTGAGGATATAAAGATTGCCGTAAGTGAAGCCTGCACAAACGCGGTGCAGCATGCCTATCCAGAAGAGGAAGGCGGAGAGGTTATTGTCGGCTTCGGCATTTACGAGGATAAGTTAGAAACGATGGTTGCCGATAGTGGTCAAAGCTTTAATTTTATACAGAAAAAAGAAGAACTGGGCCCCTATACAGAGTCAACTACAGTCGATCAACTTTCAGAGGGAGGGTTGGGTTTATATCTGATCGAAACGCTCATGGACGAAGTCCGTGTTTCGAATACGTCCGGAGTAACGGTCTTCATGGTGAAGTATCTAGGCGAGGAGCGTGAAAATCATGACAAAGCCACCTCAGAACGTGAAACGAACTAAGGAAGAAACATATGCGTTGATCCGGGACTTTCAGGAGAACGAGAGTGAAGCCGCCCAAACTCTCTTAGTGGAACAGTACACCAATCTGATTGGGAGTATTGCGAGAAAGTATTCAAAAGGAAGGAATTTGCATGAAGATATCGTGCAGGTAGGGATGATTGGATTGTTATCCAGCATCAGACGGTTTGATCTCAGCACCGGGAATCCATTTGAAGCCTATTTAGTCCCGATGGTAATTGGAGAAATAAAACGATTTTTAAGGGACAAGACGTGGGATGTTCATGTACCGAGGCGGATCAAAGAAACGTGGCCCAAATTGAACGGAGTGGTGGACGAGCTGACCAACCGCTACCAACGATCACCTAAGATACCCGAAATCGCTGAGCATTTAGGGATTTCTGAAGAAGACGTACTAGAAACCATGGAATTAGGAAAAGGGTATCAAACAGCTTCTGTTGACCAAACAATTGAAACCGGTTCCGATGGCAGCGGGGTTACAGCGTTAGATGTGATCGGGTCAGAAGATAAAGGATATGAAAAAATCGACCAGCAGCTACTACTTGAGAGTGTCCTTCATGTATTGAACGACAGGGAGAAGCGGATTATTCAGTCGACGATTATCGAAAACAAAAGCCAACGCGAAGTGGGGGAGCTGTTAGGAATTTCGCAAATGCATGTCTCACGAATGCAAAAAAAGGCGATCGAGAAATTGCGTAAGGCTCTTGCCCGTAACCAGCGTCAGGATTGCTCCATCTAATAAAGTGCCTGACCGTGATTGATCATGAAGGTCAGGCATCATCTTTTGCAAAAGGGGGTTAAGCCCAATGCCAATGAAGATTGTCATCGTCGATGATAATAGTACGAATCTCATGATTGTGGAGAAAATCCTAAGGAAAGCCGGCTATGGTAATTTGCTTAAGCTCTCATCTGCAGGGGAGTTATACCAATATTTACAGCTTGATGCACCTAATCCGAGTGAAGTGCCGGTAGACTTAATTTTAATGGATATGATGATGCCGGAAATTGATGGAATTGAGGCCTGCCGGCACGTTTTGAGCAATGAAAGGTTCTCCGACCTGCCTATTATTTTTGTTACGGCGATGGGAGATTCCAATAAAATGGCTGAGGCAATGGATGCGGGAGCCCTTGATTATGTGTTGAAACCGATTAATAAAGTCGAACTCCTCGCCCGGATTCGTTCCGTCCTGCGGTTAAAGCAAGAAAAAGATTTGCGGAAGGAACGGGACAGAAGAATTCAATATGAACTTGACTTAGCCAGACAAGTGCAGCGAAGTATGCTCAGCAGCCCGCTAAAGGAAAAGGATATCAGCATTTCCTCAGTGTACAGGCCCACTTTTGAGCTAGCTGGGGACTTCTATGCCTGGTATCAGATTAGTCCAAATCAATATGGTGTAATCCTGCTTGATATGATGGGTCACGGGATATCATCCTCGCTTGTCGGGATGTACATCTATTCTGCGTTAAAAGATAGTATTACGGGAATTGTTGATCCGGAAAAAGTCATGTTAGAACTGAACAGGCGAATGAATCAGCTTCATAACCCTGATAGCTTAATGAATTACTATTTTACGGCAATCTACTTTGTCCTCGATACGAAAAAACAGACGATTGAATACGTCAATGCTGGTCATCCTGCGGGAATTGCGATTGTCGATCAGGAAGTGAAGCTGTTAACAGAAGGGTCATGCGCACTCGGTTTTTTTGAGGAGATTGAAGTCAACAAAGGGGTCATTCCATATCATGATTCTGCCCGAATCCTGTTGTTTACGGATGGATTATCAGAATGGCTGGAGGAAAAATATGAGGATGCAAGTGATAAGCTGATTGGGGCTTTGCAGGCGGAGGATATGCAGGATCCTGCTCTGTTGCTTCATCAACTGCAGCCAGGCTGGGAGCTCGTCAATCCGCCAAAAGACGATATGTGTCTCGTCTTGATTTCTACAAATGCCTCCTCATAGAAGGGTGTCAGCGTTTTGGCTGACACCCCGGTTATGTTGGTATGGATTAACCTGCCAGATAAGCTTCAAACATCCATCCATGCTTTTCTAATGAGGTGCGAATGTGAACGAGCATATCAGCAGTCGGCTGATCCTCATTTTCCTCTGCAAGCGAAATCCCTTCTGTGAGCTCGGTGCAAATCATCTCAAAATCATCTGCTAGTATTTGGATCATTTGCTGCGCATCTTCCTCACCAGTTGCTTCTTTTAGTGTGGTAAGTTCCAGGATCTCTGTAAGAGTAGCGACCGGTAACGCCCGTTGCGCCAGCATTCTTTCCGCAATCGTATCAAGATGTAAGGCTGCCTCCTTGTAAAGTTCCTCAAATTTAACGTGCAGGGTGAAGAAGTTTTCTCCCCTTACATACCAGTGGAAATGATGCAGCTTCATGTGAAGAACGGAAAAGTTCGCCACCTGCCTGTTGAGAGTATCAGTTAACGTTTTGTCTTTCGATTTTGTTTTAGTAGTTGTTGCCATAATAATAACCTCCTCCAAATTTGTGGTGTACCTATTACATACCCGGTTTACTAGATTTGAAACTTGTAATTTTTACAAGAGGAGGTTGGTACAAAATTCCCATTGGGTGAGATTACTAGAAACGATATGATAGAAACATCTATTTTTGTACAAAGGGGGAAAGCGGAGAATGAAGGGATTACATTTCAACATCCACACGAAAATGATTGCAGGCTATTTATTCATTTTGATTTGCTTAGTGGTCTCCCTGTTGATTGTCATGAATCGGATGTCGGCGATGCAGGAAGAGGTCGATTTCGTCTCACAGCATGATATCGAGGTTCACAATTTGGCAAATCAGATTCAAAAGAATGTTCTAGATATGGAAACGGGCATGCGAGGATATGTGATTACAGGCAATGAGGAGTACCTCGACCCCTACAATACAGCGGCCAGGAACTGGCTTGACAACTTCAATACACTTCATTCCCTGCTGGCGGATAACGGGAACCAGCAGCGGAATTTAGAAGAAATGAAACCGCTCATACAAAGCTGGGTCACGAGTTCTGCCGAATATATAGTGGAACAAAAAAAGGTAAATAACCAATCCGCATTAGATGAGCATTTTAATGAAAACAAAGGTAAAAAAATGACGGATGAACTACGGGCGCATTTTGATTCCTTCCTTGAAAATCAAAAGAACCTTACAAATGAACGTGTTGAGAAATTAAATCAGAACAATAACAATTTAAAAATTGCGTTATATGGCCTTATCATCGTGGTTACTTTGATTACGATTGCCACAGCCGTATTTCTGTCCAATTCGATTGTTAAAACAATTAGGCAGGTGGTGCGGACAATTAAAAGTGTTACGGATTCAAGAGAGACAGAGGTTGACCTTTCGACAAGAATTGAGGTCAGTACTCATGATGAAACACGCGAACTTGCCGAAGCGATGAACGAGCTTCTCAGCAATCTTGAGAAACAGAATTGGGTTCAGAAAAACATCGCGGAAATCTCAACCATGTACCAGGGGATGACGGATTTGACTGAATTGACGCATGCCTTTATCACCAAGCTTGCTCCTATGCTTGATGCGGTTTACGGCGTCGTCTATTTGCGCAGAAATCATGGCAGTGAGGTTCGCTACGTGAAAGAGGCTGGTTATGCCATTGCCGGTGACGAAGGGGCTGCGGCGAGTTTTCGGTTAGGAGAAGGGTTAATTGGTCAAGCAGCCATGGATAAAAGAATCTTCCTGATTGATCAGCTGCCGGAGGAGCATTTTAAAGTCACATCGGGGTTAGGTGATTCTTCTCCTCGAAATCTTTTGGTTGCACCCATTTTAGTGGATGGCAGGGTAGAAGCGGTCGTTGAATTTGCGGCGTTTCACCACTTTATGGCTCATCATTTAACCTTATTGGATCTGCTTCAGGATAAGTTCGGTTCTGCGATTACCAATGTCGCCGGACGGATGGAGGTAGAAAGGCTACTAGGGGAATCACAGGTGTTAACCGAAGAACTTCAGGCGCAGTCAGAGGAACTTCAAGCTCAATCGGAAGAGCTGCAAATGCAGCAGGAACAGCTGCGGATTACCAATGAATATTTAGAAGAACAGAAGCAGTTCGCTGAACAAAGAGCGTTTGACTTGAAAAAAGCGAAGGATGAACTGGAAGACTATTCAAGGAAACTGCAGATGAGCTCGCAGTATAAAACGGACTTTCTCGCGAATATGTCTCATGAGCTGCGCACGCCATTAAACAGTATTTTAATTCTGTCTCAAATGCTGATGGAAAATGACGAGGAAATGGACAGCTCAGAAGTGAAGGAATCCTCTCGGGTTGTCTACACGGCCGGAAGTGACTTGCTGCGGCTGATTGATGATATCCTTGATTTATCAAAAATTGAAGCAGGTAAAATAGAAATTTTAACAGATGAAGTCAACGTGACTGAAATTCCACAAATGATGAAGAGCATGTTTGACCCTGTTGCAGCCAAAAAGAATCTAACCTTCGAGGTGCATACGGCTGCAAATGTACCTTCTGTGATCACGACAGACGGGCAGCGCTTGCAGCAAATTTGGAAGAATCTATTATCCAATGCCTTTAAGTTTACGGAACAGGGTTCTGTAACAGTGAAAATTGAAAGTGCTGGACAGGAAATAGTGGAGGAACTATTGCCTGGTCTGGAAGAGGATGAAATGGTGCTGGCCATCTCTGTGAGTGATACAGGAATCGGTATCGCTAAGGAGAAGCAGCAAATTATCTTCGAAGCATTTCAACAGGTGGATGGTACCACTAACCGCCAATATGGCGGGACTGGTTTAGGGTTATCGATATGCCGTGAATTTACCCGTTTACTTGGCGGTGCGATTACAGTTCAAAGCGAGCCGGAAAAAGGAAGTACGTTTACACTGTACATCCCTGGCAGACTAGAGGCCGCTGAATATGCTCTTCAGCTTGACCAATTGGCACTTGATGAGGTAGCAGTGAGTATTAGTGAAGTGACAGAGGAACAGCAGCCGGTCAGCGATGAGGCAGAAACGGTTGAGCTCGTGGAAGCTGAGGCTTCTGATGACCAGTTATTTAAAGGAAAGAAAGTGCTGTTGGTAGAAGATGATCGTCGGAATGTATTTGCACTAGTCACGGCTCTCGAGAAAAAGGGTGTGAAGGTTCAAGTGGCAGAGAACGGCAAGCGGGCAATTGAATTTTTACAGAAACAAGCAGATTTTGACCTCGTATTTATGGATATCATGATGCCGGTGATGGGGGGCTATGAAGCGATGAAGGTCATCCGGCAGGACTTGGATATGGAAAGACTGCCGATTATTGCGTTGACGGCCAAGGCGATGAAAGGGGAACGTGACAAGTGTATGGAAGCAGGCGCTTCTGATTATATTATGAAACCATTAAATATCAATCAGTTATTCTCCTTAATGCGGGTGTGGCTGACACAGCAGGTGAATGAAGAGTGAATGAAACAAAGAAGGAAGTCGTAACGGACATCAAGCAGCTGGAGCCAAATGAGCTTCAGAAAATAGAAATCAAATTGCTGCTGGAGGGCATGTATCAAATGTATGGCTATGACTTCAGAGGCTATGTCAGAGGCTCGATAGGCAGGAGAATTTTAAACCGGATGAAGGCGGAGAGGCTTCCAACCATTACGGCGTTATTGGAAAAGGTGCTCCACGAACCGGGGGTTTTGGAGCGTCTGTTGAATGATCTTTCCATCCGGATGACCGAAATGTACCGAGATCCTAGTTTCTTTGCTGCCTTTCGTAACGAAGTGGTGCCCTTGCTTCGGGAGCTTCCGGAAATCAGGATATGGCATGCCGGCTGTGCCACAGGTGAGGAGGTTTATTCCATGGCGATCCTTTTGCAGGAGGAGGGTCTTTGGGAGAAAACGAAAATCTATGCAACGGATATGAATGAAAAAGCCCTGATGGCTGCGGGGAAAGGGGCCTTTCCGTTAAAAAAGATGCAGCAATATACGAAAAATTACTTGAAAGCCGGTGGGAAAATGGCGTTTTCCGAGTACTATACCACGGACCATCAGTTTGCTTATTTTTCACCTAGCTTGAACGAGAACCTCACCTTTGCCCAGCACAATTTGGTGAGTGACAGCTCGTTTAATGAATTTCATGTGATTTTATGCCGCAATGTGATGATTTATTTTGATAGCACCCTGCAGCAGCAGGTTCACGGTCTATTTTATGACAGTCTGGCGGACGGCGGATTCATTGGGCTGGGAAGTAAAGAATCGATTCTAGGTATGCCGAAGGGTATGAATTACACAGAATTTAATTCGTGTGAAAAGATTTATCGTAAAAAAGTAGATGTCTGACTCTGAGTCAGGCATTTTTTTTATGTTTGATAGGGTTGTTGAAAGGGTATTTCTTTTTAAAAAGACTGTGGGGGGAACTGGATGAAAATAAGAATCGAGATATTTTTTATCGTGATAATGTTTTACTGCTGCTGGATGGTTCTTTTTACAAGACTCCCCTTTTGGTGCAAAGCATTAGGGGTTAGTGTGTATGCAGCTATCATTATATACAGTGTGGTGGAATTATGGCTTCAGAATCGTTCTGTACCGAGAACTCTTTTATGGACATGCCTGTTAATCTTAGTACCGGCAGCCGGTTATATTTTCTATGTGTATTCAGGGCAATTGCTCTTTAAAGGGGAACTTTTTAAAAGCAAACGTGCCAGTGACCGCGAGTTGTTCGAGGCACTTGGTGAAAAAAAGCTGCCAGTTGATGAGCCGCCTAATCTCAATGGCCAGCAGCGCGGGTTTATCAGTTATCTAAAACGGGTGACCCTAACGGATCAAAGCCAGAATACTAGGACCCATATTTTAAAAAACGGCGAGGCTACTTTTGAGGAGGTGAAGCAGCGGTTGAAGGAAGCGAAGGAGTTTATTCATTTAGAGTATTATATCTTTCGCTATGACCGGCTGGGGCAGGAGTTGATGGATATCTTGAAACATAAAGTACAGGAAGGTGTGGAGGTCAGGCTGATCTACGATGCGTTCGGAAGCTACGCCCTTTCTGAACAAGATAGGAGGAAAATGGCAGACTCCGGGATTCAGCTTCACTCTTTTCTGCCGCTGAAATTCGGATGGTTTACGCAAAAGTTTAATTTCCGCAATCATCGAAAAATCATTGTCATTGATGGGAAAATTGGATTTGTCGGCGGGTTGAATGTGGGAGTGGAATATCTTGGTGAGGATAACAAGATTGGTTTTTGGTGCGATACGCATGTATTGCTGAAAGGAGAAGCGGTCCAGACACTGCATGCTGTTTTTTTATTAGATTGGAAATATGTCTGTGGCGAAAAGCTGTTTGAAGATCCCCGCTATCTCAAGGGTGTGCCGGCTAAGGGGGATGGTCTTGTCCACGTGGTCGCAACTGGACCAGAAACCCGTGACATGGGTGATCATTTATATGCGATGATTACCTGTGCAACAGAATCGATATGGATTGCGACACCGTACTTTATTCCCAATCAGACCATTCTGACAGCATTGCGGGTAGCGGCGAAAAAGGGCATTCAGGTCCGGCTCATGGTGCCTGAGAGTAATGACGGTTTTCTTACCCAATATGCCACTCAATCCTATTTTTCAGAACTTCTTCGTGCCGGAATTGAGCTCTACACCTACCAAAAAGGATTCTTACATAAAAAAGTGATCATTGTCGATGGTGACACCGCCTCGATTGGAACGGCGAATATCGACCTGCGCAGTTTTCATTTAAATTTTGAGGTACATTTGTTTTTAACAGGTACCGACAGCATTGATGACCTTGTTAGTCATTTTGAAGAGGACCTTAAAGAATGCACCCGGGTTAGGCCGGTTGCTTTTTACAAAAGAGGTCTAAGTGTTAAATGGAAGGAATCCTTTGCCCGGCTCTTCTCGGGTGTCCTCTAATTACCTGAGCCAGGCATTAGCATGGCGTTTTCAGCTTCGAGATAGGATGGAGAATTTGTTAGGCAGGTAAACAAAGGAAATAGGCAGATAAAAAGGGTGGCTATGCAGGTAAGCGAATAGAATTCGCAGGTTTGGCAATCATTTTGGCAGGTAGGGGATTTTTTACAAAACAGGTAATAAAAAAATCATAACTAGATCGAGAATCCAAACTAAATTTCGAGTGGAATACCCATATATAGGAAATTTAATTACCTGAGCAAGGCATTAGCATGGCATTTTCAGCAACTAGTTAATGGGGGGAATTAGTTAGGCAGATAAACTAAGGATATCCGCAGGTTAAGGGGAGGACTGTGCAGGTATGCGAGTCAAATCCGCAGATGGAGGATTGATTTGTGCAGGTAAGAGGTTTTTCGATAAAAAGGTAATTAAAATATCACATCTAGATCGAGAACCAAACTTAATTTTGAACGGAATACCCATATATAGGAAATTTAAATACCTGAGCCAGGCTGTAGCCTGGCATTTTCAGCTTCAAGAAAGAATGGAGAATTTGTTAGGAAGATTAACTAAGGAAAAAGGCAGATAAAAAGGGAATCTATGCAGGTAAGCGAATAGAATTCGCAGATGTGGCAATCATTTTGGCAGGTAGAGGATTTTATATAAAACAGGTAATAAAAAAGTCACAACTAGATCGAGAATCCAAACTTAATTTCGAATGAAATATACATATATAGGAAATTTAAATATCTGAGCCAGGTATTAGCCTGAGATTTACAGCTTCGAGTTAGGATGGAGAATTTGTTAGGCAGATAAACAAAGGATATATGCAGGTAGAAAGGAGAATAGGCAGGTAAGCGAGCAAAAATCGCAGGTAGGGAAGTCATAATGGCAGGTAAGAGGATTTTTTATATAAAAAATGAAGACTGCAGCATTTGCAGTCTTCACTTCGTTCTATATTATACGTTTCGTCTAATCATTCGGAGCACAAGGCTTAGGATAAGTACAAAGACAATGGCGCCGAGGAGTGCTGGTAAAATGTAAAAACCTCCTATTACAGGTCCCCATCCCCCTACAAGTGAACCAATCCAGGCCCCGATGAATCCTGCAATGATATTTCCAATGACGCCGCCCGGAACATCACGCCCCAGAATCAGTCCCGCCAACCAGCCGATAATTCCTCCAATTATTAATGACCAAATATATCCCATGAAAATCTCTCCCTTCTGTTTTCAGTGAGTATGGTTAATAAATACCCGAAATTTCAACACCTAAACTTATAAATGGAAAAACTTGTCACGATTTTGTTCCACACGTCCTATTAAGGTGTTCTCATTGTTGTTCATAAGCGTTCCCAGGTAACGCTGGCAAACTTTTAATTCATAAGATAATTGAATAAATCCTTCCCGATCCCGATTATCCAGACACTGATCGATTTTTTGTTTTAACAAACTAATCTTTGTAATTAACTCTGCCCTTTTCTTCATTTCATACCTCCCACTTATTCTTTTTTAAAATAACTAATGGTTAAATACCCTAATATCTGATCACTTAAACTTTTTTAAAAAATAGGTTTCGTTTATTTAAAGAGCGGATATATAACTGGTACAAGCTGACACATCAGCTGGCTATAACGCTTGAGGAGGAATGAAAATGGAAACTTTAAAAATAGTAGAAAATGGAGTTGAAGCTAGAAAGGAAATCGCTCAATTTCAGATGCAGGGATTTACGAAGGACGAAATTTATCTATTCGCTCATGACCATAACCGTGCTGAACATCTTACAGAAGCACTGAATATAAGTGCTATTGGCGTGGGAGAACAGGGGATACTTGAATCAATCGCCAACGTATTTCGCTCCAGGGGGGATGAACTGCGATCGAAGTTAGAGTCATTGGGGTTATCAACTCATGCTTCGGAGCTTTGTGAAGAACAAATGGACCAAGGAAGAGTTATTGTCATCGCTTCTAAAACAGCTTAATCTCAGGATAATAAAAAATAATGAGGTGAAAAATCATGAAGAAGTCTATTCAAAGCGTAGAGAAATTAAAGGGTATGCGTAAACGAGCGAGACCTAAAAAGAGGGAGAGTCACTCGCTCATGCATTATTTTAAAAAACCAATTATTCATAAGGAGATACACGGGGACAGAGTTTACGTTCCGTTAAGAATCAGCAGGATTTGGAATGGAATCTAGATGTCACCTACACCTATTAACTGCCTAAACACTGATGGTGACCACATAACCAGTGTTTAGGCAGTTAATGCGTTAAAAATTTGCTATAATAAAAACGAAACTTTCCAGAGTTTCATCCGTCAGTATGGTATGCACCTAATTTATGCAGTTTCTAATGAATAAAAGTTATATTTTGTATAAATGGTGACAGGCACCGTAGAGGGCACCATAAAAGGAGGGGTTTGATGGATGATTTTGGACAAATAGCGTTATTTAGTATCTTCTCACATCTGGTGTTTATCGCTTTGGCGTGGTGGGCGCTGCAGTCTATTCGCTTGGATAAGCTGCTGAAGCCGAATCATATTTTCCAGGCGCGATTGCTTTATATATTGTTGGCTATTGTTATTGGATCCAGTGTTAGTAATTTTTTCTTAGACTACCTTCAATGGTCGAGACAGCTTCCATTAATTTTACAATACATACAACTGGTAAAAATTTAGGTCTTCGTACATGTATCTTTTTTAGGGAAAATTGAGTACAATTCTCTTTGTGTGAAAAAATAAACAAAGCTCACAGCTTAGATATAGAGTTAGCGCAAAAGCGAAATTCCTTCAATGTGAAGAACCTCATGCAAAAACTTAAGCTATTCTAACGCAGGAAATAGGTAATTTTTCAATAAAAGATCTTCGATTTCAAAAAGCTTGTCAAAAAGTGACGACATTTCCCAAGTATGCTATGCCTCCCCGTGGTAACAATGGTAGTAAGGGGGAGAGTAGAGATGAAGAGAAAAAAGGTCCTTTTTAGTATAGGTATGTTGATGATCGTTGGTTTGATGGCGGTCCTTGGCAGTCGGATGACGGCAGCCAGCGGCGAACTCGAATTAGTAAAAATCGCCGACGCTTTTCAAACAGAAGATATTTTGCTCGAAGAATGGTCGTTTTATGCAAGGGAGCATTTGGTTGACCTAAATACAGAGAACGAAGTGCAGGAATATGTGAAGGAGCTTCAGCAAAAGTTTCCTGATTGGAATTGGTCTTCGAGTGAGGCCAGCGACAAATGGGAAGTAACAGCAGTATCTCCGACTTCTAAACACCACACAGAAATGCTTCAAATTATGGCAACCCACACAAAACAACCTGTAGATGCGTATATAGTATATAGGGTCAGCGGTAAAGAGTGGAACAAGGAGATGGAGTCCTTTTTCACGGAGAATCAATTTAGAAATAGGCTTTCCGACATATTTCGGGGGAATCCAACAATTTTCTCTAGTATGAAGGGTAGTATCAATGATAAGATTGATAAGGCTGTACCAACTATCGCTAGTGATTTAATGGAAATTTTTAAAGCAAAAGAAATCGAAGCGTTAAAAGAGGATAATTTCATGTCTGTATCGGCGAACTCGCCAATGTTTACAGACTCCATATCACAGAACATGAATTTACAAATTGGGATACGCTCCGAAGGATTGGGCGGAAAGACTACCATTGTAGTTGGCACACCAATCATTACGATTGAATATTAATATAGAGAAAATGGACGCGGAGGGGAATACTCTTGGAAAAGATCATCGTCCGCGGCGGACAAAGGCTATACGGATCGGTTAAAGTAGAAGGTGCAAAAAATGCGGTCCTGCCTGTACTCGCTGCCACATTATTAGCAAGTGACGGAAAAAGTGTAATTCGTGATGTACCTACACTCTCCGATGTATACACAATTAATGAAGTATTGCGCAACTTGAATGCAGAGGTTGCCTTTAACAATAATACAGTTGTCGTTGATGCATCTAGAGTGTTGAAAGAAGAAGCGCCTTTCGAATACGTTCGTAAGATGCGCGCATCTGTCCTTGTGATGGGATCATTACTAGCCCGCAATGGCCGTGCACGTGTGGCTTTGCCAGGCGGATGTGCGATTGGTTCTAGACCGATTGACCAGCACCTTAAAGGTTTTGAAGCCATGGGCGCTAAGGTTAAAGTAGGAAATGGATTTATCGAAGCGGAGGTTGAAGGCCGCTTAAAGGGAGCAAAGATTTACTTGGATTTCCCAAGTGTTGGTGCCACTGAGAATATCATGATGGCTGCAACGCTTGCAAAGGGTACGACAATCATTGAAAACGTAGCAAAGGAACCGGAAATCGTTGACCTGGCTAACTTCTTGAATAAAATGGGCGGAAATGTCCGAGGCGCAGGCACGGGCACTCTTCGTATTGAAGGCGTAGACGTATTGTTTGGCGCTGACCACAACATTATCCCTGACCGGATTGAAGCAGGTACCTTTATGGTTGCCAGTGCGATTACGGGCGGAAATGTATTGGTACAAGGTGCGGTCCCTGAACACCTATCTTCTTTAATTGCAAAAATGGAAGAGATGGGCGTTACGATTATTGAGGAAGGTGACGGCGTTCGCGTCATCGGTCCTGAAAAGCTTAAGGCTGTTGATATCAAAACAATGCCTCATCCTGGCTTCCCAACAGATATGCAATCACAAATGATGGCTCTTCTGCTTCGTGCAGAAGGAACTTCAATGATTACCGAAACGGTTTTCGAAAACCGCTTCATGCATGTTGAAGAATTCCGCCGGATGAATGCTGATATTAAGATTGAAGGGCGTTCTGTGATTTTAAACGGACCTTCTAACTTACAAGGTGCCGAAGTTTCTGCAACAGATCTTCGTGCCGCAGCGGCTCTGATTTTAACAGGGTTGGTTTCTGACGGTAATACACGCGTAACGGAATTAAAGCATTTAGACCGTGGATATGTAAACTTCCATGGAAAATTAGCTTCTTTAGGCGCAGATATCGAGCGCGTGAAGGAAGCAGAAGAAGTTTTCCCAGAAGTGCAAAGCTATATTACGGATTTGAACGCGTAATTTTATAAGGCTCTTTTCTTAAACTTTGTTTCTTTTAGCAACAAAAAATAATATTAGTGCTGTATTTTCGCAAAAACAGCATAAATTTAAAGAAAAGAGCTTGCAAACTAAATTCGAAGCACAAAAATAGCTATTGCCACGTTAAAATCGGCTTTAAGATTTTAACAACAAGCGTTACGAAAACAGCCTTATATAAAAAATAATCAGCCGAAGAGGGTATCTGGGAGGATGCATTCTTCGGTTTTTTATTATATGTTGTTTTTGGAAAATTCAGTTATATATTTTTTGTCATAAATGCTTGTCCGCCTCCATATGATGGAATGAGAAAGCGCCCAGTTTGGGTGCGTAAATTTCATAATTGGAGGCTCCTACATGAAAAAATTCAAACCACTCATCCTACTAGCGTCATTCTTATTTGCCCTCACCCTACTCATTCCAGCGCTCCTAGTGTTACCGTTCGGGGATGGGAATGCTAGCGGCAAATTAGGTGAAGACCTATCCAACAAAGCCCCAAATTCCGAAACGGCAGACAATCCATCAAAAGACGCCGCGGTAGAAGTGGCGGTTTACCGCTCATCGGCAGGTCAAATTGATAACGTTCCACTAGAAGAATACCTTGTCGGGGTTGTAGCAGCTGAAATGCCTGTGGAGTTCAAGGAGGAAGCCTTGAAGGCACAAGCTTTGACAGCTCGAACGTATATTGTTAAAAAAATGCTGAGTGAAGATGGCATCGGCGTTCCTGAAGGTGCACAGGTAACGGACACTCAGCTTCATCAGGTGTACCTGAGTGAGGAGCAGATGAGAGAGAACTGGGGAATGGAGTTTGAATCGAACTACGCGAAGATTCTTTCCGCGGTTAGGGACACGAGCGGGCAGATTTTGACGTATGACGGTCAGGCCATTGACGCCTCCTTCTTCTCCACCAGCAATGGCTACACCGAAAACTCCGAGGATTACTGGCCCAATGAAATGCCTTATCTGCGGAGTGTATCAAGCCCATGGGATAAACAATCCCCTAAATTTAAATCTGTTAAAGAAGTGACGGTTAAACAATTTGAATCAGCACTGGGTGTAGAGGTTGGAGCCAGCGAGACGATTGGCAAAATCGTGGAGTACACGACGGGCAAGCGAGTCGCCAAAGTCGATTTTAGCGGCAAGGTCCTGACCGGAAAACAAATCCGTGAAAAATTGGATTTGAGGTCGTCTGACTTTGAGTGGGAGCGGAAAGGGAACAGTATTGTGATTACGACTCGCGGCTTCGGTCACGGCGTCGGCATGAGCCAATACGGCGCAAACGGCATGGCCGCCGATGGGAAGGATTATCAGGAAATTGTGAAGCATTATTATCAGGGTGTAGAAGTGACTAGTGCGGATACGATGCTTGCTACGATTACGGCGAAGAAATAGATGGTGGAGCCAGGCACTTTATTGTGTCTGGCTTTCTTGCTTTTGATTAGGAGGTGGGGGGGAGTTAGTTAGGCAGATAAACAAAGGGGATGCGCAGGTAGGATGGAGAACTAGGCAGGTTAGCGAATCAAATCCGCAGGTGGAGCAATGATTTGTGCAGGTAAGAGGTTTTTCCATAAAAAAGGTAATAGAAAAACCAGCCATGATCCAGAATCCAAGCTATATTTTGAACTGGATATCCATATATAGGGAGGAATATTACCTGAGCCAGGCCATCAGCCTGGCTGTTTCAGCTTACAAGTTGCGGTGGGGAATTTGTTAGGCAGATAAACAAAGGGAATCCACTGGTAAGATGGAGAGCTAGGCAGGTAAGCGAGTCAAATCCGCAGATGGAGAGAGTATTTGTGCAGGTAAGAGGTTCTTCTATAAAAATGGTAATAGAAAAACCAGCCAAAATCCAGACTCCAAGCTATATTTTGAGCTAAATATCCATATATAGGGAAATGAATTACCTAAGCCAGGCATCAGCCTGGCTGTTTCAGCTTACAAGTTGGGGTGAGGAATTAGTTAGGCAGATAAACAAAGGGGATCCGCAGGTAAGATGGAGAGCTAGGCAGGTAAGCGAGTCAAATCCGCAGATGGAGAGAGTATTTGTGCAGGTAAGAGGTTCTTCTATAAAAATGGTAATAGAAAAACCAGCCAAAATCCAGACTCCAAGCTATATTTTGAGCTAAATATCCATATATAGGGAAATGAATTACCTAAGCCAGGCATCAGCTTGGCTGTTTCAGCTCCCAAGTTAGGTTGGGAAATTTGTTAGGCAGATAAACAAAGGGGATCCGCAGGTAAGGTGGAGAACTAGGCAGGTAACTGGGCCAAATCCGCAGGTGGAGCAATAATTTGTGCAGGTTAGAGATTTTCCTATAAAAAAGGTAATAGAAAAACAACTTATTTTTGTAACAATATAAAAGAAGGATTCACACACAACGGAAAGGAAATAGTATGAAAACAGAAAGGGCTGATGAAATGATCGCGAAACCATGTGTGCTTCCGCCAAATATTGTAAAGTATCGAGTTTTAATAAGGAGATTAAGTGAGAATCACCTTGTCAAATTCGATGTGGTGACCGAGTATAATAATCGAATGACGGGTTTCCTAGGCGAGGAGTCAGTAATGAACTTTCATTTAGAACCCATCGCAGACCTTAATTACCGAATTTATCACGATCTTCGTTTTTACCACGGCAACTATTTCTTCCAAATTGACATCCTTATTCTGTGTGCCTACTTTGCGCTGGTGCTGGAGGTAAAAAATTGGGCAAGGGATTGGCACTTTGATAAAGTCCTCCATCAAACCACCATCGATGTAAATGGGAAAATGGAGAGAACGAAGAATCCTATTTTTCAAGCAAGGCTACAAGCTTTTAAGCTGAGAGAGTGGCTCAAGCTGCATAATGTTCCGGGGATCCCCATCCAGTACTTGTTTGTCAACAGTAATGAAAAGTCCAATATCATCATAGGGGAAGACAATAAATACAAGTGGAATGCTTGTAATAGTGAATACTTGCTAGAGCGGATTGACCAAATTACCAATGATTATAAGTTAGAATTGCTAGATGAAAAAGAGCTGCGGAAAATAAACAAACTTCTATTAACCAACCACTCTCCTGAAGATCCCCAATTACTCTCAAAGCACAACCTTTCCCGAAATGAGATTCTTACAGGTGTTCATTGCCCAGAATGCTCATTCCTACCAATGACCTATCAGTCTGGAACATGGAAATGCCCAAAATGTAGAAACCAATCAAAAACAGCCTTCATCGACACACTTCAAGACTATTTTCATCTCATAAGCCCCACCATTAATAACGCTGAGGCACGTGGGTTTTTACAAATAAATTCTCCAAAAATGGCCCATCAGTATTTAACATCTATGAACTTATATAGTACAGGCAAATTCAAGTTCAAAATTTACCACCAATAAAAAACCACCGCACAAGCCGCGCAGTGGCTACAATTTCTTCACAAACCCAAAGGGACCTCCGCTTAACTTTGCGCATTGGCTAAAATTCCCTAGCAATCCCAGGGACCTGCCCTTAACCCCACGCTGTGGCTACCATTTCCTCAAGAATCCAAGCACCTTCCCTAACCGCATAAATCGACCCTTAAACAGCGCACCCCGAATAAAATAAAAACATACGAGTATCCCGGTGACGTCTTTTACGAGGTCAAACCAGGACGCTGAGCGGTAAGCGTAGAAGGATTGGTGAATCTCGTCTGTTACCCCGTAGAGACCGGCTATGACGGCACATAAGACGTTGAGACGCATAGTGAACGGCCCTCGGCGTGTGAGGAAGGCCAAAACTAGTAATACATAGAGAATGGCGAACTCTATTAAATGCAGGGATTCCTTTATGGTCCGATCGAGCGCGGAATCGGGGAGTTCGACAAAATGATTGGATGGGAGACTCGACATCACCCAGATGGCTCCCATATAGAAGAAAGGCAGGATTCGCAAGATCCATTTGAAGACGTTCATAAAAATGTTCCTCCAAAAAAATAAATTTTTAACAATGATGCATAAAAACTTCCGTACTTTCAAAAAATAAGTGGAAAAAATTTTTTTACTAGTGTATATAATTCTACTTATCTGTTCAGAATGATTGCTGAGGTGATGAAAATGAGAGAGGAAGAAAACAAGCGATCTTCTCAAGGTTCCAGCGTTAAACGCTTTTTCAAAAAGCGTTGGGTATTTCCAGCCATTTATATTGCAAGTGCAGCAATCATTCTGACAGGTGTTCTTTGGTTCCAAGGCAGCGACAATGCAACAGACAAGTATGATTACGAGTCTTCTGACCTAACAGGTAAAAAGAACGATACTCCAGCACTTGAGGTTAACTCAAGCTTGGAAAACCTTAAAATGCCGGTGAAGAATCCAATGGAGACAACCGTCAAAATGGAATTCTATGATGACAATGCAAGTGAAGAAAAGCAAGAAGCGGCATTAGTCGTTTACAACAATAATTATGAGCCGCATACTGGTATTGACTTCACATCCAAAGATGGCGAAACCTTTGATGTAGTATCTGCCCTAAGCGGGAAAGTTACTAGAGTCGAAGAAGATGCTACCCTTGGTAATGTCATCGAAATCGAACACGATAAAAATATTATAACAAAATATCAGTCGGTTAAAGATGTAAAGGTTAAGGTTGGCGACAAAGTCAAACAAGGACAAGTTCTTGCCATGGCTGGACAAAGCTTGTACCAAGAAGAAGCTGGAACACATGTACATTTTGAAATCCGTAAAGATGGTATCCCAGTAAATCCAACTGACTTTTTTAACAAACCAGTAAGCGAATTACAGGAAGAAACTGCAGCGGATGAAAATCCAGGAGATAAAAAGAGTCCGAAACAACAAATGATTGAGGACCCGGCGAGTGATGAGACAACTCCTTCAAAGGAAGAAACTCCTTCAGATGAAGATGCTCCATCCGATGATGAATCTTCTGAGTCAACAGACAAAACAAACTCTTAATAATCAACAAAGGGGAAAGGGGAATCTACCTTCCTCTTTTTTTTGTGTGCTTTTGCCTGCGTTTTATTTAGATAAATATGGTAAACTGGTGGAAAAGGGGGGATCTTTTTTGAAAAAAATAATAGGGCTGCTGGTGACACTTGTTCTCTTCGCGATGGTGGCAGCTGGCTGCAGCAAGGAACCCACGCCCGAGGACCGATTCGACGCATACATAAAGCTATGGAATGAGCAAAAGTTTGATAAGATGTATGACTACCTTACAGAGGGCTCCAAAGAGGTAATCTCGAAAGAAGACTTCACCAATCGCTACAAAAAAATCTACGATGACCTACAAATAAAAGACCTCAAGATTAACTTTACTAAACCAACGGAAGAACAAGAGTTGGACAAGGATCAAGACAATATTACATATGATTTTTCCGCATCTATGGACAGCATCGCTGGGCCTATCGAATTTACACACAATGCTAAGCTGAAAAAAGAAGAACGTGACAAAGAAAATAACTGGTATGTGGACTGGAACACGACGTATATTTTTCCACAATTGAAGGATGGCGACAAAATCGGGATTAGCAGCGTTAAGCCTAAGCGCGGTCAAATCTTTGACCGGGCAGGAAATGGGCTAGCTATGAATGGACAGGTGTATGAGGTGGGAGTGGTCCCTGGGAAGTTTGAGGGGCAGGAGGAGACGGTTATTCCACAATTATCCCGCCTATTAAAAATGACACCTGAGCAAATCAACAAAGCGCTTAATGCCAGCTGGGTGAAGCCCGATTTGTTTGTGCCGTTAAAGAAGGTATCGATGGACGATACGGAGCGTATCGCCCAGTTAATCGCCTTAGAGCCGGTGCAAACTAAAAAGGTGGAAGCGCGAATTTATCCCTACAACGAAGCGGCGGCTCATTTAATCGGTTATGTCGGCTCGATTACCGCAGAAGAGCTCGAAAAGTTAAAGGATAAAGGCTATTCAAGTAATGACGTGATTGGTAAAAGAGGGCTCGAAGAAGTTTTTGACGAGCAGCTTAAAGGGCATAGCGGCGTAAAGATCACGATTAAAAAGCCGGATGGATCGACAGAAATCCTAGCTGAAAAGCCGGTAGAGGATGGGAAGGAGATATCGCTTACCATCGATATCGACCTGCAGGCTAGTCTGTATGCAGAGCTTGTTGGTGAAGCAGGGGCAGGAGCGGCGATAGACCCCGTGAGTGGTGAGACGCTGGCACTTGTCAGTTCACCATCATTTGACCCAAATCAAGCCACCCTGGGCTTCTCAGGTGACGAGTGGGACCAGCTTCAGGAGGATCCACTCAAGCCGATGACGACCAGGTTCAATAAGGCGTATGCACCAGGTTCGGTGTTCAAACCAATTACAGCGGCGATTGGGCTCACAAACAAGACCATCACTCCAGAGCAAACGATGGATATAAAAGGATTGAAATGGCAGAAGGGTGCCTCGTGGGGTAACTATTTTGTGACGAGGGTTCATGAAGCCAATCCTGTTAATCTCGAAAAAGCGATGGTTTTCTCGGACAATATTTATTTCGCGCAGACAGCATTAGGAATTGGAAAAGAGCCGTTTGCGGCGGGACTTAAGGAGTTTGGCTTTGAGGAAGAGTCTGACTATCCATTCCCGCTTGAAAAGTCAACGATTGGGAAATTGGAAAACGAAATTTTCTTAGCGGATTCAGGATATGGCCAAGGGCAAATTCAAATGAGTATCGTTCATTTGCTTGAAACGTATACTCCATTTGTAAATGGTGGAAATATGGTTAAGCCTAGCCTGATCCTAGATGCTGAGAAGAGTGAGAAAGCAGTGGTTTCTCCTGAGATTGCCACAACGGTTTCTTCGATGTTAAGAAAGGTAGTGGGTGATACGGATGGAACGGCGCATGCTGCTAACATCGCAGACTATCCACTAGCCGGAAAAACCGGGACAGCAGAAATTAAAGAAAAGCAAGGTGAAAAAGGAACGGAAAACGGCTGGTTCATTGCCTACAATACCAGCTCACCAGGATTAATGGTCGCGATGATGGTCGAAAACGTTCTGGACCGCGGGGGTTCACAGATTCCAGTGAAAAAAGTAAAAAATGTTTTTATGCGAAATAAGTGACCTAAAACAGAAACCAGCTGCTGGTTTCTGTTTTTTTGTTATGTGTAAGGATAATTAAACCTGAACTAGAAAAAATAGTAGGAAAAAGACAGGAGTAGCGATTTGAGCCAAAATCCTCAAGCTCGAAGATACAGAGCACACTTATCTCAATTTTCGACATCAATCCTTCAAACCAAGAACCCATGGGTGGTTGCGTTTTTTGCCTTTTCTTATCCTGGATTTGGCCATCTATTACTGCATCGCTATATCGCAGGGTTTATTCTTATCATTTGGGAGATGTTTATTAATGGAAAGGCGAATGTAAATCTTGGGATATTATACACACTAACGGGTAACTTTGGTGAAGCCAAGGAAGTGATGGATGAACGCTGGCTTATGCTTTATGTAGGAATCTATATGTTTGGTATCTGGGACAGCTATCGAACCACGGTTGATTTGAACAAGCAATACATATTAGCCGATCGTGAGGATGCTTCGCTTCGTCCGAATGCCATGGGGGCTTGGGATATAAACTTCATGGATAAGCGTAAACCATGGGTCGCTGTGACATGGTCGGCACTATTCCCGGGCTTAGGACATTTGTATGTACATAAAGTGATTGCGGGATTTTTTATTTTTGCCTACACTGTAGCCATTATGTATTTTGGACATATTCCAGAAGGAATCCAATACACGATGCTCGGCAAGTTTTCAGAGGTGAAAAAGGTAGTAGATATGCAGTGGCTCCTTTATCTGCCTTCCATCTATTTTTTTATATTATATGACGCTTATAATTCAACAGTGGATTATAATCTTCTTTTTGAAAAAGAAATGAAGAAGTTTTTACGAGAAAATTATCAAAAGAATAAGTTCATATTTCCTTTCTAAAAAGTGAGATGAGTGGATGTTTGTTATTGCTACGTTTGAGAATTCTATTTATATTGAATTAGCCATTACAGCACTAGAGCAGCAGGGGATCACAAAGGAATTAATTTTAGCGGCTCCGCTTGATAAGCGTAAGGAATTGAGGGGGTTGTTCGATACCATCCACAAATCGGATGGATTTAGTCTGTTTGACGGACCAGCGATTTTAGGAACCTGCTTCATGCTGCTCGGTGCGATTTATGGGTATGTCCTGGAATGGGGGCCAATTCTTTGGGGAATCATTGGCGCCGTTTCGGGGCTGCTGTTAGGGTTTCTTTTGAAGATGTTTCTCCTCAGGAAAAATAAAAGAGGGAATGCAAAGATCACATCAGAAATTGTCCTCATGGTTCGTTGTGAGGACCGAAAATGGGAACAGGTAGAAAAAATATTATGGGACCATTTTGCGCTTGGTCTAACGAAGATATAGGGTCTTTTCGTAAACTTTGTTGCCTTCTGTACAAATACCAGGGGTGACTTCAGACAAGCTTGAGGAATTTAAGAGTCCTGGTGTCCGAACCTGTGACAACTTCAGACAAGCTTGATGAATTTCAGAGTCATAGTGTCCGAAGTTGAGGCAACTTAAGCAAAAAACGTTAGTAACCAATAATAACAACAATCTTTGCGAAAACAGCCAAAATATAAATACCACCTCTTTCTTTCTTAGGGGTGGTATTGGTATTTCACGAGGTCAATGATTCCGTTTAGTCCAATTTCAATTCCTTCACTTTCGAGCGAGAAGAGCTGTTCATGGTAGGATTCATCGTCCTTAAGGGCGATTTGTCCCTTAGCATTGACGACACGGTGCCAGGGAAGGTGATGCTTCCTGCTCATCGAGTGCAGGGCCCTGACGACCTGCCGTGCAGCACGCGGGCTTCCAGCCTCTCTGGCTATTTGTCCATAGGTCATTACCTTGCCTTCAGGAATATTTTTAATAATACCTATGACTTTTTCTGTAAAAGGCTGCATATTTCGAATTTCCTTTCAGTCTAACTTCCACCATTATATATTATTCTGTTAAAAAGACAGTGAAAAAATTATCGTTGAAACAGTGAAATAAGCTAAAAAAACGATAAAATGAACAAAAAATATTATTTTCAATAAAATTTTCATTCGACATTTAGTGCTGACAAATTTCTCGGGAAATAATTGAAAGGACTCCTCATTTCCAAAATAACCCCATATTTCATGCGGTCTTCAGCACTTTCGTCAAATTGTCGATTTAGTGGTAAAAAGTACTTGAAGTATCTGATTTTTCAAATAATTTATGAACAGTCTTGTCCTTATTCAGTAATTCGTGCATATTCCCGTATCCAAGCTAATAAAATGGTTACAAACCTTTACAAAGAGAGTGTTTGAGGTGAAGAGTCGTTTGAGGCCTTTGTGAATTCAGTTGGGGACATGATTATTCATCGTAATACCGCATAGTTGCATAAATGGTGACAGGCACCGCTCGTGGACACTGTCCACGGGGGGCGGACACTTTGCGGTTACAGTAATTCGTCTTAGTGATAAGCGGATCTCATTTCGCACTTCTCACATCCAATTTAGGGAGGGCGAGTGGTGTGCACGATTACATCAAAGAGAGAACTATCAAGATTGGAAAGTATATCGTGGAGACGAGGAAAACGGTTCGTGTAATAGCGAAGGAGTTTGGCGTGTCCAAAAGTACTGTCCATAAAGATTTGACAGAGAGACTTCCTGAAATAAATCCTGAGCTGGCAAATGAAGTAAAAGAGATACTAGATTATCATAAATCGATCAGACATCTCCGAGGTGGAGAAGCGACAAAAATGAAATATCAGAAGGAAGAAAAAGAGGGTGAGGCCGTTAAATAGGCCGACTTTCAGAAAATCTTTCGTAAAAAAGAAAAAATGTTTTGAAATGGCCATTTTCAAGGACTTCTTGGTGCATTCTAAGAAAGTCGGGGAAAGGGCCATTTTTAATTTAGGCTGTGTGAAAGGAAAATATAGATTTTAGAACCTGTTGATTTGTGCGGAGGGCGCGAGACTCCTCGAAAATACTATCGCACTTTCTTCGTGCGTGGGCAGATTCGAGGAAGTAAATCAATGTCCTGCAGGAGGACGGGACAGGGGAGACCCCGCTTATCTCTTTGCGCCGAGGAGGCTTCCCGAACCGCCTGCGGAAAGCGAAGCGCCCGGAGCACAAATCAACAGCCAAATCTAACACAGCCAATGGCTAAAAGTAGCAGCATTCTCTTCTAATAAATTTTTTCCGACAAATTTCTACGTTTTTTGAGTTAAGAGTATGGAAATTTTAAGGAATATGATACAATTAACAATTAGGAAAGTATGACCGTTTCAAGGAGGAAAGAAAAGAGAATGTTTGCTAGGGATATTGGGATTGATTTGGGAACGGCTAACGTGTTAATTCACGTAAAAGGCCGTGGAATTGTATTGAATGAGCCATCTGTTGTTGCTATAGACAAAAATACAAATCGAGTTCTTGCTGTAGGTGAGGAAGCTCGCCGCATGGTTGGACGTACACCTGGAAACATTGTCGCGATTCGTCCATTGAAGGATGGAGTAATTGCTGACTTTGACGTAACAGAAGCAATGTTAAAACATTTTATTAATAAGCTTAACGTGAAAGGCTTTTTATCAAAACCGCGTATTTTGATTTGCTGTCCGACGAACATCACAAGTGTGGAGCAAAAAGCAATTCGAGAAGCGGCTGAAAAAAGCGGCGGAAAGAAGATTTACCTAGAAGAGGAGCCGAAAGTGGCAGCGATTGGCGCCGGGATGGATATTTTCCAGCCAAGCGGTAATATGGTCGTTGACATCGGCGGTGGAACAACGGATGTAGCGGTCCTTTCAATGGGCGATATCGTTACTTCATCTTCCATTAAAATGGCCGGCGACAAGTTCGACATGGAAATCCTCAACTACATCAAGCGTGAGTACAAGCTATTGATCGGTGAGCGAACATCTGAGAATATTAAAATCAACATAGGTACCGTATTTCCAGGATCACGCTCGGAAGAAATGGAAATTCGTGGTCGAGACATGGTCAGCGGCCTGCCGCGTACGATTACGGTTCGTTCAGAAGAAATCGAAGGTGCACTGCGTGAGTCTGTGTCCGTGATTGTTCAGGCGGCAAAAAGCGTTCTTGAACGCACACCGCCAGAATTATCAGCTGACATCATCGACCGCGGCGTTATCTTAACAGGTGGCGGAGCATTACTTCACGGTATTGACACGTTGTTAGCTGACGAGTTGAAGGTGCCAGTCCTAGTAGCAGAAAATCCAATGGACTGCGTGGCAATTGGAACAGGCATTATGTTAGACAATATTGACCGAATTGCGAAAAGAAAACTTGGTTAACAGGTAGGACATCTTACCTTATAAAAAGTCTAATGACATCAAATCATTGGGCTTTTTTTATTTGGTTTGATCAGCATCGGAGTTAGGTTGGCACGTATATCGAAGGCACCGGAATCGGCACATACCTTCCCCTTTACAAAGGATTTTTCGCCACTTTTTGCCATGGAAATACTTTTTCTGCAAAAATTTACTGCTAATTCCCTAATTATTTTATAAAATAGAGTATAATATTAGGTAAAATGTAAAATCAGGCTAACTAAAGGTCCAATACTATATAGAGGATTTCGGTTAAAGGGGAATAAGAGATGTCAGTTAATCATCTAAAACAGGTGAAGACGAGGGAAGAGTTTAAAAAGACAAAGGACGATGGGCGAAAGGCTGTAGAAGCTACAACCACGCAAAAAGCTTCTAAAGTCAAAAGTGCTCAAAAAGCCCCAGCTGAAAATACGAATAAGAGAATTCGAATCCGACTTATTCCAATTTGGCTGAGGATTGTCTTGTTGGTCATTTTGACTGGAGTTTTTGCCCTTGCAGGTGCCACGGTTGGGTACAGTGTGCTTGGGAATGGAAATGCCGGAGATGTGCTAAAAGGGTCCACTTGGACACATATTATCGATTTAGTTGAAAAAAAATAAACGAGGAAGGGCGTACTTGCCCTTCCTTTTTGTATCCTCTTAATAGTAAAATGTATATATCTGTTCCTAATAGGAGGTACTAAAATGTTAGATGTGACACAAATAAAAGAAATCATTCCCCATCGTTATCCGTTTTTGCTTGTAGATAAAATTTTGGAAATTGAAGAAGGGGTCAGGGCGGTTGGAATCAAAAATGTAACAGCCAATGAAGAATTCTTCAATGGCCATTTTCCTGATTATCCGGTTATGCCAGGGGTGCTAATCGTTGAGGCGCTTGCACAGGTTGGCGCGGTGGCTGTATTGAAAAAAGAAGAAAATCGAGGAAAATTAGCCTTTTTTGCAGGAATTGATGGCTGTCGTTTCAAAAGACAAGTTAAACCAGGGGATCAGCTTCGACTAGAAGTCGAAATAATTCGCCTGCGCGGACCGATTGGAAAAGGTAAAGCGGTGGCGACAGTAGATGGCGAAATTGCCTGCGAAGCTGAAATTACTTTTGCACTAGGAAAATAATCGGGAATCCTCCCGGTTATTTTTTTGTAATAGTCCTTAAAATCTTGGGGAAAATAACATCAGACCAATTTAAACGGGTCAATATTTTTCACATGGAAAGGGGCTTTTAAGTTTGAAGAAAAAGCTGTTTTTAGTGCTATTAAGTGCGCTTCTATCAGGGTTTATGTTAGCAGGTTGTAATGTGGGTGATGATGACCAAAATCCGCCACCGCCAGTTAATGATGAAGTCGATACACCAATGGATGACGACAACAACTTGGATGGTAACGACAACAACAACAATGGTTTAAATGGCAACGACGATAATGGTTTAGGTAACGAAAACACTCGTTTTAACAACAACGACCGAAACACTGATACAGACAAAGACATGATGAGAGACAGAAACACAAATCGCGAAGATATCATCGAAGACGATCGTGATATGAACGACCGCGACAATAAAGACGAATAAAGTACATGGGGCAGGCTGAATGAAATCAGCCCGCCCCTTTCACTAGTCATGTTTAATTTTTAATTTCGGTTTACTTTTCATTTTATCCTTGAATTCTTCGAGTAAAGCCTGACCGCCAAGCCCTTTTTCAAGCAGGCTGTCGAGCAGCAGCTCGGAATAATCACTCCTGTTTCGGCGCAATTGACCTTCGAACAGGACACTAATATGTTTTTCAAATTTGTGAAGTGAGGCAATTCTCGTTTGGAAATAAGCAGGAGTGTTTTCACGCTTCGAAATCACCGCTTGTACGATGACCTCGCGGCTTTGCTCCTCGATTTTCTTGAAAAAATCATATAAAGAAAAATCCGTATAGGCCTCAAGCAGCCAGCTGGCACATTCGTTCTCTTTATTGATAATTAATCCATCTACTAATGGGATTTCCACTGTATTTCCATCGTCAACCACTTCCAAAGCGACTAACTTAAAGGTTTTCATCAGCGATACCTCCGTTTCGATCTCAGGTCACATTTTCTAAATTATAACATATTCAAACTAGAAACAAATGTCGAAAAATATTTGTCGCATTTTGCAAGATAGCACTTTATGTAAAAAATAGCCTTCCAACTCGGTTTTTGACTTAGGTATATTCATGAATTTGAAGGTAGAACCTTGTCGGAAATTTTCATATCACCATTTTACAGGAAGGTTCCTGAGGGGCTATGATTAAGCCATCAAAAGGAGAGGAGAATGTGTATGATCAATCAAGTCACGATTGTCGGAAGACTCACGCGGGATCCGGAGTTAAGGAAAACAGGTGAAGGGCTGTCGGTAACTTCTATCACCTTGGCTGTTAGCCGGCAATTCAGAAATCAGCATGGAGAAATTGAGGCGGATTTCGTCCAATGCACCCTCTGGAAAAAGGCAGCCGAAAATACTGCTCAATACTGCCAGAAAGGCTCAATTGTTGGGATAACAGGCAGGCTGCATTCGCGGAGCTATGACAATAAAGAAGGAAAAAGGGTTTATGTGACAGAGGTAGTGGCCGAATCGATCCAATTCTTAGGTGCAAAGCCCAATTCGACACCTCTTATACCACCGCCGGTTACGGTTCCCGTTACGAAGGAGGAGCTGCCGTTTTGACAAATCGTGATGATGTAGCCGCTAGTTTAGAACAGCTGCTTGAAAGTTTGATTAAAATGGTGGGCCGAGCCAATCAGAATAACGACCATCTGCAAAAAAGAATGATTGAGATGACCCAGAACACGGAGAGTCTGCAGAAGAGAATTAGCCAGCTAGAATGGATTATGAAAGGGCAGCTAAAGGAACAAGACTGGAGCCCTATCAGAAATTACCCCACACATCCTCACACACACTCACAATCTGAAATTCACGACCAAATCTCTGTTCATTTTTAAAAATAAAATCCTACAATATCTTGAATTATTTTGGTAAAACTAAAAACAACTTCAGGTACCTTTTTAAAAATTTTTCCCCGAAGTTAGAATATAGAAAAGCGATTGCTCTCCAAAATAATCCCCATTTTCCGGCCAAGCAGCGCCGGAATTTTTTTATCTATTTTTTCGTATAAATTATGGCCAGCAGGGCACAATAGTACAAAACCCCCTGTGTTTTATTTTTCAAGGCCGCTGATACTAGATCAGCGGCCTATTTTTTAGATGTTTTTATGTTTTTTTATTGCTTTAATCTGATAAGTTATTAATTCGATAAAAAATGCCCGGCGCTTTGCCGGCATGAGATGGATATCGAGCAGATTCTTTTTCAATTCAGGCTCTTGCTGGAGCAGATGAAGAATGATGCCCAAATCATGGTCCGGAGGGTTCTCCTTCGTGATATATCCAGGCTCCTCGACTTTAGGAAGGAGCTGATCTAATTCCCCGACCAAATATTCCTTATCCACCTGATATAAATCTGCAAATCGGACCACGGTTTGATAGTTGGGGATGCTTCTTCCCGTTTCATATCGACTCACGGTAGAGCGATCCATGTTCATCATATCTGCTAGAGTCTGTTGGGACCAGTTCCGACTGTCACGCAGCTTTCGCAATTTGTTTGATAAAGACATCTTAATCACCGCCATAAAAACAATTGTTGTTTTTAACTTAACGGCAAAAGAATGGCCATAGGTCAAATGTGTTCAATGTGCACAATAAATTGCGTGAAGGATGCGCACAATATTCTGTATATGGGGGTTAGAGCACATAGGGTAAAAAGGAGTTGTAAAATTATTGTCGAATAATAAATGTTGATATAAATATTTGTCCCATCGGAGGTCAATAAAAGGATGCCAAACTCATTAGTTTTTATCGGGGAACGACCGAGTCACATGGAAATGCAGATCAAAGGTAAACCGGATTTCTACGACGCCATCTTACTCTCTAAAAAGTCCCATCATCCATCTTCAAACCTTTCCTACCATTCTATCCCTCTTCACCAATCAAGGGTTACCATCCACATACGTGAGAATAACTCCCAATTTAACTGTTATCACCAATCTTTACAGCTAATCGAAGGCGAGAAAAAGCTGTCCGAGGAAGAAGCTTACGATATCTTCACAAACTTTGCGATTATGGAAGACAACAAGGTCGCATTCCTGATGCATTCAGGAACTAAGAGAATTAAATTACGAGAAAAAGTGGAACCGAGGGTTTTGTCTGTGTGTGAAAAACAGGAAATCTAAAGGGTGGAAATTATATGGTAAAATAGTGGGAGGTACTGTAATGAATCGCCTAAATCTATTAAATGATTTCTTGTTTAAAAAATTGTTCGGAGACGAAAATGATAATGAACTATTAATTGGTCTGCTGAATGCAATCCTAAAAAAGGAAATTGTGAATCTAACGATTGAAAGTGAAAAACTAGACCGTTTTAAGGAAGAAGAAAAATTAGGTATCTTAAATATTAAGGCAAAAATGGCAGACGGAGAAAAAGTAAATATTGAAGTTCAACTGTTAAACCAAAAAAACATGATCCCACGAACTCTTTTTTATTGGTCAAAGCTATTTGTAGAGGATTTTGAATCAGGCAGGAATTATAAAGAACTAAAAAAAACGGTAACCATCAATATTTTAGGGTTTAAGTTGGAAGAGTTACGGAGCGAGAGCTTTCATTCTATTTATAAACTAGGGGAAGCTCAAACAAATAATAACTTAACTGATTTGCTGGAGATTCATTTCATTGAATTTCCAAAGTTTGAAGATGTCATGTATGATTTGAATAATCCACTCCATTGCTGGCTGCTATTTTTAAAAGATGATGTTCCTGATTATATATTAAGGGAGGTCTTGAGGATGGATGTCATTAGTAAAGCAGAGGAAAAGCTGACAATGTTAAGCGCGGACCCTGAGACGAGAAGAGAATACGAACGGCGGGCAAAGGCTCTATCAGATGAACGGAGCAGGTTAGAAGATGCGAGGGAAAGTGGTATCGAAAAAGGCATTTTAAGTGTAGTTAAAGGTCTTTTGCCTAAAGGAATGCCGCTTAATGAAGCAGCAAAACTTACCCCGTATACAGTAGAGGAATTGAGCAGGATGTTAGAAGAAATCGAAGAATAGCCTTTAAATACCAGGAGCATGAGGTAATCGCCGAGGATGAGGGTCATGGAGAGGAAAAAGACTTCATCCCTGGAAAAGCCATGACCATATCAATCGTATTATTACAAAAGAATGACAAATTTTATCGAAAGGGCTCCGGATTTTTTTCGGATCCCTTTTTATGCTGACCAATTATCTTTCACATTTAGACCAAAACATCCCATATGTAACATAAATAGCGCATTTTCCCTTCTATGCGCGTGCCCAAATCTCATAACCCATACAATCGAAGAGCGTAAGTATTACAGTTAGAAACACATACTGTCCGCCCCACGCGGACAAAAAGGGCGAAATGTCCACGAGTGGTGACAGGCACCGCGTAATCACCTATGTTTTTCATCTGTTTACATTGTTTACCACTGTTATATGACAAATTGTGATAGAGTTTTAATGTTTTTGTAATATAACTGGTACATTGGCATGGTATAAATAGATTAATAGAGAAGGGGGAAGAGTATGCAACTTTTAAAGCGTATGATTTTCATGTTTCTAACATGCTTATTATTGGTGTCAGGTACCGTTGTGGCACATGCAGAATCAAGTAAAGAGGCTTTACATAGTGTGGAGCAAGAGCTTGAACAAAAGGCGAATGAAAAGAACTCTATTAACCAAGAAATTGAAAAGATTAAAAATGATATGGAATCTTTACAATCTTATATAACACAAAATAGAGAAGCATTGGCAGAAACTCAAAAGAGAATCGCGGCAACTCAACAACAGATCGAAAAGAAAAAAGAAGAAATTGTGGTTCTTCAGGATAAAATTCATAACCGTAAAGATGTAATGAAAAGCAGGTTAGTGGCATTACAAGAGGATGAAAAACTGAATGTAGCCATCAATGTCATTCTAGAATCTAAAAGTGTGGCAGATCTTATACAACGTGCAAGTGCAGTAACAACTTTGTTTAACGCTGATAATGATATTATCAATGAACAAGAAAATGACCTTGCGCAAATTGAAAAAGACAAACAAGAAATTGCAAAGCATGAGGAACAACTAGCTGCAGAAAAGGAAACGCTTTCAAATCAGCACAATGAACTAGCTCTAAACTTGCAAAAGAGACAGGAATCATTAACGGTCATGCAACAAAAATACAGCCAAGTTGACGAACAAATGGCTGGCATTCAAGCTGAGCTGAGAGCGGCTCAAGAGAAGGTTCGCCAAGAACAAGATTCTGTAAAAGCAATGAGCACTGCTAATACACCGGCTGCTACTAAAGCTCCAGCACCAACGGGTGTAGAAATGTATGTAACTTCGACTGCCTATAGCTGGCAATCTTCAGGAAGTATTACGTACATGGGCTATAATATTAAAGAAAATCCAAATATGAAATTAATCGCAGTGGATCCTTCTGTTATTCCATTGGGCTCAAAGGTATGGGTAGAAGGATATGGAGTCGCAATAGCGGGTGATACGGGCGGCGCCATCAAAGGCCATAAAATAGATGTATTAATGCCAAACAATGCACAAGCATTCGCGTGGGGCAGAAGAACAGTAAAAGTTGTAGTGTTACCATAGCATTAGAAAAAGAGATTTGACATCATAAATCGATGTTAGATCTCTTTTTTGTTTTATCGGATAACGGAGCGAAATGATTTCGCTTACTAAGGTAATGTGCGCTCATATATATGGCAATTTGAATTGGAACAGAGTAGGTATAGCGCCAATTTACTGGTACGTAAACACCTAACCAATCAAAGACTGGTTCTCCAACATAAGAGGCTAGAAGTGCAAAGAGAATAGCTTTAAACCATGGATTTACGTGAGGTTTTACTTGCAGCAACAACATTACTGATAGGGGCATTAAGGTAACATCCCAGGGAAAGTAAGTAGGAAGTACGGGAATAACATGATACCGGTAATGCCAAAGACCGATTTGGTCTCCTACGATATCCAAAAGAACAGAAATCGTCATGGTAAAAAAAGCAATATACAGTAAGCGGTCCGTACTTTCCCTTTTCCTGAAAACAAACCAAATGATCCAAGGAATAATGGATAAGGCCAAGCCCATCCACCACAAACCAGAAAAAAGGACATGATCCAGCCAGATATCAATTTTTATATTGATGAGCCCTTCAATTTGGTGTTGATTACGGTCGAGAATATCAATAACCTTCTCCTTATTCGCCATAGCATTCCCTCTTAACTTTTTACATCTTCCAACATTAGTATTAAACCCAATCCAAAATGTATGCCTACAAAAAAAGTAAAAGGTGCCTGTCACCACCGATGGTGGTGACAGGCACCAAATATACATCACTGTATAATTAACCAAATTATCCCAATTGGACAAATCTACCCTAGATAAACCAGGTCTTTGAGTTCGTCGGTGGAGAGTTCGGTGATCCAGTTTTCGCTTTGGATGATTTGGTCGTTTAGGTGCTGCTTTTTCTCGAGCATGGCGTCGATTTTTTCCTCGAGTGTCCCGGTACAGATGAGTTTGTGCACATGAACGAAGCGGGATTGACCGATCCGATATGCTCTGTCTGTTGCTTGGTTTTCAACGGCTGGATTCCACCAGCGATCATAGTGAATAACGTGATTGGCTGCTGTCAGGTTCAGCCCGGTTCCTCCCGCCTTCAAGGATAGCAAGAATACAGGAAACTCCTGATTTTGGAACCGCTCGATCATGTTATCACGCTGTGTCTTTGGCACACTTCCATTCAGGAACGGTACCTCTACACCAAACTTCTTCTTGATGGTCGCACGAATCATTTCACCCATTTCAATATATTGAGTAAAAATGAGACAGCTTTCGCCTGAGTCCAAAACAGCATCGACCAGGTCGACCAGCTTCTCTAGTTTATTTGAGCGATCGAGGAGCATTCTTTCAGCTGACTTTTCCTTCAGATAGAGAGCAGGGTGATTACAAAGCTGCTTCAACCTGCTGAGCATTTGGAGGATTAATCCTTTACGTTCAAAGCCAGACAGCTTTTCAATCTCAGCAAAAGTATCACGAACAAGCTGCTCATACAACGAAGCCTGCTCCGTTGTAAGCGGACAGTATTCCTTTTGCTCTTGCTTGTCAGGAAGATTAAGGGCAACCTCCTCATCCTTTTTCGTCCTCCTCAACAGGAATGGACGGATTAAAGACTGAAGCTCATTAACCTTCTCCTTTTTCTCATCCTTCTCAATCGGAATGACGAACTTTTTCTGAAATTGCCCTAAGCTGCCAAGATAGCCGTGGTTGGTAAAATCAAAAATTGACCACAACTCAGATAAACGGTTTTCCATAGGAGTCCCCGTCAAGGCAATATGATGACTAGCTCGCAGCCTTCGAACTGCTTTCGACTGCTTCGTCCCAGCATTTTTAATATTCTGAGCCTCGTCAATAGCAATCGAACTCCAAAGTTTTGACTCAAACTCCTCCGAGTCCATATGGCTAAGCCCGTATGAAGTCAGAACTACATCGGCATCCTGAATCTTTTCCGAAAACGCCTCTTCCTTTAGCCGGTTCGAACCATAATGCAAATACACATTCATTTCTGGAGCAAACCGTTCAAGCTCCTTCTGCCAGTTACCAAGAACCGAAGTTGGGCAAATAATCAACGCTGCTTTAACAGGTATTTTTGCGGTAGTGCTCTTTTCCTTAGATCCTTTTTCTGAAGAAGCTCCGCCTTTGGTGCCTGTCACCACTTCAGATGTCTCTATTTCCGGAAGAGCACTGATTTCATCTTTTACCTTCAGGAGGTACGCGATTAATTGCACGGTTTTCCCGAGGCCCATGTCATCGGCGAGGACGGCGCCAAAACCGTATTGGCGCAGGAACCAAAGCCAGCTCATACCCAGCTGCTGGTACGGGCGGAGTTCACCCTGAAGTCCTGCGGGAACCTGTTCCATCGGAATCTCATGTGCTTCAGAAAGCTGTTTAATCATTTTTTTCCACTGACTGTTCAGTTCAATTTGAATGCGCGCGAAGGCTTTTGGATTTTCGAGTTCATCCTCAGTTAGAGGTGTCTCGACCAGCTCCTGCTCAAGTAAATCCCTTACATGCAAGCCTTCTTTCTCAGCACGTTTCATCAAATCCTGAATTTGTCGAATAAAGCCTGGGTCGAGCTTGACCCAACGACCGCGAATAAACACAAGTCGACGTTTTTCTTCGACAAGCTGGCTGAACTCTTCCTCGGAAAAGTCGACACCGTTCATGGAAAAACGCCAGTTAAAATCAAGCATAGCCTGCAGCCCAACAAACGACGGCCGGTGGCTTGACGATCCTTTCAAAGAGGCCTTCACCTTCAAATTAGCATTCTTCATTGCCTGCCACCAGGAAGGAAGCAGAATTTCAACGTCCAAAGCAACAAGGGTTTCACTGGCCTCCGTCAAAAACATCCACGCTTCTTCCTCTGTGAGCCCAGACTTCAAGATCATCCCGTCCTCACTCAGCCAGGGAATTAATCGAGCCCAGCGACTTTGCTCAGTGTCAACCCTCTCCAAAAAGGGCTTCCAGCGAGCAGGGAGCTTTGCATCCAGCCCATATACATCATCGACAATCTTCTTACCACGCAAAAAGACATCCAGGTTCCAAGGACCCTCGCCATCTAATGGCTCCTCTAACCTCAGTCCAATCGTGAACGGAGTGTCGCTTTCCTTGATCCCGACCCATTCGAGCCAGCTATCCTCATCAAAATACCTTGCCAGCTCAGCACCAGAAATATTTTGTTTCCTCAATAATGCAAGCTTCGGTCCAAAAAGTTCCTTCATCGAAGCGTTTCGTGTTAAATAGGCATCCAGGGCATGATCGTATAAATCAGAGATGAATTCATGCACGGTTCCAGAAGCTTCTTCTTGCGGGTCAACTTCCTGATCCCAAAAGGAAGGATCGAATTCATCCACCACCCTGATAGGAAGCTGCCAACGGAAATCGCCATTTTCCCAAACGGAAAAATCCGGAAGCCAGTCCTTCTCGAGAATCCCTTCATGGAGAGCATGAGCAGCAGCGAGGCAAATTTCCGATTGTTCACTCCAATCCCAGTCAATAAACCGGTTGAACGACTCCTTCGCAAAAAGAGAGACAAGGTGCCATCCTGTGACCACCACACCCTCGATGCCACCGACAGACTCCGTCTCCAGAAGCGTGCCAAAAAAGCTCTCTTCATGACGGCCAAACAGCACATTCTTCCACTCAGAAGGCGGCAGACCATACCCGTGCTCATCCTTAGCGGCCAAAAGATAGCGACCACCTTCTAATTTAATTGTCAGAAGCTTAACAAATCTAGTTTTCAGCATCGTATGTTACTCCTTTTACTTGGGTGGGGGGTGTGTAAATGGGAAATATAGGGGTTGGTGGTGGCTTCCAAATATTGTCTAAAAGTCCAAAACCCCTTTAAAAAAGTCCAAAACAATAGAAAAAAAGTCCATAAGGCCTCAAAAAGAGTCCAAAACACAAGAAAAATAATCCAAAACTCCTCAAAAAAAGTCCAAAACTTATTTTAAGACCAAAATACCAATATTTTAGGAGGAACTGTCCGCCTGAGGTGGACACTGTCCACGAGCGGTGACAGGCACCGACCCCAGGCACCGACCCAGCTATTCCTCTATAAGTTTGCTCCGCCTGCATTCTTCGTGGAAGGCGCGGAGTCTTTTGGTTTTTTCCATTAGGCTGTCGAGGAAGTATTGCCAGTCGTCGATGCGTTTGGTTTTTTTGTATAGGGTGCGCAGTTTTTTTAGGTGCCTTACCGCTGCTTTGTAGCTGGACCGGTTTTTTTGATTGATCTCGTTCAAAGCGGATTGGTGCAGCATTCCCAGCAGTACCTCAGGCTTTTCCTTCTCAATCACCTTAACGCGCTCCCTCGGTAAATCATAGAAGTTCCAGCCCATGAACGCTTGAAGGTCGCCCCATTTGTCATACTGCTTTCGTTCAAATAGCATATATTCATATTCTGTATAGCTGTAAGGCAGGGTCGCCAGCATCATCTTTTCGTACAATTCTACCTTCCCGTTTTCTGAAACGTACGGAGAGATCGCCTTAAGCGAAGACCGTGTAAAAGACGCACACGAATGATAGGCCCGCAAAAAGTCCAAATAGCCTCTTAGTTTAGCTGAAAAAAGCTCAACTAAAGGACCAACCCGTTTCCATACTTTTGTCTGTGACAACAGGTCAATCCAATGAAGCATATAAGGTGTAATCACCTTATCGTCCATTTTATGAATCAAATCTAATGCCAGTTCATCCTTTTGCTGCAAAAAGCTAATATGAATCCCAGCAATCATCAGTGGATTCGGATTTTCCCATTCCTTCAAGGACTTCAGCCGTTCATTAATATTTAAGATTTCCTGCTCACGCCATTCTTTCTTTTTAAAAAGATTTGTCCAGAGGAGGCGATAGAGATAGATTCGTTCCTGCTCCAGCCCGCTCGACGCTGTCAGAAGCTCAAACACGTCGTCCTTTAATTGTAAAATAAACTCGTCGAAGTCAAACGGAAGCGATTGAACACCAATCTTCAACACGAGCTCATCGGCATCCTCGATTAAATTATGAAACACAGAGAGGTAAGCGCGTCTAACGACATCCTCCGCAAACCCCGAATTCTCAGTCAGAACGGCGAGCTTTTTAAACGATACAACAATCCCGACCATTTCATACAGCAGGCGCCACTCCTGCTCAACCGGAGCACTCGCCCTAATCCGCCGTTCGTATATATTGAACAACTCAGCAATAATAAAAGGACTCGAATACTTTTTCGAGTTCAGAATCGTATCGAAGCTCACTTCAAACGACTCAACCCAGCGCCGGTAATCAGGCTTCATCACACCGTTCGCCTTGATTAAATCCTTTGCCTTTTGAAGCCCCCAGCTTGCAACGTCATTCTTCTCCTTCATCGGTTCCCGCCACTCAGTCACCCAATCCGCGACACTGCCGACCCTGCTATATGCCGCAAAAAACACGGCCAGCTGATGGCGGCACAGTCCTTCGTGAGGACAGGTACAGCTGCTAAACGACAAACGATCAAAATTCAGCTTCACATGGCAGGGCGTCACATCCTGCACCATTGCCGTAATTTGAGCATTCCATATTTGCAATTGCTTGACCATCCCCTGCCGGTAAAGCATTAAGCCCTTTTGAATAAGCTTTACATCATCGGCAGCGTGTGGATGGAACAAATCCTTAATCTCCTCAGAGAGAAGTTCAATCCGTTCATTAGCAGTCGTTGCTCCCAAAGCCACGACCCCCTTTTTTAGAAAAATCCATATTCCTATATTATACCCAAAAAATGGCCATTCGAGGAGAGAAAAAGGGATTTCTATTCAAGACAGGCTTTTTTTGTAAAAAAGATCTCGGTCATTGTGGTCTCTGACCTATCAGGAAAATGTTGAAAAATCGTTTACCAGCCGAATTCTAGTCTTACGGGCCAAACCCAAAAATGTCTCCCCAAACACAAAAAAAGTCCAGGCATTGATGCAGCGCCCGGACTTAACTATTCTCCATTTCAGTAGTAGTGGTGTTGATGGTTGGAGTTTGTCCGAGCTGGAGTGAGACATATTCGAACAAGTGTGTGAGATAGTCTTTAAGTTCGAAGCCTTCTTCATTAGCAAATTGTGATAATAGCAATTTAGTTTCATTCATTGATTCCATCCCCCTTAAAATTACTTTCTATCCTCATTCTTACCAATCTATCATTCTCTTATACATACAAAAAAATCTGGTTCCAATTACCCGGTTCACTCATTATTCTGGTATACCAAAAATCCCAATTTCTGTGAATTTTTATCAAAAACCCCCAAACCCAAATGGAATGGGAGTACTATATGAGAAAGAGAGGTTGGGCAGAATGAGACACAGACGTGAGTATAAATCCCCGTATGCAGCAGCGGTATGGTCAATGGTTTTACCGGGTTTTGGACAACTATACAATAAGGATTACATCATTGGCTTGGTGCTGATTGGTTTTGAATTCCTTATTAATTTATACTCCAACTTAAATGTAGCACTTGTATATTCTTTTACTGGTGATTTCGCCAAAGCTCACAGTGTCATTGATTACAGCTGGGGCATGTTCTATCCATCGTTATATGATTTTTCAATCTGGCAGGCATTTAACACAGCCAAAGTCCACAATGACAAGGGCCTTGATATGCCAAAAAGAACCTACCATACTGGTTTTTTCATTGGACTGGTGGTTGGCATGGATTGCGGGCTATTTTGGCACGAATTTGCATTTTTGAAGCAATATCAAGCCCTCAGTATTTTAGACATGCCGGTTTTCAGCGGATTACTATTTGGACTTTTATTAGGAACGCTAGGTTATTTTCTTGAAAAAAACATCTACCGAAAAAAGAGGGCACCCAAAGTGATAGCCTAAAAGATGACGATTCGCTGCGGGCTGAAGTTTGTCCACTAACAAAGTATGTCCACATCAGTGAATTTGTCACGGCGGTCCACGCAAAAACCAGCCCCAGCAGCGCTAGGACTGGAAAATCTTTATTATAAATTTTCTTCGGTAACCCCCGGTTCCTGTGTTTCTACATCAGAAGCGAACCGTTCCAAGCCACCTGTAGCACAAAACAAAACCAGCGCAATAAACAACGCAATTAAAACTCTTTTCATCGAAATGATCCCCCAGTTATTTCCTTTATCTATTATCGACAGAAGCTCCCTCCCAAGGATTATGCATGCAAAGCCAATGAGCAAGTGGTAGATAAATGTCGCTGGCGATAGCCAAAGTTCTCCTTACTATGATATAATTTAGATAGAACATATGTTCCGAAAAATGAGGTGGACTTTTTTGATTATAAACAAAGCCTACAAATTTCGCATCTATCCCAACAAAAAACAAATTGAATTTATTAACAAAACTATTGGTTGTTCAAGATTTGTCTTCAACTTCTTTCTTGGCAAACAGAAAGAAAAAGACGCTTATTGGTATATCATCGAAGAAATGGTTCAGAATGGTCAACTCCCATCAAATAATTGGAAGGGTGAATATTTAAACAAATACGAAACGATTAAGGCACTTCCAGAACTAAAGAAGCAGTATATCTTTTTAAAAGAAGTCGACAGTATCGCCTTGCAGAAATCTGTTGAAAATTTAGCTGACTCTTACTATAGATACTACAAAAAGCAAAGCAAACAGCCACTCTATAAATCCAAAAAGAATCCTGTTCAATCTTATACAACCAAATATACGAATAGAAATATCGCAGTTATAGGCAATCATATCAAGTTACCTAAACTTGGATTGGTTCGTTTTGCTAAAAGTCGTGAAGTCGATGGTCGTATAATAAGTGCTACTGTTAGACGCAATCCTTCAGGCAAATACTTTGTTTCTTTAGGAACTGAAACAGAAGTTTCCGAATTGCCTAAAACCAACTCCGCTATTGGAATTGATGTAGGAATCAAAGATTTAGCTATTCTCTCCGATGGAACAATCTACTCGAATCCAAAGTTTTTCCACACCTTAGAAGAAAAGTTAGCAAAAGCACAAAAAATCATGAGTAGACGAACATTCGGTGGTGCGAACTGGTACAAAGCAAAGATTATAGTCGCACGTATCCATGAAAAAATTACTAACGCAAGAAAAGATTACTTAGACAAGATTTCAACCGAAATCGTCAAAAACCACGACATTATTGGAATGGAAGATTTGTCAGTATCTAATATGTTAAAGAATCATAATCTTGCAAAAGCCATCAGTGAAGTATCATGGTCACAACTCAAAACCATGATTGAATACAAAGCAAAGTGGTACGGAAAACAAGTCGTAACTGTTGCTAAAAACTTCCCTTCCAGTCAGCTTTGTTCATGTTGTGGCTACCAAAACAAAGACGTTAAAAATCTCGGACTACGTGAATGGGACTGTCCAGAATGCAATATCCATCACCAAAGAGATATTAACGCAGGAATCAATCTTAAAAAAGAAGCTATAAAACTTCTAACCGCAGGGACTGCGGGGATCGCCTAATCAAAAATTGGTGGATACACCGGTGTTCTTAGGAATCTCCCGTTTCAAACATCCCGAAAGGGTGAAGCGGTGAATAGTTCAACTCTACTCAATTAGACGTAAACAAATGGTAAAATGTTCCAAAAAGTCGTTTGACAAAATCTGCAGGATAAAAAATTCTTGAGGAGGGAAACTTTCGTGTGTTGCTTTTCTAAAAACCTTATGATATATTACTTTTCATGCGAATGACCGATTTAGCAATTTAGTCATTTTTTTATAAAAGTGAGGTGAGTGGATGTGGCAATGATTGATCGGAAGAAGTTGATTTTGGAGGCGGCGGCTAAGTCCTTTTCCTTGTATGGCTATAAGGCAACGACGATGGATCAGGTTGCGAAGTTAGCCAATGTGGGGAAGGGAACCATCTATACCTTTTTTAAGACAAAGGAAGAATTGTTTGATGAAATAATCAATTCGCTTATCGCTGAAATTCGCTTCGAAGTCGATAGCGTGCTGGATGACTCATCCTCGATTCTTGAAAATGTGAACAGGGTATTAGGTCGGGTTCAAGTGTTTAGGGAATCACACCAATTGACGATAAAATTGATTCAGGAAGAGCGGGATATGGGCACGCAAACCGTTGTCGAAGCCATGCAAAGAGTAGAGCAATCGATCATCCAGTACATGAAGACTATTATTAAAAAAGCAATACGTATGGGCGAAATCAAATCCTGTGATCCTGAGGTCACGGCCTTTGTGATGCTGAAGATGTACTTTTCTTTGGTGAATGACTGGCAAAGGAACCATCCACCATTGAAAAAGGGAGAAATACCAAGGCTCTTTGAGCTTTACTTACTAAAAGGCTTGTTAACATAGCCTTTTGTTTTTCACAAAAACTGACCGTTTGGATAAAGTGGTCACTATTACAAAAAGAAAGGCAGACTGTTTGAATTCATAGTCACTATTTCTTAAAAGTAAAGATGACTAATTGAACAAAGTAGTCAATTAGATAGGAGGAAAACCAACATGAAGGGATCTTCATTTAAAGCAGAATTAACATCTATCTTTTCCAATCGGAAGGTGCTCATTCCCATCATCGCAATCCTGTTTATTCCCGTCCTTTATGCAGGAATGTTCCTATGGGCGTTTTGGGATCCTTATAAATATTTAGGGGACCTGCCTGTGGCGATTGTGAATCAGGATGAGGGAGCGGAGCTTAACGGAGAGCAGCTCACGATTGGGGACGATCTAGTCAAAAATCTGAGGAAAACCAATACGTTTGATTTTGACATAGTGGACAAGAAGCAGGGATACCAAGGTTTGGAGGACCAAAAGTATTATATCCTAGTAGAGATTCCGAGTGATTTTTCGAAAAATGCTACAACCTTGCTTGAGGATCAGCCTCAAAAACTGCAAATCAAATATGTTCCGAACGAGGGGGCAAACTTCCTATCGGCGCAAATTGGTGAAACCGCGATGAAGGAAATCAAAGCGGAGATTTCGAAAGAGATTGTTGCAACCTACTCCGAAAGCATTTTTGAAAAAGTAACAGTGATGGCAGGCGGGTTAGGCCAAGCAAGTGAGGGAGCCGGGCAGCTTAACGAGGGTTCGGTAAAACTCAACGAAGGAGCTGGACAAATCAAGGAAAACCTTGAGCTCTTAGCAAGCAAATCGATTGAATTCGAGGAAGGTATGAATAGTGCGGCGTCGGGATCCAGTGAAATAGCTCAAGGGACAGCAGCGATCCAACAAGGGTTACAGGAAGTGGATGAAAAGCTGCCGCAGCTGGTGACAGGCACCGAAAAAGCACAAGCAGGGGCACAGCAGATGAAAGAAGCGTTACCAGCTAGGATCGCAGCTGAAATCAACGCCCAGTTATCAGGTAGTACAGAAAAATTAAACCAAGGTATCAATCAGTTTGAAACGCAACTTGGGGAGGGATTATCTTCACAGATTGCTGATCAAATGATCGCACAGCAAACAGCAAAAATGGAGGAACTGGCCGCAGCATTAATCGAAAATGGTGTTCCGGCAGAAAAAGTGACAGCGATTATGGAACAACAGACTCCTCCAACCAAGGCAGAGGTCGAGCAGCAGGTTGCGCAGGCAATCAATCCTGGATTGCACCAAGGCTTCACGCAATTCAAATCGCAGGTAAATGGACAATTGCTTGGGGCGACTGCAGGTTTAGAATTACAATTGAAAAAACAAACGGACCCCGTTTTCGACCAATTAATTGGCGGGATTGGTGAAATTAACGCCAACCAGATGAAATTACAGCAAGGAATTCACCAGCTTTATACAGGGTCAACCGCACTACATGCAGGTGCTAACCAACTGACAGCTGGGATGGGAGAATTAACTGCGGGTGCGGGTAAAATAACCGAAGGTACGGGTAAGCTTGCGGAAGGTTCTACTGAATTACAAGCAGGCACAGAAAAATTGCAGGACGGGTCTTCAGAATTAAACGAGAAGCTGGCGGCCGGGGCTGAAGCGGCCAATAGCGTAAAAGCAAATGAAGACACCTATGATATGATGGGCGAGCCCGTGAAGGTTGAAAAAAATGAGATTAACACCGTGCCAAACTACGGTACCGGCTTTGCTCCTTACTTCATTTCACTCGGACTTTTCGTAGGTGCACTGATCATCTCAATCGTGTTCGGTCTTAGAGAACCAGCCGTCAAACCAGCTTCAGCAGCACAATGGTTTATCGGTAAATTAGGCGTTATCACGATCATTGGTGTCATTCAAGCACTATTAGTTGATTTTGTGTTGCTCGTTGGATTAGGAATTGAGGTACAAAGTTTACCGTTGTTTATCGTGACGACGATTCTAACAAGCATGGTATTCGTTACATTAATACAAATGCTCGTCACGTCCATGGCGGATGTAGGCCGATTCATTGCGATTCTCATCCTGATCCTGCAATTAACGACAAGCGCGGGAACATTCCCACTTGCGTTAATTCCAGAGGCGCTGCAGCCATTCAACGCGTTCTTCCCAATGACGTACAGTGTCCAAGCATTTAAAGCCATCATCTCAAGCGGCGATTTCGCTTACATGTGGCAAAACAATTTGATTTTACTAGCATACAGTGCTGGTTTCATGGCTGTTACATTTATCTACATGGCACTTACGTTCAAAAGGAAACAAAGTAGTAAGGCATTGCTTGAACAAGCAGCATAATAGTGAAGGAACACTGGGTTCGTCGAGACGAACCCAGTGTTTTTTTGTCCGTTGATTTTGTTAGGCAGATAAACAAAGGAAATATGCAGGTAAGAGGGAGCATTATGCAGGTAAGAAGAAAGTATCCGCAGGTGAGGGAATCGTTTCGGCAGATAAGAATCATTTGGATAAAAAAGGTAATTGAAAAATAGTAACTTGTTCTATAATGAACGAAAAATACCGAGCGTAATACCAATTTTTAGGGAGTTCAGGTACCTGTACCAGGCAACAGACTGGCTTTTTAGCTTGAAGTCTAGGTTAGGATTTTGTTAGGCAGATAAACAAAGGAAATATGCAGGTAAAACGGAGCATTATGCAGGTAAGAAGATAAAATCCGCAGGTGAAGGAATCATTTTGGCAGGTAAGAATTATTTGAAAAAAAAAGGTAATTGGGAAATGGAAACTTGTTCACGAAAAATACCGAGCGTAATACCAGTTTTTTGGGAGTTTAGATACCTGAACCAGGTAACAGCCTGGCTTTTTAGCATGAAGTCTAGGTTAGGATTTTGTTAGGCAGATAAACAAAGGAAATATGCAGGTAAGCGGGAGTTTTATGCAGGTAAGAAGATAATATCCGCAGGTGAAGGAATCATTTTGGCAGGTAAGAATTTTTGGATAAAAAAGGTAATTAGGAAATACTAACTTGTTCTATAATAAACGGAAATACTGGCGTAGTACCTGTTTTTGGGAAGCTTAGATACCTGAACCAGGCTTTTTAGCTACAAGTCTAGAATATGGAAAAAGCAGTGGAATGCCACTGCTTTTTGAGGTACCAATCTATTAATGTGCCTTTTCCAGTGCCAGTTTGATGCCGAAGCCAATGAGAATAGTACCAGTGATTCCTTCCATAGCTGTTTGGGTTTTAGGCTTTTTCATAAAAGTACGAATCTGGTTAAGAAGGTAGATATAGAACAAAAACCAGACGGCGGTTAACAGTGTATAGGTGATTCCCATGATGAGAAACGGAATAAAAGAGGTGCTGCCGGAATCTACGAACTGTGGAAGGAAGGTTAGGAAAAACACAGCTACTTTTGGATTTAAGAGATTCGTCAAAAACCCCTGCTTAAAACAAGACTTGTTATCATATTTGCTCTCGGCAGTCATTTCGGTGGCTGCTGTTTTATTTTGCTTTAATGCCCATAATGTCTTGATACCTAAATAAACTAGGTAGGCAGCACCGAAGTATTTGAAGACAGAAAATAATAAGGCTGACTTCACAATAATCGCTGAAAGTCCGACAACCGCAGCCAGAGTATGGATGAGTAGAGCGCAACAAGTACCAAAGATTGTTCTAAACCCGCCAGTTCTTCCCACTGTCAGCGTATTTTTTGTCGCGATGGCGGTGTCAGGGCCAGGTAAAAGAATCAGTAAAATACACATAATCACAAACAAAAAGAAGTTCTCCAAAATAATCAGCACCTTCCGAGTAAAAATGGTTAAAATTACTTTATCATAAATATTTTGAATTATGTTTCACTTTTTAAAAAATAGTTTGTAACCTTTTGCATGTTCGTTTGTCATTATCAGTGGAGGGAGAGGGAGACATGACAGATCCGCTGGAAGAGATGTATCAGGCATACAAAGATCCGGTTTTCCGTTATCTTCGCAACATGTGCCACAGCACCACAATTGCCGAAGAATTAACACATGATACGTTTATTAAGGTCTTCAAGGGATTTGGTCGGTTTCGCGGCGAGTCTTCCCTTAAAACATGGCTTTTTAAAATTGCGCGTAATACATATTTGAATGAAGCAATGAAATTTTCACAACGGAATGAGCTTCCTTATGCGGAGCCGGAGCTTCAGTCTGGCGGAACAATCCGGAACATCGAAACAGAAATGATGGTAAGACAAACTTTTCAAAAGCTAACGGAACAAGAAAAAACACTTCTGGTTTTAAGGGATCAAGGTTTTTCGCTTAGCGAGATGGCGGATATCCTTGCCCAGACAGAAGGCAGCATAAAGGTCGGAATTCATCGCGCGAAAAAGAAGTTTAAAAAATACTATCTTGAAGGGGAGGGGGAATGAAGGTGAAGTTGAATTGCAGTCTAGTAGAAGATTTATATCCTTTGTATGTAGAAAATGAATTAAGGCCGGAAAACCGCCTGGCAGTGGAAGAGCATTTACAGCACTGCAGGGAGTGCAGGGAATTGTATCAAAAGGGATCTGGATTTTCAGAGTTATCTCTTTCCTCTGAGGAGACATTATCGAAGGAAGTCGATGACAGGATCAGGATCACCTTCAGACTGAGAAGGATGAAAGTGATTGCGGCCTTTCTGGCTGCCGTTATTATTGTATCTGGCATCAATTTGTATGCTGCGAACCGTGAAAAAGTTGCCACCCTTCTCGATGGTGTTTATCTATATGCAGAGTCACTTAAAGAACTAGCGGAAAATCCATATGAAATCGATCGAAACGGGCAACTTCTATCGTATGCAGCGGAAGATATTGTGGATTTAGACGAGGAATTGCTTTGGTTTGAGCGTAAAAATGCCCCTCTTCTCGTTAATAGCCAGGAGCTCGATGAAATGGCGGCAACTCTTAGGGAGCGAAAAAGCCAGGGGTTTGAGGATGAAACGGACCTTAAGGCGGTTGACCTTTTACAAACGTACTCCAGCACTTTATTTAAGCATGTCGGGAAGGAATATAATGAATTCCATCATGGCTATAGTTCATATTTTGAGTTTTTAGATACAGAAGGAATCGGTAATCCAATTAGAAAAATAAATGAACTCGCGTTTTTTTATAACAGATACCACAAGCTTCCTTCCGAGATGAACCTAATAAAAGAGAAAGATCTGAAAGAGATAATAAGAACGGCATTCCATGCAAAGAATGGCAAGGTTAAATTAGAAAAAATGAATGATCATTATGGAATGTATCGGTTTGACCTTCAACAAGGAAAAACCAAAATCGATGGTGAAATGGACGGTTATTCCGGAATGATTATAACTGCCTTTAATTATGGACATCAAATAAATGAACAAAAGCCTCTTGAACAGAGGGAGGTCATAAAAAAAGCAGAACAAATGCTTAAGGCGATTTACGGGAAAACCGCGGCCTTTGAAATAAAGGTCGAACCAAACAAGGAAGAGATCGAAGGACAGCACAATCTTTATCGTTTTAGGTTCACTCCCCTTGCAGGAGAATACAAGCTGCACTTCCCACTGGGAGAGCCGTTTGTCATCGAATTTGATGCGGGAACCGGAGAATTTTTCATGTTGTCGGCACAGCCACCACTTCAATCCAGAGAGTTATTCTCGAAAGATTATCAGGAAAAGCTAAGCCAAGCTTCACTTGAAACCAAGGCAGAGCAAATTACAGGTGAAAAGGTAAAAACCATTGGAACTGGCATCATTTACTCAACCGTTTCGGCTGACTATGTCCTCGTCTATGTTTTTGAAGGAAAGGAAAACAAGATTTATTTCAATGCCGAAACGGGCATAGTGGAAAGACCCTATTTATTTATTCATTAAGCTTTTGTAATAACTGGTGAAGGCAGATCCTTCGATGGTTTGCCAAATACAAGTAACGGTATATGATTCGAAACGAATATAAAGAAATTGTCTTGTACAATATATATTAAGAATAAATACAAATTAGAGGTGTATCAAATGGGACAATCACTTTATGAAAACGTCGGTGGAGAAGAGGCAATTGAAAAAGTCGTTGATTATTTTTACAATGAATTAGTTTTGAAAGATCCAACTGTAAATTCCTTCTTTGAAAAAACAGATATGGAGAAACAACGTCGCCATCAAACAAAATTTATTAGTTTTGCCCTTGGAGGTCCTAATAAATATTCTGGTCAATCAATGGCAAAAGCTCATAAGGGAATGAACTTGCAACCTGAGCATTTTGATGCTATTGCAAAACATCTTCATGATGCTCTTGCTCATTTTGGGGTAAAAGAGGAGGACATTGATACAGCTTTAACTCAAGTAGCTTCATTAAGAGATGATATTTTGTATAAATAAATGAATTTTTCATCCAAAAACGAGCTACCATTCTTGGTGGGTTCTCTTTTTAGTTAACAGCTGATGTAACAGTATTTATAAGGAAGCTTAGTTTTCGTTTGCTTAATGTTGTTAAACTAAAGTGTGCTTTTGATCGTAATTTTGAACTGCACCCCAATTGTTAGACACACCTAACAATTGGAGGTACATTCTTTTGGTCTTATTTATTATACCTATAATACGAAGTTTTCTCTTTTTAATACAGGCAAATATACTCCAAGTGATTGTCCATCTCTATACTTAAAAATAGCTACAGGTGTTTTATTACTAGAAATATAACCTTCTATTATTTCGTTGAAACAAATTTCATTTTCAGAAATGAAGTAATCTCTTGTAAAAGGCATTTCTGGTGTTAGAGTAAATACATCATATCCTCCAATATCTTTATAATCACGACTAGGCAAATCATATTCATCTCTTCTTCTTGCAGCCTCTTGATACATCCCTTTAATATAAAGGACAATTTCATCAGAAAAAACATGCTTTAATGGATCAAAATCATCGTATTTCACCCATCCATTTACTCTTGCTATATGTTTCTCCACCCAAATTCTCCCCTTTATTTAAATAATAAGTAAGACTATAATTGACTCTCATAGTATAGATTTAACATATTAATTTTATCAGAATATTTTGACTTATACTAGTTTCCAAATGTTAAAACTTTGAGAGAGTCCCTATTGGATCTCTTTATTTTTGATTCTACAAACTTAGAAAATTTTAACGATTCAGGATAATATTCGTAAATCAATGAAACAGGAAACTTTACTCTTCAAATAAAGGGTGCATTAGAAGATGTCTTTCAACGCTCTTTTTTATGAGTAAATGCTTTCATTGAAATGTTTAATCCACATAAGATTGTGATGAAATGCACTTAAACTATCGGGGGTGTTGATCCAGGAGGATTAACGCTTCTTTTTGTTGAACTTTATTGAAGTAACGCACCTTTAGTGGAACGGGAATTCATAATATTTCCTTTTTATTAGCGAGTTCTGTTAAATGTTAAAATTAATAAAAACAATTGGGGATTTTAATGGTTAGCGTAATTGGAAGGTACAATGGAAGTGATTTGGGAGGGGAAATGAAAAATGGTTCATAAATATTTTGGTATAGTAGTTGTACTTGGCACAATCCTGCTGTCAGCTTGCAGCGTAGATAATACTGAACAAAAAGTTAAAGAAAATACCTCTGTTGAGGATAAAGAAATTGTCGAAAGCTCTACTACTGAATTAAACCCTTTTGAAATGTCTGCTAAAGAAGAAGAGGTTTATAGCAATTTTCAAATTGATATAAATTTAAAGCATCTAAGCGGATTAGAACCAATAAGTATTGCGAAGTTATATGTTAAAGCAGGGTTTGATAAAAAATATGATGTTCAATATGCTTTATATACAGACAGAGAAGGATATGTTCAATGGTCAAAAGAAGAGGATAAAAAAATCCCTGAATCTGATAGAGGCTCTGATGAACAGAACATAAAACAATTTAAAAATATCGACAAAGGAACATTTGTACAAACGAGTGATTACGAAGGATATATTGAATATGATTCAGGTGAAGGAATAAATGGTTTTCAGATGATAAAAAATGAAGATGGGATATGGCAAGTGTCATTTTTACCTATTCAATAGGGGTCCCCCTGGCCTCATAATATTTGATGAATTGGAAAAAATAGTGATAGGAAAGGAGGGATTGCGAATGTTTGTAAAAAAGGGGTTAACAGGATTGGTCGTTTTGCTTGCGTTGATTATGGTTGTGGCCACTCCAGGCTCACTAGGTGTATTTGCCGAATCGGGTATCGTAACACAACCTACGGAGACGGTGAAAGCGATTGAGGTCGAGTTGAACGATGATTACTTTAATCCGAAAGTCATCACGATTTCCAATGGAAGAACGACAACGTTGATATTGAAAAACAAAGGTAAGAAAGAACACACCTTCACAGTGGAAAAGCTCGGAATTGACGCCGAAGTCCAGCCGGGAAAAGAAAAAACCATTACCGTGAAACCGAATAAGCCAGATACATATGAACTGATATGTCGGTACCATTTCAATGAAGGAATGGTTGGAAAAGTAATAGTCAATTAACAAGCAGGGCCTATCGGGCCTTGCTTTTTTAATAGGCAACGGTAGGAACTTGCTTATTATGTTAATAAAAAAATCGGTGCAAGAGTTCAAGATCATAATGAGTTGTTGCGGCAGTTCATTTTTTTATTGTGCTAACCTGCCACTTATATACAGTATTAGCAACAAAACCTTCGAAAGGTGCACCTTTTATCTTTGTTTATATGTAACCATAGATAAGCGATTAAGGTCTTGTCTTGGAGCCTCTAAGTGTATTTGGAAATTAAAAAATGCTGTATATATAGGAGTATGTTTTTTGAATGTAAAAAAAGCCAAAATATGCAAGTTGTGCATAAAAACTTGCATATTTTAGGCTTGTTAATTTTATTCGTTACTGTGTTAAAGCCCCCGTTACTTTAAGTACATTACTTCACAAAGGGATATAAAAAGAGAAGAGGTTATTGCAAAATGACTCTGTTAAAAATACTTACATTTGACTGACAACAAAAAGAGGAATGATTATATCCTCTTCTTCAACTGTAACCTGCCCCGTTAGTAAAAAAACGACTACTTTATTCAGCAATCGCTATCCTTTGGACAATTAGAATAAGCTGCCTGAAAGACAACCTTGTGCTTCACCAATAATTCTCAAGGCATAACCTAGGGAAATGTCAATATTGTAAATCATTTTAATTTTATTTAATAAAAAAAATGCAGCCCTTTTTTTATTATCGTGATATAAGTTTAAGCTTGTCCGTTTTTATTACATAGTATGTAGTATGTAAGGGGCCCCTTATAGAATTTCTTAATTAGAAAGGGGGGAAGAATAAATGGCAATTTCTATTTTACAAGATGGTGGTATTCTTGAAAATCTTCTTTGTGAATTAGGGAGACTTGTTTTGTTCCTTCTTTTAACTCTTGCTATCATTGTTGCTCAACTATTTGGCTTCGATCCTGCACCAATTATAGCCGCTAGAGACGCTATTGCTACAGCTGAATGCCCATAGTAATATCGCCACAGCAAAAACTTACGCTTATCTTTTAGGAGTTCCTAATGTATAAGCGGATAACTCTAGAAGATTATTTAAAAATAAAATAATCTTCTAGGTTATTTTATTTTTAAACGAAAGGTAATTGTTTTTATGAGAACAAATAGGAAGGGTATTAGATCCATGAAGGATATGATATTATCACACTTCATTTGATAAACGACATATATTAAGGATTTATTTTAATTTATATATAACGAAAAAGGCGGTTACAATATGAATGAACATATAGAGGAAAATAGTGAGAATAACAATGTAGATAAGGAGACTGGTAATAGTAATAATCTAACCAGCAATTTAATAAAAAATGAAAAGTCTATGGATTTAAATTCTATCATGCAACTGGCAACATCTCTTCTAAAAAACGATACGCTCATGAATTCTGTTGCGGGTCTTAATAAAAATAAACAAAACTCTACTCTCCCTGTATCTAAGGTTTCAGAAAATCAAGAAAATACAGAGTTGGTTTCTTTATATCAAAAATTGGAGAAAATCGCCAATGATATTTCTAAAATTAAACAAGAAAATGTAATATTGGCTTCATTATCTCAAAAACTTGAGAATATCGAAAATGAAATTTCAGAATTAAAAAAAGAACTACAAGACAAACAGAACGCAACTTATTCAATAAAACATTTAAAAATAATTAGAAATAGTGATATATAAGGTTAATCCATAGCTAGCTGCTGAAGGAACTAACAGTCTTCTAGTATTGCAAGAAAAATTGGATTTCATAAAACTGAACTAATTTTGGTGGAAAACTACTTGTAAATCCGAAATAATCCTCTAATTTTCTTGGATAGATTTTTTCTTTGAAATATGGGGGATTATCATAGGTTTTTTTTCACTGTTAGAATAAAATATATTGTAAAAAGAAATTTTGTCCATTTTCCTTAACCATCCTTTTTAGGATGGTTTTGTATTGGGGCGAAATTTGTATATCTCCAATACATAAGCGACAGCCTATTACACTAACGCACCCATTAGCATTCCTGTAGATGGTTAAATTTGAACTTTGAAAAAAATAGAGCCCCTCAGTAAGATATGAGTATAGACACCACTCTAACTCAAAAACTTAGGAGGAACCCTACTATGAAGTTTAAAATGCAAGACAAACAAAATCAACTAATAGAAAGAATTTCCGATAAACACCTTGTAGTTGGTGTGGACATTGCTCAACAATTTCACGTCGCTCGAGCAGTGAATTTTCGTGGAATTGTAGTCGGTGATCCTCTCACATTTGAAAATAATGAAGGAGGATTTACTATTTTATTGCAATGGATTAATAAACTAAAAAAAACAAATAACTTAGATACAGCTATAGTAGGGATGGAACCTACTGGACATTACTGGATTAATCTATCAAAATGACTTTTTGAACAGAATATTGATGTTGTAACAGTAAATCCATATCATGTAAAAAGGAATAAAGAGAATAGAGATAATACTCAGTCAAAAGGCGATAAAAAGGATGCACTAGTTATCGCTGATATGGTGAAGAATGGTTATTATGCAATCGTTCGTCCAACTTCTGAATCATTTGAAGAACTTCGAATTCTTATGTCGAACCGTGACGTGATTGTTAAGCGTCTCGTAAGTTCAATCAACCAGATAAATCGGTGGGTAGATGTTGTCTTTCCAGAGCTTCGACAAGTATTTAAAGATGTGTCTGGTAAAGGAGCAATCGCAACCCTTCGCTTATTTCCCACACCAATCGAATTGCGTTCAATGCAACCTCAGAACGTGGTTATCGAATGGAAGTCTCTGATGAAGAGACAGCCTGGTTTAAGGAAAGCCCAATTACTTATTCATTTAGCTAAACACTCAATCGGTACTAGGCAAGCACTTGATGCCTATAAATTTCATCTACAACAATTACTAGAGGAATATGACCTCGCAACAACACAACTCGAAAGAGTTGAAGAACAAGTAACAGAAGTACTTAATCAAATTCCTTATGCCAATCATTTACTTACCATTAAAGGAATTAGTGAGATTTCATTGGCTGGTATATTAGGAGAAGCTGGAGATTTAAGTGGCTTTGCACACGGCAATTCTTTACTACGTCATGCAGGATTGCACTTAGCTGAAGCAAGTTCGGGAAAGTGGAAAGGTCAAATTGTCATTTCTAAACGGGGAAGATCTAGACTGAGGCGTTTCCTCTACTTAGCGACAATGAGCCTTGTCATGAACAACCCTGAGTTTAGGGACCGTGGGGACGGTTCTAGTGGCTTTTTTATGGAAGGAATATCCACTTTTCATACCACTAGAACCGTCCCCGTGGATTCACTTATCTAATTTAGTATAGCTCTCAATTTTTGTAACCGAATAAGCTGCAAAATAAAAAGTTAAAAAAATAATAAAATCATATAGAGTGGACCAATTCTTAGGGTTGTAGAAGTCGATGGCATTAAAGAAATTCATTCCTCCAAATGCCGCAATGGAAGAAAATAAAACACCTTTTAATAAGGGGTTCATTTTTGGTTTAATTTGTAGAGCTAACATAACCGCAACGGGTGCTAAAGAAAAGTGATAAGGCAAAAATAGAAAAGGTGCTAGAGGGATGATTACCATTGGGTATGACCAGAGCCCTAAAGATAAGGCAGCAAGATCTACTGTAAGTGATAATAAAATAGTCAGTAAGCCGCCTAAAAGGAGACGTCCCGTGCTATCTTTCTTCCTGAGTCTAAACCAAACAATCCATGGAACAATAAATAGTGCGAGACCAAACCACCATTGCCAAGTTGAGAGAAATTCTCCTGTCACTATTTTTGCAAATAAAGAACTGACCTCAGTGAGCTGGTTATAAGCTTTTTCTGATTGAGCGAGCCCCTTCTCAAATGCCACTTTCATTACACCTCCAAAAACATAGTTAATATTATATTTTTTTCAGTTAAGTAATAAATTATGCAATGGTGTTTCTTAAGAAAAACAGTAGTCTCCCCCCTAATAGCGATTTATTTAAGTATATAAATGAAAATCTTTCTGACGGTGAAAGTATAGAATTATATACTTGCTTGGATGGAGATGAACTGAAAGAAAAGAACGATATACTAAACGTTGTTGTTAACTTAAAAACAAAGCATTCATTAATGATATAGGAAATAGGATAATTGCATCTCGTGCGAACGAAGCGGAAAATCCATTAATTCAACACCCTTAAATTAATTATGTACTTATAATATTTTTGTACTATTTATACATCTCATTTTCTAAAATAATCACATTTTCATTGAAAATAGTACGACCAACATGTTTGGTGTTTTCCACTAACCGAAATAAATTATCACAGCATTGTTTAGCGCCTATCACTAATAAGGGTACTCCAATAAAGTCCATTTTCAATCCTCTTGAGAAAAAACCCCCTAATGACATAGCAAATGGGACAGTTGGTGATGTATTGGAGAGAACGATTTTTTCTTCAAAATGATATTTTTCTTGTAGAAGTAAGGTTAATTCTTTTAATGCTGGTACAACAAATTTGTTCCTTTTCCGTCCTATGGTATAAACTGAGTTGCCTTCTTCATCTGTCCCGCGAAAAATGATTTTTCCAAAATCCGATTTCGTTAATTGATTAAAATATTTAACCTTTAATATTTCTTCCGAGGTTAGTTTTCGCTCCGATTGAGGAAGTTGTTTTAAATGATATGCAGCAGCCAAAGACGTAGTATGTGTCCCTCCATAATCATTATAAATATAAATCATAGAAACCATCCTTTATCATAACTGTCCCTATTAATATGGCATTAATTCTATTTTTGATTCGAACTTAAGTAAATTGGACAATCATTTATGGGGAGAGTGATATAAAAGCATATTAGAATTAACAATGCTGGATCTAAACCCAAGCATTAAGAATGAGAAGTCAGTTGCAAGAAGGAACTTTAGTAGAGAATAGCCGTCTATATATATAGGAGGTAATACGTTGGTTCAAAGGTTATCTTATGTCTTGATTGCATTAACGTTATTTGTGATTACTGGATGCTCTAATGGACGGGAAACAACAAAAGTATCAATTGATAGTATTAATGCTGGGGAAGTTTTAAGATTGGACCCTGCTGCTGATATTTTTCAGTATGATGGAGTAATCTACAAAACGAATATCGATTGGGTTGAGGAATTGTCTTTAACAAATGACGTTCAAATTGGTGAAATAAAAACAAAAAATGATACGAATACAGATTTCAAAGATGAGATGGCGAATAAACTTCCAGTTGGTGCAAAGATTTTTTCAGCCAAGGAAAGAGGAGATATTTTAATCGTTGAATTAGAAGGAGAAATCTTGAAATACCTTCCAATTGTTGAAGGGTAATCAATCTTGCAATCATTAAACAGTCAAGATATTAAAGGAGTCTAGCCCCTCCTGTGGAAGTTCTATGATTTATAACGGCGACTTTCAGGGTAAGTTCAATAAGGGTATTATGTTGAGGTGATTGTATGATTATAGGCAGCGAATATTTAAAAATAGTTATTCATCGATTTAAGGATGCAAAAGTAACCGCTGAAAAGGCCATGGAACAATTAACCGAAAGCGAATTATTTTGGGCCCCGAATGAAGAGTCCAATAGTGTCGCCATCATTGTGAAACACATGAGTGGAAATATGGTATCACGCTGGACGGATTTCCTTACAAGTGATGGGGAAAAACCGTCCCGTAATCGTGATGATGAATTTGTTGGAGATAGTCAAACGAAAGAACAGGTTATGGAACTGTGGGAACTTGGCTGGGATACCTTTTTATCTGCATTGAAAGATATTGACGAAGAACACCTCTTAAAAACCATTACGATCCGAAATGAACCCCATTCCGTTATAGAAGCGATTGAACGCCAAATGTACCATTACTCTTACCATGTTGGACAAATCATTTATATTGTGAAATATTTAAAATCTGGTGATTGGAAATCACTAACAATTCCTCGAAAAAAGTAATAGGTTCCATAGTTAACTTTGAATGGTGATAGTAATTAAAAAATAGTTATCGGAGGTACGTCATGGAGAATGAAAAATGTGACTTGACCCACCCAAACGGCGTCAAGGAAAAGAAGCTGGAAGAGATTGATGGATACACGATAAAGTACCATGCAAATGGAAAAACGATATGGTCTAAAGGAAAAATGATGGAAGATCAGCCAGAAGGTTATTGGGAATGGTATCGTGTCGATGGAACCATTAAGCGTTCAGGGCATTTTGAAAAAGGTGAGCCTGTTGGTGAATGGGTCACCTATGATAGCAAAGGTGAAAAATACAAAACCACCAATCGTAATAAAAAATAGTTCCTTATAAATAGATCTAAGGGGTGGATATCAACTCCAGATATACACTTGAAAGCCTTGTTTGAGGGGAAAGAGATTCCTTACGTTTAAGAAGAGTCATAAACGTAAGGGGGCTTGAGTGATATAAAGGCATTTTAGAATTAATAACGTTTGGATCTAAACCCAAACGTGGATAGGTGTGGTATTAAAGATTATCTGTATTAATTCTTGGGGTTTCTGTTTCAGGAGCCGCTGCTGCCCTAGCATTCTCATTATGTCGATCGTTTTGGTATCTGTCTAATTTATTGTCTTTGTCTATGTGTTCGGAAGTTTCCTTTTTGTCAGCCACCTCATCACCTCCTACGGATAATATGTCCAACTTTTACAAAACAATTGGGGGATTTTAATGGTTAGCGTCATTGGAAGATTTTACGAGTAAGTTGAAAGGAGGATGGTTATGGTTTATATTGCTCTTCTTCGGGGGATTAATGTCGGTGGGAAAAATAAAATTGACATGAAGTTGCTTAAACAAACATTTGAACAAGTCGGGATGAAGGATGTGGTGACATACATCAATACAGGTAATATTATTTTTTCATACAGTGGCATTTCAAAAAAGGAACTATCGCGTATTTTGGAAGAAGCGATACATAATGATTTTGGATTACCAATTAAAGTAGTAATTCGTAGTGTCGAGGATGTCAGAGAAATCATTAACGCTATTCCTGACAATTGGCAAAATGATAAAGGAATGACAAGTGATGTCATGTTTTTATGGGATGAAATTGATGATGCATCTGTAATGGCGAATTTGGTCATTAAGCCAGATATTGACACGGTAAAATATGTACCCGGTGCGATCCTATGGTCGGTTGACAAGAAGAATGTAACCAAGAGTGGAAAATCAAGGATTATTGGTTCAAAGATATATAAACAAGTTACGGTAAGAAATGTCAACACCACTCGTAAGATATATGAACTTATGCAAGCTCAAAATAGGGCAAATATAGAAATAAAAATAATAAGTTCAGACAATTGGAGAAAAGCACTTGATTTATCCGTACACGATAAACAAATGAAATTTGTTGCCTCCGTCAATCCTCCCGTCGCTATTGCTCTTGCTAAAGCATACATAAGACCTGGTGGAAAAATGGTTGAGCCATATGGAATTTACCATCAAAAAAAGATGGTAGGCTTTTTCAATTTGCATTATACACCAGATAGTACAGATGATTATTGGCTGTTTCATTTTTTCATAGATAAAAGATTTCAAAGAAACGGATTGGGTTCAAAAGCATTAAATGAATTAATTAGACATATCAAACAAAACAATCCTTCTTGTAAACGATTGTGTTTAACGGTTCATCCGGAAAATGAAGCTGGGAGATTATTTTATTTGAAATTTGGTTTTTTAGAAGATCATATACTGACATTTGATGAACCTACTTTCTCCATATTTATATAGCAATCTTTACTACCTTTACGCCTGGTGAGTTAGCATAATTGATTCATAGTTGTTAAAGGTATTCTATTCGATGGTTCTTTATAATGTAGAAGAGCATCATCGTGCGATGGAAATCCTGCTTACATGCTTGATTGATACCACATCGGACGAGGACATCCTGCACTATAAAAAAGCGATTCATTTCTATTCTGACAAACTGGATAAAACATGGAGTTAGAAAAAAGAGGGTTTTCATCCTCTTTTTTGCATTCTCTTGATAATATCTTTAATCAATGGATTATAGGTAAAAGTAGTAATCTATTTTTGCATTAATGAACATCACTTTCACCATCCATTTTTGATTTTATGTGTGAATGATTTAGTCGTATTATTTATAGATTCTTATTTAAATGTTTTTTATCAGAAGCAAGCAAGATTAATAGAGTACCAACGAATAAAAGGATACCTTCAAATAATATGGACCAAATACTAAATTGCAAAAGATTAGCCAATGTTACTCCCACTAAATTTAAAGATAAACCAATTGCAAATATTACTTTGTGCGGTAATGATTTTACTTTATTAAAAATAAACGTATTCCCCTTTCATAACCTTTTTGCCGCTATAAATTTCAACGAATAAAAATCCTCTATTCCCTTTATTTTACATGAAATTTCTATCAATTGGTAAATATTGTTTCAATAGCACCTCGAACTTTAGCAGCCGAGAGAGTTTTTGAAGGAAGAACAGTGTTTAAGTTAACCTGATTTTATCACTTAAGCAGGACTTTGAGCCTTGAAAAAAGAAGAATAGAAGGATGACCACCCACCCAGCGTTAAAATGATGGCTCTGTTAGTATTCATTGTTGTTTTTCGGGAATTCATAAGCGGAGAATTTCCGGTTAGTGTACATAGATGAAGCTAAAGAAGCAGATATAAGCGGAGGAATTCCGCTTACCTGTTCAAAATTAGTAAAAATCTATAGATTTTGATTAGATAAGCGGAAAAACTCCGCTTATATTAAAGGAAATATGGGTATTTCTCATTTTAACCGGAATTCTTCCGCTTATTTTTCAAACACAGTGAAATCAACATACTGTTTTACCAGAGCAAAATTAAAAATATATAGAGGTGTTTGTTTGATGTTTATAAAGCAGCCATTTGATGAGTTTTTAGGTTTGAAATATAAAAAGCTTGATGATCATAATTTGCAAATCATATTGCCAGTCCAGGACCTATTCATTAACAGTGCAGGGGTTATACATGGCGGTATCATTTCTTCATTGGCTGATGTAGCATTATCAAACCTGTTACCAGCAAATGAAGACGGTATACAACAAGCTGTAACCGTTGATTTAAATGTTTCATTTTTGAAACCCGCTACGGGTACATACTTAATGGCGATTGCCAAAATGGAAAAGCAGGGCAGAACTCTCATTCACACGGAATGTTCGATTTATAACGATAAACAAGAAATTGTAGCTAAATCTAAAGCAATCCTATTTCGCACACACCCAAAAATAAGCCCGCAAGGATAGCCCTAGAGGGAGCTGGACCGGGGGACAGGGTCTAGTGGTTTTTTTATGGAAAGTGGTGTCCATTTTTCGGACCGCTAGAACCGTCCCCGTGGCCACTTTATAGAAGAGAAATAAAAATGGAGGTTTTAAATTTGGTCATACAATCTAATATGTCTTCTAAAGCAATTGTTGAAGCGTGGGAGAGTACAGCACCTATTTTTGTGAAATTTAATGTACCACTAACTTATAAGACATTAGAAAGCGCGATTGAATCTGAGATTCTTCCTAGTCTTCTTGTCGAATTAAATGCTGCTGTTGGCAGTTCAACTGAGACTTGTGTAGAAGGTGGTTGACAAATACCAACTAAAAAGGGGTAGGTTACTCCTTTTATAAAAGATTGCTGAATAAGAAAAAGGTCTTAGCTTGTCAATCAGCTAAGACCTTTTGCATCGATATATTGAATAGGTTGTTCATTCATAATTTCCCCTGTATTGGAGATATTATTCATTGATATATGGAATAGGAGGTTTACCTATGGAAGACAAAACAAATATTCGTTTAACGGTCGCTGAAATGTCCAGTTTATGGTCGCAGTATATAAACGACACATTAGCCAGTTGTATGGCTGCTTATTTTTTAGAGAAGGTGGAAGATGAGGAAGTACGCCCTATTATTGAATATGTTGTAAAGATGGTGAATGAGAATCTTTCTATTATGAAGGAACTCTTTAAAAAAGAGGAATTTCCTATACCTATTGGATTTACAGATGAAGATGTCAATCCGAAGGCCCCAAGACTTTTCTCCGATACATTTATGTTAATGTACTTCCGGCACATGTCCATTCTTGCAATGGCAGCAAGTAGTGCGGCGTTGGGGTTAGCGACACGTCCAGATGTGGTTGCTTTTCATAAACGTGTATTAAAAGAAGGGGTTACGATGCAGGATATGACACGGGATTTGATGCTGAAACAAGGTACTTACATCAGACCACCTTATATATCAGTTCCTGACAAAGTAGACTTTGTGAAGAAACAACATTTTTTGGCAGGCTTTTTCGGAGAAAAGAGGGCTCTTACTTCGATTGAAATTAGTCATGTATTCTTAAATATTCAAACCAATGCGATTGGTAAGGCGCTGATTACGGGGCTAGCACAGACGGCAAATAGCAAAATAGTAAAGGACTATCTAGTAAGAGGAAAACAAATTGCCCAAGAACATATAGACATATTTAGCGATTTCCTCAAAAAAGAGGATCTGCCAGCGCCAATGGGCTGGGATTCGGCTGTTACCGATACAACAACAAATGTGTTTTCCGATAAACTCAGTATGTGTCATATAGCAGCCATGATTGCTGCTGGGGTCGGGAACTATGGAATGGCGATGGCGGCAAGTCCAAGAAGAGATTTGGGATTGAAATACGCAGCGATAATTCCAGAAATCTCTCTTTACGCTGAAGAGGGAGCGAAAATTATGATCAAACACGGATGGATGGAAGAACCTCCACAAGCGGATGACCGTGACAACTTAATACAGAACTAAACCTGTGACAGTATTCCTGATGGATGATAAAGCACAGCCTTAAGAAAAATAGTTGACACCTCTGCTACTCGGTGTTACTATATACATGTAGTAAGTAATACTGAATAGTGTGATTTCCTAAATGCTATTCAGTAAAAGTTTCCCTCGGTACTAAGTAGTACTGGATATAAGTCAGACGGAATAGAAGAGGCTCTGAAATGGAAAATTTAACTGAAATGCTGAAGGGTTCGCTCGAAGGCTGCGTGCTGGAAATCATCAGCCGCCATGAAACCTATGGCTACGAGATCACCCGCCGCCTAAATGAGCTTGGGTTTACCGAAGTCGTGGAAGGGACGGTCTACACCATCCTCGTGCGCTTAGAAAAGAAAAAGCTGGTGAATATGGAGAAGAAACCATCCGATATGGGGCCTCCCCGCAAGTTTTACACACTTAATGAGGCTGGCCGCAAGGAGCTTGAATTGTTTTGGGAAAAATGGGATTTTGTATCATCAAAAATCAACGTCTTGAAATCAATCTAGGACCGGAGGGACGGTTCTCGTGGCTTTTTTTATGGAAGAGATATCGATTTTTGGGACCACTAGAACCGTCCCTGTGGCTGTTCAGCTTTTAAAAAAGGCTGTGTTAGTATGCATTGTTGATTTTCGTGTAGGGTTGATCATTCATAGGCGGAGAATTTCCGGCTATTGTATAAAAAGGAACCTTAAGAAGCAGATATAAGCGGAAATATTCCGGTTAACTGCTTCAAATAAGACAAAATCCAATGATTTCGATACTATAAGCGGAAAAACTCCGCTTATTATGAAGGTAAAAATGGCTATTTCCCAATTTAAACGGAAATTCTCCGCTTATTTTCCAAACACAGTAAAATCACAATGCAGCTTTAACACAGCCTTAAAAAAAGGGAGGAAAAATAACATGTTGGAAATGTTCAAAAAAATGATTGGTGATAAAAAAGAGTACAAAATGATGATGGCACGGGTTGAAGCCCTGCCAGAGGACTACCAGTTTGTATTTAAGAAAATTCAAAACTACATGTGGAGTTTCTCAGCGGGCAACGGGATGGATATGCTGCACATTCAGTATGAATTAATCGATTTGTTCGAAGCCGGTGCGGCGGAAGGCAGACAAGTGCTGGAAATCACCGGGGAAGACGTGGCGACCTTTGCCGACGAGCTAGTGGCAAACGCTAGAACCTATGTCGCCAAGTATCGTGAAGATTTGAATGAGAGTATCATAAAGCGATTGGGAAAAAAATAAATTTAATCGACCATACCGCTGAATAGCTGATAAAAATGCGAATTGCCACCTTCACTATTCAGTTATTTTTTTAACTAGGTAGTAAGTGGTACTTATTATCAGTCAGACTTAATAGTGGAGTTTAGGTAATTTTGCTCCGCAAGGCACTTTAAAGGGGGATAAAAGTATGAGAGATGTAGCGATTTATGTAAAAGGGTTAAAGAAATCCTTTAAAGACAAGGAGGTCTTAAAGGGGGTGGATTTTGAGGTGCGGCGTGGAGAAATTTTCGCATTGCTTGGTTCAAATGGAGCGGGCAAGACGACGACGGTCAACATCCTCTCGACACTGATGAAGGCCGATGGAGGCGAAGTAGGTATTTGTGGCTTTGACGTCCAGCGTCAACCGGATTATGTTCGCCAGAGCATCAGCCTGACAGGGCAGTTCTCCGCTTTAGACGGCATGCTCACAGGTAGGGAAAACCTGATGATGATCGCCAAGTTGAGGGGAGTTTCTAATCCAGCTCAAGTTGCCGACAATCTGCTTGCAAGATTCAGCCTGCGTGACGCGGCAAACCGCCGGGCTGACAAATATTCCGGCGGGATGAAGCGCCGGCTTGACATCGCCATGAGCCTGATCGGAACGCCAGCAGTCATTTTTCTCGACGAACCGACGACAGGGCTTGACCCCGAAGCGAGGATTGAAGTCTGGGATACGATCAAGGAGCTTGCCGACGGCGGCACGACCATCCTGCTGACGACCCAGTACCTGGAGGAAGCGGAACAACTGGCGGATCGTATCGCCATCCTGCATGGCGGAAAAGTCATCACGACCGGTACCCTTTCCGAACTCAAAGAGATGTTCCCGCCAGCGAAAGTGGAATACATCGAGAAGCAGCCGACATTGGAGGAAATTTTCCTCGCCATCATCGGCAAAAAGGAGGAGATGTAAATGAAAAGCAAAACAGGGGTATTACTGGGGCGTTTAATGCGCAACATCATGCGCAGTCCGGATACGATTATCACGGTGGCGATTACGCCGATTATGATGATGCTGCTATTTGTCTATGTATTTGGCGGTGCAATAGAGACAGGTACAGACAACTACGTCAACTATTTATTACCGGGAATCCTGCTGATGGCTATCGCATCTGGCGTTGCTTATACTTCCGTGCGGTTGTTTACGGATGTAAAGAGTGGGCTGATGGCACGTTTCATTACTATGCCCATCAAGCGCTCGTCGGTATTGTGGGCGCACGTGTTGACCTCGCTTGTTTCGAATGCGCTTACGATCGTGGTGGTTATCCTCGTTGCGCTCTTGATGGGCTTTCGGTCAAGCGCCGATATCCTGGATTGGCTTGCCGTAGCTGGGATCCTCGCGATGTTTACGCTGGCGCTGACATGGCTGGCGGTTATTCCCGGATTGACAGCGGGGTCTATGGAAGGGGCGACAGCTTACTCGTACCCGCTGATTTTCCTGCCGTTTATCAGTTCGGCCTTTGTTCCCACAGAAACCATGCCTAAAATGGTCCGTGCGTTCGCCGAGAACCAGCCCGTGACTTCAATCGTGAATGCGATTCGTGCCCTCTTGTATGAAGGCTCTGTTGGCAGCGATATCTGGATCGCGCTTGCCTGGTGCGTCGGCATCATGGTCATCGCTTACTTCTTCGCTAGTAAAGCATTTAAACGCCAGTTATAGGGACCGGAGGAATGGTTCTAGTGGTTTTTTATGGAAGGGATATCCACTTTTTGGACCGCAAGAACCGTCCACATGGCAGCCATGGCCACCCCAAACCGCTTTGGTAATCAATATCATTAACATAATGAACTATGGGTTACATCTCAGTTGAATGTGATTCATAGTTTTTTTCGATTGAAGGTCAACCATCATGAAAAGTTTTATAAATGAATTCATAAACGATGACAATCGGGTGAACCATAAAATAGAGCAAACGGGTGGGCATCTTTTTGAAAAATAATATTATATTAAATTATTGATAGGTAAGGATGGGGTAAATGGTGGAATTGTATAAAAGAAAGGGGAATTTAGTTAGTTTGCATCCTGCCCAAATACTTGTTATTGGTTTCGGCAGTCTAATTCTAATGGGGACTTTTCTATTTATGTTACCAATAGCTACATATGAAAAAGGACGAGGACTAAGCTTCATTGATGCGTTATTTGAAGCAACTTCTGCCGTATGTGTTACGGGTTTGGCAGTGGTTGATACCGGAACAACCTTTACACTATTTGGAGAAATCGTACTTCTCTGTTTAATTCAGATTGGCGGTTGGGGATTTATGACCACAGGAATATTTATGTTTATTATCCTAGGAAAGAAAATTGGTCTAAAAGAACGATTACTCCTACAGGATTCATTAAATGTATTTTCACTGGAAGGAGTAGTAAACCTAGTAAAACGGATCATCCTCATTACTTTTATAGTGGAGCTAATTGGTGCTACTACTTTAGCGATGCGCTGGTCATTTGAAATGCCGCTTTCGAAAGCGATTTACTATGGAATATTCCACTCCATTTCAGCCTTTAATAATGCTGGCTTTGGTCTGGAGCCTGACAGTCTAAGTAAATGGGTAAACGATCCTACGGTTAATATAATGGTTACGCTTCTTTTCATCACTGGGGGTATTGGTTTTACTGTCATACTTGATGTATTTCATAAAAGGTCCATTCGCAAATTATCTCTTCATTCTAAAGTTGCACTGCTTATGTCACTAATCCTTATCATTGTAGGACCTTTAATTATTATGATCTCAGAATATAAAAATCCAGCTACTATTGGAAATTTTTCATTTGGAGATAAGTTATGGGCCTCCTACTTTCAAGGTGTAGTAACACGGACTGCTGGTTTTAATACGATTGATATAGGAGCCATGAATCTTTCTTCCCTTGTTTTCATGATGGCACTGATGTTTATTGGTGCTTCTTCGGGCTCCACTGGTGGTGGTATTAAAGTAACGACTTTTGCTATTATTATTTTTGCCTTTTGGGCAGTAGTAACGAATCGGAATGATGTAAATATCTTTAAACGAAGAATTTCGTGGGAACTGGTGAATAAATCATTATCGATAGTGGTGGCTGCACTATTTTTTATCTTTCTTATTTTCTTTTTATTAACTTTTACTGAGAATGCGGATATGAGCAAAATTTTATTTGAAACGATTTCCGCCTTTGCGACTGTAGGGATGTCTGCAAATTTCACTCCTGACTTGTCTCCTTTTGGAAGAATCTTAATAACCATCATGATGTTTATTGGAAGGCTTGGACCTTTAACCATGGCATTTGCACTTTTGAATACTAAAAAAGAAGCAAAGGTTAGATATGCAGAAGAAAAAATTTTAATTGGCTAGAGGTTTTTAATTGAAATCAAATCAATTCATTTGGGGTGAATAAATAATATGGTAAAGCAAAGTTATGCGGTTATTGGGCTGGGAAGATTCGGATTAAGTATTGCTTCCAAATTATATGAAGCAGGACAAGAAGTCATGGGAATGGATATCGATGAAGAGCGAATAGATGATGGTAAATTAATGCTAACTCACGCTGTTGTACTTGATTCCACGGAAGAGGAATCACTTAAATCAGTTGGGATTCGGAATTTTGATTATGTGATTGTAGCCATTGGCAATGACATGCAAGCTAGTATCTTAACCGTTATGGTATTAAAAGAAATGGGGGTTCAAAAAGTAATTGCGAAGGCCCTTAATAAACGTCATGGACAAGTATTAACAAAGGTTGGGGCAGACTGGGTAATACATCCTGAAAGAGATATGGGTGAACGAGTTGCCCATCAGCTTCTCTCCCCCAACGTCTTAAACTATATAGAACTGTCGAGAGAATACAATATTGAGGAAATAATCGTTCCACCAAGCATGACAACAAAAAGTCTACGGGAGCTTGATTTGCGAGCGAATTATAATGTAAATGCCATAGCAATCTTGAGTAATGAAGATTTAATCATCTCCCCTTCTCCTGACCAAATTATTCAAAATGGTGATAAGTTAGTAGTCATCGGACATCGAGAAGACCTCAATGATTTTACTAATATTAAATAATTCATTTAAAAGCGGTCCACGGGGCTGCTTTTTTATTCATCCTTAAAACCATTTGAAAAATCATCCCAAACAATACGGGTGGTGCCGGGTTTAGATGTATCAACACTCAAAGGAATATTGTCTGCGTTAGATGTCGAACCTCCACTGACTGAAAGGATTAAACCTATTCCTCCAATATGTAAAATAGAATCAAATATAGGACCAGGAGGACTGTACGTAAAGTAACAGATGCGAATAGTTCGATAAGCTATGGTGAAGACTAGTAGGCAATGAATCCAAAGTTGAAGAAGGTGGAATCAATGACTTACGAAGAAGGGTTAAATCAAATAGATAAAGCGACTCAAAAGCTTACGGAAGCAACTCAGCTGACGATTGAATCCATTATGAATGCTTTCTTATTTACGTGGCAATGGTGGGTAGCGTTGGCTATGATGATTGTCCCTTGGATTATTTGGATGATCTTACGTGACCGAAAAATTTCCGCTCGTTTATTTTCCGCTGGACTACTGGTGATGGTGATATCGGAAATTATGGATGCGATTGGTGTTAGTCTTGGAAAATGGGCTTATCCAGTAAAAGTTATACCTGTTGCTACTGTAAGTTTTTCATTCAGACTTTCCGTTTTGCCTGTGTTTGTAATGCTATTGTTACAATATAAGCCTCGTTTGAATCCATACTTAAAAGCCATTTTTTTCGGTGGAGTTAGTGCGTATGTAGGGTTGCCGCTGATGTCTGTTCTTGATTTGTATAAGAAAATGGATTGGTCTTTAACCTATTCATTTTTTATTTTAACTTTAATGTATTTACTTTCTCACTGGTTTAGCCGAAGGAATTCCTTTGTAGGAATCAATCATGACAGTGAAAACAAAAAACATTAGTCGGCACGACTCTTTTATCTTAACTAGCATTTATTCGCCAAAATAGATAGACTTCCTGCCTTATTCCAAAAAAATACTGACCATATACAGTCAGTCCAGGTGATGTGAGGTGCTTCCTCCCATCTACTATAGTATATTCAAGTCAATTGAAAGTTGTTACAAGATTATTTATGGACAGGGGGGACGGTTCTAGTGGTCTTTTTATGGAAGTGGTATCCACTTTTTGAACCGTAACCGTGGCTAAAGGATAATAGTAAATGAATATAGAATTAAAGATTAGTAGAAAGGTTGTGACTTCTATTTCTCAAAAGTTAAGAGGGAACCGTCCCCGTGGCTGAAGAAAGGAGGGGATTAGGGTGAAAACGAGAAATAAGATGGCCCGCATGTCTAAGGTGCTTTCAATGGCTTTTGTGATTTTCCTGCAAATTTATTGGTATAAACTTCGCCGAAAACCGAAAGCGGAGTGGGAAAAACTTTGGGGGAAAATAGGTGAACGGTATCGGAATACCCTGTTTGATTTAGAAGGCTTATTGATTAAAGTCGGACAGTTCCTCAGCACGCGTGCGGATTTGCTGCCGAAAGCATTTATCAGCAAAATCGAGGATCTGACAGATAAAGTTCCGCCGTCTGACTGGAGTGAGATTGAGAAAATTCTCGAAAACCAATGGGGAAAGTCGCTTCATGAAAACTTTCTTTCTATCGAAAAAACAGCGATTGCCTCCGCCTCCATTGGAGAAGTTTATAAAGGTATCCTGAAGGATGGGACAGAGGTCGCGATTAAAGTAAAACGGCCTTATATCGACAGCATTGTCGAAACAGATTTCCGGGTGTTGGCGATTATCATTTGGTTTGCTGACCATCTCGTGCCGATTCCAAAAGGTTTTATTAATTTCAAAGTCCTCTATCAGGAACTCAAACAAGTCATTGAACGAGAACTGGACTATACAATGGAACGCGATACCATCTTGTTTTTTAGAGAACGGTTTAAGGATATGGATATCGTCAAAATTCCTTCTGTTTATTCGGAGCTCAGTACAGCCAATGTCCTGGTGATGGAGTGGGTAGAGGGGATTCGACTCACCGATATTGAGGGGTTGGAACAGGTTACAGCCAGTCGACAGGAGCTGGCTCAACGGCTGATTCAGGTTTTTCTTCCTCAATGGCTGGAGCCTGGAAAGTTTCATGCAGACCCACATCCCGGGAATGTTCTCGTTTCAAAGGATGGGAAAATCATTTTACTCGATTTTGGAATGATTGGCGAGATTAGCAAAAAGGATGCTGCTCAATTTCAAAGTTTAATAGAAAGCTTTCTTTCGAAAAATTATTCCAAAGCGGTGGATTGCTTATCTCAACTAGGGTTCTTGCTTCCGGAGGCGGATTCTAGAACCATTGAGAAGCTATTGGCAGAGTTGGTCTCCTTCGAACCGGATCAATTAAAGCAAATGGATGTGCTTGCCTTTAAAAGGGAGATGAACGAAATCATCCAAGCGCTTCCAATTCAGGTTCCGACAAGATTTGTCTTTTTAGGCAGATCCTTCGTTACGGTCGAAGGAATCATCCGCAATCTTGCTCCGGAAGCGGAGCTAATGGACTTAGCTAAACCGATTTTTCTCGAGTGGTTGAACAAACAAGGGAATAATAAATGGTCCTTGATCTGGCAATGGATTCAGTCACAGCCTGTTTTTAAAATCTTTCATTCGGTCACGGAATTCCTAAATGCCCCCCAAAGGCTGGAAGATTTAAAGGAACTCGAACAAAGAAGACACTTTCAATTTATGATTTATGAAACTAATAAAAAACATTTCTTTCAGTTACTCATCCTTGGAATCATCGGAATGGCAGCGGGTACCTATACTACCCACTCGCTCATTTTGAACCTGTCAGCCGGAGGAACCGCTGTCGCTTTGGCCGGATATTATATTTGCAGCCTTAAACAGAAAAAATGGATGAAGTACATGGGACCGGGGGGACGGTTCTAGTGGTCTTTTTTATGGAAGGAACATTCACTTTTCGGACCACAAGAACCGTCACCATGTCCATTATCTCGTTGTTTCCTGATAAGTGACGTTCGTGACTTGTTGGGTTTCATTGTTAAATTCAATATTTACATAAACACCGAATTCTTTTTGAGTACCTTTTAGCCAAAATTTGAATCGCTCCGTTGAGGTTTCCTGTCCACGAGTTATTCCGACATAGAGAAAGTCGACAACTTTGGCATTAGGATACTTTTCCTTCGTTTTATTCATCGCCAACACACTCCACTTGGCATACGGAGGTATCGGTTTCTGTTGCGCATGTGCTGGGTGTTCGAAGTGAAATGGAGTGGCAAGGGTAGAGCAAAAAAGTATCGATAGACATATGATCAGCTTTTTCATGTAAATCCCCCTTTGGTGTTTTGTTATCATGGCTTTTAAAGGAGTAAATTATGTACTGGACTCCATAATGGGTCATGGGGCCTATTTATGAAATTTGAAATTGAGTTTTAGCTTCATTAATAGTTCATAAGATCACTTTTCAAAAATAGGAATCCAGGTTCTTGAGGACAAATTCCACGAGTTGTCAGAAGGATTAGTCCTTAATAAGGGGTCTTGAGGACAAATCGCACGAGTTGCCAGAAGGATTAGTCCTTAATAAGGGGTCTTGAGGACAAATCGTACGAGTTGCCAGAAGGATTAGTCTTTAATAAGGGGTCTTAAGGACAAATCGTACGAGTTGCCAGAAGGATTAGTCCTTAATCTCGGGTCTTGAGGACAAATCGCACGAACTGCAAAAAGATTAGTCCTTAATCCAGGTTCTTGTTCAAAGGAGAAACAAGTAAAAAATAGAAATGGAGGGATAGGCTTGAAGAAGAAAATTGGCTGCCTGCATGCGCATTATTCAAATATTGACTATATCGAAAGCGCGTTTTCAGCTTATGACCTCGAGTTAAGTCATTATGTTGACCCGGGGTTACTATATCGGCTGAAGAACGCCCAAGTGTCGGAGGCGGAAAAGAAAGTGAAGGATCAAATAGAATGGATTGCTGAATCTGGAGTGGATGCCATTCTTATCACCTGTACGAATTATATTGCTTTACTGAACCGCCAACACGAGGTAGACATACCCATCATCAAGATTGATGAACCGTACTTTGAAGCCCTTTGCAAGACTGAACAGCCTCAGACCATCCTGTTTACGAACCCAGATACTGTATCAGGAACGATGAATAGGCTCCAACAATACGCAAAACACCATCAGAAAACGTTGGATATCGAGGTTATGGTTATAGAAAATACCTTTGACTTAATTATGAGCGGGAAGAATGAGGAGTATCAAAACGCGGTGTACCATTACGTTAAGCAGCTGGATAGCAACCGTAGCCTGTCCGTGGCTCAATTATCGATGGTGGCAGCAGCACAGCAGGTAGAGCAGGAGACTTCCCAAACCATCATCAATCCATTGAATACACTAGTCACGTCGATGATTCAACAACTATAGCTGCAAAAAAGCGGAACAAAGGTAGCCTTTGTTCCGCAAAATTTTTTATTCAGAAATCTTTTTTCAAAAACTTGGGCATTTTAAGAGGAAACTACTATCAAGGCAGGGATTCCATGAGTGCTCAAAGGGATGCTTTAGAAAAGTTGATAAAAGAACAACAAGAGGGAGCAAGACAGTGGCTGCATTATTGGCAGGAGTTTTCTGCCTTTGATACGTGGCAATTTTGGTTTCATGTGATTATGTTTGTGGCCCCACTTATCATTCTTCTTTTTGCAATGGATTGGAAAAGGGCCCTCCAGCTTGGTTTTTATGGATTTAATGTACATGTTTGGTTTGCCTATTTTGATGATTTTGGTGCGACTCAAGCGCTTTGGACGTATCCCTATAAAATGATCCCCTATATCGCACACAGTGTCGGAATGGACGCCTCACTGGTTCCGGTATTATTCATATTGGTGTACCAATGGACGACAAAACATAATAAAAATTATTATATCTATACACTGTTATTAAGTTTGTTTCTCTCCTTTATTCTAAAACCAATCTTTGTCATGCATCATTTGTTCAAGTTCAACGTATGGGTCAATTACTTTCACCTGTTCTTGACCTATATCGTTATTCTTGTCTTATCGAAGGTGATTACGGATTTCTTCATGTTCATGAAAAAAAGGGCAGAAGAGAAACCAACCGAAGTGGAGCCTAAAAAGAAGCGCAGGAAGAGCAGGTTTAGATGATTTTTGCTTACCTGCCATAACCGACCCTCTATCTGCATAAAAGATTCGTTTACCTGCCTAATTAACGATTCTACCTGCATAAACTAGTTCCTAACCTGCATCGTTTAAAAAAGGGGAATTCAAAATTGGAAAATCAATTTCGAGAAGCACATCGTTTTAGTAGTCATCACCGGAAGGATCTAGAAATGGATCTAGTATGTGGGTGTTTTCATTGCACTAAGATTTTTACTCCAACTGAAATTACCGAGTGGGTGGATGATGATGATACCGCGCTATGCCCATATTGCGGGATTGATTCGGTGATGGGGGAGAGCTCTGGTTTTCCGATTACAGACAAGTTCTTAAAGGACATGCATAAGAGGTGGTTTTAGAGTCATGGATACAAAAAAGCGCTCATCAATTTTTGAGCGCTTTAATACTCCTATATGATTTGACCGTTAATGGGTTTGTGTTTTACCTTGGCCTCTAGCATGCATACCAATTTGTAATATCCCAATAAAATCAGCAGCAATAAAGGATTAACCAGGGCAGAATGCCACATGCTCCACCACCCGTAATGGAAGAAGCCCCACGGCTCAGGTATCAACGTAATATACTCATAGCCAAGTAATACGACTTCCCATACTGCAATATAAGCAATACGTTTTACCAATGAAGCCTTAAATGGAAACCAATTCAAAAATAATAAATTAACGGGTGGAATTAAGAGGGTATAGCCGGGAAACGCGCTCCAATCGATACCTGGTGTGACAAACCAGTAACCGTGATACTTTAAATCGATAAAGATATCGAAGAATACTTGAAAAAAACAGGTGAATATCCAAATGTGGAGAATCATGTTTCCAGAAAATCGTTTAACTAGTTTGAATGCTAGAAAATTAAAGATAATAACTGAACCGAAAAGTATGACCATTTTCCACCTCAAGGGAATACATTGGTTATATTTTTACCAATTTATTGGAAAAATATCCTTCGCTAATCCCTTGTTTCACCAAAAAAGGTCCGGGGGGACGGTTCCAGTGGCATTTTTATGAAAGGGGTATCTACTTTTCGGACCACTAGAATCGTCCCCGTGGCCACCCCGTTACCCCCTTGTTCTTCCAATAATGGCTTTTTTAATAAACCAATAGTGCCAACGCATGAAAAGACAAGCAAAAATGTAAAAGACGAATGAATACCAAACTTTCCAGCCTTTATAGTTTACATAACCGAAATATCTTGAAATTTGTTCGTATCCTACTGAAAGCAGTACCCAAAAAATGAAGTATAAGATAAATTTTCTTTTCCCTTTCGGTATGAAATTCATATACAAAATCCCAAAGGCAGCAGGTAAAGTTATTTCTACGAATACATCTGACCATTGTGGACCTGGCTTCTTCATTAAATCATATTGATCCAAAAGGTTACCAATAACCACATCAGATATAAGTGTTACTAACGATACGATGATATAAGTAATGTATCCTTCTTGCTTTGTTAATCTTTTCGGCATAAAAAAGAAAATAAATGCGATGATGGTATAAGAAATGAGCAAAAAAGAAATAGTCATGAAGTTCTCCTAACCCTTAAGAAGTCATTTTTCCTAGTATCCTTCTAAGTGATACAACTATACCTGCCATAGGACTTTATACATAAAAAAGCCAGGCGTCAGCCGCCTGGCTCAAAATATTAATAGAATCGTTTAAACCCGTCAAAATGGGCGGTGTAGTAAGGGTTGCTTAGGTTAGCGATCGAGACTCCCTTTTTCTCATCCGCATGGATAAATTGGTTATCGCCAAGATAAATACCGACGTGAGAGATTCCTTTTTTGTATGTATTTTCGAAAAAGATAAGGTCGCCTGGCTGTGGCTGGTCGACATAGAAGGTACGGCTGTAGTAGCCTTCTGCTGAGTACCGTCCCATACTCTTACCTGCTTGATTGGCCGCATAATAGATAAAACCGCTGCAATCAAAGCCGCTCAACGAGGATCCGCCCCAAGCATAGGGAGTACCCATTAAGCTTTTTGCGGTTGTAACGAATGACTGTGCAAAATCATCACTTTTAGGTGGACTAACGGGTGTTGAAGTGGTTGGAATCATAAGGAATTGACCAATATAAATCATATCTGATGTCAAACCATTGTGTTTCTTAATGAGCTGATAAGTAATTCCATACTGCCCAGCAATTTTGCTAAGAGTGTCTCCGCCTTTAACGATATATTTCTGCTCAGCAGCGTCTGGAGCACTAGGTGTCTGTGGTGCAGCTGGTTCCAGTGGCGCCTGCGGTTCCAGTGGCGCCTGCGGTTCCTGTGGAACCTGTGGAACAATCACTGGCGTAGGAGAAACCACGGCTGTTTGGGACGAAACCTTCAGAACCTGACCAATTAATATCAAATCTGATTTCAACTGATTGAGCGCTTTTAATTCTTTTACTGTGGTACCAAATTGCTTGGCAATCTTGCTGAGAGTATCCCCGCTAACTACGGTGTAATCTGCAGCAGTTGTTACCGTATTGGTCGGGGCAGGAGCAGGTGTATTCGCCGCTGCTGTCACCTTCAGTGTTTGATTGATATAAATCATATCCGACTTCAAGCTGTTTATTGCCTTCAAATCTTTGACACTTGTTTTATACTTCGATGCAATCTTCGAGAGGGTATCCCCTTTTTGAACCGTATAGGTACTGGCAGAAGCCATTCCAGCATAGGCGCCAGAAAGAATCGCGACAGTAACCACGGCGGTTGCGACTTTCTTCTTCATTCCCGTGTATCACCCCAGACAAATTTTTCGTTTACTATCTCCTATTCTATCATAATAGTATGGATATTTATGCACAAATTAGCAAAAGTTGACATAGTATTTACAATCCATCAGCAGACAGATATTTACAAAAATTATGAAGTTTAGTAGAATAAGCGAATAAAGTAAAAGAAAGGAGAAATTTGCCGAATGGGGAATACTACTAACAAAGAAGAGAGTTTGACAAATGACTTTTCTGACATTGTTAAAAAGGCATATGATCGTGGATTGACTGACCAAGGTGTAACCGTTACGAAACTCATCGAAGATTTGAAGCTCGACCTTTTGAAACTAAAGGTTTACTAATATAATAGAAGAAAGGCAAACTAGTATATTCCTAGTTTGCCTTTTTGTTAACAAAATAATCAATAAGGACCTGTGCCCAAACCTGGTATCCCTTTTCATTAGGACCACTTTGATCAGCATTCAAATAATCCTTCAGTTCGGGATTGTCGGTTGCTGGCCATGCTTTCCAATGATCAAGATACGTTACGTTGTTGGCCGCGGCATATTCCTCTAATGCTTTTACTTGTTCGGAATAATATTTCGGAAGGTATATCGGATACGATGGCTGCAGAATGAAGGTGGTGTCTGGATTAGCAGTCTTAATATCTGCGATCATTTGCGTTACGTTATCTAGAGTAGCATCAATCTTTACTTTGCCATTGTCGTTTAATAGAAACGGCTCCATCACCACAAGCTGCGCTTTTTCGGCAGCAAGCTCAAGCTGCTTATTCTCAGCGATGAATGCTTTTGAACTCTGATCGTATGTATGAAAACTAGTCATAACCTTATCGCTTCCAAAGCTTTCACTTATACTCTGGCTGACGCTTTTCTCCCAGTCCATGGAGGAAGAACCAACAAAGAGAATCTTAAACGGCTGTTCCGCCTCTAATGCCAGCTTTAGCTGCGCCTTAGCGGTTTCTGGCCAATTCTCCGCCATTTCCAAATAGGTACGATAGTCTGTCACACTCGGCTCTTGTGTGACGACAGGAGTTTCAACTGCCATTACGGCTACTTGTTGATTCCAATGAATATGGCTAAACGCAAGCACACCTATACAGATGACAGCCCAAATAGCAGTCAAAAAATACTTCATGTTCATACCCCCAAATACATTTCTTCTATTATTATAGCAAAAGTCTCGCTAAGAAATTTATTCCAATTCCAAAAAACCTACATATTTTTACAAAATACATGTTACTATTGTTTAAGAGATTTACAAAATCCTACAAAAAACATCAGCGATAATAGTCTAAATGCCTATGTGAAAACTATTTACAGGTACTAAATAACTACTTAATAAAATAAATATTCATCATTCAACACAAATCGACAAATAACGACATTCATTCATGTTATAATACTTTTTGTTTTTATTGAACACATACAGGAGGATTACTAATGGAAGAAACAATTAGTTTAAAAGAGCTGCTGGAGACGTTAAAAAAGCGGCTGGTTATGATTATACTCATTACGATGACAGCTGGTTTAGTAAGTGGAATCGTAAGTTACTTTTTTCTAACCCCAATCTATCAAGCTTCGACACAAATACTCGTTAACCAGGAAAAAACAGAACAATCATTCTACAGTCCTAGCGACGTTCAAACAAACTTACAATTAATTAACACCTATATTGAAATCATCAAAAGTCCTGTAATTCTTAACAAGGTTAACGATAACTTAGGGCTAGATATGACTTACAGCCAATTAAATGGAAAAGTTACAGTCGTCAATCAAAAAGATTCACAGGTAGTCAACGTGACAGTTCAAGATCCAGATCCGAATATGGCAGCGAAAATTGCCAATAGCATCGTAGATGTTTTCAAAGTAGATATTGAATCAATTATGAATGTTAAAAATGTAAGTGTCCTTGCAGAGGCAACAGTAGCAGATAATCAATCTCCGATTAAACCACAGCCAGTTATGAATATTGCGATAGCTTTAGTTGTCGGTTTAATGGCAGCAGTAGGACTTGCCTTCTTACTGGAGTACTTTGACAACACCGTTAAAAATGAACAAGATATTGAAAAAATATTGGAACTTCCGATACTAGGTGTTATTGCACAGATAGATGACCAAAAAATGGAAGAATTGAAGAAGCGGAAAGCAGGAACTAGAGCAGCAGGAAGAGGTGAGACTTATGGTGTTTAAGAGAAATAAGAAGCTGAAAATAACCGACCCAAGTCGAAAGCTGATTGCCAACCTTGATCCAAAGTCGCCAATTTCTGAGCAATATAGAACGATTCGGACAAATGTACAATACTCCTCTATAGATAAAGAGCTTAAAACCTTAATGGTTACCTCATCAGGACCTGGAGAGGGAAAATCAACAACCGCTGCAAATCTGGCAGTCGTTTTTGCTCAGCTTGGGAAAAAGGTACTGCTTGTAGATGCGGACCTTCGTAAACCAACTGTTCACCGGTCTTTTGGTGTCAATAACTTATTTGGATTTTCAACTGTCTTAACGAAGCAAGCAACACTAGCGAGCTCAATCCTTGAGACAGAGGAAAAAGATTTATTTATCTTAACGAGCGGGCCAATTCCTCCAAATCCAGCAGAGTTACTAAGCTCAAAATCGATGGAACAATTTATGGAAGAAGCGAAAGAACAATTTGATTATGTTTTATTTGATACACCGCCATTATTAGCGGTTGCCGACCCACAAATTCTTGCGAATAAAGTGGATGGTTCTATTTTTGTTGTCTATAGCGGGAGAACTCAAATTGACCAGGCGAAAAAAGCGAAGGAATTGCTCGAAAATGCACAAAGCAAATTAATTGGTGTCGTTTTAAACCATAAGGAAATGAGAAACAATGATTACTACTATTATTATGGTGCTAAATAACTAGTTTTCGACAAAATCCACCCCTTTACCATACCTTTCGACGGTGTTACCATGAATATTGTCGGGGAAAAATAACAATCTATTGGAAAGAGAGTGCTGCACATGATTGATTTACATTGTCATATCTTGCCTGGTGTGGATGATGGGGCACAGTCTCTTTCTGATAGTCTGAGCATGGCGAGGAAGGCAGTAGAGCAAGGGATACAAAGAATCGTAGCAACACCCCATCACATGAATAACTCCTATGAAAATCCGAAGCATTCCATTATGGATAGAGTGAAAGACTTAAACGAAAAGTTACAGGAAGAAAAGATAGAGTTAGAGGTATTACCTGGTCAAGAGGTTCGAATCCATGGTGAAATGATGGAAGGCTATAAGGCAGGAGAAATCCTACCCGTTAATCATACACCGTATCTGTTAGTTGAATTCCCATCGAATCATGTACCTAGGTATACCGAAAAGCTGTTTTATGATCTGCAAATGAATGGACTGATCCCAGTCATTGTTCATCCGGAACGAAATCAGGAAATCATTGAACGTCCTGAACTACTTTATCAATTAGTAAAAAAAGGCGCTATGACACAAGTCACAGCTGCCAGCATCTGCGGAGACTTCGGTAAGAAAATTAGGAATTTTTCAATCCAATTAATAGAAGCGAATCTAACACACTTCATTGCTTCTGACGCCCATAATACAACCACTAGAACATTTAAAATGAGAGACGCCTTTGGTGTCATTGAAAAAAAGTTTGGAAATGAAATGGTGTACTACTTTGGTGAAAATGCTAACCTCCTTATTGATGGGAAGCATGTCTATAAAGAAGACCCAGAACGAATAAAAAGAAAAAGGATATTTTATCTATTTTAAAATTCCTACTAAGCCGATAAGAATGAACGACTAAGGCTATACTTCTTTCAGGCTTAACAACCTGAAACGGCGATGCTCTCTGTCCGTTATCCACGGGGGCACTCGGTTATGCTGTGGGAGGGAAGCTTCATCTTCAATCCTTAGACGCATGTCGTCAATAGCATGATGTGAGGATGGGTTAGATGCCCAATTTTTAAATAAGACATAAATACTTAATGAAAGGATAAGCCTAGCAAACGCTTGCATTTCCATTAGGTATTTATTTTTTTGAGAATATTTAGATAAACGAAAGAAAGATATAGAGGAGGATATAAAAGTGAAAAGAGTGCGAAAAGCCATTATTCCGGCTGCAGGATTAGGAACTAGATTCCTTCCAGCAACGAAAGCAATGCCCAAAGAGATGTTACCAATCGTAGATAAGCCAACGATTCAGTACATAATCGAAGAAGCAGTCGCTTCCGGTATTGAAGATATTATCATTGTAACGGGTAAAGGGAAGCGGGCGATTGAAGATCACTTCGATAATGCGATGGAGCTGGAACAAAATTTAATTGATAAAGAAAAGTACGATTTATTAGAAAAAGTTCAGTACCCAACAAAACTGGCAGACATTCACTACATCCGCCAAAAAGAGCCAAAAGGACTTGGACATGCAGTATGGTGTGCTCGTAACTTTATCGGGAATGAACCTTTTGCTGTTTTATTAGGTGATGATATCGTTCAAAGTGAAACACCCTGTTTAAAACAGTTGATTAACCAATATGAAGATACGTTCTCTTCCGTAATCGGTGTTCAAACAGTAGCAGATTCTGATACACACCGATATGGAATTATCGATCCATCTACACAAGAAGGACGTCGCTACCAGGTTAGTAACTTTGTAGAAAAGCCAAAACCAGGCACTGCACCTTCAAATCTAGCGATTATGGGACGCTACATCCTAACTCCAGAAATCTTCATGTTTCTAGACCGTCAAGAAAAAGGAGCAGGCGGCGAGATTCAGTTAACAGATGCCATTCAGAGGTTAAATGAAATCCAAAGAGTATTTGCCTTTGACTTTGAGGGTAAACGTTATGACGTTGGAGAAAAATTCGGATTTGTTAAGACAACGATTGAATTTGCGTTGCAGCACGAAGACCTCCATGATGATATGCTAGATTACTTGAAAAATCTAGTTACTTCATTCGATAAAGAAAAAGTAGTGTTATAGAGAAGGAAGGGGTCTAGGTTGTCTAATTTAGCAAATCAAGATGTTGGCTTTATAGAAAAGCAAACTACGAATGTAAATGATGGAAAGATTTATCTATTTATTAAAAGATTAGTAGATATTGTTGGCTCATTATGCGGAATTATCTTTTTAGGTTCTCTCTTTTTGATCATTGCAATCCTGATAAAAGTTGAGGACCCAAAAGGAACTGTCTTTTTCTCACAAAAGCGAGTGGGTTTAAATGGAAAAGAATTTAAAATGTATAAGTTCCGCTCAATGGTATCAAACGCTGAAGAGAAACTGGCTGAACTATTAAAATACAATGAGATAAACGGTGCGATGTTTAAGATGAAGGATGACCCTCGAATTACGAAGGTGGGAAAATATATTCGCAAAACTAGTATCGATGAACTGCCGCAGCTCTTTAATGTATTAAAAGGGGATATGAGCTTAGTTGGTCCACGTCCTCCTCTTCCTAGGGAAGTAGCCCTTTATTCTGAGTATGATAAGCAACGTTTATTAGTAACTCCAGGTTGTACGGGACTTTGGCAAGTGAGCGGGAGAAATAGCGTTGGATTTAAGGAAATGATCGAGCTCGATCTTGCTTATATCAACAAGCGTTCTACTAAACTTGATATCAAAATAATATTTAGGACAATATTTGTATTGTTTGGGTCTAAGGACGCATTCTGAATAATGTTTTGAAAATAGATTATTTGTAATTAATTCCAAAAAAACTATATCTGGTTACCTTGCTAATAAATGCCCTATAATTAGCAAAGGAAAAATAATGCTGTATGTATTTCAATTCTTTATGTTAAATATGCCGAGCTGTTGTTTTCGTTCAAGAAGTTTTCTACAAAGTGATTAATAATAGAGTTTATTATATTTATAAGTAATCGTTATTATTATCTAAAAATCGCTTATCATTAGAAAAGGACTTAACTGGAGATGAATTGCTCGGTTTATCTTTTTTTTAACAAAAGTATTAGGAAAATGCATGTGGATAGGTGTTGGGGAAAACACCTATCTTTTGGAATTACTGGGAAATGGTAAGTAGTGGTTTTAATGTCCACATATAGCTCAATAATAAATTAAAGAATAAACTAAATAAATATCTAATGTTAGGGCATGCAGGAGATAGCATGAATTATCATTAGATATTTATTATTGTTGAATATATTTAATCTTCTTAAAACAAAACAAAACAATTTTCCCACAAAGATACATCGTAATTAGAGTAATTTATCTTAACAAAGAAATATATTAAATTTAAAAAAAGAAATGAGGATATATGGAGAAAATACTATTTATAACAAATCGAATTCCCTTTCCTAATACGGATGGAAGAAAAAATATCCTATTACAATATATCGGGGACATAAAAAAATTATTTCCAAACGCAAAAATATTTAATTACACATTTGTTGATGACATGAAATTCTTAGAGAAAAAGCCAGAAATAATATCAAATATTACTATTCTTAAAAGACCAGGATTAATAGAGAAAGCTTATAACCTCCTGGTTTGTACTTTAATTCTCCGTAAATTTCCAATTCAAGTTTCGTTATTTTATAGTAGGAAAACACACAAACAAATTTTGAAAGAAATTGAAATTGAAAAACCGAATTTAATAATTTATGACATGGTTCGAGTTTCAGAATATGTCAGAGGAATGCCTAAAGACTGTATTCATATTCTCAATTATGATGATTTATTATCTTTAAGATATAAGAGACAAATTCAATGGTTAGAATATATACCTTCTGTAATAGGAGGGTTTGCTAATAAAATTCCTAAAGTGATTAATGGAGTATTTAATTCTAAATCGATCCAAGGATTGATTTTAAAAATAGAGAGTGAATTATTGAAAAGATATGAGTTAAGAGTAAATAAATATTTCCACCACTTAGTCTTCACATCACCAAAAGAAGCGGATGATTTTAAAAAATTATCTATGCATCCTTCTTGTGAAGGAATTCCCATGCATTTTCCTAATAGTAAAATACAAAGTGGTCCACAAGAAGTTCAATTCAATAAAATAGTTTTTGTAGGTAAAATGGATATTCCACACAATGTGGCAGCAGTTATGTATTTTTGTGAAAAAATATTCCCAGCCATTAAAAAGGAAATGCCTGACATAAAGTTCCATATAGTTGGAAAAAGTCCTAATAAATCAATAATTAATCTTGAGAAACAATTTAGTGATGTTTATGTTACAGGAGAAATAGAAGACTTGCAAACATTTATTATAGATGCTGGAGTTTTTGTAGCCCCTCTATTATTTGGGACGGGAATTAAGACTAAAATAATAGAGGCACTCTCGTTGGGAATACCTGTTGTAACAACCCCTATTGGAGCTGAAGGTATAGTTTATAAAAACGAACAGGATCTATTTGTAACTGAAAATGACAATCAATTCGCTAAATATATAATTGATTTAGTTAATAATCATGATAGAAATATTAATGCTAGAAGATACGCAAATAATTTTTTTCAAGAAAATTATACAAGTGAGCATAATATTGGAGTTTGGGAAAGGGTATTGAAACACAAATAATATCACATAAGGGGAAGGTATCTATGGATGGGAAAGTATCTATTGTAATCCCAACTGTGAATAGAATTGATAAGCTTCTTAGTGTTCTTTCTAGCTATTTACAGCAAAAAAACATTTTAGAAATTATTATTATTGATGATTGTAGTACAGATGGAACAGAAAAATATTTCAAAGATAATTATAATTCTAAAATAAGGTTTGTGAAAAATGAGTCTCCTTTGGGTGCAGCAAAATCCAAATTTAAAGGAATACAAATTGCTAAGGGCGATTACATTTTGTTTGGTGAGGATGATCTTTATTTAGAAAAAGATTATACAGAGGTTTTAATTGCAAATTTGTTAAAAGAAAATGCGGATTTTATTGCCGGAAGAATTATATATTTAAATGAACAAGAATCTGAAGAAGATGCGTTAAATAGAAATAATATTTTTGTTGAGAACTTGTATGATAAGTATTTTAATCATAATTTCTATAGTACTAGTACGAAAAATGAAGATGTAATATTCTTGCATGGTATTTATTTAGTAAGAACTGCAGTAATTAGAAATATCGGTATAGATGGAAATTATAAGGGAAATGGTTGGAGAGAAGAAACTGATCCCTTAATTGTTGCAAAATCCCAAGGGCGTAAAGTCATTTTTTGTCCATTTACAGTTTGTTTTCACTTGCCAAGAGGAATTGATAAAGGCGGACAGCATAATAATAACAAATTAATATATGAATTTTGGGTGTTCAAAAATAATCTCTACTTTTTTAAAAAAAATCAATTATTCCTAAGGCAAAACAATATTATAAAAGGTAACCCATATAAAGAAAATATCCTTTATATGTCCCATAGAATATATAACAACTATTTATTGAAAATAATACCTAAATTCAAAAAGGCACTAAAAACTAGAGGGGGAAATTAATTTTGAACTGTAAAAAAATTGCTATATTTTCTCCTTTTGCTCCACCACAGAGAAGTGCAGCTGTAACGAGGATAGTCAGCTTAAGAAATTACTTAATCAATAAAGCACTAGAAACAAGAATAATCTCACCGGTTCATCTAAAGACACATGAAGAAAAAATTCCAGATTATGTAATATACTATAATAAGATAACAGAGCTGTTTCGAATCTTTAGTGATTTTGATGTTATCATCATCACCACTCCTCCTGGAAACTATGCATTTAAGGCAAGTATCATTGCTAAGTTACTAAGAAAAAAAGTAATAATTGACGTTCGTGATCCTTGGACACTTGCGCAGTTGGAGCTAAATCTAATTAAAAAAGGTAGTCCAAAGTATATAAAACAAATAGTAATGGAGAAAATAACTTATATATTAGCAGATGTTATTTCATTTGTTTCCGATTATTTAGCGAATTACATGCAGAAAAATAGACTCTATAATTCCAAAAAGAAGGTAATTATTGCACCTAATGGAGTGGAACCTCAAAGTTTTAATTACAGTAAAGTCGAAAGAGATGTAATTAGAAATGAATTGAATATTCCTAAAGATGCAACTGTTCTTACTTATGTAGGTATTATTGGTGGGAAAGAATTAGACAAGTTTCTAAAAGTTGTTGCTCCATTGATTAAAAAGAATAATATGTATATATTGTTCATTTTAATCGTAGATAAGTGGTCTCAGCATTTAAAGGAAGAGTTAGTAGACATAGCTTCCGACTTAAAAGTTAATAATCGGTTACGGATTATATCATCAGTGGAGCATGACAAAGTATACAAGTATTTATCTAGTGCAGATATTGCATTAAACCCTTTACCTGAAAATTTAAACTATTGTTTTCCAGTCAAAACTTTTGAATATATGGCCAATGAGTTATATATATCAGCAAAAGGACCTAGTGAGGGACCTTTATATACACTTATTAAGGAACATGACTTTGGTTTTTATGCAAAAAACTGGTCCGAATACTACCATAGCTTAGAAAATGTTATCGCTATGTATCACGAGGATGGTATACGTTCTAAAGGAAAAGAAGGTAGAGAAATAGTAGTAAAGCAATTTCAAAGAGAATTTGCCAATGAAAAAATCTATCAAAGTATCATGGGGTTAAACCAATGAGAGTCGCTATCCTAACACCCTACTCTAGTGAAATGAAACGTGGAGGAGTAGAAATTGCAAATGCATATTTAGAGACTATCTTTGAGGAAGTTGATTATTTTTATTACGAAAATGAAAGTAAATTTAAGGAATGTACAAAACTTTATACAATATTTAAGGAAGAAATAATGTCTTACCATGTTGGAAGGAAGTTTATTAAAGCTAGTAAAAAAGAGAAATATGATCTCATAATATCGAATGGAATGTATGGTTGGATGGTGAAATTAGCAAATTTATCAATTCCACGCATTAATATTTATCATGGGAATTATATTGGTTACCACAAGAGTACAAATTTAGAGTGGAATTTAAAATCTAAAGTTGTATCTAAAATACACAAATTTTTCGAGAAATTAAGTAGTTCTAAAAACAAAAACATTACTGTTTCAAAATTTAATCAAAAGCAACTAAAAAGATATTATAAAATCAACTCAGAAGTTATCCATTTAGGTATTGATGCCAGTAAGTTTCAGTATGTAGAACAACAGAAGGCTAGAACTCTATTGGGTTTGCCAGAAAACAAGAAGATTTTTTTATTTGTTGGACGCTTAGAAAGAAGTAAAGGTATAGACATCATAAAAAAAGTGGTGGAAAAATATCCAGAGTTTATATTTGCTTTCGTTGGAGAAGGGGAACGTTTAATAGAAAATTCAAACGCAGTATACTTTTCAAGTCAAGACTATAGAAAAATGAATATTTTTTATTCTGCTGTAAATGGAGTTTTAATACCCTCACTTTTCGAATCTGCAAGTTTAGTAGCATTAGAATCAATGATGTGTGGTACCCCTATATTAATGAATAAAACAGGTTATGCGGAAGAAATTGCAGAAGTTTATCCGAACTTTGTGACTGATATTGAAAATTATATAAAATCTTTTGAGAGATTTATTATCACATGTGATAAATCTTCTAAAGATAGACTTATAACTTGGGTAAAAAGTAAATACTCTATACCTTATTTCTATCATCGCTGGGATACTTTTGTTAAACGAATTTTGGAGGAATTATGAGTAACCCATTCTTTGACAAGATAAATTTTCATGACAATCATTATTTATACAAATTGCAAAAAAATAATAGTAATCTCATTGGAACATGGGGGGTCGAAACTGCAGATTCCAAATCTTTTTTAAGTCTAGAAAATGGTGGTTACGATTATGAGGTTGAAAAGGTATCAAGTTCAATTAATAGCATTAGCAATCAGTTTATTAGTAACTATACTTTTAATGAAGGTAAATTTAATTTAAATCTAAATGAATCTATAGATAATAATAAGGTATATAGAGAACATAGACTTCAGGCTTTAGAAGACAGTTATTTTATGGACTTTGTCATGAGGTTTCAGTTCAATAAAGATTTGTTTCCATATGCATCAATAGGCGGAGATGTATTCGAGCATAAAAATATATACATTAATTATCAGTACGAAGTTGATAAAGTAGTATTATATGGAGAAACATATAAAGTTACAGTTGAAGTAACGGACGTTAAAAAGGTAGATAATTTTAAACAGGTTATATATGTTAGAGGAAATGAAAATTATTGGGTAGTTCATGTAAGATTATTTCCTCGTGCGTATGATAGAGAAATTATCAAGTTGGTGCGCTATACAAAGAAAGCTCGTCCTCTTCCACAGTTTTTGGCAAATGCTTTATTAAAGACCCCCCTAAATAAGCACCTTTGGTACAATGGGGAAAAAAGCACTTTGAAATTGCCGATTAATGCATTCGGACTTGTAAAGGTTTGTAAATCTGAGGAACTTGTTTTAAAAACAAGGACAATATTTGAGCATATATGAGGTATTTATAATGGAAAAACAGATAATAGCTGCAAAGTTAAAAAAAATATTAAATTATTTAGTTAGTCATCAGAAAAATGGTGTTTTCCCCGCACGTAGTAGTTACGGAGAAACTTTTTCATTGTTAGCTTTATCTATAACCAATCAAGAGATATATAAGGAATTTATAGATGAGTTTATCGATTCATATGGAAAAAAAGATAAGTCACATTACAATTTCCACTGGGAATTTAACAATTATGCATTGTTGACTTATTTAGAATCGTCCAATGATCCAACGGTTCATGCAAATGTATTTCCTCTGAAATTTAAGGGGACGAGTTGTACGAATTGGACAATATTAAGAGGATTATCATACATTCTTTCAAATGATACAAAAAAAGGATTAGATGAAATTAATATCAAGATAAAGAATTATCAATTGGAATCAGGTTTAATAATGGATGATCCAGATGTAAAATCTCTTCAATACCACTGCTTTTCTATGGCACTTATTGCAGAAGTTTATGAGCGTACTAATATTGAAACCTACAAAGATAGCTTTTTGAGTGCAGTTGACTTTATCTCCAACTTTATATTAAAAAATGGTATGGCAATTTATATAGGAAGAGGACAGGAGCAAATATTTGGTTACGGTCCTCTCTTATTCTCCTTGGAATATGCCTTTAAATTAACAAATAAGGTTTATTATAAACATCTTTTTAATAGGGTATTTGAATATGTTTTTAGCTTCCAAAGAGAAGATGGTTCTATCCCATTAGTAATTCGTGAAAAAGAGAAGGGATATCCAGAAGTAATTAACGTTAACGATAAAAGTTTTTTAGGATGGTACAACTATAATAATTATTTTGATTATCTACCTTTCTTTGCATATTATCTCTCTAAAACATTAAAAATTTATAAAGATTTTGATTTATCAAACCTTAACTCAATTCCTAATAAAGAGAAATACTCGGATGATAATTATCTAGTATTTTCAAATCATAATTACGATGCAGTGATTGCTAAGCCAGGTGGGTATTGGACGAATGACTTGCCAGTTCCACTTATAGTATCAAAGCAAGAAGTTTTAACACCTTGTTATGGAGGTGAGCAGTATGGGAGTTTATTATATTCCCCTAAATCAATTCCCCTGCCGTGGGGAAGAATATCATCACAAAAAGAGCAATTTAAAGATAAAATAAAAAAGGCAGCCAAAAAAGCTTTAGGAAAGCCTATTTCTAACGAATATTATTTTAGGGATAGATTACAGTTTAGATTTAATCAGAATTCCCTAATTGGAGAAGGTCATAATGTGAAGTTTGAAAGACATTTTTCCTTTAGAGAACGAGAAATCGAAATTAAGGACATTATAGTATTCAAACGATTTATATCATTCACTGAGTTTTTTCCTGTTAACCTATTTGCATTTAATCTTGTTCAAGAACAAAATAACTTATATAAATGTATACTAAATCACAATTCGCTTTTTATAAAAGGTGAAGGATTTAAGCTTGATAATGATTTATATTATTGTACTTTAGGAGAGATGAATAGAATATATAAAAGTCTTAAAGACGTTTCTTTCTCCCAAGGGGATAGTATATGTTATAAATATTCACTTATAATTGGTGATGACTATGAAGTATGATTTAACAAAGAATGGGAGAATGACTAGTAAAGTAATAAATTCTTTGTCATACGGCATACTTGAGAGGATTATTGATCTTCTGTTTGGACTTACGGCCAGTATAATTACAGTCAGGTATTTAGGTAGGGAAGAATACGGCATCATTAATTATATAATAAGTATTGGATCACTTATAAATTTCATAAATTTAGCTCCTGAAACCTATCTATATAAAGTATATATGGAATTATCTAAAGATAAGTTAAATGAGTATTTATCGTCATACATGTTATTCTCAATCTTGAAGTCGTCCATAATCATAATACTAAACTTGGTAATTGGAATTGTACTATATATTCAATTTGGAGACATTGCATATTTAGCTATTATACTAATTAATGGCCTTGTATATTTATTTACCTCAATTTCAGCAATATTTATCGTCTTTCTAGAATTAAACTTTAATCAGCAAATAATAACAAAAATATTTATAGCAGCAAAGTTGATAAGGACATTGGTCATTTGTGGATTAATTATCGTACCTAGTTTGTATTTAGTAGTAATTGCGGATTTATTGTTTGCTCTAGTTCAAATAATTCTATTTTTTATTGCCTTTAGATCCAAACAGTTAATGAAAATTAGTGCAAATTTTAAAGAATCTATTTATATTCTGAAGGAATCTATCTATAAATATTCTATTTGGACACATTTTACTGGTGTTATTACACAGATTATTTATAAAATAGATCCTCTCATTTTGGGTGTTTTCAGTAGTATGATGGTTGTTGGGAAATATTCAATTGCATTAAACATATCAAATTATTTCATAATAATATTTCAAGTATTACAAAAGAACACTAATATGGCTTTAGGGAATCTAAATGATAACGTAGAAAGTTCTCGTATAACATTAAAATTCACTATAGCAAGTGTGATAATTGCTATATTTCAATATATTGGATTTATTTTTTTGGGAAAATACTTCCTTATGCTTTACGTTGATAACCCAATTGAAATCCAGTTATTATATGAGTATTCATTATATATTATTTTGGGTTTATCTATCTTTAATGCTTTTCGACCATTAGCGAGCTACTTGACAATAAAATCTAACCCTAAAACTTTTCTATTAAATACTATTTTACCGTCTGGACTAATGTCGGTAATTTTTTATATAGTAGGTGCAAAGTTGTATGGTGCTTTAGGTGTAGCAATCGCGAATGTAGTAACATATTCTTTTGCTGTTATTCTAATTCTTTGTGCCCTGAAAAAGTCAAAGTTTAATATTAGATCACAGGAAAGTGGAGGTGAAGTAAAAAATGTTGGATAAAATAATTAGGGTGAAAAGAGGCATTTATCAGAGGGGTTATTATCTTGCCATGAAAAAAAGATTTCATTCCTTTGGTAAATACTGCAATATTTCATTTAAAAGTATAGTAAGAGGTAAGGAAAAAATATCCCTTGGGGAAAATTGTACAATACATGATTATGCTCTTTTGGATGCTAGCAATCTTATTGATAAAGGAATAATTATTGGAAATAATACAATTATTCATTCCTTTACTCATATTAAATCTTTTGATGGAAAAATTGAAATTGGACATAATTGTACAATTAATTCCTTTTGCTTAATGTACGGATGTGAAAAGGGAATTAAGATAGGAAATGGTGTTAGAATTGCAACTGGTGCTTCCATGGTAGCTAATAGCCATGTGTTCGATAACCCGGATATTTATATTAGCGAACAGGGTGTAACATCTAAAGGAATCATAATTGAAGACGATGTATGGATAGCAAGTGGTGTAAGGATAATTGATGGTGTAACTGTCGGGAAAGGGAGTGTAATTGGTGCAAATGCAGTAGTAACAAAAGATATACCTCCTTACTCAATTGCTGTAGGTGTGCCAGCTCAAGTAATAAGAAGTAGAAAAGTATAAAGTAAGGGAAAAAGGAAATCATGATAAAAAACATTTTATTTATTATATTATTATCAGGCATTCTTTTCTTTCCTAATGGAGGGATTCTTGACGATAGTACGTTAATAAGCTCCATTTTAATTTTGATTAGTTGCTTTTTGGGACGTTTTAAGAATAAAAAATGCTTACAGGATATTTTATATCTTTTACCATTAATAGCTTTGAGTTTTTACTCACTTTTAGTCATTTATATAAATCAATCTTATGATTTTTATTATTTTTTGAACTTTAGTAGAGTGATCATTATTTCTCTAGGCATATACTCTTTAATAAGGATATTTAATTTAGGGGTATTTCAGAATCTATCTAATATTTATATTGCTCTTTATGTAAATGTATTAATAACATTGGTTCAATATTACGATTGGTTTGGACTGGCGCAATTTGCCTTCTCAATTAATAAGCAGTTTATATCTTATGCTTTTAGAGAATATAGAGTAATGGGATTGTTATCTGGCTATGATTCTAATGGTATTACTCTGGCATTTACTTTAGTATTGGGGACTATACTCTTTTTTATTTCAAAAAATATCTATATAAAAATTATTTTCTTGGTTTTAAACTTTGGGTGTTTAATTGGATTATTATTTGCATCACGAACAGGAATAGTAGCTGCTATAATTGGAACAGCTATAATTTTTATTGTGATTAACTGGAAAAACTACTTGAAGTTAATCGTGGCTTTGGTTGGTATACTAGTATTTGTGGTTGTATTATATAAATCGGTAATAACCTTTGAACAGTTTGTCCCACAAAAATACCAACAAACATATGAATTCATGTTTGAGCCTATTCTTAACTATTATCATTACGGAAAATTTGAATCAATTAGTACAGATGACTTGGTTAAGAACCACTACACAAAACTTTCAGATGATAATTTTATAGTAATGTTTGGTAGCTCTTTTTCCAATGCTTCTAAACTTGGTGGCTATACAGACGTAGGATATTTACAAATTATAAACGGTTTAGGTTTAATAGGCTTGCTTCTGGTTTTAATTTGCTTTGGATATTGGACGTTTCTAATATTTAAAGTCAAGAGACAGTATTTCCCAAGTGTTGATGAGTCAACAAGGTTACCTTATAAGTATATTTTAGCTTATTTAATTGCCTTTGTTATTAATATTTTTATTTTAAATTTTAAAGGACCATACTTTTATGCTGATACAATTATTTTTATATTTATGACAGTGTTTTTAACATATTTTTATGAAATAAGAATTATGCAAGAATAAGGGTGTTCCTAGCTTATAACTAAAAAGTACGCCCTATCCGGAGGAAAAAATGAAAATAGCATACTTGACAAATTATTTCCCTTTTCCACCTCAAAATGGTGGAAGTATAGTAATGTTTAATACAATTAAAAATCTATCAAGGTCGAATAGCATTGATATATATTCATTATCCCGGGGTGATCATGGTAACTTGAAAGAAATGGAGAGGTATTGTAATAATATTAAGCTCTATGTAAAAGAGTCAAAACAATCGCCGTTGCGTCTTTTAAAAAGCTTAATGTCAAAGTATCCTTACTCCTACTATAGATATTATTCAGATGAGTATTGTAACGATTTAATCGCTAATATTAATAAAAATAAATACGACTTGGTATTTATTGATTCTGAGGACTTATTTATTTATGGACAACAAATTAGTCAAAGGACAAATACCAAAACTGTATTAAGAGCTCATAACGTTCTTTCTACATTAGCAGAAAGAACAATGGAGAAGGAAAAAGCCCTATATAAAAAAATAGGATGGTACTATGAAAAGGTTAAAGCTGAAAGATGTGAAAGTAAATTTAATATATTTGATTTAGTCGTAACTTTAAGTTCAGAAGATCTTAATTACTATAAGAAAAAATCAAAAATACGAAAAGAAGGAATAATTGCCATACCGCCTGGTGTTGATTTAGAGTATTATCAAGAATATGTTAACAATGATTTTGACCTATTAGAGCAAGATAATATTGTGTTTGTAGGTACGTTAAATTGGCTTCCAAATAGAGACGCTGTACATTGGTTTATTAATGAAGTTTTCCCAACCATTTTAATGAAAAAACCGAATGTGAAATTTACAGTAGTCGGTCATAATCCTCCAGAGGATTTAAAGGCTTATGAGAATGATAATATCATCTTCACAGGAAGTGTCCCTGACGTAAGAGCGTATATAAAAAGAGCTACTGCTGTGGTTATTCCTTTAAGAATTGGATCAGGTATCAAGCTTAAATTACTTGAAGCTATAGCTATGAACAAGCCAATAGTTACAACTTCAATTGGAAAAGAAGGAATCAATATACCAACTACCAAAAGAGAAATTATAGTATGTGATAATGCTGAAGAATTTGCTCTTAATGTAGTAAATATACTATCTAGCAAAGAACTACAAAATGATCTAATCAATAAAACAGCATTACTGGCACCAAGTCTGACTTGGGAAAACATTTGCAAAGAATTAGAGAAAAGATTCACGCAATTGATTAGGTAAACTATTAAAAAAGAGGCTAAATCTCCTGGAATTGAGTACCACTCTGTTGGTAGACCATCTGTTATATTAGAAAAAAAGTTAATACAAATCTAGTTTTTAAAAGTCTAGTAGGAAAACCTACTAGACTTTTTTATAGAGGAGGAATTTAGATGAAATTAGTTCTATTATCAGGGGGTTCTGGTAAACGATTGTGGCCATTATCTAATGATGCAAGATCTAAGCAATTTTTAAAAGTATTACGTAATGGAGAAAATCAATTACAATCTATGGTACAAAGAGTGTGGGGTCAATTAGATAAATTAGGTTTAACACAATCAGCTGTTATTGCAACAAGTAAAACACAGGTAGAAATGATACAAAGTCAAATTGGGAAAGATGTCTCGATAATTGTAGAACCAGAAAGAAGAGATACATTCCCAGCTATAGCATTAGCAGCATCATATTTCTTTTCACAAGATAAAACAGACAGAAATGAAGTAGTTGGTGTATTACCAGTTGATCCATATGTTGACGATAATTTCTTTGCTAGATTATTGGATCTAGAGGATGTAATTAAATCCTCTAATGCAGAATTAGCATTAATGGGTGTACAACCAACGTTCCCTTCTGAAAAGTATGGCTATATTGTTCCAAGTAAAAAACAAACTACTTTAGAATCATTAAAAGTGAGTCACTTCAAAGAAAAACCAAAAATGGAAGAAGCACAAGCGCTGTTAGAACAACAAGCTCTCTGGAACTGTGGCGTATTTGCATTTAAGTTAGACAAAATTATTACTATGCTAGAGGAAAAAAATCTTCCTACAAATTATGATGAACTTTTAGCAAATTATTCTTTGCTACCTAAAATAAGTTTTGATTATGAGGTAGTAGAGAAAACTAAAGATATTGTGGCTATTCCGTTTGAAGGTGGTTGGAAAGACTTAGGAACATGGAATACCTTAACAGAAGAGATGGGTACCAATATACTAGGTAAGGCAAATGCAAGTCATGATTCTTTAAATACACATATCATTAATGAACTAGATATTCCTGTTTCGGTACTTGGTTTATCTAATATTCTCGTTGCAGCTAGCCCAGACGGCATATTAGTTACAGATAAGGATGCTAGTCCTCGTGTGAAGGAAATGATTGGACATTTAGATCAACGACCAATGTATGAGGAACGTCGTTGGGGTTGGTATCGTGTTCTTGAGCATACCAAATACGATGATAATACAGAGGTTCTAACAAAGCGTATTAATATTTCAGCTGGAAAGAATTTAAGTTATCAATTCCATAATTATCGTCGTGAAGTTTGGACTATTGTGAAAGGAGAGGGAGTTCTCCTTTTAAATGATGAATTTAGAGTAATTCGGCCTGGAGATGTCGTAGAAATACCTATTGGTATAAAGCATGCAGTTAAAGCTGTTATAGATTTGGAATTTATTGAAGTACAAACTGGTACTCAATTAGTAGAAGAAGATAATCATCGCATTCTTTTATCATGGGATGAAATTGAAGAAACAACTTATGCTTTAAGTAATTAGATATTTTAAAGGACTATTAAATAATTTAGTAGTCCTTTATTGTTTAAATGCTATGTATGATCCTATTTTTTTCTGCCATACTTAAGGTGGAACAAATTGGGATTATTTGTAATAGGTGCAGTCTGTTATAATTAATTCTATTGGGAATTAGTATTATTTTAAAACAATGAACATTTATAATCGATTTAGAAAATTATATGAGGTGTGGTTGAACAATGAAAATTGCAGTAGCTGGTACTGGCTATGTAGGATTAGTAACTGGGGTATGTTTGGCTGAACACAATCATTCCGTTACTTGTGTAGATATAGATGATAATAAAGTTGCCTTAATGAAGGCTGGGATATCTCCTATTTTTGAACCAGGTCTTGAAAAATTAATGGCTAATAATATGGATAGATTAACATTTACAACAGATTATAAAAATGCCTATAAAGAGGCAGATGTTATTTTTATAGGTGTGGGAACTCCAGAAAAGCAGGATGGATCAGCAAATTTAAGTTATGTATATGGAGTAACTGAACAAATTGCTAGAAGTATCGAAAAGGATTGTGTAGTTGTTGTCAAATCAACGGTGCCAATAGGCACAAATGATAAAATTGAAGATTTGATAAAATCTAACTTGGTACATGATGTAAATGTGGCTGTTGCCTCTAATCCAGAGTTTTTGGCGCAAGGTACTGCTGTAAGAGATACTCTTTATCCTTCGAGGATTGTTATTGGTGTAGAAGATGAGAGTGCAGGTGAAATTTTAAAACAGGTATATAAGTCTTTTGACGCCCCTCTGATGGTTACGAATAGAAAAAGTGCTGAAATGATAAAGTATGCTTCTAATGATTTCCTTGCATTGAAGATCTCCTTTATTAATGAAATAGCTAACCTTTGTGAGATTATTGGAGCAAACATAGAGGATGTAGCTCTCGGAATGGGTTATGACAACCGAATCGGGGATCGCTTCCTAAATGCAGGAATTGGTTATGGTGGTTCTTGTTTTCCTAAGGATACAAAAGCCCTTCACTGGTTGGCAAATTTCCATGATAATGAGTTAAAAACGGTTAAGGCTGCCATTGATGTAAACGAAAACCAAAAGCTAAAATTAATAAAAAAATCGCGCAAGTATTTCGATAGCTTCAATGGATTAAATATTGCCGTGCTAGGCTTAACCTTCAAACCTGGAACAGATGACTTAAGAGAAGCACCTACTCTTGTAAATATTCCTATCATGCTAGAGGATGGAGCAAGAGTAAAAGCATGGGACCCTGTTGGTGTTGAGAACTTTAAGAAAAGATTTCCTGACGAAATTACTTATTGCAATACCATTGAAGACACAATCACAAATGCAGATGTATGTTTCATCTTTACTGAATGGGATGAAGTAAAAGGCTTTGACATTTCAAAATATAGTAAACTAATGAAAAAACCAATTGTTATAGATGGAAGAAACTGCTATGACTTGAATCGTGTTAAAAAGGCTAATATGATATATGAATCTATTGGAAGAGAGGCTGTTAATAGTTTTGAAGTTATACTCATATAATTTATATCAATAGAATTGAAGTTGATAAAATTGTCTATACTAACTATTTCATGCCCAATCAATGCAAGTTACTAAAACAAGCAGCATAATGATTCATTTATTATGCTGCTTTATTTGTTTCGATTTAAAAGATACAAATATCTCTGATTGTGGATTTTGATTAATAGACTCAAAACGATTACCCTTTCTAATGATGTAAAGGATGCTGAGAGGAGGCTAGGTAATGGGTAAGAGGAAATGGTGGTTGCTGGCAACCATTGTTTGGATGGCCTCCATATTCTTGGTAACACAATTACCATTCTTCACAGGAGAAAATACGGCAAAAGTAATCCAAAAGGTAAATGTAATAGAATTGAATTCTATCAAAGCACAAAGTGCTGACCCAGTCGACATCAATGGGTTAAACCTTACGGTGAGGAAAGTGACACACGTTATAGTCTTTGGTATGCTCGCATTTTTACTATACAAATCTCTAGCAGTCTACCAATACTCCTTTATCCTTTCATGGATTCTAACAGTAATCTATGCAATTTTGGATGAATGGCACCAATCCTTTATCCTGGGGAGAGTGGCAGCCTATATGGATGTACTAATTGATTCCCTTGGCGTATTTATTGCTTTATTTTTAATATATTTAAATACCATAAAGAGGGAATGCAAAGTGAGTAAGGAAAAGGCCTCTTAAATTTCTACAAGAATTTACATTAACCACTACTTTGGACTGAGAAAACTAGCAGATTATGTTATCTTTTATAGAAATATGAGGGTGGAAAAAAATGAAGATAAAAGCAACGTTGAAAAAGGGTTCTGTTATCGCAGCACTTAGCCTTTGTTTGTCTGCATTTGCTGCAGTTCCAGGAAACGATGTTCTTGCAGTAGGTAACAGCAATCCCCAGGCACAAAAATTAGTAGATTCATTAAAGGCGTTAAATATTGCTGAAGTAGATTATTTATATGCTTATTTACAATTTGTTAATTTAAGTGACGCTGAGTATCAAGGGATTCTTGCTAATACTCAAACAGTTAGTCAAATTTTAAAGGGTGCAACCAATCCAGAAGATCTTCCTGATGCACAGAAGGTAGAAGTTGCACGCTTATTCCTAGAGAGCGTTAAATTAGCACACATTCAAGCAGCCATTACGGACGAGCAGGGCAATCCGATTGATATTACAACCTATTAGGCTGGATCATCTACACTAGTGATTCAGTTAAAGGATCTAAAAGGAAACGTACTTGCAATAGTCGATCCGAAGAAAGAAGATTTAAACATTAGTGCCATTATAGCAAAAATGAACGCATTAAAAGGTGCCGTTCAAGCTAAAAAACAACTAGATAAAGCTGGAACCTTCGTTCCAATGCCAAATTGCTCCACTTCCTAACACAGACAGCAACACCGTAGATTATATATCTTTAGGCGGATTATTAATCTTACTAGGCGGAATTGCTATTGTACCAGCCTTACACTTGGTACGCAAATCCGAAATCGAAGCTTAATAGGACATGGAAAAGGTAAGAAAAAAGAAGCGTAAAAAGAGGTGGGTTCAGAAGTGGAAATGGGTACTTCTTAGCATCCCTGTCGCGCTTATCCTAGTTGGTGTTGGAATTGTTGCCTTTTTTGGATGGGATTTATCAAACAGACAGTCTTGTTAGCTCACGAAGTGGTTGATGAATACGAACCAGAATTACCTGATCAGACTTTTGACCAGCCTTGGTCTAAACTGCCGGACCCAGGTTCATCGATTGGTGAACTACAATTTACCTCCATTGACTTAATGGTTCCTGTTGTCCAAGGTACACACGACAATGAGTTGAAAAAAGGTGCAGGCCATTTCGCTGGCAGCGCCCTGCCTGGTCAAGGTGGAAATGTCATCCTAAGCGGACACCGGGATACGGTATTCAGGAAGCTAGAAAACCTAAAAATAGGTGAACAAGTAACTTTTGATACGCCATATGGGGAATTCGTTTATGAAGCCATTGACTTTAAAATCGTCCCTGCAGACGACATGACCGTCATGGTACCAACGGATTACGAAACCCTTACCCTCACAACCTGCTATCCTTTTGACTTCATAGGGGACGCACCTGACCGGTATATTGTTTATACAAAATTGGTCTCAAGTCCAATCATTGCGAGTAACTAAAAGAAGCAGCCTGATGAATCATTATCAGGCTGCTTTATTTTTTTATTAATAAATACCACTACCCGTAATGGTTTATTTAAAAGCTAACACTTGAGTTGTTAGTTGAATACCGGTGACTGTGGGAGATTCCGAAAATAGATGATATTACTCTGATTTGGGGTCTAACAATAGTTAATTGCAGAAATTAGACAATCTGATATTTTTGTCGAAATATAGCGCATTTTATCTGTTTTTGTATTTTTATTATTTTTAAAAGAGTAATAGGACTATTACCTCCAAGTAATTAATGATATATTTAACTTGTAAATACATAGTTCGTACGAAAGGGCAAATCCATTGAAAGATGGTGGCGCAAAACTATAGTGTAACTGTCAAGTAGAAATCAACAGTTTTTAATAAATAAGATTAAACAGTTTTCATCAATTAAGATTCAACACCTTGATTATTAAATAATGCTTTTCTGTATTTCATTCTGATGCTGTCTTGTTCTTCGCTGAAAGTCAAAATTTCACTCCGATGTAGAAGACGATCCAATATCGCTGTCGTAAGAGTCGTATCCCCAAGGAACTTTCCCCATTCTCCTGGGCCTTTATTGGATGTTAGGATAAATGCAGCTTTGTCATACATCTCATAAATAAACTGGAAGAATAAGTGGGCATCTTGCGGTTCATATGCCATATACATGACATCATCGATAATAATCAGGTCAGATTTGATGATACGGTTGTACCTCGTCTTAGATTTACTGATATACTCCCTTGATTTCAATACATAGATCAAACGATCCATTGATATAAAAGAAACCTGGTATCCACGCTCAATAGCGTGAATACCCAGGGCAGTTGACAGATGAGTCTTGCCGACACCCGTTGGTCCCATCATAATTAAGGTAAAATACTCATCCACCCATGATAATTGTTTTAATATATTCAGTTGTTTTTCTCCAATCGCTGTCTGTTCTTCAAGGCGAAAGTTCTCAAATGTCAATGCCTCTGGAAACTCCGCCCACTTCATTAGCCTTTCACTATTTTTTCTTTCCCTACAACGCATTTCATGACTAAGGAACTCATGGATGAACTCATGATAAGTCCATCCCTTTGCTTCTGCTTCCCTTAAAAGAGAAGGTAACTCCTTAGCTGTCTCAGCTAGGCGTAAGGTTCGGCATTTTTCCTGTAGTGATTCGTATGGTTGGCTCATCTGTTTGCTCCTCCCTGAAGGACACTTAAATAAATATCTTCTCTTCGTTCAGGGGCAACTAAAGCCTTGTATTTCTCATTCAGGGTTCCAGATTCTTTATGTTTCTTTTGACCCTGTATTTCTAATGAGATGGCAATATCCCGAAGATCATTTGCACTAGTCAAACGTAAACGTCTCATTTCATTAAGTGCCTCGCCAATGAAAGCTGGATACTTCATTATGACGGTTTGTACAACTTTAAGTTGATCTATCAAATGACGTGGATATTGATTAGAGAGAATTTCAATAAGCCAATTTGCAGCTTCTTTATCGGATAACATTCCTTTAATTTGCTGTATTAATAGGTCCCGTTTAGAGTGTTCTCGTTGCCTATGGGAAGGGTCTGAAATGACTGCACCACTTCCTTTAGCGATTTTATGTTTTGCTAGTGGCTGACCAGTTTGCTGCAGGCGTATGTATAGATACTCAGTATCTGTCTCGACATAAGCAATATTGGGAGCTCCTTTACGATAAGTACCGCGAGGTACGCTGTACCTATTTCCATCAAATCGGATAACATTGTCTTTGTTAATAGTTCTTGTTATACTAGAATCGAAGATATCTTCAAAAATGTAAGTGCCGGAGACCGGTTGTAGGTGTGGCTTTTCCAGGGCGTACACCTCGACTGGTCTCTTTTTCGTATTATGATGAACTTTAAAATTTCCCGTTCTCTTTAACCAACTCAAGCAAGATTCCTGCCAATCTAGTAGATTATCAAATGTACGATTCTTCGCAAAATTATTTTTCACGTATTTTACTACCTGCTCTATTTTTCCTTTTGACTCTGGATCAGATTTTCTACATAGGTAGACCTTAAACTTTCTAGTCTGTTGGTACTTAGTAAATTCTACTGTCATAATAAGGTCTCCAGCGTTTTCACTGACAGCCAGTAAGCGATCTTGGTCGTAGACGATTTCAACTGACATGCCCCCATAAAAACGGAAGGCATTTTCATGCATTCTAATAAGATCTGATGCTCGAAACGGTCGGTCAAGCCATTCTACATATTTGTATCTTGAATGAGCCAGTACGAATCCAATAAAGTAGAGCCGTTTGAGTGTTCCGTTTGTTGTGGGAACCCTTATTTGACCAAAATCCACTTGTAACTGTTGACCTAATGGAAGATCGGGTACTGTACTATAATTTCTTTCTGATATCATTTTTGGGATATGATAAGCTTCACGTATCTCATTAACATAATTCCTCACAGTTCCTTCTGTAACAGAACTAACGTTTAATTTCTCTCCCAACCAGTCCAGGACTTGGGCTCCTGTTAAGTCAGGATGTTCCTTTAACCATCCCAATATTTCCTCTCGAAAAGGATCTAGCTTTTTACTCCTGCTTTGCAATGAAATTCCAAACGAATAAAACTCTTCTGGCGTCATCCTTCCGTATTCTATCACCCTATTCCTAGAAATCTTTAATTTCCTAGCTATCGCGGCATTTGAAAAACCCTCACCGCGAAGCCTATGAATCTCGTTGTAAATCATCAGCCTTTCCACTCCTGTTTATTCCTCACTTTCTATAGACTGATTTAAGTATATAGAAAGTGGACTAATTTAGGTAAACTGTTGATTCTTATTTGCCGAAATCTGTTTAACCTTAATTGTGGAAAACTGTTGATTCTAGTTTAACGTTTACACTATAGGGGCTAAGGTTTCTTGAAACTAGGCCAGCCAGGTGCCGAATATGATCACCTTCCTACGAATTATAAAACACTATTAGGAGGTAATAATATGTTTATATTTCTTGCAGGTCTATTCGTCGGTTCCTTTTCAGTGCTCTTAATCATGAGCCTTATGGTTGCAGCAAAAAAGGGAGACCATCAGTTAGAAGTGTTTCGGGATGAAAGGGCTTACCAAAACTAAGGGCCACTGTCACCAAACGTATTTGCTTGAAAACATTAGTGTTTCACGAATTGGAAATTATATAATATCCATTAATAGATTAAAAGAATAGGTTTATGGCACCTCGCGGTGCCATAAACCTATTCTTTTTTTACATTGATATGTGATTTGTGATAAGAAAGTAGGTGACCTACAGACACAAAATATCCGTGTCTGTCACCATAGCCATCAAGCTAAGCGAATAACTTTCAATTTTACCAAAATGGACCTATTCTTTCTTTGAAACCTAA